>NZ_JBHRTF010000004.1:0-1228625 GCF_042646205.1 Cellvibrio fontiphilus | reverse complement strand
TGATCCACAAGATCCAGCCAAAGGTTTCGACCGCAACTGTGACCCAACCTTCACCAATGCCGCGGGCACCACTACCGGCGCTATGCCTAATGCACCGGTTGCCGGACGCTGGTTCTCGGAAGGGTTCAAGCAACTGCTGGACAACGCTTATCCACCCCTTGATTAAGCGCTGCCGGTAACGCTCACCGGTTGTTCCGGTGAACCCAAGTCGCAACAGGAGTTGCGACTTGGCTTAAGGACAAGCCGACACTTTTTTATATCGGAGGTGGTGGATTTCAGGACAAGGCCATCACTCCCGCCCCGATATAAATCCCCTTTAATCAATGCAATGTTTTACCGGCCTGTTTTACAGGCCGGCCTTTTTAGTCACCAACAAAACACTGACTAAGCGCCCATTTTGTATTCCCCAATCTCTATTTATTTATCGCGAGATATTTCCGATGAAAAAGATGCTCAAGAATAACGACCAAGCCATTACCGCTGAGCCAAAAACCCAACGCACCAAGCTCTTTCAGATGATTGGCGCGAGCCTGTTGGCCTTGTCTGCCATCAGCGCCCAAGCCGAGATAGGCAACCCGCGGGTAAACCAGTTGGGCTACCTGCCCACCGGCGCTAAAACCGCCACCTATAAAACCAATCAAACAGCGGCCCAGACCTGGCAGTTGCGTCAAAACGGCACGCTGGTAGCGAGTGGCCAAACATTGCCCACCGGAACTGACGCGGCCAGTGGCGATAACCTGCACCAAATCGATTTATCAAACGTCACCGCTACCGGCAGCGGATTTACCCTGACAGTAGGTGGCGATACCAGTTACAGCTTTGCGATTTCCAACACGGCGCTCAAACCTGCACTTTATGACGCGCTCAAATACTTCTATCACAACCGCAGTGGCATCGCGATTGAGACCCAATATACCGGCGGCGGCAACGGTTCCTTTGCCAGTAACAGCAAATGGTCGCGCCCTGCCGGTCACTTGAATATCGGAGCCAACAAAGGCGACATTAATGTGCCCTGCTGGAGTGGCACCTGTAACTATTCACTGAACGTTAGCAAAGGCTGGTATGACGCCGGCGACCACGGCAAATACGTAGTCAACGGCGGTATTTCGGTGTGGACACTGCTCAACCTCTACGAGCGCGACCTTTACTTGAGCCGCAATGGCAGTTTGGTGGGCGATGGCAAGTTGAATATCCCCGAAAGCGCCAACGGCGTAGCGGACGTATTGGACGAAGCGCGCTGGCAAATGGAATTTATGATGGCGATGCAAGTGCCTGTCGGCCAAGCCAAAGCTGGCATGGCTCACCATAAAATGCACGACGTGGGCTGGACAGGTTTCCCCCTCGCCCCCCATGAAGACCAACAACAGCGCGCCTTGGTGCCACCGTCCACCGCGGCAACCCTGAACCTGGCCGCAACCGCCGCGCAGTGTGCGCGTATCTGGAAAGATATTGATTCCGGCTTTGCCAGCAGCTGTTTAACTGCCGCAACCCGCGCCTGGGATGCAGCCCAAGCTAACCCCAACGATATTTACAGCGGTAATTACGACAACGGTGGCGGCGGTTATGGCGATGCTAATGTCGCCGACGAGTTCTACTGGGCAGCGGCTGAGCTGTACATCACCACCGGCGACAGCAAATACCTGAGCCGCATCAATAATTACCTCATTACCCGCAGCGATTTCGGCTGGCCCGATACCGAGTTGCCCGGCTTGATTTCCCTGGCGATGGTGCCCACCAGCCACACCAGCAGCCTGCGTACCAGTGCGCGGCAAAAAATTGTCAGCATCGCAGATACTACCTTGGCCACCCAGAATGCCTCTGGTTACCCGGCACCACTTTCAACCCTTGAATATTACTGGGGTTCAAACGGCGCCGTGGCGAATAAGCTGATTATTCTGGGCCTCGCCTATGACTTCACCGGCAATGAAAACTACGCCAAAGGGGTAGGCAAAGGGCTGAACTATTTCTACGGCCAAAACACCCTATCTACCTCCTTTATCACCGGAGCAGGTACCAAGACCGCAACCCAGCCACACCATCGTTTCTGGTCTAATGCCATCAACGCCAACTACCCTGCTCCACCACCCGGCGCACTTTCCGGCGGTCCAAACGCAGGGCTTGAGGACAGCACGTCTGCCACTTTGCTGGGCAGCTGCAAATCCAGACCGGCAACCTGCTGGGCCGATAACATCCACGCTTATGCGGTGAATGAAATCACCATTAACTGGAACGCACCGCTGGCCTGGAACCTGGCGTTTTATAACGATTACGCCCAAGGCAATGGCGGCGGCCAAAGCTCATCGAGCCCGGCAAGTTCATCCGCTCCCGCCAGTTCTTCCAGCGTTGCAACTACCTCCAGTTCCTCATCCCGCGCACCCAGCAGCTCGTCCGTGGCAAGCAGCTCTATAGCGCCCAGCAGTTCATCGGTAGGATTGAGCAGTTCATCGATAGCATCGAGCATTAGTGGCGCCCAGCAATGTAACTGGTACGGCACGCTCTACCCACTGTGCGCAACCACCACCTCCGGCTGGGGTTATGAAAACAACAGAAGCTGCATTTCGGCGAGTACTTGCAGCGCCCAACCAGCGCCTTTTGGCATTGTGGGCGGCGGCACCAGCACTCCCGCCAGCAGTACGCCAGCCAGCAGCAGACCGGCGAGTAGCACCCCCAGCAGCACGGCGCCCTCATCTGTCGCCAGTTCAAGGGCCAGCTCGACACCACCGGCAAGCTCCTCCAGTTCGGTAGCCGGCGGTGGCAATTGTCAGTACCTGATCAGCAATGAGTGGAACAACGGTTTTACCGCCAGCTTGCGCATCACCAACACTGGCAGCAGTCCCATCAACGGCTGGACAGTCAATTGGTCCTACAGCGATGGCACTCGCATCACCAACAGCTGGAATGGGGTGTTCAGCGGCAATAACCCCTATTCGGTAAGCAATCTGGGATGGAATGGCACCATTCAACCAGGGCAATCGGTGGAGGTTGGCTTCCAGGGCACTAAAGGCACCAGTGGCAGCGCCCAAATTCCACGAGTGACTGGCAGTGTGTGTAACTAGCGTTTTTGGCTAAGGATTAGTCAAACACAACCTCAGGCGACCATTGGTCGCCTGAGGCGTTTTTACAGCAGTGGTTTTGAGGTGAGGATTTGCAACAGGTTCTGCAGGTGAACCGAACATTCGTAACCCAAAGGCGTTAAATAACCCCCATCAGGCAGAGTGATTAATTGTTTCTCATGCAAGCGCTGGGTGGCGGCAATAAGTTCCGGAGCGGCATCGGAATGCACTTTCAGACCGGTTTGACTGGTAGAAGCATCGAACAAGCGCAGCACTTGTAATTCAGCCACTATTTCCTGGGACATCGGCATAGGTAACTCCAGTGTTATCGTTAGCAGGGGGTTATTGTTAGCAGGGTGTTAGTCATAAATAGCACAAGCAGCCGGGATCACAACCTTACCCCCTGTTTTATCCCGCTGCTTGTTATTTTGCTGCTAATGCGCGGTTTGATAGATAAGCCGCACCTCGTCGGCAATAATCGCCGCGCCGCGCGCCACAGTTTCCGGTTCCTGGCAGTAAGTCACACGAATACATTCATGGCGATGCGGCCAATCCTCAGTCAGCCCCGGGAAAAAGTGATGGCCGGATACCACCAGCACACCGCGCGCTTTAAGCCGCTGGTAAAGCTCCTCGCTGCTGATTGGCAGATCCTTAAACCAGAGCCACAGAAAAATTGCCCCTTCCGGTTTATGAATCAAACAAGGCAAATCGCCCAGCGCTTTTTTAAAAGCAGCAACCGCCATTTGCATACGGTGGAGATAAAAAGGCGCCACTACCTCGCGGCTCAACCGCAGGATTTTGCCATCCTGTAACAAGTGCCGCGCCACCGCCGGGCCAAAATTGCCTGTAGCCAAACTGAGGATGGTATTGGCTTTGGCAAACGCCTGGATAATCGCTGGATCGGCAATAACAATACCTGTGCGTGCACCGGGCAACCCCAGCTTGGATAGGCTGAGCACCAAAATAGTATTGCTATTCCAATGGGGCTCGGCGTCCACAAATAAAATATTGGGGAAAGGAGTGCCGTAGGCGCCATCCACAATAAAGGGGACTTGGTGAGCGCGCGCCAGAGCATCCAGCTTCAGCAGCTCCTCATCACTAATCACATTACCAGTGGGGTTAGTGGGCCGAGACACGCACAGCGCACCGGTTTCGGCGGTTATCTGGAGTTGGTCAAAATCCACGTGGTATTTAAAAAAACCGTCAGTCAATAACTCGATACTGGGGCGCGTGGCGGTAAAAAAATCAGCGCTGATACCCAAGTCACTGTAGCCCAAATACTCGGGGGTCAGCGGCAGTTGGATTTTCTTGTGGCTGCCATCCGGGTAATCGCCAGCAAATAAATTGAACAACACAAAAAACGCCGACTGGCTGCCATTGGAGAGCGCAATATTGTCGCGCGAGATCGCCCAGCCGTATTCGCGCTTGAGCAGACTGGCGATGTCATCCAGCAATTGGGCATCGCCTTGGGGCGGCTGGTATAAACCGAGTAATTCATGGGCGGCGCGGGCATCCTCTAGGGTGGCTTGCAGCGCGCCGGCAAAGGCTTGCTCCATAGCGGGAATGCGCGCCGGATTGCCGCCGCCCATAAAAATCATCTCCGGATTGACCCGCAACGCCTCGCCCAGGTCATCCATCAAGGTCACTATGCCTGCGTCACTGCAAAGCTTTTTGCCAAAACGCGAAAGTTTAAGGGACGACACACTCATAACTAACCACACTCAATGGAAAACCCACAGCTTGAAAACACGCACACCCGTTGACTGGCGCCGTAAACCGGCGGGCAATCTAACGGGTGTGTGGGAAAAACTCTAGTTGGGTTTGGCTATTCACAA
This sequence comes from Cellvibrio fontiphilus, assembly GCF_042646205.1. Classification (NCBI taxonomy): domain Bacteria; kingdom Pseudomonadati; phylum Pseudomonadota; class Gammaproteobacteria; order Cellvibrionales; family Cellvibrionaceae; genus Cellvibrio; species Cellvibrio fontiphilus. The sequence continues at coordinate 1,223,737 of NZ_JBHRTF010000004.1, read as the reverse complement.
ACCAGACATCACTGACCGGGCATCAGCAGCCAAACAACAATCTGGCATTGTTTGATGTTGCGAAAAGTGAACCTGAAATTAAATCAGCCCGAACTTGCGCAGGGTTTCTGCCAGCTTTTCAGGGTTGACAGGCTTTTGGATAAAATCCATCGCGCCCAACTTGGTCACGCGCGCCTGGGCATCGGGTTGGATATCGCCGGAAATCACAATCACCATGGCATCCAGCCCTTCCGCTTTTACTGCTTCAAGCACTTGATAGCCATCCATCTCCGGCATAGTCAGGTCCAGAAACACCATCTCGCCCTTGCCTTCACGAATAGCCTGAATACCTTCAAGCCCGTTAGTGGCAAAGGTGATATCGACATCCCAATCGGCTGGAAGGGAGCGCGCAACCTGCTTGCGCGCCATCATAGAATCGTCACATATCAGTAAGGGTGTAGCCATGAAGTCGCAATATCTGTGAGTGAATGAAGTTATCAGGAGTATAGCCAGTGAATCTGACGTCAGTCATTTTTTTAGCCAGTTTCTTATTCGCCTCAATGACTGACATAACACATGAATATCAAGCCTCCTTGGGTTTGGCATCAAAGAGTTCGCCGAGGCTAATCGCATAAAGACCGTGCATCTGCTGTTCCGCCTTGGCCAACAGCTCAAGGGTTGGCGCACCCCACGGCAGAGCAAGCAAACTCTCCTGCTCGACAGGAACTTGAAAAGCCGAGCGGTTGGGTAGCTCAATAATATCGACCAGCTGGCGCAAGCTCACCAACTGCAGGTTTTTACTCAGCAAAAATTCGCCTTGATAGTTAGTGGTGAGGATGCGATGGCGCACCAGCGCCTGGCTAATCCGCTGCCATTGTTCGGCGGCCAGCCCCAACTGGATCAACACCCGCTCTGGCAAGCTTGCACCTTGTTTGGCGGCGTCATAGCAGCGCCACAACACCAGCAGCGCTGCAATCAAATCGGGATAATTGCGATCCCGCAAACCGATTTGATGGGCATTGATGGTATGCACCACCACCGCGCCCCCCAATACAACAGTCCAAATCAAATTCACCCAGAGCAGGAAAAGGGGCAAAGCCGCAAAGGCACCGTATACCAGCGAAAAAGATGAGTGGCTAACAATCCAGCCAAATGCGGCCTTCAGCCCTTGAAACCCCAGGGTAGTCACGGCGCCCCCCACCATGGCGTGGCTCACCCTGACTTTACAATTAGGCACAGCAACAAATAACAGGGTAAAGGCCGCCCAAGTCAGCACCCAAGGCGCAAATTGCAACACCCACTCCACCAGCCCAAGATTGTCGTAGGTGCCCACCAATAAACGAAAGGACACCAAATAAGTGCTCATAGCCAAAGCGACGCCCAACAGCAAAGGGCCAAGACTGAGGATGGCCCAATAGAGCAAAAAATTGGCAACCCCACGTCGGCCGCGGGTCACACCCCATATCGCATTAAAATTCTCTTCGATGTTTTTCAACATCAAATAAGCAGACACCAGAAGAAAACCAAAACCAAACGCGGTTAATTGTCGCGCCTGTTCAGAAAAGGATTGCAGATACTTGCCCAGATCCTGCTCGCTATTGGGCAACAGGTGCTGGAACAATAGTGCCTGCAATTCGTCCCCCAAATCCTGAAAGGCCGGGATCAGGGAAAACATGGAGAAGGTCACCGTCAGCATTGGCACTGTGGCAAACAGGGTGACGTAGGTTAAAGACGCCGCACTTTTCTGGCAGCCCTTGGCGCGATACTGCTGCACCACCAAACGAAAGAATCCAACTAACCAGCAATACTGAGTGGTGGCAAAACGATGCAGGCCTGACAGCAAAGACATAGATTCAAATCCTTAAAACAACCCGGGTCACAGCCGTTATAATCGCCGGCAACTGCCACTGGCAGACGGCTGATCCACAATCACGGGAAATAACAGCGCGATGAAACATACGGCAAAAATTGCACTCTATCACAACCCACGCTGCTCAAAATCGCGTGAGGCACTCAAGCTACTGCATGAGCAAGGCGTTGAACCCGAGATTATTTTGTACCTGGAAACACCCCCCGATGCGGCCAGTTTGAAACAGCTGCTGGGTAAATTGGGCATAGGTGCGCGTGCGTTGCTGCGCAAAGGTGAAGATGCCTACCAAGAGTTGGGGCTGGCCGATGAAACCCTGAGCGAGACAGCGCTGATCGAGGCTATGGTAAAACACCCCAAACTTATCGAGCGCCCGATTGCAGTAAAAGACCAGCTTGCCCTGATCGGCCGCCCGCCAGAAAACGTTTTACAGTTATTGAATCGCTAACCCAAACAGGAAATACCGCGTTTATGAGCGTTTATGTATTAGTAGTTTATTACAGCCGTTATGGCGCCACGCTAGAGATGGCAAAACAAATCGCACGCGGTGTAGAACAGGTTGCCGGTGTGGAGGCTCGCCTGCGCACAGTGCCTGCCGTGTCACCCGTGACCGAAGCCAGTGCACCAGCCATTCCAGATAGCGGTGCGGTTTACTGTAGCGAGGAAGATTTAAAACACTGCGCCGGTTTGATCCTGGGCAGCCCTACCCGCTTTGGCAATATGGCAGCGCCGATGAAATATTTTTTGGATGGCACCAGCAGCCAATGGCTCAATGGCGATTTAATCAATAAACCCGCAGCGGTATTTACCTCCAGCTCCAGTTTGCACGGCGGCCAGGAATCCACCTTGCTCAGCATGATGCTACCGTTACTGCACCAAGGTATGGTGATCAGCGGTATCCCTTACAGTGAAGCGGCATTAAACACTACCCGCACCGGCGGCACTCCCTACGGCGCTTCTCACCTGGCAAGCGGCGATCAACCCGGCAAACTCAGCAGCGAAGAAATCACCCTGTGCCAGGCACTTGGCAAACGCGTTGCCAAACTCGCACTCCAATTAGCTGAACACAACAGCCATTAATTGCACACTAAAGGTTAGCCATGACTCAGGATCAACAAGCTCCAAACAACACCCCGGAAACAACCAAAAAAATATTGGTCATCACTGACGCAGATGCCCTAGTGCTGGAAAAAAAATTGCGCTTGGGTACGCAGGTTTGCAACCTGAGTTACCTCGCACTTTTGGTTGCGCTCAGCATCAATTCGCTGCTGGGCGACAAATTTAATCTTGTGCATTGGCTGATAGCCGTTGTGCCATTGCTAATATTTATTCCCGGTTTGATAAAACCGCAGCATCGCACATACAGCTGGCTCTGTTTTGTACTGTTGATGTATTTTTTATTTTTAGTGCCGCTGCTCATGAGTTATTGGTCGCTGATTTATTGGGTACTCACCCTGCTGGTCACTGTGTTATTTGCCGCGGCCATGATGACCAGTCGCTGGTTGCAATACTGGAACTATTATCTGTCTAGCAAACAATAATTTTCTGGCTGGGTTGTTACTGAACTTATTTTTATATTTCTAATGCAAGGAACATTACTGTGTCTGTAAATTATTACGAACCGCCGGTGGCGCAGGCAGCGCCAAACCATGAAAACAGCTCGCATTCCCATCAACAAAACAACCAACAAAACAATCAACAACATAACCAACCGCCACAATCACCTCCACCACGTCAAACCGGTGGTGGTTACACACCAAAACCAAAAGCCTCCGGCCGCCTGCGCCGGATCTTTGGTGGTATGGGCGCCGCTGTTACTACCCTGCGCAATACACTCGCCAATATTATTTTTATTATTATTTTATTATTGATCATCGCCTCTTTTAGCGGCAAAGCCAGTTTGCCTTTGCCTGAAAGTTTTGCGCTGCGTATTGCGCCTACCGGAATCCTGGTAGACCAGCGCAGTTATATTGACCCTGCCAGTCTTTTACTCTCTGATGAAAATCCACAGGAAAATGAAACATTGGTCAGCGACCTGGTTGCCGCTATTCATCACGCCGAGAAAGACACGCGCGTCAAACTATTGGTGATAGAACCTGGCCGTATGCTGGCAGGCGGCTTAAGTAAGCTCAACGAAATTGGCCAGGCGCTGGAACAATTCAAAACCTCGGGGAAAAAAGTTATCGCGGTAAGCAACTATTACTCTCAGGACCAGTATTACCTTGCCAGTTTTGCCGATGAAATTTATCTACACGACATGGGGGTAGTAGAAATCACCGGTTATGGTCGCTACATGAATTACTACAAAAGCGCACTGGATAAACTGGGCGTAACCATTCACGCCTTCCGCTCAGGTAAATATAAAGATTATTTGGAACCCTATCTGCGCGATGATATGTCAGCGGAATCACGCGAACACAACGAGCAGTGGATCAATGAGCTTTGGGCAAACTACACCGGCAATATCGAACGCCTGCGTCGCCTGCCACCCGGCAGCATCAACGATTACGTTAATAACCTCGATGTACACATGACACTGACCAGTGGTGACAGCGCAAAACTTGCCGTGGAAAAAGCGCTGGTTGATAAAGTGGGATCGCGCCATGAATTGCTTTCAACCTTAATTAACGCAGCAGGAAAAAGTAAAGAGGGAGACAACTACAACGGTGTGGACGTTAATGCCTACCTCGCTGACGTAAATAAAAAAGTTCACCCGGACAGCAATAAAGTAGCGGTGTTGGTAGCGGCAGGTGCTATATCTGATGGTCGCCAACCCGAAGGCAGTGTGGGCAGTGAAACCATGCTCGAACTGCTGCGCCAAGTACAAGACGACAACAACATAAAAGCACTGGTGATTCGTATCGATTCCGGCGGCGGCAGCGCATTTGCGTCAGAAATTATTCGCAGCGAATTAGTAGCACTGCGAGAAAAAAATATTCCTATTTATGTCTCCATGGGATCAGTTGCAGCCTCCGGCGGCTATTGGATTGCAACTGCCGCCGATAAAATCTGGGCGCAGCCAACCACAATTACAGGATCAATCGGTGTATTTGGCGCCTTCCCCACCCTGGAAAAATCACTGGAAAAAATCGGTGTATACACAGATGGTGTTGGCACTACCGAATTGGCGGGCAGCATGCGTTTGGATCGCCCACTTTCAGCAAAAGCCAGCAAAGTAGTTCAACAGGGTGTGGACAATATTTATGAGCGTTTTATTACGCTGGTCGCCGATGCACGCAAGCAGGATAAAGAGGCTATTCACAATATTGCACAAGGCCATGTATGGACAGGCAACAAAGCCAAAGAAATTGGTTTGGTCGATGAATTGGGAACCCTGAATGATGCAATTAAGGCGATTGCCGAAGCCGCCGATCTGAGCTCATACAAGGTTGAGTTTGTACAGCGACCACTCTCACCCAAAGAGGAGTTCCTGCGCTCACTTACCCAGAGCCAGGCAGGTGCACTTGCACCAAAATCCCTGCTGGCCAATTGGAGTTCGCTGGGTTTGCTCAATGACCTGGGCGCGAGCGTAAAACCCCTTTTGGATTTAAATGCAATGAACGATCCGCAAGGCATCTACGTAAAATGTCTGGATTGTGTAGCGCCCTGATTTGATTGTGTGGCGCCCTGATTTACAGGCACAGCTGAAACTCCAAAAAAATGGAAATGATTATGAAAAAATACGGTTTGCTATCACTTACCTTGTTGCTCAGCGTACTGCTGGTGGCATGCACCGGCATTCCAGACAACATCAAACCTGTCGATAACTTTGATGCAAACCGTTATCTAGGCCAGTGGTATGAAGTGGCGCGGCTGGATCATTCTTTTGAGCGCGGCCTGAGTCACATTAGTGCCACTTATACCGCACGCGATGACGGTGGCATTAACGTATTAAACAAAGGCTTCTCTGTAGAAAAACAAGAGTGGCAAGTAGCAGAAGGCAAAGCCTATTTTGTAGATCAGAAAGATCAAGGCCATTTGAAAGTATCCTTTTTTGGCCCTTTTTATGGCTCTTATGTAGTGTTTGAGCTGGATCATAAAAACTATCAGTATGCGCTGGTGAGCGGCCCTGATCGCAGCTACTTTTGGTTATTGGCGCGCCTGCCGGTAATCGATAAGGAGTTACAAACAGAGCTGGTCGCTAAAGCCAAAGCCCAAGGCTTTGATACTGACAAATTGATTTTTGTAGATCACAATCCAAGCAGCCTGCCCGCTAATGCACAGCAGCAGTAACGGTCGAAAAATCGCAATTGGAACAAGCTTGCAATAAAAAACAGATAAAAAAATAGCGCCTCTTGGGGCGCTATTTTTTTGCTCGCAATTTCATCGCAACTGCGCGGACAATTATTCCGGACGCATATGCGGGAACAACAGCACATCGCGAATAGACGGTGCGTTGGCAAACAGCATAATCAAACGGTCGATACCAATGCCCTCACCCGCGGTTGGTGGCAGGCCGTATTCCAAAGCGCGAACAAAATCGGCGTCGTAGTGCATAGCTTCATCGTCGCCGGCGTCTTTTTCACGCACTTGCTGCATAAAACGTTCAGCCTGATCTTCCGCATCATTTAACTCAGAGAAGCCATTGGCTAATTCACGGCCGCCGATAAAGAATTCAAAGCGATCGGTCACTGCCGGGTTTTCATCATTGCGGCGCGCGAGTGGCGATACTTCAATCGGGTATTCGGTGATGAAGGTAGGCTGATCCAATTTATGCTCAACGGTTTCTTCAAAAATCTCGATATGGATTTTGCCCAGACCGTAGGAATCTTTGACTTCAATACCTAAATCTTTAGCGGCTTTGGTTGCGCCTTCAATAGTGCTCAATTGCTCGCGGGTAATTTGCGGGTTGTAGTGCAACACCGAATCAAATACTGACATGCGCGCGAAGGGCTTACCAAAATCGTATTCACTGCTTTGGTATTTCAGCACTGTGCCGCCAGTGACTTCAATGCAGAGTTTGCGCAGCAGGTCTTCGGTCAAGTCCATCAGATCTTTGTAGTCTGCATAGGCTTGGTAGAATTCCATCATGGTGAATTCAGGGTTGTGGCGAGTGGATACACCTTCGTTGCGGAAGTTGCGGTTAATTTCAAATACGCGCTCAAAACCGCCCACGACCAAACGCTTCAAATACAATTCCGGCGCAATACGCAGGAACATATCCATATCCAGAGCATTGTGGTGAGTGATAAATGGCTTGGCTGAGGCGCCGCCGGGAATCACATGGAGCATGGGTGTTTCCACTTCCATAAAACCGCAACCGCTCATGTAATTGCGAATAAAACTAATGCACTGTGAACGCAAACGGAAAGTGTCGCGCACTTCCGGGTTCACAATCAGGTCTACATAACGCTGGCGATAACGAATTTCCTGATCGCTCAAGCCGTGGTATTTGTCCGGCAGTGGGCGCAGGGATTTGGTGAGCAATTGGTACTCTTCCAAATTCACATACAAATCGCCCTTGCCGGATTTGTGCAATGCACCTTTCACCCCAACAATGTCGCCAATGTCCCACAGGCCCCAGGTGTCTTTAATCACTTCTTGCGCGGTTTTGTCGGCATAGAGCTGGATTGAACCATCGCCGTCTTGCAACACCATAAAGGGGCCGCGCTTGGCCATAAGGCGGCCGGCCACACTCACCACGTGATTCAGCGCTTCCAATTCCTCTTTGGTTTTTTCGCCAAACTGCGCCTGCAAATCCACGCTCTTATCAGCGCGACGGAAATCGTTAGGAAAGGCATTGCCCTTCTCGCGAATCGCTGCCAGTTTGTGGCGGCGCTCGGCGATTAATTTGTTTTCCTCATGATGGGCTTCGGTTTGCGCGGATTGGTTTTCGTTGCTCATAGTCTTCACTGAAGTTGAATTAAAAAGGGCGTTGGGACTGCAAATAATTACAGGCCGGCTTTTAAACTTTCGACAATAAATTGATCCAGATCGCCATCCAATACCGCTTGGGTGTTGGAGGTTTGGGCGCCGGTGCGCAGGTCTTTAATGCGCGAGTCATCCAATACATAAGAGCGGATTTGGCTGCCCCAGCCGATGTCGGATTTATTGTCTTCCATCGCCTGTTTTTCGGCGTTGCGTTTTTGCATTTCCTGCTCATACATTTTTGCACGTAGCATTTTGTAGGCTTTGTCGCGGTTGGCGTGTTGTGAACGCTCGTTCTGGCACTGCACCACTATGCCGGTAGGTACGTGGGTAATACGCACTGCCGAGTCAGTTTTGTTGATGTGCTGACCACCGGCGCCACTTGCGCGATAGGTGTCGATACGCAAATCCGCCGGGTTAATTTCGATTTCGATATTGTCGTCAATTTCCGGCGATACAAACACCGAACAGAATGAGGTGTGACGACGATTGCCAGAGTCAAACGGCGATTTGCGCACCAAGCGATGCACACCAGTTTCCGTGCGCAGCCAACCAAAGGCGTATTCGCCTTCAAAATAAATAGTCGCACTTTTAATGCCGGCAACATCGCCTGCAGAAACTTCTTCCAGTGTCACTTTGAAGCCCTTGGCCTCGCCCCAACGCAGGTACATGCGCAGCACGATCTCGGCCCAGTCCTGCGCCTCGGTGCCACCGGAACCAGATTGGATATCGAGATAGGCATTGTTGGGATCGGTTTCGCCGGAGAACATGCGGCGGAATTCAAGCTCGGCAAGTTTTTTGTCCAGCTGTGCAACTTCGGCCTGAACATCGGCCACCATGGATTCGTCATCTTCTTCCACGGCCATATCCAACAGCTCGCGGGAATCGGCAACGCCGGTGTCCAAATCGTCGATGGTTTTAACCACCAACTCTAGCGCGGAACGCTCACGCCCCAGTGCTTGGGCGCGCTCGGGGTTATCCCACACTTTGGGTTCCCCCAATTCCAGTTCAACTTCGGCTAGACGTTCTTTCTTGAGATCGTAGTCAAAGATACCCCCTGAGCACATTGGTGCGCTCGCTGAGGTCTTTAAGGGCGTTTAATAGGGGGTTAATTTCCATGATAGTGCGCAATTTACTTCGGGTTTAGGCCTGAACAGGCGGAAAAAGCGAGGCGCGCATTCTACATGAGAAGCCCCCTCAGGCCAAACTCCAGGCGCCACTCAGTTGGGCGGCCAGGCCATTTCAATCCAGTTATTTTACCCACCACAGAATTTATGACTTTAAGCGCCGCAACCAACTCGCTATACTGCCCAAAAAAGTAACCGGTTACATTCAATTATCATCGCACGACCCAATAACCATAAGTATTCTGGAGCACCAATGAAACCCCTAGCCTTTCTCTGCGCGCCCATATGCCTCGTCTTCGGCCTCACTGCCTGTGGAGGTGGAGGAGGTGGCAAACCAGCTGCTGCCTCCTCCGCGCCAGCCAGCTCTGCACCTGGCTTGAGCAGTGTTAGCTCAACTGCCACCAGCACCTCGAGTTCGGTGTCACTTTCATCCAACCAAACAACATCAGCCTCTTCACTGAGCCGCTCTTCATCCAGTGCTGCAGCCACTGCCAAATGCACAGTGGATGGAAAACAATGGAACATCTGTGTAACCGATAACAACCAATGGGGGTTTGAGGAAGGTAATTACTGTATCGCCCAGAGCTTCTGCCCGGCTAACCGCACCAACCTGCCCAGCCTTGGGTTGCGCGATACACCAGTGAATACTCAAGCCACAGCCAAAACCCAGCGGGTTTACACTTACCTCAAAGATATCTGGGGTGAGAAAACCCTGACAGGACAGCAGGACCTCACCTGGAAAGACAGTATCGATATGGCTGCCCGCGTGTTTAACGACACGGGTAGATATCCGGCACTGATGGGTTATGACTTTATGAATTACGGCATGACGGCCAGCTGGGTAGAAGGTTTGGAGCAAACCGAAGAAGCTATCGCCTATGCTAATAACGGCGGCTTGGTGACCTTTTCATGGCACTGGCGCGACCCTGCCCTGCTTAACACCACCAACGTTAACAACGCCAATTTTTACGCACGCGAAAGTGATGCCAGCAAAAATACCAGCTTTACCATTCCAGTGTTAAATGGCGCGCTGGATACCAACAGCCCCGCCTATAGCCAGTTAAATGCCGGTATAGATCTCATCGCCGAGGAACTCAAGAAACTGGCCGACGCGAATGTGCCGGTATTGTGGCGCCCCTTGCATGAGGCGTCTGGTAACAACGGTGATGGCTGGTTTTGGTGGGGCCGCACCCGTACCGATGGTGTGCCCCAAGCCTTCGCCCAAATTTTATTGTGGCGCCACATGTATGACCGTCTGGTAAACCATCATGGTATTCATAATTTGTTGTGGGTGTGGAATGGCCAAAACGCCGCCTGGTATCCGGGCGATGACTACGTGGACATTGTGAGCCATGACATTTATGACAGTAGTGATAACAAAACCTACAAATCCCAGATCGCCACCTACAATCAGGCGCGCCGATACCCTGTGGAAAGCAAAATGGTTGCACTCAGTGAAAACAGCTATATCCCCGACCCGGACAAGATAGCGACCGATGGCGCCTGGTGGTTGTATTTTATGGTGTGGAATGATGGCGATACCGCCGAAGGAGTAACCAGCTCAGGTAACTTCTGGACGGGTGAGTATTACAACACCAATGCCCATAAAACCAAGGTTTATACCCATAGCAATATGATTAGCCGCGACGAGTTACCTGACTTTGATTTAGCAAATTAATGCACCAACTCTAAAGCCTGCCTCCAATAAAAAATGCCCCTCTTCCGGGGCATTTTTTATTGGAGGCCTGTAACCGCACTTAATCATCAGTGATTTCAATGTTGGGAAGTTCGCCGGTATTTGCTGTCAGCTGCTCGACACTTGCCATCAACTTACGCGCTATGGCGCGATAATTTTGGCTAATCACTGACTCGGGGTCAGCTGCAACAGAAGGCTTGCCTGCGTCTGCTTGAGCACAAATAGACATATCCAAAGGCAGAGCGCCCAGCAGCTCGGTTTGATAGGTTTTTGCAATCCGCTCCCCGCCACCCTCGCCAAAAATATGTTCGGCATGGCCACAATTGGAGCAAATATGAATCGCCATATTCTCCACCACTCCCAAGACCGGCACGTTCACCTTGCGGAACATCTCTATGCCTTTTTTGGCGTCCAACAAAGCTATGTCCTGTGGGGTGGTGACAATCACCGCGCCAGTAACCGGTACTTTTTGGGCAAGAGTAATTTGAATATCACCGGTGCCGGGCGGCATATCAATCACCAAATAATCCAAATCGTCCCACGCGGTTTGCATCAGCAATTGCTGTAACGCGCCCGTCGCCATAGGCCCGCGCCACAACATGGGTGTTTCTTCGGTAACCAGATAACCCATAGAAATGGACTGAATACCATGCGCGCGAATCGGCACCATTTTTTGCTGCCCTTGCGCACCGATAATTTGCGGGCGCTGCTGCCCAACACCCAGCATTTGCGGCTGGCTGGGGCCATAAATATCAGCATCCAAAATACCTACGCGCCCACCCTCTGCGGCAAGCGCCAATGCGAGGTTAACTGCCGTAGTGGATTTACCGACTCCGCCTTTACCCGAGGCAACCGCGATAATATGTTTAACGCCAGGAATGGCTTGGCTGTGCGTAGTCATAGCATTACCTCTCTGAATAACAACGATGTAAATCGGCTCGCTTAAAATGGCGCACACCCTAACAAAAGAGGGTGCCAAATGGCACCCTCTTTTGCGGCCGAACAACTCAGCTCGATCAGTTTACTTTGGCGGAGTGTTCCAATTCCTCCAGATCATACAATTCATCGCGGTCGTGCTGATGATCCTTTGCCAGCAACATGTACACCGATGGCAGCACAAACAAGGTAAAGAAAGTACCGATTGCCATACCCAGCACCAGGACTATACCAATCGCATTACGCGCTTCAGCACCGGCGCCTGAAGCAAAAATCAGGGGCGTGTGGCCGGCAATAGTTGCCACGCTGGTCATCATTACCGGACGCAAGCGCAGCGATGATGCTTCACGTACCGCTTCCAACTTCGCCATGCCCTGCTCCTGTAATTTGTTGGCAAACTCCACCACCAAAATACCGTTACGTGCAATCAACCCCATCAACGTTACCAAACCAACCTGCGAATAAATATTCAGCGTAGTGGTAAAGCCATTGGTGAAAAATGGAATCGGCATGGGGATTTTCCAGAAGGTGAACAGCAGCGCACCGAACATCGCTAAAGGCACTGAACCCGCCAGAATCACCAACGGATCGCGGAAACTGTTGTATTGCGCCGACAACACCAAAAAGATCATCACTACCGCCATCAGAAATGCTGGCAGGAAAGTATTACCTTCTCGCTTCAACTGCCGCGATTCACCGGTGTAATCGATGGTGTAACTTTTGGGAAGAATCTGACGCACTTCGGTTTCCAAAAACGCCAGCGCTTCACCCAGAGGTACCCCGGGCACACCGCTGATTTTTACCGCATTTAATTGCTGCATGCGATTGATGGTACGCGGTTCGGTAGTGTGTGAAATAGTGGCCACCTGATCCAGACGAATCAAGTTTCCATCCGGCCCAGTCACATACAAATTAGTCAGATCGTCCGGCGTCAAACGTTCTGAACGTTTTACCTGCGGGATCACTTTATAACTCTGCCCTGCCATATTAAAACGATTCACATAACCACCACCGAGCAGAGTACCCACATCGTTAGTTACCGTTTGTAAATCCAAACCGAGGTCGGCCACTTTTTCGCGATCGATGTTCAGTTTGTAATCGGGCTGATCCACTTTCACATCGAGCGTTTGGAAATAAAACTTGCCGGACTTCTGCATGATTTCCTGCACTTTCAGGGCATAGTCATAAATTTCTTTAATGTCCGCGGTAGATGCCAGCACAAATTCAACTGGGAACTGGCCTCCGCCGGGTAATGCAGGAGGAGTAATCGGCAGAATTCTCACACCTGAAATTGCCGCCAATTTTTGTTGGACTTCCGGCATGATTTCAAACACATCGCGATCACGCTCCTCCCAAGGTTTGGTGACCATGCCAGAGAAACCACCAGTTGGCATAGTTAATTGGAAAGTAAAGTCAGTCTCGGGAATGCTCATAAAGGCTTCATTAACTTGCTTACCGTAGTGAGACGACTGGTCAACGGTAGAGTTAGCTTGCGCATCAACAATGCCAAAAATAACACCCTGATCCTCCACCGGTGCCAACTCTTTGGCAGACATCATATAGAGCGGGAAGCACAACAGGGTAATACCGATCCAGAAGATATAAACACCGCTGCGATTCTCCAGGCTCACTTTCAGTTTTTCGACATACCAGGCGCGAAAACGCTCGAAAGGTTTTTCCAGCGGCGCATTTAAACCCTGATGCGGTTTAAGCATGCGCGAGCCCAACATCGGAGAAAGTGTGATAGCAACAATGGCAGAAATAGTTACGGCGCCTGCCAAGGTGATTGCAAATTCGCGGAACAGTGAGCCGATCAAACCACCCTGTAAACCAATCGGAATATAAACCGAGGCTAAGGTTACCGTCATCGCCAAGATTGGGCCGGCTAATTCACGCGCTGCAGTAATGGCGGCAGGAAAAGGTTTCATTCCATCCTGGATATGACGCTCAATGTTTTCGACCATTACAATTGCATCATCTACCACCAAGCCCACACACAACACAATTGAAAGCAGAGTCAAAAGGTTTAGCGAGAAACCACAGACTTGCATGATAAACAGCGCACCAATCAATGAGAGCGGAATAGCCAATACAGGAATGATGACCGAGCGACTGAAACCCAGAAACAGGAAAATTACCACCACAATAATCAACAGGGTTTCGGTGAGGGTTTTTATAACCTCATTAATTGCTGCATCAATATATTCGGTGGAGTCATAGGCGACAGTGCCAGTTAAACCCGTGGGTAATTCGGCTTTGATCGCCTCCATTTCCTGGTTGACCGCTTTCATCACATCCAGCGCGTTAGCATTGGGTGCAACCCATACCCCCATAAATACAGCGGTATCACCGGAGAAGTTAACAACCGTATCGTAGTTCTCGGCGCCCAAGGCTACGTCAGCAATATCACTTAGCCGAATAATGCCATCGCTGGAATTTCGGATAATTAACTGTTTGAACTCGTCAACGCTTTTTAAATCTGTATCTGCACGCAAATTAACCTGGGTATAGGAACCACGCGTTTGACCAACCGCTGCCTGCACGTTATTGGCGGCAAGCGCCGCACGAACCTGCACTGGCGTCACATTAAGTGCTGCCATGCGTTCAGGCTTTAACCAAATGCGCATCGCAAATGTTCTACCACCTAAAACATCCGCTTTTTGCACACCATTTATCGCGGTAAGGCGCGGCTGGATAGAGCGAGTTAAAAAATCTGTGATTTGGTTTTGTTCAAGAATTTCTGAACTAAAGCTCAAATAGGCCGCCGCGAATTGTGAATCCGCCGATTCAATTCGAATCGCCGGCACCTCAGCCTCCGGCGGTAGATCACCGCGCACTTGATTCACCTTGGCAGAGATTTCTGTCATGGCTTTGAGCGGGTCATAATTCAAACGCAAGTGCGCCGTCACGGTGGACATACCCATTGCACTTTGCGATTCGATGTAATCAATACCACCTGCCGATGCAATGGCACGCTCGATAGGCGTGGTAATAAAACCACGCACCAGCTCGGCGTTAGCACCGACATACACCGTATTGATAATAATGACCGAGATATCACTGCGCGGATATTGACGCACAGTAAGATTTGAACCGGCCTGAATACCCAGAATCAGAATAAGCAGGCTCACCACTATGGCGAGCACCGGCCGTTTAATAAATACATCAGTAAATTTCATAACTTAGGCCCATTGGCATTGAGGCTTGTGGAATATATTCAGCACCGCAGCAGCTATTAGCTATCTGCAGGTGTTGGTTCCAACTTGTATTCAGGGGTTGGCAGGGTTCCAACGGTTACCGCCTGACCATTCAACAATTTGAATGCACCGGCGCTAGCAACCACTTCACCGGGCTTCAAGCCATCCACTATTTCTACAAAATCGCCGCGTGCTTTACCCAACCGCACAAACTGTTGGCGCGCCTTAAAGCTGCCTGCAGCTTCACCCGGCTCGATAACAAATACTGTGTCGCCGAAGGGCGCGTAAATCACAGCAGTCGCCGGCACTGCGAGCACTTCTTGGGGATCAGATAGAGTCACCTTGGTTTCAACTGCCATACCGGGGATTAGCAAATTGTTTTCGTTTTGCAGATAGGACTGCACAATTGCATTGCGTGTGAGCGGGCTGATCTCCGCACCAATTGCAGTAATCTCACCTTTGATAACAGCGTCAGAGCCATCACCCACATTGACTTCAACTGGCAAGCCACGGGTCATTTGCACCAACCAGAACTGGGGCACGGGGAAATTGACACGCACACTATTTGTCGCCTGCAGCGATACCAGCTCACCGCCCACCTGCAAATCCTGCCCTAAATCTACTTTGCGTATACCCAAGCGACCGTCAAAAGGCGCGCGCACGATTTTTTTCTCAAGCGTGGTTTTTAAATCATTAACATCACCCTGGGCCGATTCCATTTGTTGTAACGCGGCATCAAGTTCACTCTGGGAAACCGTGTTGCGCTTACGCAGCTCCAGCAAACGTTCATGGTTGGACTTCGCCAAACGCAAGCGCGCCTCGGCAGCGCTCAACTGCGCTTGCTCGTTGCCAGATTCCTGCACAATAAGCACAGTACCCTTTTTGACCTGTTCACCGGACTTGAAGCGGATTTCTTTGACCTTACCCGCCACTTCGGCAGCAATCACAATCCCCTCAGATGCCTCTACTGTGCCCATGGCCGTATAACTATTCGGCCACTGCTGTAGCTCTGCAGTGAATGTGCTTACTGTCTGTGTTACCGGCGGAGTATTTTCCCCTGCGGATACCATGGCCATAATCTGACCAAATTTGACGCCAGCAACGACCAGGAAAATTCCCACGAGACTTGCGGCTGCAATGCCGATTGATTTCGCATTGTTCATAAATGAAGAACCATGTAAGAAGAGGAGAAGAACGATTTGGAAACGGGCAGCGCTGGAGGGGGTTAACAACTAACGGTATCCCGACCATCACTTCACGCATTCATGCGGAAGAATTGTTGCACAGTCACCTGTAAAACCAAATTCGGGAGTTGTCAAAAAATGTAGAAGCAACACCAGAATTTAGCCACAAAAAACTTCATCCGACCATTTGGTCGGTGGGCAAATAATATTCCCTTTTCCCTGATTCTCCAACGAGTTGTGAATGATTACCATAAACTAATGACATTCATCACCCCTCCCGCTGGAGCGGCACTAGGTACTTAAAAACGGACTGACTGGATCACCCGAAAAACAGATATTCGATTGCCCCCGAAGATAGGCTTCTTTACCCTTAACATTCACCCACCCACGATTGCTACAACAGCTAAGGACTTGTTATGACCTGGGCACCACACGTAACTGTTGCCACGATTATCGAGCAAGATAACCGCTACCTCATGGTTTATGAGGAAGCTGATGGCCAAAAAGTCTATAACCAACCCGCCGGACACCTTGATCCGAACGAAACGCTGCAAGAGGCTGCCATCCGCGAGACCCTGGAGGAAACAGGCTGGACAGTTGAATTGACGGGTGTTGTCGGCGTCAACCTTTACACAGCGCCAAGCAATGGGATCACCTACTTCCGCACCACTTTTATCGCCAGGGCATTGAGTCACGACAGCCAACGCCAGCTGGATACCGGCATCATCGAAGCTGTATGGCTCAGCTACGAAGAACTGGTAGCACGCAAACACCAGTTGCGCAGCCCTATGACATTGCAAATTATCGAAGAATATCGCGCTGGCCGCCGTTTTCCGCTTGAGGTGGTTGGCTAACAGAGGCAAAAGGCGGGTAAAATGCTCGCCTCATTTTCAAGCAGTATCAAATCCCTCTTATGACCCAGTTTTCCAAACCTGCTGTTAACTCCGGTGCCCGCGTGATTGTAGGCATGTCTGGTGGTGTCGATTCATCCGTCTCTGCCCTGCTACTCAAACAACAGGGATACCAGGTTGAAGGCTTGTTCATGAAAAACTGGGATGAGGATGATGGCACCGAATATTGCACGGCCAAGGCTGATCTGGCAGATGCACAAATGGTGTGTGACAAGCTAGGCATCCCCCTGCACACAGCCAATTTTGCAGCTGAATACTGGGACAATGTATTCGAGCATTTTCTGGAAGAATATAAAGCCGGCCGTACTCCAAATCCGGACATCCTCTGTAACCGCGAAATCAAGTTCAAGGTTTTTATGGAGTATGCACAAATGCTGGGCGGCGAGCTTATCGCCACCGGTCACTATGTGCGCCGCGCAGATGCCAATGGTCGTGCCCACCTCCTTAAGGGGCTGGACCCGAATAAAGACCAAAGTTATTTTTTACATGCGGTAGGCGAAGCGGAATTTGCCAAATCGCTATTCCCTGTTGGCGAGTTGGAAAAACCGGAAGTCCGCCGGATTGCTGAACAGCAGGGTTTGGTCACCCACAACAAAAAAGACAGCACCGGTATTTGTTTTATCGGCGAACGCCGGTTTAAAGATTTTCTGCAGCAGTACCTGCCAGCCCAACCGGGCGAAATCCAAACTGCGGACGGCAAGGTGATCGGCGAACACATGGGGCTGATGTACCACACTATTGGCCAGCGTCAGGGCTTGGGTATTGGCGGCGTTAAAGGTGCCAATGAAGAGCCTTGGTTCGTTGCACAAAAAGACTTATCACGCAATGTACTGGTTGTGGTGCAAGGCACGGATCACCCGCTGTTATTCACCAATCACCTAATCGCACAACAAGCACACTGGATTAACAGCACTCCACCAGCAAATGAATTCCGCTGTAGCGCCAAAACCCGCTATCGCCAACCAGATCAGGATTGTCTGGTAAAAGTGATGGCTGACGGCACACTCGATGTGCATTTCGATCAGCCGCAGCGGGCCGTCACACCGGGGCAATCTGTGGTTTTCTATCAAGACGATCTATGTCTGGGTGGCGCTGTTATCGAGTCTACCGATAATCGTTAGCAAGCTATTCAACTGATCGAGTTGCTGGCCCGACAACCGTGTTCAACCCCCAACTGATACAGAGAGATTTACGCGTGAGCAAAAACTGGCAAGACATTACCCTCGCCCTCGCCGGCGTCTTTCAAGCAACCACACTGGTCGATCAGGTAGCCAAAACCGGTTATGTGCCGCCCGATGTGTTCAAGTGCAGTATCGAATCGATCCTTGATTTAAATCCCGCCAGTACCCTTGCTGTTTATGGTGGTCAAGTTGAAAACTTGCGCACCGGGCTCGAAGTAATGCGCGAGTTACTGCGCCCCAACTCCCAGCAACATCGCGAGGTATTGCGTTATGGCTTGGGAGTTTTACATTTGCAGAAGAAACTTGCCGCTCGTCACGACATGTTGAATGTTATTGGCAGCCGCATCGAGCAAGTCAGTCAACAAGCGCAACATTTTTCATCTACTCACGATAACGTCATCGCCAACCTTGGCACTCTTTATACCGAAACACTCAGTACTTTCCGTTTCCGTATTCAAGTAAACGGCGACTACAATTATTTGCAACAACAACGTATAGCCAACCAAATCCGCGCACTCTTGCTCGCCGCTATACGCTCGGCCATGCTCTGGCGCCAGGTGGGCGGCAATCGCTGGCAATTGCTGCTGAATCGTAAAAATCTGGCATGGCAAGTAGAAGAGTTACTACGCAGCATTTAATAAATCGCAACACTCTAACGCCAACTTTTTCGCTTTTTTATTTTTCTTTTTAAATTTAATACGAGAACCACAATGGACAATACCTTCGACACTCTCTCCGCGCTTAACGCTGTATCCCCAGTGGATGGACGCTATGGCAGCAAAACCATCGCCCTGCGCAGCATCTTCAGTGAATTTGGCTTAATTCGCTTTCGTGTAGAAGTTGAAGTCCGCTGGCTGCAACAACTCAGCCGTATGGATGGTGTTCCGGAAGTTCCAGCGTTCAGTGCAGCCACCAACAAATTCCTGGATAGTATTGTTGAGAATTTCAACACAGCCGATGCCCAAGCAGTTAAAGATATTGAACGCACCACCAACCACGATGTTAAAGCGGTTGAATATTTTCTGAAAAATAAATTCGCTGGCAATAGCGAGCTGGAAGCCGTGCTGGAATTTGTACACTTCGCGTGTACCTCAGAAGATATTAACAACCTGTCCCATGCCTTGATGCTGCGCGAAGGCCGCAAAGTATTTTTGCAAGACGCCGAAGCCATTGTGGCGGGCATTGTTAAACTCGCCCACGACTATGCAGAAGACTCAATGCTATCACGTACTCATGGGCAAACTGCATCACCTACTACCGTCGGTAAAGAAATGGCAAACGTTGCGGCTCGCTTGCGCCGCCAAATTGATGCCGTTAACGGCGTGCAATTGCTCGGTAAAATTAATGGCGCCGTGGGCAACTATAATGCTCACCTCTCTGCCTACCCCGATGTAGATTGGCAGGCTAATGCCAAAGAGTTTGTGCAAAGTTTGGGGCTGACCTGGAACCCATACACTACGCAAATCGAACCTCATGATTACATTGCTGAACTGTTCGATGCCATCGCTCGCTTTAACACTATCCTTATCGATTTTGACCGCGACATTTGGGGCTATATTTCACTCGGCTACTTCAAACAAAAAACCATCGCTGGCGAAGTGGGTTCGTCCACTATGCCACACAAAGTTAACCCGATTGACTTTGAAAACTCTGAAGGTAACTTGGGCATTGCCAACGCAATTTTCACTCACCTTGCACAAAAACTGCCTATTTCCCGCTGGCAGCGCGACCTTACCGATTCCACTGTGCTGCGTAATATGGGCGTAGGTTTTGGCTACGGCATGATTGCCTATGCATCCACCTTGAAAGGTATGGGTAAACTGGAGATTAACCGCACTCGCCTCGCAGAAGATTTAAATAATTCCTGGGAAGTATTGGCCGAGCCAATCCAAACTATTATGCGCCGTTACAACGTTGCTGAACCCTATGAAAAATTAAAAGCACTAACTCGCGGCCAAACAATTAATCGCGATGTGTTGGCAGCGTTTGTAGAAACACTGGACATACCGGAGCATGCCAAACAAACCATGCGCGACTTAACGCCCGCCAATTACATAGGTAATGCGGTAGATCAAGCGAAAGCGATCTAAAGCGTGAAAAAATAAGGGCTCTTAATGAGCCCTTATTTTTGCGATTCATTTTATTTGTAGGTATTAACCATGACAGCACCTTTAACCCACCTTGGCGATATGCCAATCGAAGAATTCCTGCGCGACTACTGGCAAAAAAAACCACTGTTGATTCGCAACGCCTTCCCCGGTTTTGAATCACCGTTAACGCCTGATGAATTGGCAGGCTTGGCACTGGAAGAAGAAGTTGAATCGCGCATAGTACTAGAGCAAGGCGAAACACCTTGGGAATTGCGCAACGGCCCATTCGATGAAAAAACATTCGAGGCTTTGCCAGAGAAGCGTTGGACTTTGCTTGTACAAGCTGTCGACCAATTTGTACCTGAAGTAAATCAACTGCTCGATTACTTCCGCTTTATCCCCAGCTGGCGGCTGGATGACATTATGATCAGCTACGCACCCGATCAGGGCGGTGTCGGCCCGCACTTTGATTATTACGATGTTTTTTTGCTACAAGGTTTGGGCAAACGCCATTGGAAATTGGGACAAATGTGCGACAACAATTCGCCGCGGGTTGAAGGCACACGCCTGAAAATCCTGAGCGAATTCCACACTACCGATGAATGGGTTCTGGAACCGGGCGACATGCTGTATATCCCACCGGGAATCGCCCACTGGGGTAATGCCCAGGGCGATGATTGCATGACTTACTCCATCGGATTCCGCGCGCCGAGCCATGCGGATATTATTGCTGAAGCAGGCCAGGAGATTGCACTCTCGATTGTCGATGACCTGCGTTACAGCGACCCGGATTTAACCCTGCAGACCAACCCCGGCGAAATCAACGACAAGGCTATAGAACAAGTACGCAGTATTATTCTGCAACACCTGACCAACGAAAATATTGCGCATTGGTTTGGCAAGTTCATGACTGAGCGCAAATATTTGGAACAAACCGACGAAGAGCCGCTGGACATTGATGCAGACGAATGGCAGTCCGCGCTCGCCGATGGCGAACTCTTGTGGCGCCACCCCGCTGCTCGCATCGCTTTTCATAGCGACAGCAAAGGCACTATGTTGTTTGCAGATGGTGAAGTCATGTGCTGCTCGCGCGCTTTGGCTGAACTGATCAGCAGTGAAGTAGAAATTAGTTGGAGAGAGTTAAAAAGCCTGGTGCAAGACCCGCAAGACCGCGCCACTATCACCCAACTTATCAATCAGGAAACCTTGTTGGTGGACGAATAACTCCCCACCAATTAACACGCGATGGGCGAAGCTCTGGCAAAGCCCATCACAAGGTGAAGAATGAACCACAAAATAATAAAGACCGACTGGAAAACTCATCAACACCAGCTTATGGATATTCGTATACGGGTTTTTATGCAGGAGCAAGCCGTAAACGAATCCGATGAATGGGACGGATTGGATGACCAAGCCACTCATTTTCTAGTGGTGACAACAGATGAAAAAGCGAATGATTTTGCCATAGGCTGTGCGCGCCTTTTGAATGAACATAATGAGCAGGGAGCGCCGCGCTTTCATGTTGGCCGGGTTGCGCTACTTGAGCCCTATCGTGGTTGCGGTATTGGTAGCCAACTGATGGCATTTATTATCCAACATTGCCGCGCTGCCGCATCTGAACGGGAAATTTATCTGCACGCCCAAACTGAACGCCAAGGGTTTTATCAACGACTGGGTTTTATTACTCGCGGTGAGGAATTTATGGATGCCGGCATTCCTCATATCACTATGTATTTCCACCCGGAGGGCAACCAAAATGGCTGAGCAATCTGCTGTTTGTGAAGACCTGTGGTTACTTGATGGTTTGGAAGATTTTTGCCAATACAGTTTGAAACTGGGGGCGCAATGCCACCGGCAGATTGCCATTCTCAGTCATGAATTGGATGAGCCGGTTTACGGCACCAGTGAATTCGTGCAAGTGATCTCTAACTTTGTGCGCTCAAGCCGGCACACCCAAATGCAAATACTGGTAAAAAGCACCAAGCGAGCCATCGAGTCTGGCCACCCATTGCTAAAGCTAACGCAGCGCTTGTCCTCCAAAATCCAGCTGCGAAAAATAACGCAACAACCCAACAATCAAGAGATGGGTTTTATGCTGGGCGATACTCGCCTACTGCTTTACAAAAATAACGACAGTTATTATCGCGGCTTTTATAACGCTGCAGCGGCAGGCGAAGTAAAACCGCTTCGGGAAGAATTCAACTACCTTTGGCAATACGCCGAAACAGAGCCGGAACTCCAGCAATTCTTTCTGTGAGCCTTTGGTTATTCCCTTCAAAACAATAAAAACCAGGGCAAAAAGTCACAGCCTGAAAAAAAAGCACTTTTAGCCCTAAAACCAAGGCATTTTCTGTTGCCGATTCGTTTTTAATCCTATATATATAGCGTCAATCCGTATTAAGGCGCCACAAAGCCTATAAATACAGGGGTTTTTATTCACGCGTAATTAAAAAACACTGACCCAACCTCAGGTTGATGAACTTACACAAGGAAATAAATATGGCCGTTAAAAAACCTGCAGCCGCAAAAGCTGCGCCAGCTAAAAAAGCACCTGCTGCCAAAGCAGCTCCAAAAGCTGCACCTAAAGCAGCCGCTAAAAAAGCGCCCGCAGCAAAACCAGCTGCTAAAAAAGCCCCTGCTGCTAAAGCGGCCCCTGCTGTAGTTAAGCCCATCGCCGAGCGCCAAAATAAAACCCAAATGTTGCAGCAAATTGCTGATGCTACCGAGTTGAGCAAAAAGCAAGTTCAAGCAGTATTGGACGAGCTGACCAATGTCATTGAAGGCCACATCAAGAAAAAAGGCGTAGGTGAATTTGTTTTGCCTGGCCTGCTGAAAATTACCACCGTGAAAAAGCCTGCCACCAAAGCACGCAAAGGTATTAACCCCTTCACTAAAGAAGAAGTGGTTTTCAAAGCCAAGCCTGCCAGTATTTCAGTAAAAGTACGCCCATTGAAAAAGCTGAAAGAATTTGCTGTTTAATTACAGCGTTTCTTCCAGCAATAAAAAACCCCGCTAATGCGGGGTTTTTGTTTTAGAGAAATCACATCAGCCTTATTGCTTACCAATCCACCGGTTACTAAATAACTCTAAACCCCTCACCCACCAAGGCATTTTGCAAACGCTTGATTCGTTCAGCAAATTCCGCTTCGGAGTAATCTTTGGCTGGCAATTTACCCCAAATAGGCTGGGGCCAGGCCGGGTCATCGGTAAAGCGCGCTATATGGTGAACATGCAACTGACGCACAACATTGCCTAATGCTGCCACGTTCATTTTATCGGCATCAAACACACTGGTCATTACCTCTGAAAGACGGCACGACTCGCGAATCAATTGCAGCTGCTCGTCCTCACTCAAATGGTGAATTTCGAAAACCTCTTCGCGCTTAGGAACCAAAATACACCAGGGGTAATTAGCGTCGCGGCTAAGCAATAGCAGCGACAAGTCAAACTCACCGATAACGACTGAGTCTTGCGCAAGGCGGGGATGAAGTTCAAACATAAGTTGTTATCCTTTTATAGACCAATGCCACAGCCTCAGTGTCGCTCCTGGAGCGTCACGGGGCGCTATACCAATACCTGTATCCGCCGTAGAATAGGCAGCTTTAAAACCCATTATAGCCATCAAGAAGCCATAACTATGCGTTCCAGTCGATTTTTAATTGCCACCCTTAAAGAAACCCCATCAGATGCAGAAGTCATTAGCCATAAGCTGATGTTACGTGCAGGCATGATTCGCAAATCCGCGTCTGGTTTATACAACTGGCTCCCTATGGGTTTGCGCGTGTTGCGCAAAGTTGAACGAATCGTTCGCGAAGAGATGGATAAATCCGGCGCGATGGAAGTGTTAATGCCTGTGGTTCAACCTGCTGAACTGTGGGAAGAGTCCGGGCGCTGGCAACAATATGGCCCCGAGCTACTGCGCATGAGTGATCGCCATGATCGCCCTTTTTGCCTCGGCCCAACCCATGAAGAAGTAATTACTGATTTAATTCGTAACGAAATCAAAAGCTACAAACAATTACCGGCAAATTTCTACCAAATCCAAACCAAATTCCGCGATGAAATTCGCCCACGCTTTGGTGTCATGCGCTCACGCGAATTTATTATGAAAGATGCCTATTCCTTTCATAACAGCACTGAGTCACTGCAGCAAACTTACGATGTAATGCATGCTACTTACTGCAGTATTTTCACACGTTTGGGTTTGGAGTTCCGCCCGGTATTGGCCGATACAGGTTCTATTGGCGGTGCATTTTCCCATGAGTTCCACGTGCTGGCCGACAGTGGTGAAGACGATATTGCCTTCAGCAACGCCAGTGACTACGCGGCCAATATCGAAAAGGCCGAAGCCTTGCCACCCGCCACACCGCGCCCTGCACCACAACATTTAATGCAAGAAGTGGCAACACCAGGTAAGCACAGCATTGAAGAAGTTTGCGAGTTCTTAAAAGTTAGCCCGCAACAAACGGTAAAAACACTGATAGTACTTGGCGAAGTTCGCGCCGATAAAACCCAACCCTTGGTTGCATTGGTGTTGCGTGGTGATCATGAACTCAATGAGATCAAAGCCGAAAAATTAACAGGTATTGCAGCACCTCTTACTCTGGCACCGGAAGCTCGTATTAAAGAGGAGTTGGGTGTAGGTATAGGTTCTATTGGACCGGTAGGTTTGAAAATTCCGGTTATTGTTGATCACTCGGCAGCACACCTTGCCGATTTCGTTTGCGGTGCCAACAAAGACGGTTTCCATTTAACTGGCGTTAACTGGGAGCGCGATGAACAAGCGCCCTTGGTTGCTGATATTCGCAACGTGGTTGCTGGTGACCCTAGCCCTTGCGGCAAGGGCACACTGGAAATAAAACGCGGTATAGAAGTTGGTCATATTTTCCAGCTGGGCACTAAATACTCTGAGGCGATGAAAGCCAGGGTGCTGGATGAAAATGGTAAAGAGCAAACCATGATCATGGGTTGCTACGGTATTGGTGTAACACGTGTGGTTGCTGCAGCCATAGAACAAAACTTTGATGACAACGGCATTATTTGGCCGGATGCTATTGCGCCTTTCCATGTAGCCATTGTGCCTATTAACATCAGTAAATCAGAAGCTGTCGCCAACAAAGCTGAAGAAATCTATGCCGCACTGACTAAAGCCGGCTTTGATGTGCTGCTAATGGATGATGAAAAAGCACGCTTGGGTGCAATGCTGGCCGACACGGATTTAATGGGAATACCACATCGTATTGTTATCGGCGACCGCGGCTTGGAAGCAGGAAATATTGAATACAAAGGTCGTCGCGATGCCGAAAAACAGGAAATTCCCGCCACCGGGATTGTTGAGTTCCTGAGCGCCAAAATCCAGCGCTAATCAATCTGTACGGCAAAACACACTACAAAAAAAGCCGCTGTGCTATTGGCATCAGCGGCTTTTTTATTGCGCTTTATTCTAGTCTTATTTTCATCTTATTTGAGCAAGGTAAATTCCTGCGGCATAAGCACTCGCGGTGTAATTTTTACCCAAGCTATATCACCTTTGAACCAATGTACTTGATTCATTCGCGCACCTATGGATGTTTTTCCATGAGCCGCAATAGGTAAATATTCTACCTGTCCGGTTAATTCTTTTACCCCATTCACATAGGACACAAACTCGCCTTGCTGATAAGTAACCGCAGCATGTGCCCACTGACCTATAGGATGAACTAGGGAGGAATCTATCAACGTAAACTGCGAGGTTTCTGACTTGATATAAGCGTCCAGATACCATTGTTTTTTATCGTTCAACCGCAACTCAATGGTTAAGCGGCGATTGGGATTATCCTCTGCTTCAATATGGAAAAAACGTGGCTCAACATTATTGGGATAAGCATCAGCAGGGTTAAATACTATTTCAATAGTAAATGCCTGCGCAGTGCCAAGTGGATTGGCATCTACTAACAAGCGATCGCCATCCCCATCAAAACGAACCACATTACCCAAAGTGGACTTAACCACCTGTGGATTACCCAATACAGTCAGGTTTTTATCACCAATTGTTGCTACTGAATCCAGCTTCCACAACACGGAGGAAGTTTCATTTGTATCTTTAGTATTGGAGGCTGTACAAGCAACTACAAAAACAAGGCAGGAAAAAATAAACAGGAGAAATTTCATAGCAATCCGCAGCAATCATATTGCCGCGCCTCTTAGGCGAAAGTTAACAGTAGGAAACAATAAAGGTTAACCGGATATTTGCCGAAAACAGATATTTTTACTTTTTGTTTTACTTTTTATTTTTACTGCACGCGAATACTAACGAACAAGAGCGCTAGTGACTAGCGCTCTTGTTAGCTGACATTAATCATCCTCACCGCTGTAGTGCGCCTGGTCCTGCGTTAGCTGGCGGGCAACATCACCCGGTGAACCGGTGTTGCGCGCAAGCAGATTGTAGGCAACAGGCACCAGAAACAGCGTGAGAATAGTGGCGACAATTACACCGGCAATAACCACAGTACCAATTACAAAACGCGTTTCTGCGCCGGCACCCGACGAGATCACCAAGGGAATTGCACCGGCAACAGCGGTTAAGCTGGTCATTAAAATTGGGCGTAACCGCGCTGAAGAAGCTTCCAGCAAGGCTGTCTGAAACTCCACGCCCCTATCGCGTAACTGGTTGGCAAATTCCACGATAAGAATGCCATTTTTTGCTGCCAGTCCCACCAGCATAATCAAACCAATCTGCGAATAAAGGTTAAGGCTACTGCCGGTTAAATAAAGCCCCAGCATGCCACCAAAAATCGCGAGCGGTACCGTTAACATTATGACAAAAGGATGGATGTAACTTTCAAATTGCGCAGCAAGCACCAGGAAGGTGATTAAAATTCCCAATAGGAAAATAAACATAATCGAACCGCCCGCTGTTTGAAAATCCCGCGACAGCCCTTTGTAATCAACCATGGCTGTTGGTGGCAAATGATCACGCACCAAACCGTTTAAATGAGCCAGTGCATCACCCAATGCCAAATTGTCTGCAAGATTAGCCTCTATGGTGAGAGCGCGCATACGGTTGTAACGGTTCAAACGGCTTGCATCTGCTGTTTCTTTTAAGGTCACCAGATTCGCCAGTGGAATCAATTCGCCACTGCGCTCGGAACGCACATACATATTTTGCAGACTGGTAGTGGTACGTTGCTCATGACGCTCACCTTGCATAATGACATCGTACTCTTCGCCATCGTCAATATAGGTTGTAGCACGGCGCGACCCCAACATTGCCTCCAGTGTGCGGCCGATGTTGTTAACACTCACCCCCAGATCAGCAGCACGATTTGTATCTATCACTACTTCAATTTGTGGTTTGGTTTCTTTGTAATCCCAATCAATACCCGTGAGGCCGGGATTATTTTGCTCAAGTTTTTCCAGCAAAATATCACGCCACTCTGCCAACTCCGCATAGGTGCCGCCGCCCAGCACAAATTGCACTGGCTTTTGCGCTTGTGAACCGAACCCCTGACGCATCACCGGCGCAGCGGTTACACCAGGTAAATCCGCTAATTTCTGGCGAATTTCTTCCATTACCACAAAAGCATCCCTACGTTTATTCCAATCGTTCATCACCGCGATGATCATGCCCGAATTGAAGCTTTCCACTGCGCCAAAACCACGCGGGGCACGCACCATCAAACGGTTAATTTCCCCGGCATCCACGTATTGCATCATGCGGTTTTCAATTTCAGTCATGTACTCTTCCATGTAGGCATAACTGGCACCTTCGGGGCCATTCACCATCACAAAAAAGGTGCCGCGGTCTTCGCGTGGCGCATACTCCGAGGGCAAAGCTTTTATGACATAAAACATCGCCAGAATAAGCAACGCGAAAATTACAACGACCGCTTTGGTATGACGCAAACAAAAATGGATCGAGTCTTGATAGCGCAGACGCAAACGCAGCATTCCAGAATTGATTTTTTCAACAAAATTATTTTTATTTTCATTTCGCTTTAACACTTTAGAAGCAAGCATTGGCGATAGCGTTAACGCAATCAGCGATGAAAAGGCCACTGCCGCAGCCATGGTGATAGCAAATTCAGAGAATAATCGCCCTATATCACCTTTGAGAAAAATAATCGGCACAAAAATAGCGATCAATACCAAAGTAGTAGCGATGACCGCAAAACCTACCTCTCGCGCCCCATCCACTGCAGCCAACAAGGGCGTTTTACCTTTCTCCTCTATATGCCGGACGATATTTTCCAAAACAACAATCGCATCGTCCACCACCAAACCAATTGCCAGCACCAATGCCAAAAGCGTGAGCATATTGACAGAGAAATCCAAGGCGGCGAGTACAGTAAAGGTAGCGATAATTGACACAGGCACTGCGACTGCAGGTACCAGCATGGCGCGAATACTGCCCAAAAATAAATAAATCACCAATACCACCAAGCCTATGGCAATGGCGAGGGTTATATAAACTTCGTGAATAGCGCGCTCAACAAACACTGAGCTGTCGTAGCTGTCCTCCAGGCTCATTCCCTTGGGCAAAATGGCATTAATTTTATCGCGTTCAGCTTTTGCACCGCGCGCCACATCAATGGTGTTAGCGGTAGATTGTTTAACAATTCCTATACCAACTTGTGTTACACCATTGCCGCGAAATAAATTGCGATCTTCTTCGGTGCCTTTTTCCACTTTGGCAATGTCACCCAAACGCGTCAGGTGTCCATCCTCACCGCGCCGCACGACCAAACGACTAAACTCATCCACCGTGCGATAAGAGCGCGCCATACGCACCGTGAATTGTCGTTCAAGGGATTCAATACTGCCTGCAGGTAATTCGATATTTTCCGCGCGCAATGCCGCTTCAACATCGTTCACGGTGAGATTGCGTGCCGCTAATTCGCGACGATCCAACCAAACGCGCATTGCGTAGCGCTGCTCGCCACCAATGCGCACGCGCGCAACGCCATCAATCACTGAAAAGCGATCAACTAAATACCGTTGGGCATAATCAGAAAGCTCCGGCATAGTCATGTTTTCGACGGCAAAGTTGAACCACAAAATCACATCTTCATCAGAACTGACTTTTTGAACTTCAGGCGGCTCTGCTTCATCTGGCAAATTCGGCACAGCTCTGGATACACGGTCGCGAATATCGTTTGCGGCAGCATCCATATCGTGGCCAGTATCAAATTGCACAATAATATTGGAAATACCATTTTCACTTGATGACTCTATGTAGCGAATCCCTTCAACACCGGAGATGCGATCTTCAATGACTTTGGTAATTCGTGTTTCCACAATATTGGCTGCCGCACCCGGATAAGTGGTGCGAATGGACACAACCGGCGGATCTATGTTGGGGTATTCGCGCAGGGTTAAGCGCTCAAAAGCAACTATGCCAAAGGCGATAAGTAGTATGGAGAGTACCGACGCAAACACCGGCCGCTTGACAGAAATATCCGAGAGCATCATAGCAATGGCCCTCAGTTTTTCGCAGATTTAATCAAGTCGGACAGGTGCGACTTTTCACCTGCATGCTCGGCAAACGGTTTTTCCTCTGCGAGCACTTGTACTTTTTGTCCGGGGCGAATTTTTTGCAATCCATGCGTAACAACTTTTTCCTGTGCGGATAAACCATTCAATACTTCAACAGCTCCAGGCAAACGTTCACCAATGGTAATTTGGCGCCGCTCTACGATGGATTCACCATTTACTTCATTCATCACAAATACAAAATTATTACTCGCCTGCGGCACCAATGCTGCCTCAGAAATAACCAAGGCATTGCGTGAGGATGCTTTTAAATCCACCAGCATTAACATACCCTGTTTCAATTCATGATTTTTATTATCTAGCAGCGCGCGCACTTTGATCGCACGGGTCACTTCATCGATTTGGTTATCGATACTGACGACTTCCCCTTCAAATTCTTTATCACCCAAATCGCGACTCTTCGCAACGATAGGTAAACCTTGATGCAGGTTGCGCAGGTATACCGCCGGCACCGTGAAATCCAATTTCATCTTTGAATCATCATTCAACGTAGTAATAGCGTTACCGGGTGATACTAACGCACCGACACTCACTTGACGCAACCCTACCACCCCGGAAAAAGGAGCAAGCAGCACCAGATCTTTCAATCGCGACTCAGTGGCGTTGTAGCGCGCACGCGCGGCTTCAAATTCACGAATACGTTGATCCAACTCTGCCTGGGAGGCAGCTCCACGTTTTGCCAGTTCCCGAACACGGTCTAACTGTTTCTTCGCCTCATCCGCATTAAAGCGAGCCTCTTCCAATAAAGCTGATTCTTCCCGGCTGGTCATTTCTACCAATATTTGCCCTTGCTCTACACGCTGGCCATCATCGAAATTGATGCGGGTAATTTTTTTAGTTTCATTCGACGTAAGCGTGATGGTTTCATTGGCGCGTAGACTGCCCAATGCTTCGATTTGGGTTGTCAGCTCCAGGGTGCTAACGGCTTGCACTATAACTTCAGTAGGTTTGGCTGGCGCCTGTGCCAATGATGTTGGACTCGAGAGCGCCAGGGCCAGCAAAATGAAGCTTAAGGAAAAGCTACCGCGGGTCCCACACGGCAATGGATTACTCATAATTTTCTCCAGAAAAGCGTCGCCGCTATGTTGTTGGTTTTGAAGCGACGGCTGCTACAGACAGCGTTGATTAAATACTTGGGGCCGATACGTAGCAAGATGAACAAAGGATAAGAAGCACACAAGGCGAACCGATAAATTTAACCTTTGTTTACAAAATCAGACGCTTAGAGACAAATGTGCAAGCAAAAAAGCAACTGGCCAGTGCGTATAGCACTGGCATCAGCTTAAGACTCGGAGGGTATAAAAAAGATAGAGGCAGAGTTGATGCAGTAACGCAAACCGGTCGGCGCGGGGCCATCGGTAAATACATGTCCCAAATGGCAATCACAATTGCGACATACCACCTCAGTGCGATACATACCATGACTGGTATCCAAGTGCTCACGAATCACCGTTTTATTGACCGGTGCGTAAAAACTGGGCCAGCCGCAGCCAGCATCAAACTTGGTGTCGGCCGCAAATAACAGTTCACCACAACAGCGGCAGCGATAATCCCCCGCGCTGAACTCTTGCCAATATTCGCCGGTAAATGGGCGTTCAGTGCCCTTTTCGCGACAAATCCGGTACTGCTCGGGGGTGAGTTTTTCACGCCAGAAGTCGTTGTTATATTTTTCGTTATCAGCCATAAGGATTTCCTTGACAGATCAACTAGTTAAGGTCGATTATTTGGGCGTTTTTCCACCGCAATCACGCACGACCGCATCCAAGGCATATTACTGCAAATGAACCCGATTAAGAAATCCGACAAACTCAATGGAGTTTGTTACGACATTCGCGGCCCCGTACTGGAGCACGCCTATCGCCTTGAAGAAGAAGGCCACCGTATTCTCAAATTGAATATAGGCAACCCTGCGCCCTTTGGTTTTGCCGCGCCCGATGAAATTATTCAGGATGTGATTTACAACCTGCCTAATGCCGAAGGTTACACTGCGTCCAAAGGTTTGTTCGCCGCGCGCAAAGCGATTATGCAAGAGTGCCAGCGCCTGCAGGTTCCCGGTGTGGAAATTGAAGATATTTTTCTTGGTAATGGTGCCAGCGAATTAATTGTGATGGCGATGCAGGCCCTACTGAATAACGGCGATGAAGTATTGGTGCCTGCGCCAGACTATCCACTCTGGACAGCTGCAGTAAATTTGGCGGGTGGCAAAGCCAGACACTACCTGTGCGATGAGCAATCCGATTGGTTTCCGGATCTTGCCGATATCGAAAGCAAAATCACCGATAAAACTCGCGGCATTGTAGTGATTAACCCCAACAACCCCACAGGTTCGGTTTACAGTAAAGACGTACTTGAAGCGATTGTTGAACTGGCGCGCCGCCACAACCTTATTATTTTTGCCGACGAAATTTACAGCAAAATTCTCTATGACGATGCCGAGTTTATCCCCATGGGTAAACTGGCACAGGATGTTCTCTGCGTAAGTTTTAATGGGCTTTCCAAGGCCTATCGCCTTGCTGGGTTCCGCTCTGGCTGGATGGTAATCAGCGGCGCAAAACATCGCGCGCGCAGTTATATAGAAGGCTTGGAAATGCTCGCCTCTATGCGCCTTTGCGCCAATGTGCCCGCCATGTACGCCGTGCAAACCGCACTGGGCGGTTACCAAAGTATCAACGAGTTAATTATTCCCGGCGGCCGCTTACGTGATCAGCGTGACGCCGCGATGAAAGCTTTGGCTGATATTCCTGGCGTGTCCGCAGTTAAACCGCGCGGCGCCATGTACCTGTTCCCCAAAATAGATTTGAATATGTACAACATCAAAGATGATCAGCAAATGGTGCTGGATTTTTTGATTCAGGAAAAAGTATTGCTGGTACAAGGTACGGCATTTAATTGGCCCAATCGCGATCACTTCCGTATTGTATTCCTGCCACGTGAAGATGATCTGACTAAAGCCATTCATCGCTTTGGCGATTTCCTCTCGCGTTATTCACAGTAAAAAATGGAAAATGCGAACATAAAAAAACCAGCGCAATGCTGGTTTTTTTATGTCTGGAATCAAGCGGCGGGAATTTTATAAACCAACAGTTTCAACTGCTGCTCCGGCTCCACATCGGGAAAATCGGCGTGAGGTTGTAACCGCTCAACAAACTCTGCCTGAGGGCATTGCTCACTAAATTGTTGTTGCAAAAAAGCAACGCTTAATTCGGGTGCATTCAAACAAGCCAGCACCAAACCACCCGCAGGCATCAATTCAGGCAGCCGGCGAATCACCTTTGCATAATCCTTTTCTGCAACAAAGCTCCCTTTTTGGTAAGACGGCGGATCTATCACTACCAAATCATAAGGACCAGGTTTTTTAACACGACTCCAGGATTTCAGAATATTTTCAGCAACAAATTCACTTTTATCTTTTGCCAAGCCATTTAGTTGATGATTGGCACGCCCCAGGTTTAATGCAGGGCGACTCATATCTACGTTTACGACTTTTTCAGCACCAGCAGCAATCGCTACTACTGAAAACGCACAGGTATAAGCAAACAGGTTTAATACTCGCCGATGCGCCGCATTCTGCTCCAACCACAACCTGCCCGGTTCCATATCCAAAAAGAAACCGGTATTTTGCTGTTGCGCCAAATGCAAATAAAAACGGCTACTGCCGCGCTGCGCATAGATTTCCTTTGGTAATTCTCCCCAAAGAACCTCACTGGGCGCCTGCGGCAAATAGCGACGCTGAACTAACAGGCATGTCGCCAATGAATCAAATATAGGTTTGATGTGAGCAACTAATTTATCAAGCCATTGAACAGGAGGTTCAGCAAAAAGTGTAATCAGAATTACCGGTTGATAATAATCGACAGTGACGAATTCCAACCCCGAAAAACAACGCCCACGCCCATGGAATATACGCTGGCTATCAATAACAAGGACATCATCAACTTTTGGTGCTACAGCCATTTTTTTAGCCAAAA
Organism: Cellvibrio fontiphilus; assembly: GCF_042646205.1. Classification (NCBI taxonomy): domain Bacteria; kingdom Pseudomonadati; phylum Pseudomonadota; class Gammaproteobacteria; order Cellvibrionales; family Cellvibrionaceae; genus Cellvibrio; species Cellvibrio fontiphilus. Next base: position 1,190,202 of record NZ_JBHRTF010000004.1, on the reverse strand, counting down.
CCGCTAAATGATCAACAATAATTTGCATTAATGATCACCTGGTAGGTAGCCCACTGGATAGATAACTCTGTCGCGATAGCCACATATAACCGGCCAATAGCCAATTAGTTCCTTATCCAGCTGCGGGTCATTGGAATCAACTAATAGAGGACGACCATCGAGCGCCAGGATTTTTCCGCGCGCGGCAATGATATAAATATTTTCTTTGCGAATTCGACGCACAATCTCCGGAGTAAATTGCTGGTTGCCCCGCCCTAAAATATGACCTTGCCCACCAATAGCGGTGATTATCATTTTTACCGGGCCGGAAAAACTATTCAACTGCTGCACTATTTGTGGCGCACCGACATCCAGCGCAATTAATTCATTATTTAATAAAATATCTACACCCAACAAACTTCCCTGCAAACCTAATGCGTGCAAAAACACTTGGGTTGTTGAACCTGGCCCGACCAAATACAGCGTATCTGTTTGCAGGTGATCAATCATTTCCTGGGCAATATCCAACTGCGCCAGTTCATCGCGCTCTGTGCCCGCATTTTTTACTTGCTGTAAATGCCGGGAATCTTCTGGCACCAAAAGGGTTCCGTAAAAACGCGCACGCACTTGCCCATTGCGAAACGCATCCTCATCTATATCTTTTACGTCGCACTCTGCGACATTCACTAGCGCTCCTGTTAGTAATTGTTTAACAATTTCAGCTGCAGATTCTGGCGAAATAGCATAAACACCAGAGTGCATTTTCACCCCGGAGGGAACACCCAACACTGGTTGGCTGGTGCCTACCACATCGGCTATCAAACGTGCCGTACCATCGCCACCTGCAAATAAAATCAAATCTACTTTTTCAGCAAGCAGTGCGCGTGCGGCAGCGCAGGTATCTTCAGCCTCACTGGGATTATGTTGGGCAGATCCAATAATAACTGGCGAAAAACCGGCATTTCTCGCTGCGGTCTCCCCCATATCACCTGCGAAACAAATGATTTCAATTTTTTGTTCGAGTTTGTTGATAATTTCCAACGTTCGCTGCATACGGAGTGACGCGCGTTGCTCTGCACCACTCGCCAAAGCCTGGGTGCGTATGGCTTCACCATCCGACCCTTTTAACCCCAAGCTACCGCCTATTCCTGCATAAGGGTTAACAATTACACCTAGTTTAAACACAGTTGAACCCTAAGACTTTTAACCAATTTTTATCGGTATCATCCAAACCGGGAAGCGATACTCGATAGTTATGAAATTCGCGGCGTTTTGGGTAATGCTTGCGCAGACCATCAAACCCTTGCGCAAAATTTATCTCACCTGCGCGAGCCTGTTGCGCAAGGCTCCGCAGACGCGCATCGTCTGCGGCTATATCGTAAACTTGTTTGATAAGCGCTTGGGCAATTTGAAAAACTTCACCGTTTGCAACAATCGACTCATCGACTGTCAGTAGATTGTTTTCCATGGGAGGAACCAATTGCGAAAGCGATGCGCTTGGTTTTTTATCGATATGTTTGCACAGCGCCTGGTAAATCATCTCTGTGCCGTTGAGTTTCCCATCATAGCTGTAACCTGCAATATGAGGGCTGCCTAGTAGCACCCGGTCCAATAATTCAAGGGATATATCAGGCTCGGGCTCCCAAACATCGAGCACCAGACGCAAATCATCGCGCTCGGCAATAACTTCAAGCAACGCTTGATTATTAATCACTGGTCCGCGCCCACAATTTATCAACACGGCTCCCGGTTTTAACTGACGCAATTCGTCAAGCCCCAACAAGTGAAAGCTCGGATAAGGCCCATCAGTCACCAGTGGTGTGTGCATGCTAATCACATCGCACTGCAGCACCTCCTCCAAAGTTGTTAAATCCGGATTCTGCGCAAGGCTGAGATTGGGGTCATAACAACGTAACTTTACCCCTTGGGCTTTGAGCCGCTTATAAAGCAGGCCACCCACGTTACCGCAGCCGATAATACCGAAAGTCACAGGCAACCAATTGATATTCAAATGACACAAGGCGGCATAAACATATTCAACAACCGAATTGGTATTACAACCGGGGGCACTGGACCAGGCAATCGAATGTGCCGCGAAATAGTCTTGATCCAGATGATCCACACCGATAGTACAAGTGCCAACAAAGGAGACTTTACTGGCCGCAAGCAAATCGGCATTTACTTTGGTAACTGAACGAACAATCAAGGCATCGGCATCCTTGATATCAGCTGCAGTCATACTGCGCCCAGGTAAACGGGTAACAGAACCTAGTGGATTAAAAAAGGCCTCAATCAGCGGGATGTTTTCGTCCGCAACTATTTTCATGGAAACTCGCTTAAAAACCGGAAGGTTAAAAATAGACCAGCTTAAAAATCGGCCTGACATAAACGCATGGAATAAAATTTTTACCCATAGCAGTTGTGATTTGGGGGTTTAGCATATACCTTATATAGTGATGGTGACCTTAAAACCATCGTCTGGGCACCGCTGTATGCGGCGCTCGCCTCACTTTAGGGGGTGGTATTATGAAGACCTCGCACACTGGCCACAACATGGATAATGTGGTTGATCTCTTCACGAAGAAGACCTACTCAGCACTTCACGATGAGCGTTTTATCCGCCTGGCTCCTGAACTGGACGGGCTTGAAATGCTCTACTCCAACGATACCAGCTCCGAGAAGCTTTACAGCCTTAAAATCCTTTGCTGGGGTCTGCGTGCCAATGGCGATGTAGTTGGCCTTGTTCCTTGGCTGAATGACATAGTCCCCTGCCCCGACCTGTGTGATCCACTCAATGGCCACTGGGAGGGTTACTACGATCCGGGCATCGATGAACTGTTTTTTGAAGCTCCGATGCACAAGGTGATTGAGCTTGAAACGGCTGCTGAATACTACGAAGTAGAATGTGAAAACGGTGATGACGTTATCCAGGAGTTACCCGACACTATTGGCACACACGCCGTGTTGGCAATACCCGATAGCAAACGCCTGGCTTTGGTTGAAGTAGTGAGCTGGTGTCTGCATTATGACGGTAGCGTTTACGCCATGATCAGCGACCCTGCCAAAGTAGTGAGTACGCCAGTACTTCCGGGTGATGATTCACTTTATGAAGCCCAAGCCAGTGAAAGTTTCCGCTACTTCTTCCAGCATCAAATTGCCAACAAGATTAAAGCAGAAGATCCAGAAGCCATGGCTGCCATTTCCCTATTGGTTGATGGACTGCAGTAGATATCACCTAAACAGTAAAAAATAAACGCCGCATCAGCGGCGTTTTTTATACCTATGATTTATTTGGCTGCAAAAAATGCGCGAATGTTATCGGCTTGGGCCAAGGTATCTTCGCGCCCCAGTTCCATGAGCTCGTTAATAAATTCTTTGGAAAACAAAAGATAACTCGCTGCTGTCGCACCGCCACCTTTCGCGGTCGAACCAGTCGCGCGCATAAAAAAGCGCAGGCTTTTGGGCAGGTAACGCACATTGCGGCCAGCAATACCATCAATCGGATAACTAGGTGATATCACCATATTATTTACCGGGCGCAATTGAATACCTTGCTGGGCACGCACTTCCTCAGGGATCAAGTTCAGCAACTCATTCATCCGTTGCATATGCTCAAGGTCACCTTCCAACGCATCCACAAACGCACTGTTAAACAAGTGACCTACAATCTGGCCCATAGAGGGTGAGTGGCGATGAGGAACACGGCGATTAGCTTTGGCGGCACTACGGTTTCCACTCACCCCCACTACAAACAGTGATTCAGCCCCCAAATGAAGAGCCGGACTAATCGGTGCCAGCTGGCGCAAAGCGCCATCACCAAAATATTCGCGGTTAATACGCACTGCAGGGAAAACAGTTGGAATTGCCGACGAAGCCAATAAATGCTCTAAACGCAACTCAGTGGCTACGCCACTGCGACGATGCCTCGACCAGCTTTGTAACTCGGGATGCCCCTGAAAAAAACTCACACTGTGCCCCGATGTGTAGCCCATCGCAGACACACTGACCGCATGTAGCTTTCCACTTTGGATGGAGTGGTTAATGTTTTCGAAATTAATTACTGAACCTAGCAAATTCCATAGCGGTGAATTATCCAGCAAAGATAATGGGCGGCGGCGCCCCATACCTTCGTTAAACAGCGACAATCCCAGCAAACTTAAACCTTTAAATAAATCCCACCAGCCGTGCAGATATACCTGACCAATGTCCAGGTTTTGCCACACATAGGCCAGCGAATTTACCGCTGATTTAAAATTGCCTTTGTGCGCAGCAATCGCCAGGGCATTAATTGCCCCAGCTGATGTACCACAAATAATCGGAAAGGGATTTTCCAGCTCGTCGGGCAGCACTTCCGCCAAAGCTTGCAACACACCCACTTGATAAGCAGCTCGCGCTCCGCCACCCGAAAGAACCAACGCCGTTTTCATAAGCTATTCAGCTTGCACAAGCAATAGAGACCCATCAACTCCAACGACTCGCGCCCGCCGTCCTGCCTCGATAGGTTCACCATTTTCTTTAAGGCGTACCTGCCATTCGATACCAGAATAGGCAACACTGCCCTGCTCAAGGGTCACCTGTTGAGTGACCGGTAAAATGCGGCCAATCATATCGCTACTGTTGTTAGCCGCCGCTGCTGAATTTTGAAAACGCTTGAAGGGCTTCCACAAGAATAATGCGCTCGCAGCAGTGAGTAAGCCCAGAGATAAAATCGCCATTTCCCAACCATTGATTGCGCCCAAAGAAATCGCTACGCCGGTTAGCAAAGAGCCCAGCGATAGAAATAGCAAAGGGCCGCTCATTCCCAGCACACTCAGCTCTAACAATAAACAAACGCCGGTGATGGTATAAAAAAGGTGCGAAGGATTTTGCATAAAGTAATCAACAATGCTTGTCACTTTTCCCACCTTTAACTATTGCGCGGGCTGTGCGATAAATTGATGGCCGACGAAACCGCCATGGCTTGCGCAACAGTACTGACTATATTGTCACTGGTTTTACCATCGGAAAGAACGACAGTTCCCTCGTGGGCTATGGCTTTGTGCGCTGCAATTGCACCCTGAGCCAAATTCAAGGTGATCGCTTTTTGCCCCTCATCGGTAGCGGCCGATTTACCAATTGTTGTCAGGGCTTCTGCTTCCGCAATAGCAACTAATCGTATAGCTTCAGCTTTACCGGTCGCCTCTAAAATTTGGGCTTCTTTACTCGCTTCTGCAGCCAGAACCTGCTCTGCTTTTGCGGCTTCCGCATCCAGCACACGTGCCTGCTTTTGCCCCTCTGCAGTAGTAATAGCCGCAATTTTTTCACCTTCTGCAGTAAGAATTGCCGAACGCTTCTGGCGCTCTGCAGTCATCTGTTTTTCCATATCCTCTTTAATCGACGGCGGAATTGCGATTTCCAACAACTCAAATCGCAATACGATTAATCCCCAGGGCTGGGTTGCTGACTGCATGGCATCCTGAATTTTGGCGTTAATTGCCGAGCGATTTTGAAAGCAGTCATCCAATTCCATTGAACCAATCGCATTGCGCATAGAGGTCATGGCTAACTGGGTACAAGCCAATTTGTAATCGGTGATATTGTTGGTTGCCGCTGCTGCATCTATGACTTTAATAAAAAGTACACCATCAATCATGATGGCGATATTGTCTTTAGTGATAGCGGACTGCTGTGGAATGACCAACGTTTGCTCTTTAAGATTGCGATCTGCCTCAACAGATTCTACAAAAGGCACAATAAAATTCAGTCCCGAACCGAGGGTTTTGGTGTATTTACCAAAGCGGTATATGACATACCCCCTGTTTTGCGGCACAAAATGAATACCTTTTTTGAGTGTATAAAGTAGCACCAACGCAATCCAAAAAGCCGGGTTGGTGAGTATTGAAAAAAGCGAGTCCATAATAGTTTCCTGATTAATTATTATTCCAAAGAGTCAAATTAAAATTTATTTTTTAATGTCTTGGTCGCGCAACTCGCGTCTCAAAATTTTTCCCACATTCGTTTTCGGTAAGTCTTTACGAAATTCAATTTGATGAGGAACTTTGTAAGCGGTGAGTGTTTGTTTAGCAAACTTACGCAGCTCTTCCACTGTCAGGCTTTCGTTTGCAGTAACGATAAAAGCTTTAACAATTTCACTCCCTTCTCCATCGGACACACCCACTACAGCAGCTTCAATAACATCGGGGTGACTGCTCAATACGTCCTCTACCTCATTAGGAAATACTTTGAAACCACTGACGTTAATCATGTCTTTTTTACGATCAACAATTTTGATAAATCCATCCGACTGAATTACAGCAATATCGCCAGTTTTAAACCAGCCATCGGCATCCAACACTTCGGCGGTCGCTTCCACACGCTGCCAATACCCTTTCATCACCTGCGGGCCGCGCACGCATAATTCACCCGCCTCACCGGTAGGCAAACTATTGTTATGCTCATCAATAACTTTGCACTCAGTATCAGGCAAGGGCAAACCCACAGTTCCGAATTGCACTTGATCGATTGGGTTATTCGATACAACCGGTGAGGTTTCCGTCAAACCATAACCTTCACTGATAGGTGCTTTGGTTAATTCCAACCAATGTTTAGTAGTTTCTGCGGTCAGCGCCATACCACCCGAACAAGTAAGGCGTAGGCTGCTGAAATCCAGATTGCAAAAATCCTGATTGCGCATAAGTGCGTTGAACAAAGTGTTCAAACCAACAAAAAACGTAAACGGGACGCCCTGCAAAGTTTTGACAAAAGTGGGAATATCGCGTGGATTGGGAATAAGTAAACTGTGATTACCCAAAGCCACCGCCGAGGTACAGTGAATTGTAAAAGAATAAATGTGGTACAAAGGTAAAGGCGCAACGTACAGCTCTTGCGCGGGGCGGAACACATTTTTCATGCGCTCATTAAGCTGCTCCATGTTCGCCACCAGATTTCGGTGGGTCAACATAGCGCCTTTGGCAACACCGGTAGTGCCACCGGTATATTGCAAAACAGCAACATCTTCTGGCGATTGCATAACGCTTTGCCAAGGAGCAGAAGCCGAAGCCAATGCGCGGTTAAATGCAATTTGTTTAGGAAAAGAAAATGGCGGCACCATTTTTTTTACATGTTTTACCACTGCATTTATCAGGGTGCGTTTGATAAATGGGTGCAGATCAGCAAGTTCTGTCACTATCACTTGCTCCACACTGGTTTCGTTAATAATTGAGGCTGCATTTTTGGCGATATTTGCCAACACCACCAAGGCTTTTGCTCCCGAATCATTAAGCTGGTGCTTGATCTCATGTGGTGTGTAAAGAGGGTTGGTATTCACCACCACCATCCCCGCCCGCAAGGCTCCAAATATGGCTACCGGGTATTGCAATATATTGGGCAGTTGAATGGCAATTCGATCACCAGGCCTGAGAGAAGTTTGCTGCTGTAAATAAGCGGCAAATTGCCCAGACAGGTGATCAAGATCTGCATAAGTCAGCGAGTGCCCCATGCATGTGAAAGCTTTTTTGTCAGCATATTTTGTGCAGGATTCGGCAAAAACTTCTACAAGCGTTTTGTTGTATTGCAACGGCATCTGACAGTCTCCATCTTGTTATTGTGCAACGTAGAATAGCGAGGCAGCAGGATATTCCCACCTAATTACCTGATTGTAGCCAATTACGACAGAATGCGGGCAATTAAGCCTGTGTACGCTCTATCAATAATAACAACTGGGCGGTGACAGCTGCGGTGAACCCCCAAATTTCATAACCCTGAAAGTGATATACAGGCACCTGCTGGAGCAGCCCCTGCCGCTCGAAACAGTCCTCTCGTACCTGCAAACTTTTGAAATCGGCAATAGGCACCATAAAAATGCTATCCAGCTCATGAGGCGAAGGCTGTAGAGGGAAGCTTGCATCAAACGCGGCGACAAACGGGGTCACCGCCGTACCGGCCCGCGTATGGCATTGAGGCAAACAACCCAGCAATTGAATCTGACCAGCAGGTAAACCTATTTCTTCCAGAGTTTCACGCTGGGCTGTCATCAGCAGGCTGGTATCACCTGGCTCCCACATCCCGCCCGGGAAGCAGACCTCACCCGGGTGGTTGCGCAGATGCGCAGCGCGCTTGGTAAACAGAATAGAGGGATTGTCACCGCGACTAATAAGCACCAAAACCGCGGCTTGGGGAAAGGAAACAGGGGCGAGAGGAGCCTTTTTTAGATATTGGCTCAACCCTCTGAATAACCAGGAAGCCACTAAAGCTCCTCTAAATTGACCATTAATGAAACATCATATGCCGGTGTCTCATAGGGATGAGCAGCTATTAACGCAGCTATGCTCGCGCGAATATATTCACTGGCACAAACCAACTCAACTCGATACTCGGCCAGCGTCTCACATTCACCGAGCTTGCCCAAGTACGGCCGGGCACCGGGCAAGGGCCTGAATTGCCCTTGCCCAAGCACTTGCCAGCAACATTGATCGTAGTTACCAATCCTGCCAGCACCCGCCTCAAAAACAGCAGTTTTTACTATTTCCAGATGGGTTGCAGGGACAAAGAAGATTAATTTATACACCTGCCCTGCCCCCAATCCAGATTAAATCACACGCACTGCGATCACATGCTCGACCTTGGCCAAGGCGGCAATCAGCTCTGCCGAAGGTGCCGTTTCCACATCAATGATGTTGTAGGCCACATCACCACGGCTTTTGTTCACCATGTCTACCACGTTGGCTTTGTGATCGGCCAGTACCGACAGCACATGCCCCAACACACCCGATACGTTCTGGTTAGAGAAAGTAATACGCGCGCCTATGCCGGCATTGCGATCCATAGATACGGCAGGGAAATTCACCGAGTTTTTGATGTTGCCGTTTTCCAGATAATCCACCAACTGATCCGCCGCCATAATGGCGCAGTTTTCCTCAGCTTCCTCGGTGCTGGCGCCTATGTGTGGCATGGCCAACACATCGGGGCGATTAAGCAGAATTGGCTCAGGGAAGTCGCAGATGTATTTGCCCAAATGACCGGCATTGAGGCTGTCCACCACGGCGTGAGCATCCACAATCGCTTCACGCGCAAAATTCAACAACACCGCACCTTTTTTACATACCTTCAGGGTATCGGCATTAATCAAATGTTTGGTCTGCGGAATGGCAGGCACATGCAGGGTGATAAAGTCTGAGCGCGCCAGCAGCGATTGCAGGTTTTCCATGCGCCCTACCTGATTGGGCAGGCGCCATGCCGCTTCTACCGACAAGGCAGGGTCAAAACCCACCACATTCATACCGAGCGCCAATGCCGCATCGGCGATCAAGGAACCAATCGCACCCAAACCGACAATACCCAAAGTCTTGCCTTGGATTTCCATACCGGCAAAGTTAGATTTTTCTTTTTCCAGTAATTTGGACATTTCTTCGGCGTCAGTCATGTGAGTCAACCCGTTCACATACTGCATGCCCGATACTATGCCGCGCGAGCCAAGCAACATACCAGCCAGCACCAGCTCCTTCACCGCATTGGCATTGGCGCCAGGGGAGTTGAACACCACCACGCCTTTTTTGGTGTATTCCTCCACTGGCACGTTATTGGTGCCGGCGCCGGCGCGCGCAACCGCTTTAACTGACTCAGGCAAGGCTTCGCCGTGCAGTTTATGACTGCGCAGAATGTAGGCATCCGGGCTGCCGATATCGCTCGCCACTTCATAGTTCTCGCGGGGAAAACGGTTCAGGCCTTTAATGGAAATCGCGTTGTAGGTTTTGATTTTGAACATGGGGTTTATCCTCAAATCGACGAACAAAAAGGCCGTGTAAAAACACGGCCTTCATTCAATTAACTGGCTAATCAGGCCGCGGTGGCTTGCTCGTAAGCCCAGGTCAACCAAGGCAGCAGTGCCTCAAGGTCGCTGGCGCTCACGGTTGCGCCGCACCAGATACGCAGGCCGGGAGGGGCATCGCGGTAAGCGCCAATGTCGTAGGCCACAGCTTCTTTATCCAGCAGCTTGATCATGGTTTTGACTTGGTCAGGCGTAGCCTTCAGGGTGAAACACACGCTGGTGTTGGACAGGGTTTCTGGTGTTTGCGCCAAAAAGTCGATCCAGTCATTGGCGGCCACAAACTTTTTCAACACCTCGAGGTTGGCGTTGGAGCGGGCGATAGTTTCTTTCACGCCGCCAATCGCACGCACCCAATCCAACGCATCCAAATAATCCGCTACCGCCAGCATGGAGGGGGTATTGATGGTATCGCCTTTGAAAATCCCCTCAACCACTTTGCCGCCGCTGGTCATGCGGAACAACTTGGGCATCGGCCAGCTGGGTTTGTAGGTTTCCAAACGCTCTACCGCGCGTGGGCTGAGAATCAACATACCGTGAGCACCTTCACCACCCAGCACTTTCTGCCAGCTGTAGGTAATCACATCGAGCTTTTCCCAAGGCATTTCCATCGCAAATACCGCCGAGGTAGCGTCGCAAATGGTCAAGCCTTTGCGATCCGCAGGAATCCAATCGCCATTGGGGACTTTTACGCCAGAGGTGGTGCCGTTCCAGGTGAAGATAACATCGTTATCAAAATTGACTTTGGACAAGTCCGGCAGCAGACCGTAATCCGCTTCGTGGGCGTTAACGCTCAATTTCAGTTCTTTGGTGGCATCGCTCAACCAGCCCTTACCGAAGGATTCCCACTGCAGGATATCCACACCGCGCGCGCCAAGCAGCGACCACATCGCCATTTCCACGGCGCCGGTATCGGAACCGGGTACTACACCAACGCGATAACCTTCCGGCAGGCCGAGTAACTCGGCGGTGTCTTCGCAGGCGCGTTGTAAGGCTGCTTTGCCGATGGTGGAGCGATGTGAACGACCCAGAGTGGAAATATCCAACTGATCCAAGCTATAACCCGGGCGTTTGCTGCAGGGGCCAGATGAAAAATTGGGGTTATTGGGTTTTACGGCTGGCTTCATGGTAGTCCTCTAGCTGACAGGAAAGGCATTCTTTGCGCTAGCTATCCAATGCGATAGCAGTCCCGCAAGGCTCGCCAAAGAGGGTTCGCCCTCAACGCAACAATCATGGGGCAAACCCGTAAAATTCGGGGCGTCGATTATGCCAGCTCGCCTCCAAATAACCTAGCCAGAGGCATGTAAACAAACGGAAAAACGACTTGCGAGGCAAAAAAAAAGCCCTCTGGAATCCAGAGGGCGCAGGGAGACGTCGATGCATCAACCAGACATCGACGGTGAGAGAACCTAAATGCTCGAAACCAACAGCGACACTCCTTCGCCCGACAAGCATTTCAATCAACTGATGTCACTTTATGGCTTTATGACAGCGCTGTCAACAATAATTTGGAAGCAACGAGGAACCCATCACCAAACACAGATAAAGCGACAGAAGAGGAACATAAGGAACGCCATATCGAGCTCATAATTGAACCTCGATATGACGACTTCAGAAATCGAAACAGGGAGGATTAAATCAGCGGCATGCCATGTTGGATTACATGGTCGATCAGCGCCCGATTTGAAGGTAAGCCAGAAAGATATTTACGCGTCTTTTCAGCATTCTCGCGAATACGATTCAAGGCTAATGATGGATTGTCCGAGCTGCGCGGCAAACGGCTGGCATCCATAGTAAACCCCATACCATAAAGCACATACTGATAACTGGCAGAAGGGAAAATCTCCTCCACCTGAATGAAATCACTGCGATGGGGTGGCCGGCTTTTCCATAGCTGCAATAATTCCCGCAGATGCTCAGGCAGGGCTTCGGGGGCAGACATATCGCGCCAGTAATCTGAATCCTGGCGTGCCGTCAGAGCGTAGTGAAGCTTGAGAAAGTCGATAATACGATCCCAGCGATAACGGAAAATTTCATTAAACCGCCTGGAGACAATGTTCATTGCCGATCTATCCACCGGGAACTCTTCGCAAATCATATTCATCGACAACTCGACCAAAGCCAATGCCGATGCCTCCAAGGGTTCAATAAACCCGGCCGCCATTCCCACCGCAACGCAGTTGCGATGCCAGAACTCCTGCCGATGCCCCGCCCTGATGGATAACTTTTTACTGGTCAGAGAATCCGCAACCTTTTGGCCAACACTTTTAGCAATATGCGCCCGCAACTCTACTTCAGCTTGCTCCTGCGAAATGTAGCTGCTGGAAAACACATAACCCACGCCACGGCGGGACGACAAACCTATATCCCAAGTCCAGCCCGCTGATTGCGCCGTTGCCACAGTACAGGACTCAATCGGACTTGAAGGCTCGGGGTAAGGCACCTGCATAGCCAGGGCAGTGTCGTTTAGGGAGAGATGTTTTTTATCAACAAACGGAACGCCAAAGTGCTGCCCCAACAACAGGCAACTTAAACCCGAACAATCGATAAACAAGTCGCCATCGAGCAAGCCCGAGGTTTTAGTATCGAGCGCAGTAATATCGCCATTTTCTGCAGCGACAACGCGGGTAACGTGATCCAAAACATGAATGACTCCCAGAGCCTTGGTGCAGTGCTGCTGCAACAAAGCAGCGAACTTACCAGCATCCAAGTGATAGCCATAATTCAAAACCCCCGCATATTCAGGCGTGGTGATTTGTTTGGGAGCCAAACCCTGTTCGGCTATGGTGAATTGGGAGGAAACCACTTCGGCAAAAGGGCGATCAACAAATTGCGTTTGCCAGACTGCAGCTAAATTACATTCTGCGTAGCCGTTGGGAATACTAAAAGGATGATGATAGATATCATCGGCAGCGCCGGTACGCCAGCCAACAAATTTAGAACCTTGTTTGAACGAAGCAAAACACTCTCGAATTAAATCCGTTTCGGAAATACCAATCTTGCGCAAGGTCGTGCGCATGGAAGGCCAGGTGCCCTCCCCCACTCCAATGGTATTCACATCCGGGGATTCAATGAGGGTAATGCTGATAGGCGACTGGTTGTGTTTAAACTCAGCAGCCAACAAACCTGCTGCCAACCAACCTGCCGTGCCGCCGCCGACAATAACAACTTTTTTTATTGGATTAGCCATAACTTACTTCTTGGGATTGTCCTGCCAGATAATATGCTCGCGGAGTATATTACTTGGCAGAATCACAAGTCGATCACGCAGACGCGAAAAACCTGTTACAGCTCCATGGCACAGTAACGGGCGATAAACGCTTCATGACTGGGAAGCTGCGCCAGGCTAGTGGCAACGTGATCGCGAAAGCTGGTCATGTACTGGGTGAATTCCGCATCAGACATATTATCCACTATGGGCTGATAGTCACCAGGAACAAAACCCTGCCCAATTAACACCTGTGTCCAACCATTTGTCCTGAATAATTCATCCCCACCCAAAAACACCATGCCACTTTGTGTAAACATATCCATGCGATGACGCAAGGTTTCCGGCACCGACATCTGCCGCACATAATTCCAAAACGACGAATCATTACGACGCGTTGCGTGGTAATGCAGGATGATGAAATCGCGAATAGATTCCGCCTCCTCCTTTGATTGACGGTTGTATTCGTCAACTAACACCTGCTGCACTCCACGCAAGGGAAACAAACGTAAAAAGCGGATCAAACCGGAAGTGACCATGTGAATACTGGTTGATTCCAAAGGTTCAAGAAAACCAGAAGCCAAACCCAGTGCGACACAATTTTTATTCCACCCGAGCTTACGCCGCCCTGTAGTAAATTGAATCACTCGCGGTTCGGTTAACATGTCACCTTCAATGTTGGCAGTTAAGGTTTTTTCTGCCCAAGCCTTATCGGCAAATTGACTGGAGTAAACAAGGCCATTGCCCGTGCGATTTTGTAAAGGGATACGCCACTGCCAACCGAATGCCTGCGCAGTAGAACTGGTGTAAGGGGTAGCCGGTTTTACTTTAGCGGTTTGCACCGCCAGCGCCGTGTCACAGGGCAGCCAGTGCTGCCAATTTTCATAACCGGTGTTGAGTGTCTGCTCGATTAACAAACCGCGAAATCCGCTGCAATCGACAAAAAAATCACCTTCGATTTTAGTGCCGTTATTCAGCTGTAAAGATTCAATAAAACCTGTATCCAGGTTTTGCAAAACCTGTTCGATTTTTCCCTCGCAGCGAATCACGCCTAAACGCTCGCTAAATTGACGCAGATATTTCGCGTAGAGCCCGGCATCAAAATGAAACGCATAATTAAGTGCGGGATTATCACTAATGGCAAAGCGTTCAGCGCGCGCTGCCTCGTGCTCCAAACAATAAGCACCAAAAGGAATATGTAAACCTAACTTTTGTGCACGCACCCAAAAATGCTGGAATTCTCCTGCCCAAAAAATACGCCCGACCTGACCAAAGGCATGAATGTAATCCTCACCTACACTACCCCAATCCTTGAAATTAATACCCAACTTAAATGTGGCATGGGTAGCACGCATCATTTCTGCTTCATCAATGCCAATCAGCTTGTGAAAAGCCTGCATAGTAGGAATAGTTGCTTCGCCTACACCAACCACTCCTATTTCCTCGGACTCAACCAGAGTCACTTGCACTCTTCCCTGATAGACCTTTCCTATAGCAGCCGCCGCTAACCAACCAGCGGTGCCACCACCTACTATGACTAATTTTTTTACAGGCCGCATTTTTACCTCTTATTATCAAATCAAGCCGAGTCAGGATTGCTGCAAGAGTTTGGTATTTTTAATATCAACCAAGGATTGGATATTACTGAATGAACCTATTATTAAATAAGCATAACGCAACATTCCATTGCGATGTAATTGAGCAATTTCATTATCAGGCAATGCTAACAGACGCGATTTATTAATTGTCGCATAGCGGTTGCTAATAAAATTAGTCCCATTTGCGAAGGTGATTTCCAATCTAATAGGCTCTATTAACTCCAAACGCTCGAATTCGTTCAGCATAGATTCGACTTCAGCCACACCTTCATGCAATAAAGAAAGCACACGAGTGATTTTTTCCAAATAGGCAGAATGACCGCCCTGCGGTAAAAACAACAACTCCCCTTCCTCACCGCGGGCGATTCGAGGATTGGCAAGATCGATATTCACCACAGCGTCGACACGGCCATCCAGTGTTTCTTTCATGCCTATTACAAACGGTTCACGCTCAATAATGGCCGGAATATAGGGAGCCGCCCAGGAATCCCCAGCCAAAAATAAATTTTCATTTGACTCAAAACCCAAAAGGCAAATGGTGAGCCAGCGACCATCATCTGTACGCTGAAATAAAATCGGATAGTGTTTTTGGATCTCATTAAATTCACCAGGATAAACTGCACAACCCGCAACAGCATCGCCCAAATCGGCACCGCGCCTGGTAATTACGCGAAGATCTTTGTGTGCGACATTGTTAAGCATCTGATAGTTCGTCATTGTTATTCCTATTGCCAACACAAAAAACAAAGCCGCTGTTTCCAGCGGCTTTGTTTATTTTTGCCATGCAAACATTAACTTAGAAAGTGTAACGCAAGCCAAGCTGGTAACGTGCCCCCAAATCCTCAAGGGACAGCAACTGTGCCTTGGAGCGACCATGGGTACGGTAGTTCTCGCCCGTTACGTTGATACCCTCTGCTGTTAAGGTCAGGTTATCGTTAATTTCATAACCGATAGACACGTCGATTTGCGCATAATCTTCAACGTATTCTGGCTGGTTACCACCACCGGCAGTACGGCTTTCCAGGAAGCTGTCGCGCCAGTTGTATGCCAAACGAATTTGCCATGCATCGCGGTCATAGAAACCAACGAAGTTAGCGGTATCTGACAAACCGGTCATTGCAAACTGACCTTCAGTAGTGAGGTTATCGAACTCTACATCAGCATCAACCATGGTGTAGTTTGCCTGCACACCAAAACCGGTATCACCGAACCAGTGCTGCACGGCAAATTCGATACCATCAATCACGGTTGCTTTGTCATTCACCGGCTTGTTCACTTTCCACATTAACAGTGGGTCATCACCGTCAGCGCGAACCCAGCGGCCATTATCAGAAATAAATTGTGGATTAGAATTTGCGAGTACGTATGTATGCAATGCCAATTCGTTGGTTTGTGGAATACCACTTCCCAGCGCTAATTGACCCAAGCGTACATCGCGCAAACCGTAAGCAGACTCTTCAACAATTTGCGTACCAATGAAGTTATCTACGTCTTTACGGAAATAGCCCAAAGACACATAACTGTCGTCGGTGTAATACCACTCCGCAGAAAGATCGGTGTTAAATGACTCCATAGGTTTCAAGCCAGGAACACCGGAGTTAGCAGTTCTGTTGTACAGATCATTCAAGCCAACATCAGGACGCAGATCCACATAACTTGGACGACCAATAGTTTCACTCAAAGATACACGCACTTTCAGTGAATCCATCGGGCTAATATCGAAATCGATATTGGGTAGCAGATAATCATAAGAACCGGAACCAGTTTGCAAGGTTTTTTCATTTGCATAACGCACTGACCAGTCGTTATCGCCTTCCCACCAGAGGATACGCGGCTCATTTACCAAAGAGCGGGAATTAACATCGGTTTCTTCGTAGCGAACGCCAACCAAAATATTGGAGTCCATGCCACCCAAGTCAAAATTGGAACTGAATTGTACGTAAGCTGATTTGGACTCTTCTTCAATGGTACGGTTAGTTGTGTAGATACCGTTCCATTGAATTTTTCCATTCACGAAATCATAGAAATCTTCTGGATATGCACCAGAGGCATTAATAGCTTCAGCAGTTTCAATGATTTTTGGCAAGTTAGCGTCAATACCAACAAAGAACAAAGGATCATTGGTGGTTGCACCGTAGTCGGGGAAATCACGACCAAAATCGCGCATCTCAAAATATTGGTCCGGGTATGCTGCTGGATCAATACCGTCCCAGTTACCAATACCTTGACGGTTATCACCTGAGGCGCGGCTTGCGTTCAAATCCTTACGTTGCTCAATACCAAAATGAAGTGCAGCGTTTTCAAAGAAACCTGAGCCATTGAATTGGAATTCGCCCGACAATTGTGTTTGTTCAATCTCGGTGCGGTTGCGTGAGCGTGGGTTATTGGTCATTGCACCACTCACATCGCCGCCATCCAATGTGCCGTTACAGTTACCGCTGGTATAGGTAGCACGTGGTGGACGATTGCGAGTGATACAATCATCAAAAGTGACACTCATGAGCGGCATGCTCTTGGACCAATCTACATATTCACCCGTCACAACGTTGGCATTCATACCAATTTCTACACCATCACTGGCATTTTTTGCACTGGAGCTGTGATGATCCAAACTTAATGAAAGTTGATCATTCACTTCAAAGGCGAGATTCAAACCAACCGAATTGTTATCGGTATAAGATTCAACATGACCGCCAGCAAAAGACACATCCTTCAGACGACTAACACCGTTAGTCAGATAAGACTCGCGATAAATAACGGGAGTGCGAACTGCACCGTTATCAAAAGTCAGCTCGGAAATAGCGTCAACGTTAAACCAAACAGATTGTTGCGCGCGATCAGAGGTGCGATCCAAACCAGAATAGGTGTAGTCCAAAGTCGCCGTTAAACGCTCAGTTGGCTTGAATTGGAATACAGCTTGGGCATTGGTACGTTCGCGCTCATTGTCTTGCACTTCGTAGCGCAAATCGGTTGGCAGCGCATACAAATCGCCATGATTTGGAGCATTGTTAATTACAACACCGTCTTTGAAACGCTCTACTGAACGTTTGGTGACATCAGGATTAGTTGCATCCCACTTGTTGATATTGGCCCAGTTGTTTACAAAATTATTCGCGTTCGAATTATCGCGACGCTGATAAGAACCAGTTAATGCAACACCAAAGGTATCATCGTCGTTAACCCAGGAATACAAACCGGAAATTTCTGGCGTGATTTCGTCGCCCACTCCGGAGCGTACAGTTTCATCTTGCGTTGCTTTCACACCAATACTGGCGCGACTGCCGGCTTCCAGAGGGCGCAGGGTATTGATATTAATCGTAGCGCCCAAACCACCAGTTGCGACATCGGCACGGCCAGTTTTATAAACTTCCACACCAAACACAGACTCAGATGCGAGGTTTGCAAAATCATAAGCGCGAGTTGAGGAATCGCCGGTATTGTTGTTGGCAACGGCTGGCATAACACGGCCATTCAACGTAACCATGTTTAATTCAGCACCAATACCACGCGCGGTTACTTGTGAGCCTTCACCATCTGAGCGATTGATCGACAGACCGGTAATACGCTGTAAAGATTCTGCAAGGTTGGTATCGGGCATTTTACCGATATCTTCAGCCGAAATTGCATCAACCACACCTACCGCATTGCGCTTGGTATCCATAGATTGCATCACCGATGCACGGATACCGGTGACCATCACTTCTTCAACTTGATTATCTTGCGCAAAAACAATTCCACTCATACTTGCCGCAACAGATGCAACGGCAGTTGCCAACATTTTCTTTTTGAAGCTTATTGTGTCGTACATGGAGCCCTCTCCTTTTTTATCGTCGGGATTATTTTCCGGTACACAGTGTTCGAAGCATTATCCAATGGATACTGTTTCAAACATTTTCGCCCCATAAACTGCAGGCGAATTCGCGCATTTATTTAGCCGATTGCAACTTGATGCCCAATGCCATAAGCGCAAACGATTGGTTTTTATTTTTCTCGCTAAATAATTTCATGTGCAATCAGGCGCCATGACCTGATCACTCGATTGCGCGTAAAACTACCCCTATGTGACAGCGCTGTCAATCTGTTAAAAAACAACTTTACAAAGTTATTTTTACAAAAAACTTATTGTCATTTTGACTTCAATTATTGAGATTGGATGATTACAACTGCCAATCAATCGGAGTTTTTCCTTGAGATACCAGGTAAGAATTCGCAAGAGAAAAGTGACCGCAACCAATGAATCCGCGATGCGCAGACAAGGGCGATGGATGAGGCGCTTTGAGCACCAGGTGTTTTTGCTGGTCGATAAATGCAGCTTTTTTCTGGGCATAACCTCCCCACAACAAAAACACAACGCCTGAACACTGCTCGTTGACGATTTGTATGGCACGGTCGGTAAACTGCTCCCAACCACGCCCTTGATGGGAGCCGGCAGCAGCCTGCTGCACAGTCAGGGTAGCATTAAGCAAAAGCACGCCCTGATTTGCCCAAGCTTGCAGACATCCATGCCCGGGATGTTTGAAACCAATATCGCGCTGCAATTCTTTGAACATGTTTTGCAGCGAAGGAGGTACTTGTACACCAGGTTGTACGGAGAAGCACAAGCCATGAGCTTGCTGAGGCCCGTGGTATGGGTCTTGCCCCAGAATTACTACTTTTACTGCATCAAGCGGTGTGCTGTTAAACGCATTGAAAATATTTTTTGACTCGGGATAAATAACCTTACCTTGCTGTTTTTCTGCCAACAAAAATGCTTTGAGTGCCTGCATATAGGGCTGTTCAAACTCTTGCCCAAGCGGCACTAACCAGCTGGGATGCATATCTATTTTTTTAGCAGTTGTCATAAAACCCGCTCCCAAACAGCGTGGAAAACAGCAAAAACATGAATTTCTGTTAATAAAAAGCCCGACATAAGGCCGGGCTTTTTACAAGACTTGAAGCTAAAAGTAAAACTTACAGCTTGTCGGCGTTTTCAGCCAAGTATTTAGCAACACCTTCTGGTGAAGCATCCATACCTTTATCACCATCTTTCCAACCTGCAGGGCAAACTTCACCGTGTTGCTCGTGGAATATCAAGGCGTCCACAGTGCGGATGGTTTCATCGATGTTACGACCGATGGGCAAATCATTAACGATTTGTGAGCGAACAACGCCCGCTTCGTCGATGATGAAAGTACCGCGGAAAGCTACACCGTCTGCAGACTCAACATCGTAAGCCTTGGCGATAGCATGCGTAATGTCGGCAACCAGGGTGTAACGCACTGGGCCAATACCACCTTGATTAACAGGAGTGTTGCGCCAGGCGTTGTGAGTGAACTGAGAGTCGATAGATACACCAATCACTTCCACATTGCGCTTTTTGAACTCTTGCACGCGGCTATCAAAAGCCAACAACTCAGAAGGACATACAAAGGTGAAGTCCAATGGGTAGAAGAATACAACCGCTTTTTTACCCTTGGTTGCAGCAGCAAAATTGTAGCCATCTACGATTTCGCCACTTGCCAATACTGCAGCTGCAGTAAAATCAGGTGCTTTTTTACCTACTAATACGCCCATAATTCATCTCCTATAGTTCGGGTTAGGGGTGGTTGAGGTTTAAGACAAAAACCAATTTCAATAAAGCTATTCCTCTATTGTGACCATTTTGTGGTCAGTAATTGATTACATCTTTAATACCAATAGTGCGCCGCTATCTTACACAGCTCGCGCCAGCAGTCCCATAGATTTTCTATATGACAAATCTAAAGCCATCGCTATAGCCAATCCGGTTGCACATGAAGTCGCGAAAAAAACTCACCTAATGTAAAGCAGACTCAAACGGGAATTTATCTCAGCTATTGTTGACATAGATTCTCACCTGATTTAGAGTTTCATTTGCAAATTTAAGCTCATTTTTTGACCCAGCCCGGACGTTTTTATGTACGTATGTTTGTGCAAAGGCATTACCGATAAACAAATCAAAGCTGCCATCAACGAGGGAGCTGACTCCTTAGGCCGCTTGCGCAAGGCATTGGGCGTTGCCACCCAATGCGGCAAATGCTCAGCCATGACTCGTGAGATCCTGAGCGAATCACTGGAGACCACACCTTCAATAAACGGCCTGCCACAGTTCTACGCAGTAGCTTAAGCTGCTACCAATCTTGTTACATGAAACCGTAGTAAGAATCCAAATCATTACGATTTTATTTATTTTCCTTATCTTTCAATTACTTACAAAACATCACGCTTGACATAACTCCCAGTGGCGCCCAGACTTTTGGTCTTACATTCAGCGTACTAAGGAGAACTCCCATGAAAGGCGATCCACAAGTTATAGCGGTCTTAAACAAGGTACTGGGCAATGAATTGGTTGCCATCAACCAGTATTTTTTACACGCGCGCATGTACAAAGATTGGGGCCTGAAAGAGTTGGCTGATCATGAGTACCACGAATCTATCGATGAAATGAAACACGCCGACGCCTTGGTTGAGCGTATTTTGTTTCTCGAAGGCCTACCTAACCTGCAAGATCTGGGCAAACTGCACATAGGCGAAGATACGCCAGAGATGCTCAAATCTGACCTGCGACTTGAGTTAAAGGCAATCCCCGACTTGCGCGATGGCATATTAATTTGCGAAAGCGTGCGCGATTTTGTCAGCCGCGATTTACTGAAAAGTATTCTCGAATCAGAAGAAGAGCATGTTGACTGGCTGGAAACCCAACTATCACTGATTGATACAGTCGGCCTGCAAAACTACCTGCAATCCAAAATGGGCAGCGCCAGCTAGTACTTGTTGCTGCAGAACCAGCTATTTGCAGAGAAAGTAGCCACAAACAATAAAGGAGCCATCAGGCTCCTTTATTGCTGGCTAGCACAAGGTTTACATATTGATCCAGCCATTTAGGGCGCGCAATTTAAATACCCTGTCACCGTGTTTTAGCACCACACCATCCACCAAGATATCTTGTACTACAAACTGACCAGTAGCGACTATGTTGCCTACCCCCAGGGTCTGGCCATTAATCACCACACTGCTAATACCACCGGCAAGGTAATCATGGCGCTGGTAGCTAATAGTTGGCATTTTTTGTTTGGTATTCCAAGGTAACTCATTGAAATCCTGTACCGGGGAGTTGGCAAAGGTGCGCGCAGGTTCACGCTCAACTTCGCTCGGCACTGATGTCACGTCAGGCACCTGGGAACCGACAAAGGGATCAACAATAGATTCAGACCCCACTGACTCTTCCGTTGCATAAAGTTGTTTGACATCAGTATCTGCTATCACCGGAGCATCAGCCTCGTCCGCGTAGAGATTTTGAATATCGCTAGACGCAACCTTTTCTCCACCCCCGGTTACAGCAGCCAAACTGCCCACCGGGCCAGAAGCCACTCCTTGGGACGCCTCAGTAACACGGGCTGTTGTTACGGGTAAAGGTTTTACGACAGGCTCTGGCGCTATTGCTTGTGAGCTGGCCGTTGAAGCCTTGGCTTCTTGCATTGATGCGGCTGTTACTGGCAGAGATTGAGAAGCGGAGTACCATCGCCAGACGACAAGTACAACGATCAATACAAGCACTACGGCAAGCAGCCACCAGCGCCACTGGGAGGAAGCCTGATCAGGCTCTAGCGACAAAGGGCTATGACGCGTATTAAGATCAGGTAAAGGCGCCTGATTTTTACGTTCATTATCGGCGCGATTGAGGGCATCCAAAATTAACGACATACCACTAGAGCCCTTGGCTATCTGTCACCTGCGACTCCAGGAGCGCAGGGATCTTTTGTTCATCCAACGGAACCAGGAGTTTATCGACCCCCAGCACTTCATTTAAACGACGCAGGGTTTGCGCACCAATCACCCCATCGGGAAGAATATTTTGGGTGCGCTGGAATAGTTCTACGCGTTTTTTCAATTTTTCGGTAAAGAACTGGCGAGTCAAAGGCGCCGGTTGCTGATCCAGACGCGCAAATTGCTCTGCAACCCAAGTCACCAGATCACTTTTATCGCCTAGCTGCAGACTTTTATCAAAACCTTGCGGGCGCGACCAGACATAAACAAAATCGCCCGTCCATACTGGTGCGACATCGCTCCAAGGCACAATTTTTTCCACACCGTTTTCAATGACTAGCAAGTAGTTTTCACTCAGCCCAACGACTAGTAGGTAAACCCATTTTTTATCATCAGTGGCCAAGGTCATTAAGCCGGGGCGGTTCACATCCTTCAATTCATCCCATGACGAGAGACGCGCTTTTTCGCAACTGTAATTAGCAGTTACCGATGACAAACAGGGGTTCATCCTGTCATCTATTGTGATGGCAAGGTAATCGAATAAAACCAATTGTGCAGCGACCATATCGCGCGTCGCCATAGCAACGACAGAGGACGCCGGAGGTAAGGCCTCTACCACAACAGCTGCTGAAGATGCACTTATGGCTGAGCTGGATGTGATTGAAGGAGCAATTTGCGCCTGCGCCTCAGCTGTGGGCAAAGCGGGATTCGACGGATCATCGGGCAACAAAAACCAGACACCCGCCATAACCAGTGCCAGTACACCAACCAAAAGCGCATGCCATGAAGTGCGCGCTGCAGCTATCTTTTCCTCTTCCTGTGTTGCGGTACCGGCCACCTCTTTTGCAGCGGCAGCAAAAATGCGTTTATCGATTACATGTTGATTTTGTGCATAAGCACCCAGCAAAAGACGCTCGCAAAGCACATTGATTAGCCGGGGGATACCGCCGCTGAAGCTATGGATTTCCCTAATGATGTTATCGCTAAAAGGGCGCTGGTGATCCGGTAAGCCGGCTATTTTGAGGCGGTGATGGATGTACGCCTTGGTCTCGGCTGGCGTCAGCGCTTCCAAATGAAAGCGTGCGGTGATCCGCTGGGAAAGCTGGCGCAGCGCCGGGCGCGCCAGTAATTTCTTTAATTCAGGCTGTCCCACCAGCATGATCTGCAAGAGTTTTTCTGTGGTGGTTTCAAGGTTGGTGAGCAGTCGAATTTGCTCCAGGACGGGCACCCTGAGCAGTTGCGCCTCATCAATCAGGAGCACCGTCTTACGCCCTTTGCGGTGGTTGTTGAGCAAAAAAACATTGAGTGCATCGGTGAGATTTTTTACCGTTAACTCATCATCAATGTAACTAACCCCCAACTCATCACAGATGGTGGACAGCAATTCCGGCGCATTAGCGGTGGGGTTGAGGATAATCGCTATGTCGGTATTGTCTGGCAGCTGCTCCAGCAAGCAGCGAACAATCGTTGTTTTACCCGTTCCGACTTCGCCTGTGAGCATCACAAAACCACCGTTTTGAATGCCGTAAAGCAAGTGAGCCAAGGCCTCCCTGTGCTGGTCGCTCATAAAGAGATAGCGCGGGTTTACAGCGATTGAGAAGGCAGGTTCTTTCAACCCAAAAAATTCGTGATACATAAGCGCAGCGTGGCACAGTTATTATGAATGACTCGATGGGCCGGAATCATAACAGGCCTAACTACATCAAGGCAGTATCTTCTTGGGGCAGCCCGCCCAAGTATCACTAGCGAGCTAGAAATGCACACCTGAGCCGCGGGTTGCAACCACAGCCTCAATCTGATGTTGCGACCAGAGCGCTTTTGCCAGGGTTTGTAATGCTTCGGGTTCTCCGTGAACCAGATAAAAACGCGGATTTGAAGTAAAAGCCGCAGCCCAATTCAATAGCTGCTGTTGACCGGCGTGTGCGGAAAAGCCGCCCAAGGTATGAATTTTGGCGCGAACCATAATTTCCTGGCCAAATAGTTTGATCTTTTTAACTCCGTTGACCAGGATCCGCCCCAGAGTGCCTTGAGCCTGGAAGCCGACAAAAACAACGTGGGTATTCTTTTGCCAGAGGCGATGTTTAAAGTGATGGCGAATCCGCCCACCGGTACACATACCACTACCAGCAATGATAATGGCACCGCTTTTCACCCGATTAAGCGCAATCGATTCTTCTACGCTTGCGGTAATAGTCAGACAGGGGAGAAATTCACTAAGGGTACGGCTGCGATACTCGCTCATCAAAGCCCGATCCCGAGCGTGCCAGTCATGGCACATTTGGTCATACACCTCGGTAACGGCGCCTCCCATGGGGCTATCCAAATAAACGCGCCAACCATTTAATTTGCCTTGGTGATACATAAGGCCTAGTTGAAATAGCAACTCCTGGGTTCGGCCTATGGCAAATGCTGGTATGAGGATATTACCGCCGTCTGCCGCTGCTTGTGCCAGCACCTGTTCAAACTCGACGATGGTGTCGTCAAAAGAGCGATGATTGCGATCTCCATAAGTCCCCTCCATAACAACCACATCCGCATGACGCAATTGGGTTGGCTCTGGCATGAGGGAGGTATCCGGGTTACCCAAATCACCGGAGAACACCAGGGTCCTCGCGGTATCTCCCTGCCCCATGTGCAACTCCACTATCGCCGACCCAAGAATATGGCCAGCATCATGGAATAGCAGTTTTAGCCCAGGCCCAACGGCTTGGGTAACACCATAGTTAACAGGCTCACAAAGGTCTAAAGTGCGCTCAACATCCAGATCATCGTACTCGGGCCTCAACAACTCATGCCCGGCTCGCTCTCGGCGCAGGTTTTCATAATCCAGGTCGCGCAAGTAAAGGCTGAGCGCATCTTTTAATAGAATGGGCAACAACCGCGCGGTTCCTTCGGTGCAGTGGATGCTGCCACGAAATCCACCACGCACCAACCGTGGCAGACGGCCGCTGTGATCCAGATGAGCATGGGACAGTATCACCGCATCAATCGCTGCAGGATCGAAGTCAAACTTTTGATCTTCACCCTCTTCACCCTGCAAGATTCCACAATCCAAGAGGTAACGTTTGCCACCGGTCTCCACTAAATGACAAGAACCTGTCACCTCCTGGGCTGCGCCAAGAAAATTGAGTTGGTGCGTTTTTATGCTGGCCATAACAACTCCTTTACTAGAGTGATATTTGCACAGGAACTCTGCTGCTAGCCTGGTTAACTATCCCGCATATCAGCGCTGTGCCACTTTATGGAGCTTAGCAGCTAAAGTAGTTGTCATATGTGGTACTTGTGTACCAGTTTTGTGCAAATATCCCATGTTTAAAAGCCAGCCCAAACTGGCACACATTTTCATGAACCCTGTGCAACCATAAATTCACCAAAGCTACTTCAACATCCGACGGCTGATCAATTGACGAGGAACTCATGACCAAAGCCCAGAACAATAAGTACCTGCAACACCTCACTTTCTGGTTCATTGCCAGCCTTGGTATGCATGCCCACAGTGAAGAGAGCCTGATTACCTACCCCGGTTATACCGGCGAATATGCCGGCTATACCCTCAAGGTGGACGAGCGTTTTAACACGCTGGACAACAACTTATGGCGTAAGGGGGATGGTGCTGTAGGGCATGAATCCGATTGTCGCTTTACCCCGCAGGGCGTTACTATTCGCGATGGGGTATTGAACCTTATCGTCAACAAAGAAAAAGTACCCGCCAGCTGGTCAGAAGATCATCAACAGAACAAGCGTGCCTACGACTACTCTTGCGGCGAACTGCGTACCGCCCCAGAGAAATCCATCAAATACGGCCGTTTTGAAACTCGCATGAAAGCACCTGCACGTACCACCGCCAGTGGTTATATTTCGTCACTCTTTACCTATGTAAATAGCGGCTCGCCGCGCGAGTGGGAAGAGATTGATATCGAATTGGAAGGCGGCCGCCCCGATAAGTTTCAAGCTAACCTGATTTATGGTTTGGACACGCCCAACTGGGTAGCCACCCGTGAGTGGGGCGCGTGGGAGGACAAAATCGAAGTAGGCCCAGTGGACGACTGGCGCGTCTTTGCCATCGAATGGACACCCAGCTTCATCAAGTGGTACGTGGACGGCAAGCTGGTCAAAACCCTTGATCAAAGCGAGCTGGACTGTAAACCCGAATGCGCGCCTGGGCAGAAAAAACCTACCCCTATTCCAGATAACCTGACGTCACTCATGATGAATTTCTGGATACCCAACGATGAGATTCAGGATGTTTTCGGCGGTAATAAAAAGCACAACACCTACCCCATGGTGACCCAGTATGACTGGATTCGCATTTATGAAATGAACGAGCATCCGCTTGCTAACTATGCCGCCAAAAGCGAGTAGTTAGCATCACATAATCTATTTTTATTGTTCTTCTATTTCCCTTCTGTTGCTCTCCCAATTCAGCCGATGCACCAGCATCGGCTTTTTTACGTATATACCCTCGGGTTGCAGAACACTTCTGTTTTCACCAGCTACCACGCGCCGTGGTTCGATTGCCCGACCAGCCCCAAATTGATACCATTGCCGCCTTTTTAAGCAGGCAACCTGCAGCCATCGAATCTCCCGCCTTTTTATTGTTTGATTTCCAATCACAGAGAGCTTTTATGTCAGTTGATTTTCGTTCAGCTTCCCTTTCGGTTTTGTCTTATAACGACGAGTTTGTGCAGCGTCATATCGGGCCGGATGACCGTCAAACCGCCGCTATGCTAGCCACTTTGGGGCTGGGTTCCGTCAAGGAGTTGATCGATAAAACTGTGCCGGACAATATCCGCCTCAAGGGCGAAATGGCGCTGGGCGAGGCAGTCACCGAGGCCAATGCACTGGCGCAATTAAAAGCCATCGCCAGCAAAAACAAGGTTTTCAAAAGCTACATTGGCATGGGTTACCACGACACCCACGTACCCCATGTGGTGTTGCGCAATGTGCTTGAGAACCCAGGTTGGTACACCGCCTATACTCCCTACCAGCCAGAAATTGCTCAAGGCCGTTTGGAAGCGCTGCTCAATTACCAACAAATGATTATCGACCTGACCGGCATGGACATGGCCAACGCCTCCATGCTGGATGAAGGCACCGCCGCGGCAGAAGCCATGGCTATGTGCAAACGCCAGAATAAAAAGAGCAAATCCGATGTGTTTTTTGTGGATGCCGATACCCACCCACAAACCATCGCGGTAGTAAAAACCCGCGCTGAACACTTTGGCTTTGAGGTAGAAGTTGCGCCTATAGAACAACTGGCGGCGGGCGACTATTTTGGCGCCCTGCTCTCCTACCCGGGTTCCAGCGGTCAGATTCGCGACTTAACTTCCATCATCGACACCGCGCACAACAACAATGCGCTAGTGACTGTGGCCTCTGACCCCATGGCACTAATGCTGCTCAAATCCCCTGGCGCTATGGGTGCCGATGTAGTAATAGGCACCAACCAGCGCTTTGGTGTACCCATGGGCTTCGGCGGCCCCCACGCCGGCTTCTTTGCCTTCCGCGATGCCTACAAGCGTTCAGCGCCCGGCCGCATTATCGGTGTCTCCATCGACACCCGCGGCAAGCAAGCCCTGCGTATGGCCATGCAAACCCGCGAGCAACATATTCGCCGCGAAAAAGCCAACTCCAATATTTGTACCTCACAGGTTTTGCTGGCGGTGATGAGCGTGTTCTACGCCATCTACCACGGCCCCGAGGGTTTAAAGCGCATCGCCAACCGCATTCATCGCCTCACCGCTATTGCCGCTGCCGCGCTTAAAGCCAAGGGTTTTGGCATTGCCAACAGCCAGTTCTTTGACACCATCACCGTCAATGTGGGCGATAACCAAAAAGCGATTTACCAGGCAGCACTGGCTGCTGAAATTAACCTGCGCTTGGTAGGCAGCGATTCCTTGGGCATCAGCCTGAATGAAACTACCTCGGCGGCAGACCTGGAGCAGTTGTTAGCCGTGTTTGGTGTGACCGGTGTGGAAATCGAAGCGCTGGACGAACAAGTCAGCGCTGGCAAAAACCTCACCGCCAGTCATGCGATCCCTGCCAACCTGCTGCGCAGCGATGCGGTGCTGTCACACCCGGTGTTCAACAGCTATCACAGTGAAACCGAAATGCTGCGCTACCTGAAGCGTTTGGAGTCGCGCGATATCGCCCTGAACCAAGCCATGATTCCACTCGGTTCCTGCACCATGAAACTCAACGCCACCGCCGAGATGATTCCGGTGACCTGGCCGGAATTTGGCAAACTCCACCCCTTCGCGCCCATTGATCAGGCGCAGGGTTATAAAGCGTTATTTGAAGAATTGCAGGAGATGCTCAAGGCTTGTACTGGCTACGATGCCATCAGCCTGCAACCCAATGCCGGCTCACAAGGTGAATACGCCGGCCTCGTGGCGATTAAAAAATACTTTGAAAGCAAAGGCGAAACCCAGCGCGATATATGTTTGATCCCCGCTTCCGCCCACGGCACCAACCCCGCCTCGGCACAGATGGTGAGCTACAAAGTGGTGGTGGTCGCCTGCGACAGCAAAGGTAACGTTGACCTCACAGACTTGGCCGACAAGATTGCTACCTACGGCGACCAAATCGCCTGCATCATGGTGACCTACCCCTCTACCCACGGGGTGTTTGAGGAAGGCATTACCCAGCTGTGCGACATGGTGCATGCGGTGGGCGGTCAGGTGTATATCGACGGCGCCAATATGAACGCACTGGTAGGTGTTGCCGCACCGGGCAAATTCGGCGGCGATGTATCTCACCTCAACCTGCACAAAACCTTCTGTATTCCCCATGGCGGCGGCGGCCCCGGCATGGGCCCCATCGGCGTGGGCAAACACTTGGAGCCCTTCCTCGCGTCCCACCCGGTACAAGCAGTGCCAGGCACCGAACTGAGCAACGGCACCATTTCAGCTGCCCCTTGGGGCTCGGCCAGCATCCTACCTATCAGCTGGATGTACATTAAAATGATGGGCGCCGTGGGCATGCGCCAAGCCACTGAATACGCCATGCTGAATGCCAACTATGTTGCCAAAAAACTCGAATCGGCCTACCCGATTCTCTACAAAGGCACCAATGGTTTTGTTGCGCATGAATGCCTGTTGGATTTGCGCCCCTTAAAAGAAGCCAGTGGTATCAGCGAGGAAGATATCGCCAAGCGTTTGATGGACTTCGGCTTCCACGCGCCGACCATGTCCTTCCCGGTTGCCGGCACTTTGATGATCGAACCGACCGAATCGGAATCCAAAGCAGAATTGGATAAATTCATCGAGGCGATGCTGATTATTCGCGCGGAAATTGACCAGGTGATCAACGGTGAAATCGCCGCCGAAGCCAGCGCACTGCACAACGCGCCACACACCCAAGACGATGTGATTGAAGCCAACTGGACACGCGCCTATTCACGCGAGGTCGCCGGCCGCCCCGCCGCATGGTTGAAAAACCACAAAGTCTGGCCAAGCGTCAACCGCATCGACAACGTCTACGGCGACCGCAATTTGGTGTGTTCTTGCCCAAGCATAGAGACCTATATTGAGTAAGAAGTCAGTCAAATAGCCGTTACTTGTACTGAAAAAACTAATGGCTTGACTTAAAAGTGTAAAAGGAGCCGTCTAGGCTCCTTTTTCTTTGGGCATTTTGGGACAAGTTCCTGTATATTACGCCGCTATTTTCAAACCCTGCTTTTCTAACCTTGCATAACATTAAGAGAGTCCTATGGCTGACTTATCCCTTTACAGAAACATCGGTATCTTCGCTCACGTTGACGCCGGCAAAACCACTACCACCGAACGTATCCTCAAACTCACCGGTAAAATCCACAAACTCGGCGAAGTTCACGAAGGTGAATCGACCACCGACTTTATGGTGCAGGAAGCTGAACGTGGTATTACCATCCAGTCAGCAGCTGTGAGCTGTTTCTGGAAAGGTCACCGTTTCAACGTTATCGACACCCCCGGACACGTTGACTTCACCGTAGAAGTGTACCGTTCATTGAAAGTACTGGACGGCGGTATCGGCGTATTCTGTGGTTCTGGTGGTGTAGAGCCGCAGTCAGAAACCAACTGGCGCTATGCGAACGATTCTAAAGTTGCTCGTTTGATTTTCGTTAACAAGCTGGACCGTATTGGTGCTGACTTCCTGCGCGTAACTGATCAAGTTAAAAAAGTACTGGGCGCCAAGCCGCTGATCATGACTCTGCCTATCGGCCGCGAAGACACCTTCGTAGGTGTGGTAGACCTGCTGAACCGTCAAGCTTACGTGTGGGATGACTCTGGCATTCCAGAAAACTACAAAGTTACCGACATCCCTGCCGACATGGTTGACGATGTTGAAATGTACCGCGACCAAATGGTTGAAAATGCGGTAGAAATGGACGACGACCTGCTGATGGCTTACATGGAAGGCGAGCAGCCATCTATCGAAGACATCAAGCGTTGTATCCGTAAGGGTACCCGCGAGCTGGCATTCTTCCCAACCTTCTGTGGTTCTGCCTTCAAAAACAAAGGCATGCAACTCCTGTTGGACGCGGTAGTGGATTACCTGCCAAACCCAACCGAGGTTAACCCACAGCCTTTGACTGACGAAGAAGGTAACGAAACTGGTAACTACGCTATCGTTTCTGCTGACGAGCCTTTCCGCGCACTGGCGTTCAAAATCATGGACGACCGTTTCGGCGCCCTGACCTTTGTGCGCATCTACTCAGGCGTACTGAACAAAGGCGATACCATCCTCAACTCCTTCACCGGCAAAACCGAACGTGTTGGCCGCATGGTGGAAATGCACGCTAACGACCGTACCGATCTGACCACTGCACAAGCCGGTGACATTATCGCGCTGATTGGTTTGAAGAACGTACAAACCGGCCACACCCTATGTGATCCAAAAACTCCTTGTACTTTGGAACCAATGGTATTCCCTGAGCCAGTAATTTCTATCGCGGTAACGCCAAAAGACAAGAGCATGATCGAGAAAATGGCTACCGCCATTGGCAAGCTGGTGTCAGAGGACCCAACTTTCCGTGTAGAGACCGATCAAGACTCAGGCGAAACCATCCTTAAAGGTATGGGTGAGCTGCACCTGGATATTAAAGTGGACATCATGAAGCGCACCTACGGTGTTGAGCTGAACGTTGGTCAACCACAAGTAGCCTACCGCGAAACCATTACTCGCGAGATCGAAGACTCTTACACCCACAAGAAGCAATCGGGTGGTTCTGGTCAGTACGGTAAGATCGATTACCGCATCCGTCCAGGCGAGCCGAACTCTGGCTTCAAGTTCACCACTACCGTTGTGGGTGGTAGCGTTCCAAAAGAATTCTACCCTGCCATTGAGAAAGGCTTTGAAGGCATGATGGGCACTGGCCCATTGGCTGGCTTCCCGGTATTGGACGTAGAAGTAGAATTGTTTGACGGTGGCTTCCACGCCGTAGACTCCTCTGCAATCGCGTTTGAAATCGCTGCAAAAGGCGCATTCCGTCAATCCATGCCTAAAGCTGGCCCACAATTGTTGGAGCCAATCATGAAGGTAGACGTGTTCACTCCAGAAGATCACGTAGGTGATGTTATCGGTGACTTGAACCGTCGTCGCGGTATGATTAATGGCCAAGACTCAGGCGCTACCGGCGTACGTATCAAGGCTCAGGTTCCGCTGTCAGAAATGTTTGGTTACATCAGCCACCTGCGCACCATGACCTCTGGTCGCGGTCAATTCTCAATGGAATTCGATCACTACGCTCCATGCCCCGCTAACGTGGCTGAAGCAGTAATCGCCAAAGAGAAAGAAAAGAAAGCTGCCGCTGCTAAATAAGTTTTAGCAAAGGCAATAAAAGGCCCCGCCAGTGAAAGCTCGCGGGGCCTTTTATTTGCACGACGATAAAGTGGCACAACCACCGCAAGAATCGGGTCGTATCATGAGAACAACTTATTCATACTGGACACTCGTATAGAGCAACAACTTGTGGAGCCCTGAGTATGATGCAGCAAGAACTCGATTACGCGCGCATCGAAGCCGCCATTCACTACATTAAAGATAACCTCCACGCCCAGCCCTCACTGGAAGAGATTGCCACCGCAGTAAAGCTGAGCCCCTCTCACTTCCAAAAGTTATTTAGCGAATGGGCGGGTGTAAGCCCCAAAAAATTTACCCAATACCTCACCCTGCAATACGCCAAATCCCTACTGAAAAGCCAGAACAGTAGTTTGCTGGAAACCGCGTTGGCAAGCGGCTTGTCGGGCACCGGCAGACTGCACGATTTATTTGTGAATATCGAAGCTATGACCCCGGGAGAATTCAAACAGGGGGGTGCAGGTTTGACTATTCGTTACAGCTTTGGCACCAGCCAATTTGGTGACTTCATCATTGCATCAACACCAAAAGGGATCTGCCATTTATTTTTTGCCAGCCACAAGGAACAGGCAATTAAAAATCTCACTCTTTATTTTCCCAATGCAAAACTGGAAAACGGCACTGATGACCATCAACAACAAGCAGTCCGTTTTTTCCAGCAGGGCTGGCATCAACCTGCACAGATAAAACTGCATCTATCGGCCACACCTTTTCAATTAAAAGTGTGGGAAAGTTTGCTGAAAATTCCAATGGGAAATCTGGCAACTTATGGAGATATAGCAAAGAGCATTACCTCACCAAGAGCCGCTCGTGCTGTGGGCACCGCTATTGGCAGCAACCCTATAGCTTATTTAATTCCCTGCCATAGGGTGATACAAGCCAGCGGGCGCTTGGGTGGATATATGTGGGGTGAAACACGCAAATCCGCCATGATCGGTTGGGAAGCGTCACAGCTATGCAAGACCTTACCAACCCAATCGTCAGGCGACTTAACAGCTGAATTATTAGCGGATTAATCAATGGATCTATTCGATAACTATTTGACGGCGCCTTTCAATATTTTACCCTTCGACGGTGAAGCCATTTATTACGGAAACGTTATTCCGCCTGATGCCGCCGACACCTATTTCCAGCAATTATTGGCAAAAATCTGCTGGGAAAATGATCGCGCCATAATTATGGGAAAAGAAATCATCACCAAGCGTAAGGTCGCCTGGTATGCCGATGCGGCTTTTCGCTATAGTTATTCGGGAACAACCAAAACCGCGCTGCCCTGGATTCAAGAACTACAAGAGTTAAAACAATTCATCGAGGCCAGCAGTAAGGAAACTTACAATTCCTGTTTGTTGAACCTGTATCACTCTGGCGATGAAGGAATGGCTTGGCACAGCGATGCCGAAACCGCACTAAAAAGAAATGGTGCAATAGCTTCCTTGAGTTTGGGAGCCGCGCGTAAGTTTTCGTTTAAACATAAAAAAACCAAACACACAGTAAATATTACTCTCGAACACGGCAGTCTGTTGGTGATGAAAGGTGAGACACAAAGCCACTGGCTGCATAGTTTACCCACCACAAAAAAGATACTCACACCAAGAATCAACCTTACCTTTCGCTGTATCAACCAGCGTTAATATATTCAACTCTTCGAATTGTCGCTGCTGGTAATCAACTTCATCGCTAACCTGCGCCCATACAATGGCAATATGAAAACTAAGGAGCAGTATCCATACTGCGGCTTTTTTAATTGTGAAGTACATTTGTCATATCCTCCTTATCTTCGGCTTACCCGTGTTTCCATGCTAATAAAAAAGGTGCCAAAATACGGCACCAAATATTGGAGTTTTGGATGGGTAAAAACAACCGCTATTCCCAGATAGATCGACACGACCAATTAATTGGTCTTTTGCGATCTGCAGACAGCCATAGGGTTGATGACTTAGCAGTGTCACTGGCCGTGAGCCGACGTACACTGCTGCGCGATTTGGATCTGCTCAAACAGCGTGGCTACCCCATAGAAACAGAGGCTGGTCGCGGCGGTGGCGTCCGCTTATATAAACATTGGGGAATTGGCCGTTTACAACTGAATTATCAGGAAGTCATCGACCTTCTACTTTCCATTGCAATTATGGAGAAACTCAACTCGCCCATATTTCTCAATCATTTAAACAGTGTTAAACACAAAATATTTTCCAGCTTTCCCTCTGAACAACAAGCCAGGGTTAAAAAAATTCGCGAGCGGTTACTGATTGGCGAATTAGCCTCTGAAGTTGTCACCAGTAATTACCAAACAATTACCAGCAATATCACAACACGAGAAGTCAGCACTGCTTTCTTCGAGCAGAAAACACTTTACATCGAGTATTCAGACGAGAAAAAAAACCACACCAAACGCCGCATAGAACCACACTATCTGTTCTTGAACTGGCCAGTTTGGTACATACTCGCTTGGGATATAGAAAAAGATGCACCACGCTGTTTCAGACTGGATCGATTGCAAAAAGCAATTGCAGAAAAAGAGGGGTTTCGTTTGAGAAAGTCCAACATCCTAATGGCAGAAGCAGAAAGCTATGCCAGGAAACTTTAACCTTGCTAGCACAAAGCACACTAAAGCATAAATTATGAAACTGGGAAAACGACTGAGCCAAATTGAATCCATGGTGCAAGATGGTTATGAACACATATGGGATTGTTGTTGCGATCATGGCTTATTAGGTGCATCTCTGCTCACTCGTAAAGCAGCACCACACATTCATTTTGTCGATATAGTGCCCGCACTGATGGAGCGATTAGAGAACAAACTCAAACAGTTCTTTCCGCAGGAATCAACATCAGAAAAAAACAGCGCACCATCGCAATGGCACACCCATTGCCAAGATATAGCCACATTACCAATAGATCGGTATACGGGAAAACAATTGATCATTATTGCCGGTATTGGAGGCGATTTAATGATCGAGATGATCACTAAAATATATACCCTGTACCCGCACATGGAGCTGGATTTTCTACTTTGTCCGGTGCTTCACAACTTCCGGCTTAGAGAAACACTAATAAAATATCGCTGTCATTTACAACGAGAAGTTTTAGTAGAGGAAAACCATCGATTTTATGAAATTTTATTAATATCGACCAACCCTATACATGACAGCTCGATAAGATCAATCACCCCTGTTGGAGAAGACATCTGGAGTACAGAAAGCCCTAACCAGCAATTAATAGCGTATTCCTATCTGGAAAAAACTATAGCTCACTACCAACGAATGCAAACAAGACCTCATACAGACGTACAAACGATTATTAATCAATATCAGGCTGTTCGTTTAAAACTCATAGCGAAGATCGATTAAAAAAATATTTACAAACCACCCCTAGCATCAATGAACCTAGCGGCGACAATCATTATTGCTAAATATCACTTTAAATTTATATAAATTCACACTCTGGTTTTACACAATAAAAAACGCCATTAAAGAGCAACTTTGATGGCGTTTTTGGGTGCTAAAAATAAATATTAATCCGGCTGATAAACGCTAATAGCATCGCGACCACCAGCTTTACTCATATACAGGGCTTCATCCGCAAAACGAATCAACTCCTCAGCGGCGCCATGAGTTGAAGAGGCAATTCCTATACTGATCGAGCAAGAGCGCTGTAGCTTGTCACTATGCTGTTTGACGTACTCACACAAGCGCTCAGCCAATTGCGTCAAACCCTCACTGTCGGTATTGAGCGCAGCGAGAATAAATTCATCGCCACCCACACGACAAGGGATATCTGTACTGCGCGCAATATGTTTAAGCCCATCACCCACGATTTTAATAACAGCATCACCTGTCTCGTGACCAAACTCATCATTGAATTGTTTAAAGCCATCAATATCGATCATCATAACCGACAAGGGTTGTTTAGTTCGCTTGCTGAGCTTAATCGCAAATTCATAGCGATGTTGGAAGGCACGACGATTGAGCAACCCAGTCAGTGGATCGGTGTTGGCAAGGGTGGCTAAATTTTCAATCTGATCACGCAGAGAATCCACTTTGGCTTGCGCATTACGAGCATCGATTGTGAGTTTTAACTGTAACGCAAGTGCATCTGCAATATAGCCAAGACTTTTTATGTGATGTACATCGAGCTCCACTTTGTCATCGCTTGCACCGCAAAGTGTACCAATCATTTGATCGGCAATTTTAATCGGCAGTACAACAAAGCTCTGCATGCCTTGTAATGCTCCGCCACTGTTTGGGAACCTGAGTTGTATTTCGGTTGTTGCGGTAAGCTGCTCGGAAAGCATAAGTTGGCACATTGAATCAGTCCAGGCTACTTGCGAACCGGTTTCGATATGCAGGCTGCCCGTATTCTGGGCAATCACCACAGTTTGCTGCTGCGTTTGCCAGTCAATTGTGGTGATGAACGACGTTTTAAGTCCGGTGATATGAGTAATGAGATTCAGCAACGGAGTTGCCGCACTTATAAATGTATCTTGCTCTATTACATCCAAACTGTTCATTTTTCATGTCTCGTAAACTCAGCCGAAAGTGTAGTACAACTTCAGGCAAAGACAACAAAACATCCCTGTTCATAAGTATTTATAACATGCTTACTTTTTCACCCAAATCTCATCCAGCTTTTTACGTGCTGAGGGCACCTCTTTTGCGCGCAGTGCTTCGGGTAAAGCTTCGGTGCTACCTTGTTTACCAATCACAAAAGCCATGATTACTTCGTCGGTTGCATCATCCAGCGCAAAAAAAGTTTTGGCGGCATCCTTGTGGATGCCGGCCATGCCATGGCAGTGCAAACCTTCGTGCTGGGCTTGCAACACCATACACATCCATGCTGCACCTGAATCAAACCCGCTGTGAGCATTAGGTTTACCGTTATGCTCAAAATTCTTTTGCGCCACCAAAAAACCAATCACTGCAGCCTCTTTGGCCCAAACCTGGTTGGCATCTACCAGTAGTGCCAAATAATCGGCAAACGTTGAATCATTTGATGTATAGAAACGCCAGGGTTGTGCATTAAAACAAGAAGGCGCAAAACGTGCGGCATCGATAATGCGTGCGAGCACGTCTGGTGCCACAATTGTTTTGGTAAATGCACGGGGTGACCAGCGATGTGAAAATTGCTCAAGCACGCCGGGTAACGGGTCACGCAGGGAAAAATCGGTACTCATAACAACCTCCATCACATTTATGTTTAGGGATATTCCAATACAGTTTTAAGTTGGGGGATATTCTCTTGCACCCACAGTGGATTTACTGCACCCCAGTTGGACAGGCTAAAAGTGCCATCCGTATTGTCTAATTGAATTGCCAATTCATGGATAGCGGCCAGGGTATCCTGTGCTGTGCGCCTTGGCATGCCGGTAGCGGCGATAATTTTTGGAACAGTATTAACACCTTGGGCAATTAGCCAGGCAACATAAATCCGGCGATAAAAACTGGTTTTGGTTTTGCTGTGCTCACTCATTTTTTATTCCGTATCAACCAAGGGAATAGCTGCTGATTGCGGCCGCATTTCACGATTATTTTTTAACAGTTGCACAGCAAAACATTCAATGTTTTCACCCTGTGCAAAATTGCCAATCGGTTTTTTTAAAGGTACATGCCGTGGTGAAAATTCAAATAACTCGCTACGTTCCGCATAGTGTTTTACCCGCTGGCTCACCAATACTTCGCCAGGCTCAGCGGCTGCTTCCATACGCGCCGCCATACTGACTGCCATGCCTTCCAAATCAGGCACCTCAGTCACTTCGTTATGCACTACCAACACCTCGCCCAACTCAACACCAATACGCAATTCAAATCCGGCAGCATTGAGCACATCGCGAATCATGCAGGCGCAGGATAAACCGGCAGTGGCATTTTTAAAGGTGACCCGCAGTGAATCACCTTCCATGTTGGGGTGCCCGGCGGAAAACTTTTTCAAGATGGGTTTTACCAAACCGCGAAACAGGGATAACTTTTCCGATAGCTCACCTTCCGACCAGCGGGAAAAGCCTTTCAAGTCCATGAATAATATGGTGAGGTTGCGCACCTGGTCACGCTCATGGTCGACCGCCAGCTCCAATAAACGCGGCCAAAATTCTTCGCGAATTGCAGCGACTTTTTCTTTCAGCTGAAAATGTAGCTGGGTATTGTTGCGCAACATCAATTGCGCCAATTGAATACGCTCTGCCTCGGCTTGCAGTTGTTGTTTTAATTCTGTTGGATTGTGAGTTCCGGCTTCTTCCACTACAAACTTCACCAAGGCGCCACCAGCGACATCGCTGATGGACTTTAAACGCAAAATGGTGCCCCAGTGCACCGCGGTTAAATGTTCAATAAATATGGGTAAGGTGGCAAGTTCGTGATCGGCAAGGCGATAGGGGTAACGCAATTCAATGGTGATAGCTTCGGCAAAGATACGCTCAAATTCATGCGCGCGATAAGACGTTTTTTGTTTGCCCTCTTTATCCCAAAAACAATGGGTGCAATGAATGTTATTGATTACCCAATTCGCAGTATTAGCATTCCACAATTTGGCACCATTTAAATACGCATTGGCTAATTTACTTTTGGAGAGATTCGCCTCTCGCAAATCACACTCACTCAAATCGGCACTGGTAAAATCGACCTTACTCAGATCCATACGGCGCAGATTAACTCCCGCCAACATGGCAGATTTTAATTGCGCACCGGTCAAGCTTGTATTTTCCAGATTGGCATTGCTAAAACAGGCGCCCGATAACTGCGCATTGGATAAATCAGCACCGCGTAAATTAGCACCGGATAAATTGGCATTGGTCAAATCCACCCGCGCCAGTTTCTGGTCCTCTAAATTACTGCCTGCAAGCGAAACATCGCGCAAAATAAGGCCGCTGATGTCGTGTCCGCGGAAATCAATATTTTCCAACCTGGCTTCGCGAGTATTGGCTGTCAGCAAATTGGCTTGATACAGCAGCGAACCGCTGAGGTCGCAGTGTGCAAAATTGGTAGCAATTAATTTTGCGTTGGAAAAATCGTTGTTTTGTAAATCAGAAAATTGCAAATTCGCCAGTATCAAATCCGCATGTTTAAAATTGCAATGGTTGATTCGTGCACTGCGCAGTGACACTTTGGAGAGGTCGCATTCACTGAGGTTCAAGCCTTGCAGCTCGACGCCATCAAGATTGATTTCTCCGGGTGCGTAGTGTTTTCGCCAGTAATTCCAGGAAGTGGCGCCCTTTTTAAGTTCCTCAAGTATCCGTTCTTTATCCATGTGGTAATAATCTCGCTGTAGGTACCCGGGTACAACTGCCCATAGTAGCAGCTCATTTAATATCCGAGTAGGCAAGTTCAACCACCAGGCGGCCCATTAACTGAGGCAGCTAATCAACATTTATACCCGGCCCGGAGCTGCAGTTACTGCGCCTGGCTCATGGCAAAAGCGCGATGCATTCTTTATAGTACGCCCGCTGAATTTTCACCCTGTTGGCAGCTGCCAACCCTTTTTTACCGAGGTCTAGCCCCCATGGCTCAATACGTATACAGCATGCATCGGCTTGGCAAAGTTGTGCCGCCCAAGCGTGAAATTTTAAAGGACATCTCCCTGTCGTTTTTCCCCGGCGCCAAGATTGGTGTGCTCGGCCTGAACGGCTCAGGTAAATCCACCCTGTTGCGCATCATGGCTGGCGTGGATCAGGATTTTAACGGCGAAGCCCGCCCTATGCCGGGCATCAAAATCGGCTACCTGCCACAGGAACCGCAACTCGATCCCACGAAAGATGTGCTGGGCAACGTGCAAGACGGTGTGCGCGAAGCTGTGGATGCACTGGCCGAACTGGATGCTATCTACGCCGCCTACGCCGAACCCGATGCCGACTTTGACGAGCTGGCCAAGAAGCAAGCCAAGTGTGAAGACATCATCCAAGCCTGGGATGCCCACAACCTGCAGCACACCTTGGAAGTTGCCGCCGACGCCCTGCGCCTGCCGCCATGGGATGCCGATGTAACCAAACTCTCCGGTGGTGAGCGCCGCCGTGTGGCGCTGTGCCGCCTGCTCTTGTCCCGCCCCGATATGCTGCTGCTGGACGAACCCACCAACCACTTGGATGCGGAATCGGTTTATTGGTTGGAGCAGTTCCTCCACAACTTCAGCGGCACCGTAGTGGCGATTACCCACGACCGCTACTTCCTTGATAACGCGGCCGGTTGGATTCTGGAACTCGACCGCGGCCACGGCATTCCCTACGAGGGCAACTACACCAGCTGGCTGGAGCAGAAAGATGCCCGTTTGGAGCAGGAGCAGCGCGCTGAAGCTGCGCACCAAAAAGCGCTGAAAACCGAATTGGAGTGGGTGCGCCAAAACCCCAAAGGCCGCCAAGCCAAGAGCAAGGCGCGTCTGGCACGCTTTGATGAATTGCAATCGCAAGAATTCCAGGCGCGTAACGAAACTAACGAGATCTACATTCCGCCGGGTGAGCGCCTGGGCGATAAGGTCATAGTGCTGGAAAACGTCAGCAAAGGCTATGGCGACCGCCTGTTGATCGACAACCTGTCGCTGAGCATTCCTAAAGGCGCGGTCGTGGGTATTGTGGGTGGTAACGGTGCGGGTAAATCTACCCTGTTCCGTATGATCGCCGGCACTGAACAACCCGATAGCGGTACTGTGACTATCGGCGATACCGTTAAAGTCGCCTACGTTGAACAGAGCCGCGAAAACCTGGACGACAAAAAGTCAGTGTGGGAAGCGGTATCCGATGGTTTGGATGTGCTGAAGATTGGCAACTACGAAGTGAACTCACGCTCCTATGTGGGCCGTTTTAACTTCAAAGGTTCTGACCAACAAAAACGTGTGGGCGAACTCTCCGGTGGTGAGCGCGGCCGTTTGCATTTGGCCAACACCTTGAAGCAAGGCGCCAACGTATTGCTGCTCGACGAACCCTCAAACGACCTGGACATCGAAACCCTGCGCGCCTTGGAAGATGCGATCCTCGCCTTCCCCGGCTGCGTACTGGTGATCTCGCACGACCGCTGGTTCCTCGACCGTATTGCTACCCATATCCTCGCCTACGAAGGCGATTCCGATATTGTTTTCTTTGAAGGCAACTACACGGAATATCACGAGGATTTCGTCAAACGTAAGGGGCATGATTCACAGCCGAAGCGGATGAAATACAAACCGCTTAAGGCGTAAAAAGATCGAAAAAGGCAGCTCACACGAGCTGCCTTTTTTGTTTCCGGGGATCACAATGCCAATTCAGCGACGACTACAGACATAACAATAGCTATCACGAGGAGAACCCATGCAACAAAAAATCCTGATATTTATCGCGCTTATCTCGTGTTTGTTGAACGGCCAAAATGCCTATGCAAATGATGGTGCCGCACTTGACCTGACGCAGACAGCTGCAGGTTGGTTTTGTGTTGGTTTATTTGTGATTGCCTATTTATTCGTAATGCTCGAAGAAAAACTTCATCTGCGCAAATCAAAACCAGTGTTGGCCGCAGCCGGTATTATCTGGGTCATCATCGGCTGGATTTACACCCAACATGAACAATCGGCCTTAGCCGAGCAAGCCTTTCGTCACACCCTGCTTGAGTTTGCAGAATTAATGCTATTCCTGTTGGTGGCAATGACCTATATCAACGCCATGGATGAGCGCGGGCTGTTTAATGCACTGCGCGGCTGGATGATTAAAAAAGGATTCAGTTTTCGTCAATTATTTTGGATCACCGGCTTAATGGCATTTTTTATCTCGCCAATTGCCGACAACCTCACCACGGCATTATTGATGTGCGCCGTAGTGTTAAAAATTGCCGAAAATGAAAAAGCATTTATCAATATGTGCTGCGTTAATATTATCGTAGCGGCCAATGCTGGCGGCGCCTTCAGCCCCTTTGGCGACATTACCACCCTGATGGTATGGCAAGCTGGAAAAGTAGATTTTTTTACCTTCTTCCATTTATTCCTGCCATCACTTACCAACTTCCTCGTGCCTGCTGCCATTATGAGTTTTTTTATTAAAAATAAAGTGGCACAAAAAGATGAAGAAGATTTATTTCTGGAAACACTCACCTACAAAGAAGGTGCATTTCCCATTCTGTTTTTGTTTTTGGCTACCATCGCCAGCGCCGTTCTCGGGCATGTAGTTATTCATATGCCACCCGTACTCGGCATGATGCTGGGGCTGGCGTATTTAAAAATATACGGGTTCTATTTACGCAAAAAAGGCATTGTCGATCTTAAAAAAGTAGAGGCAGTACAATCCGATTTTATGCCCGATAAAAATGAAAATCCGGTCACTAAAGTTCCCCTACCCTTTGATGTATTTCAACCATTAGCGCGCCTGGAATGGGATACCTTGCTCTTTTTCTACGGCGTGATTATGTGTGTAGGAGGGCTTGGTTTTATGGGCTACCTGACACTCATGTCCGAGTCGCTGTATGGCAACTTCAGTGCAACTGTTTCCAACATAAGCTTGGGCCTGGTTTCCGCCGTTATCGACAATATTCCGGTGATGTACGCGGTGCTCACCATGGCACCGGATTTTTCGCAAGGGCAATGGCTGCTGATAACACTGACCACCGGTGTAGGTGGCAGCATGTTATCCATCGGCTCAGCCGCCGGTGTGGCGCTTATGGGGCAAGCCCGTGGCTACTACACCTTTCTTGGACACCTGAAATGGACACCTGTAGTTGCACTGGGTTACTGCGCCAGTATCGCCATGCACATGTGGATCAATACTGGCCTGCTGTAATCAACATCAGCGGTTTATAATCAATAAAAAATAAATAAATCAAAAACGCCGATTAGGATGACTAATCGGCGTTTTTTATTCGCACAAATGCAATTTGCAATCTACATTCATCTCGGTGCGATATTTTTTGCACTGCAGAAATAATGCACAGTGTCGGCAAATTCAACCGTCAATGTGCTCTGCGTAATATCGCGTAATAGCCACAGGATTATTACGCCAGATATTATAACCGGTGATTTCTCACTGATTTATTTTTAGTCATTCCATGAGCAATCGCTTTATCGCTAGACCTTTACCGCTATACAGGGAGTTGATAGCTATGCGGAATCTTTTTAAAAAATTAACCAGCAAAATAAGGATTCGTTATGACAAACTTCACGCCCCACACTCGAGTATTAATTGATACCGACGCCGATTTTGATGACTACCTGGCGATGCTGTATCTACTCAAACACCCCGCCGTTCAAGTGACTGGCATTACCGTTACCGGCACTGGCGATGTGCATTTAACCCCCGGTGTACGCAACATCAGCAATATGCTTACCCTGCTCGATGATCCCGCTGCACTAAAAATTCCTGTTGCGCGCGGTGCACAAGCACCTATGATTTACAGCAACACTTTTCCCGGTAGCGACCGCACCGCAGCCAACGAACATTACAACGCTGAATTTCCGTCCACCAATCCCACACCTACACTTGATTGCGCACACACTTTTTTGCGCGACTATTTTATCAACAGCACAACACCCACCACGGTATTGTGTATTGGTGGCGGCTCCAATTATGG
Organism: Cellvibrio fontiphilus; assembly: GCF_042646205.1. Taxonomy (NCBI): domain Bacteria; kingdom Pseudomonadati; phylum Pseudomonadota; class Gammaproteobacteria; order Cellvibrionales; family Cellvibrionaceae; genus Cellvibrio; species Cellvibrio fontiphilus. The sequence continues at coordinate 1,146,507 of NZ_JBHRTF010000004.1, read as the reverse complement.
GAAGCTATTTGAATCAGCCAAAAACGATCCAGAATTGCATGCGGCGCTACAGAAAAATATCACCCGCATTGTGATGATGGGCGGCAATTTATTACCGGAATTTACCCCGCCCGGTTTTGCAGGCGCAGAGGGAAATATCCAAGCCACCATGCAACCCACGCCCTACTACACCAACAAAGTAGCAGAGTGGAATATTTTTGTGGATGTACGCGGCGCCGAAGAAATTTTTTCCAGCGGCATTCCCATCACTCTGGTTGCCCTGAATGCAACCCAACAAGTGCCGATTACCGATGCGTTTGTTGCACAAATAAAACAAATTAATAATCCCGCCACCAACTTTCTCTATGCAGTCTTAACCAGCAGCACTATTAAAGGCGGCATAGGAAAATATCTGGATTTTTGGGACCCACTCGCCGCTTGTGTATTAACCACACCTTCACTTGTCACTACACAAACCTTACCACTTCGCGTTGAACAACAACTCAATGAAGAGGACGATAAATCCGGCATGATCATCGTGGACAAACAGCGCGGCCATTTATTGGATGTTGCACTCAGTGCTAATGCCAGCGCGGTGTACAACACCTATCTGGAAATTATCGCGCGCTAAATTTTTCCAACTATTTTAATCACTCGCGAATATTTTAATTATCAATAAGGACCGTGTTATGAAACGCACTTTATTTGCACTGGCGTGCATTTTTGCAGCCAATACCGCCCTCGCCGACAACGCCAAAACCGAAGCCTATCGCGATGCGGCCATACCCGCACCAAAAGATTGGCAAGGCCCAAGATTCAGCTTAAGCCACAATTACCCCAAACAACAACCAGCCCCCTGTACTGCAGCAGAATGCCCCTGGCTTGCAATTGATTTAAATATGCAAACCGATTTTTCTGCGGCGGGCGTACCCTCTTGGGAAAAAAATTCGGTGTATAACCAATACATCATGAGTATTTTGAATTATGTAAAACAAGGCCAAACCCTGGATCTAAATAATGCCGAAGGTTTAAAAACCCAGGTCGATGGTAAAGATAAATGGTTTCACATTCCCTGGATGGCCTTTGACCAACATACCGGGCGCGAATTTGTGCACGGCCTGACAAATGAACGCACCGCAGTCATCAGCGATTTCTACGGCGAGGAACGCCAGGGTTTACACGGGCTGCCCAACGCCAAATCCGGCGCGCAAGCGGGTTTTGAAACCTGGGCTGTCGGCATGTACAACAACTACGGCGGTTACACCATTGGCCAAAGCTGGAGTAAAAAAGGCACGCCCAATATTGAAACTATTAATGGCGTTACCTCCACCAAAGGCATGCCGTTTATGCAAGGCACAGTAGTGGTGAAATTTTTATTTACCACCGCAACACCTACTGATGTTCCCTATTTAACAGGCAGCCCTACATGGCAGGCAGATCGCCACATAGAAACCAACAACAAATTTTCTTGCGAGCGCAAAGTGCAAGAAGTGCGTTTGGTGCAAGTGGATGTAGCGGTAGTGGATGAACGCTCACCCAGCCGCTGGGTCTATGGCACCTTTGCCTATATCATCGGCCCCGGCAAAACGGTGTGGGACAATTTACAACCCGTTGGTTTGCAATGGGGCATGGACCCCTGGACATTCCCCGCTGTGCCCAAAGCGGAATCCATTGCGCCACGCCAGAGTGTGTTGAATGAATCCATTAGCGCCTTTGAACATTTTGGTTGCAATGGTCGCCTCGCTGGCCCGGTCGATAACAAACTCAGTTCCTGTATGTCCTGTCACGGCGGCGCCTTTGCCAACACTGCAGGTAATACTTTTGCCACTGGCGCTTACGGCCCACCGATTTTTGGTTTCCCCGGCATCTGTGAACAATACAGCCAGGACAATGTGGAATATTTCCAAACCATTCAATTTCCACAGGGCTATACCGGTGGCAATTATCCCGATGCGATGAATCTGGACACCTCGCTGCAAATGCAAATCGCACTGCAAGAGTGGTCATTGTTTAAAGCAAAAGGCAAAGCCGCTGCTGCCTGTGAGGTGAAATAATGAAAAAATTATTATTGGCCGTTAGTGTGTTAGCCAGTGGCAGCGCCATCGCGCAAGAAAATATCTATAAAGATTTACAACCCACCATTAGCGGCACACCACTTAATGAAGTGCCAGCGCAACCTTTTGCTGCATCGGGCGTAGTGAAGCGCCCCTTCTTTGATTATTTTAATTGGCAAAATTTTATCGCGTTAATGTGGCCCAGCAAGGTGCAATCCCACGGCATTCCCTACAAACCGCAGGATGCAAAAGTCTTTGGAAAATACACTAAAGATTTACAACCCGTATGGCTGGGGTGGAAATCGGCATTTGATTTATTCCCGCAAAATGGTGACAAACCTATCGCCTGGGAACAAAACAATGGCACTGCCGTCTGCCGCAACATAAAAGCAGGTGATACCCGTCCGGTATTAATTACTGGCTCAAAATTTACCTCAGTGGCAGACGAACTGGATCAAGCCTTTGGCGGCCCGCTGCCGGATCAAACCGGGTTATTTACCCGCTATGAAGTGCGCATGAATAAAGTGGAATACGATTTTGTGCGCAGCAATGGCTACTACAACAAAAGTAACTGGCCAGCCGATGGTATTACTTTACCCGCTGGCAATGGCGAAGAGGTTGCGGGTGTAATAGAAGTGAAAGCAGCATGGCGGGATTTACGCAAGGTGGATAAAAAATTCCACTCGCGTTTTTTCACTCTGGAAAATGCACTGGTTTCCATTCCAAACACCTGTACCGACAAACCCAACAGCATGATTGTATGCGACTGCGAGCCAACCACTGTCGGTTTGGTGGGGTTTCACATAGCGCAAAAAACACCGGATTTTCCGCAGTGGGTTTGGGCTACCTTTGAACAGGTGGATAATTTGGGCGAGGACGCCAGCACACCCAAAGACATGCAACCCTCTTATTACGACCCGGAACTTTATAAAAAGTATCCACACGTATTGCGTGCAAATCCGGCAGCACACCCAGGTTCCAATCGTGTACCAGACGCTACCGATTTTAATCCCGAGCCAATTAACGTAGTGCGTTTAAGCCAAATTCCCGATACACCCAAACCCGCTGCCGGAGAACAGGATTACTCCACCACCGGCATGAATAACATGTATCGCGAAATGCTTAAAGGCACTGTGTGGGAACACTATCAACTCATTGGCAGCCAGTGGCCACAATTGCCTTCTATTTCACCCAAAACCCCAACCGATGGCGATTTTGGCTGCGAGGACGGCACCGAAGTGCAAGCCGGAGGCATGCCCTTTCCGCAATGCCAAGTGGCTAACGTAACAATGGAAACCTACCACCAATACGACAGCTGCATGAACTGCCACCAAGGCGCACAACGCGCCGGCGCAGACTTCAGCTGGCTACTCGCCACACGCGCCTACATAGAACCCACTGGTGAACTGAAAAAATAATTTCACCCATTAACACACAATACTGACTGCTACTTATGAGTCAGTATTGTTTTTAAATAATTATTTGCGTGAATAATCCTCGCGAGCATAAGAATAAAGTTGCGAGTAAATTGCGATAGGAAGTAATTTAAAACTATCGAGCCTAAACACGAGGCACTAGCCAGAGTTATCTGGCTTGCCAAAATACACATTGATATGTTTATCACCGCTTAATTCACGAAGGTGTCTGGTGAATGCAAAGCTTAACTCCCCTTCGTCACGGATTCCTTCGTATTTATCTTAATTTTCTTTTGCGCGCAATGTGTCCGCCATTTTTTTTGCCTACATCAGGAAAAACATATTCTGCCTCTAACTCATTTGCAATTGCATTAAGCACTTTACTTCGAGCACCCTGATCGATATCTGATTATGAGGCATAGACAACATTAGTTGTTGCAACCATTAACAGTAGCGCGCAAAGCTGGCGCAAGATATTATTCTCTCTTTCTATAAACACTATCTCCCTTCAGTAGTTTTTAACTTAGATTTATGATTTGATGCACGGCTTCGACCAGAAGCGGATCTTCTAGCTAAGTCAATAGAGAATTTATTAAAACCCACCTGGATCAAAGCCAACTCAAGGGGACTAATTTTTTATTGTTTCGCCATTCCTCAACCAATTTAACGCATGGCAAATCACCCCACACTTCATCTCCAGCATGATCCAACACTATAATTTGAAATTTATTTTTACTTTCAGCTACTGTTGCATCAAGAACTTTAAAAACTTTTCGGACAGCATTTCTATCCTCATCTTTGAGGATATTTTTATCAATAGCTGCTTCATCTCCTGCTAATCGACGAGGAAAATATACTTGGCTAGGCTGGTCAAAAATTAAGAAATGTGGAACAGGATGAGACTCTCTTTCCATAAAATATTTTTGAAGAGCTAATGTCATCGTAACATGATAAGCAAGCCAATTAGCGCCACTTCCCACTTCCCATAAAAAATCAGAACGCCCATCTCTCAATACCCTTACTGTGAGATCCGTGATTGATAATCGAATAAAAGCATCAGCCCATTCAGCATCTAATTTAGGTATTATTTCAGTGCAAATATCTTGGATAGATTTTAAAGCGACTTTTGTACGATTTCTTATATCCTCTTCGGAAAACTTGGGCACTAAATCAATTTTTTCTTGAAGCCTACGAATTTCATTAAGCAATTCTGTATCCGTTCCGATATTTCTGTATGTTTCAAGCGCTTGCTCAATCCGGCCAAGAAAACGATCCACATTAGAAAGATTCTGTGAATTAGATTTAACATTCGCGTGAGCGTCTTCAAGAGTACGTATGCGAGCCCTTGTTGCGGCAAGCAAATCCATGTCTTTCCTAACTTCAGCCTTCAATCGAACCAGTTCACTGTCGATTGAGTCGGCAATTTGGGGAGAAATTCCAGAGCGAATTTCAATTTCAGACAATGCTTTACATAATAATTGCAATTCGTCACTAGGATTTAGCGTCAAACCGCTCAGGACATTTTCTTCGGATGTACTTAAGTAGCTCAACCACTTCGAAAGCGATAGTCTCTCTCGCTGAATTGAAACAGCTCCATCAAAATCAGAAGCGCTATCTTTTAATTGAGCTATTTCATTAAGACGTTCACGATTCGTGAATAAAGAAGACGCAACTTCTCGTTCTGTATTGCGCATAGCCTCAAGATCACGAAGAACCTTATCCATACCTTCAATCGTTTGTTCAGCATTTCGAGATGATTTTTTTACTAATTTTTTAAGATATTCAATTGACTGATCCCACTCAACCGGAACCAAGTCCTCAGATGTAATTAATCCGTAGCTCCTCGCCATATCAAACCATGTAGCTATTTCTGCCCGCCAGCGAACTGAAACATTAGATAAAGCTCTAAGTTCGCTTTCCTTTCGTCGCATTTCTTTTCTTAGCCCATCAAGCTCCCAACGCGCAGCTAATATCTTTGGCGTTATCGCTCCCAAAACATAAGGAAATATAGTTTTTAGCTTTTCCCTGTGTTCAGTGGTATCTGCTTTGTAAAATAATACATCAGGGTTAGCTACGATATTTTGTGGCTGAAAAGTGAAAGCCATTAGATCGCGAAACCCCGGCCTTGCTTTAAAGCCTGACGCAGAATCAGGATCAAAGCCTAAGTTGCCAAGCCCCGCAAGCCTATCAAAAATAGCCTTTGCAGATTTGGTGCTGGAGTTTTTATTTGAGATAACCTCTGGAAGATCAACCTTTATCCCTTCAACAATATACATATCCTCTGTGCTTTTCTGATCACCTGGTTCTCTACGTGCAAAAAGTTTCTGCCCCTCTTGCGTAGTAACCAACAAACCAAACCAAGCGCAGGTGTCTCGAATTACACCAACAGGAATTTTGCAGTTTTTGGAAGCTAAACAGTAGTCAATTATAGGGATAACTGCCGACTTTCCAGTTTTTGACGCGCCGCTAATAACATTCACAACTCCAGGGTGAAATTTCAATCGTCTTATCTTGTCACCAGTTTTAGACCATAAAATAACTTCATCGATTTGAAACTTCATTAAAATCTCACCCTTAAAAAGTTTTCTATTTCCGACAGCTCAAGCTGCCCACACCAACCACCCAATCTATTAGAGCCTTTGATCAACGAAAGAACTTCTTGAGGGAGCGGATGTCCTCTTGGAGGCTTATTGCTGAGCACCAAACCATCAATTACGCTAATTTTCAGCAACCCTTTGTTTACTGCCAAACTCAATGACTTAAGGGTCAATAAACGCAACCGCAACATCCTGCTGTGAATACTAAGCAGCTCCTCTTTCCGCTTTAAAAGTTTTCGTGAAAAGAGATGTAACCCCGAACTAGGATTTGTAGAATTTATAATATCCCTTGTGTGTTCATTTAATAATAGAGGTAGAACGATAAATAACAGAGGCATAGGTACACCTTTAACAGCCGAAACCTTGTCATAACAAATTGCAAAACGCCACAATAAAACAGCACCCAGCGCTGCATTTTGAACTATTTCTACCTCATTCAAATGAGACGGATCGTTATAGTTACTCAACTCATTCATCATTGGGTTGTAACTCGCGTTTAAAATGTGGATGCCAACCTAATTTCAATCTATCAGCAAGAGAATGCAAAGTTCCATTAGAGAAAAAAAGAGGTAGATCTTTCTCTTCTAGCCTATAATTTTTTTGAACGTTACCGATGTATATTAATTTTCCTTTATTCACGTCAGATAGCTCTTGCTGAGTAATTTCCACTCTGTTTTTTTCATTTCGCCAATTTGAAATTAAATTCTCTTCTAGTTCATCAAAGCTATCTTTATAGATTAAGCCACGCTCACTCCATATGGTCTTCTCAGAAGATGATCTTAAAAAATCACTCATTGCTCTAATTTTTTCATCTGAATCACACTCAATTAAATCAAGTTGTTTTATGAAAGTAGGAAATTCATCAAGGGCATCACTAATCTCAAGCTCTGTAGGCCTCAACGAAAACGAGGATAGAATATTATCTCTATCATGCTTTCTGATATACGCACGGAAATCATTTAAAAATTCACTGGCAGGAATGACAGCAGGTTTTCCTGCGGCTATCAGCTCATCAGTTTTAACTTTCACCAAACCAACTGCTTTCTGGCACGCGTTGTCAATCATTGACGCAGAAACAAACGGACTCATTAGACTTTTTAAATCCGAATATAACTCGTTATTTCCGCACTCGTAAGTGAAATTAATTATTATTTTAATTTTTACTTCAATAGGAGCACTAAAGAAATTTTTAAGATATTCAGAACATCCTTTTGGTTTTTCTTTCTCAAATCTCGCCCAAATATACGTTAAAATCGACTCTACATCTTCTTTGGTTTTAGCATTGGAAATTTGAGCAATAAAATCTCCAGTATAGGGCTGAGCAACATACAGTTTAAAAAAAGTCTTTTCCAAATCGAGAGACTGTGAGTTAACTGCATCAACCCAATTTGAAAATGTTTTCCATAAATCTATTGCCCAATCTGACACTGGATTATGAGCCATACCGCTTTTTGTTTGCTCAACAATCACATTTCCATTTCCAGTAATTTCTGCAACATCGTCTAGAACTTCCAAAGCGATGCTGGAATTCTCATTGCATCTAAATAAGTAAATACACATTCTCAAGGGCTGAAGAGAAAAACCAAAATATTGTCCCGGAGCACTAGACTTTATAGATTCCATATTTTTGCCAATTATTAAAAATAAGACCAGAAACAACTAAATTTTCATAAAGCTTATGCATCTTACCCATAAGTATATTGTGAACGTAAGCTTTGGGCACTTTCCCGACCTTCAATTCGTTGCAGCTCCTAAACCAAATCTAAGCAATCCACAACAACCCACAGCCACCGATTTACCACAACAAAAAACCAATTAAAGACTATCCCATAAGTAAGCGCCAACCAAAATTACACCTTATTACCACCATACCCGTTCACACGCCTCAAAAAATGGAAAAAAAAGCCCGGCGCATTGGCCGGGCAGACCTGAGGGACAAACAAAACAACGTTAAAACTAACTAATAAATAAGAGCGCTATTTTTGTCACTATTACCTTCGCCTCAGGGCAATTAGAACCGATTAAAGAAGTTCCAAGCTCCTGAGCTATAGAATGACGGCTGGGTGTGCCCGCCGTTGAACGAACACCAGACAACCGGTTTACCTGCTGAGCAGTTTTGGTACTCCACACAGGGAGATGGCTGCACCGGCACAGTCGTGTTAGAGCAACCGTTTGCCCGGAGATAAGCATCGCGGGCTTGAACACCAGAACTATGGCTTACCACGTTGTCGCTAGTGCCGTGTGCAATCCAGGCGGCGGTCGCTGAACCGCTATCCACATGCGGCGTCAAGAAGGCACCGGATACAGGCGCGATAGCACGGAAGGTGGTTGGCAACTCGCGGCCCACTGCAAATGACATCATGCCACCGTAACTCCAACCGGTAGAGAAGATACGGCTTTCGTCGATACACAGGGATGACTTGAGTTGGGTTAGCATCGACTGCAAGAAAGCGATGTCGCGGCCATTGGCATTTGTCCATCCGTCGGTGCCGGCGGCACGATCAGGCGCCACGAAAATTGCGCTGTTATTAGAGAGGCTTTTCATACCGTAATAGCCTTGGCCGACAACATCATTCGCACTGCCACCACGCCAGTGCCAACCAAAGACCAACTTGTAAGGATTGTTCTGGTTGTAGTTGCTCGGGATATCCAACACGTATTCGCGATTCAATCCGTTGACGTTAATGCTACGACGGCCATTGGTTAATTTAGCGGGGGCGCCACAACCAGCCGAACCAACAACAGTACCGCCAGCAGATGACGAACTGCTAGAGACCGAAGAACTGCTTGAACGAGGCTCGCCCGTGACGCTACCGAAATTGATGTAGCCTTCGCAGTGCAACCATTCGCTGGGCGCACCGCCACCGCAACGGTTATTTCCCCAAGCCCCGGTGTTTTCTGTCTGCAATTCTGCTTGACGGGTTACACCGTTAACGTTGACGTAATCGATACGTACATCGGCATTGCCGCCATCATCATTAGTAAATGCAACAACCAGGTCGCCAACCAGAGCCGTTTCTACCGTGTAATTGTTCATGACGCTGCTGAGCGTCCAGGACTGTACCGCCGTACCACCCACGCTAAGAGTGATGGATTCGGTCGCTGTTGTGCCAAGTGCACGCACTGTAATAGCGTTACGAGCACCTGTCGGAACAGATGAAGCAACGCGTGATGATGAACTTAATGCGACGGATGAGCTGGAGCGCGACGAACTCACCACCGGTGTACTGCTTGCCGCAGAACTGACTGGCGTAGTTGTTCCACCGCAAGCAACACCATTAACGGTTGGGCGCTCTGCACTGCCGCCATTTTTTTCACCTTGAAAACCAAACGAAATACTTTGGCCCGGAGCGATGCTGCCATTCCAGGACATATTGCTCGCAGAGTAAGGATTGCTGCCGGAGAGGTTCGCATTCCAACCACTGGTTATGCGATTGCTGCTGTACTGCCAATTCACATTCCAATTATTAATGGGAGCGCCTGTATCATTTTTAATAATAATGCTGGCGGTAAAACCATTTGACCACTCGCTGTCCACCGCGTAAGTACAACTGGCTGATGCGGTGTGAGCGGCGCTGGCGAGTGCCAGTGCAGTTCCCCAATAAATAACCGACTTTTGAAATTTTTGTGCAAAACCATTGGGGGATGAATTGATTTTATACATTATTCATATCCTTCGCTGTGTGTATGAAAAAATGCCGCCAATATTCTTGATGACTGGCGGCATGCCAATGGTTGATTGCTTTCTTATGGTTAAATGTTATGGATACCCGCATATGCGGGTATGCGAAATAAATATTTGCGCGCAGCCTTGGGTTTAATTAATCCCCCTTCTGCAGCTCAAACGAATTTATTGTTACCGCACCGCCCAATGAATGGGTGGCATAGTTGAAAATACCAAAGCGATAACCCAAAAAATAATTCCACTCTCGTTTCATGGTGAAGCTACTGCCGAGCGCGGTAAATTGTTTACCGTCTGTGCTGTAATAAAAACGCGCAGTGCCGCCCTCGGGTGTGGTGCGCACGTCAGCATCGATACGCAGCCAAAGTTTGTTGCCAGCAATAGCCGCACTCGCCACTTCAGTGCCGTAAGTTTTTGTGTTCCAGTTTTCATCCAGCGTTAGATCTGTTGTGTTTACCACGCGGGTTTTGCCCTGCTCTTTTTTCACACCAATCCAGGCGGAGGAATCACGCAATGCCGCTACGCCAGCAATGTCACCGTTTTTCATCGCACTAAAATCCAATTCGATAGTGGCGATGGAACGCGGGCCTTCTATACGCCGTGTCAGTGTGTTGCGCGCGGCGTATAAATCCTGAGTGACACTGGCGGTGTGTAATGTGAGGCCATTACCGCTCGACCATTTAGTGTTATCCGGATTGTGGTTCCACTCCCACGCGGGATTCAATTCAGCGGTGGTGAAACTATCGTTGGGATTGCGCGGTTTAACCTTGTCTGCAGCGCAGGGTAAATTCGGGAAGGGATAAGTCGCGCCCCACTCATCGTTGACTAAAGTGACTACCGGCCAACCGTTTTTCCAGGTGACCGGTGCCATGACAGGCAAACGCCCGGCGGGATAAGAATCGTTAAAGGCGATGTAATACCAATCGCCATTTTGGGTTTGCACTATGCCACCTTGATGCGGAGCAATACCCGCACCTACACCGGCATAAGGTAGCTTCACCGCGAAGGGGCGAATTTCGTAGGGGCCAAAGGGGCCATTGGTTGAACGCGCAACATATTCACCGTTGGCGTATTGCGTTAAAAAAATGTAGTAGTTGCCATTAATTTTATAAAAACGCGCGCCTTCCAACGGGCCAGAAATACTGGCGGGTGTTTTAAATACCGCTTGTTTGCGAACTTCGCGCAAACCATCTGCACTTAACTCAGCCACATAAATGGTGTTATTGCCAAAGGCGACATACATTTTGTCGGTGTCCTGTTCGATCAATAACCCCATGTCGTAATAACAGCCTTCGCTTGCCTGTTTTTTCCAGGGGCCCTCGGGCGATTGCGCGGTAAATACATAACCGCCCCCTTTATTTTGCATGCACCCCATCCAATAAAAAGTTTGGTTGCTCTCGCGGTATTGCAAGGTGGATGCCCAAATACCTTTTACATAAGCGCGGCTGTCTTGCAGATCGTAGCTTTTGTCAAAATCCAGAACAGGCACCGAGTGGGAAACATATTCCCAATTAACTAAATCGTAAGAGCGCAACAGCGGCGCTCCCGGTGATTGGTGAAAACTTGATGCGGTGTAGTAATAGGTATCGCCTACACGAATCACTTCCAAATCCGGCAGGTCTTCCCATATCAAGGGGTTGCTATAAGTTGTTGGACATTGACTTGCTGCTGGCGCCTCACTGGACACTGCACTGGAGCCAAATAAAGCCGCTATCGCCAGGATTAAACAATATTGTTTGCTGGCAATATGACGTGATGATTTTTTATTTTTCATAGTATCTCCCCAATATGAATCGATATGACGGGAGGCATAGTAACAACTAACACCTCAGCCAGCGCCGAGGTGTTAGCGAATAAAAATAAAAATTAAATAACCATTACACAGGAATTATTTTTTAATGCGCAGCAAACCTAATTTGTAGGGAATCAAATCATAGGTTGCGCCATTGCCTGCTTTACCTTGGTAGAGGAACTCAAGGTTGCATGGATCGACAGTTAAACGTTCATCGTAACCGGAACGTACCAGCTCACCGTGGCTAATGCCGTCTGACCATTTTCCGCTTGGCCATTCCACATTGTTATTGCCAGCAAAGGGGTTGGCATCGGTATCGGCCAGTGGTGTCCAGGGGCCATCCAAACTGGTAGAAGTCCAGGAGCGGAACATGCGCGGGCCGCTCGGCCAGGCTTCAACCAATAATAAATATTTATTTTGGCCATCCAATTTATAAACGTTGGGCGCTTCAAATAAATATTGGCTGCCATTGCCGCGGTTATCACGCATCACCACGGTATAACCAGAGAAATTGGGGAAATTAGCAATGGTAGTTTTGGACATATACAACACACCATCATCACGCGAGAAATACAAATAGCAGTGGGTGTCGTTACAAATGACCCAGAAGTCCAGCGCACCGTTGGGTTCGCCTTGCAGCAAGCGCTGTTTGGCCGACCAATTCGGATTGCGAATGTCATCGGTAGTGGCGTAAGTGCCGGGCCATTGGGTAATCAAATACCATTTGTTGTGTGGGCGAAAGAAAAATACTTGCGGCGCAACCGCATTGCCCACACGGCTACCGTTCATGGAAATATGCGGCGCTTGCTGCGCGTTATTCCAATCGGTGAAACTGGTGTACATGGATTTATACGAAGTATCGTAATAAGTTGCATACACATGATAAGTGCCGTTGAACTTCACAATACTCGGGTCTTTAATCGAAGCCCAACCCGGATTTTTGGGGCTGATTAACGGCGCCGTTGATGTCCAGCGCAGCGGTGCTTTTAATTCGCAGGTCTGTGCGGATGAACTTGACGATGAACTGGATGAAGACGCCGGCGGTTGCACCACCTGCCCGCCTACAGAAAAATCATCGGCGTAATAACTGATGCTGGTGTCCGTTGCTTCAATAATAAAATGTTGAAACGCCGTTGCCCCCAATTGGGTGTAATAACCTTGCAGCAAACGCCACTCACTGGACGACGCCGTAATAGTGGCAACGTGGGTGTACTCGTTGTAAGTGGAGGTATCTGAATCATCCAAACGTTTCGCTGTCAGTGTAACCACCGAATCCGGTGTGCCGGGTGCGAGTTTTACCCACACCGCTGCATCGTACTGGTTGCCGCTGGTGAGTGAACCCACAGCAAAGGTCAAACCATGCCATGCGGCGGTGCGGCCGGAAATTAATGCACTGGCGGAACCGCTGCGTTTATCTGCGGTTGAACGAGTGATAGTGGCAGCAGTAGTGCCCCAATTAGTTAAGCCAGATTCCACACCACCATTTTGTGCAAAATTATTGGCAGGAACTGAATAACCACTGGACGAAACAGCAACACTGCTTGCCGGCGAACTGCTGGCAGGTGCTGAACTGGGCGCAACACTGGCACGCGATGACGAGCTGGCGGCAACAGCGCCGCACAAGCTGCCATTAATCGTTGGTCGCTCAGCGCTGCCACCGTTTTTATTCACCTGAAACCCGAAGGAAACCGATTGCCCTGCCGCAATATTTCCATTCCAACTCATATTGGTAGCCGTGTAGGGGTTATTGCCAGAAAAATTGGCATTCCAACCACCGGCCATACGATTGCTACCGTACTGCCAATTTACACTCCAATTATTCACCGCAGTATTGGTATCATTTTTTACGGTGATGCTGGCGGTATAACCCGTTGACCATTCATTGTCCACTGTGTAAGTACAAGCAGCAGAAGCAAGATTAGTCAGCGCGAGCAGGCTTGCGCCCAAACCAATCAGGCCGCAACTTTTGCGCAACAAGTGCGACAAGTTTGGCGGCAATAATTGGCTGGAGTTATTTTGTTTATTCATCATTAGTCTCCATTGATTAATAAAATTCTTGTTAAGCACTCTGCATTCAAAGCGCTGTGTTAAAACAACCTTTCTGATTGTGATCAGATATTTTTTGATTGACCGAGCCGATATTTTTATAAAACCGTTTTACGGGCGTGCAAACTGATTAAACCGATTCATGGACTGATTCGATAATAATCAAAATCCACATAGCCGCCGCTAGTCTGGGTGGCGTAGTTAAACAGCGTAAAGCGATAACCCATAAAATGCTTGAGGTCATAGGTCATGCGCAGGGTGCTGCCGATTGACGTCCAGTTATTGCCATCCAGGCTGTAATAAAATGTCGCCTGATCAGTTTGATTGCGAAAATCCATATCGATGCGGAAATAAACACGATCCTGATACAAACCAATACGCGTGATTTCCTGTGGTGTGCCTGACGTGGTATCCACCATCACAATGGATTTGTTGCCGTTGGATTTATGCACGCCCACAAAACCATAACGCGCTTGCAGTGCGCCCAAGCCAGCGTAATCGCCGTCTTTCATCGCAGCCGTTTCCAATGCGATGTGCGCTGAACTCTGCGGGCCAAAGCTGCGCTGTGTCAGTGTGTTGCGGGTGAGATCGAATGCGGAATCCAAACGCTTGTTGGTGAGGCGTAAAAAACCCGGGCGCGCGAGCAGTGACCAGCCGGAATTATCCGGGTTGTGATTCCACTGCCATTGCAGCGGCAATGTTGATGAACCCTGCAAGCCCTGATTGAATTCATCGCTCGTCACAATTCCTGCCAGACCTTTATTTTCGACAGTGAAGCCCAGTTTTTGTGGGACTTTGCCACCGACGCCCATCACTGGCCAACCGTCTTGCCAGCTCACCGGAACCAAATAGGGAATGCGCCCTACTGCACCGGAATCGCGAAATAAATAGGCATACCAATTGCCACTGGGAGTATCGATTAATCCACCCTGGGCTACGCCTTGATCCTGCAAGGCAACACGCCCTTCATAAGGCCCGGTTAAATTAGTGGAACGGAAAATTAATTGTGTGCGTGATTTTCCCGAGGGCCAGGTAATTAATGAAATGTAATAACGACCATTTATTTTTTGCAGATGTGTGCCTTCGGGGCGCACAATAAAATTGGTTCCTACCACTGCCGAAGATTTTGCAATAATGGTTTGGTTTAAACCGCCCGCTTTAATTGCCGATGCATCCGCCGTGAGCTCAATAATTTTTATGTCATCGATACCGTAAGCCAAAAATGCGCGGCCATTTTCAAAAAAGAGCGAGGCATCGTGATACAAACCATTCAACGCAGAAACCGACCAGGGGCCGCGCTCGATATTATTGGTCTTGTAGATGTAGGTTTTATTGGTGGTATAGGAAAAGGTACTCACATAATAAACACCATTCACATAGCGAATGCTGCTTGCCCATGAACCTTTGCCATACGCATTTTGGCCATTTTCCAAATTAAGTGCGCTGGTATTATCCAGCGTGTTGTAGGCGTAATTTACCAGCGACCAATTCACCAGATCGGTGGATTTCATAATCGGCACACCAGGGTTCATGTGCATAGTAGTACTGCTCATGTAATAGGTATTACCGACACGAATTACCGAGGGATCGGGAACGTCCGCCCAGATATTCGGATTACTTGCTTCAACCAAATTGATAGCGGAAGACGAGCTATTAACCAGTGCTGACGAAACGGTTGATGACGCAACAGAAGCAACCGCAGAAGAAATTGCCGAAGAACGCAGCGATGAAACTGCAGAGGAAGCGGCAGATGATGCGGGCACTGAATTACCGCAAAGTGCGCCGCTAATCACTGGAATTTCTGCAGCCCCTGCACCCTTGGTGCCTTGAAAACCAAACTCCAGAGTTTGATTCGGTTGAATACTGCTATTCCAGCTTAACGGTGCTGCTGAATAGGGGTTAGTGCCTGTGACATTTGCATTCCAGCTGTTGCTAATGCGGTTATCGCCGGTGTAGCGCCAATTAACAGCCCAGCCATTGATAGTTGTTGCAGTGTTGTTGGTAATTTTTATTGCTGCGGTAAAACCATTATTCCATTGATTGGTAACCTGGTATTGGCAGCTTGCCTGTGCATTCCACGCACAAAAAATGGCGAATAAACCGCTGGATATTTTTGCATAGGGCAGCAGGTGGCGAACAAATGCCTTAATAGAAGTAAGCATGGGAATTCACCCTGATTATTGTTAAGTGGGCGTTGTTTAACCGAGGTTGTAACCCACAAATTCCATTTTGCGGGTTACAAGAAAGCTGGTTTATCTGCTGATGTGTTTATTTATTAATGTAGTTATTCAGCAACCAGGTCATTGCAGGGCGCGGCGTACCGTTTTCGTAAATCAAACCGGAGCCTTCAATCCAGGTTCTGCCATTGACGTAACCCCAAATGGTGATGCCCTTAACATGTGGGTGATCCCAAAATACCGGGAAATGCGCCTGGAAGTTTTGCAACTGCACCTGGTCATTGGTATCGCCAATGTCGTATTCAGAAATATAAATAGGCTTGCCTACTTGATTCCAAATGTTGTCGATAGCCGTTTTTACTTGCGCTGCGGTCATGCCTTTTAATTCATGCGCCTGCAAGCCAACGGCATCTATGTAATTGCCTTGTGCTTTAGCGAGTGCGATGAATTCATTGTGCTGCCAGCGAATGTTGTTGTAATCGTTCAGGATCAGGATGGAGTTAGGGCAATATTGGCGGGCCAACTGGAATACACGTTGAATCCAATTATTACCAAAGGCGCGCTGTGCGTAACCCGCTGGTTGGTGACCGGGTACCGCTTCGTTCACCACATCGATCATTGCGGTGTCCGGGTAGCGGGTGCAGTAATCGCGAATCCACTCTTCAATTTCTGCAGCGGTTTCCGTTGCACTCAAATTGTTGAGCCATGATGGAGACTGTGCGCCCCACACAAAGGTATGCGCTTTAACCGGAATTTTGTGTTGGCGCGCGTAAGCATAAATGCGATCAACCGGTGCCCAGTTGTATACATCGCGAGTGCCTTCTACTGAACCCCATTTGCCTTCATTTTCTGGGGTGATTTGATTCCAGTAATTAATGAAGTCAGAGCGAACGGCGCCAGAGGTGGTGATGTTGCCGATAAATTTACGCTGCGTACCGCCAGCCGAACTGCTGCTGGAACTGCTGGATGATGAAGCGGCTTGCCCGCCGATGGAAAAATCATCCGCGTAGTAACTGACGCTGGTGCTTTCGGCTTCGATAATAAAATGTTGGAAACCGGTGGTGCCACTTTGGGTGTAATAACCCTGCAGCAAACGCCATTCATTGGCAGATGCGGTTACCGTAGAAACGCGGGTGTATTCGTTGTAGGTGGAGGAGTCGCTGTCGTCCAAACGTTTACCGGTTAAATGAATTACGCTGTCCGGTGTGCCCGGCGCCAATTTCACCCACACAGCGACATCGTATTGGTTGCCATTCACCAGCGAACCTACATTAAAGGTAATGCCATGCCAGTTAGCTGTGCGGCCGGAAATGAGTGCGCTGGCACTGCCACTGCGTTTGTCTTGTGTGCTGCGCGTGAGTGTTGCAGCGGTGCTGCCCCAATTGGTCAGGTTATTTTCTACACCGCCATTTTGCGCAAAGTTATTAGCCGGAACGGTATAGCCAGAAGACGAAGAACTGCTGGACACCACTGGCGTTGAACTAGCAACAGAACTGACAACAGAACTGGATGACGCCGGCACCGAGCTGGGCGCTGAACTTGACGATGGCTGTGTACCGCCGGCGCAAGCGGCACCATTAATACTGGGGCGTTCCGCCGGCGCACCATTTTTATTACCCTGGAAACCGAAAGTGACAGATTGGCCAACCGGAATACTGCCGTTCCAACTCATGTTGGTTGCGGTGTAAGGGTTGTTGCCAGAAAAGTTGGCATTCCAACCACCTGCCATACGGTTGTTCACGTATTGCCAATTAACATTCCAACTATTCAGGGGCGCGCCAGTATCATTTTTAATAGTGATATTGGCGATAAAACCACTACTCCATTCACTCTCAATGGCGTAGGTACAGGCCGACATGGCATTGGACGATAGCACCGCCATTGCTATGCCCGCACCGATCAACGCGCTGCTGCGTTTTAGATGGTGAATGGGAAAGGAAAGCTTATGCATATTATTGATCTCCGCTTGTTCGTTATTAGGGAAGCGCGAGCATAAAAAATTGCACAAGCGAAAAATTGAATTTTTAAGCGTTTTTCTAAAAACTGTAAAAAATTAAAGCATTGCTGTAATTATTTTAATGCAAATTTAAACGACAATTTGCAAAATGCCAAACATGCACTCTCTCATTTCATTGCAAAAAATTAATTACTCTTGGGCGCAGTCTTTAATCGGGTACAGGGCTTTAAACGTTTTTGGTGCGTAACCGTATTCGGTTTTAAATAATTTATTGAAGTAGGACACATTGTTATAGCCAACTGAGTAGGCAATTTCAGAGACATTTGCATCTTCATTTTCTGCCAACAATCGCGCTGCCTCTGTTAAGCGCAACTTATTTAAATAGCTGGTGAAAGTCAGGCCCAATTCTTCTTTAAGAATGTCGTTAATTTTAGTGCGATTCACACCCAGAGCGGTTGCCACTATTTCCAGGCTCAATTCGGGTTTGGCATATTCGGTTGCCATAAAACGCAAGACCGCACTTTTTTCTTTATCTTTCTGCGGCTCTATGGATAACTTTTTATAAGCCATAAACGGTTGATCCAAACGCAACTTCTCGCGGATGTCCAGTGTTAACACCTTCACATAAGCGCGCAACAGCAAGACCAGCGCAAACACCCACATAAACACCACCAACACACTGGTCACCACCAAATAGCGCCAATTATTCCCCAGCAACTGCACATCGGTAATTTTTACCGCTGAGCGAACATTGAGCGGGCTTTGCAAAGAATTAACCCAGGCAAAGCCCATGGTTTTATCCAGGCGATAACCGGTATCACTGTGCTCAAAACCATAGCGCCCCAACCACCAGTAGGGCGTATCCAGATCGCTGAATTTTATGTTGACCCTTGTCCAATCGTGATCGCAGGAAAAGGCCGTCGAGGAAACGCGGCGGGTGATGGGTTTATTAATGTCGGTCACCTTGTCATCAAAACTGAACAGTGCAAACAACAATACATTTTTAGGGTCGCACATCACCTTAAACGACAGCCCATCAAACGCGGTGAGATCAACCAGCTTTTGTGGCTGCACCGGGTCCATAAATGCGATGGTGTAATGGGTGTAGGGAAACTCTTGCTGCGGATCCAAAAAGAATTCGTATTCGACGGTATCTGTCTCCTTGCGCAGCGACACCTGGGTTTTACCTTTGGGTTGTGGCGGCTCGACTGCCGAATGCCATAAATAATTGGCATCCCTGAGCGGAAATAAATTGGCAGTCTGTTTTGATTTAACAGCACCGAGGCACAACAAACCTGCCGATAGTGCAACAAGCAGAACCAAAGCAATAAATGCTTTTTTATAGAAGCTATACATAATAAACCGTGGCCATTGGTTGATGGCTGCAGTAAAAAATTATTATTTTATTTATTAGTAAAAGCAGAATCGGCAATAAAAATTGCCTTAGCTAGCCCGGATATAATGTCACAGGAATTGATCCGGCAGCAATGCTATTTAATAGCCGCGGGATGTTAACAACTCAATTGGATTGGGACAGGACTTTTTCCACATCGACACCAAAAATCATGACGCCCAAGGGTTTGAAACTGGCGCTGGTTTGCAATGGCACACTTAATTGCAACTGAAAGCGCTTGGTGGATTCATCGTAATTAATATCGCCAAAAATCAACGAGTTCGCGGGTTTACCATGGGCGCGGGCAAACTTGGGTTCATCCCCTTGCCAGTAGTCAGAGGTCATATCGCTAATCGCCACATTTAAGCCGCGTTTGTCGGTCACAATCACTTCGGTGATCATATCCTGTGCTTGTTTTTTAATTTCACGCAACTCGGCAGACAGCGGTTGATTGATTAACTCGATAGAAAAGCTGAAATCATTCTCGGCAAATGCGCGAATCCATTTTTTATCCAGCTCTTCTATTTGTTGCTGACTGAGTTGGGCGGACTGTTTATTGGCCACCAGAAGCGCAGGTTCAAGGCTGGGCAGGCGCTTCCAACGCTCTACTTTACGCCCCAGAAGTTCTTTTATTTGCAGCTGTTCAAAATCCGACACCGCAAAATGCGTTGATGAACAACTGTTGATATGACGATTGAATTCCAACAAAAAGCCGGGGTTCTGGTTGAGGAACTGTTCATTAAAATAAACGCCTAGAGGCACATAGCGAAAAAAGCGCGATTGGAAATTCCCGGCATTCATTTTTAATTCTTTTGCTGCCTGCAAAAAATGTTCGCGATCCGCCAGAATCACATCGATACGTTTTGACTGCAAAAGTTTAATCAGTTGAGGCAGATTATTGCCGGACATTTCCACCTTATAGCCTGCCTCTGCCAGCCAGGTTTCCTGCTGGCTACCCAGAATCGAACCCAGCTTATAACCCTCCCGCCAGGATTCAGGGGCAATAGTGTCGGTGCGCCAAAACCAGTACCAATTTTCCAACACCAACGGCGATGAAAGCACCGCATAGGGATCTATTTGGCGCATGGGAATAGCGGTAAAAAAACCGTCGATGCGATTGCTTTTTACATCCTGATAGGCGCGGCGCCAAGGCATGACCTGCACTGCGTAGTCGCGCTGCATGCGCTTGAATATGCAATGCAAATGGGGTTGCAGGTTGTGCTCATAGGAGGCGCCCGCATCGGCGCTAAATGCAGAGGAAATATTGGTAGCAAGGTTAATCTGCGGCACGTCAGGTTCAGTGGTTTCAGCCTGCAGCGCGGCAGCGCCCAGCAAACAGCACACCAATGCGCAGCGCATTACTAGCCAGCAGAATTTCTGCATAAATAACTCCATAACAAGGAACACTCCCACAGGGGACAGGCTTTTATTATAGATCGGTAGATATTGGTCGGCGTGGCATTGCCACCGCAAAGCAGTAATGAGCCTTCGACCAATAAGCATTAACACCCAGCCAATATATAACTTATCCAGATTAGCCAAGGTTTTTCAGAAAGTCGCCTTGCAGGGCTGCGGCAGTTGCAGCGGCGAGGTGATTGAGGGACTGCTCGCGCAGCTGGCCAATATCCACGCGGGTTTGCTCAACCAATCCAGCCCATGCCAGCAGCTGGGCCAAGGCTTGGGGCTGATCAAAAACACCGTGCAGGTAGGTGCCCAGAATGGCCTTGTCCTCACTGATCACACCGTCGGGCACAAGCCCATTGGCGCCTTGAAGGTAGATGGCCGGCTGCTGCAGTGCGGGGCCATAACTGACACCGCTATGGATTTCATAGCCGCTCACAGGGGTTTGTTTGTCCCATAAAAAACCGCTGCGCTGCTGCAGGATTTTTTGATCCTTAAATTCAGTATGCAATGCCAAATAACCCAGGCCAATGGAACTGCCGGGTGCAGATTCCACCCCCAGGGGATCGTGAATGGTTTTGCCCAGCATTTGAAAACCACCACAAATGCCCATGAGCTTGCCGCCATAACGCAGGTGCTGCTGGATTTGTACATCCCAGCCCTGCTCGCGCAAAAAATCCAGATCTGCGCGGGTATTTTTACTGCCGGGAATAATCACCAGATCGCAGGCGGGAACCGGCTGATTGGGGCCAACCCAGTGAAAGTTAACCTGCGGGTGCAAACGCAGCGCATCAAAATCGGTGTGGTTGGAAATGCGCGGCAGTGCTAGCACCGCAACGGTTAATTGCGCATTCTGTTTAGGTGCCGATGCAGTGAGTGCATCTTCAGCATCCAAATATAAACCTTGCAGATAGGGAATTACCCCGAGCACCGGTTTTCCGGTTTTTTGCTCCAGCCAATCCAACCCGGATTGTAATAAATTGATATCGCCACGAAAGCGATTAATCACAAATCCGATCACGCGTGCGCGTTCCGATTCGCTCAATAATTCCAGGGTGCCAACCAAATGGGCAAACACACCACCGCGATCTATATCCGCAATTAAAATCACCGGGCAATCTACTGCTTCAGCAAAACCCATGTTGGCAATATCGCGGTCGCGCAAATTAATTTCCGCCGGGCTGCCTGCGCCCTCCACCAGAATCACATCATACTGCTGCTGTAATCGGCTGTAGGAATCCAGAACATATTTCATCGCCTGGGTTTTGTAATCGTGATAAACCGCGGCATCCATATCGGTAATGGCTTTGCCCTGCACAATAATTTGCGCGCGGGTATCGCTGGTGGGTTTAATTAAAATCGGATTCATATCCGTGTGCGGTTCAAGCCCTGCTGCCTGTGCTTGCAGCGCTTGGGCGCGGCCAATTTCACCACCGTCGATAGTGACCGCCGAATTGAGCGCCATGTTCTGCGGCTTAAAGGGCACCACGGATACACCGCGATTTTTTAAAATGCGGCACAGCGCCGCCACCAGCGTGGATTTCCCGGCGTCGGACGTGGTGCCCTGCACCATTAAAGTCTTAGCGCCTTGCACTATTATGGTTTTAGTACCCTGCACGCTTGATGCTTCGCTTACCACTCAATGCCCTTCTGCGCTTTTACGCCGGCATTAAACGCGTGCTTAACAGCTTTAACTTCACTAAAAGTATCTGCCAAATCTTCCAGATATTTTTTGGCGCCGCGCCCGGTGATAATCACATTTTGATTTTTGGGACGGTTTTGAATCGCTGCAATTACCTTGTCCTTGTCCAGGTATTTAAAATTGAGCATATAGGTGAGTTCATCCAACAGCACCAAATGGATTTCCGGGTCGCGAAATACGTGCTCGCACTCTTCCCACACTTTTTCTGCCGCGGCTTTATCCTGCTCGGCGTTTTGGGTTTCCCAGGTAAAACCTGTACCCATCACAAAATATTCCAATTGCGGGCTGGCGCCGCGAAAAATACTTTCGGTTAAAAAGTTTTTTTCACCACACTCCCAAGTACCTTTAATAAATTGCACTATGGCGACTTTGTAACCGTGGCCCAAACAGCGCAGCGCGGTGCCAAAACCGGATGAGCTTTTGCCTTTACCATCCCCGGTTAATACGATAACAACACCGCGCTCTTCATCCGCGCGGGCAATCGCTGCATCCACAATTTCTTTGCGCTGCTGCATGCGCTCTTGATGGCGTTTGGCTTTATCGTCGTTTTTGTTGTCGTTGCTTTGGATGTCGTCGCGTTGGCTATTGTCGTCGCTCATGGGAGTACTCTTTGATCTGTTGATAATAAAACGGTGGGTATCGCCCAAGCTCTACCCACCCTAGATAATCCAACCTAGATAGCCCAATCTACAGGGGCTTAATTAAAAACGATAGGTAATGCTAGCTTCGTAATTGCGTTCGGGTTGTGGGTAATAATATTTTTCACCTTGCCATGAAGAATAACCTTGAAGGCCAGAATATCGCTCATTAGTGATATTTTTTATACGGCCGGCGATTTCCACTTGTTCAACTTGCAAAATTACATTCACATTGAACAACTGCACAGGTTCTACTTTTGCATAACTATTTGATTCATCACCCGACAAGTAGCGGGATCCCATATAAGTCGTATCCAATACCACACTCAAGACTGCCAGTGGTCTAAACACTAACCCCAGATTCGCTGTATTTTCACTTACGTAGGGTACATCTTTCCCTTTAAAAGTACCCGAGGTAACTTCTGCATCAGTGTAGGTATAATTTGCGGTTAAGGAAATTTCATCGCTCAGTGTTAAACCACCATCAAATTGAAAACCCTGACGCTCGGTATCAGGCAAATTGATATTGGCATAAGCAATAGAGTCAAAGGTAATTTCGTCGTTCAATATCATGTGATAAAAACTGTAAGATGCATAAGCGCGCTCGTTTGCCCAAGCTGCGCCCACCTCATAGGATTCACTGGTTTGTACTTCCAGGAAATCAACCCCATCTAGTACCAAACCATTTTCATCGGCATTTGCAAAACGAAAACCATCTGCGTAACGGCCAAATACTCGCCAATTATTATCAAACTGATAATTCACACCGAATTCACCAAGGCTTAGGTCATCCTCGTGATAGGTGTTAGTAGCATGATTGGTATCTTCGACCGAAGAAGTGCGCACACCAGCAGTTACACTTAATGCTTGTGTCAGCGGATAAACAAATTGAGCATAAAATGCATCAATAGTTTGTTCAATATTGGTGCCCCAATCGGGTACTTTATATTCCGCATCTACCTGATCGTAACCCAAGGTGACTATGACATTACCTTTGTTTGTGGGAATGGTGCCCACAATTCGTGGAGTAAGATTATTCACCTGCATATTGCCTAACGTTGGCGAACCAGCACCATAAAAAGACTCTGTATCTTCATCACGGCTAGCAAATTCTGCCAACAACTGCCAATCTTCACTCAAATCAATACCACCACCAATACGCGCTAAATCTGTGTATTGGTTGGCGTAATTATGTGGCGATGAGGCCGCACGCGGGTTCAAAAGATAAGCATCTTCCAACAGTTCTCCCGCAAGATTTAGTTCATCATCAATCGCCTGCCCCTCAACAAATACAAAGCCTTTGGCAAAATCGTAACGCAGATTTCCCAATAGATTTTCGTAAGCGTTTTGATTGTTATCGCGATAATTATCTGCATTGCGTTTTTGTGCAGAGACGCTGTAACTCAAACCGTTTGCAAAACCCTGGCGCACACTCGCGCTGTAATCTTCCAAATTATCGGTGCCGCTGGTGGCACTGAGGGTGCCGTCGGTTTCGCCGGCAGCGGCGCGTTTGGTGATGATGTTGATAACACCACCGACAGCTTGATCGCCGTACAACACACCCGCACTGCCCTGCACAATTTCAATGCGCTCTACATCTTTTAACGAGACAGTATTTAATGCCGGTGCGGCAAGGCTTGGGTTATTTAATTTGCGGCCATCCACCAATACCAACACGTTGTTGGCACCCGCTAAACCGCGCATGGATGCAGTCACATTGCGCGCGCCGCTGCCATCGGAATCGGTAAGTTGAATGCCCGCTTGGCTGCGCAATACTTCCGATAATAATTTTGCGCCGCTCACACGAATTTCTTCTTCGCTGATCACTTTAATTTGTGTGGCAACCGGCATAGCAGCAGTTTCGCTGCGGGTTGCACTCACATACACGGTATCGAGTTGTTTTTCAGCGGCGATGGATGCCGGCGCAATAATAGAAATAACCGCAGCACTTAAGCCGCTGAGTAAAAAAGGAGATTTGATAGACATGAGATTCCTCAATCCAATAGGGATGAGGGAGGGAAAGCGGAAAATAGCGGTGCGGGGCAAGCGCCCAAAACACATAGATTTCCACCGATGTTGCCCTCCGCGACATCGTGAATAACAAGGAGCAACTGCTCCGGTTTGAGGCTGGTATCGGACTCATGCAGGCCATTTAAAGCGCGCATTTACCGTTGCGGGGGCAGTGTCGGGATTGCCTGGTTTCACACCAAACGCACCGACTTCCCATTCACTCTGATCCTGGCTGGCTGCTTTCAACGCCTTTGCCCATCAGACACCTCGGGCGCGCAAGGTAAAGGCGTGCGCCACTCAAGTCAACCAACAAACTATTCTGGTCGCAAATCAATCAGCAATGCACAGTTTAACGTTTGCACAGCTATATCTTTTACAATTATTTTACATTTGATATTTATTATCATTTACAAATAAAATGGCGCCATTCAATCCTTGTCTACAGCCCTGAGATAAAAGCCATGACCCTGCATAAATCCTTGCTTGCCAGCACCATCGCCAGCCTTCTGCTCTACCCCGGCCTCGGCCTTGCCGCCGAACAACCCGGCAAACTTAACACCGTGAAAGTGGAAGCCGATGCGCTGGGCAACACCACCGAACAGACCGATGCCTACACCACCGGCAGCATGAACACTGCGACCAAGCTGGACTTGAGCATTCGCGAGACGCCCCAGTCAGTGTCGGTGATTACCAGCCAACAGATTGAAGACTTGAATATTGTCACGGTGAATGAAGCGCTGGATACCGCAACCGGTGTAAGCGTAAAGCGCTCGGAAACCGACCGCACTTACTTTGAAGCGCGCGGTTTTAACATCAACAACTTTCAAATGGATGGCGTGGGCATTCCCCTGCACTGGGGTTTGTTGGAGGGCGATATCGACATGGCGACTTATGACCGCGTGGAAATCGTGCGCGGTGCCAGCGGCTTGATGAGCGGTTTAGGCAGCCCCGCCGCCACCGTCAACTTGATTCGCAAACGTCCCACCGCAGAAACCCAAGCCAGCGCTAGCCTGACCCAGGCGCGCTGGGATGACACCCGCGTGCAAGCCGATGTATCTGGCCAAGTCGCCGAACCTATCCGCGCGCGCGTGGTAGTGAGCGACCAAAGCCGCGATTCCTATTTGCAGGACTATTACAAAGACCTGAGCAGCACTTACGGCGTGGTGGAGGCGGATCTGGGTCTGAACACCCTGCTCACCGCCGGTATTAGCCGCCAAAAAAGCGAAGCCGATAGCCCTATGTGGGGCGCCATCACCCTGACTTACCTGGCCGATGATGGCAGCACCCGCCCAGCCAACTTCCGCCGCTCCATGAACAGCTCGGCCGACTGGGCTTACTGGGATGTAAAAGACACCCGCAGTTTTGTGGAGCTGGACCACACCTGGGCCAACGGCTGGAATACCAAAGCCACCTACAACCGCACCAAAACCCGCGGCGCGCAAGAGTTGCTCTATGTGTATGGCACGCTGAAAGAAGATATGTCGGGCCTTACCGGCTGGGCCGGAAAATTTGACCGCGAAACCGACATCAAACTGTTTGACGTAGCCACCAGCGGCGAATTTAAAACCGGCGATTTAACCCACAAATTTGTGGTGGGCGCTAATCAAGCCGACAACGACGTGGATGAGTACGCTCTGTACGACTACACCACCGGCAATGGCTTCCCCGCCATCACCAATATGGCGCAATGGACGGGCGATACACCTCACCCCACGTTTACTGACATGCCCAACGGCGAAATCACCTCCGACAAACAAACCGGCGTTTATCTAGCGGGCCAGTTCAGCCTGAGCGAGGACTTGAAACTACTGACCGGTGCCCGTTCAGCGCGCTACGAAAGTGAAAGCGTCAGCTACGGCGCCGACCTGAGTAAAAAAGATGACGTGGTAGTGCCCTACGCCGGCCTGACTTACGACCTGAGTAAACAACTCACGCTCTACACCAGCTACACCGAAACTTTTACCCCGCAGAGCGAAAGCAAACTCTCCGGTGAGCGCCTTGACCCGGTAACGGGCGTAAATAAAGAAGTGGGTTTAAAAGGCGAATTTTTCAGCGGCAAACTCAATACCAGCTTCGCGGTATTTGAAACAGCGCAAGAAGGTTTGGCAACACTGGCTGGTTTTAACACTGACCCAAGCTTGGGTGAAACCGGTAATTATTATGCAGGTGACGACTATGAGTCGCGCGGGTTTGAATTTGAAATAGCCGGTGAACTGACCGAGCAAATCAACCTGATATTGGGTTACACCAACCTGACCATCGACGATAACAAGGGCGAAGTCTCGCGCACCTTTACGCCCAAACAATCAGCCAAATTTACCGTCAATTATTACCCGCAATTTGCACCGGGTTTGAAGCTGGGTAGTTTTGTGGAATACCGTTCAGATACTTACTTGCGCGGCACAGTAATCGAGCAGGATGCGTTAACACTGGTGGATTTATTTGCCAGTTACGAGTTCAACGACAATTGGTCGGCATCACTTAACTTGAGCAACGTCACAGATAAAACCTACCTGACCAGTTTTGAATACAGCCAGGCTTACTACGCCGAACCGCGCAATATCAGCGCGACGATTCGCTGGCAGTACTAATAAAAATCCCGCCGGATTAACACCCGGCGGGATTTTTCTTTTTACATCACATTCGTATTTATCGTCGGCATTAGCCCCGCTATAACCTCACTTATTGCCCCAATTCACTCGCTGTGTAGGGCTGGGTGCGATTCGCCGTTTGTGCGCGCAGTTTACTTACATTGTCTGCGCTAATTGCACCGGCGGCATTGCCCCAGTTGTTGCGAATATAGGTGGCTATATCGGCAGTATCCTGATCGCTAACGCTTGGGTTAGTCGCTAAACCGGGCATCATCATCGGCAGGTTGTAATCAACACCATTCACTGTGAGTGGGCCGTGCAAACCGTGCAGCAAAATTTTTATTAACCGTTCAGGTGTGCCGGTAACCCATTCACTATTTGCCAGTGGTGGCGCCATGCCATCCATACCTTGCCCTTGTTTACCGTGGCAACCAAAACAGGCGGCGCGCCCATCAAATAATGCCTGGCCCCGGTAGTATTGGTTTTGCTCTTGAGTTACAAGATTGTTGAAATTACTTTCAATAATTTTTTGTTTGCCCACCAAATCCAACAAGGCCGTTAATTCCTGACTGGCAGCAGCGCCTAAAAATGTTTTTAACTCCTGCTCGCGGCCCGCGCTACCACTGACTATCGCCTGATTAATTAACGGCTGATCGCCATAATTTGCCAACAGAGTTTTGATCAGTTCAAAACACGAATCGATTTTTAATTTACCGGCACTGAGTGCAAGTTGCAGCGCGACTTCATAGTCGCTCTTGGCTAGCTCCGCCAAACGCGGGGCAAATACTTGCTGCTCGGCTTTGGGTAAATGGGGCAACAACGCAATTGCCGAAATCTGCACCTTGGGGTGAGCGGTATTTAAACCGGCGCTGATGCTCTGGGCATTAACGGCATTCAGCCCCTCCAGTGTCCAGAGCGCATTGATTTGGGCGCGGTGATCCAGGGCTTGTTGCACCAGGCGAGTAATGCCCGCCACTACCGATTTATCATTCTGCTGGATGATCAACCGCCGTGCTGTATCGCGATACCAACCGTTGGCGTGCGCCAAATAGGGAACCAATTGTGCGGCGGTTTTATCTTCCAATTGCGGCTTGGGCGCCAAGGGTTTATCGGCCCAGCGCAGGCGATAAATGCGCCCGAGTGTGCTGTTGTATTTGTGCAATTGGCGGTTTTCTGCTTGCTCGCGCAAATAGCTGGTTAAATATTCTTTATGTTGGATAACGCCATGATACATATCGAGGATGTACAGCGAACCATCGGGTGCGGTGTATAAATTTACCGGGCGAAAACGCTCATCGGTAGACGCGAGTATTTCACTGTGCGGATAAATTTCCTCGCCGCGAAATTGACCTCGCTCCTCAATAATGCGCCTGACCGAAAGTAAATTGGCGGCGGGTTCCGGGGTAAATGCAACCCCATAAAACTCAGCGGGAAATTGATCGCCGCGATAAACCACACTGCCACTTGCCGCGGTGAAATTAATTAATTTGCCTTTATTGGGCCCATCGGCAACCAGGGTTTCTGGCAGATAAGCGCGGTTCACGCCCGGATTAATTCGTGCCGGGTAAATTTGATTGCCACCAATACTCTGCGCTTTTATTTCCTGCACCAGACCGGGGTTTTTATTGAGCGAATTGGGGCGCAAATATTCGCCCTGAGCGGGCGCGCTATTCCAGGTGTGAAACAGGCGGCCATAATCATCCATGCTCATACCCCACTGGCCGCGGTATTCGGTGCTGGCACTCGCCATTTTCCAATAGCGGTTGCGATAAATTTCTTCCGCCCCCGCTGGCAATTCACTGTCGAGCGGCAATATTTTGTAGCGGCGATCACTTTTTGCGTTGTAATACCAATTATCCAAACCCAACATCATGGCATTGGGTTTGTGCTCAACACTGCCGCCTTGGGCGTAGGTTGGATCAACCACTTCGCGAATGCCCAACTTATCGCCCGCCAACACTTCAGCAAAAACCAATTGGGTTTGATCCGCATAGAGGATGCCGCCTTTTACCAACACCACCGTGCGCGGCAGAATCAAATCGTTTAAAAATACGTTGCGTGTATCAACTTTACCGTCGCCGTTAGTATCCTCAAGGATGGCGATATTACCTTTAGGAACCTCCTCATTATTGCCATCCAAATCCGGCATAAAGGTGTTCATCTCCGCTACCCACATGCGCCCGTTGCCATCAAAACTCATGGCTACGGGGCTAAACACATTGGGTTCTGCGGCAACATTTTCTATTACAAACCCCGGTTGCAACTGCATGGATTGCAATGCCTGTGGCACGGCTAAAACCGGCGCGGGCGGAATATCTTCGGCGGCAATCGGTGGCGTCATATCCTCGCCATGGCGATCACCGAGGTTTCTTACGGGCGTGCTTTTGGTTGCATCAGGTTTTGTTGCATCGGGTTTTGTTGCTTCAGATTTTTCAGCAGCTCGCGCATTACTCTGATCAGAATGCAAAGCTTCTGTACTGCAATTGACGATGGATAAACCCAGCAGTGTGCAAACCAGCAGGTGTATGGTTGATTGTTTGACGTTTATTGTTGGTTTTTTGGTGTTGTTTGACGTAGACAAGATTTATTCCAGTTCAGTGATAAATACATTGCGAAAACGAACGATATTATTGGTCGCGCCAGTGGTTTTCAGTAGCTCGCTGCCGTGATGCTGCAAGCCAATAAAACCCTCGCTGTCTTTGTTATCTTTAACGTGCGTTGTCAGAACATCATTAAGATAAATTTTTATATCGCTGCCACGGCATTCAATGCGATACCGGTTCCACTGCAAATGGCGATAAGCATTTGCCATGTCAGCCGTCCATGCACCCAGGTAATTTTTTTCAAAATCGGCATCGGGAAATGAACGGGTAGCGTGAACCGGGTGTAACCACTCACGTCGCGCTTGATCGTACAAGCCACCGCTCCACTTGCGCTCGCTGGGGTCTACTTCCGCTTGATAGCCCATAGCCTGCTGGCGATTATTATCGGTTTTGATTTGACCGCGAAACATAATGCCGGAATTGCTGTACTCACTCACATCCGGCATTAACACTTCTGCGGTGAGAATAAAATTTTTGTAGGTTTTTTTGGTGGTGAAAAACCAGTTATCGGTCGCCTTAAGAATCAGTTCACCATCGTTAACCTGGGCGCTGCCATAATCATAAATATTGGTAAATTGACTCAGTTTTTCGTCAATTAAATTCACCGGTTTGGGAAGTGATTGGTTGGGGGGTGATTGTTTGAGGGGTGATTGTTCAGCGTATGTAGCAGTCGCTGTGAGTAAAACAAAGGTCATTATTATATTTTTTAACATGGTAAACGGCTCCCTGGGAACAGACAAAAACCTTACAACAGCTTTTGGATTCGACCTTAATACAAACCGCCGCTAAGTAACACCTGGTTTGCATAAATTTAAGTTTCAAAAAAATGGGCGCCGAAGCGCCCATTATCTATCACTGAGTTGTTGTCTATTCACCCATCGCAGGCGATCAGAAGTTGTAACGCACATCCGCGGTGATGGTTCTGCGCTCACCGGCAAAACAATCGCCGCGCGCCAAACAGCTGGTGTAGTGGATTTTATCCTCCAGGTTGCGGGCGTTCAGGCTAAAGAACCAGTTTTCCACTTCATAACCCAGCATCGCATCCACCAGGGTGTAGCCATTGATGCGCACCGCGCGGTTGTCGCGGCCGTCCCAGCTTTTACCTATATCGCGCAGGCCCAAGCCAACACGCAGGCCTTGCAAGTCACCGGTAAAACGGTAACTGCCCCAGAAGGACGCCAGGTTTTCCGGTATCGCGGCAAAGCGGTAACCGGTGACCTTGTCTTTGGTATCGGTATAGCTGTAGCTGGCGATGACATCCCACTGCGCCCAGGTGCCCTGCACTTCCAGTTCAGCGCCTTCGCTCTCGGCTTCACCGGTTTGCACTGTGCCCTGTTTAAAGGTGTTGTCCGGCTGGGGCACAGATACGCTCAGGGTGCGGCCATTTTCATTAATCTCAAACAGCGCCAAGGTGACCAACAGGTTGCTGCTGCCCGGTTGGTATTTAATACCCAGTTCGGTTTGCTCGCCGGTTTTGGGTTTAAGTGCCTCGTCGTAAACGTTGAAACCCGCCATAGGCTCAAAGGATTCGGTGTAGCTGGCGTAAGGGCGCAGGCCGTTGGCAAATTGGTACATCACACCCACGCGACCGGTATCGGCATCGGTATCGTAATTAACGCTGGCCGCATTCTGGTTTTGGGATTTCACCTGATCGCGACGCAGGGCGGCGGTGAGCACCCAGTTGCCGGCGATCATATGATCCTGAATGTAAAAACCTTCCTGCTCCAGTTGGGTATAGGGGTAGTTGGTAATGGTTGGCGTGGGCAGGTATTGGCCATACACCGGGTTGTACAGGTCGATGGAACCGCCCGCACCGGGTGTGGCATAGCTGCCGTTACTGCGCCAGAAATCGTTGTCGATTGTGGCGTCTTGCACATCCACACCCACCACCAGTTTGTGGTCGATGAACCCGGTGCTAAAACCGCCCTGCAGGTTTACATCGCCCACCAGTACTTCGCTGCTGGCATCACTCACATAGGCCGCGCGGTTGATGGTGCGACCATCGGCGTTAATGCGCAGGCCAGAGCCGGTAAATACCGGCCACATGGACCAGTAGTCAGCGCTGCTATCGGTGTGACGCACGCGGGCATTAAGCGTCCAGCTGTCGTTGAGCGCCTGCGCGGCAATCAGGGTGAAGGCTTCTTGCTCGGAGTTGTACTTGTCCCAGCCCGGCTCACTCAGGAATACACCGGGGTCAAGGTCGCCGAATGCGCCGGGTAATACTGTGCCCTGCCAAGGCAGGAATTGGGTGCCGGTGCCGGTTTCATCCTTCTGGATATTGGCAAGCAGCGTGATGCTGGTGGCCTCGCTGGGCTTCCAGGTCAGTGAGGGACTGAATACGCGGCTGTCGTCATCCACGTAATCGGTTTGGGTTTCGCTGTCGCGCCCCAGGGCAACCACGCGGAATAGCCACTCGCCGTCGGTATCCAAGGCACCGGTGACGTCAGCCGCCAGTTGTTTGCGCGCGAAGGTGCCGTATTGCACCCAGACTTGGGCAGAAAATTCCTGCTCGGGTAATTTGGAGCTGAGGTTAACCACACCGCCCAGTGAACCCTGGCCGTAAAGTACCGATGACGGCCCTTTGAGGATTTCCACGCGATCCAGGGTGTAAGGCACGGCGCGGGTATTGTTGTAACTGCCAAACAGGGATTTAAGCCCGTCGATGTACTGCACCGGCGCGGTGCCGCGGATGGTTGCCCAATCGCCGCGACTGTCGATGCCATAGGTGCCGCCATTCACACCGGCGGAATACTGCAGCGCATCCTGCAGGGTTTTTACGCCCGTGGCGGTGAAAAAGTCCTCGGTCAAAATCGATACTGAAAAGGGTGTTTCTACCAGGGGCACGTCTATTTTGCCCACGGCGGTCGTGCGCTGGGCCAAGTCTTTACCCACTACAGTGACTTGTTCAATGGTCGTGCTGGTCGCCTTGGGTTCGGCGGCAACTGCAGCAACATGGCCTAAACCAAACGTGATACCTACGGCGAGCGCCAGGGGATGAACTGCGCGACGCGCAGCGACAGGCAAAGTGTGTGATGTCACAGCAAATAACTCCTAAATGCGAATCCCAACAATTAAACAGACCTAATCCATTTTGATAATAATTCCTATTGGAGACATTATTGCATTGACGCCAAATTAATCGCAAATGATAATTGCTAGCAATATCTTTTGAGCGTAACCCCATGTCCATGTTTCTCTCCTCCATCGACCCACTTGGCAGCTTGCTAGGGCTGTGTTTGCTGCTGTTGGGAATAGGCTTATTGCATGCGGCATGGCGGCGCCCGCAACGCCACTGGCCGCTGATTAGCGCAGGCTGGTTGAGTATCGCCCTGGCCTATTGGCCCTGGATGAAGGCGGCCGGTTTCGATAAAGGCGCCGCCCTGGCGAGCTTGCTGCCCGGCCTGCTGGCGCTGCTCGTTATCATTTTCCGCACCGATTGGCGCAGCCACACAAAAGCGCCAGTTGCTGCACGGGCTGCAGCCAAGGCGGTGATTACATCCTCTTGGCAAAGGCTGGCTCTGTCGCTCACGCAGCGAATTCTGGTGGTTGGACTGCTGTCACTCAGTGCTGCGATTGGCATTGGCCTGGCGGTTTATGCGCTGCTGGATGCCAGTCTGGTGAATCGCGTTATCAGCGCCGCACTGGTCGTACTACTGGTCTGGCCAGCTTTGATGGTATGGAGCCAAAGCCGTGTGTCGCTGCTCAAACCCGCGCTTTGGTTTGTTGGCATAAGCCTTGGAGGCTGGCTGTTTACGCCGGCCATTTTCTAACCCCCTTTCCTCTACATATTCGCTTGGATTTAACCGTGGCCAGATCATTCAGACTTTCATCCAACAGCCTGCGCGCCAACCTCAAGGCCCACTCGGGGCTGGGGTTATTTATCGCCGCCCTGCTGTATTTGGTGTGTATGACCGGGGTGGTCAGCGTGTATTACCCGGACATAGAACAGTGGGAGCAGGCCGATATAGCCGCTACCCAAACAGTGACGCCGGCGCAGATACAGGCCGCCGTAGAGACTATTTACGAACATCACCAGCAACAAACCGGCAAGGGTGATAAGGCTGGGGCGCTGGAGGATATTTGGGTCAATATGCCCACGACCGATATGCCGCGCTTTATTGTGGGCGCCTCCCCCGCTCGGGCCGAAGGTGAAGCCAAAAGAGAGAAACTGGAGTTTCACCTGAACAGTAATGGCAGCCTGGGGCCGGCAGTCGCCCATGAATGGACGCACTTTGTTGTTAAATTGCACTACGCCCTGACGCTTCCCGGGGTATGGGGCATAACCCTGGTTGGGGTGATTGGCATGGTGCTGGTGGCCATGACCATCAGCGGGATTCTCGCCCACCCCAATATCTTTAAAGATGCATTCGCCTTGCGTATTAATCGCGGGGCGCGTCAGCAGCAGGTGGATATGCACAACCGTATTGGCGTTTGGGCGACGCCCTTTATTCTGGCTATCGCCCTCACGGGTGCACTGATTGGGTTATCGCAAGTGTTGTTGTTTACCTTTGCGACCGGCTTTCACAAAGGCGATACCACCGCCATTAGCAACCAGCTGTATATGCCACACCCGCAACCGACCCATGAACCTGCGCCGCTGCTGGATGTGGCGCCGATTGTGGAGAAGTTCCAGCGCGATTACCCGCACCTGAACGCCTATTTTCTGGCAATCCACTACCCTGCAACCACAGCGCAGGCGGTTGAGATTGGGGCTTATGTGCCCAATCGCCTGGCCTGGTATGACGCCGTTCAATACAACGCGGCCGGGGAAGAAACAAAGCGCCTGGGCTGGCCAGACGGTGATCTGGGCATGCAAATTTATGCCTCCACCTATCGCCTGCACTTTGGGCATTTTGGCGGTTTGCCGGTGAAAATCCTCTACACCCTGCTCGGTCTGGGCCTGTGTTTTATCTGTGCTACCGGCATGAACATCTGGTTTCGGCGCCAGCAGCAGGCGGGCAACCCGCGCGCTGTAACAGAACGTTTGTGGCTGGCTGCCGTATGGGGTTTTCCCTGCGCCCTGGTGTTAACCGGCATCAGCAGTTTTTGGTGGCCGCAGGCATCGGTAGCACTTTTCTGGGGCGGCAGTGTATTGCTGGCGGCTGGCGCGCTTGTTGCCAAGAGCCGCCGTCAAGTGTCCATAGGCCTGAGGCTGCTCTTGATTGCCCTGATCGCACTGCTCTTAACCGCACATATCGCCCGCTTTGGCAGTGCGGCCTTGAGTGGCGCGAGTTTGCTGGTAAACGGTTGGTGGTTGATTGCCGCGCTGGCATTAATCGTCGGCCTGAAACCCGGCCTGCCGCTGGCAACAAGCAAGCGTCAGATCCCGACTGAAACCAGCAGCGACCCTGCCTGACACTCGTCACCCCCGCACAGAAGACTTCGCCCTACCCGGATGCAGCCAAAAGGTAGCATCCGGCTTACATCATTGTTCATATATTTTTGATGTAAATGGTTCCTGTTTGTTATAGTGCCGCATCTGAAAAATAATGCTTTACGTATTTGATTGCCAAAATCACTTAGGGTGAAGCACACCAGCTATAGCAACCTACTGTTAACCGAAGGAACTTCACATGCGTCACGCCGCTCTGTCTACTGCACATGCAGTCACTTTTTTACCAAAACCACTGGCTCTTGGCATTGCACTGGCCCTAAGTGGTGGTGCTGTTATGGCGCTGCCCGCCGTTGCTGAAACCAAAACCCTGCCCAAAGTGGTAGTAGTTGGCACCGAAGAGGGTGATGTTGAGCGTCAACCCGGCTCAGTGGGCATAGTGACCCAAGAGGAATTAACCCTTAAACAACCGCGCTCTACCGAAGAAGCGCTGCGCGCCGTACCGGGCGTAGCCATCAAGCAAGAAGAAGAAAGCGCGATTGTGGCCAACATTGGTATTCGCGGCCTCAGCTCGGCGGATTACAAAACCCTGATTCTGGAAGACGGCGTACCCGTAGCCCCCGGCCTGTTTGTGGGCAATGGCCGCTACTACAACCCGCGTATCCAGCGCATGGAAAGTATTGAAGTGTTGAAAGGCGCCGCCTCATTGCGCTACGGCCCCAGCACCATCGGCGGGGTGATCAACTACATCACCAAACAACCTAAAGATGGCGTACAACTGGAAGCCCGCGCCGGCTCCTTTAATAGCCGCGAAGCAACTCTGGAAGTGGGCGGTTCTACCCCATCGCAAGAAGCCCAATTTGGTGCCTTTATCACCCGCGCCAGCAGCGACGGTTTTATGGATAAAGGCTACGACATGACCGATGTGATGGTGAAAACCGGCATGGCACTGGGCGATGACCAATGGCTGAGCGTAAAAGTCAGCGATTACGACAGCGAAGCCAATATTTCCTACCGCGGTGTATTCCTGCAGCAATATAAAGATGGCGTGCACGAAAACCCGGCACCGGACGACTACTTCATTAGCGGCCGCCGCAGCCTGGACATCAACCACGACTGGGATATCAACGCCACCACCAAACTCAGCACCCTGGTATTTGGCAGCGAAACCTATCGCGATTACTGGCGCTACAACGCCGATAACGCCGCCTCTGTCGCCGCTGGCCAGTGGGTTTACCTGGACACACTCAACGGCAACAACCGCAGCTTTGAACGTTTTGGGGTAGACAGCCGCCTGAAGCTGCAACACCAATTGTTTGGCATTGCCAACGAAACCGAATATGGTGTGCGTTTGATGAATGAATCCATGGATGACGTGACCATCGCCGCCACCCGCGCCACCCCGCGCACGGGTACTATCGGCAAAGATCAGGTTGAATCTGCCGACAGTCTCGCGCTCTATGCCCAGAACCGTTTTGTGGTGACCGAGCGCCTGGCCGTGACCGCTGGTTTGCGCGCCGAGAGCTACGAGCAAACCATCAAAAACAAGCGCGCTGCTACCAATAACCAAGCCGATACTTCCAACACCGAAGTACTGCCCGGTTTAGGTGCCACCTACCAAATCAACACAGGTCTGCAAGGTTTTGCCAGCGTGTATAAAGCCTTCTCCCCGGCGCTGAACGGCGATGCGCTCAACGGCCTGCAAGACCAGGAACTGGACGCCGAACGCTCAGTCAACCTTGAAGCGGGTGTACGTGGCGCCGGTGAAAAACTGAGCTACGAGCTGACCTTCTTCCGCATGGACTTTGACAACCAAATCATCCCTGCCAACTCCAACAGCCAGTTCCAGCGCACCAACGGCGGCGAAACCCTGCACCAGGGTCTTGAAGCGGCATTGGGCTGGGATTTGGGCGCCGGCTTTACCTGGAAATCCAGCGCCACCTACATTCCCGACGCGGAATTTGTCGGCGACCGCCGCGCTGCCAACGGCACTATCACCACGCCCGATGGCAACCGCGTAACTTACGTCCCTGAGTGGGTTATCAACACCAGCCTGGAGTACAAAACCGGCAAACTGAGCACCGCACTCAGCCTGCACCACACCGGCGAGCAGTACACCGATGTGCTCAACACCAAACCCATCACCGAAAACACCTCCGGCTTCTTCACCGGTGAGATAGATGCTTACACCCTGCTCGATTTAAGCGCTGTGTATGAATTCAACAAAGACGTCAGCGTCAGCGCCAGCGCCAAAAACCTCACCGACGAAAAATACATCGCCAGCCTGCGCCAAGGTATTTACGTTGGCACCGAACGCTCAATCGATGTCGGTGTAAAAGTGAAGTTCTAATCCAGATCGCCGCGTTAAAAAACCAAAAAGCCACCCTTGCTGTGGCTTTTTGGTTTTTATTCGTTAAACATCAAAACGCTCTTTGATCGAATCAGGATTTTGGCGGCAATCCAACACAGCAACAACATAAGCGGTGCGCTCCTGTAATTCGTAATAGATTGCAAAAGGAAAACGTTTGGAAAGCATGCGGTAGAAACCCGCATAAGATTTGGGGTGTGCACCGGCGGCTACACAAAGGGAATCAATATCAGCGATGAGATTATCTACAAAATAATCGCCAAGACCTGCAACTTGCGACTCGTAAAACTCAAAACCAGAAAGCAAATCCTGCTCCGCCGAATGGGTGAGACGAATAGAAAATAGTGACTCATCCATAAATTAAGAACGGTTCCGTAAACCCGCTTTTACTTCCTGCCATGACTTATGCTCACCGCGCTGCAACTCTGCGCGACGCTCCGTTAAAACTTCTTCATGCCATGCAGGGCTTGGGTTGTAGTTAGGCTCGCGACAGAGGGAATCCCATAACTGTTCCATAGCCTGAATGCGTTCTGCCAAAGGGCGAGCTGCAAGTTCGTTAGCCAGTGACATAAAAATCTCCGCAATTGCACCTGACGAATAGTGAACAAAGCTTAGCACTTGCCACCCTATTCCGTCCCCCAAAACCACCGGGCTAACCGGCCAACCAAGAATATGTCTTATTAAAGGTTGCCCCCTCAAATTGTTATAGTATAACATTGCTAAAAATTTGAGAGACTTGGCCATGCTGCGCCGGGTCTTGGTTTTGATATGGCTTTGATGCGGCTTTTGATGTCGGTGAGGGGATGTAATGAGAATGAAAAAATCCATGTTGTGTTTGGCACTGGCGGCGGCGAGTGGTTCGGCGTTGGCGCAGGTGGAAGGTGTGGTGCGCGATGCGGCGGGTTTGCCGATTGCCGGGGCGACGGTTGAGGTGGTGGGCACCAAGATCCGCACCAGTGCCAATGAACAGGGTGAGTTCAGTCTGCCGCAAGTAACCAACAAGCATGTTGAGCTGCATGTGTTTGCGCCCAATTACACCCACACCACCCGCCATGTACATGAGGGCGATGGCCCGGTGGAGTTGGTGTTAAGCAGCACCACGCTGGAAATTGTGAATGTGATTGGCCTGCCCTGGCATGCCTCCAACATGGAATCGGCGCAGCCGGTGAATGTACTGGGCGGCGATGCACTACGCGCGCGCCAGTCGTCCACCCTGGGTGAAACCTTGAAACATGAAGTGGGTGTGCACTCCAGTTATTACGGGCCAGTGAGCAGCAGCCCGATTATTCGCGGTTTGGAAGGCCCGCGGGTGCTAGTCACCCAAAATGGTTTGGATGCGGGCGATGCCTCCCGCGTTGGCCCCGACCATGCAGTTGCGGCAGAGGCCTCCACCGCGCGCCAAATTGAAATTCTGCGCGGCCCGGCGACCCTGTTTTACGGCAGCGGTGCGATTGGCGGGGTAGTGAACGTGGTGGATGACCGCGTGCCGCGCACCACCGAAACCTTTGGCGAGTGGCGTGTACAGCAGGATTCCGTGGCCGACGACAAACTCGTCTCCGGTAGCGGCAATACCGGTGTGGGCAGCATGGGTTTGCATTTGGATGGTTTTTGGCGCGATGCCGACAATTACAAAATTCCCGGTGCTGCAGAAGTAGAAACCCACGAAGAACATGAAGGGGAGGAGCATGAGGAAGAAGGCCATGAGCATAGCGAGAGCAATCGCTTGGCTAATTCCTGGAGCGAAGCCAAGGGTTTTAATGCGGGTGTTAGCCAGGTAATGGACGAAGGTTTTGTCGGCCTTTCTTACGGGTTATTGGATCGCCAATACGCGATTCCCGGTCACAGCCACGGCGATGAAGAAACTGACGTGTACGCCGATGTAAAACAACATCGCATTCAGTTGTTGAGTGAACTGGATTTGGAGCACGACTTTTTTAGCGCGAGCAATACCCGTTTTGGTTTTACCGATTACGAACACAGTGAAATTGAAAATGGCACAGTGGGCACCACATTCCGCAACGAAACTGCCGAAGCGCGCTGGGAATTATTTCATCACCCCATCGCTGAATGGCGCGGTGCACTGAGTTTGCATTACAAACACAGCGATTTTGAAGCTATTGGCGAAGAGGCATTTACCCCGCCGAGCGAAACCGGCACCCTTGCCTTGGGTTTAATGGAGGAGCGTCACTTTGGAGATGTGTTGGTACAGCTGGGTGCACGTATCGAGCAGGTAAAAATTACTGCCGATAATTTTATGGTGGATTTAAATGAGCATGAGCATGGCGATGAACATGAACACGACGATGAACATGCCGAAGAATATTTGCGTGTATTTGCTATCGATCAGGAATCCACACCTTTTAGTGCGTCAGCAGGTGTAGTCTGGGATTTCACGCCCGGTTACAACCTGGGCGTTTCCTACACACACGCCGAGCGCACGCCATCAGCTGCCGAATTATTTTCTTTTGGCCCGCATATCGGTTCGGGTTTGTATGAAGTGGGCGCGCTGTTGCAATTAGTAAACGATGAAGACGGCGAATTCCATTTTGATTTGGCGCGCAGCGATTTGGAATTGGAACGCTCCAATAACCTGGATATTTCCCTGCGCAAATTTGAAGGCGATGTTGGTTTTATCCTCAACGCCTTCTACAACCGTATCGATAATTACTACTACCTTGCCGATACCGGTTTAACACGCGAATCCGGTGATGCACACGATCATGGCGCAGAAGACGAGCACGATCACAGCAGCGAATTGCCGGTATTTATTTATCAGGCGCGCGATGCTGAACTCTACGGTTTTGAAACGGAATTTATTTGGCAATTAGCTGCGCCTTTCAAACTCAGCCTCACCAGCGATTACATTCGCGCGCAATTAGTAGACGGCGGCGATTTACCGCGCATTCCACCGCTGCGACTGGGCGCACGTGCGCAATATGAAAGTGGCAACTGGCAGGCGGAATTAAGCAGCCAACATTATTTTGAACAGGATCAGATAGACACCTACGAAACCACTACTGATGCCTACACCCTGGTAGATGCGCAAATCAGTTACGCCCTGCGTGACGGTTTAAAAATTTACCTCAAAGGCAACAACCTTACCGACGAATATGCGCGGGTGCACGCTTCATTCCTGAAAGACAAAGCGCCCTTACCCGCACGCTCTTTTGCGCTGGGTGTGAGCGGTAGTTTTTAACACCCACTCCACTTAAACCACTGACGAGAACTCAATCGTGCCCGCTTAGGCGGGCATGACGGGCCAGCTTTTACCATTATTTTTTTATTTACCGATGATTATTTTAAAAGGGCAATTTAAATGATGAGACCAAATGTAATTTCCAGCCTGACGCTATTAATGCTCGCTGCAGTTCTGGGTGGCTGTGGTGGTAGCGACACCAAAATTGTTGAGCGCGACCCAGTGCCTATTGAAGACGATCACGACCATGACGACGACCATGATCACGACGATGAACTTACCCAAGGCCGCTTGCTGATCAGCGCAAAAGACCAAGCCAAAGTCAGCATCATCGACATTAAAGAAAAACAATTATTGGAAGAATATACGCTCACCGAAGCGCCCAGCGCGATTTATGCCAGCCCGAGTTATCGCTACGCTTATGTTATTCAACGCACCGCGGATTTGGTGAATGTGATTGACAGTGGCCTGTCGCAGGAAGATCACGGCGATCACAAAGACGATATTATCGAAGCGCCTCGCCAGATGAGTTTTACTACCAGTGATTCGCGCCCTACGCATTTCACCGGCAACAACACCCAATCGGTTATTTTCTTTGATGGCAACGCCGCCACCAGCACACCGGCGAGTGTGGGTGTTTACACCGAAAGTAATATTGCAAACAACACCGCGGGCACGCGTTTGCAATACACCACTCACATGCACGGCGCTGCGCAGGGGCGCGGTGATTATTTAATTTCCACCGTGCGCGATGCAGCAACAGAAAGCACACTGCCCGACCGGGTTGCAGTTTATAAAGCAGAAGCCGGTGTATTTACCGAGCAAGAAATTTTTGCCGAGACTTGCCCCGGTTTACACGGCAGTGCACAAAATGAAAATCAAATCGCCTTTGGCTGTACCGATGGTGTGTTAGTCATTACCCAAAATGGCGACAATTTCACTGCTGCAAAAATTGCCAACCCTGCCAGTTTTACCGGTACCACCCGCATTGGTACAGTGTTGGGCGATGCTGCACTGGGCCATTTTGTGGGCATAGCCGCCGGCCAATTTTTTGCGATAGATACCAGCGCTGCCAGCATCACCCCCATCAACTGGATTGACACCAGCCTTGCCACGGCGCCCACTGCACTGGCCTATGATTTTGTTGACGGCGGTGAGTTGTTGGTGATTCTGGATAATCAGGGCGGCCTGAATATTATTCACACCGATGATTGGGCGGTGGTGGATCGCCTGCAAGTGATTAGCAGCAACATTTCTGCCTTGCCTGCCGGCAGCCGCTTTGAATTGGCGGTCACGCCCGGCCACCATGTTTATGTTAGCGACCCTATCGCCAACCAAATCAAACAAGTGGATGTGGATTCGCTGGCGGTGAGCGAGACTCTGCAATTAAATTTTGTGCCGCATAAATTTACCTGGTTGGGTATTGCTGAGCCGGCGGGTAATCACCACTAATATCCTGCATATGTCGCGTTCTTTTTTTGCTTAGATTATTTGTTTAGCGTTTTGTTTAACCCCTCTCTTGCGGCGCCAATCGGCGCCGTTTTTTATCGCACAGTTGCGATTAGTCATTGCATCAGCCTGATTTTCAACCACACTCACAAGAGTCATTGCATTGCGCGAAAGGAGTGGGGTTATGATCGGTCGCACCAACAAAAGTTTTAAACGACATGTATTAGTGGTTGAAGACCAGCTCGCCAATTTAGACAGCACCCGCGGCCGTGCGCTGCACGATTTGGTCACCGAATTCCAACAGCGGCAGGTGGAGCTGGTGCAGGCGCGCTCCTACGATGACGGTCACGCTGCGATTATCTCGGACGCTGGTTTTCACTGTATTTTTGTGGATTGGACACTGGGTGATAACGAGCAGGAAAGCCACGCTGAAGTGATGGAACTGCTGCGCACCATTCGCCAGCGCAACGCCAATGTGCCGATTTTTTTAATGGCAGACCGCGCTGCCAAACAAACCCTCACGGTAGAGGCGATGGAACTGGCCGATGAATTTGTCTGGACACTGGAGGACACCGCGCCGTTTATTGTGGGCCGCGCACTGGCGGCGGTGGATCGCTATCTGGATAAATTGCTACCGCCCTTTACCGATGCGCTGCTGCGCTACAGCCAAAAGGATGAACACTCCTGGGCCGCGCCCGGCCATCAGGGTGGCATAGCTTTTACCAAGTCCGCTGTGGGCCGGGTGTTTTTTGATTTTTTTGGCGAGAATTTATTTCGCACCGACGGCGGTATTGAGCGCGGTAGCCTGGGTTCGGTGCTGGATCACACCGGCCCAGTGGAGGCCTCGGAAAAGTTTGCCGCGCGGGTATTTGGCGCCCATGAATCCTACGCTGTGCTGAATGGCACCTCAGGCTCCAACCGCACCATTTTTATGGCCTGCGTGGGTGAAAACCAGTTTGCCCTGTGCGACCGCAACTGCCATAAGTCCATCGAACAGGGGCTGGTATTATCCGGTGGTATTCCGGTGTACCTCACCCCCACCCGCAATCGCTACGGCATTATTGGGCCTATGCCTGCCAGCGCCTTGAGCAAGGCAGCCATTCAACAATCCATCCAACAGCATCCGCTCGCCGCACAAGCCAAAAGCCAGCAGCCGGTGTATTCGGTCATCACCAACTGTACCTATGATGGTATTTGTTTGGATGCCGCCCGCGCCGAGGCCATGCTTGCCGATTCAGTAGACCGCATCCACTTTGATGAAGCCTGGTACGGCTATGCGCGCTTTAACCCGCTGTATGAGGGGCGCTATGCCATGCGCGGCGACCCGCGCGACCACCGCGAATCCGCGCCCACCGTGTTTGCCACCCATTCCACCCACAAGCTGCTGGCGGCGCTGTCGCAATCCTCTTACATCCACGTGCGCAATGGCCGCAACCCTATTGAGCACAGCCGCTTCAACGAGTCCTTTGTGATCCAGGCGACGACATCGCCGCTATATATGTTGTTTGCCTCTAACGAGATAGGCGCCGCCATGATGGAGGGCAGCAGCGGTTACAGCCTGACGCAGGATGTGATCCGCGAGGCGGTGGATTTCCGCCAGGCGCTGGCGCGGGCGCATCGCGAATTTGCGCAAAAAGGCGATTGGTTTTTCCAGCCCTGGAACTCGCCGGAAATACGCGATGCAACAACCGGTAAATGGGTGGAGTTTGCCGATGCCGACC
This sequence comes from Cellvibrio fontiphilus, assembly GCF_042646205.1. Classification (NCBI taxonomy): domain Bacteria; kingdom Pseudomonadati; phylum Pseudomonadota; class Gammaproteobacteria; order Cellvibrionales; family Cellvibrionaceae; genus Cellvibrio; species Cellvibrio fontiphilus. The sequence continues at coordinate 1,102,404 of NZ_JBHRTF010000004.1, read as the reverse complement.
CCGAACAGCTCGCCAGCGACCCTAACTGCTGGCTGCTTGAACCCGGCGCGGCCTGGCACGGCTTTGAAGGTTTGGACAATAACTGGTGCCTGCTGGACCCGATCAAAGCCGGCATTATGGTGCCGGGTATGGGGTTGGATGGACAGATGCAAGCACAAGGCATTCCCGCCCCGGTGTTGAGTGCGTTTCTTTATAACAACAACATTATTCCCTCGCGCACCACCGATTTTATGGTGCTCTGCCTGTTCAGTATTGGCATCACCAAGGGCAAGTGGGGCACCCTGATTAACGTGTTGCTGGCATTTAAACGCCACTACGACAAAAACACCCCGCTGGAACAGGTGCTGCCAGAGCTGGTGGATACCGCACCGGCGCGCTACAGCAATATGGGGTTACAGGATCTGGCTAGCGAGATGTTCAACTACATGCGCACCAGCCACATGGATGCCCTGCAAGCCAAGGCCTTTGGCACCTTGCCGCCCATAGCCTGTACCCCGCGCAAGGCCTTCCAGCAATTACAGGCGGGTGATGCAGAGCTGCTGCCGCTGGCCCAAGCCGCTAACCGAGTCACTGGCGTGGGCATCATGCCCTACCCACCGGGCATTCCGATTGTGATGCCGGGCGAAAACCTGGGCCCTATCGATGGCCCCTGGCTGGGTTACATAGCCGCGCTGCAGGACTGGAGCAACCGCTTTCCCGGCTTTGAAAAAGAGGTGGAGGGCTTGGTTCATAAAGACGGCGCCTACCACTTTTGGTGTTTGAAATAAGCCTGACAGATGCTGGCTATACTCTTATCGGCCAGAGCAAACCAACGCTAAACACATCAACGCTGAACACACTAACCACAAACATACCAACGATAAGCACACCAACAACCAAGACGGAATTGACCATGAAACCAATCGCCACCGCCGCTTTTACCAGCCTGCTTTGTGTACTTTCACTGCCCGCCGCCGCGAGCAATTTCGGGTTTATGCGGGACACCCTGCCCAGCCAATTGGCTGCTGACGAGATGCAGGCACTCAAAACAGAAATCGCCCGGGTACTGGAGCAAACAGCGGATAAAAAAGTGAGCCAGTGGCAGTCGCCCGGCGGAAAAGTCGGGGTGAAAATCCTGCCCAAACTCAGTTACACCGAGGCCGGCATGCCCTGCCGGCGCACCCTGTTACAGTTTTCAGCTGCCAGCAAACCGGCCGAAACCTATGGCTTCACCATTTGTAAAAACGCCGATGACAAGTGGCATATCACCCAGTCGCGCCTGCAATCCCTGGGCGAGGAAGACCTGGCCTTGATTGAATCCCACGCGCTGCAAGCCTTGAACGACAACCACACCGGCAACCCCATCACCTGGTTTAACCCCAAGACCAAAATAAACGGCACAGCAGTGTTGGTAAGCGCCGCACAGAAAAACCAACGCCCCTGTAAAACCCTGGCAATCAGCCTGTTTGATGCCGAAGGTGTATCACTGGAAGGCCAATACCTCTTGTGCAAAACCCCCAGCGGTTGGCAGCGCGAGGCCTTTTAACGCCGAAGCCCGCGCCCTTTTCTGGCAGCCTGAAAATCAACAGATAAAAACTAAGGAGTGAACCATGTGTATACGCCCGTTAGCTGTTGCCCTGCTCTGCGTACTGGTTGTTGGTTGCAATAAATCGGCCCCGGCCAAACCCAATCCGGCCCAAGTGAGCGTGCAGCAACCTGAACGCCGCACCATTAATGTGGAGCGCGATTTTATTGGCGAGGTGGCCGCCGTGGAGGAAGCGGAAATTCGCTCCAAGGTGAATGGCCGGGTGATCTCTGTGGAATTTCAGGAGGGCAGCCTGGTGCAACAGGGGCAGCCGTTGTTCCGCATCGACAGCGACAGCCTGACCGCCGCCGTCAACGAGGCCAAGGCCAACCTCGCCAAAGCCGAGGCAGACCAAACCAAGGTGCTGGCCGATGAGCAGCGCTATAAAACCCTGGTGGAAAAAGGCACTATCTCACGCCAGGCCTATGACGACATCATCAACAAAGTAGCGCAGAGCAAAGCCGCGCTGGATACCGCCCAAGCCCAGCTCAAACAGGCGCAGACCATGTTGCAGGAATCCGCCATAGTCTCGCCCTACAACGGCCGCATCGGGCGCGCGCAAGTAAAAGTGGGCGAGTTAGTCACCGCCAACCAAACCCTGATGGCCACGGTATCTACCACTGAAAGCGTGCGGGTGGATTTTGCCCTGAGCGAGCGCGATTACCTGGAGCTGGTGCGCCCGATTCTGGAATCTGAGCAACCGCGCCCACTGATTCCCGTAAGCCTTATTCTGGCCGATGGCAGCCTCTACCCCGAAAGCGGTTTAATCACCTTTTCCGACCGCCGAATCGCCAGTGAAACCGGCACCTTTGCGGTGGCTGCAACCTTTCCCAACCCCAGAGAGGTATTGCGCCCCGGTATGTTTGGGCGCATACGTGCCGTAGTCAAACAAGTGGATAACGCCCTGCTCGTACCCAACCGCGCCCTGCAGGAAGTATTGGATCGCACATTTATCAGCCTGGTGGATGCCAATGGCAAGGTAGAGCAGCGGGAAGTAAAAACCGGCGCCCAAGCCAGCGGTTATGTGCAAATCACCAGCGGCTTGAGCGATGGCGAACAGGTGATTGTGGATGGCCACCACAAAGCGCGCCCGGGCATGACGGTCATCGCCGTGCCGCTGGATACAGCGACTGACGCTTCCTCCGCTACACAGGGGAATTAATCATGGCGCGCTTCTTTATTGATCGCCCGGTGTTTGCCATAGTCCTGTCGCTGTTTATATCCCTCTGCGGCGGGCTGGCACTCAGCGTTTTACCCATCGCCCAATACCCGCAAATTACCCTGCCCACCATTAACGTCAGCACCGCCTATGTGGGCGCCAATGCGGAAGTGGTGCAAGAGAGCGTGGCGCAGGTCATTGAAGACAAGGTCAACGGCGTGGAGGGCATGTTGTATATGGACTCCCAGTCCAATGGCAGCGGCCTTTACTCGCTGAATGTGACCTTTGGGCTGGAGCGCAATGCGGATATGGCCGCCGTACTCACCCAAAACCGCGCCGCCACCGCCAACCCCAGCCTGCCCGGTGAAGTCACCCAGGCCGGGGTGACCATCCGCAAACAAACCCCCGATGTACTCATGTACTACGCGCTCTATTCACCGGGCGGCAGCTTTGACCAGCTGTTCCTGAAAAACTACGGCAGCATTTACATCACCGATGTATTGAAGCGGATTCCGGGGGTGGGCAATGTCAATGAATACGGTGCCGATTTTGGGATGCGCATCTGGCTGGACCCCACCCAAATGGCCAAACATGCCGTCACCGCGAATGACGTAAGCCAGGCCCTGCGCGAACAAAACGCTCAAGTACCCGCTGGCACCTTTGGCCAATACCCGGCGCCCAGCACCCAGAGTTCGCAATACTCGGCTCTGGTACAGGGGCGTTTGGCCAAGCCGGATGAGTTTTGCCAGGTGGTACTCAAAAGTAATGGCAAGGGCGGTTTTGTACGTTTGGGCGATGTGGCGCGCTGTGAATTATCCGCCAAGGATTTCCTCTACTTTGGCTCGTTCAAGGGTAAACCCGCCGCCATTTATGCCATCAACCTGACGCCGGACGCCAACGCCCTGGACGTGGCCGAGCAAATCCGCACCGAGCTGGCGCGGGTTCAGGTGGATTTCCCGCCCGACCTGGCGCTGGACATAGTCACCGACAACACCATTTTTGTGACTGAATCCATGCGCGAGGTGCTCAAAACCTTTGTGGAGGCCATGTTGCTGGTGCTGATTGTGGTCACCCTGTTCCTGCAAAGCTGGCGCGCCACCATCATCCCCATGCTTGCTGTACCTGTGAGCTTGATTGGCACACTGGCGGTATTTGTCGCCCTGGGCTTCTCCATCAATACACTCACCTTGTTCGCGCTGGTATTGGCGATTGGCATAGTGGTGGACGACGCCATAGTGGTAGTGGAAGCGGTTGAACATCACATGGAACAGCATCGTTTAAGTGCCCGGGACGCCACCATCCGCGCCATGAGCGAAGTGTCGGGGCCGGTCATTGCCATAGCCCTGGTGCTCTGTGCGGTGTTTGTGCCGGTGGCGCTGCTAGGGGGCATATCGGGCGTGATGTTCCGTCAATTTGGTTTGACGGTCGCGGTCGCGGTGCTGATCTCAGCGCTGGTTGCACTCACCCTCACCCCAGCCCTCTGCGCCATGCTGCTGCGCCACAAAAATCCGGATGACACCGGCCTGAGCCAGCGTTTTTTCAGTGGCTTCAACCGCTTATTCGATGCCATGACCAGCCGCTACGGGCGCGGTGTCGCCCTGGGGATTCGCCGTAGCACACTCGCTCTGCTGCTCCTGATTGGACTGGTTATTGCTACTGGCAGCCTGTTCAAACAGGTTCCCACCACCTTTGTACCCGATGAAGACCAAGGCTACTTCCTCGCGGCAGTCACCCTGCCGGAAGCCGCCACACTCGCCCGCACCCAGGAAGCCATGCGCCGGGTAGAAGCACTGGCACTGCAAATTCCGGGGGTGGATAAAACCATCGGCGTCAGCGGGGTGAACCTGTTGGTGGGGGCGCCGCAATCCAATGCCGGACTATTGGTTGTAAGGCTCAAGGATTGGTCTGAACGCACCACCGCAGAAACCTCACTGCGGAACATTATTGGCAGCTTTTACGCCCGGGCGCAGGCGATAACCGAAGCTCAGGTGCTGCCGTTTAACCCGCCCGCCATTCCCGGACTCTCAACCACTGGCGGTTTCAGCATGATGATTCAGGACAAGTCCGGCAAAGGCGCGCGCGCGCTGGAAGAAGTCGCCAATAATTTTATCGCCAAGGCCCAAACGCAGCCTGAAATTGGCTCCATCCTCTCCAAACTGCAGACCAATACCCCGGCCATTCGCATTCAGGTGGATCGCGAAAAAGCCAAAAAACTGGGCGTTCCGCTCTCGGAGGTTTTCTCTACCCTGCAAGCCATGCTGGGCGGTTTGCAGGTGAACGATTTCTCCCGCTTTGGTCGCACCTACAAAGTCACCCTGCAGGCAGACGCCGCGTTCCGCGATAACACGGAAGCGCTCGGTTTGTTGTTCGTGCGTAGCAACAGCGGCCAAATGGTGCCGCTATCAACACTGGTCAGCACTGAAAAAACCGGCACCCCATTTGTACTCAAACGTTTCAACGGTTACACCGCCGCCGAAATTGGCGGTAAACCGGCGGCCGGTTTCAGCTCTGGCGAAACCCTGGCGGCACTGACAGAAGTAGCAGCTGACACGCTGCCTGAAGGTTATGGCTATGAATGGGCGGGGCTGTCGCGGCAGGAGCAGGAAAGCGCGGGGCAAACCGCCCCTATTTTGGCACTGGCGCTGATAGTGGTATTCCTGTTTCTCGCCGCCTTGTATGAGAGTTGGGCGATTCCCTTTGCGGTGCTCTTGTCGCTGCCGTTTGGCATTTTCGGGGCGATGTTTACCCTCTGGATCACCGGCGCACCGGGCTCGGTTTATACCCAAATCGGGCTGGTACTGGTGATTGGACTCGCCGCCAAAAATGCGATTTTGATTGTGGAATTTGCCAAGATGAAATACGAACAAGGCCAAGCCCTGCGCGAAGCGGCACTGGAGGCAGCACTCCTGCGCCTGCGGCCAATCCTGATGACATCCTTCGCCTTTATCCTCGGCGTAGTGCCCCTGGTTCTGGCTTCAGGCGCCGGTGCCGGCGCCCGTATAACCCTCGGCTTGACGGTATTCGGGGGGATGCTAGTCGCCACCCTGCTAGCCATTTTTATGGTGCCGCTGCTTTACTGCCTGGTGCAGGGCTTGGCGGAGCGGCTTTCGGGAACACCGCGAGCCAAACCAGATGAAAAGCCCGCAAACTCACAGCGCGCGCCTTCTCCCTAAAGGCGCTTGGGGGAAGAAAAGCGCACTGCGCCGCTTGCCATTGCCAGTAACATAAACAGGATCAGGGTGGAGCTGGAACCTCCACCACCTCCGCCCGAGCTGGCGCCACCCGATCCCCCACCTGACCCACCACCCGTTGCCGCCCGGCTGCTGGCTGCACTGCTGGATGAACTGCTGGATGCAACACTGGATTGTGCAACCACAGTCACCCGCTGAAAGGCACTGCCCATGTTGCCGCGATTATCAAACGCGCGCCAACTAACGCTGTGTACACCTGGCTCAAAAACACCGCTGTGATCAGTCCAGACCGGCACCTCACCATCCACCAAATCTATAGCCCGCGCCGCGCCCAGATTGACTTGGGTAAAGCCTCCTGTGGCTTCCACTTGCAGGTCAGCCGGCGGTATCACCTGCGGTGGGGTGGTATCGATAATACTCAGGCGCTGAACCACCCTGGTTTTTTTACCAATCGAATTGGTCGCCTGCCAATAGATGTTGTGTTCGCCCAAGGCAAAGGGCCCCAAATTACTGGCAACTGCGGTGATTTGACCATCGATAGGATCTGTGGCCACAACCGCTGGCAGGTCAACACTGGTTTCGCGCCCGGTGGCTTCAAATACCAAGGGAGGCAATGGGCTAATGACTGGCGGCTGTACGCCCTGCTCTTTGCCGTCAGTTCCCAACCAGAACACATTATTGAGTGTATTGATTTGGTTGATTCCCAGTGTATTGCGCAAGCCGATACGCAACGAGCCCGAGCGCGCCCCTGCAATTACCGGTAGCTTGGCAGAGTAGTTATTTGCCACCTGGGTGAGCGGCAGAGCAACCCAATTTGAATCGCCGTCAAGACGGTACTCCAACTGCACCTGGCCCGCCTGCATATCCAAACTGGCCGACTGGCCATCGGTTGCACGCAATAGCACTTCAAGGTCATTACCGTTAAGCACCCGTGTAGTCCGACCATCACTACGGAACTCAAGCATCTGTAATTCAGGCCCGTAAACGCTGACATCGCCCATTGCCTTGATTGCAGCGGCGTCTATCTCCAGGCGGCTGATGGACTGCCCAAACCGGCCCAACAAGCGGGTCGGCTGATCAAACTCCAGAGCAAGGTTCGCATCGCAATTCGCTACGCCAGTTGGATCAGTAAATAACAGAGTGAAATTACTACCATTCACTTCGGCCTGATTAATTAATTGCCCATTGCAGTATTGCCGGTAGGGCATGGCATCAAAAAAATTATTTTCCTGATGATCGCGCTGCACAGTGAAACTGGATGCGTCACTGCGCGAGATATTGCGCACCGACAACTGCTTGCCCGAAGCGTCGTAACGGTACTCGGCCGCGAGGAAATAAGCACTGTCACTGATGACCAAATCGCTGCTATCGCTGCGGTAATTAGTCTCGTCCACCACTGAAAATGCACCGTCTAACTTGGTAAAGCTGTTCCGTTCAGTAAACGCCATGGGGCCGGTACGCATCAACTCACGGCTCCAAACCGATGGATCGGGGTTGTAGTGATAGACCCCGAATTCGGGATACCACTCGCCTTCATCCAGTGTTGCGATATTGGTGAATACCCTGGCCTCAATGGGCTCGTAGTAAACCTCACTGCCAAGCTGAAAACTGCTTGCCCCCCATAATCCAGTCAGTGATTTGAGCATGGTGGATCCCACGCCAAAGGTGACGCCGTTAGCCAAAATATCGGCATCTTCATAACGGAAATTCACACTACCAGCAGTAGCCATATCCAAATCCAAAAAATGACTACCGCTGATACCCTCAGGAAAAACCTCATCCAGCACAAAGTATTGCCCCAGTGTGCCGGGGCGGGTATCGGGTAAGCTAAACATGGTGGAGACTTGTAGTTTGAACTTATCCGAGACGGGTGACACTCGAATGATGTCCTGGCCACTGCTTCCCAAAAAGAACAAGCCACTAATGGAGGCTTCGGGATTAAACCAGATCAGGGTTTTATCAAACGCCCGTATTCCATCCAGATTCATCACCGCGCCCTGCTCATCCTTGATAGTGCCTATCGCGACCTGGTTAACCGCTGAATTAATATCCACTGCTACCCGGGTATCACCCGTTACCTCAATATTTTCCTTGAATACCATAGCGGTCACTGAGCAATCACTGTTGTAAAAAGCAACTTGCAAGTTATAAGTGCCGGGCTTTACATCCACACCATAGTTTGGCGGTGGCGCGCTGCAGTCATTAAAAGAGTCAAATGCAAAGTAACTACCTGAGTCATTAAAGATATGCAGCACCCAGGGCGCTCCCACAAAATCCAGGTTTAAGCGCGCAGACTTGGCAAATACCAATGGTAGGGTCACCGGTTGGCTATCAACCTCCAATTTGGCGGTAATTTCATGGTGCAAGGTGGGACTGTCCGCATAGGGCAAGGCTTGTGGATCGACAATCAGTTGCAGGTTAAACGATTGCTCCTGCCCTGCTGCGAGCATCTGGGGTTCTGCCGGGGTGACCGCTGCGGAAGCGCCGGCGGGGTATGTTTCAGGGGCGCGAAGCGACACAGTAACCGGACTGGCGCTAATGTTTTTCACGCTGACGGGCAGCTGCGGCGTCCAACTTGCCTCGGTCAGATTAACCGAACCGGCATTGAGTAACCTCGGCAGGATCAGCACCTTGGCGTTAGCTGCCGCAAGCAATTTCATCAGGCCGGCACCCTGGGTAAACACGTTCTGCCCAAGGTCGGAGGTATTGTTGATCAGCAGGGTTTTGATTTCATTCGCCGATAATTCGGGAAAGCGTTGTTTGAGCAGGGCTGCGCCGCCCGCCACATGGGGCGTTGCCATACTGGTACCGCTGAGGCGCACATAGCTACCGCCCGGTTTGGTGGAATTAATATCCACCCCGGGTGCCACAATTTCCGGTTTTACATATTGCTTGCCGACTATAGGCCCACGCGAGCTGAAGTCGGCAATAGCGCCATAGTTATCACTCGCACCTACGGTTAACACCAATTCCGCGTTACCCGGCGAATCGATGGTGGAGTAATTGCTGCCGCTATTGCCTGCCGCCACCACCACCAGAACGCCCGCTTGTGCAGCATTATTTGCCGCCTCGGAAAGCGGCGAGTCCGGTGCACCGGGGCCGCCAAGGCTCATGTTGACTATATCAATCTGGTCGTCGGTCAGCGGGTCGCCATCGGGATCTACCGCCTTTTCCAGTGCCGCGATAATGCTGCTGTTATTGCCCCAACCGTTGTCGGTCAGCACCTTGTAGGCGTAGAGGCTCACATCCGGCGCCATACCGGTCAACACACCTTTGGCGGCAACTATGCCCGCCACATGGGTGCCGTGCCCGTGAATGTCCATGGGGTTGGTTGGATCTTCCCATTCAATAAAATTATGGCCGCCCACAACCTTGCAACCCGCACCTATGCAGCCCCCCAAATCCGGGTGGGTGTAATCAATTCCGGTATCGAGGATAGCCACTGTCACGCCGCGCCCGGTCAGCGGAAACCCCAAGGCATCGCGCATCGCCCAAAGTTGGGGCGCCTCGGTTAGGGGTACACTCTCAGCCAGATTGGCGGTGACTTTATGGTCAGGGTAGACCGCTGCCACCTGTGGCAAACGGCGAATGCGTTCAATCTGGGCGCCAGTGGCGGTGACATTCAGGGTATTGGTTAACTGGGTGAACTGCCGGTGGACTTGGGATACCAGTTTCTGTTTGCGCAACTCTGCGAGCGTATCAGCCTGGCGTTTCTGCAACTGCTGGCGATAACTGACTACCGACTTGGCTAGCTGCTGTTGCTGCGCGCGCGACAGTTTTCCATTGGTGGCCAATTGGCGGCGCTGTTGTTTCAGGTAAGGATTCAACGGCTGGTCTTTTAACCTGACCAAAAACCGCTGGGGCTGGGAACTAGCCTGTCGTTGAGTTTGTATTCCACTCGCGTTCCTGGTGAGCGCCAAAACACCCTGGTGCTGCAACTCAAACTCTTGCACCAGGGGTGCGAGGGTATTACCTGTCAGCGATTGATCCTGGCTGACCGTGATTTTCCGTTGGGCAGACGCCTCTGTTACAGCCGTTTGCAGCCCGCTACCTGCCGCAGCTGAACTTGATGCTTCAACAACCTGCGCCACCGTCATCAAACCCACTAGACTGACCGCAATTACCCTGCACCACATAAAAACTCCTTTGTACATCGTCGTGAATATTGTCGTTTATTCTTATTAAGACCCGCAGTAATAGCAGCGATCACCGCCCGCTGTTTTGCTCAATCACCCTTGGCTCAGCCACCGGTATGAGTTTTCCGTCTTTCAGTTCAATCGCCTGTGAAGCGCCCATGCGCGGCCAGACTTTGAGTTGATGCCCTTTTTGCTGCAGTGACTGCTGGATAGGTGCGGGCATGGCGGCTTCCACAAATAACAGGTTGGGGTTCCACTGCTGGTGAATACGCGGTTGTGCCATGGCCTCGGCCAGTGGCATATCGTATTGCAGGCGATACAACAGCGTTTGTACCACTTGCGAAATAATGGTGGGGCCGCCGGCGGCGCCGAGTGTCATCACCGGTTGCTCGCCTTTGAATACGAGCGTTGGGCTCATGCTGGAGAGCGGGCGTTTTTTAGCGGCAATCGCATTAGCATCCGAGCCCACCAAACCAAAGGCATTGGCGGCACCCACTTGCGCGGAGAAGTCATCCATCTGGTTGTTGAGCACCACGCCCGTGCCGGGAATAACCACCTTGCTGCCAAAACTGGTGTTTACCGTGGAGGTGATGGCGACCCAATTGCCCTGTAAATCTGCCGCCGCGATGTGGGTGGTGTGTTTGTTCATCAGGTGTTGGATATCCACCTCGGGATTACCATAGCTAATATCTGCCGTGGTTTTTTCCAGAGTGATTTTCTGCGCGATGCTGCGCGCGTAGTTTTTATCGGTAAGGCCTTTTGGAACACGGGTGAAATCGGCATCGCCCAACCAGTGGGCGCGGTCGGCAAAGGCAAACTTCATTGCCTCGGCAATCAGGTGATAGCGCTCGCTGCTGGTGGTTTTTTCCAAACCAAAGGCTTCCAGAATGTTCAATATCTGCGCCACATGGGTGCCGCCGGAACTGGGTGGAGGAAAGCCATAGAGGGTGTAACCGGCAAACTCAGATACCACCGGCCTGCGCATTTTGATCTGGTAATTGGAAAAATCCTTGCGCGTAATCAAACCGCCGTTTTGCTCCATCCAGCGCTCGGTTTTGCGCGCAAAGTCGCCCTGATAAAAATAACCCGGCCCCTGTTTGGCAAGCGCACGGTAAGTATCTGCCAAATCCGCCTGACGCAGTTCACTGCCCGTCGCCCAGGGCTGTTGTTTGTCATCCAGATAAATCGCTGCACTCGCAGGGAATTTAGCCAGGTTAGGTGCGGTGGCTACCAAGCGCTCCGCAAGCGCATGGGAAACGACAAATCCTTTATCCGCCAACTCGGCAGAGGGCAATATCAAATCGCGCCAACGCAGCTGCGCACCCAGTTGCCGCAACTTGTCCAGCGCCATCACCGAACCGGGAATACCCACCGCCAATGCCCCAGTGCGACTTAATTCAGGGTCGGCTTTGCCATCCACCACAAACATGTCGCGGGTGGCTGCCGCCGGCGCCATTTCGCGCCCGTCAATTGCCAGCACCCTGCCATCGGCCAGGCGCACCAGAATAAAACAGCCGCCGCCAATGCCCGAGTTGTGGCCATCTACCACCCCCAAGGCAAAAGTCGCCGCAATCGCCGCATCCAGCGCATTGCCACCGCGCGCCACTACCTCCATGGCAATTTGCGAGGCGTAGGGGTTTACCGTTGCCACCGCCACCTTGCCGTCAGCGCTGACGCGGGCGTAGTCGTTGGTTGGGGTTTCGAGAGCGGGAGGAAGGTCGGCGGCCCAAGTGGACAGCCCCAAGGCAGAGCTTGCAGCAATAAATGTAAGTAACCAGCGTTTCATTATTTTTTCCGAATAGGCGATCAGTTGGCGCAGCAAATAACTGCAGCATACTAGTGCACCTAAAGCATCGGCAAATAAGAAAGGTTAAAACGCGAGGGGATAAAGGGAGAATAATGCTGCGAGGGCTAAAAAAATGACCAATGCAGAACCGTTTTGGCCCTGCATTGGCTGAGTGGTATTAAAAAATCATCGCTTCGGCGGGCTGCAGGGTGATGCTCTCACCCAGGGTGACTGCTTTACCGCTGAGTTTTTCGGTGCGTGCACCTTGCAAGGCAGTCGGGATTTGCACTTCGGCGGCGGCACTTGAATTCAAATTAATAAGCACCCAGGCACTGCCCGTTTCGCCTATTTTTTCTACCAGCCATACATCCTGATTAGCCACGGGGTAGTAGCGCACCTCGTCGGGTTGTTTGAGCACCGGGTTGGCGTTGCGCACGGCGATTAAACGTTTGTAGTGGTTGAGCAGTGAGTTGGCGTCTGCACTTTGCGCAGCAACGGACAAACCTTTGCCTTGCAGACCCTGCCAGTAATTGGCAAACCAGCCTTGGTGGTTTTGCACCCAGGGGAACCACTTGCCTTGATCCAGCCAGAAGTTGGCGGTGGTATTAAAACCTGCGGAGGGTTCGTCGGCCCATTGCATAATCGCGCGGCGATATTGATCGTCACCGGTTTTGTATTGCGACAATCCAATTTCTTCACCGTAGTACAGGTACAGCGTACCGGGTGTTGTCATCAATAAACTCGCGGCAATTTTGGCTTTGTTCATATCGCCATTGAGCGACAACATAATGCGGTTTTGATCGTGGTTGGTGAGGAAGGGTGAAAAATAATTCATCGGCGCTGCCGCTTTACGGGCTTTTAAATTGGCCCACAAATTCTCGCGGTTTTGTTGCATGGCATTGTTGCCGAGGGTGCCGAAATCCGCGCTTTGTTTAACCGCCGGGTTGAGGATATCCACCACCATGGTGCCAAAATCAAAATCAAACGCAGAGTCCAACCCTTTGCCGTTGTTGCGGTATTTGCCAATGGTATTTAAATCGGCCCAGGCTTCAGCAACCAACATGGCATCGGGTTTTATGGATTTCACATGCTGGGTAAAAATAGTCCAGTAATCGATAGTGCCTTTGGTGTCTGCTTGTAGTGGATAACCGCCCTCTTCCACCGCGTAACGCACGGCATCCAAACGGAAACCATCCACACCTTTTTCCAACCAGAAAGTGGCGAGTTTATTTAATTCATCGATCACCACTTGTTTGGTGAGGTTCAAATCCGGCTGGCTGCCACCAAAGGCGCCGTAGTAATAGGCTTTGCGGGTTTCGTTCCAGTGCCATACCGCCGCCGGGTTAGATTCGCTCGACCAGGGCTGGCCCCAACCGCTCTCCGGGCGATCATCGCGCCAGATGAAATAATCTTCGTAGCCGGGTTCTTTATTGGCGGATTTGATAAACCAGTCGTGTTTATCGGAGATATGGTTAAGCACCAAATCCAGAATGACTTTGATATCGCGTTTATGGGCTTCAGCGATAAAGTTTTCAAACTCTTCCATGGTGCCGTAATCGGATTCGACATTGTAAAAATCCTGGAAGTCGTAACCGTGATAAGAGGGCGCTTCAAACACTGGCGTGAGCCAAATACCGTTAACCCCCAGATCTTTCAGATAATCCAGCTTGCTGGTCATACCGTTAAAGTCGCCACTGCCGTCACCATCGGCGTCATAAAAAGAGCGCGGCCAAATTTCATAAATAATGGCTTGATGCCACCAGGCATTGGCATCTTCGTTGATTGTCAGGGATTGGTAGGCAGCGCTGCTTGCGCTATTGGCGATAGTGGGTTGTTGTGGGGAGGATGTGCCGGAATCGGAACAGCCGGTAACAAGGCTGGCGGCGATTAACAGGGAAAGCAGACGTTTCATCAACTGGGCTCCATTTGGCTTGGTATTATGAGAATGAGCTTGGTGAGTAAAGCCCATTCGTCGCGCCTGTGCCAAGTGGGGATGCGCCTGCAACCCTATGAATACGTATGCGGGGGTTTAGTCTTCGCTGTCTTGCAGGGTTTTGCTGGCCAGTACTTTGTCGATGCGGCGTCCGTCCATATCCACAATCTCCAACTGCCAGCCCTGTAATTCTGTTTTGTCGCCGGTTGCAGGTAAACGGCCCATAAGCAGCATGATCAGGCCGTTTAAGGTCTGGTAATCGCCCTCTTGCGGCAGCTCCGCTATACCCAGGCAATCTTTGATATCAAGGACCGGCAACATGCCATCCAACAAAAAGGAACCGTCTTCGCGACGCACAATAAAAGCGTCCTGATCGTTCTCGCTGATGAACTCGCCGGTAAGCGCCTCCAACAAATCCTGCAGGGTGACTATGCCTTTCATATCGCCATATTCATCCACCACAAACACCATTTGGCTGCGTGAAGAGCGGAAGAACTCCAGCAACTCCATCGCGGTGAGGGATTCAGGTACTACTTGGCAAGGTTGCGCCATAGTGGCCAGATCCACCTGGTTGCCGCGGATAGCTTCGGCCAGTAATTCTTTTGCGTTGATAATGCCAATCACATTGTCGTTTTGTCTGGTACATACCGGAAAACGCGAGTGAGGGGATTGCATAACCCGCTCGTAGTTTTCCTCCAGTGTCAGGGCGGTATCCAAATAAATGACATCGGCACGCGGCACCATCAGCGATGCAATACTGCGCTCTTCAAGGCGCAGTACGTTTTTTACCATCGCGTGTTCCTGCGCTTCCAAAATACCTGAACTGGAACCCTCTTCGAGGATCGCGTGAATATCCTCTTCAGTAACCTGTTGACCGCCCACTTGGCTAAATCCCAGGATACGCATGACATAACGGGTGGAAATAGTCAGTAACTGCACAAAGGGTTTGGTACCAATTGCCAGCATTTGCATGGGGCGCGCTACCACGCAGGCGATGCGCTCGGCACTGAGCTGACCAATACGTTTGGGCACCAGCTCACCCACTACGATGGACAAAAAAGTAACCACAGTAACCACCAGCACGGTTGCAAAGTTATCGCTGAAGTGAGCGGGCACCCCCAAACTTTGCAGCCAGATAGAAAAGGGCTCAGCAAAGACCGACTCACCAAAAATACCGCTCATGATGGTGATAGAGGTGATGCCAATTTGCACAGTGGAAAGGAATTGGGTGGGGTCTTCGGCGAGTTTTAAAGCGGCCGCAGCCGAGTGACTGCCTCTGGCCGCAAGCGCAGTAAGGCGGGATTTCTTGGCGGTAACTATGGCAATTTCCGACATGGCAAATACACCGTTCAGCACAATCAGACCCAGCAATACAAAAATTTCCATAATGTCCTGCAAAAATAATGTTAAACAGTGGAGCCTTTAAAGCGACTCTGTTACAAGGAGGGCCGAGTATAACACCCATCGATTTAGGCGATACCCGTCAGACCCAAGTCACCTTTTGATTCACTTTTTTCGTGCCAAGGATTTTATGAAGACACAAGCATTGCCCAGCCAGCCGTTAGAGCAGCAAGCTACCCAGTCCCCACCTGACAACTCAATCACCAACTCAACCAACAACTCAGCCACCAAAGCCGCCACCGGTGCCATTGGCCGCGAGGATGCCACCGCAATCGCAAAACACTTCTCGCAATACCTGCGACCACAGCTTGCGCTCAGCGAAGAGTTGAAACACGAAGTCTATCAATTGCGCCACAAGGTCTATTGCGAAGAACTGCATTTTGAGGACACCAAACCCGAGCAAATCGAACAGGATGATTTTGACCAGCGCTCAGTGCACTGCGCTATTCGCCACCTCAATAGCAATCAACTCGCCGGCACCGTGCGTGTTATCACCACCAAACAGCAGGACGAATTACTGCCTTTGCAGAAATATTGCGCCCATGCAATCACCCACGAAACCCTTGCGCCCCACCACTTTTTGCCGCATCAGATCTGCGAGTTATCGCGACTGGCCGTTCCCGCCCAATTTCGTAAACGGCAATCAGACCAACAGGACGGCGCGGCACTGGGTGTAATTAACGAGGAAACTTTCTCAGCGCATGAGATGCGCGCCTTCCCCTACATTGCAGTGAGCCTTTATTTGTCGGCCATGGCCCTGTGCCACAAAACCCGACGCTTTCATATTTATTTGATGATGGAGCCACGCCTGGCGCGCAGCCTGAAATTTGTGGGCATTCACTGCACCCAGCTGGGGCCGGTGGTGGATTACCACGGTCAGCGCGCCGCTTATTACGTGGATGTGCGCGAAGCACGCCGCACCCTGAATGCGGGTTATCGGAAACTGCTGACCTTCATCGAATCCGAGCTGTTTAATCACAGCGCATTGAAGTTTTAGGCATTACCCGACGAAAGGATTCGTCTTGCCTTTGCATTTGAGAAGAATTATCATTAACAACAATTGATACTTCACCCTAGCAGGCACTTTTTTCTCCAATGTCACCCAAACACAGCTCATTGATTTCGTTTTTGCTCGTTGCAGGGCTGCACATTGGGGTATTGGCTGCCGTGATTATGGCCAAGCCGGCACCGGCGCCAGTGGAAGTTGTGCAACCAACCATCCAAGGCGTGATTGTGATGGCGGAACCTGAGCCAACTCCGCCACCGCCGGAACCTTTGCCACCTCCGCCACCGCCAGAAAAAAAGCCGGAGCCTGCCCCCAAGCCTAAACCAAAGCCGCTGCCCAAGGCGCCACCTTCCGAGCGCGCAGTAAAAGCGCCGGAGCCTGAACCAGCACCGCCACCGCCGGTGGCAAAACCGGCCGAACCTGCGCCTGCTGCACCGGCACCAGTGGTTCCTCCGCGCGCCGATGCGGGCCAAATCAGCAACCCCGCACCCGCCTACCCCAGCTTGTCGCGCCGTTTGCGTGAAGAGGGTTTGGTACTGCTGGAGATTCTGATCCGCGCCGATGGCAGTGTCGGGGAGATCAAACTTAAAACGTCCAGCGGTTTTAAACGACTGGACGAAGCCGCCATCAACGCGGTTAAACATTGGCGTTACCAACCGGCCACTCAAGGCGGCAAAGCCATCGATTTTTGGTACGAACAGCCCCTTGAGTTTGCGTTGAACTGATTTTTTATACTTTTTGTTATCACAACTACTTTGACCATTTTACGGTTAGAACGAGGTTTTTATGGATTCACCCTACGGCATAGCTTCCATTTGGGAACAGGGCGACGCGTTAATCAAAGGCGTTGCCATTATGTTGCTTCTTATGTCCATCGCCAGTTGGTGGGTGATTGTGGTGCGCGCTTGGGGCCTCTGGCGGCTGCGTCGCCCGGCGCAGGGCCTGAACGATTTCTGGCACGCCCAAAGCTTTGCCGAGGGCTTGCGCACCTTGGGTGAGGATCGCTCCACACCCTTTCGCCATTTGGCGGAAGAAGGCCAGGCAGCGCTGGATCACCACAGCAACCACAAAGATGACCTGCATGGCCACCTGCCCCTGGCTGATTGGCTGACCGCCTGTTTGCGCGGCTCCATCGATGAAAGTGCCGAGCGCTTGCAGCGCGGTTTGGCGATTCTCGCCTCGGTCGGCTCCACCGCGCCCTTTGTGGGCCTGTTTGGTACTGTGTGGGGCATTTACCATGCGCTGGTGGGGATTGGTGTTTCCGGTCAGGCGAGTATCGATAAGGTCGCCGGCCCCGTGGGTGAAGCCTTGATCATGACTGCGTTTGGCTTGGCGGTAGCGATTCCGGCGGTGCTGGGTTACAACGCCCTCACGCGCGCCAACAAAGGGGTGCTGAATAAGTTGAACCGTTTTGCCCACCAGCTGCACGCCTACTTCATCACCGGTAGCCCAATGCAAAACAAAGGCAGCATCACCAAACTCAGCGCGCGAAAAGAGGGTTAAGCCATGGCATTTGGCGGCGGTCTCGACGACGACAGCGAAGTAATGAGTGAAATCAACATGACGCCACTGGTGGACGTTATGTTGGTATTGCTGATTATTTTCATTATCACTGTGCCAGTATTAACCCACTCGGTAAAAGTGGATTTACCCCGTGCCGACAACACCCCCAACGAGCTGAAACCGGAAACCATCAACCTGGCGGTCAATGCAGAAGGCAAGATTTTCTGGAACGAAACCCAGGTGAGCACAGAGGAACTGGAACTACGCTTGGCCGGGGAAGCCAGCAAACAGCCCCAGCCAGAGATCCATATTCGCGGCGACAAGGCTGCTGCCTATGAACATGTGATACAAACTATGGCCGCGGTACAGCGAGCGGGCATTTTGAAATTAGGATTTGTCACCGAACCCGGCAACTAGCCGGGTTTGTTTTTTTGAAGCACAGCCTAGTTTAAAAACAGCTCAGTTTTAAAACGGCTCAGTGCTTGATGGAGTGAGCCTGTCCCACTTCCCGCCAGGGCTTGCCATCGCAGGTTGCGTAATTCGAGCAGGTCGGCAGGCAACCACGGCAGGGCAAACGTGGTGGCAACTGCGTATTACTGGCATGCGATGAGGCAGACTGTGCAGATGCCTGCGATTCCTGTGCATGAGCTTGGTGTGTTAACGACATATTTTCTCCAGTGCTTGATTGCTAGTGATCCATTCAATACGCAAACCCGCCGGTTTTAGCTCTACAATCCCCTACTTTTCCCAAAAGATATTCCCCAAGAGCCCTTCAATGAACTCGCCCGATGTATCTGCGCAAACGCCATCCTCGCCTTTTGCTGCAGCAAGCCGCACTGATATTTTGCGTTTAGCCTTTCCCATTATCCTCGCCAATGCCGCCGTTCCACTGCTGGGCATAGTGGATACCGCCGTGATTGGCCACACCGGAAGCGCCGCCGACCTGGGTGCCATAGCCCTGGGTTCACTGATTTTCAGCTTTCTATTTTGGGGTTTTGGCTTTTTACGCATGGGCACCAGCGGCTTTACCGCACAGGCGGCAGGTGCAGGCGATTATCGCGAGGTACGCACCGCCTACGGGCGTGCATTGGTCTTGGGAGTAGCGATTGGATTGCTGTTGCTCCTGCTGCAATACCCGCTCAGCCTGCTCGCTTTTTGGTTACTGGATGGCAGCGCCGCCGTTGAACAAACAGCGCAGGTTTATATGCAAACCCGCATTTGGGGCGCACCGGCAACACTCGCCAGTTACGCCATTATGGGCACCCTCATAGGCCTTGGGCACACGCGACAATTGCTGGCATTGCAATTGTTGTTGAATGGTTTGAACCTGATTCTGGATGTGGTTTTTGTACTGGGTTTTGACTGGGGTGTGCGCGGCATTGCCCTAGGTACAGTGATATCTGAATGGACTTGTGCCCTTACCGGCGCCTGGTTGTTATGGCGGTTACTCCGCCGGCAACAAGCCACATCGGGTCAACCACAGGGTTCATCAACGTCGGAACCATTTTTTAGCTGGTCGCACATTTTCCAGCGCAGCGCCCTGCTCACCACACTGAAAATTAATAGCGACATTATGTGGCGCACGCTATTTATGCTCGCCGGCTTCGGCTGGTTTGCCAACCAGAGTGCAGTGTTTGGCGATAACACCCTCGCGGCCAATCACATACTGCTGCAATTTTTATCCTTCGCGGCGTTTTTTCTGGATGGTTTTGCCTTTGCACTGGAGTCACTGGTGGGCAAAGCCATAGGTGCGCGCAATCGCCAGTTATTTGATCGGGTGATAATTACCTCAACCCAAATTGCCGCCAGCTGTGCGCTGGGGTTGATGTTGTTATTGCTGGTGTTTGGCCCGCTGGCGATTAATGCGCTGACGCCCAACGAGGCAATACGCGCGCAAGCAATAGCTTACCTGCCCTATGCGGCAGCTTATGTGTTGCTGTCGTTTATGGCGTTTCAGTTGGATGGCATTTTTATCGGTGCCACCGGCAGCCGCGCCATGCGCAACGCAGCCCTGGCTTCGCTGCTGGTATTTCTTGCCAGCGCCTGGCCACTAGCCCTTTGGCTAGGCAACCAGGGGTTATGGCTGGCATTTATAATTTATGTACTAGCGCGGGCGGTGACGCTCGGTATTTATCTGCCCCAATTGCGCCGCAGCATCACCAACGGCGCACTGACTCATTAAACGCACACCTAAGTTTGGGTTTGGTGTTTGTGTAAGTGTTTTTCCAGCAATTTCATAAAACGTGGTTCAGGGCCAATATCCTCATAAATGGGATCGCCCATTTCATCGGTAGCGACCACTTTATTCCCCTGCACATAAGGGAAACTTTCTTCCACCATATTCAATGCCACTGATAACAGCTCGCGAATTAATTGCTCCTTGGTGCGCTTGGGGTACATTTCCGCTAGCGCATCAATACGCGCAGCATCTTGAATAGTGAGGTGCACCGTATAAGTATCTTTGGTCATGGTGCCTTGCGCTTGTTTTTCCCACTCGCCAACCAAATCTTTTAACGACATAAATCTACTCCTTACTACACAATTAACGGGAGAGTGCCTATAAATTGAGTGTAGTCCAGCTATTGGCCAAGCCACCCAAATAACACCTAAATTCCTTACAAATATTCACACAGTTTGCAATACAAAAGCCCAGCTATGGTCTGGCGAATTAATACGACAGGGACTATCGTTAGCAACAGAAAATGGTTAGCAGCAGAAAAATGAGCAATACCCAATAATAATCGCGCTTTGCCAAACACCGCCCATCAATACGCAAGTTTATTCATCAACACTCGCATTCAGTAAAATGAATCGATAAATATCAGAGACAATACACATGACAAAAAAAATAATTCCATTCTTAATCGGTCTGGGCCTGGTCGCCGGAAGCCATTCAAGTTTCGCTGCCGACAAAAATTTCCAATGGCCCAATGACACCAAAGCAGCGATTAACCTCGCCTATGACGATGCCGTGCCATCCCAATTAGATAACGCTATACCTGCATTGGATAAATACGGCTTGAAAGGCAGCTTTTATTTAACCCTGAGCGCAGACACAGTGGCCACGCGCATGGCGGAATGGCGTAAAGCCGCAGTGAATGGCCATGAATTGGCAAACCACACACTGTTTCACCAATGCTCACGCAAAGGTGCCGGGCGCGAATGGGTTCACCCTGAAAATGATTTGGACAAAGTCAGCGCTACCCAATTAGCCGCACAAATTCGTGTAGGCAACACAATGTTGCATGCGATTGACGGTAAAACCGAGCGCACCTTCACCACTCCCTGCGGCGATCTCAATGCCGGCGGCACCCCGTATTTGCCTTTAGTAAAAAGCGAATTTGTCGCCGCCAAAGCAGCGTTTGGTACAGTAGTACCCGATATGAAAACCCTGGACCCTTACGCGGTTGTAGTAGCCACTCCGGCAAATGTCAGCGGGCAAGAATTGATCGCGCTGGTTAAAGAAGCTGCCGCTAAAGGCACCATGATGAATTTTACTTTTCATGGTATTGGCGGCGACCATTTGAGCATTTCCAATGAAGCCCACGAGGAATTATTAAAATATCTCGCTGACAATAAAGACACTTACTGGACAGATACTTTCATCAACATCATGAAGTATGTAAAAGAAGAGCAGAAAAAACTGAACTAAATAATACAGCGGCAAACACCCTCGCAATGCCTTTGGGTGTTTGCCGTTGGCTCTGGTTATTTCCACATCAAAGGATCAAGCTTAGAAATTCAAACTTAGAAATAATTTTTCTTTGCTGGCAATTAATAATTCATCCACACCCCGGTGCTGGTTATTCAGGTTAAGTTTTTCCAGTAGTTCCGCATATTCCTGCAACCGTCTATCACCATATTCATAAGCCTCGCGCTCAATCAATTTGAAATTTTCAAACTGCTGGCGCTCAGTTTCTTTGTTGGCTTGCTGCTCCACCCAGAGGTTGTTCACTCTATCACCCGTCATGGAAAGCATTCGGCTGGTCTCTGCGGTTTCATGCACGCTGACATAGGTGTAATTTGCGCCCAGCATATCCAGCGAATTATTAGGAATAGCCTCAAATTTGCTGTAACTGAGGTCATAGCGGGTATCTTGTTTGATCAGCAAGTTTTCGCCTGTTTGCTCCTGACGGGTTTGCTGCTCCAAGGTTAAGGTCATGGCGGCAACTTGGGAATAGAAACCCGGGTTGTGATACACCGGCGAGCGGAAATTAGCGGTGAAATCCGGCATACCGGAATCAAATGCAGCAATGGCTTTTTGCGCCGCATCAACAGCTGCTGGCTCGGTTTCAACTACATATTCAGTTTCAACCACAGGCTGCAAAAAACCACCGAATATTGAATTGAATGCATCCATCATAAAACGCTTGGATACATTGGGCGCTTTGCTCTCATCGCCGGCCTGCGCTATCAAATCCAAATATTGCTGCAACACATTATGTTCAAGGTTGGGAGTACCCGCCAAACTTTGCAATTGGGTGGTAATATCCAAACTGTAACCCTTCACATCCTTCGCGCGCAGGGTCTGGGTTTGCGCCACCTCATCCACACTAAATTCATAGCTGTGTTCCACATAAGTATCTGTAGCAGGGTCAAACCGCTGCAAGGTGAAATTAAATCCAGCAATAAACTCAGTATTTATCTCTTTTAAACCGCGTAGTTCAGTGGTGTCAGCACGAAAAAATTCATCGCCCATAGCACCCAATTTTTCCATCATCGCCGCCAATGCTTTTTGCTCAGCTTCCGACAGCTCGCCATTTACTCCAAACGAAAATGTCATCACTGAAGTGCCATCGCGATTGGCATTGCGGCCAAATTGAATACTGATGTTATCGCCCTCGCGAGTGCGCACAGTGAGAAAGACAGATTCAATTCGACGACCCTTGGCGACAGTAAAATCCGGAGTAAATTTCTCCACCTCAACCTTGGGTGGCACACGAAATTCGCGCGCCTCATTGCGGTATTCACTGGTCTCGCGGCTCAAAGCGGCGACCTGACTAAACAAACTGCTAACAACAACCGGCGCCTTGCCGTTTTTAATCTGCGAAAGCGAGCTAATCAACGCTTGATTGGTCGCTTGGGCAGCAGGCCCAGCTTGGGTATTTTCACGCAGATAAGTGGCTACCACCTGGGGTTCGTTATAAACCAATGGGGGTTCAATTACCGGATTGATGGTGACAATCGCAGCAGGCGAGCCTACCGTTTCAGGTGAGACAGGCGCCGGGATTGGAGCCAATGATGCCGTAGTAACGAGGCTGTTACGGGATATAGCATCCGTCAGATTCAGGACAGAAATTTCCATGGGATAGCATCTCCATTAATTCCCTATACTTATCGGCAGATATCCCAAAAACTTTTGCCTTATTCCGCCAACAATGCCAATAACACGCCATTGGTCCAGCCAAATCCATCTTGTAGTTCGTATTCACCACCACCGCCTAAGAGGCTGGTGTCATACACGTTATATTTTTCAACCAGCTTGCCAGTTCTTTGGTAAACGGTGCGATTTAACGCAACCCAGCGTTTTTTAATCTCCTCCGCACTGGTGTTGTGGTGGTAGTGACGCAAACCCTGAATAGCTACCCATTGCAAAGGTGCCCACCCGTTAGGCGCGTCCCACTGTTGGCCTGTGTGTGCCAGTGTGGTGGTAAGGCCGCCAGCCTGCATAAAATTCTGCACTATTTTGTGCGCTACTTTATCGGCTACGGTTTGTTCCACCATTTGAAAATACAAAGGAAATACGGCAGCGAGCGAAAGCACCGGGGCTTGCTGTTGCTGAGCAATATTGTAGTCGTGAAAAAACGCGGTTTTTTCATTCCAGAAATAATTCATCAGCGCTTGCTGGCGCAGCAGCGCAAGCCGTGAATATTTTTCGGCCTCCGCGCTATTGCCGGTTGTTTTATAAATATGTGCGAGGGTTTTTTCCAAATTAAACAGTAGTGCATTTAAATCCACCGGCAGAATGTCGGTGGTGCAAATGGTTTTCATATCATCGGCATTCGTAAACCAACGGCTGCTGAAATCCCAACCGGACTCTGCAGCAGCGCGCACATGGCGATACATGTTGGCTTTATTCGCGCCCGCCTCAGCAGCCAACTCATAATCTTCTTTAAAAGATTCGGGACGCGGTGCGGCAATATCGTCCCAATAGCGATTGAGAATACTGCCATCAGCCATGCGCACTACACGCCGGTGACTGGGCGAATCCGCCGTTAATTGTGGTGCGCCGCTCATCCAAAATTCGTATTCTTTAACCAGCGCAGGCAAATAGGTTTCATACACCGCATTACCTTTATGCTGTGCCAACAAATCCACCATTAAGGCAAAAAAAGGTGGCTGCGAACGGCCTTCGTAATAACTGCGATTGCCATTGGGAATAAACCCACGGGTATTAATTAAATAGGCAAAATTATTCACCATGCCTTCAATTAAATCCCAGCGGCCGGATGCCTGCAGCCCCAGCATGGTGAAGTAACTGTCCCAGTAATACACTTCGCGAAACCGGCCACCGGGAACCACATAGGGGTTAGGTAGCGGAATTAAACTGCTAACAGCCGCGTGATCAGTCGTGGCATCAGGCTTGCGCGTCAGCACATCCCACAACTGGTTAATATGTTGCTCAACTGTTTGATTCGGATCGGTTTTGAAATCGGCTGCAACAGCTTGGGGCAACTCAAAATTGGCATGAACAAATGCCTCCAGATCAAAATCCGGCTTTAGCTTTTCGACCTGATACAGCGCTGCAATCTGCGCCATCGGCTGTTTGGGAATGCTATCGACAAAGGTTTTAGAATCGGGAAACACATCGGATAGCTGAATTTCTTTAAACATAATGGCTTCGTTGTCATCGACTGAAGTTAAACGCGAGGAAGACATTGCAATTATCTCCCGAGTAGAGTCTGGTGCTAATGGTGGCTTAGTGTTGTCGCTGCAAGCGACCAGAAAAATTGCCAATAACGACATTATGGTTGCTTTCATCACCATCCTCCAGGAGCCCTAAAAAGGGAGCCGGCTGCAAGCAGCGCGGCTCCAAAGGCTATAACGCGGATTAGAAGTTGTAACCCAGGCTCAGCTTCACATTGCGCGGCAGAATGTAGCGGCCATTGGCCGATGCGCCTGTCGCACGAGGGTCACTTTCGGTCAGCGCCAACTCATCGGTTGCATTGTCTACCGCCAATTGGATGTTCACATTGTCGATATTCATTTGCACACCCAAATCCAATTTGGTGTAGCTGTCCAAGGTGTTGGTGTTGGCGTTATCACCATAGCGATCGCTGATCACGCTGTAAGTGGCGTAGAGCGATGTCTCCACATTATTGCCCAGGGTGATGTTGTAGCTTGGGGTCAGGCGCATCATGTGGGTTGGCTGACGCAATACTTGATTACCTGCCAAGGGGCCGTTGTCGATCTCGGGCTCTTGCACTGTGGCATTCAAATCCAGTGTGAAATCGCCCAAGTACAATTTACCGTCTAACTCCACACCAACCGCCTTGGTTTCCAAGCGTGAACAGGTGACACCACCGACATCACAGAAAGGCTGGCCTTTGGTTTTGTTAGAAAAACCGGTGGCGTAGAGCGAGTAGTTATCGCGCGATAATTTGTAGCCCAACTCCAACTGACTCACATCAATAATCAAATCCGAGCCGTTGTTGAAATCGCCACGAAAATCGCGGTAAGCATCAAAATCCGGGTATTTAAAACCGTCATTGATGCGCACAAACACGCCCATGTCGTCGCGGAAATTCCAGTTGGCGGCGGCGGTGTAAGCGGTGTTGCTTTCATCGGCATCGACAAAAAAATCATCGCGACCATCGAGCGCGCTATCGTCTACTGCATAGTTAGTTTTGCGATTGGCAAGGCGCACACCGGCGTCGAGCGTAACGTCGCCAATATAGGTTTCACCGGCGATATAAAACGCATTTTCGCGCGCATCACCGCGTGCATCCACATCGTATTTCCAACCACAGCTGGCGACATCTGCCCCCTGACAAGGGTTGTTGATGCTGGCAGCACTCACCTCTTCGCCGTTATGTGCCAGTTGATACCATTTTTGATTGCCAATTGACCATTGCTCTTCAACATCCCACGCCGAGCTGTAATAACCGAGGGTAAGTTTGAAGTCGTCCCAACGTTTACCCAAACTTAAATCGTTGTTGAATGCATTGATGTCTTTTCGCACCACCCAAGGGCCAAATTGCTGCACCAATTGGTTGGCGGCGAGCGGCGCGCCGCTGACGGTTTCACCCGCAACACCACCATTCAAACTACCCAAGGTCACTGCGGCACCCTGAGGCACAAAGCCAACGGTATCCGCATCACCCTTGGTCAAACTGAAGCGGTCGATAAAGGTCCAATCGTTGGCGAGGTTCAACTCCAGCGAGCCACCGGTCACGCTGCCATCCCAACCGCGGCCTTCGCCCATATCGACAGATTCCCAATTAAGCGCTGAACCGCCATTACCATCGGCGCCGGACATGGGCACGAGCACATGGCGATTGCGCTGGCCAACCTGGGTGTAGCCTGCATCCAACCCGGTTTCAACACCGTTAACATCCAGCGCCACTGGCAAATACCAGGTGCCGTGGTCGTCGGTGCTGCGATGGAACAGATTGGCTTTGCCGTTATCCAGAATTTTGGTGAGGTTGATGGTGAACTGATTGCCCTGTTCGGCGTTAAAACCGGCATCGCGCACACCGGGCGATGAACTGACATAACCGCCGATCATGTAATAAAAATCTTCTGCCAATTTGCCGCTCACCATGCCGTCGATGCGCTGCAAATCGTAATCCGAGGTGCTGTAGCGCACCGCGCCTTCAGTCTCCTCGCCACCCTCTTTCAAAATAAAGTTGGTGGTCAAACCAACCTGTCCGTTGGAGTACACAGGGTTGGGGCCGCCGCGCAAACCCTCCAAGCGCTCAATGGTTTCATCGACGCGGAACAGTGTGGAGTTCTCCATAAACGACAAGGTTGGAGCTGGGAAAATCGCCAAGCCGTTGATCGCTACGGTCACAAAATCCGCATCGCCACCGCTGGGCAGGCCGCGCACAAAAATATTGGCGCCGGACACACCGCCCGAACTCTCCACCCAAACACCGGGAATGGTTTTCAGCAAATCAGCTGTGCTGGCCGGTGATACCTGTTTGATTTCCGCATCATCCACCGTAGAAATGGCAAAGCTGGCATCAAAGCGTTTCACGCTGGCACCACCCGGAGTTCCGGTAACGATCAGCTCTTCAACCGATTCCGTACTGCCTGCATCCTGTGCCAGCACAGGCACCTGTACCAAACCCAGCGCTGCCGCGCCTAATGCGAGGCTCAAGTAGGATTTACGCTGGCAGTTAATCTGATTAATAGCGCGTGTAAGTAGATTGATTTTCATGGGTTCTCCCCTGTCGTGGGCTAGTTATTGTTGGACTACTTTGGTGTTGAACTTTTAGTGTTGAACTTTTGGTGTCGAACTACCTTCGTGTTGAATTGCCACCGCCCTGTACCGACTGATCAACATAGTCGTTACAGAAACCTCTCCCTGCCTGCATGACAACTCCTTGCCCGACCAATACTAGATCCGCAAAAAATAAATTGCAATCGTTTGCAATTTATTTTGCAAACGATTGCCTTATAAAATGCAAACGTTTGCAAAATAAATTAGGCGGCAGTAGACTTTTCTACTATCAAGCCAACTACACTCAATACACACAACCGCACATCAAGAACACCAGAGCGAGAGCAGCCCTATGACAATCACCCATCGGCACCTGATGATCCTGGTGCTCATGAGCAACTACTTCCTGTTTGGTTTGCTGCTCAACAGCGTCGGCATCGTCATCTTGCAATCCATCAATAGCTTTGGGATCAACAAAGAAAGCGCTGCACTCCTGGAAGGCTTTAAGGATTTACCCATTGCGATTGTGTCGTTTTTTGTCGCCTCGCTACTGCCCCGCATGGGCTATCGCAACGCCATGATGCTGGCGGTATCACTGATGTTATTGGCCTCCCTTGCCATGCCAGTTATTGCCAGCTTTTGGGCAACCAAACTCTTCTTTCTGTGTGTGGGTGCCGCTTTTGCGCTGATTAAAGTGTCGGTTTACGCCAGCGTTGGGCTGCTCACCAACAACAAGCAACAGCACGCCAGTTTGCTCAATAGCATTGAAGGAGTGTTCATGTGCGGGGTGTTGTCGGGCTATTGGATTTTCAGCGCGTTTATTGATGACCAAAATCCAGGCAGCAGCGCTTGGCTCAATGTGTATTGGCTGCTCGCGGGGCTGTGCGCGGTTAATTTGATCTTGATGATTAGGGTCAAGCCTGAAGGCCAAATGCCCAGCGACTCGGGAGCGGAATTGAGTGACCACTCAGTAGCGACGGGCACCAGTGCGCAGCAAGATTTTGTCGCCATGCTCAGGCTGGTATTGCAGCCCTTGGTGTACAGCTTTATGGGTGCGATGTTTTTGTACGTGCTCATCGAACAGGGCATAGGCACCTGGTTACCCACGTTTAACAATCAGGTACTTAAGTTACCTGCCAGCATCGCCGTGCAAATTACCAGCTTATTTGCCTTGAGTTTGGCACTGGGGCGTTTAGGCGCTGGTTGGCTACTGCGTTTTATTCCCTGGCATCTGTTCCTCGCTGGCTGCATTTTGGCTATGGCCAGCCTGATTTTGCTCACGCTTCCGCTCGCCCACAATGTAGAAACCAATGTCGATAGCCACTGGTTTAACCTGCCTTTAGCCGCCTACCTGTTTCCGCTGATTGGCCTGTTTATGGCGCCTATTTACCCCTTACTGAATTCACTGGTGCTCAGCTCCCTACCCCGCAGCCAGCAGTCCTCTATGGCGGGTTTGATTATTATTTTCTCGGCGCTAGGAGGTACAACTGGCTCAATCATTACCGGCACAGTGTTTAATCAATTTGATGGCCAAACGGCGTTTTATTTGGCGCTTATCCCTATGACCTGCATTTTTCTACTGATTTTCCATTTGAAACGCATCAGCAATTAGGTTGAGCCGGCTCCGGGTTGTATACAGACACTTGGCTGTATAAAGATTCTTGGTTGTGCAAAACAAATGACTTACATACCATGCACCCAACAGAATCAGGGTGTTGTTATCTCATGAGCAAAATACCATTGTCGCCAGTCTCCATTGCCGACATCGCGCGCCGCGCCGGTGTGGCGGAATCCACCGTATCGCGCGCACTGAATAACAATCCGGTTATCAATGAACAAACACGCGAAAAAATTCAGGCACTCGCGCGTGAGATGAATTACAAACTCAATACCGGTGCACGTAATTTGCGCCTGCAACGCAGTCACGCCATTTCAGTGATTATTAACGCGGAAACTCACGATGGTCAGAAATTTTCTGACCCGTTTATGATGGATATGATCGGCGCGATTGCCGATGAATTACACCAACATAACTACAGCTTATTATTTTCCAGCCCCGCGATTACCAGCAACGATTGGCACTCGCACCTGCTTGGCTCAAAACGCTCCGATGGCATTATTGTGATAGGCACCGGGCGCGACGACGCCCCGCTACAAAAGTTACATGCCATGGGTGATGCCTTGGTTGTGTGGGGTGCGGCAAAACCGGACACACAATATTGCGTGGTGGGCAGTAATAATTATCAGGGCGGCCAAATTGCTGCGCAGCATTTATTGCAGCGCGGCTGTAAGCGCTTGGTATTTTTGGGGGATATTGCCCACCCGGAAATTAATCAGCGTTTCCAGGGTTATTTTGATGTGCTAAAAGCAGCCGGATTAGCAACTCAGGAGCGCCATGTACAAGCAGCGTTTTCTATTGAATCCGGGTTTAATCACGTCACGGAATTGTTGCAAGGTGATTTGGATTTTGATGGTATTTTTGCCGCCAGTGACAATATCGCCATGGGCGCAATTAATGCGTTGCAACAACAGGGTTATAAAGTGCCGGAAGATGTCTCGGTCGTTGGCTTTGACGATATTCCCATCGCCCCATTTTTCAACCCGCCGCTAACCACCATTCGCCAAAACATTCACGCCGGTGGAAAATTATTAGTAGAGAAAATTCTGCAGCAAATTAACGGCGACGAACCGGTCAGATCACAAATGCTGCCAACCGAATTGGTGGTGCGCAGTTCTTGATATGAAAACAGTGGGCTGGCAAAACACACACAGCCCCACTGAGCTACCCCTTAAACCCCTTACCCACCACATAGACTTCACGCGAACGCGGGCGCGAGGCGTCGGGTTTACGAATCACGACTTTCTCAAATGACGTGCGCACATCTTTCACGTAATCATCGTAACCTTCGCCGTGAAAAACTTTTGCGACAAAATCGCCCTTGGGTTTTAACACGCTGCGCGCCATATCCAGCGCCAGCTCAACCAAATACATGGAAGACGCCTGATCCACCGCATCCACACCGCTGATATTAGGCGCCATGTCAGAGATCACCACATCCGCACGGTTGCCGCCAAGCTTTTCCATAATCTGGTTAAACACCGCTTCTTCGGTGAAATCACCCTGAATAAAATCCACGTGCTCCAGCGAATCCATCGGCAAAATATCGGACGCAATCACCCTGCCCTTCACACCCACTAAACGCCCGGCAATTTGCGACCAGCTACCCGGCGCTGAACCCAAATCCACCACCATCATGCCGGGGCGAATCAATTTATCTTTTTCATTTAATTCGATAAGTTTGTAAGCCGCGCGCGCGCGATAGCCATCCACCTGGGCTTTTTTCACATAGGGATCGTTGACGTGTTCTTCCAGCCAACGGTTACTGCTTTTGGATCTAGCCATATTAAAACCAGGGTTTCACTTTTATGGAGCGTTTAAAACATTCTCTACCGTATCGCGCATGCAGATATACATCACATCCGTTAGGGCAACTTATCTTCATTTACTGTTTCAACATCTGGCACTTTTGCCATTGCCGTTAAAAAAGCCTGCTCGCTACCATTGACCGCACGCTTTTTTAAATATTCTTCAGTGAGATAGGCCGCCATTTTTTCGGCAATCGCCGATGCCGCAAACTGATTAATCGATATGCCATCTTTTTTGGCGAGCAATTTAATTTGCTCGTGAACAGAATCAGGCAAACGCAAACTCAGCGTACTCATATCAACCTCTGCTCGTGTAAAAATTCTTGGGGAGTAACCACTTTAATACCAAACTGTTTTTCAACATCGGCAAAGTCACGCAGATTAAACGTCACCAGATATTGGCTCTGCGACGCTACTGCAGCTTCCAATACCAAATCATCTTTTGGATCCTTGAGAAACGGGCGCCATAGAAAGAAAATTTCGTGGATGCTGGCGCGGCTCAGCACATAGTTCAATACCGCGTCGATCTCATCCGTCGATAGATGTGGCAACAATTCAGGCTGTTTTAATACCGACTCATACTCCACACACAGGGGTACGGATAAACAGGGGTTATAACTAGCGGATGGCAGCGCCATCAGCAACTTAAAGGACGCCCCCAAGCGGGACTTGAGGGCAGCAACCAATACATTGGTATCTATCACAATTGATGGGATCATATTTGGTATTATAGGTAATACCAAAATTTATGCAATCAGATTTCCGGCCAACAAAAAAGGGAGCCGAAGCTCCCTTGAAGTCACGCAGAGGTGTTAATTAAAACAAGCGACCCAGATTCATCAGTTGGGTTTCGCCGCTGTGATCATTCACGCCGTCGTTATCGGTCACTATATAAACCTCACCGTTCAGGGTGACCGCAACACCTTCTACTTTTTCGATTAAAGTCCCTTTGGTGGAAGCGAGGGCCGGTTTGATATCTTTAATCAGGGTTTTGGTGATCAGATCACCATCGCTAACCGTTTGTAAATTAATTTTGTACAAACGTTTAATGGCCGCATCCAAACCGCCGCGGTTATCGCGCTCCAGCACCATAAACTCGCCATTGCCGATGGACGTAATTTCCGACAAACCCACCCAACCACCCGCGTATTGCGAGCTGTAAGCATCCAAGGGGTAGTACACAAACTTCCAGCTTTGTGCAGCCAAATCATAAATACCAATGCGTGGATTAGTCTCACCCGCCCACGCGCGTTGGAAGGCGACGTAGAGGCTATTGTTATACTCAGCAATACCTTCGTAACCATTGTTGATTTGCAAATTATTCACTGCAGCGGGCAAATGAATGACCGATTCAATCACACCACGGGCATCGGTTTTGAAAATCAAATTCATAGATGCCGCACTAGCCGCTGCGCCTGAACCTTCCGAGGCGATCCAGAAACCACCGTCAGCTGCTTTTGCCAAACCTTCGGGATCTATATTCACGGATTTGTCAGCGTTAATCATCGCGGCTAGTTCAGCGTTAGTCACACTCGGTAAATGTGCATTCACACCCGAATTAGCAAACACGTTATTGGTGTCCATGATTTTTATTTCATCGACAATCAGCGCTGGCTTGGTACTGATATCCACCACAAAAATTCTATTCTGACCGAAGAAGCTATCTTCAATGGAATAGAGAATATCGGGGTTATTCATGTCATTGGTCAACGCCGATAAAGCACTCCAGGGAATTGGGTTGCCGTCCGGGCGATTTACGGATTGCACGGTTGGATAAGCTGCCGGTTGTTGGTTGTAACTGTAAATATTCAAACCCGCGCGAATGGCTGCACTGCGTGTGTCATTCTCAGAGGCGACAACATATAAATTGCGCGCGGGAATTGCCAAACCACCTTCAGGTGCGGCACTGGCAGGCAATACTTGTTTGAATACCGGTTTAGTGGGGTCAGCCACATCGTAAACAAAAATCACACTGGAGCGCTCGGAGTTAACAAACAAATAACGGTTGCCACCGAACACACCCATTTCAATATTTTCTGGCTCATTACCTTTGGCATCTGAGCGACGATCTTGATAATGACCAAAGCGAATTGCCATATCATCCAGTGCTGAACCGGAATCCCAAATAACCTCACCCTGTTTATTAAACACGGTGAAACCACGGCTGCCGCCATTTAAATCACCTTCGTTTGCAGTGGCAAAATAATCCTTATTAATCCAGGTTACGCCATCGGGTTCACGCAGCTGTGCTGTTTTTACTTCGACGGGTTTAATTAACGCAGGGCGATTATCAGTGAGGTCTACATTTACCAGATCTACAGCGCCTGCCGTAAAGTGATTTGTAACACTAGCCGTCGCCAAATCAACTAACGCAATATGGTTATTTTCTTGCAAGGTTACTACAGCAATATTATCGGTGTTGATATCGACAAATTCTGGCTCAGGGTCAGCGGCGTACAAACTGGCAATACCGGTTAAATTCACATCGCGCATAGTCCAGTCAACGGGGCTGGCTGCACTCAGGTCAACCACAATTAATTTGCCGGCTGGCAACTGTGGTGGCAAGCCATTATTCAGGTCTTCATCGCGTTGGTTTTCAATCACAATGGCGGCATATTTGCCATCCGGGCTGATGGCTACCGAATCTGGCTGACCACCAATACTGCGGCGATGAACAATCGTTTGAGTTGCAATATCGACAACAACAAAATCGCCAGAGGCATTAATAAAATCAGCAGAAGTATCTACCGCAATTAACGCATAACCGCCTTTCACTGCAATCGATGTGGGCTCACCACCCATAGCCAACACACCTCTTGCCAAAGGTGCACTGAGCTGGCTGATATCAGTAAAACCAATTTGCTCTTTGAGCGCGTCGGTATAAATCAAGGTCATGCCGTCAGTGCTCGCAGCAACAATTTCTGCAGCGGTTTCATCACTGGTATTGCAAGTCGCGCTGATTTGTAAACACACGGGAAAGGTGGCTACACGATTAAAATTCATTGCACTATTCACCAGCGTTTTTTCACACTGATAGCTAGTTTGATTCACTTCTGTAGGTTGCAAAGTGTTATCGCTGTTGACATCAATACCGGTTTCAATTTTTATGCCGCCCGCAAAACACTGACTATCACCAGCAACTAACCGGGTTTGTGCAATCAGGCTGGTTTTACCATCTGCGCCATTTGCACCATTACTGCCATTGCTACCGTTGCTGCCATTAGTACCGTTTTTACCATCGTCACCACCACAGCCAACCATTAGCATGGGTAAGCTGGCAATAACTGCCAGCGAGAGTACTTTCTTTGCAAATTGCATGGACTGATCCTTTAAGGTCGAATGAGAAGACAATCAGCCCGCAAGAATGGTTGTGGCTTATGACTAATTAATGGCAAGTTCATGAAGCTTTGGTGACAAAAAATGCAGCTCAATCGGTGTGCTCATCTGGCAGCCCTGCACCAAGCCGCGTAAAATGCCTCATTTCCCAGTCTTTCATCCTTTTGCCGGAAAGTTACCGGCCAGGAGCCATCATGATCCGTATTACCGAACTGCAACTGCCGCTCGATCACCCCGCAGAAGCACTGCGCGCTGCCATCGTCAAACGCCTGAAAATCAAAGATACCGATTTGCTGGATTTCACCGTATTTAAACGCAGCTACGATGCGCGCAAAAAAAACAGCGAAATCACCTTTGTTTATATCATCGACCTGCAAGCAAATAATGAGGAAAAAATTCTCAGCCGTTTTGCCGATGATAAAAATATTCGCCCCGCACCAGACACCAACTATTATCCCGTTGCACAAGCGCCCGCGGATTTAACCGAACGCCCACTAGTGATAGGTTTTGGCCCCTGCGGTTTATTTGCCGCACTGACTCTTGCGCAAATGGGTTTTAAACCGATTGTGTTAGAACGCGGTAAGGATGTACGCAAACGCACCAAAGACACCTGGGCACTCTGGCGCAATAAAGTATTAACGCCCGAATCCAACGTGCAATTTGGTGAAGGTGGTGCGGGTTTATTTTCTGATGGCAAACTCTACAGCCAAATTAAAGACCCGAAATTTTATGGCCGCAAAGTCATGCACGAATTTGTGCGTGCCGGTGCGCCAGAAGAGATTATGTATGTAAGCAAACCGCACATAGGTACCTTTCGCTTGACCGGCGTGGTATCCACCATGCGCGAAGAAATTAAAGCACTGGGTGGTGAAGTGCGGTTTGAAAGTAAAGTGACCGACTTTATTATTGAAAATGGCCGCATTGAAGGTGTGGTATTGGCGAGTGGCGAAACACTGCGCAGCCGTTATGTAGTGCTTGCACTTGGTCATAGCTCGCGCGATACCTTCCGCAAAATTCACGAGCGCGGTGTATTTATTGAAGCCAAACCCTTCGCAGTGGGCTTCCGTATTGAACACCCACAATCTTTAATTGATAACGCTCGCCTCGGTAAGTATGCCGGTCACCCCGAATTAGGCGCAGCGGATTATAAATTGGTGTACCACGCAAACAATGGCCGCGCGGTGTACAGTTTTTGTATGTGCCCCGGCGGCACCGTAGTCGCCGCCACCTCCGAACCTAACCGCGTTGTCACCAACGGCATGAGCCAGTATTCACGCAACGAGCGCAATGCTAACGCGGGCATTGTGGTGGGAATTGAACCAGAAAAAGATTTCCCCGGCGGCCCGCTCGCGGGGGTCGAACTGCAGGAAAAATTGGAATCGCGCGCATTTGAATTGGGTGGACATGATTACTGCGCACCGGGGCAATTGGTGGGCGATTTTATTCGCGGCAAGCCATCAAGCGAATTTGGTGAAGTAGAACCCTCTTACAAACCCGGTGTAAAACTGGGCGATTTAGCACCGTCC
The DNA here is from genome assembly GCF_042646205.1 of Cellvibrio fontiphilus. Lineage (NCBI taxonomy): Bacteria > Pseudomonadati > Pseudomonadota > Gammaproteobacteria > Cellvibrionales > Cellvibrionaceae > Cellvibrio > Cellvibrio fontiphilus. The sequence continues at coordinate 1,067,052 of NZ_JBHRTF010000004.1, read as the reverse complement.
CTGCCCGATTATGTGATTGAGGCGATTCGCGAAGCGCTGCCAGAATTCGGTAAACAAATTCGCGGTTTTGATCGCGATGATGCCGTCTTAACCGGCATTGAAACCCGCACCTCATCCCCGGTGCGCATTACGCGCAATCACGAATCGCTACAAAGTTTAAATACGCGCGGTTTGTATCCTGCCGGTGAAGGCGCTGGTTATGCGGGGGGAATTTTATCGGCGGGAGTGGATGGTATTAAAGTCGCTGAAGCTGTCGCAAAAGCCATGCTCGCTGATCTGCAAGGTTAATCGCCATGTCATTAAAACTGGATGAAGCCAAAAAACTCCACCACAAAAAATACCGTACCGAATTCGGTTATTTTTTGGTGGAGGGTGAACATTTAATTCTGGAATTGGAAAAAGCGGCTGCGATTAATCCGGCGCTGAACCACTGCGAATTATTTGTGACCGAACAGTTCAAGGATTTTCCGAGCCAGTTTAAAAAACATCTGGTCAGCGAAAAACACATGGCGCAGTTGTCCGACACCAAAACGCCGCAAGGGATTATCGCTGTAGCGCCCCTACTGAATAACACAGGCACTCAAACAGCCAACGAAAAAATTATTTACCTCTATGAAGTACAAGACCCCGGCAATTTAGGCACCATTTTGCGCAGCCTCGCCTGGTTCGGCAACTTTCGCTGCCTGCTCAGCCCTGGCTCGGTTGATCCTTACAACCCCAAAGTGGTTCGCTCCAGTATGGGCGCGATTTTTCATGTGCCGATTGAATTGGATGTACCTGTCGAATCACTGGCTGAACGATTCACATCTATCGCCACACTGGATATGAACGGAAAAGCATTGAGTGATAAGAGTTTTAAAAATTTTGACTGCTACCTGTTTGGCAATGAAGCGCGCGGTGTACCGCGTGAGGCACTGCAGGCGATGAATGCACAAGCGTTTACTATTGCAGGCTGCGGGGCGATTGAATCGCTGAATTTAGCTTCAGCGGTGAATATGTGTGTGTATGAGTTAAAAAGATAATTGCGGCAGCTGCAATAGCAGCCGCAATCAGGAATATTATTTTTCCAAGGGCAAGGTTGCCATCAATCCCTTGGAGAGCAAACCGGGAAAAACACTGTGATGGCTTTCCCCTTGCAATACTTCAACACGCAAATTAAATCCCTCATAGTTGCGTGAGCGCAATTGTTTTTCCATCGCCAATAAATCAGTCACCATTGGGTAGTAATCATTTTCAAGTGATCCAACGAACATAGCGACGTTAACTGGTAGACGGTTATGGTTTTTGGCAAAGGCTTGTTCAAGGCTAAACATAACGCGATTGTCATACCACAGGGATGGGCTGCCAATAATGTAATCAGTAAACAAGTGTGGCTTTTTAAATAAAATATAAGTGCCGAGCAACCCGCCGTAAGAATGCCCAACAAAAACCCTTTTGTTTGAATCAATGCGATATTTTTTCTGCAATAAAGGGATTACCTGACTTTCAATAAAATCAACATACTCTTTGGCGTGACCAGACGCCTTACGAGCCGGGCTCGAACTCCCGTTTTTATCTGTCGGTGAAAATGTAGGTGTGTAATCGCGTGTACGGCTCAGCATACGATCATCACCTTTGGAGTAGGAAATACCCACCACAATCGCTTCCTTAACAACAGCTCCTCCCATTAATGCCATAGCACCATTGGTAATCGGAAAAGCCCAGCTAGTATCATTAACAATGATTAACGGGTAAGCCGTTTTTGTATCCGGATATGACTTGGGTAGCTGTACATAAAGTTCATAATCTTTATTGTTGCTATTCGCATGAATGTTAATAGTTTCATAGGCGGGATAACCAAATGGGGGTAGCTGGTTTGCATAACTGCCATTCATAAAAATAACAGCACCTAGCACCAGCAACGCAAAAGCTTTTTTGATAAACATGTTATTCCTTTATTTATGATCAATTATTGACTAACAATCACGCCTGCCTTAGCAAAAGCCTGATCCAAATATTGTTCATTTTCTGATGGATGACGTAGCTCAGCATCGGGAATGCCTTTGCTACTGGCAATAGCGGCAACCCTGCCCTGCTTATGCAAAGCAACTTGCGGAAAGCTTTTTGCGATAGGGTCTTTATAGGCTTGCTGGGGCGAAATAATTTTCCAGCCTTTGCTGCGCAAATGATTTACCAGATCGCCCACAAACAATGCCGCTGCATCATTTTCATGCAATAAAAGCACATGCCGTGGAGAGCGTTTTAATGTTTTTTTGGCAATAGCATCATAAAACTCAATAGAGTCATACAAACTATTCACATAAAAATCACGGGCTTTTTCATAATCAATGGTTTTCTTTTCTTCAGCAGCTTTGGTGATGAGCGAACTGATATACCAATCAAAATTATCGACAGTGACATAACCATCTTTATAGCCAAGCTCGGTCAGCAAAGCTTGCAACTGGCTAATGTCCGCCAGATCTTTTCCATAATGCAGATAAGGAAAACGGTGAAAGTTCAGTACATTTTTAAAGGGCTTTAGTGCTAAATGTGCTTTGTAGGCATCTTCAGCGTAGGCGTTTACGCCTATTTGACTTGCAGATTGATGGGAAAAGCTGTGGTTTGCCAAATGAAAGCCGGCATCCGCATATTGTGTTAAACGCTCTGTATTTTGGGAATCTATGTGGCCTGCTTTTACAAAGATCAATGCATCGGGTACGTCAGCCTTTTTTAATGCATCAATAATTTTTTGGGTTCGCTCGGCACCGGTCATTAATACTGAGTCAGGCGTGGGTGCATCATCAAAGGTCAATGCAATCTCACGGGCATTTGACATTGAGGTAACACAAATCAATATCAAACTGAACAACGACAAAAAACGCTTATCCATAAAAAATCCTGATTATTATGTGGTTAATCCTTTGGTGCCATCCAAAAGAGGGGGGTAGAAATAAGAGCAGATAGAAATAGTACAAGGTTTATCGACTATCATCCAACCCAATAGTTCAAACTCATTTTATATCGCTTCACGGCGATAGAACAAAAATCGCGGTTTGGAGGTTCCATTCAAAATAGCCCCAACGATTGTCGAGCGAATAAGTAAATCGTAAATCACAAGGGATATAACAACGGTCAATAGTGAAATGCTGGCAAGTTTTATCGACCAATGCCAAGGCAATTCAGCAAAAGTAATTTGCAGGAAGATAACAATTGGCAAATGGATTAAATAAAGCCAATAGGATGAATCGGCAAGGTAACGGATTGTTTTGCTCGGGCGATCCAAAAAGCGCCTGAATAAGCCAATCGTCAGTGCAACCAACAACCACATCATAATGGCATGACTGAACACAAAGCAGGCTTTCAACAGTGAGTAGTGAGGATGCGTGAGTTTTACCGAGAGATCGTAAATCACGCTTGTGATAATAATTCCGCTCACACAAAGTAAAAACTTACTCCATGTCAAACGAGAGAACTGTTCGATCAGCTTTGTTTGCCGATGCAACAACCACCCGAAAATAAAAAAAGCACCGTACACCAGCAATACCGGAATATTGGGAACCAGTGTTTTATCGGGCGTATCTACGCTCCAGTAATTCATAAACCACAAGCAAATGGCGGAGGGAATGGCGAGCGCAAATATTGCAAGCTGCGAATTGCACATCCATTTCATCGCACTATCACTCAATTGCACTACTTTTTGTTGTAGCGGATTATGTAGCGCTAGCAAATAACGCAAAACAAGAACAAGCGCGCTGATTAATAACAGATAATATAAAAACCATAGATGCGTGCCCACCAATAAGTCAGTTGGTAATTTTGCGAGGCTGGCAAAACCCGACTGGAGTCCAGCCAGAATATTAGCCTCGCCGCGCATGCTTTCGCCGCCGATAATCCAACCGGAAACAAGCAGTGGCCGCAGTAAAAACCAACCCACCACAAACGGTACAAGAATGCGAAAAAAACGCGAGCGCATGAAATTGCGCCCGCCTTGGTTATGAAAACTCATATGGCTGAAAAAGCCGGCAATCAGAAAAAATAATTCCATGCGAAATGAATGGGCGATCATGACAAACAGCGCAACAACAGAACTGGTTGATACATCCATGACTGCCCAGCCAATAAACATCGGCATAAACGACAGGCTTGCATGAAACACAATGCCTAGTATCAGCGCAAAGGCTCTGGCAGCGTCTAAATAATCCAACCGCTGGTTGTTAAGTATTGGTTTATTCATAAGATTGCCCAACATGATTACGTTGAATGAATTAATAAAAACTCACTTCATCGACTGCAAAATCAAAACTGCCTTTTGCCATGTCATAGGCGGTAATGCTGATGCTGTTGAGGGTTTTGGTATTGAGCGGAGTCTGTTCAGACCAACTGCGTTTCATTGAGCCAAATGGAATTTTAACTTCATGAAATTTACCGTCGGCAGCCACTACAATGAGCGCGACGTGATAGTCAAAATTGGTAATCTCCGTGCTGTTAGCAGACACGGAAAGATTCCCGCTATTCACTTTAATCAGCAGACGAACACCTTCAAAGGCGCTGCTGTCTTTGGGCGTTCCCTGCGCTTCAAGTGGCAAGGCAATACTCGCCCAACCCGGTTGTCCACGCGGGGGAATAATTTCGCCTTTTGTTGAGATCACACCTTTCACTATCTCTTGTTCGGTTTTTGTGTTGCCACCCGCCATAGTGTCATTCACAAAATAGCGCGGAAAACCCAAGCTGGTCTGCTGGGCATTGCTAAAATCATCGACAACCGGAGCCATACCTGATCCGAAGCTGATACTTGCAGATGCCAGTAACGTGGATAGTAATAAAGGTTGAATAAACATTAACGCGCTTGCCTTACGATTGTTCATGGGTGCTGCTCCATCCTGAGTGTTTTGCCCTGAGGCGCTACTGGAATTAACATGCTGTTAACATGCGTGGGTCAAACACAGCATTGCCGTGCCTACCAATAAGTGCCGGAACGGAAAAGAAAGGTGACAAAAAAATGCGTTTTTCGTGTTATCTGATAAAAAATTGAGTTTTTTCGGGAGCGGTGACATTTTTTTATTATGTTCTTGTCACCTTTTTCATAAAACGGGCACTTATTGGCTCAGAGCCAGAGACCAAAAACCATGAGCCTATTTAAAAGACGAAAACCGTTGTTCGATTGGAACGATGCCGATTTGGTGATGGCCTCCTTGGGAGGCGATAGGGATGCCTTTTGCACCATAGTGACCCGCTACCAGAATTTATTGTGCGCACTGGCTTATTCGGCCGTTGGGGATTTAAAACACAGTGAGGATATCGCCCAGGAAACCTTTATCGAGGCGTGGAAAAAACTCGACACCCTGCGCGATCCGGAGAAATTAAAATCCTGGCTGTGCGGAATTGTTCGCTTCAAAGCCAGTCACTTTCGCCGCAAAGAAGTCACCCAACCGGCAACAGATGCCCATGCCTTGGATGACTACGAACATGAGCTGCCCGCGCAGGGGAAAATTGAAGATGACCTTATCAGTGCCCAGGAGCAGGCACTGTTGTGGCAAGCATTGGAAAAAATGCCCGACACTTATCGCGAGCCGTTGATTTTATTTTATCGCGAGCAGTGTTCCATTGAACATGTTGCCAATCAGCTGGAGCTAAGTGAAGACACAGTAAAACAACGGCTGTCGCGTGGCCGTAAATTACTGCAACAAGCCATGGTGAATTTTGTGGAAGATACTTTGGCAAAAAGCAAACAAGGCACCGCGCTCACCTTGTCCGTCCTGATTGCAATTAAGGATATTGCACCCGCCATAAAAATCGCCACTTTTGGTGCAGGTGCAGCAAAGGCCGGCTCAATTTTTAAATGGACTGCAATGCTGGCAACCCTGGCCGCATTTGCCGGCATTGTGAGCTCTTATTTTGGGATCAGAGCGGCACTTGACCAATCGCGCACCAAACGCGAGCGCCGTAGCGTCATACTCGTCACATTGCTCTATTTTGTATTCACATTTATTTATATTATTGGAATGGTAAGTCTGGAGCACTTTGCCAGAGTCAGCACACAGCAAAATATCGATAACACAAAAATCTATGCAATTGCTTCGCAATTTTTTGTTGCTCTGCTCATCACAAGTTACATTGTTATCACCGTGAAAATGCACAGTGCAATGCGCAGGATCAGAATGCAGGAACGATTATTTTATCCCGAAGCATTTCAAGCGCCTGCTGATCAAATCGGTTCCAAACAGCGTGAGTATAAAAGCCGTATTTGTATCGCCGGTGCTCCACTTTTTCATTTCCGTTTTGGTATGCCGGAGGATGGCGATAAACCACTCGTCGCTTGGGTAGCAGGTGGTAGTCACGCCTACGGGTTACTCTTTGCGTGGGGCGGAGTGGCGATTGCACCAATCAGCGTCGGCATTGTTTCGGTTGGTATTATCAGTATAGGTGCCGTAGGTGCCGGACTCTTGGGCATGGGCACTATCGGCATAGGCGCTATCGGATTTGGTGCTTCAGCCATAGGCTACAAAGCCTACGGTTCTTTTTCAGCACTGGGCTGGGAAAGTGCGGCCAGTGGCGGCTTCTCCATCGCCAGGGAAGCTGCACTCGGTGCAATACCTTTTGCAGAACAGATTAACAATGAACAAGCAGCCGATATTGCCAGCCTGGCACTGTTCTACCAAAGCTCTATTTGGATGCTATCGGCCATTACATTCTTTGTGGTTGTTCCTGCGATTTTGTATGCACACATGGTGCGTAAACGGCTGGGCAAAAAATAAAATCAAGATGTGCGAGATGGACAAACAAAACTTTGTTTAATCTCGCCGCCATCTACTGAATGCAAATGCACATCAAAGCCCCATAAACGATGCAAATGTTTCAGTACTTCGTTGGTTGAACCGGCCAGCGGGCGACGGTTGTGCATATAGTGGTGCAAAGTGAGCGAGCGATCCCCACGCACATCGACGTTGTAGACTTGGATATTGGGTTCGCGATTGCCCAGATTGTATTGCCCCGCCAAATTTTCGCGCAGCTTTTTAAAGCCTTTTTCGTTGTGGATGGCATCCACACTGATTTTCTCCTGCTGATCGTCATCCACAATACTAAACAGTTTTAGATCACGCATAACTTTAGGCGAAAGGAATTGCAGGATAAAACTTTCATCTTTAAAGTTTTTCATCGCAAACTGTAAGGTTTCTTTCCAGTTTGAACCAGCAATTTCGGGGAACCAATGTTTATCTTCCTCAGTGGGATTTTCACACATACGGCGTATATCGCTCATCATCGCAAACCCCAGGGCATAGGGGTTAATGCCGCTGAAATAAGGGTGATCATAAGCTGGTTGGGCCACTACGCTGGTGTGGGATTGCAAAAACTCCAGAATAAATCCATCAGTGACATAACCGCGTGTATAAAGCTCATTCAGCAAGGTGTAATGCCAAAAGGTGGCCCAGCCTTCATTCATAACCTGGGTTTGGCGCTGCGGATAAAAATACTGGGCGATCTTGCGCACAATACGGATAATTTCACGCTGCCAAGGTTCCAATAAAGGTGCATTTTTCTCCAGGAAATACAAAATGTTCTCTTGTGGTTCCGAGGGAAAACGCGCTAGATCTTTTTCAGCATCATGGCTGGCCAATTTAGGAATGGTGCGCCACAAATCGTTCACATGTTTTTGTAAATATTCTTCGCGCTCGCTTTGCCGGCGCTCTTCTTCATGGGCAGATATAGGCGATGGTCTTTTATAACGATCCACACCGTAGTTCATTAATGCATGACAAGAATCAAGAATATTTTCTACTTCGTTAACACCATAGCGCTCCTCGCATTTGGAAATATAATTTTTAGCAAAAACCAAATAATCGATAATAGAACTCGCATCAGTCCAGGTGCGAAATAAATAATTACCTTTAAAGAATGAATTGTGCCCATAACAGGCATGGGCAATGACCAGCGTCTGCATGGTCATGGTATTTTCTTCCATCAAATAAGCGATGCAGGGATTGGAGTTAATCACTATTTCATAGGCCAGGCCCATTTGGCCGCGCTTGTAGGAATGCTCGGTGCTGAGCAATTGTTTTCCATAAGACCAGTGGTGATAACCAATAGGCATGCCAACAGAGGAATAGGCATCCATCATTTGCTCAGAGCTGATCACTTCAATTTGGTTAGGATAGGTATCCAAGCCGAACTCAGCCGCCAGCTCGGCCAGCACTGTATCGACATCCCGGATTAAATCAAAATTCCATTCAGATGTAGTAAACAGTGGTTTTTTCATGCGACCTTCTTATGAAAAAGTTCACGAAATACAGGGTAAATATCGCCTGCTTCACGAATATGCTGAAGCGCAAAACGCTCGGGATACTCTTGTTGAATTGTCTCGTAAGTATCCCACAGCGCTTGGTGTTGATTTTGGGTAATTTCGATATAGGAAAAATACTGACAGCTGGGCAACAACTCATCCACCAAAATATCGCGACAGAGGTCTGAATCCTCACCCCAGTTATCGCCGTCCGATGCTTGTGCGCCGTAGATATTCCAAATTTCCGGTGAGTAGCGATCCTGAATGACTTCCTGCATTAATCGCAGTGCGCTGGATACCACTGTGCCACCGGTTTCCCGCGAATGAAAAAAATCGTCTTCATTCACTTCTTTGGCGATGGTGTGATGGCGAATAAAAACAATTTCGGTTTTTTCATAATTTCGCTGCAAGAATAAATACAGCAGAATAAAAAATCGTTTGGCGATATCTTTGGTGGCCTGATCCATGGAGCCAGATACATCCATCAAACAAAACATCACCGCTTTGGAACGCGGCACAGGTTGTTTAATGTGCAAGTTGTATTTGAGATCAAAAGTGTCCAACCAAGGAATTCGTCCAATTGCCTTTTCCAGTTTGGCAATAATTTCCAAAATATCGGCAATACGAGCTTTTTTTGCAGGAGAATCAGGCTGCTTGTCCAAGGCGATCAGCTCTGCATGTAATTCATCCAATTGGCGCCGCTTTCCGGCAGTAAGCGCTATACGGCGCATATTTGCTGAGCGCAAGGAACGCACAATATTAATGCGCCCAGGCTGCCCTTCATTAGCAATACCAGCACGTACCGTTTTGAATTCCTCCAACCCGGAGAGCTGGCGCTTGACCAAATTAGGCAACTCCAAACCTTCAAACATAAAATCCAGAAACTCTTCTTGCGATAAGGTGAAAGAAAAATCATCCTCCCCCTCGCCGGAATCGCTGGCCTGACTGCCACTGCCCTGCCCTTCACCACCTTGCGGGCGCGCAATTTTATCGCCCTCGGAAAAATGTTTATTGCCGGGCAGCACCCGCTCGTTGTAGCCACCCTGGCCGTGATAAATGGTGGGTTCATTGATATCGCGGGCAGGAATACTGACTTTACCGCCCTTATCAATATCGGTGATAGAGCGCTGATTTACTGCATCAGACACGGCTTTTTGAATCTGCTGGCGGTAGCGCTGCAAAAAGCGTTGGCGGTTTACCGCACTTTTATTTTTGGCATTGAGTCGTCGATCAATTATGTAACTCATATTTCAACCTTATGGTTTACTCACCCATTCAAGCCACCCGGAATTTGCTATTTTCCCGGGCGGCCCGATTAATAGTTACTGGGATTTTCTTACTCTCAAATACCACTCGGACAACAAACGAACTTGTTTTTCGGTGTAGCCGCGCTCCACCATGCGCTGCACAAAATCCTGGTGTTTTTTCTTGTCCTGCACTGAGGCTTTGGCATTGAAGGAAATAACTGGCAGCAAATCCTCGGTGTTGGAGAACATTTTCTTCTCAATGACTATGCGCAATTTTTCATAGCTGCGCCAATCCGGATTTTTACCGGCATTATTAGCCCTTGCCCGCAATACAAAATTAACTATTTCATTGCGGAAGTCTTTAGGGTTACTAATGCCTGCGGGTTTTTCAATTTTTTCAAGCTCATCGTTCAAGGAGGCGCGATTTAGAATTTCACCTGTTTCATGATCGCGATATTCCTGATCCTGAATCCAAAAATCCGCATAGGTAACATAGCGATCAAAAATATTCTGACCATACTCGGCGTAGGATTCCAGGTAAGCGGTTTGAATTTCTTTGCCAATAAAATCCACATAGCGAGGCGAAATGAATTCTTTTAAGGCACCCAGGTATTTGTCCTGCACCTCTTTGGGGAATTGTTCCTGCTCGATTTGCTGTTCAAGCACGTACATTAAATGCACTGGGTTGGCTGCAATCTCGGTGGGATCAAAATTGAATACCTTGGATAAAATTTTGAACGCAAAACGAGTAGACAGCCCGGTCATACCTTCATCAACCCCGGCGGCATCTTTATATTCCTGCAGGGATTTAGCGCGCGGGTCGGTATCTTTTAGATTTTCCCCATCGTAAATGCGCATTTTAGAAAAGATATTGGAATTTTCCGGCTCTTTGATACGCGACAGCACGGTAAATTGCGCCAGCATGCGCAGAGTGTCTGGCGCACAAGGTGCTTTGGATAGCGAGCTATTCTGCAGAAGCTTCTCGTAGATTTTCATCTCTTCGGTAACACGCAAACAATAAGGCACCTTGACGATATAAACCCGGTCAATAAACGCTTCATTGTTTTTGTTGTTGCGGAAGTTCTGCCACTCAGATTCGTTAGAGTGCGCCAAAATAATACCGTCAAATGGAATAGCTCCCAGACCTTCGGTACTGTTGTAATTGCCCTCTTGGGTTGCGGTTAACAATGGGTGCAGCACTTTGATCGGCGCTTTGAACATCTCCACAAATTCCATCAAGCCTTGGTTAGCGCGGCACAAACCACCGCTAAAGCTATAGGCATCAGGGTCATTTTGTGGAAACTCTTCCAGCTGACGGATATCCACCTTGCCGACCAGCGAAGAAATATCCTGATTATTTTCATCACCAGGTTCAGTTTTGGTGATAGCGATTTGCTCAAGAATAGAAGGGTAAACTTTCACCACTTTAAATTGGGTAATGTCTCCGCGGTATTCACGCAGGCGTTTGGCAGCCCAGGGGGACATAATGGTTTTGAGATAGCGGCGCGGGATACCGTAGTCTTCTTCCAGAATTTTTCCGTCTTCATCGGCGTTAAACAAACCCAGTGGTGATTCAAATACCGGAGAGCCTTTGATGCAGTAAATCGGCATTTTTTCCATCAGCGATTTAAGCATTTCCGCCAAAGACGATTTGCCACCACCCACAGGCCCGAGCAAATAGAGGATTTGCTTTTTCTCCTCCAAACCCTGCGCTGCATGTTTGAAGAAAGAAACAATTTGCTGGATGGATTCCTCCATACCGTAAAAGTCACTGAAGACTTTATAACGCTTGATTATTTTGTTAGAAAAAATTCGACTGAGGCGAGAGTCCTGGGAGGTGTCAACCATTTCAGGCTCGCCGATCGCCATTAACATACGCTCTGCGGCAGATGCATAGACACTTGGATCTTTCTTGCAAAGATCTAAATATTCCTGAATAGTTAATTCTTCCTGCTGTGTCGTTTCAAAACGCTCGCGGTAATGACTAAAAATACTCATGATCTACCTCGGGTTAGCAACTTAAGCGGCAAAAGACAGACAATCAAACCATTAACAAAATTCCACTGGAGTTGGGGTTTGGCTAGAGCACCAATCTGTATTACTAAGCATAGTCTTTAAATTTACAAGCACTCAAGGTAATAACAATTTATTGACTCAGATCCCAGCAAAAAATTACACTCAAAAAACGCGCCAACTAATAAAAATTTACAAATCATTTTTTGTAGCAACTGCAGGTTATGGTGCGTTTGTGTTGAACCTTTGCTACCACACACCTTTTCGTATATATCGCATTCTTATATACGCACGTTTTTCAAAACGGGATTTCATGAACAAACTTTATTGGCTAAATGATGACGACCTTTGGTTTCCAGAACCATCCACTGCATTAGAGGAGCCTAACGGGTTGGTGGCCGTGGGCGGAGATCTCTCACCCGAACGTATTTTGGCCGCTTACCGTCTCGGTATTTTCCCTTGGTTCAATCCCGGTGATCCTATTCTTTGGTGGAGCCCCAATCCACGCACGGTGGTATTTCCCCATCAATTACATATTTCAAAAAGCCTGCGCAAAACCTTACGCAAGGGCTGCTATAAAGTTACCTTCGACAATTGTTTTGAAGCGGTAATGCGCGCTTGTGCAGCACCTCGTGTTTACGCCGATGGCACCTGGATTAGTGATGAAGTTATTGCCGGTTATTGTGAACTGCATAGGCGCGGGTTTGCTCATTCGGTTGAAGTCTGGCAAGGCGATAGTTTGGTCGGTGGGCTTTATGGCATAGCGCTGGGCCAACTATTTTTTGGCGAATCCATGTTTAGCCGTGCCACAGATGCGTCGAAAGTGGGCTTTGCCCATTTGGTTCGACAATTGACACAGTGGGACTTTAAGGTCATCGATTGTCAGGTCGCCAACGATCATTTATTTAGTTTGGGCGCGGTTGAAATCCCGCGTGAAGATTTCCAGCAATTGCTGATAAACTTTGCAAATGAACCTGCAGTATATTCTTTGCCTTGGTCAACCCTGACAATTGCGCCCTGGGCATAAAACGGATCTACGCGAGGCAATTATGTCCGACTTGTCGTCCCTCAAACTATTTGCAACACAACCTCACCCCTGTAGTTATTTGGATGGGCAAGAGGCGACGACAGTATTTGTTGACCCTGCTGCCGAAATTAACCCCGGGTTATACACACAATTATCACAACTGGGGTTTCGCCGCAGCGGTGCACACCTTTATCGGCCCCAGTGCCTGCGCTGCCAAGCTTGTGTGTCCTGCCGAATCCCGGTCAAATTATTCAAACCTAACCGTTCACAACGTCGCTGTTGGCAGCAAAATGCCGATATTTCATTACATTTCACACCTGACATTAACACCCAAGAACATTATGACCTCTACGCTCGCTATATCGAGAGCCGGCATCAACGCGGCGATATGTACCCTCCCTCCGAGGAGCAGTACAAAGCCTTCTTGACCAGTGAATGGGGCATTACCCAATTTATTGAGTTGCGCCTGGATGGGAAATTGATAGGTTTGTGTGTATGCGATCTGCTAGGGGACGGGCTCTCTGCGGTCTACACTTTTTATGATGCCGACTTCGAACAGCGCAGCCTGGGTAAATTCGCGATACTTGCCCAGATTGAAAAAGCACGCAGCATGAACCTGGATTATGTCTACCTGGGTTATTGGATTAAGGAATGCGACAAGATGAAATACAAAATCCAATATCGCCCACTGGAACTACTCATCAATCGTCGCTGGATGCGGCTCAATTAGCACACCGCCTCTATCATCAGATGGAGCGACCTTTTTGCTGCTTTTTACCTCGTTAGCAGGAGAAAGCTCCGGTTAAATCCCGCTTTTCGGGGCTTTTTACTTGGCGCCGCTGGTTAATTAAGGCACAATTCACGCCTATTTTTTTACCCCCCCTCCTGTCGCATCAGCGATAGGCAAGAACTGTTTAAAACCTGAGGAAGCTGCCGCATGGCAAAAGACGATTGCATTGAATTTGAAGGCGAAGTGATTGATACCCTACCCAATACTACCTTCCGCGTAAAACTGGAAAATGGCCATGTGGTTATTGCCCATATATCTGGCAAGATGCGTAAAAACTACATCCGCATCCTTACCGGCGATAAAGTCAAGGTTGAGATGACTCCCTATGACCTCAGCAAAGGTCGCATCACTTATCGCGCTCGTTAATTAGCCAGCAAATGAACACAAAAAAAGCCGCATATAGCGGCTTTTTTTGTTATTTCAACAATCCATCATCGCACTAGGCAGGCTGAGCATGTTTAGCGCTCACCTCAATTGTAAGCTTGTCCTCTATCGGGTCTACGTCCACGCTTACAGTTCCACCACCCTGGGACAGGGAACCAAATAATATTTCCTCGGCCATAGGCTTTTTCAGTTTATCTTGAATCAAGCGAGCCATTGGACGTGCACCCATTTTCACGTCATATCCATGAATAGCCAACCACTCACGCGCCGCATCGGTAATATCAAGGGTAACGTGTTTGTCGTCCAACTGGGTTTGCAGCTCCATCAGGAACTTGTCTACCACAGTTTTGATGGTATTTAAGGTCAATGGCGCAAACTGCACTATGGCATCCAAACGGTTGCGGAATTCCGGTGTAAACATCTTCTTGATCGCTTCCATACCATCGCTGGTGTGATCTTGATGAGTAAAGCCTATGGAAGCGCGGCTCATCACTTCAGCGCCCGCATTGGTAGTCATGATCAAGATCACGTTGCGGAAGTCTGCTTTGCGACCGTTATTATCAGTAAGGCTGCCATGATCCATGACTTGCAACAGCAAGTTGAAGACTTCTGGATGTGCCTTCTCGATTTCATCCAACAACAATACGCAATGCGGCTGCTTGGTAATGGCATCCGTTAACAGACCGCCCTGATCAAAACCAACGTAGCCTGGTGGCGCACCAATCAAGCGCGATACAGTGTGACGCTCCATGTATTCGGACATATCAAAACGAATCAGCTCCATGCCCATACATTGCGCCAGCTGACGGCACACCTCAGTTTTACCTACACCGGTTGGGCCGGCAAAGAGGAAGGAGCCGATTGGCTTTTCCATCGAACCCAAACCGGCGCGCGATAGTTTGATTGCCGTAGCCAGCGTATCTATGGCCTCATCCTGCCCAAAAACGGTCATTTTCAAGTTCTGATCAAGTTTACGCAGCTGCTCTTTATCAGATGAAGACACACTTTTTGGGGGAATACGCGCTATTTTTGCCACCACGTTTTCCACATCGGTCACGCCAATCGTTTTTTTGCGCTTACTGGGTGCTTGCAATTGTTGGTAGGCGCCAGCCTCATCAATCACATCAATAGCCTTATCGGGCAAAAAGCGATCGTTGATATAACGCTCGGCCAATTCGGCGGCTGCACGCAAAGCGGCATCGGTATAACGCAAGTTGTGATGTTTTTCGAAGCGACTCTTCAAACCTTTGAGAATTTGATATGTCTCATCCACTGTTGGTTCATTCACGTCCACTTTTTGGAAGCGACGCGAGAGCGCACGATCCTTATCAAAAATTCCACGATATTCTTGATAAGTTGTAGACCCCATGCAACGGATCTCACCTGAAGACAGTAGAGGCTTGAGCAAATTGGATGCATCCATCACGCCACCAGATGCCGCACCGGCGCCAATGATGGTGTGAATTTCATCGATAAATAAAATGGAATTTTTTTGCTTTTTCAATTCGTTAAGCAAACTTTTGAAACGCTTTTCAAAATCGCCACGATATTTAGTACCCGCCAACAGTGCGCCCATATCCAAGGAATAAACCACACTGGAAGCAAGCGTTTCAGGTACATCACCATCAACAATACGCTTTGCCAAACCTTCAGCAATCGCAGTTTTACCTACCCCTGATTCTCCAACTAAAAGCGGATTATTCTTGCGACGACGTGCCAGAATCTGACACACCCGTTCTACTTCAAACTCGCGCCCCACAAGTGGGTCTATACGCCCCTGCATAGCCGCTTCGTTCAAATTACTCGCAAAACTTTCCAAAGGACTCTGGGAACTTGAGTCACCGGTTGTTGATTCTTCATCCTGATTTTCTTGATGTGTTTGATGATCATGGCTGTGATCACTGGTACCGCTCACTTTGTGGATGCCATGAGTGATGTAATTCACCACATCGATGCGCGCAATACTCTGTTGTTTCAGGTAGTAAACGGCTTGGCTTTCCTGCTCACTAAAAATGGCCACCAGTACATTTGCACCGGTCACTTCTTGTTTGCCTGAAGATTGGACGTGAAATACAGCACGTTGCAATACGCGCTGGAAACCAAGTGTAGGCTGGGTTTCTCGCTCGGAGTCGTGTTCGGGGATAAGCGGTGTGGTCGAGTCAACAAACTCAATCAACTCTTTGCGCAGACTAATCAAATCTGCACCGCAGGCACGCAGTACACTCGCAGCAGAATCATTATCGATGAGCGCAAGCAGTAAATGCTCAACAGTCATAAATTCGTGACGCTTGGAGCGCGCACCTTTGAAAGCAAGATTTAAAGTTACTTCCAGATCTTTACTTAACATTGCGCTTACCCTCTTCTAACCAACACATTGAAATCGTCTAACAAGGCAACTCACATTATCTAAACCTGCCGTTGCTTAACCATCGATTAACAATCATCAGGCAACTGTAACCAACAGTTGGGGCGAGGCTTGATTAAACAAGGTATAAAACCGTTTTATTCCCCATCCTCCACCGCTTCGATTTCGCACAACAGTGGATGCTGGTTTTCTCTTGCATATTGATTCACTTGGGCGGCTTTAGTTTCCGCAATATCCCGAGTATAGATACCGCAAACCGCCTTGCCGTGAACATGCACCGTCAACATTACATGAGTCGCTTTTTCACGTGACATTGAAAAAAATATTTCCAATATTTCCACCACAAAATCCATTGGTGTGTAGTCATCGTTTAACAACATCACCTTGTACATAGGAGGACGTTTTAATTTCGGTTTTTCCGTTAAAACCGCAAGGCTACCGTCCGACTCGTCAATAGAATGATCATCGTCTTTAGCTAAGGTTAGTTGATGCTTTTGCAGATTGCCCATAGAGATTCAATACAAAATAAAAAATGGTTAGCGATATCGCGCATTGTACCCCATCAACAGAGCCTGCCCCAGCAGGTGTTGATACGGATCAACGCTTGACTTTGGGTCAAATGTTGGATAAAAAAAGACCGCAAGCGCATACAAATGCATCATTTTGGGTGAATTATCTCTAATTGCCCCAGCGATGCGACCCACTTGTATGTAGCGCTTGGCGTAGAGCACCAAGTCCCATACTCCCAAATAGCAGTAATGCTTGGGAAAATAATAACGAAGCGATATTAGAAATTCTCATATGTCGCACGGACAGAAGGATTAAATCATGCCTACAGGCACAGTTAAGTGGTTCAACAATGCAAAAGGTTACGGTTTTATTCTCGCGGATGAAGGCGGTGAAGACCTGTTTGCACATTACTCAGCGATTGCGATGGAAGGTTACAAAACCCTAAAAGCCGGGCAAGCCGTAAGTTTCGACATCACCAAGGGTGACAAAGGTTTGCACGCTGTGAGCATCAAGGTGCCGCAGGACACTTCAGCCGCGATCAACCAACAGATGAGTGCCGTTCCCGCCTGACGCCACCAGCCTAGGCAAATAAAAAAGCCTCCTGTATCACTACAGGAGGCTTTTTGTGCTGACCGGCACCTTAGGTTTTATACAAGGCTGGCCAAAATACTGTTGAACGTAGCGCTTGGACGCAAGGCTGCAGAAGCTTTGGCATCATTAGGGCGATAGTAACCACCCAAGTCCACTGGCTTACCAGAGGCGGCTTTGAGTTCAGCGACTATTTTGGCTTCGCTTTCGGTCAAGGCTTTGGCGACAGGTGCAAACTGCGCTTGCAGGGCAGCATCGTCCGTTTGTGCAGCCAAAGCTTGCGCCCAGTAAAGCGCCAGATAGAAGTGGCTGCCACGGTTATCCAATTCACCTGCGGCACGGCCAGGCGACTTGTTTTCATCTAGGAACTTGCCGTTCGCTTGATCCAGTGTTTTGGCGAATACTTTTGCCTTGGCGTTGTTAGTGACATTGCCAAAGTGATCCAGCGATTCTGCCAGAGCCAGGAATTCACCCAGTGAATCCCAGCGCAGGTGCCCTTCTTCCACGAATTGTTGTACGTGTTTTGGCGCTGAGCCGCCCGCACCAGTTTCAAACAAACCACCGCCGTTCATCAGGGGAACAATCGACAGCATTTTGGCCGAGGTGCCCAGCTCCATAATCGGGAACAGATCGGTGAGGTAATCGCGCAGCACGTTACCCGTTACCGAAATAGTGTCTTCGCCCTTGCGGATACGGTCGAGGGAGAACTGAATCGCCTCTTCCGGGGTTTTGATGTGAATTTCAAGGCCGCTGGTGTCGTGATCTTTCAGGTAGGTATTTACCTTGGCGATCAATTGCGCATCGTGCGCGCGTTTTGGATCTAACCAGAACACCGCCGGCGTATTGGAAGCGCGCGCGCGGTTTACCGCGAGTTTTACCCAATCCTGAATTGGCGCATCTTTTACTTGGCAAGCGCGGAAGATATCGCCCTGCTCTACCGCTTGTTCGATAAGCACTTTGCCCGCTGCATCAACAATACGTACCACACCATCGGTAGGAATTTGGAAGGTTTTGTCGTGTGAACCGTATTCCTCGGCGGCTTGCGCCATCAGGCCCACATTGGGCACGCTACCCATGGTTTTTGGATCAAAGGCACCGTGTTTTTTGCAATCGTCGATTACTACTTGGTAGATGCCAGCGTAGCAGCGGTCGGGGATACAGGCTTTAGTGTCTTGCAGCTTGCCTTCGGTATTCCACATTTTGCCGGAATCGCGAATCATCGCCGGCATGGACGCATCCACAATCACATCGCTTGGTACATGCAGGTTGGTGATGCCCTTGTCAGAGTTCACCATGGCGAGCGCCGGGCGAGTGGCGTAGAGCGCTTTGATGTCGGCTTCGATTTCCGCTTGCTGGTCAGCCGGCAGGGATTTGATCTTGGTGTACAGATCGCCAATACCGTTGTTTACATCTACACCCAATTCAGCGAGCACCGCCGCGTGTTTTTCCAGCACCGGGGCGTAGAACACAGAAACGAAGTGACCGAAGATAATCGGGTCAGACACCTTCATCATGGTGGCTTTCAGGTGAACAGAAAGCAGTACGCCTTGGTTTTTGGCATCTTCAATTTGTTGAGCGATATAAGCGCGCAGGGCGTTTTTGCTCAGCACTGACGCGTCGATAATCTCGCCGGCGAGCACTTTTACCGTTTCTTTCAGCACTTTAGTGCTGCCGTCTTTAGCAACCAGTTCGATTTTCAGGTTGCCCGCTGCACTGATCAACGCCGATTTTTCACTGCCGTAGAAATCGCCTGAGTTCATATGCGCGACGTGGGATTTGGAATCAGCAGACCAGGCGCCCATTTTGTGCGGGTTTTTACGCGCGTAGTTTTTAACGGACAAGGGCGCACGACGGTCAGAGTTACCTTCACGCAATACGGGGTTTACCGCGGAACCTTTGATTTTGTCGTAACGGGCTTTGGCGTCTTTTTCGTCGTCGTTAGCCGGAACTTCGGGGTAGTCGGGCAGGTTGTAACCCTGGGATTGCAATTCTTTGATCGCGGCCTTCAACTGTGGAATCGACGCACTGATATTCGGCAGCTTGATAATGTTAGCTTCTGGCGTAGTCGCCAATTTGCCCAGTTCTGCCAGGTGATCACCAATGCGTTGG
The DNA here is from genome assembly GCF_042646205.1 of Cellvibrio fontiphilus. Classification (NCBI taxonomy): domain Bacteria; kingdom Pseudomonadati; phylum Pseudomonadota; class Gammaproteobacteria; order Cellvibrionales; family Cellvibrionaceae; genus Cellvibrio; species Cellvibrio fontiphilus. The sequence goes on along the minus strand of NZ_JBHRTF010000004.1, from coordinate 1,047,762 downwards.
GCTTCGGTCAAACGCTCGGGGAAAGCGGCAATGATGCGGCCAGAGAGCGAAATGTCGCGGGTCTCGATGGCAATGCCGGAAGTTTTGGTAAAGGCTTGAACTATGGGGAGAAGGGAATAGGTTGCTAAGGCTGGGGCTTCGTCGGTTTGGGTATAGATAATTTTTGAATCAGTCATTTAAAGATGGCTCCATCAATTCATGCGGCTCGGCCTTGTGAGCCTTGCCATTAACAGTATGAAAATGTAGAAAAAGAGCCCCGCCACAGGGAACTCCCCCTTGCCAGAGCGCGGCGATTCTACACCTCCGCGCTTGTTTATGCATGTTTAGTTGCTATGGCAGCCGAGCCTAACTCGGATAAAATTGCCTGCCAACACGACTCATAACCCCGGTGTAAGGTTTTATGGCCACGCTGATTTTGTTCAATAAACCCTTTGGCGTTCTCTCGCAATTCACCGACGGTGAAGGGCGCCCGACGCTCAAGGACTACATCAAGATTCCCCATGTCTACCCCGCTGGACGACTGGATCACGATTCTGAAGGTTTGCTACTCCTCACCGATGATGGCGACCTGCAACACTACATTAGCCACCCAGCGCACAAACAACCCAAGACCTACTGGGTGCAAGTGGAGGGCGCGCCCAATAGCTATGCCCTGACCCAGTTGCGACAAGGCGTGGCGCTGAATGATGGCATGACTCAACCCGCTGAGGTGCGTCTGATTCCTACCCCCAAACTCTGGGAGCGGGTACCGCCCATTCGCGAGCGCGCTAACATACCCACCCAATGGCTGGAAATTGTGATTAGTGAGGGGCGCAATCGTCAGGTACGGCGCATGACGGCCGCCGTAGGTCACCCTACCCTGCGCTTGGTGCGGGTTAAAATTGGCAACTGGACGCTGGAGGGTATTGAACAGGGCAAATACAAAACCGAAACGGTGACTGTGCCCAAATCCATACAGAAACCCGGTCCGCGCCCCAAACAAAAACCAAGCGATGGGCGACAAACACCCACAGGGGAACAGCGTCGGGACGATAATCGCCAAGGCGCCAAACCCAAGCGCGGCGGAAATTCGCCGTCAACAGCGGGTAATAAGACAACTGGAGCGCCAGCACGCAACCATTCCACTAAAAACCAATCGTCAAAACCCAAAACAGCAGCGGCTAAACCAGCGGTAAAAACGCTGATTATCCAAAAGCCCAAACGCAAATTGGACAGCGACAAATAAGTGCTCATACAACTAAAACTAAAAAGGCGCCTCCTAAGCGCCTTTTTAGTTTTAGTAATCCACCACCCTGACTAAACCTGCTTGGCTTCATCCCATAAGCGGTTCATTTCATCAATACTGGTTTGCATAAGCGGCGCTGCGGCATGTTGTTCGATGTAGTTAAAACGCTGCTCAAATTTCTGGTTGGCGCGACGCAGTGCCTGTTCCGGGTCGATTTTTTGGTAGCGGGCAATATTAACCACCGCAAATAACAAATCACCCAGCTCTTCCTCTAATGCCGCCTGATCGCCAGAGTCTAATTCCGCTTCTACCTCTAATAACTCTTCGCGCACCTTGGCGATGGGGCCGTACACATCCTCCCAATCAAAACCGACGGTCGCCGCGCGCTTTTGCAACTTGGCAGCGCGGCTCAAGGCTGGCAGGTTCAGGGGTACATCGGCCAACAAACCCTGCGCCCCCTTGGCGGCGCGCTCCTCTTGTTTGATGGCTTCCCAGCGCGCCTTCACATCCACTGGCAGGGTGTGGCGATTGTCTACGCGGCTCTGCAAAGTCCCCTCGGGAAACACATGCGGGTGGCGGCGAATCAGCTTGGCGACCAGGTCTGACACCACGGCGGCAAAGTCAAAGCGCTGATCTTCTTTGCCCAACTGGCTATAAAAAATGACCTGAAACAACAAATCGCCCAACTCTTCTTTGAGGTGGACAAAATCCTGTTTTTCGATGGCATCCACCACCTCATAAGCCTCTTCCAGTGTCGAGGGGGCGATGCTGGCGTAGTCCTGCTTGATATCCCAGGGACAGCCGGCTTCGGGGTCGCGCAGGCGTGCCATCAAATAGAGTAAATCGTCGATAGTGTATTGGTTCACGAACGAGTCCTAGTGTTTACGGCGCGGCTAGTGTTTGCGGCGCGCTGACGCGATGTTGGGCAATTGATTGAGTTTGGTGAGTATGCGACTCAGCTCGTCAAAGCTGCGAATTTCCACCGTTACCTGCATATCCACCGTATTTTTGCGTTTATCCGACAGGGTTTGCATCGCCACAATATTGATGCGTTCAGTATCCAGCAGCACCGTAATATCCTTGAGCAAACCGTAGCGGTCATAGGCTTCGATCACTATATCCACCGAATAGAAACTCTGTGGCGTTTCGCCCCACTCCACTTTGATGATGCGCTGGGGTTCATCGGCCTGCAGCTGCAGAATGTTGTTACAGTCCTGCCGGTGAATGGAAACGCCCTTGCCCAGGGTGATGTAGCCGGTAATCGCATCGCCCGGCACCGGATTACAGCAGTTGGCGATTTGGGTCAGTAAATTACCCACACCTTCGATGTAGAAATCCGAATCCTTTTTCTGGCGGGTAGATTTGCTGGTTTTGAGCGGAATTAGCGGCTGTTGCGGGTGGGCTTCATCCAGCTGTTTCTGCGCCGCATTGAGCACCTGCCCCACGCCTATGTCACTGGCGCCAACCGCCGCGTAAAGATCATCCAGCGTATTAAAGTGCAGTTTGTGCGCCAGCTCTTCAAAATCCAGATCCAGCAAGGCCAAGCGTTTGAATTCGCGATCCAATAACGCTTGCCCTTCAGCGATGTTTTTATCGCGCGCCTGCTGTTTGAACCAGTGCTGGATTTTGGCGCGGGCGCGGCCGGTATTCACATAACCCAGCGCCAGGTTAAGCCAATCGCGACTGGGCGATTCCAACTTGCCGGTCAGAATTTCAACCTGATCAGCGTTAGTGAGCTGGTAGTTGAGCGGCACTATACGGTTGTTCACCTTGGCACCGCGGCAGCGATGGCCGACATCCGTGTGGATTTTGTAGGCAAAATCCAAGGGCGTGGCGGTGCGCGGCAAATCCACTACGTGGCCTTCGGGTGTGAACACATAGATGCGATCCTGATTCACCGCACGCAGGTCGTCCTGCAGGTGTGAAGGATCGCCACCCAATTCTTCGTGCCACTCCAGCACCTGCCGCAACCAAGCGATTTTTTGCTCGTAGGCATCCTGGGTCGCTTTGGTATCTGTGCCTTTATAACGCCAGTGCGCACAAACGCCCAGTTCCGACTCCTCGTGCATTTCCTGCGTGCGAATCTGGATTTCCAATACCTTGTTTTCCGGCCCCCAGACTGCGGTATGCAGTGAGCGATAACCGTTTTCTTTGGGCGAGGCGATGTAGTCATCGAACTCGTGGGGGATGTTGCGCCAGAGGCTGTGCACTATACCGAGCACCGCATAACAGTCGCGCACTGTCGGCACCAGGATGCGCACGGCGCGAATGTCGTAAACCTGCGAAAAGGGAATGCCTTTGCGCTGCATTTTGCGCCAAATGCTGTAAATATGTTTGGCGCGCCCACCAACTGAACCCTCAATCCCGGCTTTTCTAAGTTCGTTGCGCAGCAGTTCAAGCAGGTTGTCGATATATTCCTGCCGCGCCAAACGGCGTTCATCCAGTAACTTGGCGATGCGTTTGTAATCGTCCGGCTGCAGGTAGCGGAAGGACAAGTCCTCCAGCTCCCATTTGATATGGCCAATGCCTAAACGATGGGCAAGCGGCGCGTAAATATCAGCCACCTCGCGCGCCACTTGGCGGCGGCGATCTGCCTCGGCATTTTTCACCGAGCGGATCGCACAGGTGCGCTCGGCCAGTTTAATGAGTGCAACCCGCACATCGTCCACCATGGACACCAGCATTTTGCGGATCTTCTCCGCCTGCTCCACGGCTTGGGAACCCAGCACCCGGTCTTCGTGTTCATTGCGCTGGTAGCTGATCGCCGCCATGCGCAGCACGCCCTTCACCAACTTGGCGACCGTATCACCAAAGCGGTTTTGCACTTCCGGCAGGGTGATTTTCTGCTCGCGCACCGCGCGGTACAGAATTGCGGCGATCAGCGCATCTTGATCCAGTTGCAAGTCGGCCAGAATCTCCGCCATTTCCAGCCCGATACGAAAACAGGAGAAATCCTCGCCCCAGCTGTGGTCGTCGTCGGCATGAATATCCACTAGAGACAAACTCAGCTCCGCCGCGCGGCGCAGCTCGGTGCGGCTGGTGTCCGATTGCAGGTGGGATTTGTTTAAACGGTCGATCCAGGCATCTATATCCACCTGACCATCAGCCGCTATGGGGTGATCGGCTCTGACTTTAACCATAAGGCTCGCCTTACTTATTCTTGTGGGTCGGCAACCGCGCAGGTTGCTGACACCTATATCCTTGGGACAGCGGTGGCTAAGCCAACCACTTTGTGTATTCGCCACAGGCAGGTGTTGCCCGCGCTGCGCTGCTTAAGCCATTTATTTCAGCAAAAACAGCGCCATAGACTCCAAATGCTGGGTGTGGGGGAACATATCCAGCACACCCACCGCGTCCAGTACATAACCCGCCTCGGCGAGTAATGCGGAATCCCGCGCCAAGGTAGCGGGATTGCAGCTCACATAGACAATCCGCTGCGGCGAAAGTTGCTTGCCGGTCACCCAGCGCTGGATGCTGGCGATAATGTCTTTTGCACCATCGCGGGGCGGGTCTAATAACAGCGCATTAATGTTGCCACCCAATCGCTGCAACTGAGTATGGGTCATATCCGCGAGGTTCGCGGCAATAAAACTGGCGTTGTTGATGCCCAAGGCCGCCGCATTCTCGCGCCCGCGCAGCACCATGGTTTCCACCGCTTCTATACCCACCACTTCGGCACATTGGCGCGCCATAGGCAGGGTAAAGTTGCCGATGCCACAAAATAAATCCAAGGCGCGATCTTGCGGCTTGAGCTCCAGCAGCGCCAAGGCCTGCGCTACCATCTGCTGGTTGATCTGCGGGTTGACTTGGGTGAAGTCTTGCGGGTGATAGGCGAGCGACAAACCCGCCACTGAGTAGTGCAGGCGCGGATCGCAGAAGTTGCCCTGTAAATCCGTCAGCCCCAAATTGCCATTTGGCTCAAGCCAAACAGCGACCTGCTGTTGTTCTGCCAGCAGTGCCAGGGCGGCCAAATCCGCCTCGGCCAGTTTTTTGGTATGGCGCACAATCATCGCACTCTGGTGAACGGCTGGGTCATCGCCCTGCCCTTTAACCAGTTCGATATGGGTCACCGCTTTAGCCGCGCGCAATTCCGTCAACCAGTCGCGCAGCGGCGCCAGTAATTGGTTCAATTCCGGCGCTAACACCAAGCACTGGTCGATCTGGGTAATTTGATTGCTGTAGTGCTGACGAAACCCCACACTGACACTGCCGTCCTGCTCATACCACACACCTAGACGCGCGCGGCTGCGATAACCAGTATCGCTATGGCTAATCGGCGGCAGCACTCGCTTTGGCTCCACACCGCCCCAGCGCTTGAGCTGTTGCAACAGCGACTCTTGTTTCATCGCTAACTGTTGCGCCGGTTGCATATGCTGCAACTGACAACCGCCACACTGCTCATAGTGGGCGCAAGGCGGCGACACCCGCTCAGGGGCGGCACTGATGACTTGATCGACCCGCGCATCAATAAAGCGCGCATGTTCTTCCACTAAACGTGCGCTGACCTGTTCGCCAACCAAGGCGCCAGCGATAAAAATAGTTTTGCCATCCAGATCAGCCACACCGCGACCATCGTGACTTAAACGATCAATGGTGAACTCGCCCAAGCGCTTGTTAAATTGCGGCACTGCGCTGGCCTGCGCCGACTTGTCTGCCGAGCGCGGCTGATTGCGGCGCGGCTGATTGCGGCGCGGCGCATCATCGCGCACATACACACTGCCGTCGGCTTTTTTGGGGCGCGGCTTTTTGCCGAGCAAACTACCTTTTTTAAACGCGCCACCAGAGGGTGTCTTACCATTTTTTTGTGACATGAGAAAATCCATTGCGGTACACAGAAGGCTAGATGAATCTAGCCACAAACCAACGCAAATCAACAAACAGGGCTACTGGTTAAACAAACCCGACGACAAATAGCGATCACCGCGATCACAAATAATTGCCACAATCACCGCATTCTCCACTTGCTGACTCAACTCCAGCGCAGCGGCGACTGCCCCCCCGGAAGATACGCCACAGAAAATACCTTCTCTACGCGCCAACTCGCGCATGGTTTGCTCGGCCAGCGCTTGCGGCATATTGACGATTCCATCCACGCGGTCGCGCTCATAAATTTTGGGCAGGTAGGCCTCTGGCCAGCGGCGAATGCCGGGAATTTGTGCGCCTTCCGAAGGTTGCAAGCCAATGATTTGAATCGCTGGATTTTGCTCTTTAAGAAAGCGAGAAGTGCCCATGATGGTGCCAGTGGTGCCCATGGAGCTGACAAAATGGGTAATGCGGCCACCGGTCTGTTGCCACAACTCGGGGCCAGTGGTGGTGTAGTGAGCTAAGGGATTATCGGGGTTGCCGAACTGATCCAACACCTTGCCCTTGCCCTGCGCCTGCATTTGCAGCGCTAAATCGCGCGCACCTTCCATGCCCGCCTCTTTGCTGACCAGAATTAATTCCGCACCATAAGCCAGCATGGAGGCTTTGCGCTCGGCGGTGGAGTTATCGGGCATGATTAAAATCATGCGATAACCTTTAATGGCTGCCACCATCGCCAGCGCAATGCCGGTATTACCACTGGTGGCTTCGATAAGTGTGTCGCCGGGTTTGATGTCGCCGCGCAACTCGGCACGGCTGATCATGGACAGCGCCGGGCGGTCTTTTACCGACCCCGCCGGGTTATTGCCCTCCAATTTCACCAACAAGGTATTGCTGGTTGCCCCGGGCAGGCGCTGCAAACGCACCAATGGGGTGTTGCCAACAAATGCTTCAATAGTGGGAAAATCCATACTGACCTCGGAGATGATTGCACAGGCGCGCGCGGGGCGGCTATTCTACCTGCGAACACCCTGCCTGCGAACACTTGAGGGCAACTTCAGATTGCCACCCATTAATAAGCACAACATCAAGGCTTCTTCTGTTATGAATTCTGCTCGCAAACTGAAACACGGCAATATCAAATCCGATGTCTGGCGGCTGATTTTTATTCCCTCCTTTGTAATCATCATTTTGATTGCAACCAGCCTGAGCTATTTGTGCATTTCACAAATTAATAAATTTATCGACCTGCGCGGTAGCTTGCTCGCACAGAAAACCGCGCACCTCTTGTATAAACCTGTGCAGCAAAACCACACCGAATTAATTCACCACATATTGGATGCCTCTATTGAGGAGCCATATATTCGCGCCGTGCGTATTTACCTTGCCGACAGCAAACAATATTTGCACAGCGGCCCGCAATTTATGGGCGGCAATGACGCCAGTAGCCCCAGCCAGCAAACACCAGGCGAAGTTAGAAACTATCACACCTTACGTTTTTCTCACCCGCTGGTTAGCCCTGACAATACCCGCTCACTCGGTTGGGTAGAGCTGGAATTATTAACGGCTCCCTTCGCCCTGGTGCGCCATGAAGCCATCATTCTCACTATCGCAATTACTCTTTTGTGTTTAATTATTGGCGCTTACTTTGCAATCTCACTTTATTACCGCATCACCGAACCACTGGAGCATATTAATAATGTGGTGCGCGGCTTGGCGCGCGGGCGACTTAATGAGCGGGTAGAGCCACAACATTCCAGCGAATTTTTGGGATTGGCAGAATCCATTAATACCATGGCAGATTATATGGAAGCTGCCCAAGCAGATATGCAGTCGCACATAGATCACGCCATTGAAGATTTGCGCGAAACGCTGGAGACAATTGAAATACAGAACGTCGAACTCGACCTCGCCCGCAAGGAGGCACTGGAAGCCAGTCGCGTTAAATCGGAATTCCTTGCCAATACCAGCCATGAAATTCGCACACCATTGAATGGCATCTTAGGTTTTATCAACCTTGCACTTAAAACAGAACTCAACGAACAGCAGCGTGAATATCTGGAAACTATCCGCGACTCTGCGCAGAACTTGCTAACGGTTATTAATGGAATTCTCGATTTTTCAAAAATTGAATCCGGCAAACTTACACTGGATTACGCGCCCTTACCTATTCGCCACTCCATTGATGAAGTACTCAATATCTTTGCCCCGGATGCGCACGACAAAAACCTTCAATTAATTAATTATGTTGAACCCTGTATCCCCAAAAACTTATTGGGAGATGCCCTGCGCTTTAAACAAGTCCTCTCGAATTTGGTCAGCAACGCAATCAAATACAGCACCGTGGGAAACATTATTGTTGATGTGAGTATTTTGCAGCGCCAGGAAACACAGATCACATTAAAAGTCTGCGTCAGTGATGAAGGTATTGGTTTAACCCGCGAGGAGCAGGAACAGTTATTTAGTCCTTTTAATCAAGCAGACTCCTCCAGCAGTCGCGAACACGAAGGCACAGGTCTTGGCCTTGCAATTTGTAAAGGCTTGGTGGAGCGCATGAACGGTGAAATTGGTGTAGTCAGTGAACCCGATAAAGGCTCCACCTTCTGGTTTACCGCGCGCCTTGGTATAGATAAACGCCAACCCGCACCTAACCAGCTGGCCAATCTGAGTGAATACCGCATTCTGCTGTGCGGTGAAAATCCTGCCTCGGTTAAGCAATTAAACAATCTATTGCATGAGTGGAATGCCAATACCCAAAGCATTCAAGCCATCCACGATTGTTTCCCCGTGCTGCGCAGCGCACATGCAGAGCATAAAGATTTTGATTTGCTGATTTTGGATATTCATCCCGGTGAGCGGAAAATTCCTCCCGTACTGCTTAATAATCTCGCCGAACAGTTGCATAGCGAATTTAGTTGCACATTGATTGCCTGTTGCACTACAGCACACCAACGGCTGTTCCGCGCCTATGCTGAAAAGTCGCGGGTTTTATTTGTGAATAAACCTATAGCTTACGATGCACTCTTACAAACTCTGGGGCGCCAACTGGATTTGCACATTAAAGATGTGCGCGAACAACAGGATGAAGAAGCGCAGCGCCCAAGTGCAAATGTACTGCTGGTAGACGACAACCCCGCCAACTTGCAATTGGCTTCTGAATTATTGCGTGGATTGAATACACAAGTAGTACAGGCCAGCAGCGGTAAACAAGCGATTGAAGCCTGCAATGAAAATGAATTTGATGTGATCTTTATGGATATTCAAATGCCGGGCATGGATGGCATGGAAGCAACACGGCAAATTCGCGCGCTGGAACAAGGCAAACGTCGCACACCGATTATCGCGCTTACAGCACACACCATCACCGAACAAAAAGCGGAATTGCTAATCGCAGGAATGGATGATTGCATCAGCAAACCGGTGAATGAAGCACAACTGGCACATATCATTAATCGCTGGGCCACACTGACTGGAAAAAAAGAAGTTGTCATTCAAACTGAAGACAAAACCATCAACAACCGCCCCAGTGTTCCTACCGAGGACTACACAGGGTCAGTCGATATTCCACTATGCCTGAAACTAGCCAACAATAAACCGGCATTGGCGCGGGATATGTTGGCCATGTTGCTGGCGGGCCTGGAAAGTGAAAAACAGCAAATTAATAGCGCACTGGACGCCAACCAGCACGAAGAGGCAGGCGAATTAATCCATCGGCTTTACGGAAGTAGCTGCTACTGCGGAGTACCACGCTTGAAACACATCAGTGGACTTCTGGATAAATTATTCCAAAGCGGCCAATACGAACAAGCGCGCGATGCCATTCCTGCACTGAATCACGCTTTGGATGATTTAATTCGCTGGGGAACCAACAAAGATATAGATGCTTTATTCGGGCTGGAACAAACACCCGCCTGACGCGCAATAGGCCAAAGCAATTGCTTATAAATCAGGTTTTTGCGAAACAAATAAGGCGCGGCTGTTTAGCGGGCGGCTTCCCAGCAGCGGTTTGAGTAGACGTCGCGCCAATTTTTTTGCTGCCATGCGTGTAGCCGCATGGGAATAATCCCCCCGGGCAATCGCCAACAATACCTCACCTTTTAACAGGGCTTCTTCCGGTATATCTGGCGCAGCGCTGTAAAAACCTTCCTGCGCATGGCATTCATAAAAACCTTCGGGTTGTATAGCGCAAAAACTGCGAACATCCTGGCTAAAATCCAAGCCATAACCCAATTCTTCCAACAAGCGAAACTCAAAAGTCCGCAACAGAGGTTCAATGTCTGCCCCCGCCTGCAGGGTAATTAAACTGTGTTCATAAGCGTAAAAAATACCGTTATGACTATCCATTTCCGGCAACAAACGAACCAACAGTTCATTTAAATAAAAACCGGAATAGAGATGATTGGCGGTAAGCGAAAGAAAATGATTGTCCGATTCAAAAAGGGTGAGCAACTTCATATCCGTTTTGCCCTGCCAGGAAACCAGCAAGCGACTAAACGGATTCAGTAATTGGCGTTTGGGGGTTTTAGTTTTGCGCACGCCGCGTGCCACAGCAGTGACACGACCATAATCAGGCGTAAGCAAATCAATTAATAAACTGGTGTCGCGGTAAGGGCGCGTATGGAGAATATATGCGGGCTGCAAATCAACACGCATAATCGTCAATTAAAACTCGTTGTAACCAAGGCTGCGCAGCGCACGCTCGTCATCCGACCAACCGGACTTAACCTTGACCCACAATTTGAGCATGATTTTCATCTCAAATAATTTTTCCATATCGATACGCGCTTCAGTACCAATGAGTTTAATGCGCGCGCCTTTATCCCCAATCAGGATTTTCTTCTGGCCATCGCGTTCGACTAAAATCAGCGCTGATATATTCAGTAAATGCCCTTCTTGTTTGAATTCTTCAATTTCTACTGCCATTTCATAGGGCAGCTCATCACCCAATTGACGGGTAATTTTTTCACGCACAATTTCAGCGGCCATAAAACGCGAACTGCGGTCGGTAATCTGATCCTCGGGATACATGTGTATTCCTTCGGGCAAACGCTCGACAACCAACGCCTCCAATCGATCCAAGTTAGTATTGCGCAGCGCCGACATAGGCACAATTTCTGCGACATTTAACTTCTCTGACAGCAATTTTAAATGAGGAAGCAGGCTTTCTTTATCCTCAATTTGATCGACTTTATTAACCGCTAAAATAATCGGGCAGCGCAAATTCTGTAACTTTTCAGCAACCGCTTCGTCTTCTTCCGTCCAAATAAAGCGATCCACCACAAACACCACCACATCCACATCTTTCATGGCGCTGGTAGCCGCTTTATTCATATAGCGGTTGATCGCCTTTTGTTGCCCCAAGTGCATACCGGGAGTGTCAACAAAAATAATTTGCACATCGCCTTCAGTTTTAATACCTACAACTGCATTGCGGGTTGTTTGCGGTTTGCGCGAGGTAATACTGATTTTTTGCCCCAGGATATGGTTCAGCAAAGTGGATTTGCCCACGTTGGGGCGACCGACGATTGCAACGTATCCGCAACGGCTGGGTGAAGCTTCTTCAGTGTCTGAATGAAAAGTCATAAAAAGTACTGCACGGTTGATAATAAAAACAGCAGGGGTATTGGAGCAAATCAATCGATCTTTAACTGGGACAACATGAGTGCGGCGGCTTGTTTTTCTGCTTCGCGGCGATTGGATGCTGTGGCCCGCGTGGTTTGTTTGGCAAGCGCCACACGGCATTCGATAGTAAATACCTGAGCATGCCCTTCACCGCCCACCTCTACAACTGTGTATTCAGGCAGCGGCTGACGCTGTGATTGCATATATTCCTGCAGACGGGACTTAGGATCTTTTGCGCTGGTATTGGCACTCAGCTCATTCAGACGCGGAGCAAACCAAGTGAGCACTCGCTCGCGACAGAGATCCAGACCGCTTTCCAAATAAATAGCACCAATGATCGCCTCAACGCTGTCGGCCAAAATAGAATCGCGGCTTTTGCCGCCGGATTTTAATTCACCTTCGCCAAGAATCAGGCAGTCCCCCAGCTCAAACTCGCGCGCCAGTAATGCGAGGGTATCGCCTTTCACAATTTGTGAACGAAGTCTACTCAGTTGGCCTTCGCGGGCATCGGGCAGACGCTTGAACAGCGCCTCACCGATAATAAAATTCAAAATAGAATCGCCTAAAAACTCAAGGCGTTCATTGTTGCTAGCGCCATGGCTGCGGTGGGTGAGCGCCAATTGTAATTGGCGCTGGTCAGAGAAAGAGTAGCCAAGGCGTTGCTCAAGGCGCTGGTATTTAAGTGTCAACACAAGTTATTTAGTCGCTGTAGCCGGTTTACAACACTGACCGGGGCGGGAACTATCCAAATGGTTTTGGAAGCTGAGCACCAGGTCGATGTTATAAAAAAGAGGAACACGGGTTTCGTAGTCTACGGTGATCAGCAGATCTTCACTGCGGCGATCGATTTTGATGTTTTTGGTGGGACCTTCGCTGCGGACATTGTTAATCATGTAAAAGTTGCCCAGCTTTTTACGAATCTCGGCATCGGTCATCTCACCCACTTTTTCACCCCCAGCTTCAAGCGAGCGCAGTGCAGATTCTACATAGCGGTTTTCGGCATACAGCGGTACGACTTTGAAGGCAAAAAGTAAAAAGAATCCGGCAACGGCAATTACCAACGCCCATTGCAACATTCCCAAACCACGTTGGTGCTTAATGGTTTTATAGTTATTAGCTCGCATCAGGCTCAACTCCACAATTGAATTATTGAATTACGCTTGCACGATCAAACGAGGGAATACTGAAAAACGAATCCCAGTGCATCCAGATAGCAAATGCCTTACCAACTATAGCGTCTTCCGAGACCATGCCCCACTCGCGGCTATCCAAACTATTATCGCGGTTGTCGCCCATCATAAAATAATGGCCGGCTGGTACTACCCATGAGCCGTGCATACTTAAACGGCTGGGCTGCAAGTGTTTATAGGTAGTGAATTCCTTATCGTCAATTTTCTCACTGGTCATTCTCAAAACCGGAGCGCCTGCTGGCAACTGGGCAATCAGCTTTTCCTCCACCGTTTTACCATTAATGGTGAGCTGATGGTTGTTATAGGAAATATGGTCGCCCGGAACACCTATCACACGTTTAATGTAATAAGTTTCGGGGGCGTGGGGCGGGAAAAATACCATCACGTCACCGCGCTGGGGCTTACCCACGGGAATGATTTCTTTGTTCAATACCGGCGCACGCACACCGTAGGCGAATTTATTGACCAGAATAAAATCACCCACTTCCAAAGTGGGAATCATCGAGCCTGAGGGAATTTGGAATGGCTCAACCAAAAACGAACGCAAGAAGAAAACAATAAACAACACGGGGAAAAAAGATTTGGAGTATTCCACCAACACGGGTTCTTTAGCGGCAACCGCCTTGGCCTCTTCATAGGCAGTTTTTTGCTGCTCTGTCTCACGCGCCAGACCACTGAACTGTTTTTCCACAGCAGCAATTTTTTGCTTGCGTGGCCGGGATAAAACCAAAGCATCGAACAGCCACACCAAGCCGGTAATAAAAACAGCCAGTGTTAAAATCAGGGGAAGGTTAATACTGCTCATCAAATGTCCTTAGCGCGTTGCTGTCAACAAACCAAATGTTTCAACGAATCAACTATCAATTTTTAATACAGCGAAGAAGGCGGCTTGTGGAATTTCCACACTACCCACTTGTTTCATTCGCTTCTTACCTGCTTTTTGTTTTTCCAACAATTTTTTCTTACGCGTAGCATCGCCACCATAACACTTGGCGGTTACATCTTTACGCAAGGCTTTAACGGTGGAGCGCGCCACAATTTGACCGCCAATCGCCGCCTGAATCGCCACATCGTACATTTGGCGAGGAATCAGTTCTTTCATTTTCTCTGTGAGTGAACGCCCCATGCTGTGCGCTTTGTCGCGGTGCACAATAATCGCCAACGCATCGACCTTTTCACTGTTAATCAATACATCCAAGCGCACCAAATTCGCTGGCTGGAAGCGCACAAAGCTATAGTCCAATGAAGCAAAACCACGACTTACCGATTTAAGGCGATCAAAGAAGTCAGTCACCACTTCGTTCATCGGTAGCTCGTATTTCACCGACACTTGTGAACCGGTGAATTGCAGGTCTTTTTGCACGCCGCGCTTTTCAATACACAGGGTAATGACGTTACCCAAATGTTCCTGGGGCACGAGGATATTGGCTTCAACAATCGGCTCGCGCATTTCATCGATAGAACCGGGATCAGGCAGTTTGGATGGGTTATCAACAAAAATGACTTCGCCGCCGCGTTTGACCACTTCATAAACTACGGTAGGTGCGGTGGTAATCAGATCCAGGTCGTACTCACGCTCCAATCGCTCCTGGATAATTTCCATGTGCAGCATGCCCAGGAAACCCACACGGAAACCGAAGCCCAAGGCATCTGAACTTTCTGGTTCATAAAACAATGAGGCATCATTCAAGGTTAACTTGGCCAGCGCTTCACGAAAATCTTCGAAATCGTCGGAGCTGATGGGGAACATACCCGCATAGACTTGCGGCTTGATTTTTTGGAAGCCAGCCAAGGCTTCAACCTCGGGAGTTTGGGCGTGGGTAATGGTATCGCCCACGGGCGCACCGTGAATGTCTTTAATACCCGCCACCACAAAACCTACTTCACCGGCTTTGAGTTCTTTTAACTGGGTAGGTTTAGGGCTGAATACACCCACGCCATCCACAATTTGCGCCTTGCCAATCGTTTTGGTGATGATTTTATCCTTGAGGCGCAAAGTGCCCTGCTTTACTCGCACCAAGGAAACCACGCCCAGGTAATTGTCGAACCAGGAATCGATAATCAATGCTTGCAAGGGCGCATCCACATCACCCACCGGGGCCGGCACCAAACGCACCAATTCTTCCAGCACATCTTCCATGCCCATGCCGGATTTGGCAGAGCAACGCACCGCTTCGGTGGCATCTATACCAATAATATCTTCAATCTCCTGGGCAACACGCTCAGGCTCCGCCTGGGGCAAGTCCATTTTGTTGAGCACCGGGATTACTTCCAGACCCTGTTCAATCGCGGTGTAACAGTTAGCCACCGACTGCGCTTCTACGCCTTGGGCGGCATCAACTACCAATAGTGCACCTTCACAGGCCGCGAGCGAGCGGGACACTTCATAGGTGAAGTCCACGTGGCCGGGGGTGTCAATAAAGTTCAGCTGGTAGGTTTTACCATCGCGTGCCTTGTAATGCAGGGTCACGCTGTGGGCCTTGATGGTGATACCGCGTTCGCGCTCCAAATCCATGGAGTCGAGTACTTGCGCCTCCATTTCACGGTCACTCAAACCACCGCACATTTGAATAAAGCGGTCAGCGATGGTGGATTTACCGTGGTCAATGTGGGCGATGATAGAAAAATTACGGATATGGCTCAGGTCAGTCACAGGCGCTTAACTACTTTAAAGTGATGGGAAGAGTGAACCCCGGACAGACCGGGGCATGGAAAGAATGGGCGGCATTCTAGCCTATTTGCAGGGTGGGTGCTATGTGAGCCAAGGCCGCTCGCCAAGCTGGAACAAGTTGGCGAGCGGTAGGCTACAGCAGATGCTAGCGGATAATCACCGAGCGGAAGATCGACCGATTTTGACGGAAGAAACGCACAGGTTGTGGTTCGTTTTTAGGCAGACCTTTGACTATGCGAGTGTAATCGGCCAAGGACTTAATATCGCTGAAGGCCAACTGGGTAATAACATCGCCGACTTGCAAACCTGCTTCAGCCGCCGGACTACCCGGCTGGATTTGCTGCACCACCACACCAAATTCTGCCCCGCCGCGCCGGCTGGATTCCAGCGGTACAACGATCAAACCCAGACTATCTGGCGCGTTCTGCGCTGGCGCTGCGGCTGGCTGACTTGCTGCCTCTTGAGGCGATACTGGCAAAATACCCACAGTCACATTTAATGTCTGCTCTTTGCCTTTGCGCATGATCACAACGGGCACCTTGCTTTTGGGGGCAGTGCGCCCGACCAAGTAAGGCAAATCGCTGGACGTATTTACGTTCTGGCCATTGAATTTAATAATCAGATCACCGGCCTTCAAACCAGACTTGGCCGCCGGGCCGTCTGGCTCCACCTCGCTAATCAGCGCGCCGCCGGGTTTGTCCATGCCCAGGGAGTTCGCCAGGTTTTTGTCCACCTCCTGAATCATCACCCCCAACCAGCCACGATCAACCCGACCTTTGTCTTTCAACTGTGCGACCACATCCACCGCCAGAGATGCAGGAATTGCAAAGGAAAGCCCTACAGAGCCACCACTGGGCGAGTAGATTTGGGAGTTAATACCGACCACTTCGCCGTCCATATTAAACAGCGGGCCACCGGAGTTACCGGGGTTAATGGCCACATCGGTCTGGATAAAAGGTACGTAGTTACTTTCACTATGTGCCGAGGGAATGCTGCGACCAATGGCACTCACAATGCCGGCACTGGCGGAATAATCCAGCCCAAAAGGCGAGCCTATCGCAATCACCCACTGGCCAACCTTCAGGGTCTCGTCTTTTGCCAGTGTGAGCGTCGGCAGGTTTTTGGCATCGATTTTCAACAGCGCCAAATCCGAGCGCTCATCACTACCCACTAAAGTTGCTGCATATTCGCGCTGGTCATTCAGGATGACAGTGATGGCATCCATTTGATCGACCACATGATCATTGGTCAGCACGTATCCGTCGGCCGAGATAATAAAACCGGAGCCCAGAGAACCGCGATCACGCGGCGCCTGGCGACGTTCAAGCAACTCACGAAAAATATCCGGCAAGCCCTGCATGTCAGGTGGAAGCGCTCGCTGGGGCTGGGTCGGATCAACTTTGGAGACAGCAGTAATTTTTACTACCGCCGGCGAATGCTGTTCGATTAGCCCGGTGAAGTCCGGCAAGTCTGCAGCCTGACTTACCAGCGAATAAAAACTGATACTGATTATTGCAATGAGACTCGCCCACTTGGCAGTCAATCTGTGCATGTAAGGCTCCTTAATGAAATTTTTATCCAGCGCATAAAACACTGGTTCGCACTCTAGGACTGATAACACACCAAAAAATTCCGACCCACTGATGTGGATCGGGTTAAGAATGATTTGGGAATTGTGTTAAAAAAATGCAAGCCCAAACAAGGCGGCTCGGGCTCGATTTTATAATTGGGGTTGCTTGCCATTGGTGAGGTTCTGGCGCTCGACCAAGTCTTCCAGCTGACTGGGAGTGACTGAGGAGGCCTCGGCGGACGTTTGTTTTTCTGCAGCTGCCGCCGCTTTGGCGGCTTGCTCTGCGGCGGCTTTTTCTTCCGCGGCTTTTAATGCTGCCACACGCCGCTCCATGTCTTTACGGGTGGATTCGTTTTCAAGGCGCAGGGTGATGCGGCGGTTTTTAGCTTGCCCTGCTTTTTTGCTGTTATCTGCAATAGGAAATTGGTCGCCGTGCCAGCGCGCGGTGACGAAGTTTGTAGGCAAACCCTTCTCTACCAGGTAATCCGACACCAGTTGCGCCTGTTGCTGCGATATAAGTTCAGCCTCCTCCGGGGTTGCTCGCTTATCGCTGTGGGAATCGACCAATAGCCCCAACACTTTGTTATCTGCCTTGCTGTAACGCACAATTTTATCCAACTGGGCTTTGGCTGATGGGCTGAGAGCTTGAGCATCCTCTGCGTAATAAATAATCGAGCGCGATAACTGATCAAAGGTATAGGGAATAATGTTGGCTATACATTGATTGAAACTAGTGTATTTGGTTGCGAAATGACGCGCGTCCAGAATAACCCGTAGGTTACTGCTGCCATCACCGCCTGCACTACTGAACACCACGTTAGTACCAGCCTCCAAAGCGCTGGCAAGGGTTTTTAATTGCTCGCCAGTCAATTGCAATTTTGTACTCACGCTCAATGTCATTAGTGCCTGGGGTGACAAATCATTGCGCCACTGGGGGGGCACAGCCTCCAGCTTCACACTTCCGGCTGGAAAGTTCTTTTTAGCATCGCGAAACTCAAAAAAACTCACGCCCCCAGCCCGCTTGCCAAAATAAGCCTTGCCGTAACCGGGGATTTCTTGACTCAGGCCGCAAGCAAAGTGTCCGGTTTGCAGCTTCCATTGGGCATCGTTAAAACCGAGACTGTAGGTTTGGGCATGAACACCAACGCCAAACAGCACGAGCGATAAAGAGAAACTCGATATAAAGCCAATACGGAATAAACAAGACATGCAAATAAAGCCTGATCGCCAATATTAATCTTGGCAGTATAGTCAGTGCCCAACGGATTGCCCTGCGGAATTGCAGCTGCGGATGAAGGTCAATTTTGATAGCATGCCGCCACTTTTCGCTGTTTATCGCTCACCGCTAGGGAACCACCGCTCATGACCCAGACCCTGACTATCACCCGCCCCGACGATTGGCACATCCATCTGCGCGATGGCGCAGCACTCAGCCGTACAGTTGGCGACGTTGCCGGGCAGTTTGCGCGCGCGATAGTGATGCCCAACCTGGTTCCCCCGGTGATGACGGCAGCGCAAGCACTTGAGTACAAAGCACGCATTGAAGCAGCGCGCCCGGCGAACAGCCAATTTGAACCACTGATGGTGCTCTACCTGACAGACAATACCGACCCAGCCGAAATCGCCCGCGCCAAAGCTGCCGGGGTTAAAGCCTGCAAGCTCTACCCGGCTGGCGCCACCACCAATTCGGCGTCCGGGGTTACCGACCTTAACAAGATTTATCCGGTGTTAGAGGCGATGCAAAACGAAGGTATGCACTTTTTGTTGCACGGCGAGGTGACGGATAGCGCGATTGATATTTTTGACCGTGAAAAGGTGTTCCTGGATCGCACCTTCAGCAAAGTAGTGCGTGATTTCCCCGCCTTAAAAATGGTGCTGGAACACATCACCACTGCTGACGCCGCCGAGTTTGTCGCCGCCGCGCCTGCTAACGTGGGCGCTACCATCACTGCGCATCACCTCTTATATAACCGCAACCACATGCTTGCCGGTGGCATACGCCCGCATTATTACTGTTTACCTATTCTGAAACGCGGCACCCACCAGCAAGCGTTGATT
Organism: Cellvibrio fontiphilus; assembly: GCF_042646205.1. Lineage (NCBI taxonomy): Bacteria > Pseudomonadati > Pseudomonadota > Gammaproteobacteria > Cellvibrionales > Cellvibrionaceae > Cellvibrio > Cellvibrio fontiphilus. The sequence continues at coordinate 1,028,623 of NZ_JBHRTF010000004.1, read as the reverse complement.
AAAGCTGCAACCAGCGGCAGCCCCAAGTTCTTTTTGGGCACCGACTCTGCCCCTCACGCCAAAGACAAAAAGGAAGCCGCCTGCGGCTGCGCAGGTAGCTACACCGCTTTTGCCGCCATCGAACTCTACGCCGAAGCGTTTGAAGATGCCGGTGCTTTGGACAAACTGGAAGCCTTCGCCAGCCATTTTGGTGCCGACTTCTATGGCTTGCCGCGCAATCGCGAGACCATCACCCTGGTGAAGCAAGATTGGCAAGTGCCGGACACCCTGCCCCTTGGCGACCAACCATTAGTACCGCTACGCGCTGGTGAAACCCTGCGCTGGAAACTTCAATCCACTCATAACAGCCAGTTGCAAACGGCTTAAGGCGACACAGTGAATCCACCTGAAAACTCCCGCGATCCTGACTCCCCATTGGCGCAGCGTTTTCGCGGCTTTCTGCCCGTGATAGTGGACGTGGAAACCGGCGGCTTTAATGCCCAAAGCGACGCTCTACTGGAAATTGCCGCCGTCACCATCCGCATGGACCAGGAAGGCTTATTGCATCGCCACGAAACGTTTGCCTTCCATGTGGAGCCATTTGAAGGCGCTAACATCGAGCAGGCTGCATTGGATTTTACCGGCATAGACCTGGACAGCCCCGAGCGCATGGCGGAACCTGAGCTGATGGTAATGACCGATTTACTCGCAGCGGTGCGCCGTGCGGTAAAAGAAAACGGCTGCACCCGCGCGGTGATCGTCGGCCACAACGCCCATTTCGATTTGAATTTTGTGAACGCCGCGGTGGATCGCTGCAATATCAAACGCAGCCCCTTTCACCCCTTCTCGGTATTCGACACCGCCACTCTCGCCGGCCTTGCCTACGGCCAGACAGTGCTCGCCAAAGCCTGTAAAGCAGCAGGGCTGGAGTTCAGCAATAGCGCCGCCCACTCAGCCGCTTACGATGCTGAAAAAACTGCCGATTTGTTTTGTTTGATTGTGAATCGCTGGAAGGAGTTGGGCGGCTGGAATCCTGCGCTGGAAGAGGATGAGGACGAGCAGTCATAAATACCCTGCAGGGCACAGGTAAAGAAGATTAAACACACTGGCCTCATCTGATCGAGGCCAGTTAGTGTCGCGTAAGTAACTTGTCGATACCCTTACGCTGGAAATCCCCTCATGCACATCCACTCGCAAAAGAATTACGCTTCCCGTCACCACAGAGCCAATTACCGCGTTAAACGCGTTTTGCTGTCATCACTTTTTATGCTCGCAAGCTGCGCGGCGAGTGCACAGCAAACAACAACTGAGGCCAGCACAACCAAAGCAACACCGGTTAGCCCGCAAGAATTGATTCAAACCTTTGAATCAGTAGCCGGTGTACACAAAGGCATAAGGCGCGGCCATGCGAAAGGCTACTGCGCCAAAGGTGTATTCACCGGACTGCAAGGCGCCAGCAACTATTCAAGCTCACCTATTTTCAACGGCACAGCACACCCGGTTATCCTGCGTTTTTCATTGGGCGGGGGCAACCCGGCTGCAAGCGATGCAGCGCGTGGGCCACGGGGTATGGCGCTGCAAATTCAACTTGCCGATGGCCAAGCGCACAACATGGCGATGCTCAGCACCCCGATGTTCCCCGCTAAAGACCCTACGGAATTCAATGGCCTCCTCCAGACGTTTATTCCCGACCCACAAACCGGAAAGCCAGATCCAACCAAAACCGCCGCCTATCGCGCAGCTAACCCCAGCACCCAGGCACAGCCAGCGTGGTTGGCCAGCCATAATCCCTCATGGAGTTATGGCTCAACGCGCTATTACGGCATACACACCTTCTTTTTCACTGCAGACGATGGCAAGCGCCACAAGGTTCGCTGGCAATTCACACCCACCAAGGGGGAGAAGCTGTTGAGCGATGATGAGCTGGCAAGCGCAGGCACCGATTTTTTGATAGGCAACCTGCGCCAGCAATTAGCGCAAGGCAAGGTCAGCTGGGATATGGAGATCAGCCTGGGTGAGCCCGGCGATAGCGAAATAGACCCTTCACAGGTCTGGCCAGACACACGCCCTACCGTAAAATTGGCGCGCCTTGACTTAACCACCGCCGATGCCAGTGATAAAGGCTGCGATAACATCAACTTTGACCCCAATCGCGTGACGGTGGGCGTTACGCCCAGCACTGATCCGGTATTGCAGATGCGCTCGGCGGCTTACGCCATTTCATTTGGTAAACGTCTGAGCGGCCAGTAGTTTTTGCGACATTACAAAGCGCGCTTTAACAACATTAACTGCCTAGTTGAATCTCCGGCAAATGCCCCGGCGCCAACGCGAGTTTCTCGGTTGGCGCTATAACTTCAGCGACTCCCTTGGCGATTAACTTGCCGTCCTGATTGTGAGATTCACAATCCAGCGTTACCAATTTCACCCGCTCTTTGATTTCAGCTACTGTGAGCGTCACAGTGACGGTATCGCCGATTTTGACGGGGTGTTTAAAATTCAAATTTTGACTGCGATATACCGACCCCGGGCCGGGTAAATGCGTGGCGATAGCTGCCGATACCAGAGCTCCCGTCCACATACCATGCCCAATAGGCTCACCAAAAGCGGTAGTCGCAGCGTAGTTTTTATCCAGATGTACAGGGTTCAGATCGCCCGAACAGGCGGCAAACAAAACGACATCGCGCTCGGTTAAGGTTTTGCTGTAACTGGCTGTCTGGCCGACAACAATTTCACCAATTGGGTAGTTTTCAAGCAAATTCATAGTCTTATCCATGGGGCTGTGTAAAAACGGCGTACAGTTTAATCCATATCAAGTTTATTTCGCCGCTCCCGCCTACACCCGCCGGCTTTCACGCTGTAAAAACCCCAACGGGGTTGCTATGCTAGCCCCAGCGAAAAAATAACAACCTAACTTTTTAGGGAACCAGTAGGAGCCAGTATGTCAAAGTCACAAAAGCTGTTTGTTGTTGTTGACCCCAACGACACCCACCACATCGCACTTGAGCGCGCCATTATTGTTTCTTCCTTGATGAAAGGCACTAAACCCAAAGTTCATGCCTTTGTTGCCGTCGATGGCGATGCGGTAGACACTCGCTCTGTTAACGATAACCTGTTCCGTGACCTCACTTGGTTCGAACAAAACATTAAAAGCCCGCTGGCGAATGCCGGCATTGAATACACTCTGGAGGTTTCCTGGTCGAGTGAGTGGCAGAAATCCATTATGGAGTCCGCCAAACGTTTTGATGCCGATTTGATTTACCTGCCAGTGCACGCCAAAACCAACACCAGTCGCTTCAGTTTCTCTGAATCCAAGTGGGAACTGTTGAAAGGCGCCTACTGCCCGGTGGTTCTGATTCGTCCGGGCGCAAAAGCACAGCGCAAAGTCATTCTCGCTGCCGTAAATATGCAGGCGCAGCGCGACGTGCAAATTGAGTTGAACAAAAAAATCGTTGAACAAGCAAAATTCTACGCCGATACCTACGGCGCTGATTTGCATGTAATCAACGGTTATCTGGATTCTATGAGCTACCCGGATCGCGGTCGCCTGGTTGCTTTGACCGGCTTGCCCAACGAAAAAATCCACGTAGAAAACGGCTACACCTCTGACGTAGTTTCAGCATTGGCAGAAAAAATTAATGCCGACCTGATTGTGATGGGTACACTGGGCCAAAACGGTATGACTAAAACTCGCCGCGGCAACACTGCAGAGCGTTTGATTGCCGCTGTTGATACCGATGTGATGGTGATTAACCACGGTTAATACCGCGCTCACAACAGCACAATATAAAAAGCCCGATTAGCAAAAACTAATCGGGCTTTTTGTTTTTAGTCAGGCAGTTTTATCGCAAGCCCTTTAAAAGATGGCGACCAGATTGGTCGCCATTTTCAATCACACTATCGATAATCAACACGCAAATTAACGCATGGAATCGCCAATAACTTTGATCAATTCGCCGTTGCTGGTATCGCCACTCAACTCCCAGAAGAAGGTGCCAGCCAAACCTTGTTGATGCACGTAATCCATTTTGCCAACCAGGGTTTGTGGTGTGTCGTAACTCCACCAGTTGTTGCCACATTTGGCGTAGGCAGTGCCGCCCACAGTACCGGTAGCTGGGCAGGTATTGCGCAACACTTTGTAATCCTCAATGCCTGCTTCGTAAGTACCCGCGGCACCACCAGTCGCTGAACCGCCCGGCGCATCCTGGGTTACACCTGTCCAACCGCGACCATAGAAACCAACTCCCAGCAGGATCTTGCTCGCCGGAATCCCCTTGGCTTTCATAATTTGAATCGCATTGTCAGAGTGGTAACCGGCAATAGGAATACCGTTGTAGCCATAGAGCGCAGAGTGTGGGGCGGTTGGTCCGGTTTTGTCCCAGGCGCCAAAGAAGTCATAGGTCATTGGCATGTAGAAGTCCACGTATTGGGCAGCTCCAGCATAATCAGCCGCATTCAACTTGGCTGCACCGGCACCAATCGCTGAGGTCAGCAAGTTGTTGCTACCAAAACGTGCGCGCAGGGCTTGCATCAGGTTTTTGTAGCCAGAGAAGCCGCTGGTGGTATCGCACTTGAGACCACACTCATTAGGGTATTCCCAGTCAATGTCGATGCCATCAAACACGTCAGCCCAGCGTGGATCTTCCACTAGGTTGTAGCAAGACTCGGCGAACAGGGTTGGGTTTTGTGCCGCTTGCGGGAAGCCATCGGACCATGTCCAGCCGCCAAATGACCAGATCACTTTCAAACCGGGGTACATTTGCTTGAGCTTGCGCAATTGATTGAAGTTGCCGCGCACTGGCTGGCCCCAGGTATCCGCTACACCATCTACACTGCCAGCGGCATCGTAGGCTTTTTCATAAGCAGCATAAGCATCGCCAATAGTGCAGCGGCCGTTTTGTACGTTACCGAAAGAGTAAAGAATGTGTGTCAGCTGCGCCGCTGAGCCACTGGTAGCAATATTTTTCACGTGATAGTTGCGACCGTAAACGCCCCACTCTGCAAAATAACCCACCACTTTTTTACCACCAACAGAAGCCACCGAGCTGGAGGAGGCGCTGGAGCGAATGGAGCTGGCCACTGAACTGGCAATTGAGCTGGATGATGTAGTGATTGAGCTGGCAACTGAACTCACTACCGAAGATGCAGATGAAGTAGCACACTGGCCCTTATTAGCCCAGACGCCATCGGCAGAGGAATTGGTCAGTGGATCCTGGCCTTGGGTCCACCATTTGGCTTGGTATTTCACACCGTTGCGAGCCACTTCGTTACCACCGGTATAAACCGCAGTACTGCTCCATGCACTTAAACCAGCACAACCCGCCACAGATGCCACCGACGAAGCAACCGATGAAGTTTGGCTCACCACTGAACTGGCAACCGAACTGGGCGCTACGCTGGATACCACAGAAGAACTTTGGCCAGAGCCGCTGCAACTACCCAGTGCACTCCAGGCATTAGTCCACGCCCAGCCCACACCCGGCTCATAGGGACCACCAACAGTACACCAGCCACCAACAGTACAGGAATATGCACTACCGGCATTTTGCACTACCGAACCTGTCGCATAAGTGGCGCCAGTTTGATAGTTGGCCACGCCGCTACAGTTATAGGCTTGGGCCTGGGTCGCAAACAAGCCCGCGCTTGAAAGCAACCCAAGGGTTGATAAAAATTTGACTAGTTTTGGGGATTTCATTGACACTTTCCTCAGCATAATTTTTTATTTCATCGCCTGGCAAAAAAGTTTCACCAGATCGATGCCCAATAGATCAACACAATGATGCGCTCATTCCAGCTCACTTCGACTGAACAACTCACTAGCGTTGTTCATGCCGATAAAAGCTCGCGCTCCTTGTAATTTTTTGTCCGCCAACAGCTTCCTGCAGCAACCTCGTCCGCAGCTGTTTTGCACACGAAAAACCGCCGGAAACGCATTTTTTATGTGCAAAACAATTCCTTCAGGCGATAAAAAGCCCTGAGTGAAATCTCAAAAAATTGAAAATTAAATTTGGAGAAAAACGTACCCGCCCTGCAGTTAGCAGAGTTAAAAAAACAGCACAGAAACGACGACAAAAACAAGACTGAAAAACAGCTAAGTACTTCTATAAAAATATTATTGCTATTTGATCCGGATTTGCTTGCGTACTTTTATTGTTAACCTTGCAATAGCAAAAACGGCTCAGTTTGAAAAATACACCCAACCAGACAACGTTGTCAACATATTGTCAAAAACTTGCTTTATAAGTCACAGATTTTGAGGTCATAAGTGACATGTACAGTAAGCGGTCAGACAACCTGCTTATGGCTTTTTAGTAAGAAGAGTAGAGAAATCAAAGGCTACAGCGAGTGAAAAACTATAACCTTATCAACAGAGGGAGAATTATTGGCGGGACTTTTTAATAAGATCGTAAGCAGCTTGAATTTCTTGCGACCGTTCAGTTGCCGCTTTAATCATATCTTCCGGCATGCCCTGCCCGATTAATTTGTCTGGATGATATTCACTCATGAGTTTACGGTAGGCCTTTTTAAGCTCAGCATCGCTGACGCTTTTATCGACCCCCAAAGCCTCATAAGCCAAACCGAGTTCGTCACCACGCGGCGTATTTTTGTAGCTTGCACGCTCCTGATTAAAGGTGTCCTGAGCGTTGAGCATACGCAGCAATTGTTCAAACGCAAAACGGGAAAACCCTAGCTGTTCAGCCAATTGGCGCAACACCTGTGCCTCTTGTTCATCAAGCAAGCCATCGGCCATTGCCAGGTTAACCAAGTTCACCAGCAACATATTATTTAAATTTGGGCTGGCACCACACACGCGCTTGAATTCTGCAATTGTTGCAAAAAAATCAAATCCAGGTGCTGCGCCTTGTTTAAACAAACGGATAGCTTCACGGCGATGTTCTGCAGTCAGCCCCATTTTTGTCATCAGCGCTTCGGTTAATTGCACCTCGGTTTCACTGACACGACCATCTGATTTTGCCAAATGCCCCAACAACAAAAACACGCTATTAAAAAAAGTCGTCTGGATTTGCTGACGCTGCTCAGCAGACAAACCGGGCGTAGATTTATGGCGGCGCCATAACAAAAACAAACCGCCTAAAATGCCGGCAAGCAAGGCACCAGCCAAACCGACCACTAACAAAACACCGCGCAGCAAAATTTTTACCAGAGAGCCAAAGGCTTTGATCATGCTTTTTTATTCCAGAAATCAAGAAGTTTAAGAACTACAGGACAACATCGAACAGCCAGCTTTATGCCTCGCCCAATCAGGACGTTTGGCATAATACCTGGTAAAGTTCGGCTGTTCGTCATAGGGGTTGCGCAACAGGTGTAACAAACAATCAATTTCGCTATTGTCACCTTGTGTTGCTTTATCAATCGCTTGTTGCGCCAAATAATTACGCAACACATATTTGGGATTAGTGCGGTTCATAATCTCGCGTCGCTCGACATCGCTGCGATTGTGCATAACCAAATCCTGCTGCAACCGCTGCCCATAACGTCGTAACCAACTAACGGCCACCACACGATTTTCTTCTGTGGGTTGCTCATAATAAGCCGGTGCAATGTTGGCAAACCAATCCAGATCTGAATATTGATCAATGTCATTCACCGAATAACCAGCAAGCTCACGATAAAAAATAGTCATGTCGATCTCGGCCGACTGTAATAGTGCGAACAATTCTTCAGTGAGCGCCTCATCCCTTGGCGAATCAAATGCAACCAAACCTAATTTGTTTGCAATATCGCGCTGTACACACTTTTCATATTCGATGCGATAGTTACTCAGCGCTGCCTGCAGAGGTTCAACGGAATTGATGAGTGGATAAATAGCATTGGCCAATTGCGTTAAATTCCACAGTGCAATCTGCGGTTGATTACCATAGCGATAGCGGCGGCCTTGGGCATCTGTGGTGTTGGGGGTCCAGCTGGGATCATAGCCCTCCAACCAACCGTAAGGGCCGTAATCAATTGTTAAACCAAGTATCGACATATTGTCGGTATTCATCACGCCATGTACAAAACCGACACGCATCCAGTGTGCAATCATTTGCGCGGTGCGAATACAAACCTCACTAAACCAGCAAAGATAAGTGTCTGTTGTTATGGGGCTATCAGGAGCAGCCAGCAACTGCGGAAAATCATTGCGAATGGTGAAATCAACAAAACGTTTCAGCAGTTCAATTTCACCGCGTGCCGACAGAATCTCAAAATTACCAAAGCGGGTAAAACTCGGCGCTACGCGACAGACAACGGCGCCCGGCTCCCACGCAGGATTGCCGTCATAAAACATATCGCGTCTGACTTGCTCACCGGTAGTGATCAAACTCAAGGCTCGGGTTGTGGGCACACCCAAATGAAACATGGCTTCGCTGCACAAAAACTCACGCACAGACGAGCGCAATACCGCAAGACCATCAGCGGTACGCGAATAGGGCGTTGGCCCTGCTCCTTTTAACTGCAACGTCCAGTGTTCGCCCTTGCTATTGAGAACTTCACCCAAGTTAATTGCACGACCATCGCCGAGCTGGCCAGCCCAGTTGCCAAATTGATGACCACCGTAACAACAAGCATGCGGCTGCATACCGGCAAGCAATTGATTGCCACTGAAGACTTTTACAAAATCGGCTTGTTGGAAAATGCTTGCATCTAAATCCAACAACGCCGCCACTTCGATTGCACCAGCAACCAATTGCGGATTTTTTACGGGGGTTGGATTCACAAGCGAATAAATTGCACCGCTAACCTGACGGCGATAATTTTCAGTAATCGGATCAGCAGGTAATTCACGCACCAAACGATTATCAAACAACAATTCACGAAGGGAGGATTTCATAAACTTTAGTGCTCGGCACGCAAATCAAGCGCAGGGAAAGGAGAGACTATTTAACACCAAGCAGTTCAATCCGGTAACCATCTGGATCTTCCACAAAAGCTAAAATAGTAGTGCCATGCAGCATAGGCCCGGGTTCGCGCACAATTTTTCCACCGGCGGCACGAATTTTAGCGCAGGTGGCATAAACATCTTCACAGCCCAATGCAATATGGCCGTAACCTTTACCTAAATCGTAACTTTCCACCCCATAGTTATAGGTTAATTCGATTACTGTATTGTCGGCCTCATCACCATAACCAACAAACGCCAGAGTAAATTTCCCCTCGGGATAATCTTGCTGGCGAAGTAATTTCATGCCCAGTATTTGAGTATAAAACTCAACCGATTTAGGCAAATTTCCAACGCGCAACATAGTGTGCAAAATTCGCATGACAAACCTTCAATAAACATTGTTAATTTAAAAATTAAAACCGCTGTTTAGCACCAATGGTAAGTTGATACTTGTCTACTCCATCGCGTGCCGTCATTGGAGTGGCGATATCAATATGCACCACATTGCCAATTCGCACCTTGCTGGAGCTTAAACGCAGCCCGACACCAAAATTACTAAGCAGTGGACTATAGCCATATTCTTCTATGCCCCAGGCTTTACCTACATCAATAAAAGCAACTGCACCAACACGCATGAGATTGAAAATATGCAGGTCAGAGAAATAGCGATGTTCCAGAGTAAAAACATAGCTTTCATCACCACGCTGGAAATCCGTCGGATAACCACGCAAGCCGGTAATGTCACCCAGAGTCAGTTCCTCATATTGCGCCAGGTCTTGGCCAAGATCATAGCGCAGCCCCATGTACCATCTCCGCTTTTCATCCTGAAAATAGTTGTAGTTAATTGTAAAACTCGCAACTGCGGTACTCAGATTATTAAGGTTTGAGTAGTGGCGACCATTGAGGGCTATCCCGGTTTCCAAAATATGATGCTTACTAACTTCTGCAATATTTGTATAAGAACCTATGTAGCGAATTACATCTTCGCTGTTATCAAATGCGGCACCACCATAACCTAACCTAAAGGTGACATTCTGACCGAGTGCTATATCTTCTGGCCGCTGAATTTGGTTAACATTTTTAAAAACGCCAAAACGATTTTCCAAAAGCTGGAACTCTACCCAAGGGTAGACCGCCTTGCGCGCAAGTGGCACTGTTTGCAGAGTATCTTGGGTGGGATAAAAATTGTCTTCTTCATTAGAAAAACCAAATAACCAACGCCGGGTAAAATTATTGGTAATTTCACTGGCAACACCAAAATACACCTGACTATTCATTGACTGGTGCTGGAATTCATTGATCTCCATATCCATGTGACGAATTTTTTCTTCCTGAGTCACATCCTGTGTGTATACCCCTGCAGACCAAGGTGTTTGTAATGAATAAAAAGGGTGCGATACATCGACTATAGTGTCGCGCCCATCGCTGGTATCGGCGTAATACAATTTCACAGCAACCTGTGAATTAAAAATATGTGGATTGCGAAAATCATAATTCACTAGATTGCGCTGAGCATTTTCTTCATAACCCACTGTGAGGCTATTACCTGAGCCAAGAATATTACCGTCAGAAATTGCAAATCCGGAATTGGTACTCTCTGATTCTTTACTCACTGAAAACTGCGGTTCCAGTGCCCAGGCATCCTGAGTGATAACTACCAAGTCAATCTGATCCTGGCAAATATTGAGCGGTAAAATATAGGCGTTGGTTAAATAGGGGCGCTTTCGCAGAATACGTTCGCTCTCTTCGATGCGGGAAATATCCAGCACTTCACCTTCATTAAAAAGAAGTTGTGCCTCAATCACCCTTGGGCGGGTATTGATATGCAGCTTGTTAAGAAATAAGTAGAGGCGATTATTTTCGCGCGGATTATCTTTATCAAAAATTGACAGACTATTGAAATGAATATGGCGAATTCGCTTGCCTTCCAGGCCGTTGAACACCTTGGTTTCAACCCGGGCATGCTGGTCGGTAATCGCAAGTTCGCGGGCGACACGCGAATCAAATGGCACGCAGCTGGAGTCTTCCATCTCTGCTGGTGCTTCTGCCTTTACCGGCGAAGTGCTTGCCGATACGGCGAGCAGACACCAACCAATAGCACTACTCAATAACCCTTTCATCGGGGTTTTGCTCATCATAGTGTCTCGCAGGCTCTCTTCAGATTTTAAAACCGATCAAAATTTCGACTCACTCTCTACTATTTAAGTTCAGATTAGGAGTACAGGGTAGTTAGCGCGGCAAATTAACATAGGGTAAGCAGCTAACCCAGCTTATTGCTGTAAATGCTTGTTAGTGGTGATGGTGCTCGTGGGATTCATGCATTTGAGCTGAGGAGGACGCATGCCCTTGATGCATTTGGTGCTGTTCATGGTTGTGTGTTTCGCTCTGGGGAACAGCTTCATCGGCAGAGGTAGAGTGATTATGTGCAGAATGGTCATGGCCAAGCGTCCCCCAGATGGTGAGCAGGCCAAACAATATAACGATTACGGCCATTGCCCAACGCAATTGCCGCATTTGCAGGAAACGGTGCAGCCGCTGCGCCGCCAAACCAGCCAACATCAAGCTGGGCAAGGTTCCAAAACCAAAAGCCAACATGCTCAGGCCACTAATGACCCAATTGCCTTGCGCCATACTGTAGGCAAGTGCCGAGTAAACTAATCCGCAGGGCAACCATCCCCAAATCATTCCCAAAAACAGCCCCTTGCCGGGGCTAGTCACAGGCATTAAACGCTTGCCTATGGGCTGCAAATAAACCCACAAATAACGGCCGACGGCCTCCAGATAAACCAGTCCACGCCACCAGCTTGCCAGATAAAGCCCCATGGCAATGAGCAACAAACCCGCCAGCCAGCGCAACCACACTCCCCCGCCTGCGGCGATCAACTGTTGCGAGAAGAGTCCGACAAAAACACCCATAATGACGTAACTAAGCACCCGGCCAAGGTTGTAAGCACTTAGAATCAAGACCTTCCGTCGCCGTGCATCCGCCGGAATAGCCATACTCAAAGCCCCCATAATCCCACCACACATACCAATACAGTGGGCACTGCTAAATAACCCTAAGAAAAAGGCGGTGGTCAATACAGAAAAATCGAGGTTCATTCGGGTTTCTTCGTGGTGTCAGAACTGGAGGGCTCTTCTTTTTTCTTTTGCTCGGCATCAAACAATATGCGATGAGCTTCGGTATCAAGATTGTCGTATTGGCCGTTATTGATCGCCCAAAATAGCGCTTTAACCGCAAGCGCAATAAAGATCAAAGCACAGGGAACCAAAAAATAGAGACTTTCCATGAGTAGATCCGGATTCGAATAGGCGCAGTGGAGTTTAATCCATCAAGCGCAAGGCGTTAAAAATCACCACAAGTGAACTGGCAGTCATGCCTATGGCAGCCAACCAGGGAGGAATCATACCAGCTGCGGCAAGGGGCAAAGCGAGCAGATTGTAAATCAGCGAATAACGCAAATTCTGGCGGATTATGCCTTTAGTACGGCAAGCCACATCCAGGGCTTCAGTCAACACAGCCAAGCGGTCGTTTAATAAGACGGCGTCTGCACGTGTTTGGGCCAGATCGGATGCGGATGCCATAGCGACAGAAACATCCGCGCCCGAGAGCACAGGAACATCATTAATACCATCACCGATCATTAGTACTTTATCACCCTGCGCCTGGCGCCGCCCCAAGTGCGACAATTTGTCGCCGGGTGCAGCACCGGCAGTAAATTCATCAATACCCAATTGATGTGCCAGCTGCGCAACAGCACCGCTGTGATCACCACTTAATAGTTCAACCTTGATATTGCGCGCTTTAAGTCCTGCGATAAGTGCAGCAGCATCGGGGCGCACTTGATCGACAAGTCCGAACCACGCCAAAGGTCCCTGCTCGCTCGTTAATAACAACCATGTGTGCTGATCGTCCGGTAGGGCCATAAAGGGGACGGCAGTGCCGGTAATATTGCAAATGGCGGTAGCAAATTCGACTGTCCCGAGTCGGTAAGTAACTCCATCTATTTGCCCTTCTACTCCTGCAGCGGTTGTCTGTTTAATGTCACTCGCCTGGCAGATGTCCTGCCAAGGCCTGAAGGCAACGGCAAGCGGATGGTTAGAACCTGCTTCTAGCGCCGCTGCAACGCCCAATAATGCTTCCTTCGACAACAGCGGTAATGGCGCACCTAGTTCCTGTTGATTCAGCAGCTGTACCTCAGCCAAGGAAAACTTACCCTGGGTGAGGGTTCCTGTTTTGTCAAAAATGACGCGATTAATGCTATTCAGTGTTTCAATAACGTGACCGCGGGCCACTAAAAATCCGCGTTTACGCAGGTTGGCCGTTGCAGCAGAGAGAGCTGCGGGCATAGCCAATGCGAGCGCACAAGGACAGGTTACAACCAACACTGATAGCGTGACCCAAAGTGCATGCTCGGGGCGATACCAGAGCCAAAAGCCAAACACCAAGGCACAGACAACCAATAACCGGGCAATAAAAAAGCGCGCAATACGATCAGCACTTAATACTTGCAACGGCTTCTCCTCTGCTGCCTGGCTCGCGAGCCGTTCGATTGCTGAAAGCTGGGTAGCAGCGCCCAAGGCGGTCACCTCTACTTTGAGAGGGCTATGATTATTCAGCGTTCCAGCTATAACTATATCGCCAGATTTTTTAGTCACTGGCTGCGATTCACCCGTCAACAGAGCTTCCACTACTGCACTTTCACCCGCTACAACTCGCCCGTCACAAGGAAAGGTTTCGCCGGCTTTTACCAAAATTAAATCGCCTAGTTTCAGGGTTTTAATGGGCATAGAGGCTTCGACTTCACACCCATTTTCAGTGCGCAAACAACAGGCGGTCAAAGGCATAAGTTGCGCCAAGTTACCAAATGCCAGACGATTACGATGTCGCGCACGCAGCTCTACATAACGCCCGACCAACAAAAACAAGGTGAACATAGAGACTGACTCAAAGTAGACCTCGCCAGTACTGGTAAGCGTCGCCCATACACTGGCTAAATAGGCCAATCCAATCGCCAGGGCAACAGGTACATCCATTACTAAATGGCGCATTTGGATACTGCGCCAAGCGGCCTTAAAAAAAGGCCATGCGGAAAAGAAAACAACAGGGGTAGCGACCAACATGGACAACCAGCGTAAAAAATCCAACCAAAAGTCGGTGGCCCCTGTGTACATGCCGACTGCCACCATCATTGCCTGCATGGTGCCAAAACCAGCCACACCAATGCGAAACAGGGCTATGCGATTTTCGCGCTTGATTAACTGCTGCTGTTGATCATCCGTTGCCGGTCTGGGTGAATAGCCTATGGCCTGTAACGCAGAGAATATTTCACTCAAGGGCGCCTGCTCGTCCCAAATAATTGTGCAGCGGTGAGTGGTGAGGTTGACGGTGACCGATTTAACGGCCGGATTCTTTTTGAGGTGAGTTTCAATAAGCCAACTACATGCAGCACAGGTGATGCCTTCAAGTAGAAGATTAGCCTGCTTGAGCTGACCAGAAAGCGGTAGAACAAACTCGGATTGCACTTCGGGGAGATCATAAATCGCCCAGTGCTGCGCGCTCTTGGCTAAAGAGCCTTCCAGAATATCAGGGCGCTCATTGGCGGCGGTGCGGAATTGGTAAAAACTATCCAGGCCACCATCAACTATCGCCATGGCCACAGCCTGACAGCCTGGACAACACATCAGGCGAGCCTGCCCCTGAATGTGTACCGGATAATAACTAGCAGCCGGAACCGGCAAACCACAGTGATAACAATCCTGCACTGGCGCTACTTCTGATAGAGCGGTCATAAACAGCCCGGTTATTTAACGCGCGGTGCCAACCCGGCTTGTTCACTGATTCGAAAATCAATTTCACCACTCAAGCTCCAAGGTGCCTCTTTGCGCTGTGTTATCTCAGCTATTGGGTAGAGTGTGAGATACCAGGAGTATTCCGGTTTGGCCAATAATTCACCGCGATATAGGCCAGGAGCTATAGCTTTTAAGCTGATCAGCTGATCCTTCTCCTCTTTGACTGGGTGCCCCATCATCAAAAGAATACTGTCTGGAAAAGCATCGCCTGCAACAGACGCACTGACCAACTTTAAACTGACCTCGCCACTGGTGCGATCAAACTGTAGATCGGCATGAATACCCAGATCACGAGCACGCTGATCCTGCTCCAGCGCCTGATTAATCATCCGGCCCTCTTTGTAATAGTTGTCGATGATTACATCATCCGCCCCGTTGAGCGCTATGCTCACGGTGATACTGCACATGATCATGATGTAAATCAGCGGACTGAATACAAACCAAAACCAAAACTCCCGGTACCAGGGTTTTGCATTCTCAGCGACTAACTCACTCATAGGATTACCTGCTCGAACTGGTTGAAATCCACTCTGCATGAATTAACAGAGTGAATCGGGATAAACATCTCTACTATCAAGGGCCGATAAACGTGGTGGTATTAACTGCTGACAGCTCAGGATTTTCACGTGCGCGCACTATAAAACGTATCTCGGTTTTACGCGTGGTTAATGCCGACTTGGGAATAGTGACCCGCACAGGTAGGGTAATCACCTCGCCTTCCAGCGCAGGCATAGCCCTGTAACCCTCAATCTCAAATGGATAATCGCCCTCTACTTGCAAATCATAAACATGGGTCTTGCGGTCCATATTGCTAATCTTAATCGTATACACGTTCTGTATTTCGCTTCCAACTACGCGGTACATACGAACACCACGATCCCGTTGAGCCTCCAAACCGACAGGCACACGGGTGGCAATCGAGTAGACAAAGAGCGATATCATAATGAGCAACATCAAACCGTAACCCAACAATCGCGGACGAAATACTTTTGTTTTGCCGTTTTGGATTGCATCTTCGGTAGTGAAACTAATCAGGCCGCGTGGGTAATCCATTTTATCCATCACGCTGTTACAGGCATCCACACAAAGACCACAATCGATACACTCTGCCTGCAAGCCATCGCGAATATCTATGTCAACTGGACATACTTGTACGCACCATGAGCAATCAATGCAGTCACCCAAACCCTGGGCTTTATAATCATCACCTACTTTACGTGGTCCACGTTTTTCGCCGCGCAGGGGGTTATAAGAGACTGTCAGTGTGTCCTTGTCGTACATTACCGCCTGAAAACGAGCATAAGGGCATATGTACTTACAGAATTGCTCCCGCATAAATCCCGCATTCATATATGTTGCCCCTACAAACAAGGCAACCCAGAAAAATGGGACAAGGTCGAGATCGAAAGTAAAAAAATCAACGACTAACTCACGAACAGGCGTGAAATAACCGACGAATGTGAGTGATGTGATCAGACTGATGGTGATCCAAATAAATTGCTTGGCGCTTTTACGCCAGATTTTTTCGAAGTCCCAAGGGCGAGCATCCAACTTTATGCGCTTATTGCGATCCCCCTCGCAGACAAATTCCGCCCAAATAAACATTTGGGTCCAGACGGTTTGAGGACAGGTAAAACCACACCATACACGACCGACAAGCACTGTCACGGTAAACAGTAAAAAAGCAGATATGACTAGCAACCATGCGAGATACATGGCGTCCTGAGGCCAAAAGGTCAGCCACAGAATATGAAATTTGCGCTCGGGGAGATCGAAGAGCATAGCGGGGCGACCATCAATCACCAACCAAGGCAATAGCAAAAAGCCCAGCATCAGTGGGACACCCGTATAACGGCGCAAGCGCTGATAGAAGCCCGTTATGCGACGCATGTAAATCTTGTCATCTGCCTCGTACAAGTTCACATAGCGAATTGCAGGTTCGACAGGTTTCTCATCAGGAGAGTGGTTGGTGGTTTTTTCACTCACGGGAAGCACCTCACTAGTTAACTGATCGGGCAATCCCGGCAGCTACACAGGTATCCAAAAACAGGACAAAAAAAAGGCAGGCCTTAGCCCGCCTTCCTTGTGACACAACCAATCTGCACAGAATTAGTTGTTATCATCCAGCGATAAGCTGTATACATAAGCAGCCAACAGATGGATACGATCCTGCTTTAACAAATCTTTCTGGGCTGGCATAACCCCATTGCGACCGTGACGCAGAGTTTGGCGAATGGTGGCAGCCTCGCCACCGTACAGCCAAATGTCATCAGTTAAGTTGGGCGCGCCAAGCAACTGGTTACCCTTACCATCGACTCCGTGGCACGCCACACAGTTGACCTCAAAGTGTTTTTTGCCAGCAACTGCTTTGGCTGCATCATGTTCAGCACCGGACAAACTCAGCACATACTCTGTTGTCTCAGCAATACCTTTTTCGCCCAACAGAGCGGACCAAGCGGGCATGGCAGCCTTACGACCATGGTTCAAGGTTTCCAAAATCTTATCGGGGGTGCCACCATACAACCAATCTTTGTCGGTCAAATTCGGAAAGCCCGGGTTACCACCACCATCTGAACCATGACATACCGCACAGTTATTGAGGAACAGACGGAATCCCATTTTCAGTGCGTCAGGGTTTCTTGCAAGATCCTCAATTGGCATTTTTGAATAAACACCATAAGTTTCGGCATAGATAGTTTCAGCTTTGGCTTGGTCACCACGTAATTCACCTACTGAGGTCCAAGCACCGGTATCTTTCCAGGCTATACCTTTGTAAGCGCCCAAACCAGGGTAAATAACAAGATATACCGCGCTGAAAATAAACGTTAGCAAGAACATGTAGAACCACCAACGCGGCAAAGGATTATCGTACTCCTCAATACCATCGTATTCATGGCCGGTTGTTTTTGCTTCCGTGCTCTCCTCGCCGACTACCGCACGTTTGCGGTTGGCAAATAGAATCCACAACAGCAACACCAAATTGGTGACTGTGAGGATAATGATCCAAAGACTCCAAAAAGTACTCATAGTTAAATCCGCCCTAATCGATGATTACTTGTGATCATCAGTCTGCTTGTTGTCCGGTTGCTGGGTAGCCCGCTGATTCTGGCCGGGCTTTTGGGTGTTAATGTCATCGTCAGCAAAGGGTAGCTTTGCATCTTCCTCGAAGCGTTTCTTCAATCTCGGAGAGAACGCCCAAAAACAAACGCCGAAGAAGGCAATCGTCACTAACACCGTAGAAATAGCACCAAGGGTACCCGTATCCATTAACGCTTCTCTTTGAGCAAAACGCCCAGATTCTGTAAGTAGGCAACCAAGGCATCCATCTCTGTCACGCCCTTCACTGCCGCTTCTGCACCGGCTATATCTTCCTCGGTGTAAGGAACACCCACAGAAGCTAAGGCACGCATCTTGGCAGCGGTATGTTTACCGTCAAGCTTGTTGTCGTACAACCATGGATAAGCAGGCATGATCGACTCAGGCACTACGATACGTGGATTAAAGAGGTGAACCTTATGCCAATCGTCTGAATAGCGACCACCGACTCTCGCTAGATCTGGCCCAGTGCGTTTGGATCCCCACAAGAATGGATGGTCGTATACCGACTCTCCTGCCACAGAGTAATGACCATAACGCTCAACTTCAGCTCGCAATGGTCGCACCATTTGTGTATGACACACGTGGCAGCCCTCGCGGATGTAGATATCACGACCTTCCAACTGTATAGCCGTGTAGGGTTTTAAACCCTCGATGGGTGTAGTGGTTTCTTTCAAAAAGAATTGGGGAACAATTTCCACCAAACCACCAAAACTGATAGCGATGACCATAAATACTGTCATCAAACCAATGTTTTTCTCGACTATTTCATGACCTTTCATGGCATTCCCCTTAAACAGCTGGCGCCTGAACAGGCTGGGTAGCGTTGGCGATAGCAGCCTTTTTGGAGGCGCTCACCGTACGGTAAGTGTTGTAAGCCATTACGAGCATACCAGTGAGGAAGAACGCACCACCGATCAAACGCATAATGTAGCCACCTTTACTGAATACAACAGTCTCAATAAAGCTGTAAGTCAAAGAACCATCCGGGTTGAAAGCACGCCACATCAAACCTTGTCCGATACCATTGATCCACATAGCAACAACATAGAGAACGGTTCCTACAGTCGCTAACCAAAAGTGTAAATTGATCAGTTTCACACTGTGCATTTCTTCGCGATCAAACAGCTTGGGAATCATGTGGTAAAGAGCACCAATAGAAATCATTGCCACCCAGCCAAGAGCACCTGAGTGAACATGCCCAACAGTCCAGTCAGTGTTGTGAGACAGTGCGTTTACGTTTTTGATTGCCATCATTGGGCCTTCAAAGGTAGACATACCGTAGAAGGACAAAGCAACAACAAGGAAGCGTAAAGTTGGATCGGTACGCAATTTATGCCATGCGCCTGAAAGAGTCATGATGCCGTTGATCATACCGCCCCAGCTAGGTGCCAAGAGGATTAACGACATAACCATACCCAATGACTGAGTCCAATCTGGCAAGGCTGAGTAATGCAAGTGGTGAGAGCCAGCCCAGATGTAAAGCGAAATAAGCGCCCAGAAATGAACAATAGATAATTGGTAAGAGTAAACCGGGCGACCCGCTTGTTTGGGTACGTAGTAATACATCATGCCGAGAAAACCAGCAGTCAGGAAAAACCCTACCGCATTGTGACCGTACCACCACTGAACCATAGCGTCAGCAGCACCGGCATAGGCGGAATAGGATTTGGTCAGAGTGACTGGTACTGCTGCACTATTAACGATATGCAGTACGGCAACAGTGAGAATAAAGCCACCATAGAACCAGTTAGCTACATAAATATGAGAGGTTTTGCGTTTGACGATGGTACCGAAAAAAACGATTGCATAAGAAATCCACACTATTGCAATCAAAATATCGATTGGCCACTCCAACTCTGCATACTCTTTAGAAGAGGTCATGCCCTGAGGGAGTGTGATCACAGCTAGAACAATCACTGCCTGCCATCCCCAAAAGGTAAACGGCACCAACCAGCCACCAAACAAGCTGGTTTGACAAGTACGTTGAACAACGTAATACGAGGTGGCGAATAGCGCACAGCCACCAAAAGCAAAAATCACTGCATTGGTGTGCAGAGGGCGCAAACGGCCGAAATGCGTATAAGGCTGCAGCAGATCATTTAAACCTGGCCACACCAATTGTGATGCGATAAGGACGCCAATGCCCATGCCCACTATGCCCCATAAAATGGTCATAATGGAGAACTTGCGTACTATATCGAAGTCGTATACTGGAGGATCCCCAGCTACAGTCGCATGACTACCCATAGGACTTTCCTGTTACTTAAAGAGAAATGAAAACTTGTTTGTCTTTGGCCGCACAATTAGATGCACGAGGCTTCACGACGATCATCAAGCCTATAACCCTACTGAAGGTGCGGCATTTTGCCTCATGTGCGGCATTTTGTCCCACGCAAGTAGTTATCGGATTGATATTTATCAAATTATTTATGCGGAATTAACCCGGGCGCGTTATTTATCGGTTTGGTGACTCCCCCCGCCTAAATAAAGCGCCCGTACCCATAGAACTGCGGGCAAGTGATACTTATTTAAGTACACGACCTTTGTTTGCAGCAATACGCATACGCAGTGCATTCAGTTTAATGAAACCTTCTGCGTCTTTTTGGTTGTATGCGCCAGCATCATCTTCAAAGGTCGCTATTTTTTCATCAAACAAACTGTCAGCAGAGCGACGACCAACAACACTCACTGAGCCTTTGTACAACTTCACACGCACATCACCGTTTACATGAGTCTGCGACTGATCAATCATCGCTTGCATCATCAAACGCTCAGGGCTCCACCAGTAACCGTTGTAAATCATGTCCGCATACTTGGGAATCAAGCTGTCCTTCAAGTGGGCAACTTCACGATCCAAAGTGATAGATTCAATCGCGCGGTGTGCGCGCATCATGATGGTGCCGCCGGGAGTTTCATAGCAACCGCGAGACTTCATACCGACATAGCGGTTTTCTACGATATCCAGACGACCAACACCGTTCTCACCGCCGACTTTATTCAAGTAAGCCAGCACAGTAGCGGGAGACATTGGTTTGCCATCGATAGCAACGATATCGCCTTTCTCGTAAGTCAGTTCGAGGTAAGTCGGTTTATCCGGAGCGGCTTCAGGGGCAACAGTCCAGCGCCACATATCTTCTTCGGCTTCAGTCCAGGGGTTCTCCAGAACCTTACCTTCATAAGAAATGTGCAGCAGGTTGGCATCCATGGAATAAGGTGATTTCTTCTTCTTTGCGTAATCAACCGGGATATTGTGCTTCTCACAGTAAGCCATCAGGGTCTCGCGGGAGGTCAGATCCCACTCGCGCCAGGGTGCGATTACTTTGATACCGGGTTTCAACGCATAAGCACCCAACTCAAAGCGCACTTGGTCGTTTCCTTTGCCAGTAGCACCGTGAGAAATAGCATCAGCACCGACTTCGTTAGCAATTTCAATCAAACGCTTGGCGATCAGTGGACGAGCAATTGAGGTGCCTAGCAAATATTCACCTTCGTAAATAGTATTGGCACGGAACATGGGGAACACAAAATCGCGGACAAACTCTTCGCGCAAGTCATCAATGTAAATTTGTTTAACACCCAAAGCCTGAGCCTTGGCGCGCGCGGGTTCCACTTCCTCACCCTGACCAATATCAGCGGTAAAGGTGATCACCTCACAGTTATAGTTTTCCTGTAACCACTTGACGATCACGGATGTATCCAGGCCACCGGAATAGGCCAACACGACTTTTTTAATAGATGACATGGGAGCTCCCGCTAACACTCATTGACAATTCTTACAGCAGAATCAGGCGCCATAAACGCAGACCGCTGCCTTCTTGGGCGCAGAATTGTACTAGCAAGCGGATGAAATTCCCACCGCTGCAAGGACTAAAAAGGGCGATATAACAATAACCAAGCACGTCACCCCAGCCTAACAAGCCGCCAACAATTGCGCGCCATAACCAGCCAAACGCTGCAACAACTGACGCTGCTCCGGGGTAGTCGACTCAGCCCCCATAAGAATTTGTATGCGCTGCTCAAACTCCACCAACGTTAATGAAGACTGTGCCTCTGGCGAGGTAAGCCGCCAGCGGCAAAACTCCCGCCAGCGCCCCTGCTCTGGCGGAGTTAAGCTGGCAGGGTAATTGCGCGCCCGGTAGCGAAAAAGCATTTCCGCCAAACGCGAATCCTTGAAGGGAAATTCGCCGCCCGCTAGAGAGGAAGGATCTGCGGTGCGCACTTTAGCCATCAAATGCTTGTCATGATCATCAAAAAAACCATCGTACAACTGCTGCTCTGGATCAGTTTTGCCAGCATATTGGTTTGCTAGATACAGCTGCTGCAAGCGCTGCAAGAGATCCTCGCGCTCGCTCAGGGTCAAGTTGCGCAGCAAGTGCCAGTGCGCTTCGCAGCGCTGTTTATCGATACCCAACCGATTGGCGACAGCATCATCCAGCATCGCAGCAGGCATTAGCATAGGGGTTTTATTCAGGTGCACCTCTTTGAGAGCCAAGCGCTCTACCCCTTCAGGCAGATCCTCGGTGCGTGTAAACAGCCGCTCACGCAAAGCCTCAACCGGCAAACTGAGCAAAGCCCTGGGGTCCGAACTGAGGTTGTATGTGATGATCGAATTTTTGTTAGTTGGGTGGATTGCCAGAGGTAAAATCAATGCTGCGTTGCCATTTTCGGACGGAAAGCGTGAGGAAATGTGCAGTAAAGGCTTGGCGGAATCTATATCGATCAAGCTTGCAGCAAAACGCTTGTCACGCAGGCGATAGGCGTAGTCATACAACTTGGGTTGGCGGGTTTTAATTAACTTGGCCACTGCAATAGTGGCATACACATCAGAAAGTGCATCGTGAGCCGCGTCATGCTTGAGGTTGTTAGCCTGGCTCAACATCTCCAGCTTGAAACAGGGGCGACCATCTTCATAGTTGGGCCACTCGATGCCCTCGGGGCGCAAGGCCCGAGTCATTCGCACCATATCGATAATGTCCCAGCGCGAATTACCGTTGCGCCACTCGCGCTCATAGGGATCAAAAAAGTTGCGATAAAGCGTATAACGTGTCACCTCATCGTCAAAACGAATGGAATTAAAACCGACACCACAAGTGCCAGGCCGCGCCAATTCACGATGAATAGCAGCAATAAATTGATTCTCCGGCAGCCCTTTTTCCTGGGCTACCTGTGGCAGCAGTCCGGTAATCAAGCAAGCCTCGGGTTTGGGTAGTACATCGGGGGCGGGCTGACAGTAAATCATGAGCGGTTCGGCGATCACATTAAGCGCCTCATCGGTACGCACACCCGCGAATTGTGAGGGGCGATCAATAGCGGGAACTTCGCCCCAGGTTTCATAATCGTGCCAATAAAGACTTGCCGATACAGCGTTTTTCATATTACTCATTCCAGACATTTTCCGGGTTAAACGGCAGCACCAAAACCGAGCAATCTAACACCTGCCAAATACTTTCCCCTATACTGCGCGGGATTTTTATCCTGAAATTTTTCATTAAAGTCCCGCCTTGGAGCCACTATGAGTGATTTAGAGAGCCTGTTCGCCAGCAACGCAAAATGGGCCGAAGACATCAAACGCAGAGAGCCTGACTTTTTTTCCAATTTGGCACAACAACAAGCACCGGAATATCTGTGGATTGGCTGTTCTGACAGTCGTGTGCCAGCCAATCAAATTGTGGATTTGGCACCGGGCGAACTGTTTGTACATCGCAATGTAGCCAACGTAGTAATCCACACTGACTTAAACTGTATGACCGTTCTGAACTATGCAGTTGAGTTTCTTAAAGTAAAACATGTAATGGTGACTGGTCACTATGGTTGCGGCGGCGTTAAAGCTGCTTTGGAAAACCGTAAGCTGGGCTTGATCGATTATTGGCTGCGCAACATCCGCGATGTTTATTACAAGCACAAAGAAATTGTTGATGAAATCCAGGACTTGGACGCTCGTGTCAACCGTCTCTGTGAATTGAACGTGGTGCAGCAAGTAGAGAACATTGCCCGCAGCAATATTGTTCAAAACGCTTGGGCACGCGGCCAGGAGCTGAGCATCCACGGTTGGATTTACGACATTCACGATGGCATTTTGCACAAGCTGGTACCACCAGTGGATTGTATTGAGCAAATCCCCGAGCAGTACCGCCTTTACTAAGCCAAAGTCAAAAATACTGCTCCGGGTGATTTACCCGGAGCAGTCATACCCAAAGCAATATTGTTGTTAGCCTGCGTGCAGGTAATACCCTGTAATTCCCCACCCCAAAACTTCCCTCCAGAATTAACCAATGCTGCTAGAAAGCCCTAGTCGCTGTTCTATACTTGGCCAATGCTCAATACACTTTCACCACTGGCGAGAAAATAAATGCAGGATAATCCACCGCCACCGCCCAAAACAGAATTTGAAAACCAGGTTTCCGGTGAGTCCTCACCTGAACTCTTTCAACGACAACATTTAGAACCGGAGCAAGTTCGCCAGCTCTACCAGGGTTTCCCGCTTTCGCTGTTCTCATCGATTGTGGTCGCACTGTGTCTCAGCGCCTCACAGTGGAAAGTAATTGCGCACGCTGACATCATTCTGTGGAACCTTATTCTTGATAGCGCATTACTTGCACGCCTGATTCTCTGGCTTAGCTGGAAAAATGTGCATCAACTTTACTCTGCACGATTCTGGCTCAACACCTTTCGCTTAGGCACCTGGCTAACTGGTTTAGCCTGGGGTTCTGCCGCGTTTTTATTGTTTGCCCAGGATGCAAGCATCTATCAAGCACTGCTGGCATTTACGCTCGCGGGTATCGCCACCGGCTCGGTTACCTCCCTCACTGTCGATAAATACTGCAGCATTGGTTTTGTGATATTAGCCATCAGCCCACTGTGCGTGGTCATGCTATTGCACAACAGCCCTACCGCTATTGCTATGGG
This sequence comes from Cellvibrio fontiphilus, assembly GCF_042646205.1. Classification (NCBI taxonomy): domain Bacteria; kingdom Pseudomonadati; phylum Pseudomonadota; class Gammaproteobacteria; order Cellvibrionales; family Cellvibrionaceae; genus Cellvibrio; species Cellvibrio fontiphilus. Next base: position 1,003,905 of record NZ_JBHRTF010000004.1, on the reverse strand, counting down.
AAGCATGAGCTTCATGTTTATTCTGTTTGTAATTGCGGGAACTGCTCGCACTCGCAACATGATGACCGATCAACTCAACAAACAGTTTGACTTGTTACGTCTCAGTGAAGCACTCGATAAAAAACAACGCTTGGAACAAATAATCAATAGCGCCCAATCCACCTTCATTCAGGAAAATAATGTTCATGCCGCATTGGAAAGCTTACTGAAAAATACCTTAAACCTATGCGACAGCAAGCTAGGATTTATCAGTCAGGTTCATAGGGATGATCAAGATCAACCCTTTATGCAAGCATTGGTTTTCTCAAGCATCAAAAGCAACGACTTACAACTGAGCTTGTTTCGCGAAAAAAACCTGCCCTCCAATGGAGAATATCGAAATCTCGGCACCATGTTCGGCAGCATAATGTTGACCGGAAAACCACTCATTACCAGCCATCTCGGTCGCGACTTACGCGCAGCAGCACTTCCACCCGGTCACCCCGCTATAGAAAGTTTTATAGGCATTCCGGTATTTAACGGCAAAGAACAAATTGCCATTTTAGGCTTGGCCAATGCACCAGCTGGTTATTCCATTGACACAGTTAACTACCTTGAGCCAATCCTCAAAAGCATTGCCCAATTCATACAGACACTCAGTCATCAGCAGCAACATGAACAAGACCAAGCCGCTCTGGAAGCGAGCAACCAGCAACACCAGACCATTCTCAACGATATTGCCGATGGCATTATCATCATTGATAAATTTGGCATCATCCAAAGTTTTAATCATGCGGCGGAAACGATTTTTGGTTACCGCGCCCCGCAGGTGATAAACAAAAATGTCAGCATGTTAATGCCGGAGCCTTATCGCTCTATGCATGACAGCTATCTCCAAAACCATTTAAAGACCGGCAAAAAAAATATTCTCGGAATAGGCCGGGAGGTGCGCGGCATTCGCCGCAATGGACAAGAATTCCCCATGGACTTGATGGTGTCGCGGGTATATCAACAAGGCGAGCCGGTATTTATTGGAATCGTCAGGGACATTACCGAAAAGAAACGTATTGATGACCTGCGTATGCAATTCATCAATGCCGCCACGCGGGAAATTCTGGGGCCACTGCACTTGATCAGTGAGGCCATTACCTTGCTACGCAAACGCGCCAGTGAAGAGCTTCCTGAACATCTGGTTAACCTCACCGAAATAGTCCAAAGCAATAATTACCAGCTACAAAAACTCATGGGCAATTTGCTGGAAATGCAAAATTTGTCGCGTACAGATTTAACCTTCAATCTCAGTTATCAGCCTGCATTGCCGTTAATTCAGGCTGCGGTAGAACAACAGCAAATTTTTTGTGATATCTACCAAAACAAAGCAGTAATCAACCACAACTTGAACAACCCGATGATCAATACTGACTCCCGCCGGTTTGAACAAGCCGTTGGGCATATTTTGCAGTTCTTATTAAAAGCAGCAGGGCGCGATGGACTGGTAGAAATAAATTTGATTGAGGAGAGAGGGCAAGTGAAATTTGAAATGAAGTGTATTTCTCACAAATTGGACAAGGCAGCCCGGAGCGAATTGCAACAACAAATAGAACAAAAAACCAGTTTACACCGTGCAGGATATAAAGAAGGGGTTGAGCTTGGCTTGGCTATCGCCAAAGAAATAATACAACGAATGCATGGCACCATTGAGCTGCAGCCACATATGGAAACTATCAATTTTGAAGTCGGCTTCCCTCAAGCGCCACAACGTTATTAATCACTATGCTGTTAAAGGTTGAAGGGATTTCATAAAGGCTACAGGCGATTACCGCCACCAAGCGATTTAATTTTTTCCAGTAATACTGAACCCATTTTATCCAGCACAACGGTTTGATCGACTGCGCCTATTTGCACTGCTTCTTTGGGCATACCATAGACAACACAACTGGCTTCATCTTGAGCAAAGGTATATCCGCCTTGTTGTTTAATCGCCAACATTCCCTTCGCGCCGTCTTTGCCCATTCCAGTCAGCAACACACCCAACACATTTTTACCTCCAGCCAAGGCAACAGATTCCATCATGACATCCACTGCTGGCCGATGCCGATGCACAGGCTCTGCATCAGAAAGTTTGACAAGATAATCTGCGCCTGAACGCACAACAATCAGATGGTGACCACCAGGCGCCAAAAAAGCATGCCCCGGCAATATTCTTTCGCCGCCTTTAGCCTCCACCACATGCAACCGCGTGACTTTATTCAAGCGCTCTGCATAAGTTCGCGTAAAACCTGCCGGCATATGCTGGGTAATAACAATACCCGGCACAGCCGCCGGTAGTTGCAACAATAAATCCTTAATAGCTTCCGTACCTCCAGTAGAAGCACCTATAGCAATTATTTTTTCTGTTCCCTGCATAGGTGATGTAATTTTTTTATCTGATGCCACAATCTTGTCGCGATGATTATTGGCATCAGCCAAAGGCTTGACCTTCACTTGGGCAGCCATCTGAATTTTTTCTACAATCAACTCCGCATAATCACGAATGCCAGCGGTAATGCCGAGCTTGGGTTTAGGAATAAAATCCACAGCGCCAAACTCAAGTGCCTGTAAGCTTGCCTCAGCGCCCTCCTCCGTCAGAGTAGATATCATAATCACTGGCGTTGGTCTGGCGCGCATTAGTTTTTGCAGAAAACTCAAGCCATCCATGCGCGGCATTTCAATATCAAGGGTAATCACATCCGGGGAAAACTGTTTCACCATATCTCGCGCAACATACGCATCCGGTGCCAAGCCCACCAATTGCAAACCGGGTGTAGAGCGGATTATCTCCGCCAACAAACTACGCACTAACGCCGAATCATCGACAACAAGCACTTTAATAGCCACGAGTATTACTCCGAAAAAAGCTCAACATCTCCTCCTTTGGGAGTGTACTTAACCCGCAAGCGGTACTCACTTTCGCGATCCATAATGGTTGAGTTATGAATAGATTTTATTTTCTTAACCAGCACCTTTCCTGTTTTTGGAAAAAAATACACCTTGCGCGGATAAGGCCCAAGTAAATCCTGTGCAACAATAGGAATGGCTTCATTGTGTAAATAATTCAACACAAACTCAGCATTGCGCTCCCCCACATTACTCATAGTAATGCCACGCAACACATTACCACCACCAAAAACCTTAGCCTCAAGGCGATTTCGATTAGCACCGGTTTTTAATAAGTGATTAATTAATAATTCCATAGCATAACTGCCATAACGTGCAGACTCAGCAAGCAAACCAGACTGATTGGATTCATCGTTGGGCAATAAAAAATGATTCATGCCACCAACACCGGAATAGCGGTCGCGCAAACAAACAGCCACACAAGAACCTAACACTGTGACAATCATTTTATTTGTCGAGGTTACGTAATACTCACCCGGTAAAATCTTGGCCGCTTCACAATTAAAGTAGCGGTCATGATAGGTATTAGGTGCAAAATGAACGTCCTGCTCAAGGCTCATAAGCCATACCTTCGCTACCATTGCCGGCTACAGAATGAACCACCTGATAGGTCGTCTTATTCACCAAACGAACCAAATGTGCAGCATGTGAAAAACTTTCTGAATGTCCCGCTATGTATAAACCTTCCGGTTTAAGTAGACGAATCATCCTTGCCAGCAAAATCATTTGGGTTGGCTTATCAAAATAAATCATGACATTGCGACAAAAAATCACATCAAATTTTCCTTCCAGCGGCCAATTTTTATCTAGCAAATTAATTTTTTTGAATTCGACCAACTGCTTCAATGCATCAATAACTTTAGCGTTGCCTGCATTACTGCCCTTCCCTTTGAGGAAAAATTGTTTTTTCTGTGATAGCGATAAGGATTGAAGGCGACTGAGCGAATAAACGCCGCGACTGGCTTCGGCCAACACATTACTATCGATATCCGAGGCAACAATCTCTACGGGTGGGTCGTAACGACCAAAAGCCTCGATTAATGTCATAGCAATAGAGTAAGGCTCTTCGCCGGTACTGGATGCAGCACACCAAACCCGCAAGCGCGCCGAAGAATTTTTATGCTTATTTGCATAAGCAGCAAGAATTGAGAAATGATGTGGTTCGCGAAAAAAAGCCGTCAGGTTAGTGGTTAATGCGTTAACAAATTCCTCCTGCTCGGACGGATTTTTTTCCAGATGATCCAGATAGCTTGAAAAATCGGCTAACCCAAGAACCCGCAGGCGACGAGCAAGCCGGCTATAGACCAGCTGTTTTTTGCTGTCCGCCAAATGAATGCCCGCTTTGCGATGAATAATCGCCCTGACGCGCTCAAAATCGGCAGGGCGATAACTAAACTCCCGCTCATCCATTAAAACTCTTCCCACTCATCATCCTGCGCAGATTTAGGTGGTGTTAGTTTTTTGGTGGTTGTAGTTGATGCGGCTTTAGGCTTTGGAGGTGATAGGCGTTTTTTGGGCACAGCGTCCTGCAGACTATCAGTTGCCAATTGGAATTGACCAACACTTTGGGTTAATTGATCGGCTTGGGCTTGCAAGCTTTCAGCAGCAGCAGCGGCTTGTTCAACCAAGGCGGCATTTTGTTGCGTCATTTCATCCATGTGTGACACAGCAGTGGACACTTCCTCTATACCCGTAGACTGCTCCGCTGAAGCTGCCGCTATCTCCGCCATAATGTCGTTAACACGTTTTATCGCACTCACTATTTCCTTCATAGTGTCGCCAGATTTTCCAACCAATTGATTACCGCTATCAATCTTTTGTACCGAATCCGATATCAGTGCCTTGATATCTTTTGCAGCATTTGCCGAGCGCTGGGCAAGCGTTCTAACCTCAGAAGCAACTACCGCAAAACCGCGCCCCTGATCACCCGCGCGCGCAGCCTCCACAGCGGCATTAAGCGCGAGAATATTGGTTTGGAAGGCTATGCCATCAATCACACCAATAATGTCGGAAATTTTTCGTGCCGATTCATTAATTGCATTCATGGTGGTGACCACCTGCTGAATCAAAGTGCCGCCATCGACTGCAACAGCAGAGGCCTGTTCAGCAAGCACGTTCGCCTGCTTGGCATTGTCCGCGTTTAATTTTACTGTGGATGTCAACTCTTCCATTGAAGAGGCTGTCTCTTCCAAATTAGCGGCTTGCTGTTCAGTGCGACTGGAAAGGTCAGCGTTACCCTGGGCTATTTCACTGGAGGCAGTAAAAATTGTGTCAGCTGCGATACGAATTTCACTGAGCATATCGGTAAGGCTTGAGGTTGTTTCATTGCAATAATTTTTTAAATCACCAAAGGTGCCAGCATAATCATCATCAATGGTCTCAGTGAGATCACCTTTGGCAATCGCACCCAATACTCGTGCAACATCTTTCAGGCCTTTATCGGCTGTGGTAACCAGTGTATTCAAACCCTCTACCAATTTCAGGAAGAAGCCATTTTTACCCTCTGTTTTTAATCGAACGCTGAAGTCGCCAGCAGCCGCGGCAGTGACTAGCTGACTCACCTCTTGCTCAATGGCAACTTCATCCGTGCGATCCAACCATTCCACAACAGAACCTAAACGCGAACCGTCTTTGGAAAAGATGGGGTTTGCAACCAACCGGAAAGAACGTTTTCCCACCACAATATTACCGGTATAAGTCGTAGTCAGACCTTCCAACAATTTCATTTGATGTGCAGGATTTTTATGGAACATATCCATATTGCTGCCCACAATTTTATCCACCGCGAAATGGGGCAATACCGCTTTAATGTCCGCCTCCGCAATCCGCAACATAGTTTCAACGGATTTATTCATGTAGATAATTTTACGGCTGGGGTCAGCAATCATCACGTTTGTTGTCGTTGTTTCAAGCGCGCCTAAAATGCGGCTCATTTCGTGCTCCGCAGCTACCTCCTTGGTTCTATCAATCCACTCAACAACAGAGCCCAAACGCTCACCGGAGTCGGCAAAAATCGGGTTGGCGATAAGACGAAAACTACAATCAGCTACGACAATATTACCTATGTAGGTATCGCGCAAATTCGCCAGCAAATGACTTTGATGCGCAGGATTGCGATGAAAAATATCCATATTACTGCCAATCACTTTATCGACTGAAAAATGCGGTAAAGCTTTACGCAGTTCGTTTTCTACCGAGCGAAGCATTTTTTCCACTGCCTTATTCATGTAGATAATAGTGCGCTCATTGTCAGCCACCATAACATTCGATGATGTGGAATTAAGGGCACTTAAAATCCTGTCCATTTTTCGCTGGGCATCAATATTTTTTAAGGCATGTTGGGTGATGTCCGTTGCATACTTAACCACTTTAATAACACGGCCGTTAGTATCGAGAATGGGATTATAACTCGCTTGAATCCATACTTCTTTACCGCCTTTACCGATACGCTTGTATTGACCCGCTTCAAAATCACCGCGCCCCAAGCTCTCCCAGAACCTCCGGTATTCATCACTCGCGCGATATTCGGCGTCAACAAATATGCTGTGATGGCGACCTTTAACCTCATCCAGGTTGTAGCCTGTCAACGCGAGAAAATTTTGATTTGCATTAAGAATGGTTCCATCCAGCGCAAATTCAATGACCGCCTGAACCCTATGTATGGCTGCCAATTGGCCGCGCATACCATCCAAATCCTGTGCATTCACTTTGACCAAATTTTTATTGCCACCAAAAAATTCAAATAAACTCATGGATCTTTCTCCTTAGGTTCTTGTGGCCGTAGCTTCAGCGGTATCAAATAAACCCAACTCATCGCTGGATATCAGTTCATTAATATCGACCAAAATAATCATTTGCTCGTTAACGCTAGCCAGCCCCAACAAATAACGGCTATTAAATGCAACACCAAAATCAGGTGGTGGCCGCAACTGCTCTTTTTTTAAACCAACCACATCAGAAACACCGTCCACCACCATGCCAACAATTCGGTTGCGAATATGCAACACAATCACAATGGTAAATTCATCATAGGTAGCTTGGCCGACGTTAAATTTAATGCGCAGATCAACAATTGGAACTATGTCACCACGCAAGTTGATCACACCTTTTATAAAAGGCGGGGCATTGGCAATCTTGGTTACTGATTCGTATCCGCGAATTTCTTTCACCGTCAATATATCAATTGCATAGTGTTCATCGCCCAAGCTAAAGGTCAGAAACTCCTGCAATTCATTGGTGAAGGATGATGGGGAGGATTGATCCATATACAAAAACTCCGGGAAATAATTAACCCACTGCAGTTAAATGCACTGAGTGATCTACTGCCAACGCCAGTGATTCCACATCCAAAATCAGCGCGACACTTCCATCGCCTAAAATAGTGGCACCGGCAACACCCTCTACACGTTTGTAATGTTGCTCCAAACTTTTAATAACCACTTGTTGTTGACCGACCAACGCATCCACAAATAACGCAAAACGATGCTTGGCAGTTTCTACAAGTACAACTATGCCTTTTGAAACCTCATTAAATTGCGGTTCCAGCTGCATAATTTTGTAGAGATGCAAGATCGGCCAGTACTCATTACGCACTTGCAACAACTGATCATTCGTCGCCAAGGTTTTAATATCTTTTTGTGCAGGCTGGATAGATTCAACAATATGAACCAGAGGGATAATAAATGTCTGATCGCCGACAGAGACACACATACCATCAACAATCGCCAGAGTTAATGGCAGGTGGATGGTGAAAACTGCACCCTTACCTTCATGCGATTCAATATGAATGCGACCACCCAAATTTTGAACATTGCGTTTCACCACATCCATACCGACACCGCGCCCGGAAATATCGGTGACGGCAGCCGCAGTGGAAAAGCCTGGGGCAAAAATAAGCTGCCAAACTTCTTCATCTTTAGGATTTTCACTGACAAGAATATTATTTTCGGCAGCTTTAGCCAGAATACGCTCGCGATTTAAACCGCCACCATCATCACTGATACTGATGACAATAGTGCCGCCCTGCTGCGCCGCCCTTAGCGTGACTTTACCAACAGGATTCTTTCCACGGGCCTGGCGTAACTCAGGCGATTCAATACCATGATCGATACTGTTGCGCACCAGATGTGTCAGTGGATCAACCAGTTTTTCGGTCAATCCTTTATCTAATTCTGTGTCGCCCCCCTCAATAACCAAATCGATTTGTTTGCCCAACTTGCCCGCCAAGTCACGTACCACGCGCGGAAAACGATTGAAAACAAAGGAGACTGGAAGCATTCGAATTGACATTACAGCCTCTTGAATTTCACGCGTATTGCGCTCCAATTCACTGGCGACTGCTTGAAATTTTTCAGCGATGGCACCTTCAAGGCTCTGCCCTAAAAGATTCATCATAGATTGCGTAATAACAATTTCGCCTACAAGATTAATCAGCTGATCGACCTTGGCAACATCTACACGAATTGATGAACTCTCTACCAGAGTTTCAGATGGCTTGTTTTTGGTGGGCTTTGGTAAATCACTAGTATTAGCAGGCTGGACTACCTGAGTATTGCTTTCTGCAATTGAAACAAGCGCAGGATTATTTGGAGATTGTGTGGCAGGAGCTGGCTGATGATTTATCGCGTTAGTTGATGGCTGGATTTGCTCCTCAAAAAACCCAAAGGCTTCTTCTTTATGGCTAGTGAGCAGGCTATCCACAAAACCAAAAACTGCATCGCTTTCTTGTGGGATTATTGGGTCAATCGGCTCATCAAAAAAACCAAAGGCATCATCACTTGCTGGCGCATCTTGTTCAAAAAAGCCAAATGCCTCTTCCTCTGCAACAGCCGCTGTTTCACTAAAAAGGCCGTAGCCCTGCTCCTGCTCATTAACGGGTTTAGCCTGCCCTGAAGCACCCGCGGTAACCAACTCCAACTCTTGGGTTAATTGGTGAATGCCTGCCCAATCAATATCTTCGCCCTGGCGATAGGCTCCCAAAATATCTTTTAATTTATCCACAGCGCGCAAAAACAAATCCACCATGGCAGCGGTAATGGATAAATTACCCTTGCGGATTTTATCCAACAAACCTTCCATGACATGGGTGGCACTGGTCAGCGCATCAAAACCAAATATGCCGCTACCACCTTTGATGGAGTGAGCCGCACGAAAAATACTATTGAGCATTTCGGTATCTGGACTGGCCACATCCAGTGTTAATAAAAACTGCTCCATTTCATCCAGGTGCTCCTGACTTTCATCAAAAAAGACAGTGTGAAATTGTTTCATGTCAATCGACATAAGCTATTCCTATCAGCAGAAACGTTTAGCTCTTACCTGGATACAATCCATTTATTTAAAGGACTAACCCATAACTTTTTTCGCTATTTCCAATAATTTATTAGGGTCAAAGGGTTTTACCATCCAACCAGTGGCCCCTGCCGCTCGGCCTTGGGCTTTCATTGCATCACTCGCCTCGGTAGTCAAAACCACAATGGGCGTGCGTGCGTGGGCTGGCAAACTACGCAGGGATTTTATTAAAGTTAGCCCATCCATATTTGGCATATTCTGATCGGTTAATACAAAGTCATAACTTTTTGTTTTACACAGGTTCAATGCTTCCAAGCCATCTTTAGCGGCAGTGACGGTATAACCTGCCATTTTTAAGGTGGCCTCCACCATTTGTCGCACCGACACAGAATCATCAACAATTAACACATGCTTGCTCATAGCCTTAACCTGCAATAACGTTTATTGGATTGATCGAATAACTGCACGTATTTTATTTCCCGGGGGAATTATCTCTACCGTTTGTGCGAGCCCACGAATAAGGTGTAAACCGCGACCAGAAAGTTTTTGATCGCTACGTTTGTCTAATTTAGTAGGGTCATAACCATCACCGGTATCCCTGACACCAATGGTTAAATCCGGATTGGTTGCTTCAGGATTCCATTCAATGGTCAGTTGAATAACATCTTTTGCTGTCAAGTTTTGCAGACGATTTTCACGCTCCTGAAAATAGAGGTCGAAACCATCTTCTTTTTCTTTAAGTGCAGATTCAAGCCGCAATATGCCGTGATCAATAGCATTGCTCACCATTTCACTCACAATTAAAAAAACAATCTGGCAAATGTTTTTTTCCAAACCGATATACTGCAAAAATTTATTCGCCAGGGGCGGAATTTCACATTCAGCAATCTGGCGCCCGGACAATTCAATTGCCCAGGAAAAGTGCCCAAAGCCTTCGGCGATTTTTCCTCGCAGGCCCTGGCCTGCTAATAATATGGAATTACCCAAGAGCATCTGACTTGGTGTGAGCGTACACATAGAAACATCGTCATTAAAACGCGCCTGCCCTGTGTGAATCTTCAGCGCCGAAATTAATTCATGGTGCAAATTTTCAGGTTCGGTTTCGATAATCTCCACCACCCGGCGCATGGAAAAACTCTCCCCGGTAGCATCGGCTGCTTCCAGCAGACCGTCTGTACAACCAAAAAGAAAACCGGTTTTGGGATAACGAAAGGTTTCTACTGTTGAATCGAATTGATGATCATCCAGTATGCCAAGTGCCATGTGCCGCGAGCGGAATGACTGCAGAATCTTGCCGGCGCTAACCCAGTAAGCAGTTGGCATTCCGCCGTTCCAGATGTGTAATTCACCCGTGCCCTGTTGGACATGAATAATCAACGCTGCTACAAATCGATCGGGGGGAGTATCGCGACTGAGCTTCTTATTAAGCTCAGTGACAATTGGCTGAAGATGAAAACCTTTGGCAACCATACTGTTAAAGATGGATACCGCCGGCATAATGGTAATAGCTGCAGATAGACCATGACCTGTGGCATCTGCCAGCATGAAATACAAATCGCCACTGGGAGACGTTCGCGCCATGGCAATATCGCCGCTGAATGACGAGGAGGACTGCAGCCAGGTTTCAACACCCTCTACACGCTGACTATTTTGCCCGAGTAGATATTCATAAATAAATTTAGCAACGGCTTCCTCGCGCTCTGACTCACGCTTGAAATGAGCAAGCTCAGCGTTTTGCAAACTAATCAGTTTTTGCATAGCAACCGAGTTGATCAAAGCACGTACTTTTAACGCCAACAATGAAAGATTAACCGGCTTAATAATGTAGTCAGCAATACCGCACGAAAAACAATTTTCCAAAAACTCCGGATCTTCATTAACAGAGATCATCATCACCGGCGGCACTGAATAGGTCGAGTCTTTGGCCAAGCTGCGCATCAAATCCAAACCTGTACCGTCACCTAAATCATAATCAAGCAACACCAGGTCAATCTCACCCGCTTTTTTTAGTGTCCGTTCAGCTTCTGCCAAACTGTATACCGACACTGTATTCAAGCCTTTACTGAATAAAAACTCACACAATAGCTGGTTGAGTAGTTGGTCATCATCGACCACCAAAATAGATAGGGATTTTTCCGACATCAATTCAGTCATGTGTGATCGCCGGTTTTTTATGTGAGGTATTCAAATATGCGTTGCATATTTGCCATATCCAGTATTTGCGCTGTCGCTCCCTTAGCCCCCTTGATATACATTTTTTTATTTGCCGCAGAAGCCCGGCGCTGCCACATCATCATCATGCCCAGCGCAGCACTGTCCAAATAATCTACCCGACCAAAATCAAAGACAATTTCATTGATAGCCGGGTTATCGATACAGGATGCACATTGTTTTTGAAACTCTTTGTGGTACCCGTAATCGAATCTTACAGGTAAAACCACTACCGCCCTCTCACTCATAACAACTCCAAATAGCGCTGCAGCGCTTGCTAATCTATATCGATAATCTTTTGGATATTTGCTAAACCCAGTATTTCTTTGGGTGCAGATTTCAGATTACTCATAATTAGTTTGCCGTTATTGGCCTGCACTTTTTTGTTGGACATAACAAGTAAACCTATGCCGGCGCTGTCGATATATTCCATTTCAATGCAGTCCAGCGTAATGTTGCCGCCTTGCTTTAAGGCCGCTGCGATGGCTGCATTAAACTCACCGCTTGATGAATAATCGAACCGCTTTGGCATACGGATGACAGCCGCTGTTTGAGTCATTAGTTACCCCTTGAGTTTAAAATAAATCCACCGAACCACTGACAATTGACGATGCAGATACGGGATTGTGTTTGTTGCGTGATTCACTTACCTGATATTTAGCCAGCTCTGCTTCCAGTGCTTGGGGATGCTTGGATACACTGTTGAGTTGTGCAATCAGCGGTAGCAATTCATTCAACAGGCAAATGCTGTAGTCCAGATTTTGTTTGGACATATCTTCGTACTGCAATGCACGTGTCGCGTTGTTTAATGCTTCAACCAATTCAACCACCAACAACTCCAACTGTTGTGTGGTTTTCTGGTCAGAATCGGCTTTAGCAATTAGCTGATTACTTATTTTTTGCATTTCTGCTTTTGCCAGTAGTACATAAGTCATATCTTGCGATGCAACTGTGCCCACAACCTGATCCAAATCGGCAATTGCATTAGCAATTCCACCTAATTGTTGCTGGATATCGCGGCTAAAACCGGCTGAACGATTGGAGAGCGCCCTAACCTCATCAGCAACTACCGCAAAACCGCGCCCAGCCTCTCCCGCTCGGGCAGCTTCAATGGCGGCATTGAGTGCAAGTAAATTAGTTTGTGAGGCGATTTGATCTATATCTTTTAATGCGCGGATTACATCGGGCATTTGATCGGCAATTTTCCCTACCTTTTCAACAAGCTCCATTGAAGACGCACTGATTTCTACAGTGGTATCGACAAAACGATTTAATAAATCATAAGTATTTTCTGCGAATAAACTCATGCGTGCAGATATAGTGTTTTTATCGGTATCGCCTTCATAAAGCAGTTGACTTAAGTAAAGTTGCTGTTGGTCAAGAAGATTTTTAATGGTACTAAACGACTGCACCAACACCTGTATCGCATCCGATTGGATAGCGATTTGTGCATTCAGGTTCTGCCCGGTCTCCCTCAGGGTAGAGTCCAGGATTTGGCTGGTAGCTTCGAGAGATGCGCCACTTAAATGCGGCAATATTTCAGATGTTGCAGTGGCAGTTGAACTAGCGCCCGCAGACATAGCCAACAACTGAATTCCAAACTGCTGGTAAAGGGCTAATACCGACGTAGCAAAAATCGCCGCCAATACCGGGTGAATCCATATGCCTAAAGCCGAACCCCCACAAAGGGCCAGCAGTATCACCAGTGCTTGCTTGATCGGCATAAGGTTGAAATCCCCTGCATTACTTAACAGGGCTTTAACCGCTCCTGTCATCCATTCGTATGTTTAAAAGTAGCAGGTTTATTTTTAGATGCTTGCAGCAATAACCAAGCGGTCGAAAATTTTTATGCTGTTGCTGCGATTGCTTGATACAAAACAAAAAATCCACTTAAAAAAATTACTGATATAACTAGAAGCAATCAGTACAGCATAAGGCTCCAACTTAAAAAGCAAAACGGCAGCCCAAAGGCTGCCGTTTTGTAAAACAATCAAGAAAACGGTTGTTTATCGCACCGCAACCACGCCTTCTTCGATCTTGGCTTTCCAAATTTGCGGGCCAGTGGTGTGTACCGATTCACCGCGCGAATCCACCGCGACAGTCACCGGCATGTCTTTCACATCAAATTCGTAAATCGCTTCCATTCCCAACTCAGGGAAACCCAGCACCTTGGCCGACTTGATCGCCTGCGCTACTAAATAAGCCGCACCGCCAACCGCCATAAGGTACACAGATTTATTATCGCGAATCGCCTCAATTGCCGCCGGGCCGCGCTCGGATTTACCAATCATGCCCAGCAAACCGGTTTGCTCCAGCATGGTGCGGGTAAATTTATCCATACGCGTGGCGGTGGTGGGGCCGGCTGGGCCAACGACTTCGTCGCGCACCGGGTCAACCGGGCCAACGTAATAAATGAAGCGCCCTTTCATGCTCACTGGCAGCGCTTCGCCTTTTGCGAGCAGGTCTGTCATCTTTTTATGGGCAGCATCGCGACCGGTAAGCATTTTGCCGGAGAGCAAAATCGTCTCGCCGGTTTTCCACTCTTGTACGTCTTCGGGCTTGATAGTGTCCAAATTCACGCGACGCACGCTGTCGCCCACTTCCCAGGTAATATCCGGATAGTCTTCCAGCGATGGCGGTGTTTGGAACGCCGGGCCTGAACCATCCAATACAAAATGCGCATGGCGCGTGGCGGCGCAGTTGGGAATGATCGCTACCGCTTTGTTGGCGGCGTGGGTAGGGTAATCTTTGACTTTGATGTCCACCACGGTAGTCAAACCACCCAGGCCTTGGGCGCCAATGCCCAAACGGTTCACCTTGTCGTACAGCTCAATGCGCAATTCTTCTGCGCGATTGCTTGCTCCACGTGCCTGTAGCTCTTGAATATCCACCGGCTCCAATAGCGCTTCTTTGGCGAGCAGCATGGCTTTTTCTGCCGTACCGCCAATGCCGATACCCAACATGCCCGGCGGGCACCAACCCGCACCCATTTCCGGCACCACTTTGAGCACCCAATCCACCACGGAATCCGAGGGGTTCAGCATCGCAAATTTGGTTTTGGCTTCAGAGCCGCCACCTTTAGCCGCCACATGCACGTCCACGGTATTACCCGGCACTATGTTGTAGTGGATGATGGCGGGCGTGTTGTCGCCCGTGTTTTTGCGCGCGCCATCCGGGTCAGCGAGGATGGATGCACGCAGCACATTGTCGGGGTTGTTGTAAGCGCGGCGCACACCTTCGTTAACCATATCGGTCAGGCTCATTTGTGCGTCCCACTGCACATCCATACCCACGGTAACAAACACAGTCACTATGCCGGTGTCCTGGCAGATGGGGCGATGGCCCATAGCGCACATGCGCGAGTTAATCAGAATTTGCGCCATGGCATCTTTAGCGGCTTTGTTAGCTTCGCGCTCGTAGGCTTTGTGCACGGCTTGGATGAAATCCACGGGGTGGTAGTAGGAGATAAATTGCAGCGCATCGGCGACGCTGTCGATCAGGTCTTGCTGGCGAATCACGGTTGGCATAAGCGCATCTCTTGTTATGAATCAGCTTTACTGATCCGTTGGGTTAAAGCGTTGACGAGTAAATTGCAGAACAAAAAGTGATGCCAATTCTACACCATCAAACCCGCCACTGGCGTTCCGGTGCCGGACTTTATCCGGCGAAAAAGTAGCCAATTCAACAACCAGCAACTAGGCTAAATTAAGTGCCATCGTTGAAGGAATTAATCGCCTATGAACGCTTTATCTCTTCGTTTCAAACTCAGCTTGAGCGTTGCACTCATTCTCGCTTTTAGCATGGGCACCCTCAGTTTTGTTGCCTGGAAATCCATGTCTAATAACGCCCGGGAATCCATCGCCCGCAGCGAAGCCTCCATGAAAGAAACGATTAATCATCGCCTGCTGGAAATTGCACAGGTAAGCGCATTGGAAACCAGCTCGCTCCTCAACCGAAACTTTGATGTCGCACTTCATTTGGCCAGCATCTTAAGTGGCACTGCACATGGTAGCGGAACCCCCTTGTCGCGCGCCCAAGTGAAACAAATGGCGTTTGATATGCTTGTGGCAACACCTTCGGCCTCATCTATATATGCGCAATTTGATACTAACGGCTACGACAACCGCGACAGCGAATTTCTGGGTGATACCAATTACAGTTCAGAAACAGGCAGCATGGGAATTTATTGGGTTGCAGAAAGCAGTGGCCCTGTATTCAGCCAAGTGAGCTATGCCGATCAATACGATGCAACGCTGGACACCAATGGTTTGCGCAAAGCCGAGTGGTATCTCTGTAGTCGCGATAATCGCAAACCTTGTTTGATGGAACCCTACCTCTACGAAGTTACGCCCGGCAAACAAGTACTACTAACCTCACTGGTAGCCCCGGTGCTGGCAAATAACCAATTTCGCGGCGTTGCCGGTATAGATATAGATTTGCCCGTATTACAAACTAATTTAGTTGCGCAATCGGCCAGTCTTTATAACGGCCAAACCAGTATGTATTTGCTCAGCCCACGCAACACGGTAGTCGCCAGCAGCTTGCACCCGGAATTTGTTGGCAAACCACTGCAAGCCGGAGACCCGGCACTCTTCGGAGTATTGGAAGCTAACAACAGCAATCAATTTATTCACCAGGATCAGATCATTACCATCCAACCAATCAAAGCTGATGCTGTCGCCACTGAATGGCGCATGGTTATAGTCACACCTTCGTCAATCGCTTATCAGGTAGTGGATGAACTAAGCCAGTCGATGCAAGAAAGCAGTGTCTCGACTGCTCGCAATATGATTGGACTCGCCATTATTTTGCTCGTGGTATTTGTAGCAGTCGTGTCTTTCTGGATCAAAAAATCCACTCAACCTATTGTCAACATGAGTGAAATGATGCGCGATCTGGCGAGTTCCGATGGCGACCTCACGCGCAAATTAATTCCATCCAATGACCGTGAATTAATTGATATGGCCGATGGTTTTAATGATTTCACTGAAAAATTGCGCGCCATGATACTCGCGCTAAAAGCCGATTCGATTCGTTTGAAAGAGCAAAGTAATAGCTTGACCGGAACCTCTAAAAACACTCGCTCAGCCACGGAAATACAAGTTGAGCAAATTCAAAATATTATGACTGCCATTCATGAAATGTCGGCGACGGCAAATGAAGTCGCCAAGCTCGCCAGCAACACCTCAAGCGATTCACAAGCATCAGTGAAAGAAATTAATAATGCCCGCGATTTATTCCAGCGCACGTTGGAAGAATTTAAAGGTGTGGCCACGGACTTTTCCAACTCCAGTCAAAATATCCAGCGCGTGGCGGAAAGCAGCCATCGAATTAGCGGCATTACCGATGTAATTCAGAGCATCGCAGCGCAAACCAACCTCCTTGCTTTGAATGCCGCTATTGAAGCAGCACGTGCCGGTGAGCAGGGGCGAGGTTTTGCGGTAGTGGCGGATGAAGTTCGCTCACTCGCAGCGCGCACCCAACAATCCACAGAAGAGATTAAAAATTTAATTCAAGGGCTACAGCAACAAGTTGACCAAACGGTTGTGCAAATCAATCAAAACACCCAGCGCGTTGGTGACACACTTTCTGAAGCAGAACATGCCTATGAGCGCTTGACTACAGCAACCCAGGGAATTAATTCCATTACCGATAGCGCCTATCAAGTGGCGGCGGCGGCAGAGGAACAAAATCAAGTTACCGAAGAAATTAATCGCAACATTTCTGCCATCGGCGATGCGACCCAAGAGCTTGAACGTCTATCACAGAGTGTGTTTTCCGCCAGTGGCAGCGTAGACAAAATCACCCAGGACATTGATGGCCACTTATCACAATTACGTTGTTAACAGACAGGCAGTTACTTTTAACTGATAGGAGATGTAGCAATGAAAATAATGAAAGGTTTGGCAAGCTTTTCTGTGTTGCTGGCGGTGACTGCACAACCTGTTCACGCTGCAGTGTCAGGAAAAATATCTTTGATGAGCAACTATCTCTCCTACGGTTTATCGCAAACTCTGGATGAACCGGCGGTGCAAATTACTACGACTTGGTCAGGCGAGTCAGGCTTATACCTCAGTGGTTGGGCATCGCAGGTTGACTTCGGTGAAGGCACAGACACAGAAATGGGCATTTATGCTGGCTATAGCATGAGCATTAATGAGGGATATTCGCTAGATGCAGGCGTCGCACAGTTTTTTTATGAAGGTGCTGATATCAGCGATGACTATAAATACAACGAAATTTATACGCTGCTCAGTACGCCGCTAATTAATCTCGGCCTTCATTACTCCTGGGATTACTTCGGCAGCGGTGCGGGTTACACCGTTGTACAAGCATCCAGACAATTTTCCATTAGTCATTTTTTCAACCTGACGTTAGGCGCTGATTACGCCGCAACGGATGATAAAAATCGCTACTCTATTTTAGGTGAGTCTGATTACCTGCACTATTTTGTGCGGGCGGAAAAAGAAATGATTGGTTTACAGTGGAGCTTGAGCCTACACGAAACAACTATGCCGGAATCTGAAACCGATGAAGCCAGGGTTGTAGCAGGTGTCGGTTGGTCTTTTTAATAAAATCTGCAGATCAATAACAAAACACCCGGACTGAGCCGGGTGTTTTAGTGCATACAAATAAAAAACAGAAATTAAGGTTTGGCGCCCAGCTGTTGTTTAATCTGCAGTAGCTCGCGATTCGTGCTGCGACGGAAATCATCGATAGCCGCGATTGCCTCATCGTTGTTGCGCACACGTGCAGCCAGACTATCCAGAGCGGTCATCTCCAGCGACATTTTGTTGAGCTGCTCTTCCAACTCCTGAACACTCTTTGATTGTTGGCTCACACTGTTTGCCATACCATCAATTTTTGCAGCAGCAGCATCTGCCACAGTTTTGTTTGCGGCTAATTCTTGCTTGAGCGAAGCCGTTGCCGTTTTCGCTTCAGTCGCTGCTTTTTGTGCATTGGCAGCGTCACGCCCAACGGCAGTCGTTTTTTCGTTGGCCGCTGCAATCGCTTTGCGATTGACTTCAACCAAACCGGCAACACGACGCAATTCGCCATCCATTTTTTTCAGATTGGATTGTAAAGTTACTACCGATGCACTGGACTCCTCAGATGTCAGGCTCAGTTGCTGCTCCAACCCCTGGATACGAGTATCCGCCTGCTTCAGCATGGCTTGCGCTTGAAATAACTGCCACCCTAAAAAACCTGCAGCAGCAACCGCAACCAAGGCTATAACCAATGCGACCAGGGGCAAACTACTGGTGGTTGGAGCTGGCCCCGCATAACTTGGTGCAGGGGCTGCCTTACGCGCCGGGCGACTGGAAAGAAAGTCGTCGTCTTGATCCCGCTGGGCAGATTGTTGGCGACGCACAACAGGTTCGGCTGGCTCTGACACAGCACCAGTGGATAATGTGGGTTCTCTGCGCTCCATAACAACAGTTACCTTAACGATGGGTCAGTGGAATA
Source organism: Cellvibrio fontiphilus (assembly GCF_042646205.1). Lineage (NCBI taxonomy): Bacteria > Pseudomonadati > Pseudomonadota > Gammaproteobacteria > Cellvibrionales > Cellvibrionaceae > Cellvibrio > Cellvibrio fontiphilus. The sequence goes on along the minus strand of NZ_JBHRTF010000004.1, from coordinate 985,020 downwards.
AATGGATTTTGAAAATCGATTATCGAGTGGGCGCATTTTATAGTAGCTGCAGGTACAAACATAGGCCGCCCTTTTCCCGCCATATAAAAACGGGCCCGCAGGCCCGTTTTTATTCAAATCTCCCGACATCTAACCGGCGGGCTGATGCATAAGGTGCATCATAAGATCTGCTTAGCCAGCATAGTTAGCGTTTACAAAGTCCCAGTTTACTAATGCCCAGAAAGCATTCATGTAGGTTGGGCGAGCATTGCGATAGTCAATGTAATAAGCGTGTTCCCACAAATCCACAGTCAGGATTGGGGTAACAGAAGCATCAGTCAACGGAGTTGCCGCATTGCTGGTATTCACAATCGCAACTGAACCGTCGGCTTTTTTCACCAACCAGGTCCATGAAGAGCCAAAGTTGTTGATAGCAGAGTTGGTGAAGTCTTCTTTGAATTTATCAAAAGATCCAAACGCTTTGTTGATCGCTTCTGCAACAGCACCAGTTGCTGCACCGCCACCGTTAGGACTCAAGCAATGCCAGTAAAAAGTGTGGTTCCAAATTTGCGCAGCATTGTTAAATACACCGCCAGAAGAAGTTTTGATGATTTCTTCCAAGGTTTTGCCTTCAAATTCAGTACCAGGAATCAAGCCATTCAACTTGTCTACGTAAGTTTTGTGGTGTTTACCGTGGTGAAATTCCAAGGTTTCCTTAGAGATATGAGGAGCCAAAGCGTCAATTGCGTAAGGCAATGCAGGTAGTTCAAAAGCCATGATGTTTCTCCTAATTCACGGTTGTATAAATTCAAGCCTTGTTCAAAATACGGGGCAGATAATACCAATTAAATCATTTTGGTTTTATTAAAAATTCGCTATAGCGATTTCATAAAAGCATCTGCCAAAAACAATTGCGGCCCACTAGGGGCCGCAACTATCGATGGGTCGACTTACATCATACCGCCCATGCCACCCATACCACCCATATCGTGGCCACCAGCGGCAGGTTTATCTTCTGGCAGATCAGCAACCATTGCTTCAGTAGTGATCATCAAACCAGCGATGGAACCAGCAGCTTGCAATGCAGTGCGGGTTACTTTGGCTGGATCGAGGATACCCATTTCAATCATGTCGCCGTATACGCCAGTTGCAGCGTTGTAGCCGTAATTGCCAGAACCCTTCTTCACTTGGTCAGCCACAACCGATGGCTCATCACCAGCGTTGGCAACGATTTGACGCAAAGGCGCTTCCATTGCACGACGTGCAATAGCAATACCGGCGTTTTGGTCTTCGTTGTCACCTTTCAGGTCAGCGATAGCAGCCACGGCACGAATCAGTGCAGTACCACCTCCTGGAACCACGCCTTCTTCTACCGCAGCACGGGTAGCGTGCAGGGCATCTTCAACGCGCGCTTTCTTCTCTTTCATTTCAACTTCAGTTGCTGCGCCCACTTTGATTACCGCAACACCGCCAGCCAATTTCGCTACACGCTCTTGCAGTTTTTCACGGTCGTAATCAGAAGAAGTTTCTTCGATTTGCACACGGATTTGTTGCACGCGAGATTTGATCTCGTCCGCATTACCAGCGCCATCAACAATAGTGGTGTTGTCTTTGTTCATGGTGACGCGTTTTGCAGTACCCAAGTGCTCCAAAGTTGCGCTTTCCAGATCCAGACCCACTTCTTCAGAAATCACAGTACCGCCAGTCAATACGGCGATGTCTTGCAGCATAGCCTTACGACGATCACCGAAACCTGGAGCCTTCACAGCAGCTACTTTTACGATACCGCGAATGTTGTTTACTACCAGAGTAGCCAGCGCTTCTCCTTCAACGTCTTCCGCAACAATCACCAGTGGTTTGCCTGACTTGGCAACGCCTTCCAACACAGGCAGCAATTCGCGAATGTTAGAGATTTTTTTGTCAACCAACAGGATGAACGGATGATCGTGCTCAACGCTCATGTTGTCCTGATTGTTGATGAAGTAAGGTGACAGGTAGCCGCGGTCGAATTGCATACCTTCAACTACGTCCAACTCGTTGTCCAGGCTGGTGCCCTCTTCAACGGTGATAACACCTTCTTTACCTACTTTTTCCATGGCTTCTGCAATCAGCTCACCCACAGAAGTATCGCTGTTAGCAGAGATGCTACCTACTTGAGAGATAGACTTTGTATCCGCACAAGGAACAGCAATAGATTGCACGTGTTTAACAGCAGCGGTGATCGCTTTATCAATACCGCGCTTCAGGTCCATCGGGTTCATGCCCGCAGCAACAGATTTCAGACCTTCGTTAACAATGGCTTGCGCCAACACGGTAGCAGTAGTGGTGCCGTCACCCGCATCGTCAGATGCCTTGGACGCAACTTCTTTCACCATTTGTGCGCCCATATTTTCAAACTTGTCTTTCAAGCTGATTTCTTTAGCAACAGAAACACCGTCTTTAGTAATGGTTGGTGCGCCGAAAGACTTTTCCAACACCACGTTACGGCCTTTTGGGCCAAGGGTTGCTTTAACAGCATCGGCCAAAATGTTTACACCGGCCAACATACGTTGACGTGCGCTATCACCAAATTTCACTTCTTTAGCTGACATATCTTTTCTTCCTACAATCTGTTGTTAACTCAGTAGGATCGCAAGAAGCGACCCCAGATTAAATTCGAATGCTGACGCCGGAATTAAACCAGCACAGCTTTGATGTCCGACTCGTTCAGGATCACCAGCTCTTCGCCATCGATGGTGATGGTGTCACTGCCGGCATATTTACCAAACACAACCACGTCACCCACCTTTACATCCAACGGGCGCAGCTCACCGCTCGCCAAAACGCGGCCATTACCTACAGCGACCACTTCACCTTGATTCGGCTTTTCTTTCGCAGCGCCAGACAAAATGATACCGCCGGCAGTTTTGGTTTCTTCTTCTTTGCGACGAATAACAACGCGATCATGTAACGGACGAATTTTCATGAATATTTGTCTCCTAAACAAACAGGTTAAACGAGCAAGGAGCTGGGTTTATTCGACGCCAAGCTCCGGCTTGATGACATATAGGGATGGTCTTAAAGGTTTCAAGGCCACCGGTTAGGCCACCGATCTACAGGAACACTCCGGAAACCGGTAACCAATAAAGCGGTGAGAGCTATCTGGGGTTGGAGGAGGGAATTTCAACAGCAACCATGAAAAAATCTGGCCTTATCGCCAGATTTTCCCAAGTTAGGCCAACTGTCAGGTGTTTTTTGAGCCGGAGGACTCGGAAGCATCAGGCGACTGTTCAATCAATACCCCCGACTTTGGCGATTTGCTATGGGCTGAACTCTGGTGCTCGTAAACATTGCCTTGCGCGAAATCGCTATTCTGAAATGGGTCTTGATGAAAATGCCCCGGCCTGAATCCGCTGGTATAAAAGCCCGATGTCGCAGTTTTGATAGCCATTTTTGCCAGCCAGCGTTTGAACATTAACCGCCGGATAAAGGGCACAAAACACAGCAGGGCCGCAAAATCACTAAGAAAACCGGGAATTATCAGCAGTACAGCGCCCAGCGCTTTAAACAGGTTATCCGCGAGTGACTGGGCGGGAAACTCGGCGCCACTGCGCAAGTTTTGCGCTGAACGCAACATGCTTGATGCGCCTAAATACCGCAGCAAGTTCATACCGAGAACAATCATCGCTAACAGCCACCCGATGACTACCAGAGCGCCCACCTGACTGCCGATTTCAATCATCAACCAAAGTTCAAGAACAGGCAGTATGAGTATCAAAAGGGGTAAGGGCATAACAGGTATCCGGAATGGGCAGATGCGCAGTCTACCATTTGTAGCTCAACCCCAGTGACATACGCGTGTCCTTATCTTGCCGTGTAGGTTGGGGGTCAGTATCCAACCAATAATCCAGCTTAAACTCGGAATAGATCCGCGCCAGAATCATGGAGCTGAGACCTGTTGAAGTTTTTAACTGTAAGTTAGGGTCGCCTTCCGTAGATTGCAGCACCTCATTGTTGTGAAAAAAACCTACTCCCCAAGGTAATTGATAGCGAAAATCCAGCGCCAGCCCCAAGGCGAGAAAGTCATCTGCAGATGCATAATTACCTGCTAAATCAACCGGTAGCTGATAGGTTTCATGGTGCTGCGCCAAACCGGACTTAAGAGACAAGGCCATGGCTTTATTATCAAAAAATTGATATCCCGCACCTGAACCCATGCGCTCATAGCTGCGCATACCACGCTGGGGATCAGCCCCGGCTAACAGGCTGTTGTACCAAAACCAATGCTCACCAAAAAACCAGTCCAATGAGTAACGACTATTCCAGCGTTTTTGTGGCCGAGAATAATTCCAGGAAGCACGTGAAAACTCACCACCAATCACGTGGCGAAAATCATTGCGCCTGAGCGTGAATTCACTTTGTGCATTCCATTCGTCACGCACTTCATTACCGCGCGAATAAGCCCCCCAAAGATTAATGCGCCCATGATGGGTAAAACTGCCTTTTTTGTACTCTTCATAAGGCATAAGGGTTTTTATACGCAGTAAAGAGGCGCGCTTGATACGCGGGGAATCACCACACTGGTAACGTAAAAACTCTTCATCCATAGGTTGCAGATGGCAAGGCGTATTGTTGCCATTGATTTTCAGTGCGGTGTCCGTTTGGATATTTTTGATGATATTTTTTTTAATGCGCTGTTCGCCAAAATGAGTGGACTTCCACAGCAGATATTCATCATCAATGCTGACCAACTCCCCTTCCAGACGATCACCATTTAGCAACTCAAGCACACCGGCAAAAGCGGCGGGGCTAAACATAATCAACATCAAGCTAATTAGTGATGCAATATTTTTCACAGTCAACCTTTTGGGTGGAGTGTTTATTTAGCGACAACTTGCCATTAAAGTGACACCCTCCAAATGCCGCAACAACATAAATGTTAATAGTGTTAACTTAGGTTTCCTTGAGTTTAGGGGCGTAAATTCCTGATTTCTGTTAGCAAATGAACGAGACAAGCACCGCATATGGGCAACAAAGACAGCAATAGAGAAGCAATTTACCTGGCACTGATGAATATTCCGCCGGGTAAGGTGGTCACCTACGGCCAATTGGCTGCATTAGCGGGCCTGCCGGGTGCGGCACGCTTGGCTGGCACCTTGCTCTGTGGTTTGCCGGAGCATACTCATTTGCCTTGGCATAGGGTGATTAATGCGCAGGGTAAAATTTCCCTGCCAGAATCATCGCCGGCTTACGCTGAACAAAAACGTCGCTTGCAAGCAGAAGGCGTTGAGTTTAAAAACCAAAAAATTAGCTTGCGCATTTACGGTTACAATACTTAAACATTCATTAGCACAGCATCCTGCAACCTATGCCTCACACATCTGATTCAACCGACAATAATTACCGGGGCTGGAGCGGAATTAAACGCGCATTTGCCACACCCTCTGCACTTACCTTGTTTTGCCTGGGTTTCGGCTCAGGCCTGCCATTTTTATTAGTTGGGGGAATGACCTTATCAACCTGGCTGCGCGATGCGGGCTTTGAATTGAGCGTTATCGGCCTGATCAGCTTTGCCGGTTTTTTTTATGTGCTCAAATTTTTATGGGCGCCATTAATTGACCGCTACAGCTTGCCTTTTTTGGGACGACGCAAAGGGTGGTTGGTAGTATCCCAGACTGTGCTTATTGCCAGCTTGATCGCCATTGCACTACTGGGGCCAGAATCCTCGCTGATGATGTTTATTGTTTTGGTAGGCCTTGCTGCATTTGCAGGAGCAACATTAGACACAGTGGTTGACGCCTACCGCATTGAAATCGCCGCAGTGGAATATCAGGCAGCGCTGGCGGCGACTTACATTTTGGGCTATCGAATCGCACTCATCATTTCCGGTGCTATGGCACTTTATCTTGCTGAATTATTTGGCTGGACCGCCGCTTATTTAATTATGGCGCTTTGTTTGCTGATTCCACTGTTTGCATCCTTTGTATCCAGAGAGCCCGATAGCTCGCAGGCGCTTGCAGTGCGCGAGGTACAACTGGTCGACGCTTTCGTAAAACCTTTTCAGGAATTTTTTTCACGCAATGGCACTACCTTGGCCCTGGCGCTGTTGTTATTTGTCGGCTTGTTTAGATTGCCCGATCAAATGATCGGCGTGATGTCCGGCCCCTTTTATTTGGACTCTGGTTACACCAAGGCTGATATAGCGACAGTCTCAAAATTATTTGGTGTCTGGGTGGGAATCGCAGGGGCCTTTATCGGTGGTATTTGTATAGCCATCTTTAGTTTGCGCAGCATGCTCGTGCTGGCCACTGTTGTGGTTTCTATTTCCAACATTGCTTATTTACTGATGGCCAACAATCCTGGGCAAGATTGGGCTTTTTTTGCTGCGATCAGTGCCGACAATATATCGCAGGGGTTTGCAGGAGTTGTGTTGGTGGCATTTATGTCGAGCTTAACCAACCAAAATTTCACCGCCACCCAATACGCCCTGCTCGCATCGCTGGCCAATCTACCGGGCAAATTTATTGGTGGCTTATCCGGCTATATCGTTGAGGCCACCAGCTATTCCTGGTTCTATGTAGTCAGTAGCTTGTCCGTCATTCCAACCCTGTTAATTCTCGCTTGGCTGTGGAACAAACTACACAAGAGCAAAACACCTTAAAAACAAAAAAGCCCTGTTGATTAAAACAAGGCTTTTGCCAAACATCACACCAATAAGCGAACCACATTTTTTAATCGCGGAAATTCTCAAACTGCATCGGCATACCTAATTCGGCAGCACGTAGCGCCGCAATACACTCCTGTAAATCATCGCGCTTTTTACCGGTCACGCGCACTTGCTCACCTTGAATGCTCGCCTGTACTTTTAGTTTTTTATCTTTTACCAGGGCGACAATTTTTTTGGCCAAATCTTTGTCGATGCCGGTACGCACGGTAACTTCTCGCTTCACTTGCTTACCCGCGCTTTTTATTTGGCCTATTTCCAAACAACTGACATCAATACCATTTTTTGCCATAGCAGGCCGGAGCAAATCCAGCATTTGATCAAGCTGCATCTCTGCATCCGCCGTAATGGTAATTACATATTCCTTAAGCTCGAAACTTGCATTCACGCCTTTAAAATCAAAGCGATTGGTGATCAAGCGCTGGGCCTGGTCAACCGAGTTGGTCAACGCGTGTTTATCAACTTCCGAAACCACATCAAACGATGGCATAACTAACCTCAAGTTTTCTCAATTTAACTAGTTTGAATTCATCAATATGGCTTATCAAACAATCAAGGTTGCAAAAGCAATAGCGCAAATCCAGAACAACATCGAACGTGAATACAGCGGCAAGCTCGATTTAACCAATGCAAATGAATAAGCAGGCTCGGTGTGGGTGGTGATCACATCCCCGGTAAGATCCTCAATGATATCCTGAGTCTCTTCCGCCATCTCCTCTTCCATTTCCGCTTTTTCTTGCGGATCAAGCTCCGCCATGGTTGCCGCTGAACACTCCGTTGGGGCACCCAGTGCACCGCGCAAACATTCGTTTAATACATAATCCGATGGGCTTTGTGTATCCAGCAGATTTTTGCGTAATGGACAGGTTTCAAAATTACCAACAAACGCCCATGTCACCCCCATTAAGCGCACTGCAGGCAACTCCAACAGCCATAGCCATTTATTTGCAGCATTGAAATTGTCGCTATTCAAAGGCGAAAAATCGCGATACAAAACACTCAAGCGATACAGCAGCGCACCAAAAGGCCCAGCAATAAAAAACCAGAATAGCACCGCAAAAGTACGTTCAAATCCGCGATAAGCAATAACTTTCAGTGCTTCAGTGTGCAGCTCACGCCAGTCCGACACCTCTGCACTATTGATATCAGCAGGGGCATTACCGCGTAAACGATCAAGCAATTGCGCTGCTGCCACCCCCTCACCGCGCGCTGCCAACGCAATATATTCGCGCGCATCGACCAAAATATTGCCACGCCCCAAACTATAGAGTAGCACCGGGACATAAAGAAAAAACAACCAATGCTTGCCCGCCAATTCGTTGATAAATAAAAACATAAACACTAAAACTACCAGCGGTATAAGCAGCGCAAGCAACAGTGGAGGTATGGGTGATGATGAAAACCCGGGAATTTTTTGCAGGCGGTTTATTAACCACTTAAACCAACCGTCATACTGAATGAAGCTGGCAGAGCCAAGCCAGTAGACAATTGCGAGAACAACAACCAAGCTGAGAAAAATCATTGTGTTTTATCACTCATCGATAAAAAAATAATACGAGGGCACTACAAAAGCGCTCGGCGAAAACGAACCCAATCAAAAGCCGGGCCGGGGTCGGTCTTGCGGCCGGGAGCCACCTGGTCATGGCCGGCGATGCGCTCAGCCGTTAGTTTAGGATAAGTCTGCATAAGCTGGCGAGTAACTTTCTCCAGTACCCGATATTGCTCATCACTGTAGGGCAGCTCGTCAGTGCCTTCGAGTTCTATGCCGATACTGTAATCATTGCAATTGGCGACACCATCAAAACTGGAGGCCCCCGCATGCCAGGCTCGCGCTGAAAATGGAACAAACTGGGTAATTGCGCCATTGCGCTCGATAAACAAGTGCGCAGAAACCTGCAACTGGGCAATAGTGGCGAAATAAGGATGTGCACTGACATCCAGTTTGTTTTGAAAAAATGCCTGAACATAACCACCGCCAAATTCACCCGGCGGCAAGCTGATATTGTGAATAACAAGCAAGCTAATATCCGTATCTTGCGGCCGCTCATTCCAGTTGGGCGATGGACAAACCTTGGCTCCCTGTAGCCAACCATCTTGGATGATCTCCCCCTCGGCTGCTGCCATAACTCACTCCACTTAAGCCGGGATGGTGCGGTCTTCCGCCCATCGCCGCAACTGTGTTATCTGCTCCGCCATAACAACCGACAAGGGACTCGTTGCTGCTATTTCGCGCAACAAAATATCGGTCGTGAGCGGTTGCCCCTCTGCGGCAGCCGAATACAATGCGGCGATAATAGCCTGCTCAACTTCCGAGCCGGAAAAGCCACTACTGGCTTCGGCAAGGCGCGGCAAATCAAAGTGCCGGGCATCACAACCGCGCTTACGCAGATGAATCGAAAAGATATCTTTGCGTACTGCCGTCTCAGGCAAGTCGACAAAAAAGATTTCATCCAGCCGCCCTTTGCGAATCAATTCAGGCGGTAAACGCGAAATGTCGTTACTGGTTGCGACAATAAACACGCGTGAGCGCCGCTCTGCCATCCAGGTTAATAAGGTGCCTAATAAACGTTGTGATACGCCATTGTCATTGCCATCTTGAGCCATTCCTTTTTCTATCTCATCCAGCCATAACACACAGGGCGACATGGCGTCGGCAAGTTTAAGCGCCTCGCGTAAATTGCGTTCGGTTTCACCGTGAAACTTGTTATACAACGCTCCCACATCCATACGCATTAACGGCAAACCCCATAAGCCTGCAACAGCCTTGGCCGCCAGGCTCTTTCCTCCGCCCTGTACACCCAGCAGTAAAATCCCTTTGGGGCGATCAAGCTTGGTATCCTCATCATTAAAAGCCTCACGGCGAGTGAGCAACCATCGTTTGAGGTTCTGCAAACCGCCCACATTGGAGAAATCCTCCGTCTGTAGTTCAAAGCTGACAACGCCCTCCATATCCAGAAGTGCAAATTTAGATTTATTAATTTTGGGCAGATCATCCTCATTGAGGGACCCATCATTCCAGATTGCACTGCGCACCAAACGGCGCACATCGCTAATACTCAAGCCCTGCAGATTATTCACCAGTTTTTTGAGTGTGATATTGTCAGTTTTAACTCGCGCCCCTGCGTGACGATCAGACCAATCTTTTGCCTCTTCGCGAATCACCTCCATGATTTTGTCATCGCTTGGCAACCTAAGTGCATAAGATGCACTGTAGCGCGAGAGTTCAGGCGGTAAGCGCAACTGATAACTGAGTAAAACCAGAGTGTGAGGTACAGCAAAATGATTAAGTGCAATATCCTTCAACAAACGTACTACTTGGGCATTGTCCGCCAGAAAGGGATGTAAATCGCAAAGAGCAAACATCGCCGGCTGATGCAGCTGCTTAATGTGACGCAACATTTCTTCCGGATCATTCAGGCTAGTACCTTTTGGAACCAACTGAGGGCCAAAATTCAAGCGGGTAAGACCATCAGTGAGCGACCAGCGGTGTAAATCCTTGCCCTGGGTATTGGCCACTTTTAGCAGAACATCCAGCGCTTTTTTCTCCTCAAAGGTCTCTATCACAACCAAGGGAATTCGGGCATCCAACAGGAGTTTTATTTCGTTAACATCTTGCACGCTTGCCTCCTTCGAGCAGGTGATGATTTAAAGGCGCAAGCATGCAGTGCGAGGTAACAGCTTGCAATGATTTGATGCAACGCAAACAAGAGCCTGTTCCCAGAGCAAAGTTTTCTGTTTAAATAGAGAGACCATAAACGCAGGTAACAATATATGCCTCAAATCCGTCACAGTTTTATCGACAACCTGATTATCAATGCTGACCGCGCCCTACGCACATTAGCAGCGGGCAGCGATATGACCTGTGAGCGCCCCTCTCCCGCACTACCACTGGCAGAAGCAGAGCTTTCAACCGAAGAGCGCAAAAAAGCTGCCGCCTTGATGCGAGTGAACCACACGGGCGAAGTCTGCGCCCAAGCGCTTTACCAAGGTCAGGCACTGACCGCCAAACTGCCACATGTGCGCGCCGAAATGGAAAATGCTGCGGCCGAGGAGATTGACCATTTGGTGTGGTGCCAACAGCGAATAGATGCACTCGGAAGCCACACCAGCTACTTAAATCCGCTTTGGTACGGGCTTTCCTTTGCTATCGGCGCTGGAGCAGGCTTAGTGAGTGACAAAGTCAGCCTGGGCTTTGTGGCCGCCACAGAAGATAGGGTCTGTAAACATCTGGAGCATCACCTGAGTGAACTACCCCAGAGCGATCTGCGCAGCCGCGCAGTAGTAACAAAAATGCTGGAAGATGAAGCTCGCCATGCCGAAATGGCACTTAGCGCCGGCGGATATAAATTCCCCGGGCCAGTTAAAGGGTTAATGACGCTTGTCTCCAAGGTGATGACTACCACAAGCTACAGGGTTTAAACCGCTTGGATCCAGCTTGCATTGCAGCATAAAAATGCCCGCGCACTGCGGGCATTTTTATTAGTCACTATTTATCAAAAACAAAAAACCATTTTTAGGCTTCACGAATCTCATAGGAGTGCGTAATTTCCACTCCACCTGCTTCCAACATAATTGAGGCTGAACAATATTTAGTCGCTGACAACTCTACCGCGCGCTTGACCTGTGCCTCCTTTAACTCTTTACCTGTCACCAGAAACTTCATATGGATTTTGGTGAAAGGCGATGGAACCCCATCCGCGCGCTCCGCCTCCAGCTCACAACGGCAATCTGTTACCTGCTGCCGCGCCTTGGTAAGAATGCTCATTACATCAAACGAAGAGCAGCCACCTAAACCCAAAAGCAACATTTCCATCGGGCGCACACCCATGTTGCGGCCACCATGATCCGGTGGGCCATCCATTAAAACAGCATGACCACTGCCCGATTCACCTAAAAATTGTGCCCCATCAACCCACTTAACCACTGCTTGCATATAATCACACCATCAAAAATCGCGTTTAAAAATAAGTATTTAGACTAACACAAGGGACACTAATATCGAAAATGTCACGCAAATCAACACTTTGTATCCATCTGGCGTTTTTTTGTAGACAATTCAATTCACTAGGCTTATAACTGCATCACAAATTTTCAGCTTGTTTTGGCATATCTCTAGCTGTACTTCAAGCTTATGTCATAATAAATTTTATATCCGAAATAGTGATATAAACTCTAACTAATTATTACATTTATCTTGGGAGCCACACTTTGGTCGCTGTCTCACTCACACCGCACATTAAGAATGTGGAAGAATTTTTGGTTCACTGCCATCGTCGCCGTTACCCAGCTAAAAGCACCATTATCTATGCAGGCGATAAAAGCGACTCGCTTTACTACATAGTGAAAGGCTCAGTCACAGTATTAATTGAGGATGACGAAGGGCGCGAAATGATTGTCGCCTACCTCAATGACGGTGATTTCTTCGGTGAAATGGGTTTATTCGATCACAAAGACTCTCGCAGTGCCTGGGTGCGCGCCAAGTCAGAATGTGAAGTTGCGGAAATCAGCTATGCCAAATTTCAGGAAATATCCGAAGAGCATCCTGAATTCCTTTTTGCATTGGGTAGCCAGATGGCACGCCGCCTGCGCGCGACCACTCGCAAAGTGGGCGATTTAGCCTTCCTTGACGTAACCGGACGTGTTGCCAGAACTCTTCTTGAACTCTGCAAAGAACCAGACGCTATGACTCATCCAGATGGTATGCAAATTAAAATCACCCGTCAGGAAATCGGTCGTATTGTGGGTTGCTCGCGTGAAATGGTGGGGCGAGTACTCAAAACCCTGGAAGATCAAGGTTTGGTGACTGTTAAAGGTAAAACCATGGTGGTGTTTGGAACCCGCTGATCAAAAGCTGTAGATTAATTCCAATAAAAAGCCCGCTAGCAGCGGGCTTTTTATTGGGGCGCTATGTCACCACTCAAGCAAAAAAATTATGTAGCGCAACACCGGGTTCATCCGCACGCATAAATGCCTCTCCGACTAAAAAGGCATTCACATTCCTGCTACGCATAGCAGTAACATCAGCCGGCGATAATATGCCGCTCTCAGTAACAACAATTCTTTCAGTGCTAATCTTATCGAGCAAGTTAAACGTTGTTTCGAGTGACACATCAAAGGTATGTAGATTGCGGTTGTTAATCCCGATGAGCTTATTTGGCAGCGTGAGTGCAATATCAAGCTCATTTGCATCGTGTACTTCAACCAACACATCCAGACCAATTGCCTGCGCAAGATTGTTTAATTCAACCAATTTTTCAACAGAAAGTGCTGCCACAATCAGTAATACGCAGTCAGCCCCCATAGCGCGAGCTTCATATATTTGATATTCGTCCACTAAAAAATCTTTGCGGATTACCGGCAAATTTACCGCGGCACGCGCCTGTTGCAGGTATTCGTCAGCGCCTTGAAAGAAATCGATATCGGTTAACACCGATAGACATGCTGCCCCGCCCTGCTCATAGGAACGTGCAATTTCGTCCGGCACGAAGTGCTCACGAATAACCCCTTTGCTGGGTGAAGCCTTTTTGATTTCGGCAATTACTGCCGCCTTACCCTGACTGATTTTTTCTTCAATCGCGCGCACAAACCCGCGTGCAGGGGGTTGTTGTGCTGCTTTCTCTTTGAGCATATCAAGTGAAACAAGCGCTTTACGCTCTGCAATTTCTTCCCATTTGCGCGCAATAATTTTACGCAGCACCGTTGGTGTATCTGTCATGGACTTTTCCAGAAACAATAAATAGAGTTATTCAAGATATTGAGTGAAAGCAGCTAACTCGCGAATCTTTTCACCCGCTAAGCTGCTGCCAATTGCATCGCGTGCCATTTCTACACCATCCGACAAACTGGCTGCCACGCCACTGACATATATGGCAGCACCAGCATTGAGTGCAATTATATCGGCTGCTTTTTCAGCATATTGACCGCGGCGATTTCCCAGCGCATCGCGAATCAATAACAATGAATCTTCCGCGTTGGATACACTCAAGCCAATCAAACTTTTGGACTGCATACCAAAATCTTCCGGTTTGATAATGTATTCGCGAATCTCACCATTTTTTAGCTCAGCGATTTGGGTTTCGGTTGCCAAACTGATCTCATCCAAACCATCTTTAGCATGCACAACCATCACATGTTCGCTGCCCAGACGCCCTAAAACCTCAGCCATGGGTTTGCAAAGCTCACCGTTAAATACACCGATCACCTGACGTTTAACATTAGCTGGATTGGTCATAGGACCAAGCATATTGAAAATGGTGCGCATGCCCAATTCTTTGCGCGGGCCTATGGCATGACGCATAGCGCTATGATGTGCAGGAGCAAACATAAATCCAACACCAATTTCACGCACACAGCGAGCAACTTGTTCAGCAGTTATATCCAACTTAATACCTGCAGCCTCCAGCACATCTGCACTACCTGTTGAACTGGAAACCGAGCGATTACCATGTTTTGCAACACGGCCACCGGCGGCGGCTACCACAAAGGCACTGGCGGTAGAAACATTAAATAAATTAGCACCATCGCCACCAGTACCGCAGGTATCCACCAAATAATCTACATCTATGCTAACTGGTGTAGCCAACTCGCGCATAACCATGGCGGCACCAGTAATCTCGTCCAGTGTTTCACCCTTCATGCGCAATGCAACCAGGAAACCACCTATTTGCGCTGGCGTTGCACCACCAGTCATTACAGTCCGCATCACGGAAATCATTTCTTCGGTGGTTAAATCAATTCGCGCCACTAATTTTGTTAAGGCTTGTTTGATATCCATTGCCATTTACCTTCTTAGAATAAACGTCTCCAAACGCAGACGTTGGTAATTCATCGGGAACAAAATTCAATATTAATATGCCTTTAAAAAATTACTCAGCATATCGTGACCATGTTCAGTCAGAATGGATTCGGGGTGAAATTGCACACCTTCAATCGCCAGAGTTTTATGTTTAACACCCATAATCTCGGCCATGCTGCCATCTTCATTTTGCGTCCAAGCCGTAATTTCCAGACAATCAGGCAGAGTTTCCTTTTCTATTACCAAAGAGTGATAACGCGTAGCTTGAAACGGATTTTTCAGGCCGTGAAAAATGCCCTTGTTATTGTGGTAAACCGCCGAGGTTTTACCATGCATTACAAACGGGGCACGAATAACCTTGCCACCTAACGCCTGCCCAATACTTTGATGCCCTAAACACACGCCAAGAATAGGAATCTTACCGGCAAAATTTTTAATCGTATCCACCGAGACACCTGCTTCTGTCGGCGTGCAGGGGCCAGGAGATATAACAATTTTTTCTGGCGCAAGCGCGGCGATTTCATCCAGAGTGATTTCATCATTGCGAACAACTTTTATGTCAGCACCCAGCTCACCAAAATACTGCACCAGGTTGTAGGTAAACGAATCGTAGTTATCAATCATTAAAATCATTGTGCACCGCCTTTCACTGCAGATTCACCCACCATATCCACGGCTTTAAAAATAGCACGTGCCTTATTCATGGTTTCTTTCCACTCCAGCGCAGGAATAGAATCAGCAACAACACCTGCACCTGCCTGCACATAAAGTTTGCCGTTTTTAATTACCGCAGTACGAATTGCGATAGCAGTGTCCATATTACCGTTCCAGGAGATGTAGCCCACTGCTCCACCGTAAATACCACGCTTTTCCGGCTCCAATTCATCAATGATTTCCATTGCTCTGATCTTTGGAGCACCACTCAAGGTCCCAGCGGGCAGTGCGGCTCGCAGTACATCCATTGCACGCAAGCCATCTTTTAATTTCCCTGTAACATTGGAAGTGATATGCATGACGTGAGAATAGCGCTCAACGACCATTTTATCGGTGAGTTTTACACTGCCTATTTTCGCTACACGCCCAACATCATTACGCCCAAGATCAATCAACATTAAATGCTCAGCAACTTCCTTGGGGTCATTAACCAATTCAACTTCCAGAGCCTTGTCTTCCTCTTGGGTACGCCCACGACGACGAGTACCCGCAATAGGTCGAACAGTAACTTCGCCATCTTCCAATCGCGCTAGAATTTCCGGACTGGAACCTACTACGTGATGATCTCCTAAATCCATAAAATACATGTAGGGCGATGGATTCAGATTACGCAGGGCGCGATAAAGGTTGATGGGCTCACCGGAGAAATCAATTGACATGCGCTGCGACACAACAACTTGCATGGTGTCACCTGCCAATATGTATTCTTTTATTTTATTAACATAGCCGTGAAAGCTTGCTTCGCCACAATTAGAGACAAACTGTGGCTCGCTGTTACCGTTATTACCAAGAGATAAACTGGGCGTAGCTGGAATTTCACCGCGCAACTTTTCTTCAAGTTGATCTAATCGCTCATTAGCTTTGATGTAAGCGTTTTCCACTTCAGGATTGGCATGGATCACAAAAATTAATTTGCCGGCAAGATTATCAAAAATCAGCACCTCATCAGATACGCTCAACAAAATATCCGGAGTGCCTATTACGTCTTTGGGTGTGGTTATTTTTAAATGCGGCTCTACGTAACGCACACAATCGTAAGCAAAGTAGCCTACCAAACCACCAGTAAATCGAGGCAACCCTGGCAGTTCAGGCGCACGATAACGCTCCTTGAAAGCCTCAACAAATTCAAGAGCATCTGCACATTCGTGAGTCTCTATAATTTTGCCATCACGCTCTACGGTGATTATGTCACCAAAGGCTTTTAAAACTGTGCGTGCAGGTAGGCCTATCATGGAATATCGACCCCATTTTTCGCCCCCCTGGACAGACTCAAACAAATAAGAATAAGAACCGGCGGCAAGTTTGAGATAGGATGAAAGTGGCGTATCCAAATCAGCCAGCACTTCACGCATTACCGGAATACGGTTGTAGCCTTGCGCAGCTAATTGAGCAAATTGTTCGGCGTTCATGAAATTACCTTTTGCTTACCTGATTTTGAGGCAAGCCTTATCATTATCTGGAATTGGATATTCATTTGATTGCTGTTACCAGAGCTAATCTAGTGCAAACAGCGAGCGGAGAGGCTGCATATAGGTATACAGCCATTGGACTAGCGCCGCCATCGGGCGATGAGGAGACAGGCGAACTCTTGAATGTTGAAATTGTTCACGGGAAAATTCCTATGGATTTGAGGGCAAGTGTACTGAATTAATTTGTACATGCCTACCCTCAGCATCGGCCCCAGACGGTTGATCAGGAAACTTGAACCAATGCCAACTGAGCTCTCATTGCTGCAATCACCGCGTTGTAGTCTGGTGCATTAAAAATCGCAGAGCCAGCAACAAAAGTATCCGCACCGGCCTCAGCCACTTCGCGAATATTAGCAAGGCCCACGCCACCATCTACCTCCAAACGAATGGGCAAGCCAGAGGCATCAATCAATGCGCGCGCAGCTCGTAGCTTATCAAGCACATAAGGAATGAATTTCTGCCCACCAAAACCGGGATTGACTGACATCAGCAATAACATATCGAGCTTATCCAGCACATAGTGAATATGCTCAAGTGAGCTAGCGGGATTCAGTACCAAACCGGCTTTACATCCATGATCTTTAATCAACTGCAGTGAACGATCAAGATGACGCGATGCTTCGGGGTGAAAAGTAATATAAGTAGCACCGGCATCAGCAAACTGCACGATCAGATCATCCACGGGCTCAACCATCAAGTGCACATCTATGGGAGCGCTCACACCATAATTACGTAAGGCTTTACAGACCATAGGGCCAATAGTGAGATTGGGAACATAATGATTATCCATGACATCAAAATGAATAAAGTCGGCGCCGGCCTCCAAGACAGCATCTACTTCGGCCCCCAAACGGGCGAAGTCAGCAGAGAGGATTGACGGTGCAATTTTGTAATCACGCTTAAAGTTCTGCATAAAAATTCCGATATCTATCAACATCAGACCGCATTCTAGGCGAAAAGCGGTACAACCTACAGCTTGCAAGGCCAAACCATGCGACTAGCCACTCATCCACGCCTACCAATCAAGGTACGCCACCTTCACTACGTGCTATTGGTGTTGATATGCCTGACATTCGAGAGTTACGCCCAAGAGCCTACCGCTGATACCCAGCCAACAACTGAAGCATCACCAAACCAAGCGCAAACCGAAACTCAGGCAAACACAAGCTCGTCCGCAGCACCTCCGCCTTATGAATCGCGCCCCATGCGCGATAAAACACTTATAGCCAACGCCCTGCCTGAAGAAAGCCTATGGTTAGATACAGAATACGGAAAAATATTGGCAATGCATCGAATAACTGAAGCCAAATCGACTTTTGGGACTTTGATTTTGCTTCACGCTGCAGAAGATCCGCAACACTGGCCAGCCACACTGGAAAATTTGCGTGTTAATCTGCCTCGCTATGGCTGGGAAACACTAGCCTTGGCGATGCCGCAGAAAACAATAACACCGATTCCCGGCAGATCATTTTCTTCCGCATCCAGTGAAAACTCGGCTGAGACTGATCCAGAAACACAGCCAGCGTTTCCAGTAGCAAACAATTCAACCGATGAAAAAATCTCAAGTTCAAACGCAAGCTCAGCACATATCGCAAGAGAGCAACTGATTGCAGCTTATCTCGATGCGGCAGTTCAGTATTTAACCAAAAACAATCAGTTAAACCTTGTACTCCTCACCGACAACAGTAGCGCATATCACAGCCTGATTAAGCTGGAACCTTTTCACAAAGAGATTCCAACCGGTTCAGAGACGACAACCAGCCGGTTAAGGGCCGTCATCCTTACCAACTTGCAATCGTTAGAGCCACTCGACCAAGAGGAGCTGGAGCGTATATTTAGTTCGCGCGAGTTGCCGTTTATGGATCTATTTTTTGCACCCGATGATGAAGAGCAACTCAGGGTACGCGATCTACACAGAGCTGTAGCCATGCGCCAGAAGATGGAAAAGTACTTCCAACTGAGGCTTGATAATCAGCCAAATGCAACAGAAGGCGATTTCCAGAGCTTTCTACTGGGACGAGTCAGAGGGTTTATGCAGAAGCACGCCAAGGGTACCGAGAAAAAACTGTCGAAAGATGAATCATCACCAACAACAACCCCATAAACCAAAAAACGGCATTAGCGATTGCTAATCCCGTTTTTTGGTTATGCACTCATTAGCAGGCTTCCTGTCGCTAACAAAGTATTTACTTTCATAAAAGATGAATGAGCGTGTAAATTAGGCGCTTCCTTTGACCCTGCTTGGCCAACTAACCCTCCCTGACTACCTCCTTGTTAGATGCCATTTTCCAGCAATAGGACTGACTTCAACAGTGGCAAAATTCACTAATCTTTGTAGGAAATCGTCACTAGAACCCAAGGGCGATTTCTTCTTTTCTTAGTACTTATCTGCGGGAATGTGAGCCATTAAACGCTGGTGCAATTCTCCGATGACGGGCGGCTGACTGGCACGAGTGGCAAGGTAATGCATGTTAAATAACTCAAAATAATCGCTTAGGACTACAGCCACACTCTGCTCGCCAGCCAAATGCAAGCAGAGCGCAGCAGCCTCTGCTGTAGAGAGGTAATTCTCTTGATGAGATTTACGCACAGCATAGCCGCGCATCAACGAGTCAGGCAATTGAATACAGGGCACATTATCCATCCAACGACTGAGATGAAACATTCTGCCGCTTTGCTTCCAGGTTCCATCCAGTAGAATAAAAGTTATCACCCGCTCATCTCGAGGTAGCTCATATAGCACCTTTCGAGGATGACTGGCAGTAGAGGCTACCTCGGCCGGAAATACCAACACACACCGGCGCCGACTGTCCGCCAAAAGGGCTAACAAACCTTCATCGGGGTCTGTGCGACTCCAGCAATAAACATGAGTTTGATCAGGCAAAACATCGGCAATTAAACGACCGGTGTTCGTGGGCTTAAAAACCTCATCACTATGCATCAGAAGGACAAATTCAACGCGTGTATTTAAGGTTGGACGCCAACGGCATATACACGCAAACTCTGCTAATTGGCATGAATCGCAGCGCTTCACTGACTTACCTCGAGCGAGAAACTCACGGGTAGATTGAGCGAGCCGTTGCGCACGCAAACGCAAATATTGATTAGGATACTCATTCAACATAAGGATCATTCACCGCGAACCATTCCAAATGATGCGCCACCAAAAAATTCAAAAATTACGGACGAAAAAAAAGCGCTCTTTACGAGCGCTTTTTTATTTGGTGCCCTGGGCCGGACTCGAACCGGCACAGCTTTCGCCACTACGACCTCAACATAGCGTGTCTACCAATTCCACCACCGGGGCAAAAACTTTTTATTACTCCTTTTTCTCTTCAGCCTTATCTGTCATTTCAGTCTGCGCTGCAGGCACATCAGAAGGCACAGTAGTAGAAGCGGGAATCTCACTTGCCGGCACATCAGTAGCAGCAGGAACCTCTTGCTGCTGCACGGCTGCTGGCACAACCAGACCTTGGGTAGTTACTTTTGATTGATTTTTAGCTATAACAGCCAAACCAAAACTGGTACAGAAAAATATTGTTGCAATTATTGCAGTAGCGCGAGTGAAAAAGTTTCCACTACCTTCACTACCGAAAACAGTTTGTGAAGCACCACCACCGAAAGAAGCTCCTGCAGCAGCCCCCTTACCTTGTTGCAACAAAATTAAACCGATGATGGCAATAGCTGCAAGCGAATGAATAATTAATACTAATTTTTCCATTACAAGCTCTCTGGAGCGTTTGAAGTAAAGCAACTGTCGGCCGCTTTACAGATTGCTAAAAACTCGTCGGCGTTAAGTGAAGCGCCGCCAAGCAATGCACCGTCAATATCATCCAACGCAAATAGATCTCTGGCGTTATTAGCTTTGACACTGCCACCGTACAAAATTCTTACACTTTCACCGAGCTTACCAAGCTGTTTACGAATGAAACAATGAACTTCTTCAGCTTGACTTGGTGTTGCTGTTTTTCCGGTTCCTACCGCCCAAACTGGCTCGTAAGCTAAAACAGCACAAGATAAACTTTCCATACCTACCGCATCAAACACTGCATTGAGTTGCCTGTCGATGGTTTGTAAATGTTTACCCTCTTCTCGATCTTCAAGAGACTCACCAACACACAGTATTGGAGTTAAACCTACAGCTTGAAGTCGAATAAATTTTTCAGCAACTTGTTGATCAGTTTCACGCTGCATTCGGCGGCGCTCATTGTGACCAATTATCACAAATTTGCAATCCAAATCTGCGAGCATTTTTGCGGATACTTCGCCAGTATGTGCGCCAGCCTCAAACTCGCTGACTGTTTGTGCCCCCAACATTAACCCGCTACCAGTAAGCAGTGTTGCCACCTGAGCCAGGTATGGAAATGGAGGACAAATCACCGCATCGACGTTTTTACTGGCACCCCATCCATCAGTCACAGCTGTGAGCAAAGCGTCATTTTCGTGCAGATTACCGTTCATTTTCCAGTTGCCAACTATAAGTTGGCGACGCTTGGCGTTACTTGCTTTGTTCAACAGCAATACCTCCCCCAAAGCGGGCGCTAATCTTAGCCAAGATGGTTTGAACATACAACAAAATCTTGGGTTAGCGCCTGATTTTTATCTATTTTTTTAATCGGCAAGAAGGAAGACTCGACTTGCGCGCATTATTCAATCATTCGGGGCAGATTTCGTACCATGCCTAAACTCAAAGCAAAGCCTATAAAAACAGCCTTGTACCTACATCAATTTAACGCCGACTCAACAGCAGCAGCCAGCTCTTGCGCCAACTCTTTGACTTGTTTTTTATCCTCTCCCTCTACCATTACTCTTACCACTGGTTCAGTTCCTGATGGTCGTAACAAAACTCTACCAGTACCAGCAAGCTTATCCTCAACCTGTTTTACAGCAACTTGGACCTCTGCGTTTTTACTCAGATCGAGACGTTTTGACATATGCACATTGATCATTACTTGCGGCAACTTAGTCATTGCCTTTTTGATTCTGTGCAAGGGTTCGCCGATTGTTGTAACTGCGAGCAACACCTGCAAAGCAGCAATAATCCCGTCGCCGGTAGTAGTCACATTACTGCAAACTATATGACCTGAATTCTCTCCACCCAAACGCCAACCGTTCTGACGCATAAGCTCAATAACGTAACGATCCCCCACTTTCGCCCGGGCAAAAGGCACATTGAGTTTTTTCAATCCAAGCTCAAAACCATAATTGCTCATCAGGGTGCCCACAACACCATCACAACCACCTGCATACTCATGCTGGTAAGCTGCAATGATGTAAAGCAGCTCATCACCGTCAACCAATTCTCCCTTGTGATCAACAAAAACCACACGATCACCGTCACCATCAAAGGCAATACCCAAATCAGCACCGAGTTCAACAACCTTTTCCTGTAAAGCTTCAGGCTTAGTAGAGCCACAACTGCGATTGATGTTGGTGCCATTTGGTTCCACAAAAAGCGAAGTCACATGAGCACCCAACTCAGTAAACACATCCGGCGCTATGTTGTAGGTCGCGCCGTTGGCACAGTCGAGCACAATATGCATACCTTTGAGATTAAAACCCCAAGGCATAGTGCCCTTACAGAATTCAATATAGCGACCTGATGCATCAGCAATTCGGCGCGCCTTTCCCAACTTTTCAGCTGTCGACATCTGCTTTTCCAATTGCTGCTCGATAAGATCCTCAAGCTCATCGGGCAACTTACTGCCATTACCACCAAAGAACTTAATTCCGTTATCAACATAACTGTTATGCGATGCACTGATAACAATGCCAGCCTGAGCCTTAAAAGTGCGCGTCAAATAAGCAACGCCGGGGGTAGGCATTGGACCAAGTAAACCGACATCTACACCCGCATTAATGAGACCAGCCTGAAGCGCCGACTCGAACATATAACCGGAGATACGTGTATCCTTACCAATCAAAATCATATTTTGACCGTCAAAACGATCTTTCAATACACAACCCGCAGCCCAGCCCAGCTTGAGCATAAAATCCGGAGTGATCGGAAACTCACCAACCAGACCACGAATACCATCAGTTCCAAAATACTTGCGAGACATACGTCCTTACTCCGCTGACAAATTTAATACAACTAATTAACACTTGGTTGCTGCGAGAACCTTTAATACATCGACTGTTTCAGCGACATCGTGAACTCGAATTATGGCTGCGCCGCGTTCGGCAGCAAGCATCGCCAATGCCAAACTACCAGCCAAGCGCTGCTCAACAGGTCGCTCCAACAAATGCCCAAGCATCGATTTGCGAGACATCCCAACTAACAAGGGAAAGCCTAATGACGCGAGCTTCGGTAGGCCATCCAAAAGGGCGAGATTATGCGCCAGCGTTTTACCAAAGCCAAACCCTGGATCAAGCAAAATTTGCTCAGACGCTATCCCTGCAGACTTACAGGCAAGCGCGCGCGCGCTTAGAAAATCGCTGACCTGAGCAACAACATCACCATAGATCGGGCTATTCTGCATAGAATCAGGCTCGCCTTGCATATGCATTAAACAGACGGGTAGACCTGTTGCTGCTGCAGCAACCAGTGCTCCTTCCCGCTGCAAGGCCCTCACATCATTAATCAAACCTGCTCCGTACTTTGCCGCCTCAGAGATTACATTGGGCGAACTCGTATCAACCGATACTATTGCCCCCAAACGATTAACAACCGCCTCTACCGCTGGGATAACCCTGTCTAATTCCTCTTGAGAGGACACCACTGGTGCACCAGGACGAGTTGACTCTCCACCTATATCTATAATCTGAGCACCTTGGTTTAACATTTCTTCGGCACGCCGCAATACAAGATCTATCGACAAACACTTTCCTTGGTAATAACTTCCACCATCTGAAAAGGAATCAGGCGTTGTGTTTAAAATACCCATGACTATTGGGCGAGAAATATCCAATAATTTTTTACCGCAACGAATGCTGGAGGAGATAGCGTAACTAGACATAGATATATGTAAGCTTTTTAGATAGGTCATTACGAAACGAAAACCCCGGGATGATGGCCCGGGGTTCGTTGAGTGAATAGCAAGCAATCATTAATGTGTGTTTGCAGGACCACCTATCGGGCCTGCTGGGTTGTCGCCTGAATTACTCTTTTCTTCTTTCTCGCGCAGATGGCTATTGAAGTCATCATCATTCCAATCACGAGGCGGACGAACTTTGCGGCGCGCCATCAAATCATCGACTTGCTCCGCATCGATAGTCTCGTACTCCATAAGCGCATCTTTCATCGCTTCAAGGATATCGCGATTATCTTCCAGAATTTTCTTGGCACGATTGTAACAATCGTCAATGATCCGACGAACTTCTTCATCGATGTGGCGCGAAGTATCATCTGAGTATTGCTGACTCGCCATACCAGGATACATGCCCTCCTCTTCACCGTAGTGCAGCGGGCCAAGTTTTTCTGACAACCCCCATTTAGTGACCATGTTGCGGGCGATTGCAGTCGCACGCTCGATATCATTGGAAGCGCCAGTAGTAATGCCCTCTTCCCCCAAGGTCATTAATTCAGCGATTCGACCACCGAATAGAGTGCAGATACTGGACTCCAGAGCACGACGGCTCATGCTGTACTTATCCGCCTCCGGGAGGAACTGGGTTACCCCCAAGGCACGACCACGAGGGATGATAGTGACCTTGTGCACAGGATCGTGTTCGGGAACTATACGACCTACTATGGCGTGACCTGCTTCGTGGTAGGCGGTATTTTCTTTTTCCTTCTCACTCATCACCATGGTGCGACGCTCAGCGCCCATCATGATTTTATCGCGCGCTTTTTCGAAATCTTCCATGGTAACCAAGCGCTTATTGCCACGTGCGGCCATCAGTGCTGCTTCGTTGACTAGGTTGGCGAGTTCCGCACCTGAAAAGCCAGGTGTGCCGCGCGCGATAACGGAAGCACTGATACGCTCGTCTAGTGGCACCTTACGCATGTGCACTTTCAAAATCTGTTCACGGCCGCGGATGTCTGGCAAACCAACATACACCTGACGGTCAAAACGACCGGGACGCAACAATGCTTTATCAAGAACATCGGCACGGTTAGTGGCGGCGATAATAATCACACCGTCATTGCCCTCAAAGCCATCCATCTCTACCAGCAGTTGGTTGAGAGTCTGTTCGCGCTCATCGTGACCACCGCCGTGACCACCACCACGATGGCGGCCTACCGCATCAATTTCGTCGATGAAGATGATACAGGGCGCTTGTTTTTTGGCCTGTTCGAACATGTCGCGCACACGGCTAGCACCTACACCAACAAACATTTCCACAAAATCTGAACCGGAAATTGAGAAGAAAGGAACCTTGGCTTCACCCGCAATAGCTTTAGCAAGCAGGGTTTTACCTGTACCCGGTGGACCAACCATGAGTACACCACGTGGAATTTGGCCACCCAAGCGCTGAAACTTGGACGGATCGCGTAGATATTGCACCAACTCCTGAACTTCTTCTTTGGCTTCATCAACACCAGCAACATCAGCGAAGGTAGTTTTGATCTGATCCTCGCCCAACAGGCGGGCCTTGCTCTTACCAAAACTCATAGGGCCGCCTTTACCACCAGCACCGCCCTGCATTTGGCGCATAAAAAACCAGAACACTGCAATGATAATTAGTATCGGAAAGCTTGCTACTAAGAGCTGGTTCAACAAACTTGGCTGCTCAACCTCGCGCCCCTTTATCGTTACATTGTGATTGTATAAATCATCAATTAACTTGGGGTCCTGAACCTGAGGACGGATGGTTTTGAACGTTGAGTTATCACGATTAATACCCTCGATAACCAAGCCATCGATGGTTACTTCTTTTACCTGATCGTCGCGCACACTCGCGATAAAATCAGAGTAATTCAATGTGTTACTCGCTGACTGTTTATTGAAGCCCTCAAACACGCTGAAGAGAACTACAGCTATAACCAGCCAGAGCACGAGATTTTTGGTGATATCGTTCAAGGAAAGTGCCTCACAGTTACTTCGTTTTGATCAATTTAAACAATTCTTACATATCTGCAGCATGAAATCGCCGGTTTTTTCCAAGTTTAACCCTGACAGAGAACCCTTGATAGACACCATTTGCCGATTCTTTTCATGGTTTGAGTTGGGGGCGCCACAGGCAAAAACAAGCCTTGGAACCTTATAATGGAGTAGAATGCCACTATTACTTCTTTAATTACTTCAGGTAAGTGTATGCCGATCAACACAGAGCGCAAAAAACAATTTCGAACCATTGGCCACAAATTAAACCCTATAGTTACTATCGCGGGTAATGGTTTAAGTGATGGGGTCATTGCAGAACTCAATCGCGCACTGGATGACCACGAGCTCATCAAAGTCAAACTGGCTATTGCGGAGCGTGACGAGCGCAAGGAGCTTGTTACCGAGTTGCTCAGCCTGCCCAATGTTGAACTCATCCAGGAAATTGGGAAAGTTGTTTTACTCTATCGTCACAATAAAAAAGCCAATCCAAAACTGTCTAATCTGCACCGCTAGCCCTTGCCCGTCCAAGTAAAGACGCGCCCAATAGAGGCCCGGATTAAAAGCAAAAAAACCGCCAAAAGGCGGTTTTTTTGCAGCGATAATTGGACTAGAGATGCTCAACAGTATCTATTTCATAGTCAACATCGCCACCGGGTGTTTTAACTACGACAACATCACCCTCTTCTTTACCGATAAGCGCACGAGCAATTGGGGAATTCACTGAAATCTTGTTGGCCTTAACATCAGCCTCATCATCACCTACTATCTGGTAGGTCATGGCCTGATCAGTGTCCAGATTGATCATAGTCACAGTTGTCCCAAACAACACTTTGCCTGTATGGGGTATTTTAGTGACATCGATAATCTGGGCATTGGAAAGCTTGGCCTCGATTTCATTGATTCGACCTTCGCAAAAACTTTGTTGTTCGCGGGCAGCCGAATATTCAGCATTTTCCTTTAAATCACCGTGCTCGCGCGCTTCAGCGATTGCCTGAACAATACGTGGGCGCTGAACCTTTTTCAGATCTTCCAATTCAAGGCGCAATTTTTCTGCGCCTTGTTCAGTCATAGGGAATTTTGTGCTCATGGCAGTTCCTTTAAGAGATTCTGTTGTGCAAGTCTTGTAGACGACGCACTTCAATATCTTTTACTTCTTTCAGCGACATACATACAGCCAAGCCGGCAGCCAAGGTCGTGTTGTAGTAGACACGATGGTTCTCGGCACTGCGACGGATTGATGAAGAATCACGTGTAGCCTGACGCCCTTCTACTGTATTGATAATTAAATCGATTTCATCGTTTTTGATCATATCGACAATGTGTGGGCGGCCTTCCTGTACTTTATTGACAACCTGCACAGTCAAACCGGCTGTTTGTAAAACTTCAGCAGTACCGCGAGTGGCCACTAGCTTAAAGCCAAGTTCGGCCAAGTCTTTACCAACGCTGACAATTCCATCTTTGTCCATATCACGCACACTGATAAACGCAGTGCCTGAAGTTGGAATTCGGTTATTGGCACCTAATTGCGATTTACCATAAGCCTCGCCAAAAGTATTACCAACACCCATAACCTCACCGGTAGATTTCATCTCAGGCCCAAGAATTGGGTCGACTGCCGGGAATTTATTAAATGGGAATACAGCTTCCTTTACACTGAAATAGTCTGGAATAATTTCTTTGGTAAAGCCTTGCTCAGACAACGAAATACCCGCTTGGCAACGCGCTGCTACTTTTGCAAGCGACACACCTATACATTTCGAAACGAATGGCACAGTGCGCGATGCACGTGGGTTTACTTCGATCACATAAATTTTCCCGTCCTGATATGCAAGTTGGGTATTCATCAAACCGATAACGCCCAGCTCAATCGCCATTTTCTTAACGATCTCGCGCATATCGTCCTGCACATTGGCTGGCAGGGAATAAGGTGGCAGTGAACACGCAGAGTCACCGGAGTGAACACCACACTGCTCGATGTGTTGCATGATGCCGCCAATGACGACTTGTTTGCCGTCAGAGACTGAGTCGATATCCACTTCGATAGCGTTATTCAGGAAATGATCGAGCAACACAGGCGCATCTTCAGACACTTGCACTGCGGTGCGCATATAAGTGCGCAGCTCTTCTTCTTTATAAACAATCTCCATCGCACGGCCACCCAATACGTAAGATGGGCGCACAACGAGCGGGTAACCGACTTTGTCGGCTGCCAATAATGCTTCTTCGAGTGAACGTACAATCGCGTTTGGCGGTTGCAGCAAATCCAGTTTATTAATCATTTGCTGGAAGCGCTCGCGGTCTTCTGCCTTATCGATTGCATCCGGGCTGGTACCAATAATCGGTACGCCTTCTGCTTCAAGTGCGCGCGCTAATTTCAGTGGAGTTTGTCCACCGAATTGCACGATAACACCCACTGGCTTTTCTTTGTGGACGATTTCCAACACGTCTTCCAGTGTCACTGGTTCAAAGAACAAACGGTCAGAGGTGTCGTAATCAGTAGAAACAGTTTCGGGGTTACAGTTAACCATAATGGTTTCGTAACCGTCTTCGCGCATGGCCAGTGCAGCATGCACACAGCAGTAATCGAATTCGATACCTTGACCAATACGATTGGGGCCACCGCCGATCACCAGAATTTTTTTCTTGTCACTCGGGTTAGCTTCGCATTCTTCTTCGTAAGTCGAATACATGTAAGCAGTTGAAGTAGAGAATTCAGCCGCACAAGTATCAACACGCTTATAAGCCGGACGAATATTCAGACCTTGGCGATGATGACGAACGGCTTTCTCTGTGGCACCGAGCAACAAGGCCAAACGCTTATCCGAGAAACCTTTACGCTTCAAACGGAATAGCTGATCGCCATCTAATTGGTTGAGCGATTTGCCGCGCAGCGACTGCTCCAGATCAATCAGCTCTTTGATTTGCACCAAGAACCATGGGTCAATTTTAGAGAGGTTAAAGACATCGTTAACACTCATGCCCATGCGGAAGGCATCGCCCACGTACCAAATACGCTCAGCACCTGGAGTCGCCAATTCGCGACGAATTTTTGCCTGGCCTTCTTCGCTGGTGACATCCACTTTGGATTCAAAACCAGCAGAGCCCACTTCCAAACCGCGCAGCGCTTTTTGCAATGACTCCTGGAAAGTACGGCCAATTGCCATGACTTCGCCAACAGATTTCATTTGCGTGGTCAAACGCGCATCGGCATCACCGAATTTTTCAAAGGTGAAGCGCGGAACTTTGGTGACCACGTAGTCGATTGAAGGCTCAAACGATGCTGGCGTTGCACCGCCAGTGATGTCGTTTTTCAATTCGTCGAGCGTGTAACCCACTGCTAATTTCGCAGCGATTTTTGCAATCGGGAAACCAGTTGCTTTTGAAGCGAGCGCCGATGAACGCGATACACGCGGGTTCATCTCGATCACTACCATACGGCCATCGACCGGGTTCACTGCAAATTGCACGTTGGAACCGCCAGTTTCCACACCGATTTCACGCAATACCGCAATCGATGCATTACGCATGATTTGGTATTCCTTATCGGTCAGGGTTTGCGCAGGTGCAACGGTAATTGAGTCGCCGGTGTGCACGCCCATCGGGTCAAAGTTTTCGATGGAGCAGACGATAATGCAGTTGTCGTTTTTGTCGCGCACCACTTCCATCTCGTACTCTTTCCAGCCGAGCAGTGATTCGTCGATCAATAATTCGTTAGTGGGCGATAAATCCAAACCGCGGGTACAAATTTCTTCAAATTCATCCCAGTTGTAAGCAATACCGCCACCAGAACCACCCATGGTAAATGACGGACGGATAATGCAAGGAAAGCCGAATTCTTTCGGTGCTTCTTTGGCTTCTTCCAGACTGTGAACGATTTTTGCGCGCGCGCAGGAAAGACCGATACGCTTCATCGCCTGATCAAACAGGTTGCGGTCTTCCGCCATGTTGATGGCTTCTTCTTTCGCGCCGATCAACTCCACATTGTACTTTTCCAGCACACCGTTTTTGGCCAGTGCCAGCGCGCAGTTCAATGCGGTTTGGCCGCCCATGGTGGGAAGGATTACGTCGGGGCGCTCTTTCTCAATGATCTTGGCAACGGTTTGCCATTCGATTGGCTCGATGTAAGTGGCATCGGCCATCGCAGGGTCAGTCATGATGGTGGCCGGGTTTGAGTTCACCAGAATGACGCGATAACCCTCTTCACGCAGGGCTTTACAGGCTTGGGCGCCAGAGTAGTCGAACTCACAAGCCTGGCCGATAACAATCGGGCCAGCGCCGAGAATCAAAATACTGTTTATGTCGGTACGTTTTGGCATGTCGGCTCCGATTAAGACTTGCGGGCTTGCATCAATTCAATAAAGTGGTCGAACAAGGTGTCGGCTTCGTGCGGGCCGGGGCTCGCTTCAGGGTGCCCCTGGAAGCTGAACGCGGGCTTGTCGGTGCGATGGATACCTTGCAGGGAACCATCAAACAGCGACTTGTGGGTCGCACGCAGATTGGCAGGCAAGCTGCTCTCTTCCACCGCAAAACCGTGGTTCTGCGCGGTGATCAATACACGCTGGGTGTCCAGATTTTGTACCGGATGGTTGCCGCCGTGGTGACCGAATTTCATCTTGATGGTTTTGGCACCCGATGCCAGCGCCAGCAATTGGTGGCCGAGACAGATACCAAATACCGGAATATCGGTTTCAAGGAATGATTTGATCGCCTCGATGGCATAGGTACATGGCTCAGGATCGCCAGGGCCATTGGAGAGGAAGATACCGTCTGGATTCATGGCCAGCACTTCCGCCGCTGTCGTTTTGGCGGGAACTACCGTCAAGTCGCAACCGCGGTCTGCCAGCATACGCAGGATGTTGCGCTTAACGCCGAAGTCATAAGCCACAACTTTAAATGGCTTGGCGCCATTCAAAACCTTGTGTCCTTCGCCCAGCGCCCAGCTGCTTTCATTCCAGCTGTATGGCTCGCTGACGGTAACTTCTTTTGCCAAATCCAAACCTTTCAGGCCACCAAAGGCTTTGGCGGCTGCCAGGGCTTTGGCTTCGTCTACGTCATCGCCCGCCATGAGGCAGCCATTTTGAGCGCCTTTGTCGCGCAGGATGCGGGTCAGGCGACGGGTATCTATATCAGCGATGCCAATCACATTGCGCGCTTTGAGGTAGTCAGACAGGCTCTGGGTATTGCGGAAGTTGCTGGCTAGCAGCGGCAGATCGCGAATCACTAAACCCGTTGCCCAAATGCGGTCGCATTCTTCGTCTTCGCTGTTGGTGCCGGTATTGCCGATATGGGGATAAGTGAGGGTAACGATTTGCTGGGCGTAGGAAGGATCGGTGAGGATTTCCTGATAACCGGTGATAGCGGTATTAAACACCACCTCACCCACAGACAAACCATCGGCACCAATCGCGGTGCCACGGAACACACTACCGTCGGCAAGAACCAAAATGGCCTTTTTCGGGGCAGGAAGGGATTCCTGAGTAGTCAAAACAACCTCCTGAATTGGTTGGGGTTTTGGCTTGGAGAACACCGGCAGAAACAACCTGCTGGATACCCTTAAAGCGAGCTAATAAATGATTATGGGTTCGTCACCGGCGCCGCGCAGAGGTTCAGTTTTTTTGGGCTCAAAAATCCAGTCGCACTGTCGCTGATGGTATAGGCGGCGCGATAAGTCATTGAGTAAAAAGGCAAAATTGAACTGACTGCAAAACGTTTGGTTGTAAAAAAGCGAGATGAAACCCTGATCTCATCTCGCCTTTTTATGTTCTTGTGCGAACCGTCTTGTATTTTGTGTCGCCCGCGTTAGCGGCTGGGCGCAATCTGGCTGCGAATTCTACGGGAGCGAGCTGATTGTGTCTATTAGATATTGCACTCTTCTTAACCACTGATGTGGGTTGCGACTGCGAGTCGGCCGGGCGATCAACTACTGGCGGCACGCCCCAGCCGATCCTGCACATCGGCCCAGTCTTCGCTGGTGGGCGGTAGCTCCACCCAGATTTCTTTGGCGCCCAACTGATCCGCCTCGTGCAGGGCGCGATAGAGCAAACGGGCATAGGCGGGTTTGTCCTGCGGCATCAGGCGCGTCAGGGCAAAACCGACACTCACCGGATCCTGCGGCTCAGAGAGCAGCAAGCGCGCAACCCTATAACCCGGATCCAGCTGAACTTCGGCGCTTGTTTTGAGTTTGAGGCGGGTGCGTGGGCGATAGTGCACCTGCATATTGCCGGGCACCGCCACATTGTGTTGCTGCGGGTGATGCACAGGGCTACCGAGGAAATCCGCCAGGGTCGAGGCCGTGATAGGCCCTGCGCGCAAGACTCTGGGTTCAGCGCTGGTGAGATCCACAATGGTGGACTCAATACCCACCGTGCAGTCGCCGCCATCCAAGACCGCCGCCAACTTGCCCTGCATACACGCCATCACTTGCGCGGCACTGGTCGGGCTGAGCCCTTTATGGGGATTGGCCGAGGGGGCCGCCACCGCGAGGTTGCCGCGCTGGAGCAACTCGCGCAGTGCCGGATGCGCCGGAATACGCAGCGCCAGGGTATCGCGCCCGCCGGTGACTATGGGGTCTACCCAAGTTGCCTTGGGCAATACCAGCGTCAGAGGCCCCGGCCAAAAGTGATTGGCAAGGGCAAGAGCGACATCAGGCACCTGTGTCACCCACTCCTCAAGCTGGGCGATATGCCCCAGATGCACGATTAACGGATGATTTGCCGGGCGCTGTTTGGCGGCAAAAATCCCGCTTACTGCCGCGGGTTGACGGGCATCTGCCGCTAAACCGTAAACCGTTTCGGTGGGCACAGCCACCAGCTCACCGGCGCGCAGCAGGCTGATGGCGTGCTGCAGGTCAGAATCGCGCTTGGCATCAAGCAGCAGGGTCATGGTTTGCCTCATTCGGGGTTAAGTGGTCGCAAGTCAATCGTTTTGATAGTGGCTGCGCATAATCTGGGGGTTTGCATCCTACCTATATCCAAGGCTCAGGGGTTACACCAAGGGCAAGTGGCTGGATCGGCCAGCGCCTCAGCCACCGCTGTACGCTGCTGATAACCGCAACCGGCGCACTGGGCGATGCGCGCAATCAGGCTGTGGGTTGGCGTGCCGCAGGCGGCGCAGGGCAAGCCGGTTTCGGTTTGATCCGGCCAAAATCCCGGTCGCGCACAGTCCGGGCAAACACAAGCTAAACGCGCAAACAGATTCTCGGCCGCCCGCGCTATATGCACGCGCCGCTGGGGCGATTGATGGGCGCGCAAGTCATACGTAATACGCAAATCGGCAGGGATTTGTTCAGCGAAGTGCGCGGCGAGCTGCGCCTCTAGCTCCGCTTGGGTGGTTATAGCTTTAATGCTCCTGCCGGCCTTGTGGCCAGACGCCACTGCCATCACGCCCTGCCCTGCCGGTAGCTGCTGCCAAAAGCGCTGCTGCGCTTCGGTATCGCCATAGCGGTATTCATCCGCCGCAAAAGGCGCGGCATAACCTCCCACCACCGCCCAATCACCCTTGGCCGGTACACAGGCAACCAACTCCTGATTGTGAGTACCTATGCCCCAAGGGGATGCGCCAAAACTGCCCTCACTGCCCAAGCCAAAGTCGGCGCCGGTCAGCTCCAGCGCCAAGCGTGCCTTGTGCAACGCACATTCAACTGGCGTAAGGCGGCGCTCCACCTCACCACTAAAGGTGCCCAAGGTATCGGTATCAAAAGCAGTGCTATTGGTCAGGCGAGCCTGCCAGCGCTCAGCCAGCAGCGGGGCGATGATAGATGCCTTATGGTGCAGGCTTAACAGACCAAAATGCGCGCCGTGAAATTGCAAGGCGCGCGGGTGAGATGACATCAGAAATAGCCCTCGCGTTTTTTCTTTTCCATAGAGCCGACCTGATCTTTATCCAGCATGCGCCCTTCCCGCTCGCTGGTTTTGCTCATGAGCAACTCCTCAATAATTGCGCTCACGTCTTTGGCATCGCTCAGTACAGCGCCAGTTTGCGGATAACAGCCCAAAGTGCGACAGCGCACTTGCCGCACCGCGATGGAATCGCGCTCGGCGGGTGTCAGAAATGGCAGCATGCGCTCGTCATCCAGAATAAACACCTGCCCCGATTCCTCGCTGATCCAGCTCTGGCGCGGCGCGGCAAAATAGAGCGTCACCAGGTCGATATTCTCGCGCAGGATATAGAGCCAAATATCCAACTCTGTCCAGTTAGAGAGTGGAAACACACGCACAGTCTCGCCGGGGTTCAAGCGGGTGTTGTACAAATCCCACAACTCCGGGCGCTGGTTTTTGGGGTCCCAGGTTTGATGGGCATCGCGCACTGAAAACACGCGCTCTTTGGCGCGGGATTTCTCCTCGTCGCGGCGCGCGCCACCCAGCGCGGCATCGAATTTGTACTGGCGTAGCGCCTGTTTCAGCGCTTGGGTTTTCATTTGATCGTTGTATTTCACCGAGCCGGATAAAATCGGGTGCACACCCTGCGCCAGCGCCTCTTCGTTGATATGCACCTTAAGTTTCAAGTTGAGGCGCTCAGCCAAGCGGTCGCGAAAGCGCGCCATTTCCGCAAATTCCCAGGTGGTATCTATGTGCAGCAGAGTGAAGGGCACGGGCGCAGGCCAGAATGCCTTGCGCGCCAGATGCAGCATCACAGTGGAATCCTTGCCGATGGAGTAGAACATGCAGGGGTTGTCAAAACTGGCGGCCACCTCCCGCAAAATGGCGATGGCCTCGGCTTCCAGGGTTTGCAAATGGGTCATAGAGTAGTTCACGCCGACACCTCGCCAGCATAATCAAGCGCTGACTCCAGCGCAGGTACGGCGTGCCACTGGTCGCGCAGATAGCGGCTGATGCGCCGCTCCTCCCTATCCCACTGGAACACATAGAGCCATTCGTTGTTGATAAGCGCGGCAATATCCGGATGGCGCTGGATAATCCCCGCAATCGCCTGCCGGGGTGCCGCCAAATACACATTCAAGCGCACCGGTTGATGGCGCCAGTCTTTGCCATCGTGCAGGGATTGCAGCGGCAGGCCGATGCGCAGATCGCCGCCGTTGCCCTCAAATACCCCCAAATTGCCACCCACCACATTGTGCAGCAGCTTATTGCCGCTGCCGTAATGCAAGTTGTCGGTCATGGAAGCGTAGTACTGCAGGTTGATCCACTGGGTGACCACCATGGGCGCGGTGATGATTAATTCGAGGGTTGCAAAATCCTTATCCGCCTGCCAGTGATAGTCGTGCAAAAAGGCGCGGCCGCCCAGATTCAAGCCGCGGGTCGCCGCCCGTGGCGCGACAATAAAGGCGGCGTTATTGGCCAAGCCCCACTCCGGCCGCAGCTGTGCCCAGTCGCGGGTGCGCTCGGCAAAAGCACGCGCGCGGGCATCAGGCGTGGTGGCGCTAATTGCCATGGCACCGGCACGCTGCGCCCGCGCCCGTTCGCTGGCCGCCTGCAGCCAGCGCTGCCAGGTTTCTTCGGCAGCTTGGGCGGGTTCATCGGGTGCGGCAAACCACTCTATGTCATCGCTGGTAGTGTTGTGCAAACAAGGGACAAAACGGGTCGCCGCAGGAATATGAATACCCTGCGCCGCCAATGCTTCGCGCACCGGCGCGAGGTTGAGGAAATAGGCCAACACCCGCACATTCACCTCGCCCGACTGCCCGCCGCAAGCACCGCAGTCCAAACCGGCGGCGAGCGGGTTGTTGGCGGTGCAACTGCCGTGGGCGACCAGTAACACCCGCGGGGCAAAGCCTTGGGTCAGCCCCATATGACGCAGCACCCCGGCAAGCAGATTGGCGATCTCTTGGGGCGATAGCGGTTCGCCAGCGCGCCACAATTCCCAGCCCCTGATATTGGCAAACTGGTTGAGCGGGTTGGCATCGTGCTGGTAGCCAAAGCTCTGGGCGAGCAGGCGCAGGCCATCCACTATGCCCTTGGCCTCCACCCAGCCGAAACTGGCGGCGGCCTGTGCGCCGGTATTGGTTTTGGCGCGCTTGCTCAGCAGCGGTTTGAGCTGGCGCTGCTGGCCACCGGCTTGCAACACCGGGCGCGCACTGAGGGCGGGCTGCAAGAGCGCCGGCAACTGCGGCCGCTGCAAAGGAGTCGCCATAGGTTGATAGGCGATGGGCAAACCAAAAAAGCCGGCAAAGCCGAGGGTTTGGATATCTGGCGAGACCGATTCCAGCGCGCGGCGCATGGGCTCGGAGCGCACATCAATACAAAATACCGCCTGCAGCGCCGGCGCGAGACTGGCACTGGCCTGCGCCATGACCGGTGTAAGCGGTTCAACGCGGGTGAGCTGCTGCGCAAACTGCGCCTGCTGGCTCAGCTCCAGCGCGCGCTGCCATACCCAGAGGTACTGCTGGCGCTGGTGACACACAGCCTCGCGCAACATGGCTTGCTGGAATTGCTCGATAAACTGGCCGCACACGGCGATATTTTGTTGCGCGGGTTGCGCCAGCCACCACCAGAGCGCCCACTCCCACGCGAGCCTCACGGCGAGCAAATCGCCCAAGCAATTCAAACCTTGGGCGTCAGTCGCTCCCTGCTGGGCGTTGCGCGCAAACACTGCCGCCCAACCGTTAATATCCAACAGCAGCGCCAGACAGTATTTTTCAAAGCCCGCCTCATCAATCACACCCTGCTGTTGTAGCTCGCTATACATGTGGCTGATAACCGCAGCCGGGCTCTCTGGCAGGCTGAGGAAAAAGCCATGCAATTCAGGCGCCTCCATCAAAATCGCCAAACCTGCGTCTTGCTGGATGATCTCGCGCCAAAAGCTGTAAAAGCTGCCGGGTGCATCCAAGGGTTTGGGGTGACGCTCGGGGTAGCTGTAGAACAGACCGCAAGATTGGCTGATCTGCTGGGTGATCTCGTCGCGCCAGGGCATTTTGGTGGCTTGGGCGGGCTGCTCATCCAGCCAATCGCTCAGGTTTTTCCACTGGGGCAAATGCTCCGGCTCGTTAAGGTAATCCACCAAGGCTTGGGGCGATGCCGCCACGCCCAACTCACGCGCCGCCAGTATCAACTGCCCGGTGCTGATAGGCTCAGGAAACTGGCGACGATAATAGGCCTTGGGCATCAGCAGGCGCACAGCGCGCAGGCTGGCCAAACGCGCCACCACCTGGCTCATGGGCGTGTCGCGCCAGTGCCACCAAGGGTTTACGGCGACGGTTTTATCCAGCGGCCAGATTGGCGCGATACGCGCGCTGGCGGCTTGGGCGGCGCGCAAGGCAAAGGCATCCAGCGCTAAGGCGGTGTTCGGCAAACGATTAGCAAGCGCACTCATGATTTCACCTCAGCATCAAGAAAAGAGGGTTGGGTGGCACCGGGGGTCAGGGTCACTGGCCACCAGCGCAGGGTGAAGCGGGTCATCCATTCATCCAAATACAGACCAGCGTTTAAGGCGATCCACAGGCGGCGTACCTGGGTATTAAGCGGCCAGCGCTGCAGGCTGTAACTCGCCAGCATAAGCACTAGTAACAGGCTGCAGACCCACAGATCAGCCCAGAGATTGGCCGCCCTGGGGGCAAGCTCCAGCGCCTGCGCCAAACCGGTTTTAAGTGCGAGGTAAAGCGCGACCAAGGCCGCCGCTAGCAGCAAGCCCGCCAGCATGGGGCGCCACCAGTGACGGGATAGCGCCGCCTGTTGCGCCAGCCCTTGGGCAACCAGGGTGATAAGCGCGACAGATAAAATCACCCAAGGCACTAGCGAACCGCTGATCGCGTTCGAGCCACTAATCGCGTTACTGTCGGCAGCCGCAAACAGATAGCTGTGCGCCAACCAAACCACTCCGGTTACCAGTGGCACCACCAGCAGCGTCGCACCCAGCCATTGGCTCAAACTTGGCAAGCGCGCGCTGCCCAAGGCATCGCCCACTGACTGTTCCAGCTGCTCATTCACCGCGCTACCGGCGGCCAAAAACGCGCGCGCCTTGTAGCAGGAGTGGGCGATCAGGTGCAGCAGTGCCAATTCGTACAAACCGAGGGCGCACTCCACCAGCATCAACCCCATTTGTGCGCAAGTAGACCAGGCCAAGCGCACCTTGACGCTGATACGGGTAGTCATAATCAGCGCCGCGAGTACCGCCGATGGCCCCGCCACCAGCAGCAATAACCACTGGGCGACCACCACTTGGCTGAGCAAGGGCGCAAACAACAGCAAGAGCACACCGCCCAAATTAATCACCCCGGCGTGGAGCAAGGCGGAGACCGGCGTGGGCGATTCCACCACCTGAATCAGCCAACCCTGCAGCGGCAACTGGGCACATTTGAGCAGCGCCACCTGCGCCACACAGAGCGCCGCCAGAATCAGCGGCCAGCTCAGTTGATCGGCCTGAAGCTGGGCGATTTGCGCCATGATCTGTGACAGGGAGAAGCTATTGAATTGGCTGTAGAGCAGACCAATCGCGAGTGCTAACAGCAGCTCAGAGGCGCGCGCGATAAGGAATTTTTTGTGCGCAGCCAAAAGTGCACGCGGGCGATCCGGATAAAACAGCAGCAGCTGATTCAAGCTCAGGCTGACACCGACCCAGGCCGCCCAAAACAGTACTAAGTGATCAACCAACAGCAGGGTTTGCACGGCCAGCAGCGTCAGGGTAAGCCAGCGCAGAAAACGCGCGCCGTCGCTATCGCCTTGAAAATTGGTGGCGGCATAGCGGTAGATGATCCAACCTAAAAAGTTCACCAGCACTAACAGCGTCGCCTGCAGCACGCCCAAGCGCAGCACACCGCTTTGCAATGGTTCCTCCAGTGCGATCAGCCACAAACTTGCAGCTAAGAGCAGGTTAAAACCCGCTGCGCGCGTTGCCAGCGCCCAACCCCAGCTGCGTGCCGCCATAGCGCTAATGAGCAGCGGTATTAACAACAGCGCCCAGAGCGCAAAACTCCAAGGAACCGATTCGTTGATTGTCATCATTTACCCCCACGAGTGATCTATCGGGGGTTATTTTGGGCTAGCTGAAACCATCGGTAAAATACATAATTATCAACATATCGTTCACTTTTAACGAACAATAATCTGCAGGCATTGCTATGAGCAAACTCAATTACCATCACCTCTACTATTTCTGGCGCGTGGCCAAACAGGGCAACCTGACCAAAACCGCCGAGGCGTTGCATATTTCGCAATCGGCACTCTCAGCGCAGATTCGCCAGCTGGAAGCGACTATGGGTGTGGAGTTATTTGTGCGCGAAGGCCGACAATTGCGGCTGACCGAAAGCGGGCAAAGTGCGCTGGTGTATGCAGAGGAAATTTTTAAACGCGGCGAGGAATTGGAATCCTTATTGAGCAAAGGCATTCAACCGGAACTGCTCACAGTGCGCATTGGGGTGCTCACCACTATGTCGCGGAATTTTGTGGAGAGTTTTATCGAGCCGCTGATTCGTCGCCCCAATACCAAGTACATGTTGCACGCGCGCGGCCAAGTGAATTTGCTTAATGCGGTTGCCAACCACGAATTTGATTTAGCACTCACCAACATTCAGGTGCTGGGCACCAACAAGGAACTCTGGCAATGCCAACTACTTGCGCGCCAACCCGTAGCGATTGTCGGCCCGCCCGACCTGCCGCTCGGCAAAGCCTTTTCCAGCCGTTACAAAGATCACGAATGGGTCGTGCCCGTGAGCGAAAGCCCGGTGCGTTCAGCATTCGACAGCTTCTGCGCGCAACATCAATTCAAACCGCGCATAGTCGCCGAAGCCGACGATATGGCGATGTTGCGACTGTTGGCGCGCGACACCGGTGCGCTGGCGGTAATGCCCAATGTAGTCGTAAAAGATGAACTGCTGCAGGGCCGGTTGGTGAACTACCTGACCCTGCCCAATGTGTATGAAAATTTCTATGCGGTGACCGTGAAACGCCAAATACAAAACCAGCTGGTGAGCGAGCTGATTAACAGTGCCATTAAAACTTAACGCTGTTTCGTTTGAAAATAGTGAGCGATGGGAGACCAGCACAGCAGAACACAGGCCCCAATAACAACACCTGCTATTCCATTTAGCAGCGATGACATAAGCCATCCAAGGGGTTCAGTGGTATGAGCAACCGCCTCAATTACATGACGAATGGGTGCGATGTTGTGCGTCACAATTCCACCACCCACCATAAACATGGCAGCAGTACCCAGTATTGATAAAAACCGCATCAATTTTGGTGCAGCAGCCAGCAGGACGTTACCAAAAAATTGGGCAGTGGCATTTTGTTTTTTACACAGGTGCGCGCCCATATCATCCAACTTCACAATCAGCGCAACAAAACCGTATACACCGATTGTCATTATGATGGCGATACTCACCACAACAGCAGCTTGTTTGGCAAAAGTGGCGGCGGCAACCGTTCCTAATGCGATCACAATAATTTCTGCCGAGAGAATAAAATCTGTGCGCACGGCACCTTTGATTTTTTCTTTTTCAAACGCGACCAAATCCACCGCAGGGTTGGCTACCGCTTCAATCAATTCTTTATGTTGTGCTTCGTGCTCCGTTTTGGAGTGGAATAATTTATGTGCGAGTTTTTCACAGCCCTCAAAACATAAATAAGCGCCGCCAATCATCAACAAGGGAATAATCAACCAGGGAATAAACGCACTGATTAATAGTGCCGCAGGAACCAATATCAGTTTATTCAGCGCCGAACCTTTGGCGACCGCCCACACCACCGGCAACTCGCGTTCGGCGCGAATACCTTGCACCTGTTGCGCATTAAGGGCGAGATCATCACCCAATACGCCGGCAGTTTTTTTCGCGGCCACTTTTGTCATCACCGCCACGTCGTCCAACACAGTGGCGATATCATCAAGCAACATCAACAAACTTGAGCCGGCCATTATCAGTTCCTTGCAATCTATAAACAGTGGATAGAAAACTTAACGCAAGCCGAGCACATCCTGCATATCAAACAAGCCCGGCTGTTGTTGTTCAAGCCACACAGCTGCGCGCACGGCGCCGTTGGCGAAAGCTAAGCGGCTGGAGGCTTTGTGGGTGATTTCTACGCGCTCGCCGTCGGCCATAAACATAACGGTGTGATCGCCCACTACATCACCGCCGCGCACTGTGGCAAAGCCGATGGTATCGCGCGGGCGCGGGCCAATTTGACCTTCGCGGCCATAAACGGCCACTTTATCCAAATCGCGCTCCAGTGCATTGGCAAGCACTTCGCCCATGCGCATGGCGGTGCCGGAGGGTGAATCTACTTTGTGGCGATGATGCGCTTCGTAAACTTCTACGTCGTATTCATCGCCCAATACACGCGCAGCCAAATCCAACAATTTAAAACAGAGGTTCACACCGGTGGAAAAATTAGCGGATAACAAAAGTGGAATCTGGCTTTGGTAAGCGAGCAAATCTGCTTTTTCTGCGGCACTAAAACCGGTGGTGCCAATTACTATAGGTTTGTTGTGTGCGGCGCAGGTTTTGACATGATCGAGAGTCGCCAAAGGTGAGCTGAAATCAATCAGCACATCAAACTGATCCATTACTGTCGCTATGTTATCGACCAAGGTGATGCCCAATTTACCCACACCACCCAACTCACCCGCATCAGCGCCAAGCAGTGAACTACCCGGGCGCACTGTGGCCGCGCCCAAGGTTGTTTGTGGATTTTTTTGGGTGGCTTCAATCAGTGCCTTTCCCATACGGCCTGCAGCACCAGCGATTGCGATTCGTGTCATTTTTTTTATCTCAACAAGAAAGGATTTGAACAGGATGATTTAAAAATTATTCATCATCTTCTGTATTAAATAAGTGCCCAAGCTTACCTTTTTTGGTTTCCAGGTATTTGGCGTTGTGTGGGTTGCGGCCGGTTTGATGAGGCAAACGCTCAACAATATTTACACCCATATCCTGCAGCGCTTTTACTTTGCGCGGGTTATTGGTCAACAATTTTAACGATTTAATGTTCAGGTGTTCGATCATAGGTTTGAGAATGGAGTAATCGCGCATGTCTGCACCAAACCCCAACTGCTCATTGGCTTCTACTGTGTCGGCGCCTTGATCTTGCAAGTGATAGGCTTTGATTTTATTCAGCAGGCCAATGCCGCGACCTTCCTGACGCAAATAAAAAATCACACCGCGCCCCGCTAATGCAATTTTATGCATCGCCGCTTGTAATTGCGGGCCGCAGTCACAGCGCATGCTAAAGAGCGCATCGCCGGTCAAGCATTCAGAGTGCACGCGCGCCAGCACGGGTTCATCGCCAGTGACATCACCCATGGTGAGTACTACATGTTCTTTTTCATTTTCAGCATCGCAAAAGCCGTGCATCACAAAAATGCCCCAAGGCGTAGGCAATTTGGAAGACTCTACAAAACGAACGGTCACAGGAACCTCACAAAATAAGCAATGAGTTGCAGCACCAAGAGTGCGTAAATTCCGGCGAGTAGATCGTCGATCAT
This sequence comes from Cellvibrio fontiphilus, assembly GCF_042646205.1. Taxonomy (NCBI): domain Bacteria; kingdom Pseudomonadati; phylum Pseudomonadota; class Gammaproteobacteria; order Cellvibrionales; family Cellvibrionaceae; genus Cellvibrio; species Cellvibrio fontiphilus. The sequence goes on along the minus strand of NZ_JBHRTF010000004.1, from coordinate 942,999 downwards.
AATGCCGAAACCGCCGTGAACTTTTTTATCTAACCAATTAATGGGCCAGGGTTTGAGAATGTCAAAAAAACGAAATAACACAAAGCCAACCAGCACCCATTGCCAACCGGCGGGAGCCATAAACATGGTGACCCAAAAGCCGACAAATTCATCCCAGACTATGCCGCCGTGATCGTGCACCCCCAGCGCTTTGGAGGAGCGTTCGCACCAGTAAACGCCGAGCGCAAAAGTAACCAGCAGCCAGCTTAAATAAACTGGCCAGGCCAAATGTTGCAGCAGTAAAAAAATCGGAATGGCCACCAATGTACCCACAGTACCCGGCGCCTTGGGCGAAAGACCACTACCAAAACCAAATGCAAAAAAATGATCGGGGTTGCGCAGTAATTGTTTCCAGTGGGGATTATTCATAATCCATCTATTCCATTAAAAATGCTGGTAGCCGCGCTTGGGCAGCGCAAATAACTCACCGTTTAATTCACAACTCACCGCATTGCCTGCGGTAATTTCACCCACCACGGTGGCACTGAGTTTGCCCTGTGCAATCAGCATGGCAAGCTCCGGCATTTTTTCTGGCGCGAGGGTGAAACAGAGTTCGTAATCATCGCCGCCACTCAAGGCCCATTGGTAAATTTGCTGTTGATTGGCAGAGGATTGCTCCAGCAGGGATTGCACCGCTGGGGAGAGAGGTAAATCCTCCACATAAATCACTGCGCCTACATCGCTTGCAGTGCAAATATGTTGCAAGTCAGCGGCGAGGCCATCGGAAATATCCAATGCGCTGCTGGCTAGCTCACGAATGAATTGGGATTCTTGTAAACGCGGCACTGGGCGATAAAAACGGTCGTGCAAATAGGCGCGGTGTTCGTCAGCAAATGAATATTCTTGTTGAATCGCCGCGAGTGCAGCAGCGCCATCACCGACAAAATGAGTGACTAAAACAAAATCCCCCACATTAGCGCCATCGCGGCGCAGGCTATGCTGCGGCTGGCAAGCACCCATCACCTGAATGGTGATGGCAAGCGGGCCGGAGGTAGTATCGCCCCCCACCAAGGCAATGCCGTATTCACGCGCGCAGCGAAACAAACCGCGACTAAATCCACGCAGCCAATCTTCATCGGCTTGAGGCATAGTGAGTGCAAGGGTGAACCACAGCGGGTCTGCGCCCATCGCGGCCAAATCACTTAAATTGGTGCGCAGCGCGCGCTCGGCAATTAGTTCGGGGTCGGCATCCTTTGGAAAATGCACGCCGGCAACCAGTGTATCTACCGATACCGCAAGCTGCTGCCCAGCGGGAATTTGTAGCAGCGCGCAATCATCGCCAATACCCAACACCACACCAGCTGCCGGATTCTCCGCCTGCTCGCGCTGGAAAAATTGTTGGATTAATTGAAATTCACTGGGCATTGGTTTACGCCACAATAGACAAGAAAAATAGAAAAGAAAAAAGGAACAAACAACAAGGTGAGCCAGGCTCACCTTGAGGCAAGCTTGTTAACGACCGTTACGCTCCGCCTTGACTTCAACCGCGCGCAATACCGCTGCAGTTTTGTCTAACACACCGTTAATAAATTTGTGACTATCTTCCGCGCCGAATTTTTTGGCCAGCGCAACCGCTTCGTTGATAACCACTTTGTAGGGGACATCAATACGCGCTTTTAACTCGTAGGTGGCCATGCGCAACAGAGCGCGGGTAATCGCGTCTAATTCAGCGAGTGAGCGATCCACTAAATAGGGCGTAAACGCCGCTTCCAAATCACTGAGGCTTTCCGGTACGGCATGCAAAATTTCGTGGAAATAGTCCACGTCCACTTTGCTCATATCGTTGTCGGTACGAAATTCCGCTTCAATAGCGTTAATGCTGGAGCCGGCCATTTGCCATTGGTAGAGCGCCTGCATAGCGTAGTGGCGCGCCATGCGACGAGTGGCCGCGGTGTGGCCTTTTTGCTGAGCGGAAGAAGTGTTCATGAACAATTACCTGATAAAAACGTAAATGCCCGCTTGCACGGGCATAAAATAAACAAAGAAACCAAGGCGCTAATCGCCTACTGGAAATGAAAATTTCCAGCCTTAGATTTTGCCAAACAGTGAAACCATTTCCAGCGCGGTAGAGGCAGCTTCTACACCCTTATTGCCGGCTTTGGTGCCAGAGCGCTCAATGGCTTGCTCGATAGAATCTACCGTGAGCACACCAAAGGTCACTGGCACACCGTATTGCAGTGACACCTGCGCCAAACCCTTGGTGCATTCACCGGCAACATAATCAAAGTGCGGAGTACCGCCACGAATTACCGCACCCAGAGCGATAATTGCATCGAACTCATTTTTGGCGGCAATTTTTTGCGCGGTGAGTGGAAACTCAAATGCACCTGGTGCGTAATAGATGGTGATGTTTTCATCTTTAATGCCGTGACGACGCAGGGTATCTAATGCGCCATCTTTTAAGCTTTCCACGACAAAGCTGTTCCAACGGCTAACAATCAATGCGTACTTGCCTGCCGATGCGGAAAAATCACCTTCGATTACCTTGATATTGCTCATAAGTTTTTCTCGTTAAATATTCCGATTTTAAAATTTGTTTACCCCCTCCCAACCTCCCCCTTTGCAAGGGGGAGGAGTTTTTGTCCCCTCCCCTTCTGAAGGGGAGGGCTAGGGTGGGGTTAATCACCTTCCGGACAAATATATTCCACTACTTCCAAATCAAACCCCGACAGGGCGGAGTAGCGCATGGGCGCAGACATCACACGCATTTTGCGCACACCCAAATCACGCAGGATTTGCGAGCCGGTGCCCACTTGTTTGTAGAGCACTTCCGAACTGCGGCGCATCTGCTTACCGGAAATCAACCAGTCAATGCTGTCTTCCACTTCCTGGGTGGATTCATCGTGGCAAATCAGCAGCACAACGCCCTTGCCCTCTTCGCTGACTTTTTTCAGCGCATCCTGATAAGTCCAGCTTTTGCCGCCGGCGACCGAGGTGCGTTTAAGGTTCAGCACATCGCGCGCTATATCCATCACATGTACACGCACGAGCGTAGGCTCTGCATTGATCTCACCCTTGGTCATCACAAAGTGCAAATCGCCACGGGCGGTATCGCGATAGGTATGTAAATCAAACTCGCCGTAAAGCGTATCGACCTTGCGGCTATTAACGCATTCGACAGTGCGCTCTTTGGTGGCGCGGTAGTGAATCAGGTCGGCAATGGTACCGATTTTCAGGTGATGTTGCTCGGCAAATCGCTCCAAATCCGGGCGGCGCGCCATGGTGCCGTCGGGGTTCATCACCTCTACGATCACTGCTGCTGGCTCAAACCCAGCCAAACGTGCCAGATCACAACCGGCTTCGGTATGGCCGGCACGGCTCATCACGCCGCCGGGCTGAGCCATGAGCGGGAAAATATGGCCGGGCTGCACCAAGTCGCTAGGTTTGGCATTGGCTTTTACCGCCGCGCGCACAGTGAGCGCACGATCCGCTGCGGAAATACCGGTGCTTACGCCTTCGGCCGCCTCAATAGAGACGGTAAAGTTGGTGGTGTGCTGGGATTTGTTGTCGCTCACCATCAGCGGCAAATCCAATTGTTTGCAACGCTCTTGCGTCAGTGTGAGGCAGATAAGGCCGCGCGCGTGGGTGGCCATAAAGTTGATATCTTCCGGACGCACCTGCTCGGCCACCATAATCAGGTCGCCTTCATTTTCACGGTCTTCGTCATCCATCAGGATGACCATTTTGCCGTGGCGCAGGTCTTCAATCAGTTCTTCAATGGTATTGAGTTGCATAGAAAATTCCGGTTGCCGATGCCAATCACATAAAGCCGTTTTTGGCTAAAAATTCCAGGGTGATGCCCTGCCCTTCGCCCTCAGCGGCTTTGTCGCCGAGCATTAACCGCTCCAGATAACGCGCCAACACATCCACCTCCAAATTGACTTTGCTGCCCGTTTGGTAGGTTTCCATGATGGTCCACTTAAGGGTGTGGGGCACGATGTTCAGTTCAAACTCGGCGCCATCCACCTTGTTAACGGTAAGACTAGTACCATCCACCGTAATTGACCCCTTGTGGGCGATGTATTTCGCCAAGGCCTTGGGCGCGCGAATGCGAAACCGCTCCGAGCGGGCATCGGGGTAGCGACTGACCACTTCACCCACGCCATCCACATGGCCGCTCACAATATGTCCCCCCAAACGGGTTTGGGGCGTGAGTGCCTTTTCCAGATTAACCCGCTGCCCGACTTTCCAGTCGGGTAAGGTGGTGTTGTCCAGTGTTTCGCGCGAAACGTCCGCCCAGTAGCCATCGCCGGGCAAATCCACCACAGTCAGGCACACGCCGTTGGTGGCGATGGAATCCCCCAAATGGACGTCCGCCAAATTCAGGTTATGGGTTTTGATGCGCAGGCGCAGATCGCCGTTGTTGGGCTGTAGAGCGACGACTTCGCCAATAGCTTCAATAATACCGGTGAACATAACTTAGCTCCGAATTCTCGCCGTAAAATCGCGGCCGGGAGTTATACGATGATGCTGTTGGGTTGGGCTTGACCGGTAGGCACCGGAATGCGCAGGTCAATGACTTTAGTCTTGGCCAGATGATCGTGAATGCAGCGACGATCATCGCGGAAAATCGCCAGCACATCCGCAAGGCGCAGCAAAATGCCAATCACCGGCACCATGCCCATCAACCATTGGGATGCATAGCGCTGCACAATCAACGGAATAAACGCGGGCTTTTGATTATCCATAGTCACTATGGCAATACCGATAATACGTTTACCAATGGTTTGGCCGAATTGATGCAATAAAAATCCGTGCAGGACAAAAAACATCATCAACTGGAACAGCACAATTTTTAATGCCAACTCCGGTGGAATAGCGCCCTGCTGCTCGGCAATTTCCATCAAGCCCTGACTTTGTGCAAAGGGGAAAATACAGAACATCATAATCACCACATCGATGATTGTGGCTTGTAAACGTTTACCCAGCGACGCGGTGTTATCCACCGGTTGAGGCGGGGGGAATGGTGGGGTTTGGGGTTGATCACTCACAACAGGAAACCTTTCAGAAAAAACTCGCAGTTAATATTCGGTATCGGGCACGGCGGTGATACGCCAATCGCGGCCGACAGCGCAAATGTCTTTAATCTTCAGCGCCAGGGATGAGGACATAGTATCCAATGGCAACTCGAATAAACCGCGCGCCTTATTACCCAATAGCTTGGGTGCCATATAAACAATAATTTCATCCAACAAACCACGGCGTAAAAAACTGCCGGCCAAGGTCGCACCTGCTTCCACCAACACTTCATTGCATTGGCGACGGGCGAGTTCGCTGATTAATGCCTGCAAATCAATCCGGCCGTCTTTGGCGGGCAGCGCCAGGAACTCAACAAACTCCGGCCAACCCGCCAGCTGTGATTCTTCCACTTGGCCATTGTGCACCAACAATATCGGGGTGGACTGCTTAAACATCAAGGCGTTGCGTGGCGTGCGCAGGCGGGAATCCAGAATGACCCGCAGCGGTTGTTTGGCCGCCGCCGCTTGGGCTTGGGTATCCGGCAAACCCAATTCATCGGCGCGCACGGTGAGTGAGGCATTATCCTGCAGTAGGGAATCCACACCGGAGACTATGGCGCAGGAGCGGGCGCGCAGGCGCTGTACATCGGCGCGGGCTTTGGGGCCAGTGATCCACTTGCTCTCACCGGATTCCATCGCCGTGCGACCATCCAGACTCATGGCCATTTTGCAGCGCACCAGTGGCCGCTTGCGCTCCATGCGTTTGATAAACCCGGGGTTGAGCGCACGGGCATCGTCCTCCAGCACCGGGCCATCGACTTCAATGCCAGCGGCACGCAATAGCGCTATGCCATTGCCCGACACCAATGGATTGGGGTCTTCCATGGCATATACCACCCGTGCCACGCCCGCATCCACCAAGGCTTGTGCACAGGGACCGGTACGGCCAGTGTGGCTGCAAGGTTCAAGGCTAACGTAGGCAGTAGCACCGCGTGCATTATCACCTGCAGCACGCAATGCATTGGCTTCAGCGTGACCTTCGCCGGCGCGCTCGTGCCAACCCTCGGCAATGACATCGCCATTTTTAACCAACACACAGCCCACCCGTGGGTTAGGCATAGTGGTATAGAGGCCGCGCTCCGCCAAACGGAACGCCAGCGCCATAAAATCAAAATCGGTTGCAGAGATGCTCATGCGGGAATCATTCGTTTTCCGGTTGCTGCTCAAGGCGATCAATTTCCTGACGGAATTCATTCAGATCCTTAAAGCGGCGATAAACAGAGGCAAAGCGCACATAGGCGACTTCATCGAGTTTTTGTAACTGTTCCATGACTTTTTCGCCAACCAACAGCGCTTTCACTTCGCGCTCACCCGTGGCCTGCAAAAAATGTTTGATGTGATTGATGGCGGATTCGATAGCCTCGATGCTCACCGGGCGTTTTTCCAAGGCGCGCAATAAACCAGCGCGCAATTTATTTTCATCGAAGGGTTCGCGCGTGCCGTTTTGTTTGATGATACGCGGCATCACCAACTCGGCCACTTCAAAGGTAGTAAAACGCTCATGACAGGATAAACATTCGCGGCGGCGGCGCACCTGATCGCCCTCAGCCACCAAGCGGGAATCGATAACCTTGGTATCTTCCGCGCTACAAAACGGACAATGCATGATCAATAGCCCTGGCGATAGTGAAAGTGCGCGCATACTAGCACAAAGTGAGCGATTTTCGCCCATTCAGCGGCGCGCAGATTGCAGCGAACAGCGCAGACAATACAAGCGGCCAAGGGTTATTCAACAACCTCAACACGATTGCGGCCCGCTGCTTTGGCAAGGTAGAGCGCGCGATCTACCCGGGCAAAAAAGTGCACCAGCGTTTCTACACCGCCAAATTGCGCCACTCCAAAACTGCCGGTAATACGCAGGGTTTTATGGCCCAACTGCAATTGTTCCGCGGCCATCGCATCGCGCAGTTTTTCTGCAACACCATGGGCAGCAGGGAGCGATGTTTGTTTGAGTAAAATTAAAAATTCTTCGCCGCCCCAACGACATAACACGTCACCATTGCGCAAACTATTTTCCAGCATACGCGCCACGCGCATAATCACCCGGTCACCCGCCAAGTGACCATGACTGTCGTTAATATTTTTAAAGTGATCTATATCAAGCAGGATCATCGACAGCTGTGTTTTAGCGCGATGCGCCTCATGCACAGCTTGTTCAAACATCAGCTCAAAAGCCTGGCGATTTAATAACCCGGTGAGCGAATCGGTAGCGGCGACATTTTCCAGACGACGCTGGAAGCGATTAACGCTATACAAACACAAGAGCAACACCAGCGCGGTCACTACACTGCTCACCGCGAGGTTGCCCATTAGTACCTGCCGCACTCGGGCAATTTCTTCCTCTTCGGTTTGCTCAACCACCAGGTACCAATTGAATTCAGGAATGTAGCGCGAGCTGAGCATAATCAGCCCGCCACCTGCATCGTATTCCAGATTAGTGGGCTGGCTATTTTTGTTCAAAATACTGGTAGCAATTGCCGCTATCCCCGGCAATTCATGAATAGAACCCTTGTGCAACTCGCCGGTTTTCGCCGAGACAATAATCTCACCCGCCTCATTCACAAAATATACGCGCCGATTAAAACGCTGCTGTATATCATCGATAACCCGCGCTAATGACTCCAGCGTCAAACCCACGCCCGTTGCGCCAATAAAATTACCCTGGTAATCCAACACGCGATAATTAATAAAAATAGTCACCGCATCATGGTTGGCAAAATCTACATCGAGATTCATTTCATAAGGGTCTTTCATATCGCGCACACGGTAAAACCATAGGTCGCGCGGCTCGCTCTCCTTCACGGTTTTTAAAATACCCTGGGAGTAATAGTAGTTACCGGTTTTATTGGATACCAAAAAGCTACTGACTGCGCCGTACTCGCGTTTAACTTCATTCAAATAGCGAACGATTTGCGCAGAATCCTGCTCGCCAGAAAGAATCCAGTCGCGCACAAAAGTGTCGCTGGCCATGAGGGAGGAGATAAAGGTGGGACGCAGCACATCGCGCTGGATTTCAGAATAAATATTATCGCCGGTGAGCGGCAAACCCTGATCAACAATCGAGTGGCGGATTTGATCGCGCGACACCCAGTAACTTGCCAAACTGGTGGCGAGGAAGCCAATAATTAACAAGCTCCCCAGCCACACCAATAAACTGTACTTCTTCCACAACACCCGCAACATCGCTTCGCATCCAACATCTGTTTTGACGCTAGTCTAGCAGAGCCTTGGAGCAGGCTGTTGGTCAGCTACAAAGGCATCAAAGGATTATTTAGCCGCTTTGAGGGCGGCGTTATAAGCCTTCACTAAATTTGTATGAAGCAATTTTAAACTCGCTACCAGATTGCGCAGCTCAACTGTTCTTGCCTTGGCTGCAGTATTGGCCGCTTGCGCTTGCGTGAAGACGGAAGCCGCCGCCAGTAGTCTTTGATTGGCCAGATTCAGTGCGCTCTGATTGCCATTGATGGTATCAACCAAGCGATTTAACTCCGCAACTGCGGTGTTATATTTAGTCACCAACGCATTGTAGGCCGTAAGTTTGGCCTGCTTGGCAACACTGGTTGTCGCCGCGTTGTAGGCAGCGATTGCCGATTGCAACTGAGCTTGCAGCTTGTTCAAACTTGCAACTGACGTGTTGTATTTTTTTACCGAAGTTTCATAAACCGTTTTCGCCGTTTTAACTGCTGTAGTGGCGCGCGTTAATTCAGTCTTGGCGGCAACTTCCGCTTGCTGTGCTTTGGAGGCAACCTGGACATGGGCAGTTTGCGCCGCTATCGCAGCATCCAGATTGGTTTTGGCTTCCGCTACCCTGAGTGCCAGTTCCGTCACACCCAGACTGCTTGACGCCGAACTTGAACTGCGACTGGAGCTTACTCCAATAGCAGAGCTTGTTGAAACCGCCGAACTGCTGTAGGCAGAAACACTTTGGGAGGAACTTGCTTGACTGGAAACGCCTTGGTAAAACGCGGCGATTTGCGGGCCGGTGACATTCAGTGCATAACGCGCATCAGCACCGCTGGTGGAATTGGTTCTCGCTACACCACAAGGTTGGCCGTTACATAACAATTCGGGGTTGGAAAACTTGTAAATCTTGCCGGTCCAATAATCAACGCTGAACTCGCTTTGGTAGGCCATTATGGTGGTGAAGGAACCTACTACACCGTAGCCGAGCGCGTAGGGAAAGGTGCCACCAGTGCCATCCTGTTTGCGCGAGTGTTTCAATCCCATGTTATGCCCAAGCTCGTGTGCCGTTACATAGTCGCCACAAGCGTTAACTGCGATATGCGAAAACATATAACGCTTCCATATATTGCTATTAAAATCACCGTTAGTGCCATTCCCACCTACCCAAGCAACACCGCAACTACCATGAGTGGTTTTATAAGGGCGATAAAAGATAACCATGTCCGCCTTGTATTGCTCGCGCGCGGCCGACACCGCCGCAAAAGCGGCATGGGAGTTATTGGTAATGTCATTAAGTGCAGTTTCGGCAGCATTATCATCGGTGTAAATCACCTTGAGGCTACCAGCAAGACGTACTTCCAAATCCACACCGCTATCGCTGTAAATTTGGTTGGTTACCTGGAAGATATGATTGAAGCGACTGCTAGGATCAGCACCATAGAGTGATGTCACCCCATCGGTATAAACCACCAATACATCGATAACCTGCGAAGCAGCTGATACAGGCAGCGCAATAAAAATAAACTGAAGCAGATAAATAACGCGGGTAAAAAATAAGCCCAAAAATTTCATAGTGTTTGTCTCATTTGACTTTACTGAAAACCATCCCTGATTAACAAAAATTTGCGCGCATCCATTAAAGCCAAGACGTTGCGAATGCAAAAACCGCAACCCTTACAGCGGTAACTTCACTCTCATTTAGTCATTTGCTGATTGACTCCTAACTTAATCGTGATTGTGTAACGAGTGTTGGCGCAGCTCCTCTTCGGGAACTTCTAGATAATCATTTTTACCCGGCTGGGTTAGTTCTACCTCCGCCGGATTTTTGTAGACCCAACCATTACCATCGCGGGCCTCCAAACTGTAGGAGCCCTTGGGAGTAGTGATAGTTGCAAAGGCGAGGCCGGCGCCGTAGGTCATTACAACCGGATAATTATCACCGTCCAGATGACCACTCCAGCTGTAGTCTCCATTTTCCAGACGGGTGGATTTGGCAACGGTGACCTGAATTGAATCGCCATCCGGCAAGGGTAAAGTCAATTGCTCGCCGGGCAGCGGCAGCGGGGCCTGACTATCCAAGGTTACCGGTTCATAAATACTGATTCCCTCAGGCAGGGGCAAACTCTGACCACTTTCTGCCTGCGCTAATTGCCAGGGCGATTGGTCGCTGCCAACACGAGCCGGGGTATTAGCCTGATTTGCTGCCTGGTTGCCACTATTGCCTTTCGCGGTTTCAGGCACGGTAACCAATATGGCCTCTGCCTGCTGCAACAACTCGCTCGATTCATCAACCAAAGCCTTATCAACCATCATTGCGCCAGGGTGCATTAGCGGCAAGGGTTCAGGTTGCGGGTGACGACTAGCCCACCACCAGTAGGCCACAACCGCAAGCAGTAGCAGCAAGATAAAGACAGGAAGCGCAGCGCGTTGTGATGGCATGGGAATTCGACAAAGGGAATATTGAACATAATGCTAGGCGCCAAGGGCAGCAAAATCGAGCATTAAATAGGCGATGGAAAAACAAAATCTAAGGCGTATGAACTTGCTTCTTAACTGTTATTAACAGCTAAGCCCAAAACGAAAAAAGGCAGCCGAAGCTGCCCTTTCAAGATCAACACACTGTTACCGCTGATCCCAGCGGATTATTCCGCATAAACCGGGAACTGCTTGCACAGTGCTGACACCTTGGCTTTTACGTCAGCGATAACCGCATCGGCATTGTCCGCTTCCAGCGCATCAAAAATATCGCAGATCCAGTTGGTCAATTGCACGCATTCAGCTTCTTTGAAACCGCGGGTAGTGATAGCAGGGGTGCCTACGCGAATACCGGAAGTCACAAAGGGTGAACGTGGGTCGTTAGGCACGGCATTTTTGTTGACGGTGATATGCGCTTTGCCCAAGGCTTCATCGGCGTCTTTACCGCTGTAAGATTTGCCGATCAGGTCAACCAACATCAAGTGGTTCTCAGTACCGCCAGACACAATTTTAATGCCGCGTGACAGGAAAGTTGCTGCCATGGCTTTAGCGTTAACTACCACTTGTTGTTGGTAGGCTTTGTATTCTGGTGTCATGGCTTCTTTAAAGCTTACTGCCTTGGCAGCAATAACGTGCATCAAAGGGCCGCCCTGACCGCCGGGGAATACCGCTGAATTGAGTTTTTTCTCAATCTCTTCGTTGGCCTTGGCCAGGATGATACCGCCGCGAGGGCCACGCAGGGTTTTGTGGGTGGTGGAGGTAGTTACGTCAGCGATTTGTACCGGGTTGGGGTAAACACCGGCAGCCACCAAACCAGCAACGTGGGCCATATCCACAAACAGGTAGGCACCTACTTTGTCGGCGATATCGCGGAAGCGCTGCCAATCCAACACTTGTGAATAAGCAGAGAAACCGGCAACGATCATTTTTGGCTTGTGCTCCAACGCCAAACGCTCTACTTCATCGTAATCAACCAAACCGGTTTCGGGGTTCAAACCGTACTGTACGGCGTTGTAAACCTTGCCAGAGAAGTTCACTTTAGCACCGTGGGTCAGGTGACCGCCGTGCGCCAGGCTCATACCCAGAACGGTATCGCCCGGTGCGCAAAGTGCGGCATAAACTGCAGAGTTGGCTTGGGAGCCAGAGTGAGGTTGCACGTTGGCATAGTCGGCGCCGAACAGCTCTTTTGCACGGGCGATTGCCAGGGCTTCGGTGGTATCAACATATTCACAACCGCCGTAGTAGCGCTTACCCGGGTAACCTTCGGCATACTTGTTGGTCAATTTGGTGCCTTGGGCTGCCATCACCATTGGGCTGGTGTAGTTTTCAGAGGCGATCAACTCGATGTGTTCTTCCTGGCGTTGACCTTCGCTCTGGATAGAAGCCCAAATTTCGGGATCGAAAGAAGCAATAGTTTGGTTTTTATCAAACATAGATAGTTCCTGAGTTAACCGCACGCCAAATGGCTAGGGTGTGAGTGGGAAGGTAAAAAAGGGAGGCGCGCATTGTACACCAAGCCCCTAAATAGCTTCTACGCAAAAAACTCATGCCGCGCATGAAATGGCTTCATGTAATTTTTGCACCAGTTCACCCCAAAGCTGCAGAAACGCCCCGAAAAAGCCCCTCCAAAGTAAGATTGGCCTGCCAATTCCATTGCCAAGCTGCTGATAAAGAGCAGCAAAAACTCAATAAATGACGCCAAGCTGTCGCCAAAAAACACAAAAATCGGCCTAAGCCCGCAGTTCTATGAATTTTTAACAAGAATCGAAAAAATAGGCCTCGCTTTTGCAGCACAGCAGGAAGCAATTCGTTTTCCCTGAAGTTCAGGGGATAGTTCATTAAGGACAGCAAAGCATGACTGGTTGTTATCCCCCTCGCATTTACCGGCAGTTGCCTGCCCGGTTGCAGCAGCTTGTGGCCCTTCTGTTCCTGCTTACCAGCTGCAGCAGCTGGGCAGCACAAGCCACTAGTTCACCAGCTCCCCGCAGCTACTTGATAGGAAGCGGCGATGAAGTTCGCATTAATGTATTTGGCCAACAAGAGTTAACCACCGAAGCCCAGGTTAGCCCCCAAGGCACAGTCCAGATACCGCTGCTAGGCAGTGTGATGATCGCCGGTAAAAACAGCGCTGAAGCCGCCCAAATGATTGCCGGGCGCTATGAAGCCGGCAACTTTCTCAAAAACGCGCAAGTCAACCTTCTGGTTACCAGGTATCGCAGCCAGGTGGTTGCCATCCTTGGCCGGGTAAACAACCCGGGGAAACTGGTACTGGAAGGCCCAACCAGCCTCACCCAGGCGCTGGCCGCTGCCGGCGGCATTGCACCCACCGGCAGCGAGCGATTAATCCTTACCCGCACGTTGGCCAATGGTCGCATGGAGCGAACCGAATACGATTTGCAGCAAATGCTGAACCATGCGGCTGAACAGCAGGCAACTGTTTGGCTGCGTGACGGCGACACCATTTATGTGCCCAACGCCGGGCGCTTCTACATTAACGGCGAGGTTCACTCGCCCGGCATGTTCCCGCTGGATCGCCCCTTAACTATTCGTCAGGCACTCAGTGCCGGTGGCGGCCCCACTGCGCGCGCCAGCGACAGCAAAGTCAAGGTCTTTCGTCAGGCCGCAGAGGGTTCGGTCAAAGAGCTGATCGCAAAACCTGATGATCCGGTGATGGACGGCGATGTTCTGGTAGTGCGGGAGAGCCTTTTTTAAGGTGGCCGGCAAGTGACAAGGCCCACCAATCAAAACCAGGAGCTGGGCAACAGGAGCTAAGCGATGAACCTCAACACCCTGATCAGTATTTTATTCGCGCGCCGCTGGGCCATTCTGGCCAGTGTTGCGCTGGCTCTTGTCGCGGGCATCAGCCTGATTTTGCTCACCCCCAAGTCCTATACCGCAGCGATTGACCTGCTGGTCGACAGCCGCGGCTTTGATCCGATTAGTGGCCAATTGCAGCCCGCCCGGATGACTGGCGCTTATCTGGCGACCCAGAGCGACATCATTCGCAGCCGCAATGTCGCAGGCAAGGTGATTGACCAACTGAACCTGGGCGAATCACCGGCCATGATCAAAGCCGCAAAACTTACAGGTCAGGCAGATGCAGACCGGCGCCGTATGCTGGGCTTTCTCGCGCAGGGGTTGATGGTAGTGCCAAGGCGCGAGAGCAGCGTGTTGAACATTGCCTTTAAAGCGCAGGATCCAGCCCTGGCAGCGCAAATCGCCGACGCCTTCGCCGAGGCCTATGTGTACACCAACCTTGAGTTGCGTATCGAACCCGCCAAACAGACCAGCCAGTGGTACAACCAACAACTCCTTGGACTCAGGCAAGAGCTGATTGAAAAACAAGACGCACTCTCCAGCTATCAGGAGGAGCACGGTATTTTGGCCTCCTCGGATCGCCTTGACCTTGAGGCCAACAAGCTGGCCGAACTTTCATCCATGCTGATGGCAGTGCAGAACGAGCGCCTCAATTCCCAGAGCCGCAGCGATTTGATCGCCAACAGCAAAAAAGGCCAGTTGGAAATCCGCGCCCTGGATAATCCACAGGTGCAAAAACTGACCACCGACCTGGCGCAGGCCCAGGTGCGATTAAATGAGTTGGCCACGCAAGTGGGGGAAAACCACCCTCAATACCGGCAGGCAAAAAGCGAAGTGGTGGCGCTACAGCAGCAGATGGACCGCATGCTCCAACTAATTAGCGGCAGCCTGCAATCCTCGGTGGAGCTGTCCGAGACACGCGCCGAGCAGTTAAAAGCCGAGTTGAATCAGCAAAAGGAACTGGTGCTACAACTGAGCCGCACACGCAATCAACTGAGCCTGCTGCAACAGGAGGCAGACAATGCCCAAGCGGCCTATGACGCCGCCCTCGCCCGTTCCATACAAACCCGCCTGGAGAGCCAAATTGCCGCTACCGATGTGGCGGTGCTCAACAGCGCCCTGGTGCCCACCAAACCCACCTCACCCAAACCCACGCTGATTTTACTGCTGGCTGGCATAGCCGGTGTGCTCTGCGGGATTGCCCTGGCGCTGGGCTGGGAATGGCTGGATCAGCGGGTTCGCACCGCATCGGACCTGGAACAGCTGCTGGGCCTGCCAGTACTGGCCCAGATCCCCAAATGATTGCTCATGGTTCCAAAGGAGGCAGCAGAATGAATGATCGCTTACAAATCCTGGAGCGCGAACCAGTGGCAAGTCAGGCGACACCGCTGACTGCGTCCACCAAAATAGGCCCCATGCTGGTAGCCATGGGCAAACTCAGCCCCAAAGACCTCAACAGCGTACTCGCAACCCAAAAACAGCAGGGCTTACGTTTTGGCGATGCCGCCGTAAAACTGGGCTTGGTCAGCGCAGAGGATGTAAATGCCATACTCGCCAAACAATTTGCCTACACCCAAGCGCCGCCAGCATCGAGCAAGCTGGACCCGCGACTAACTGCACTCTTCCAGCCGGACAGCAGTCAGGCGGAGGCCATCCGCAGCCTGCGCAGCGAGCTTATGCTGCGCTATTTCAACCCGCCTTCTGGTGCGCAACCGGAACTGCCGCCGCGCCGCGCATTGGCGGTTGTCAGCGCTGAAAACCCGGCTGCCGTTGCACTGGTTACCGCTAACCTGGCGATCAGTTTTGCCCAGTTGGGGCTAAGAACCCTGTTAATTGACACCAACCTGCGCGCGCCGCAGCTGCACCCTCTTTTTGACTTGCCCGAACACGCGCCGGGTTTTTCCGACTGGATTGCCGAGCGCACCCCGGTCGCGCCCACCGCTATTGAACAGGTGCAGTCTTTATGGGTGATGCCTGCCGGCACCCGCGCGCCCAACCCCCAGGAGTTATTGACCAACAAACTCTTCAACCAGCGAGTCACCGCGCTGAGCCAAAGGTTTGATATAGCGCTGTTCAATACTACGCCAATGGATAACACCCGCGACGCCCAGTTAGTCGCCGCGCAAACCGGCGCTGCACTTCTGGTGGCGCAGCAAAACCTCACCAGTAGCAAAGCCCTGATGGCAGTTAGCCAGCGCCTGCGCGAGCTGGGCGTTCGCCTACTGGGCAGTGCGCTGGTCAGTTGACCCCCACCCGACCATGCGCGAACTCAGGATGAACCACCCACCAACCCGGCATGCAAACCTGCCGCTTGCCACCCCGCTGGGGCTCACCGGGGAGCGCTGGTTGAGCGACCAACGGTTGGTGACATTTATTGTTGTGGCAAGCGTTGGCTACCAGTTGGGGCTGTGCCTGCTCAACACCATGGTGATGCCGGTTTCCCGCGCCCTTGTGGGCCTGACCGAAGCGATCATTCTCGCCGCTTGTATTCCACTGCTGTTGCGCCGTTTGTTGCCCGGGGTACTGGTGCTCGCCTGCCTGTGTGCCGCCATGCTGTGCCTTCTCGCCATTGCTAACGAGCAGGTGAATGTCAAAGCCTTTCGCGATATTGCTATCCCGCTCTGCTACTTCTGGCTCGGCTGCAATCTGGGCCGGCTGGATTTGGCAGATCGCGCGTTAAAAGCCGCCATTTATCTGGTGCTGACAGTGGGTTTTTGTGAACTCTTCCTGCTGGATAGCTACACACGCTGGTTCGATATCTTTGGCTATTACGTAAACATAGGCACACTCAACGAGCAGGCGGGTTTTGTGCGGGATGACCGTTTATTAGCCAACGGGATGCGCCCTGAAGGCATAGGCCGGACACTGCTGCCGGGGTTGCTCGGGCCACACAGGGTTTCGTCGGTGTTTCTTGAACCTGTGTCGCTGGGTAATTTTGCGAGTCTCTGCGCAGCCTGGGGGCTTGCGCGCAGCAGCTGGCGCGAGGGTGCATTTTTTGTACTCGCCGCAGTGGTAATGATGGTGCTCTGCGATTCGCGTTTTGCCTTGATGACCGTGACCGGCTTTGTACTGCTGCGTCTGCTGGTTCGCGGTTCACTGCTTTATCTTTGTGTGTTTACGCCTTTTATTGCAGTCATTTTGCTGCTGGTGATTGGTTATTACACCCCCAATGAAACCGGCGGCATGATCAGCGATGACTTACACGGCCGCCTGGCTTACAGCGGTTGGTCCCTGCTCAACTTCGACGCTCTCAAACTCTTTGGTATCGGCCACACCAAGGTCTATTACGACGAAGGTTATGCCCATGTGATGGCCACCTTTGGGCTGCCGATGGTGCTGATTTTTTGGGGCAGCTTCTGGCTTTTATCCTTTCACTCGGCGGTGGGCGAACGCTTCCGGGCCATGGTATCGCTCTATATCGCCCTGATTCTTTGTATCAGCGGGTTTTCATTTTTTGCATTAAAAAGCGCCGGCGTACTTTGGTTCCTGGTGGGATGCAGCTTGCAACAGCCCGCACCGGTTCCGGGCCAAATACACCCGACTGGAGGCACAGATGCACACTAGCCACAACCCTGAGCCAACTAAACCGATTGAAGCGGCCCCGATCAAAGTCACCCACATTGTGCGCCAATACCTACCCTCCATTGGCGGTATGGAGGAGGTAGTTCGCAATATCGCCCGCCACCAATTGCGCCATGGGCAAAAGGCAACCAGGATTATTACGCTCAATCGCCTCTTTCGTAACTCCCGCCAGGCCTTGCCCGAGCGTGAAGCTATTGAAGGGATTGAGGTGATTCGCCTGCCGTATAAAGGCTCCAGCCGCTATCCGCTCTGCCCCGCTGTTTTTAAATACCTTAAAGACGCCGATGTCATTCACGTACACGGTGTGGATTTCTTTTACGATTTTCTCGCGGCCACCAAATGGCTGCACCGCCGCCCGCTGGTGTTATCCACCCACGGTGGTTTCTTTCATACCCATTTTGCTTCAGGCGCCAAACAAGCCTATTTCCACAGCATCACCCGGCTGTCATCCAATGCCTATGACCGGGTGATTGCCACCAGTGCTAACGATGGCGATTTATTTCGCAAAATCATGGATGGACAAAAGCTGGAGGTGATTGAGAACGGCGTAGATGTGGATAAATACGCCGGCTGCGCGGCAGACCAGCTCACCCCAACCCTGATGTATTTCGGGCGCTGGTCAGCCAATAAAGGATTGCTGGAAACACTTGCGTTGTTTGCGCAGTTGCAGCACCAGCACCCCGAGTGGCGCTTGATTATTGCCGGGCGCGAATACGATCACAGCCTGGCAGAACTGACCAATGCAGCGCGGGAGCTGGGTATAAGTGAGGCAGTGACGCTGGCCGCCAACCCCAGCGACGAGGAGATAAAAGCGCTGCTCAAACGCGCGAGCTATTTCATTTGCCTGTCTGGCCACGAGGGTTTTGGCATAGCCCCCATAGAGGCGATGAGTGCAGGCCTGACCCCCATCCTTAGCGCCATCCCCCCCTTTAGGCGCCTCTATGACCAATCCGGCTTGGGGATCTGTGTTGAACCGGCGCAGCAACTGCCGCAAGCCATTGCCAAATTATTGCAGCTGCATGCACAGGGGGAGATAGGCTACCAAGCCAGGGTCAAGGCGGCACAGCGTTTTGCGGCCCAGTACGCCTGGCCCAAAGTAGCCGACCGCTATCTGGCGCTTTACCATCAACTGGGGGGTAAAGCATGAGCAAGTCACTCGCTCAAGCGCTAGCGCAGCTTATCCTGAGCCTGACCTTGGCACTGGTAATCGCCCCCTATGGCATGGCCGGGTGCCTGGATCAGGCGCGCCTGACCGGTGTGAATCTGGCCGGTGCTGAATTCAACACCAAGGCACTGCCCGGTGTGGTTTATAAGGATTACACCTACCCCAGCGCAGCGGAGCTCAATTACATCGCCGCCCAGGGCGCCAATATGATTCGCCTGCCATTCCGCTGGGAGCGGCTGCAACAGAGCCTTTATGCCCCGCTGGATACAGCCGAACTCGGACGCCTGCGCACCACCATCAACAATGCCCACAGCGCCGGCCTTTGTGTGTTGCTGGATGTCCACAACTACGCCAAGTACTACCAGTACAAACTGGGCGATGCCTTACCGGAACCAGCACCCGCCAATAAAACCCTCACCGATATGTTTATCGCCTTTTGGCTGGCACTAGCCAGTGAATTTCCCGACCCGGATAAAGTTGCTTTTGGGCTGATGAACGAACCGGCCAATGTTCCGCTGGCCTACTGGGCGACTGTTGCCAAACAAACCCTCGCAGCACTGCGCGACGCTGGCGCAAGCAATGTGGTGTTGGTGAGTGGCGGGCGCTGGAGCGGTGTACACGACTGGTTTTCGGGTTCACTGGTTAGCAATTCAACAGAATTTGACGACCTGCAAGACCCGCTTAAACGCACCATTATTGAAGTGCACCAATACACCGATAAGGACTATTCCGGCACCCACACCAGCACCACGGGCACAGGTTGCCGCCCCGCAGACGACTTCAATCCCAAATTTGAACGCATTACCCAATGGGCGGAAGCAAATCAACAGAGCCTTTTTCTGGGCGAATTTGGTGTGCCGCGCAGCAGCGAATGCCTGCTTACCCTCACCCGCTTTTTGGAATTAATGGACAACCCGACCTGGCGCGGCTGGAGCTATTGGGCCGCCGGCAGTTGGTGGGGTAACTACCCGCTCGCGCTCAGCGGAGCCAATCAACCTGCGGCGCCCCAGTGGGAACCGCTCAAACAATTTTTTTATCGCGCGGCAGAAGCGCCCAGCCCACCCAATCCGCCCATTCCCTTAGCGCCCAATCCCTAGGAGTTTCTAGCCACTGGCAGTTATTCGTCCCTAGGCAGTTATTAAGGAGATTACCGTGAACGCACCAGCATCAATCGCCGATACCAGCGCGCCCCCTGTAGCCACACCAAGACCACAAGCCTATTTGCTTTTGTCGGCCCACGATTTTCGCTCGCCGCGCAAAGCAGGTATTCATTTTGTGGCCAGTGAACTTGCCAAAATGGGCCCGACCCGTTTTTTTTCATTGCGCTACAGCTTTTTGTCGCGCTACAAACAAGACCCGCGCCTGTCACTGGATGATCAAGCCAATCAAGTGGTTCACTACCAGGGCGTGGATTGCTACCTGTGGAAAACACCGATACACCCGATTCGCATCCGCCCCTTTGAATCGCTAATGTATTACCTCTACGGCCTGGGTTTTAACACAGTGTTGCGCCGCTGGATTAGCACATCCGACATCATCATTTTGGAAAGCGGCATAGCGCCGATTTTTTTTGATCTGATTAAAAAATTAAATCCGCAGGCAAAAATTCTTTATCGCGCCTCAGATGCACTGGACACCATCGATGCCGCCCAATACATCCGCAACACCTTTGCACGGGTCGCCAAAGACATAGACACCATAGTGCTGCCCTCCAAAGCACTGGCGGAAACTATTCCCTCCACCCACAACCTGGCCTTTGTGCCCCAGGGTATAGATCACGCGGTGGGAGCCAAGGCCAACCCCTCGCCTTACGGCAGTGGCATACATGCTGTCTCGGTAGGTTCAATGCTGTTTGATCCGAGTTTTTTTGTGCTCGCGAGCAAACGTTTTCCCGAAATTCATTTTCACATTATCGGATCATGCCAGGCGCGCCACCCGGATTACGGGCCGAATGTGAGTGTTTATGGCGAGATGCCTTTTGATAAAACCCTGCCCTACATCAAACACGCCACGTTGGGCATAGCGCCCTACTCCAGCGTTAATTTGCCAGCCTATTTGCGCGATACCTCACTCAAACTTACGCAATATGAATTTTTTGGTGTGCCAGCTATTTGCCCGCACTTTATTGCTGCGGATTACCCCACCCGCTTTGGTTATGACATTGGCAATGAAGATTCGATTGCCGAGGCGATCAATCGCGCGTTAAACCCGACACAACCACCCGTCAAACGCAGCGTACTCGATTGGGCGCAAGTCACGGCGCGCATGTTGGCGCCCAAACAATTTAGCGATACCGAGGTGTTTGCCTGATGAATAGCAAATCACCACAGCTTACCGGTGCAACACACATCGCGGAGCCGGAAATAATTGCTCTGGGTGGCTTTCCTATTTTGCGCACCACAAGCGCCCAACTCATTCCACTGTTGCAACAAAAAATGCATCAGCAACAAACAACGCTGTTGTTTGCCAACACCAATTTTATTGTGCAGTGCCAGGCAGAAAAAACGGCGCTCGCAAGTGCAGAAACACTGATTGTCAATGATGGTATAGGTCTGGATATCGCCTGCTGGTTAGTGCATCGCCAGCGCTTTATCGAGAACCTCAACGGTACCGATTTCACACCACTGTTTTTGCAACACTTGGGCACTGATGCAAAAGTATTTTTACTGGGCGCCAAACCGGGCATTGCGCAGCGCGCCGCACAGACCTTAATAAATCAGTACCAGATTCCCGTAGTAGGCCTGCGCAATGGCTACGATGAAGCCAGCAATAGCGATGCGTTAATCGCCGCTATCAACGCGAGCGATGCCAATGTAATTTTGGTCGCCATGGGCAACCCTTATCAGGAGCAGTGGATTTTAAAACATCGCCAACGTTTAAACGCGCGGGTATTGATGGGCGTTGGTGCGCTGCTGGATTTTCTCGCCGGTGATAAAAAACGTGCGCCCGCTTTTGTTCAACGTGTGCGCCTGGAATGGTTGTACCGACTCTGCCTTGAACCCTCGCGACTACTGCGCCGCTACACGCTGGACATAGGGCAATTTCTGTTGCTCTGCCTGCGCAGCGACAATCGTTTGGATCAGTGGCGTCAACCTGAGGGTAAGCTATGAAAGTGTTTGCCGCACCTGCGTTTAGCAATGAAAAAGTAAATCCCTACAACGCACTGCTGTATCGCGAACTGCAACAGCTGGGTGTTACTCTTGAAGAATACCGCCACAGCAAGGCGCTGCGTCACGCCGCTGATGTAGCCCATTTTCATTGGCCGGACGGCGATATTAATCGACCCAGCCTGCTCAAAAGCCTGCAGCGAATGTTACTGCTGGCGCTAGCTGTTAGCGTGATAAAAATGCGCGGCACCAAAGTAGTATGGACAGTGCACAACACCGCCCCACACGATGCGCGACGGCCGCGCCTGTCGCAAATATTTATGCAATGGTTTGCACGGCGCTGTGACGGTTTTATTTTTATGAGCGAAGCCAATCGCTCCGCGTTTTATTCACGTTATCAGCCCTCGCGAAGCGCCAGCTCCGCCATTATTCCCCACGGTCACTATCGCAATGCCTATCCCCCGGCGGTAGATGCGGCGCAGGCAAAAAAAACACTGGGTTTGAATCCACAAAAAAAAGTGTTGTTGTTTGTGGGCATGATCAAACCCTACAAAAACATTGATGGTTTAATGCAAGCCTTTGACGAAGCCAAACTGGAAAATTATCAACTGGTGATTGCTGGCACCGCCGACTCGGCACCGGCGGATTTACAAGCTCGCCTGCAAGCGGTAAACAAACCCAACACCCATGTGTTCCTGCGCTTTATTCCCGATGAAGAATTGGCGTTACTCATGAGCGCAGCAGATGTTGTCATTCTGCCCTACAAAGCCATTCTCAATTCCGGCGCGTTGCTGCTGGCGCTTTCCTATAACCGACCAATTATTGCCCCACATAGGGGTGCGGTTGCCGAATTACAAAAAATTCTGGGGGAGGAGTGGATTCAAACTTACGATAGCGAATTATCGCCACCAGTACTTGCACTCGGTTTAACTGCACTGGAGCAATCCACACGCCCACCCGTTTGCCCACTGGATATTTTTGATTGGGATAAACTCGCCGCAAAAACCCTGGAATTTTATTGCCAACTGCATGATTTACCTAATACTGCGGCCAGCTCGCGCATCACTGGCGCCAGTAAATTATGAAAAACCTTGCCCGCCATATTTATCGCCAGCTGCGCGCCCAATTACTGCAGCGCATGATTCCCCGGAGCCAGGCAGTACTGCCGGCATCGCGTGAGGATTTACATATTGAAGTGATTGGTTTTTTTCACAGTATTTCCGGTATTGGTGAATCGGCGCGTTTATGTGCACAACAATTAGCGGAGGATGGATATAAAGTCACCTGCACTAGCGTGGAAAAATATTTTCGCAAACCGCAGGAAATGCCGTGGAATTTAGTGCATTCCAATAATAACAATGCACCACCTGCGCACTTTAACTGCCGCATTTTTCATTTAAACCCGCCGATGCTGCCACCAGTAATACTGCAGATGGGGCTGGAGAATTTTAAACAAACCTACAATATTGGCTATTGGGCCTGGGAGCTGGAAACCATTCCGGATGAATGGATCAACGCCCTGCGCTATATGAATGCGATTATTACTCCGTCTGCGTTCACCACTTGTGTTATCCAACGCTACACCAATGCCCCGGTATTAACTGCAACACACCCGGTAGCGCCGGGTGAAGCAGCCGCCGATATGCGCGAGCGTTTACAAATTCCGCCGGATAGTTTTTTAGTTTCATCTATTTTCAGCTTTGGAAGCGCCATGGAGCGCAAAAATCCCCAGGGTCTGGTTAGCGCTTTTACAGCAGCCCTGGCAGATAAACCCAATGCTTATCTGGTATTAAAAGCCAACGCCGGCAGCAACTCGCCAGAAAAACAGGCACTGCTCAAGATTATTGCCGGACAGAAAAATATTGTGCTGGTGGATCAATCCTGGAGCCGGGCCGAAGTATTGGGGTTAATCCAAACGTCCGATCTGTATGCATCACTGCACCGCTCCGAAGGTTTTGGTTTAACACTTGCCGAAGCCATGTTGTTAGGTACACCGGTAATGGCAACCGCTTGGTCAGGCAATATGGATTTTTGCACCGACACAAACAGTTTTTTAATTCCCTTCAAACCAGTGAAGGTAGTATCCGGGCACCCCGAATTTCGCGAATTGCATAATGCAGTCTGGGCAGATGCCGATTTGGACTACGCCGCCAAAATGTTAGGCGATGCCTACAAACATCGCCCCCTACTTGCAAGTAAAAGCGCTTGCTGCGCGCGCGATATGCAAACCTGCATCAACAGCCATAAATATGAACATGCCCTGCAACAATTACTGGAAATACAACAATCGCGGTTATGAACCTGAAAAAGAATTTTGGTAAAAGCAGTGTATGGATGAGTACCGCCGCCAGCGGTAACAGCCTTATCAGCTTTATTATTTTTATCATCCTTTCACGGCTGCTCGCGCCTGATGAAATTGGTTTAGTCGCCTTTGCGCTTATTGTGGTGGAACTGGGCCGGGTAATCGTCAACGCGGGGTTTGCCCAAGCCATAGTGCGCCACCCCGAATGGGATGAGCGCTTTGCAGCAACCTGTTTTTATTTAAATTTATTGTTGGCTGCGCTATTAACCGCTGTAGTTTTTTGGGTTGTCGCCCCACTGACTGCGTTTTACTACGATCCGCGTGCCGAATTATTGGTGCAGGTGTTATCCATTATTTTTTTTCTGGAGGGCGCCAAAGCCGTACAGGAAGGAAAACTCAAACGTGAATTTAATTTCCGTGCTATTGCGTTGCGAACACTGGTAGCGAGTCTAGTCTCAGGTGTTGCCGGTGTTGCCTTGGCACTACTCGGTTATGGTGTATGGGCATTGGTATGGCAGCAACTGATTAATCAAATCCTCATTACCGTTATCACTTGGAAAAGTGCACACTGGTTGCCGCGATGGCAGTTTTCCACGGCGTATTTGCCTTCACTGATGGGGTTTTCAGCACCACTTACCCTGGCGCAACTTGCAAGTAATTTGGCAAACAAAATTTATGAGATGCTGATTGGTTTATTCATTGGCCCCGCCGCTTTGGGCTTTTATCGCGTAGGTGGGCGAGTGCTGTTTATCATGGAGGAAATTGTTATCAAACCTTTTGAGCAGTCACTACTGCCGGCATTATCCCGCTTGAGTGAACATGAAGCGCGCGCCCAAGCCACTTTGCGTGTTATGCGCATCAGTGCTTATTTTACTTTCCCCATTTTTTTTGGTGCAGCAGCCATAGGGCCAGAATTTATTACACTGGCATTTACGGAGAAGTGGGCACAAAGCGGCCAGGTGATGACTATGCTGGCGCTGGGCATTGCACCTATGGTGATTAGTGCACAGGTTAACGCCGCCATGACAGCAAGTGGCCACACTAATTATGTGATGGCGCTGTCAGCAATCCAATTTATACTGAATTGTATTTTGGGCTTGCTGCTTGTGCCTTACGGCATAATTGCTGCCGCTGCCGGTTATGCACTGCGCGCTTATCTCAGTATTATTTTTAACATGTTGTTTTTCAAAACGACATTTCACATAGGCATTAAAAAACAACTGGGCACTATAGCGCCCACCTTCACTGCCGCTCTGTTAATGTTTATTGGTGTACAGCTCTTAAAACTGGTGTTGCCCGCGGATATTTCACTGGGCATAAGACTGCTCTTATTGGCAGCAGCGGGGGGATTCATCTATGCGGTGATTATGTCGTGTATATTTCGCACAGAAACAAAACATTTTTTAGGTGAAAGCGCAGCAATCGCACCCGCAAAAGCCAAACCGGCAATTCACTATTTACAACGTTTATTACGCTTGGCATAAACCAAGCGCAATAAAAACCGCAAGGTTAACGCCACAAATACAATGGGAAGGCATCCATCAGCGGGCGATAATCAAAACATCAGGGTCACACCAAAACTTGCAAGTGCATAATCGTAATCGCGATAAACCAACGGGGACTCACGATCAACCCATTGGCTATCCAAACGCATACGCAAGTTATCGGAAACGCTATAAGTTATATTCAGTGGACTAAAGCTGAGAATATTTTCATCGCGCGCAGGTTCCGTTTCTCGCAGCAAGTAAGAAAGCTGACTGTAACTTGCCGACATGGACAACAACCATTTTGCCGAAGGCTCCCACCCCATCACTAACCTGCTGCTGCGAATCACAGCAGGTGAATCAGAGGTTTCACCAAGCGCTGGCTCACTTTGGCTAAAATCTACTGAGAGTTTGAGCTTTTCACTGATCGCCCAATCCATATTGATCTGCGCTTGGGTGCCAGTACCGGTATTTATTTGTCCATCGCGATCAAAATGCCCCAGGGTAAAACCTAATTGGGTTTTACGACTTAACGCCCAGGCACCTTCTAATTCAAGTTGGCGATAATCAAAATCCAACACGAGTGATTCGTGAGTGAATGGGGATTTGATGAATGGATATTTATAGTGGCGCTCACCCTCGCGCAACCGCACACTTAAAAAAGATTGAGTTGCCATTGTATAGGTGATAGCGGCAAAACCTTCGTCGTCGCCATAATCCAGAACTTCGCGCAGTGGATTAGAATGTGTTTGCGCGATTTTGCGTGCACCAAAGGTAAAACCTATGCGGCCTAAGCCGCCCAGTGTTAATTGGCCAGTGAGATTGTTGCGAGCCACTACATCCTTATCTGCAAATTCCAAACGGTCTACCGCGTAAGCATCACGTTGCCATGAAATTGCTGTTTTAACGCGCGAGTTCCAGTCGCTGCGCCAACTGGCATCGCCTTCATAAAAACTCACATCAAGATCTTCGCGCAGGCTATGGCGATAATCATTTCCGCTCACGCCCACAGAAAATTGTTGTTTACTCAATTTTTGATTTAGCCGCAGCGAGGCGGTTGACTGGGTATAGTGCTCGGAATCCACTGCTGCATTGCGGGCAAAATTGCTGTCCCAATTCTCCTTGGTGCCCAGGGTCAAGGAAAAACGGTCAACCGCTTGAGCAGGCAAACTACCCAGAGCGTAAAGGGTAAAAAGCCCCGTGATAAAACCGGTAAAACTGCGCTCACAATGCCAGGATTGCAAATTTATGCGCGCAGGTTTTCTGATTTTTTTAGCCAACATTTTTTTGGTCAAAAATGGCTGTTTGCGAACTATTAAAGAGAGCATGATTAATAAACGTTTTGCCCTACAAACCCTTTAAAAATTGTCTTCCACAATATTTTGATATCCAAAAAAATGGACCAGTTGCGAATGTATTCCAGGTCGTAGGCAATGCGCCCGGACATTTTATCCAGAGTTTCTGTTTCACCGCGAAAGCCATTCACTTGAGCCAAACCGGTAATGCCTGGCTTCACTTTGTGGCGCAACATGTAACCCTTAATTTGCCCACGATAAAATTCATTGTGCGCAACCGCATGGGGGCGCGGCCCTACCAGCGACATACTACCGGAGATAACATTAAACAATTGTGGCAACTCGTCCAGCGAGGTGCGCCGCAAAAAATTTCCGAAGGGTGTAATGCGTGGATCAGCGCGTTTTGCCTGTGCAACATCGTTGCCGTCTTCACACACTGTCATGGAGCGGAACTTCCATACTTTTATTTTCTCGCCACCCATGCCATAGCGGGTTTGTTTAAAAAATACCGGGCCAGGCGAGGTTACTTTTACACCTATCGCAATCAACAACATTGGCAATGCAAGTAATGCCAATATCCCTGCGCCTAATACCAAATCTTCCACTCGTTTTGTCCAACCGTTGTCTACCAATGGTGAATCATAAATACTTAATGCCGGTATTCCCTGTAAGCAGGTCAGGCGCGAGTGCAGCAAATCAAAATTAAATACATCGGGAATTACATAAGGTGAAATTGTGGTATCGGCAAGGCGATCTATTACCGCATGCATGCGCAATTCAGCACGCATTGGCAGCGCAACAAATACCATATCCAATTTGCCGGCATGGGCATCCTGATAGAGTTGTTCCAGGTCGCCTTTTACATCGATATGACTGCCAATCAAACGCCGGCTCACATCATTAGAGGGCGCTCTGTCATCATAAAACCCCATGACCTTGTAACCTAACCAAGGCATAGTTTTCATGGAATTAATCAAGCGCACGCCCAAATCGGTTGCCCCAACAATAGCAACACGACGCGGCTCAGTCGGATGCGCACGCAGCTTTGCCAGCAACAAGCGTCGCCCTAAGTGCATACTTACCATTAACACTGGCGTTGCCACTAACCAACTCGCAATCACCATTATGCCAACCGATTTAAACGAATAAATTGCCAGTGCTGCAATTGCAATAAAAATACTGGTTGCCACCCAGGCAAATAAAATACGGCCTGCCAAATCCAACATTCCATGGCCACGCCACAAATAATAAACTTCATTTCCCTCGGCAAAAAAACCAAAAACAATTACTGCGGTAATTGCAAAGGCAGTGTAAAGATTACTCCATTGCAACCCAAATAATTCCAGCCCTGCCCAAAGCACCGCTACTATCAGCGCACTATCGATTGCTCGAAATAAAGCAAGGATTTTTGAATGATGAAACCGCACAACAGGCGGTTCGCTAGAAAGGGGGACAGGGCTAACAAGTTCCCGGTTGACCGATAAGTTACTCATATTCCCTCCACGCAAGTTACTGCATTTGGCTTCAGCGATTATTACCAATGGCAATTGCAACGCATTAATCAGGCCAAAAAATACCGATGCCGTAAATTACGTGATGGAGTTTTATAAAAAATCGATTTTTGTCGTCAAATAAACTATTATTGACACCAAAATCAACAGGAAAATTGGTTTAAATATTTTCTTATTTTTAATTCGGGTAATTTTTGCCCTAACAAAATACACCTTTTTTCCAAAAGCACCTTACTGCTACAAAAGGCTCAAAAAGTTAATAATATTTTTTGAATATTCCAAACCTTTAGTAAGTGAAAGTTAAGTGAATATTTAAATGAACACTAAGTGAAATAAACATGCATTCATTGAAATACTTGCAGGGGTATTCAGCCGAAACTCTCGCCAAAGTCGAGAAGCTTATCGCAGAACAAACACTGGGCAATCTACTGTTAAAGCGCTATCCCAACATCCATGAAATACGCACTGACGGTGCACTTTATAAGTACACCCAGAAAATCAAAACCGATTTTATGGGAAAAACCCAGCCGCTCAACCGGGTGACTTATGACAGCAAGATTAAAGTTATCCAACATGCACTTGGCCAACATCATTACATCAGCCGCGCCCATGGCGGTAAGCTGAAAACAGTTAACGAAATTAGAATCGCCAGCCTGTTTCGCGCAGTTCCCGAAGCGTTTTTAAAAATGATTGTGGTGCACGAACTGGCCCACTTTAAAGAGAAGGAGCACAACAAAGCGTTTTACCAACTTTGTTGCCATATGGAGCCTCAATATCATCAATATGAGTTCGACTTGCGTTTGTATTTAACTCAAGTGGATTTATTTGGGGATATTTATCACGAATAGAAAACAGTGGTTTTGCACTGAGCTTCAGCAAAGCAGGAGCAGCCAGGGGTTGGCAATTTATGCAACCCCCAAGGCTAAAATTACAAACTTTTGATGTATTCCACCAACGCCCAGCGCTGCTCATCGTTCAGCTCGGTACCATATTCATGGCCGCTGTTGG
Source organism: Cellvibrio fontiphilus (assembly GCF_042646205.1). NCBI lineage: Bacteria > Pseudomonadati > Pseudomonadota > Gammaproteobacteria > Cellvibrionales > Cellvibrionaceae > Cellvibrio > Cellvibrio fontiphilus. The sequence goes on along the minus strand of NZ_JBHRTF010000004.1, from coordinate 914,013 downwards.
AGTTGCCGGGCAAACGGGTATCAAAAAGGCTGGTATTGGGTGCCGCCGATGTAAGGTGACCGACTTTTTGTAAATCAAGCTCGATATTTCCGACATAAAAGGTTTGTGGGCGCTGCTTGGCGGGCAGCAACAAATCATAAATACTGGGAACCGAGCCATTGTGTAAATAAGGTGCAGAAGCCCAAATACCATTAATAGGGCGCGCCTTATAACTATCAATAGTTGATGGTGTAGCGGGAAGGTTAGTTTTGTATTCGCGCACTACGGCCTTAAAGGATTGCCAAGGCTGGTTCAACAAAGCTCCAAACGCGGCATGGGTTACCAAATCGAGCGAACTGGCTTGCGCGGTGAATTTTTTGCCCACCAACAACAGGCTGCGCTCACCTTCCAAAATTCCGGTTTGCACTTTACGCTGGCTAAAATTGTGCGCCATCAATGGGTCTGTACCCACTTCTGCCACGGGCGTTAAGACAACACGCAACTTGCGTTTTTTATCGGCCGGATTCACATAGGTATGACAATCCACACAATGCTGCTGATAAAGAGCTTTACCTGCCGCCACTTTTTTCTCATCCAATGCACCTGCAAATTGTTGCGGCCACTGCGGTGCGGTTAATTGATAAAACCCATTTTGCAGATCTGCCAGGTGATTAATACGAATAGATGAGCGGTAGCTGAGATCTTCTTTTTTTATGTCGATAGTGCCGTAAACCGCGAGTGCAGTAATCGCATTTTGGAACAATGGCCCAGGCTCTTTATTGGGTGCCGAACCATTCCACTGCACCAAATCCAAATGCGAGGCATCCCACATTACCGGGTAGCTGGTGGGCGCATTGGGTGAGTGAATATTGACAGGCATATTCAATGCTTCAACCGCAATCGCATTAAAAATTTGCCCAAAAGCATCCAGGCGCCCATGACCATAGGGCACATCAGTTTTATTATTGTGTAATCGCTGTTGTAATTGTTGCAGGCGCGTCTGCATCAACACCTGTAAGGATTGGGTTGCCAGTGAGGTCGTGGGCAAACTGTTGGATTGCAATTGACTGAGCCGCGCATAAAAACGCGAAAACTTTTCCGTATCTGCAAGTGTTGCCTCAAGCGCAGCGACCAATGCAATTTCAAATCCGGTGAAATCGATAAGTGCCTGACCACCATCAATCCGAATGCGCTGGCCATTAATGCTGACTTGCCCAGTGTGGCAAGCAGCGCAAGTCAGCCCCACATAATCGCCGTGTTGTTTATCTTTATCGCGCACTACTCCGACAGGCAAGCCATCGGGATTGTATTCATCGGGCTCGGCAATAATAAAACCCAAGGCAGACATATGGGCCGGGTCGCGAAACAGTTGCGCGGTTTGCGCCTGCTCCAGCGCAAGAAACCAATCGTAAGGAATTAAGCGCGAACCAAAAGAGGTAAATGACAGTTGCTGGCGGGTTTGATGATCCCAACCCTGATCCAAATAGTGCGTTTGCCCCGCATTGGATAAGGGCGCTGTCACTGCAGCCGGATTTACAGCAAGTACCGATGCCACACCCGCAAAACCGACCAGTGCCGGATACAACAGCCAGTTACGCATTCGCTGGCGGCGGTATTTGTGAGTGGATTTGAAGTGTTTACTGTGTTTGTCATTTTGCATGCTGCATCCTCAACATTTTTTTTGCTGCTCCAGAACCCGGAACAGAAGCACAAGTAAAAAAACGACTCCTTCCACTATAAACACTCCACTTATCTCCTTGTATTACACCAGCTAACAACTGCCTGGCTGAAAATTAACGTCGCCCTCCCAGCAGGGAACCCAGAATGCCACGCACAATTTGCCGCCCCAAGTTACTACCAATAGCACGGGCGGCACTTTTGGCAAATGCCTCTGCGGCTGATTCACGCTGCCCCACCCGGCGTTCTGCCTGCTGTTGGTTTTTTAATTGCTCTTTCATGGCGCGCTCTTGTTCAGCACGCTGCTGTATTTTTATTTTCTCCTGTTGTTGATTCAGGGCTTCCTGTTCAGCCAACTGCGCTTGCTGGTTGACGCGCTGCTTTAACACTTCATAAGCAGACTCGCGATCAATCGCCTGGGTATAGATTGTTTTGTACGGCGAACGCGCCATTACTTCAGGGCGCTCTTCCAGGGTTAAAGGGCCAATACGCGAAGCAGGCGGTGCAATCATCACGCGCTCAACCGGTGTGGGTGAGCCTTTGTCATCCAACACTGAAACCAGCGCCTCGCCAATTCCCAATTGGGTGATAACCGCTTCCGTAGAAAATGCCGGATTTGCGCGAAAAGTTTGCGCGGCAATTTTTACTGCCTGCTGGTCTTTAGGCGTAAACGCGCGCAGCGCATGCTGGATGCGGTTGCCCAACTGACCGAGTACCGTATCGGGAATATCGGCAGGACTTTGGGAGACAAAATAAATACCAACACCTTTGGAACGAATTAACCGAACCACCTGCTCAATTTTATCGACTAACAATTTGGGCGCATCGTTAAACAACAGGTGCGCCTCATCAAAAAAGAACACCAGCTTGGGTTTATCGGCATCGCCCTGCTCGGGTAAATTTTCAAATAGCTCTGCAATTAACCAGAGCAAAAATATGCCATAAAGTTTGGGTTGGTTTACCAGGGTAGTGGCGTCCAGAATATTAATAACACCAGTGCCTTCCAGTGTTACCTGCATCAAATGATTCAAATCCAGCGCTGGTTCGCCAAAAAAATTTCCCGCGCCTTCCTGCTCCAGCATCATTAAGCGGCGCTGGATTGCCGCGATACTGGCATCGCTTAAACCGCCGTATTCATCCTCCAAATTTTTGCGTTCCGCCTTCATCCAATTCAGCATAGCTTGCAGGTCTTTTAAATCCAGCAGCAACATGCCTTGGTCATCGGCAATTTTAAACGCGGCGTAAAGTACGGCGGTTTGGGTTTCATTTAAATCAAAAAAACTGGCCAGCAACAAAGGGCCAAAATCGGAAATAGTTGCGCGCACCGGGTGCCCTTGTTTGCCGTATAAATCCCAAAACACACAGGGAAATAACCGCTGCTGATAATCGCTGATATTCAGCAATTTCACCCGCTCATCTACTTTCGGGTGAGTTTTACCAGCTTTAGCCAAACCGGAGAGATCGCCTTTAATATCAGCCATAAATACCGGTACACCCGCTTTGGCAAAACCCTCCGCGAGCACTTGCAAGCTCACCGTTTTACCCGTGCCCGTTGCACCCGCAATTAAACCGTGACGGTTACCCATGGCCAAATTTAATTTCACTGATTGACTGCCATTACCGCCGATAAGAAATTGTTGAGTCATAGTTTTTCCTTTTAAGATTTAGCGTCGCTGGAATTCAGCAAATACTTCAATATCTACCTGATCGCCAATTGCCGGGATTAAATAATCCATTGCAAATGTTGAGCGTTCAAATTGGCTGGTTGCAGAAAACCCCAAGGTGTAATAGCCAGTGAGTAAATTGCTGCCGCCGCCATTAAATTTCACCTTGAGTTCAACTGGCGCAGTAACACCGCGCAGGGTTAAATCACCCACAAATAATGCGCTAGTGTCATCAATTACTGTCACTGACTTGGTAGTAAAAAAAGCCTGTGGATAACGCTCTGCCGCAAACCAATTATTGCCCATCAAGGTTTGCTCAAGATCCGGATTATTGACATCAATACTGGCGATATCAATCACAGCCGACAACTTGGCGGCGGCTATATTGTCCGGGTCAAATTCCAAACTGGCATTTACTTTATTAAATCGCCCCACAAAAGTAGAAAGACCCATGTGGTTAATTTTGAACAACACCGCAACATGGGTTTGATCCAATGTGTAGCTGCCTTTTTCCAATTGCAGCAAACCATTGGTGACACGCGGTTTGATCAAATAGCCACACCCCTGAATCATCACCAGTAATAGCATCAGTAAACCCAGACCTGCGCGTTTATACATAAGCGATACCCGCTTGGTGTTTGGCATAGAGTTTGGGTAGTTGATGTTTGGGGGTTTTGGTTAACTGCTGCATAAAACCAAAAGACAAATCATAGAGCGCATGCTGTGTTTCCAGCTCCGCCAATAAGCTCAGCCATAAATGTGCCGTGACTTCGGCATCGGCCAGGGCGCGGTGGTAAATACCTTCGCTCGGCAACTGTTTGTACGCGGCCAGAGTCGCTAATTGGTGGTTGGGCGCCTGTTGTAAAATTCGGCGTGCCGCCAATAAGCTGCAGGCAATGCCCGCTGGGCAATATTTTTTTATGCGCTTAAACTCGGCACGCAAAAAACGCTCATCAAAACTGGCGTTGTGGGCCACCAAATTCTGGCCGGCGATAAAATCGTAAAACTCGCCCATCACCTGCGCATTGCTATTGGCTTCTTTCACCATGGTATTGCTAATACCGGTGAGATTTTCAATAAACACCGGAATGCGTATGCCGGGGTTCATCAACTGCTGGAAACGCGCAGTAATTTTTCCGTTTTCAATTAACACCGCGCCAATTTCAATCGCGCGGTCACCCATGTCGGGTGATAAACCCGTGGTTTCAAAATCAAATACCACCAGGCTGGCAGCGGAGCGGTGTTGGGCAGCGGATATAGTCATAGTCCAGACCGAAAAATAAAAAAGGGATGCGCCTCTTCAGCGCATCCCTTTGTTGTGGCCGCAGTGTTTAGCTGCACCCTGTTTAATCCGGCAAAGTGATGTTTAATTCCAACACCGAACAGTTGTCGGAATTATCGAGGTTAACGGTCACCTGATCGGATTCGATGTGAATATATTTACGAATCACCGCAATAATTTCCTGTTGCATTTGCGGTAGGAAATCCGGTTGGTGCAGGTTGCGCTTGGTACGCTCGTGCGCCACGATAATTTGCAAACGTTCCTTTGCCACAGATGCCGATGACGGCGCGCGCTTCTTGCGCAGGTAATCAAAAATGCTCACGGCTTATACCCCCAGCAAACGCTTAAGGAAACTTTTCTTTTCCGCTTCAAGGAAGCGATGAGGAATATCTTTACCCAACAGTCGATCCACCGCATCGTTGTAGGCCTGACCCGCTTGGGTGGCCTCATCCAGAATAACAGGTGTGCCTTGGTTGGACGCTTTTAACACCGCTTCCGACTCGGGGATTACACCCAACAGCGGAATGGCCAGAATTTCTTCCACATCGTTTACGCTCAGCATTTCACCCGCCTCAACACGCACCGGGTTATAGCGAGTTAACAATAAATGCTCTTTGATGGGTTCAAGATTTTGTTCGGCGCGGCGGGATTTGCTTTGCAAAATACCCAAAATACGATCCGAGTCGCGCACAGAAGAAACTTCAGGGTTAGTAACCACAATAGCTATATCAGCAAAATACAACGCCATGAGCGCACCCTGCTCAATACCCGCGGGTGAATCACAGACAATGTATTCAAAATCTTTGGAAAGTTCATTGATAACGGCTTCAACACCTTCGCGAGTCAGTGCATCTTTATCGCGGGTTTGCGAGGCCGGTAAAACATACAAACCTTCGGTACGTTTATCTTTGATCAACGCTTGATTGAGTGTGGACTCACCTTTCACCACGTTTACAAAATCGTAAACCACGCGGCGTTCACAGCCCATGATCAAATCCAGGTTGCGCAGGCCCACATCAAAATCGATAACCACCGTCTTGTGACCGCGCATCGCAAGGCCGGTGCTGATTGCTGCGCTGGAGGTGGTTTTGCCCACCCCGCCTTTACCGGATGTAACAACAATAATCTTGGCCAAGGGAGGCTCCTTACATATCAAAACTGGTTAGAAATATCTGTTTTATTCATGCGTCTGTTGCCAGCAAAACCATCTTAGGTTTTAGCTACTCACCAGTGCATCTACTACAACTTTTTCGCCTTGCAGGGAAACCTGCACCGGCTTTTTAAATAATTCTTTGGGGAGCGAATCCTGCAGTACAAAATTGCCAGCAACCGAAACTAATTCAGCTTCCATTTGCTGACAAAAAATACGCGCGCTTTCATCGCCTTTAACACCGGCCAAGGCACGGCCGCGCAGAGTGCCGTAAATGTGGATATGACCATCGGCCAATACCTCTGCACCTTCACTGACTTGCGCCAATACAATCAGATCGGCGCCCTCGGCGTAAATTTGTTGACCTGAGCGCACCGGGCGGGTGATCACTTTGCTTTGCCGCTGTACCAACCGCTCTTCGATCACGGTTTCAACAACCGTTTCAACTACAGTTTCTACAACTCGCTCAACAACCGTCTCAGCGGCTGGCGCCTCCTGCTTGGGCAGTTTCAAGGCGCGTTCACTGGGGGTTGGCAATATGGCCAAACCGGTTTTGTTAACTGGCGCTAACAATACCTCAGGTACGCCGCTAAAACCTAGTGGTTGTAAATCCAGTTCGCGGCAAATTGTCAGTAAATCGGCGACTTTCTTCAGGCTTTCCGGGTTTTCCAGCTTGTCCAGGTTAATCAATACCGGGGAGTTAACAAAGAATTGCGGCGCTTGGGCAATCTTCTCTTTTAGCTCTTCCACCAGGCTTTTGGGCTCGTAGCGAATAATCGCCAGTACCACTACGGTAATGGCACTGCCTTTTAACTGGAAATTCACATCGATCATGCGCGGCTCTCGCGTTCGGCTTTTGGTATTAGCGTATTAGTTGGATGTAGGGCGCTACAGCAGTATGTACAGCGGTGCGCCATTATCGGGGCGCAGGGTGATTAGTCAAGCAACAGACCAGCGGTAACAGCGCAATCACCACTGCGACAGCAATACAAGAACCACTGCGATAACAATACAAGAGTCAGTGCGAATTCAGCCGGTATTAAGCTCAATGCGCCTATAACTGAACCAAGGGTGCCCAATTGCCCTCTAACCGGTGTTAATTGTGATTATGCGTGATTACCGCGAGAGCCATCATGACCAGCAAGTTACTGCATCGCCCCGGCAAACTGATTCTGACCTTGAGCCTGCTAGTGCCATTTATTGCAGGCTGCACTACATCCCAGGCGGTTGAACCGCCGCCCTACCGCGGGGCGGCAACCCAAGCCAGTTTCAGTGACGCCCAACTGGACTCGCTGCTCGCACCCATCGCCCTTTACCCGGACACAGTTTTATCCCATGTGCTGATTGCCTCCACCTACCCCTTGGAAGTGGTTGAGGCTGAGCGCTGGGCGCGCAATAACCGCCGCTACAGCGGCGAAGACGCCGTCAACGCGGTGGACAACAAAGATTGGGACCCCAGCGTCAAAGCGCTGGTTGCCTTTCCCGATTTATTGACACGCATGAGTGAAGATCTGGACTGGACCCAGCAATTGGGTGATGCCTTCCTTGCCGATGAAGTGCGTGTGATGGACAGCATCCAAAAACTGCGCAACCGCGCCTACGACTCAGGCAGCCTGGATAAAGTTGAACACGTGAGGGTGATACGCGAAGAGCGCACCATTGTGATTGAGCCATCGGTTGAGCGCGTGGTGTATGTGCCCGCCTACGATACCCGGGTGGTATACGGCAGTTGGTGGTGGGCCGATTATCCCCCCGTTTACTGGCACTATCCCAGCAGCTACGTATTTGTCTCGGGATTTTATTGGGGGCCAAGAGTACACCTTGGCCCACGCTTTTATTTCAGCGCCTGCCACTGGCATCAGCGCCGTGTGGTAGTGGTAGATCACCATCACCACCATCGCTTTTACGATAGCCGCAGCATAGTTCGTCATAACAATGCGCGTCACTGGCACCACAATCCAGTGCACAGACGTGGTGTAGCCTATTACGACAACCCCACCCGCGAACGTTTTAATAGCCCAAGAGAGAGCTATCGCGACTCGCGTGAATACCGCAGCAACCTGCGTGGCAATAATGACAGCCATTTCATAGCCCCCAACCGTGCCCGCGACGAACGCCAGGGTCGCGATGAGCGATTCCAGCAGCGATTGGAACGCACCCAAGCCGGCCCTATGGGTGGTAATGATGCGCGCGCCAGAATTTACAACCGCGATGAACAGCGCGCGCCTCGCAATGACCAACCGCGCGCCGAACAATTGCGTGAGCGAATGAACAATCGCCCGGAGCGACAATATCAGGAGCGCTTTCAACGGCAAGAACAGCAACAGCCTGTACGACCAGAGCGCCAGCAACCTGAAAACCGCATAAGGCCGAGCCAGGAAACCAATGACGCGCGTCAACGCCTTTACCGCACCGAGCGGCCGGCGCAGCAGCAAGCCCAGCCCCAGGCTGCGCCCCAGCCTGTGCCGCAACGCCTTGAGCGTATCGAACGCCGGCAGACCATGGAGCGCATTCCGAGCCAACGGCCAGAATCGGTGGAGCGCAATCCATCGCGCTTTCAACCCGCCGAGCGGCGCGACAATCCGGGGGTAAGTCGCGGTGGGGATGATCGCGCCGCAATGCGTGGCGAACGCCAACGCTAACAAACATCGGCGTTAATTAGCAGTCTATTACCAACCCGGCGCCACCAGGCGCTGGGCAATCCATTCGTCAACTTTTATACTATTGCAACATTGCTGGATCACACTGGTTTCACCCAAGTACAAACGAGCATTCCCCTCCCATGCAGAAAATCGCCCATTTGTTTCGCGCCCTGTTGTTAGCGGGCATGGCATTAACATTATTCGCTTGTAGTACCCATCGCTCAGCGCAGGATTCATGGCCCGAAGACATGCCTTCACGCGCCTACTTCGTGAAAGTCTATGAGGCAGACAAGGTCAATAAAGAAATCCAAAATCAGGATGAATACCTCACCTGGATTTTGCGTTTTTACAACGGTTGGGAATTGTATCGCCGCGGCTGGATTAAAATGACCGATGAGCTGGTGGCACAAATTGACGACCCGGAGCAAGTGCAGGAAGTGCGCCACAAAATTGATCGCATCGGTCGTTTGGTATCGGGCGAATGGGCGAAAAAATCTGACACTCGCACTATTTATTTGCGCCATGTGTCGATCTGGGGCAACGCGCTGCTGGAATCACTGGATCGCGATCAAGCCTTGCCGCTCATTGATCGCGTGAATCAGGATGTGGACGACCTGCTCGCCCACAAAATCCAACCCGATGTTATTACCGCTGATCGCTATTTCCCACGCGACGAAGACGATCCGTTTTTATAAATTGCATCAACAAAAAATCCCCTCGCGGGGATTTTTTTTGCCTGCCGTAAATCGCTAGCCAACGATTTACAAAATCAGGATGCCAGCACCTTCACCGCAATTTCCGAGCCGGGTAATTGATCTGCGGCGATCAACAAAATCATGCCGATAAACAAGGCCACCACCGCCAAATACCAGAGCACTGAGAACCATATTCCGTAAGGCGTCAGCGGCGGCAGATCCTCCGCCAAACCGACACGCCAACCGGCGATAATATCGATCACACCCAAGACAATAAAAAAGGTGATAAAAAACAAACCCAGCTTCCAGGCGACCACAAAACACAGCGCCGAAATCACCAGCAATGCTACTAAGGCCAAATAATTACGGCCGGAAAACACCAGGGATTTCACCACGCGGCCGCCATCCAACGGATGCACCGGAATGAGATTAAATAAATTCAGCAGTGCACTGGTGGACGCAACCAAACCGGCAAAATGGCTATTGGTAACCAGATAGACGATGTAAAAAGCGACCGTCAGTATCAACCCGTATACTGGCCCCATCATGGAAATATAAACATCCTGCCAACGGCTTTTGGGCATATCGCCCACCGCCAAACCGCCAACAAACGGAATCAAATACATTCCCTTGGTAGGTAAACCACATTTTTTCATCGCGCGCAGATGACCATATTCGTGGAAAACCAAAACACCAATCAGTGCCAGAGCAAATTCAAAGGTAAAAATTACGCTGTACACCGCAACCGATGCGGCCATCAACGCCACTTTAATGACCTGTGCCGCTTTTAAAAATTTAAACGCAATCAGGCCGATGGATAACCAGGAATTATTTTTACTCACAGGTGCCACTCCAGAGCTATTGCCAGGGTTGAGCGCGGCAGCTTGCTGCGCCGTGTATTCCGCAATGCCCGGGTGCACAGCCCTGGCTAAAGCAGCGCGACCGGCAAGCACTTGCTGATCGTTAACCCACAATTGATAGTCAAGATTCCCCGCCTGCAGATCAAGGGCGCAATCCAGTTTTATCGCCCCCAGATCGGGCAATATAAACTCATGCCGGCTACTCGCTCCAAAGTGGCGGAGGCTGGATAGCTGTTGGCCATTTACCCACACCTGCTCTTCGCCGGTGGCCGGGTTAGCGGCCACACTAAATTCATGGCCGGCATAATCAAACAAAAATAACTGCATAAATCACAACTCAGGGTTAATTAATATTCAGTGTGGCAAGTTGATTTTAAACGCAAGAACCTTGTGTAGAGGTACTTGCAGGAGTTTTACTGGTCGCCGGAGTTTTACTGGCCTTAGCCATAGCATGCGCATAAACTGTCGGCAGTCATTTTACCGCCGCCAGACACCCGATCAGGCGCACTCAATTACACCGGATTCAATATGTTACGCATAGGCCAGCAAAACCGTTTAACCATTATCAAACGCACCGATTTCGGCATTTTTCTGGATGGGGGCAAGTTTGGCAACATTTTATTGCCCAAACGCTACGTCACCGAGGATATGAAAATTGGTGCAGTGTTGGATGTGTTTATTTATCTGGATTCCGACGATTGCATTATCGCCACCACTCTCACCCCCAAAGCCATGGTGGGTGAATGTGCGTTTTTGGAAGTGAAAGAAGTTAATAATGTCGGCGCGTTTCTGGATTGGGGCCTGCCAAAAGATTTGCTGGTGCCTTACAGCGAGCAGCATAAACCGATGGAAGTGGGCCGCGCTTATGTGGTGTGTATTTATTTGGATGAATATACCGGCCGCATTACTGCATCATCGCGGTTGAATCGCCATTTGGAAGAGCGCGCCAGTGGTTTGCGCGCACAACAACCAGTCGATTTATTAATTTGTGGCCGCAGCGATATGGGTTACAAAGCCGTAGTAAACCACACCCATTTAGGTTTGATTTTTCGCGATGACGCCTTTCGCACATTGCTCTACGGCGAAAAGGTAAAAGGTTATGTAAAAGCGATTCGCGCGGATCGTAAAATTGATTTGAGTTTGCAACAACGCGCGCGCGATACCAAAGAAGATTTGGCAGAAAAAATTCTGGCCGATTTACAACAAAAAGGCGGCGTGTCTTACCTGACAGATAAAAGCGAACCCGATGCTATTTACAAAGCGTTTAACGTAAGCAAGGGCAATTACAAAAACGCGTTGAGTTTGCTTTATAAACAGCGAAAAATTTTAATCGAAGCCGACAAGATTACACTGGTGTAGTGTTATGCAAACTATTCGCTGGGGCATTATTGGTGTTGGCAATGTCTGTGAAGTAAAAAGCGGGCCGGGTTTTTACAAAAATCCCGCGTCGCAACTGTTGGCCGTTATGCGCCGCGACGCCGACAAAGCGCGCGATTTTGCCCAGCGCCACCAAGTGCCACACTGGTATGACAATGCCACAGAACTACTGCAAAACCCAAACATAGACGCCGTGTATATCGCCACACCACCGGCGCAACACCTGGACTATGCACTGGCAGCACTGGCGGCGGGAAAACATGTCTACATTGAAAAACCGGTCACGCTAAATGCACAAGAGTGCCGCGAATTAATTGCAGCAGCCAATCGCAGTACACACAAGGTTTGTATTGCGCACTATCGCCGTGCCTTGCCCAACTTTATCAAAATAGCTGAACTACTTGCCGCCGGTGCTATAGGTACGCCGTTAATTGCGCAGATAGAATTATTGCGCCCTGCACCAACCAATAACAACAGCGATAATTGGCGACTCAACCCCGCAATTTCCGGCGGTGGTTTATTCCACGACCTGGCGCCACACCAATTGGATTTGCTGGTGCACTGGTTTGGGCCGGCTAACAATGCCGCCGGTTTTTCGCTCAATCAACGCCAATTAAGCCCCGCTGCCGACCTGGTACAAGGTTGGGCAAAATTACAATCCGGGGTGGTATTACAGGGGCGTTGGCATTTTGGTGTTGCACCGGAACTGGCGCGGGATAGCGGCGAAATTATCGGCACCCAAGGCAGCATTCACTTTAATTTTTTTGGCGATGGCACCCTTAAACTTACCACAGCCACCGGCACACAAACTCTGGTGCTGGATTACCCCGCACATGTGCAACAACCGCTGATAGCGCAGGTAAACCAATATTTTCGCGGCGCGGGCAACAACCCCTGCAGCTTGCAGGATGCCTTGGCGAGCATGGAGCTAATGGATATTTTTAGCGCACCGCTTTAACGCTAATCATCCGGAATGAAACAATGACTTTGAATTAATAAACAATTAGGTCGAATTAAATAGATAGGGAAATAACTGCAAACGCTGTGCGGCAGTTAATGACTCAACGGTTGTTTTATTATTTTCCGGCACAGCATCCACATCCGGAAAATATTGTAGGGCCTGCTCCAAACTCGCTTCGCGGATAATATGCAAAATGGGATAAGGCGCCCGGTTAGTTAAATTTTCTGCATCGTCCGGCTCGGCTCCGGCAAAACAATAATGCGGATGAAAACTGGCAAGCTGATACACACCCGCCCAGCCATTGCGTTTTAATAACTGATTTGCCCAGGATAAAAATTGGTTGTAATCCCAAAAATCCTGTAAATGATCAGGCACTATCAACAAACTGGTTTCCACTTCACTGGCCGGTGTTGCATCGAGCCGGATTAATTCCTGCTGTAAATCTTGCAGCAGGGTTTCATCGTCTGTCGCCTCGCTTATTACAAAACGCACACGATTTTCACTGGTCGGTTTGCGGGCAAAGGGGCACAGGTTCAAACCTATCACCACCTCATTTAACCAGCGCACAACAGCCACACGAATAGCGATGTGTTGCTCCATCACTCAAACTCCGGCTTGACGCTGCTGCAGCAACAAACCCAGGCCTTCAATAAAATCCAGCACCAACTCGTTATCGCAGGCTTTGAAGTGCACATGGCCGGGTTTACGGAATAAGGCCGCAAGATCTGACTTGGTTAATTCAATGGTCGCCAACTTGAGCGCTTCGCGCACTTGCTGTTCATGCAGGTTGTAGGCAATGCGCAATTTTTTCAGCACATCGTTATTGGAAATTTTGGCGTGTTTCTCAATGACTTCTGGTTCGCCATCTGTTTTTTTGCCGCGCTGTTGCTCAATCAGGTTATTGAGGAACATCAGCAATACATAATCCGGCAGAGGTTCAAAACCGGGCTGATAATCGGTCTTCAATAAATTGGCGATTTCTTTATCGCTCAGTTCAATGGCAGAAATAGCAAATAGCGCCTGGATTTGCGCTGTATCCAACCGCAGTGATTGGGTAAGTTTGCGAAAAATATCGTTAGTTCTCATGGGGCTTGCTCTATGATTGCAGCGGAAATGCCGCCTATTCTACCGCAATCAGCCCAGCCCCGAGAGCCACAAGATGAACCCATTTATTGAGGTTAACCCTTTTACCCCCGAGCTAGTAGCCGCGCGCAAACGTGCCAAACAGCTCTGCCAACAGTTGAACGCCTTGCGCGCCGACCAAACCAAAGCGCGCAAACCGCTATACCAGCAATTGTTTGGGCAAGTCTCCCGCGCTTATATTGAGCCGCATTTTTTTTGCGATTACGGCAGCAATATTTTTTTAGGTGATGGTTTTTACGCTAACCATAACTGTGTGATTCTGGATGTGGCCGAAGTGCGTATTGGCAACAATGTGATGCTTGGGCCCAACGTACAAATTTATGCCACCACCCACCCACTCGACCCGCAGGAGCGCGCCAGCGGTAAAGAATTCTGCGCGGCAGTGACCATTGGCGATGATTGCTGGATTGGCGGCGGGGCGATTATTTTAGCGGGTGTGACTATTGGCAAAGGCTCGGTGATAGGCGCCGGTAGCCTGGTCAATAAAGATATACCCGCAGGTGTGGTAGCCCTGGGCAACCCCTGCAAAGTACTGAAAACAATTGATAGTGACGCTGTTTAATCGCCAGCGGGGGACTGCCGCTGATAATGCTGTTTTTTAGCCGAATACATACGCTCATCCGCTAATAACAATAAATGTTTGAGCGAATCTTTATCGGTGCTTGCAAAGCCCATGCTGAAGCTGATGGGCAGATGTTCGTCGTCAATTGTCATCTGCAAATCGCGGCACTGGTTTTTTAAGCGCGCGGCAAACGCGGCACAGACAGATTCATTCGCCTGCTCCAGCAGTAAATAAAATTCATCGCCGCCAACCCTCGCCACGGTATCGTTAGCACGCGCGGCTTTTTTGAGGGCGCGCGCTACTTCAATCAACATTTGATCGCCGTATTGATGCCCGTAGTGATCATTCATAAATTTCAAACCATTCACATCCACCACAAACACACCAAAGTGGCTGGCTTGATCGGCTTCAGAAAAATTTGCCAGTTTCTCTTTGTAACGCGCATTAAACAGGTGGCGGTTAGGTAAACCGGTGACTGAATCCAAATGCGCGAGCTGATGTAACCGCGCATTTAATCGATACTGGCGCAGCGCCGATGACAATAGCGTTGCCAACACCATTAGCGCCTGTTCCGCCTGGGTGCTTTCATTGGTGCGCCGGGTAATAAAAAACCCCTGGTAATCACCGGTAGCGCCGATGGGGAAGAGGTGTAAATCTTTGCGTGTATCGGTAAATAGTGAGAGCGAGGCTTGGTGGTTGAGCGCCTCGTGGTGTTTGGTAAGCAGGCTTTGGGTGGATTGATCCAGCGCGCCAAATAATTCACAGCCACCAAAAAAATCACTGCGCAACAAATACAAACCAAACGGCTGACGACCGATGCTTTGTGCAATCGCCAGGCTCAGTTGCACCAGAGTATCCGGCTCATCGGCCTGATGGGCTTGCATCGCGTATTGCACCAATTGCTGCAGCGCGGCTCGCTGTTCGTCCAACAATTTCAGTGGGCGCACTACCTTATCGGCCAGCTTGTTAATGACCACCACCATCAAGCCGATAACTACCAAGAGCACAATCGCCTGGGTGCGATAGGTCATCAGCACCTGCGCCAAGACTCCCTCGATGGGCCTGCCGGTTTCCAACTGCAACGATTGATTGCCGACACCGGGGTTGATGCCGGCCTGATGGCGTGAAAGTGTTGTTTGCACTTCACCACGGCTGAAAATAAGTTGATCGCCAGCAAGTAAGCGCAGCAACTCAGGTTGCCGCTGGTGTAAATCAAGCGCGCCCTGTATCAGCTTCTCGGTATTGACCTTGACCAGCAACAGACCATCCACCTGAAACGGCTGGGATAAGGAGGTACTGGCGGTGAGTATGGGGCGGATAAAAATCAGCATGGAGGATGCCCCCGGCGCTGTACCCGGCTCAGCCGCCGGAATAAACAGGCGCGGGCGCGGGTCGCTGATGGAGCTGGGCGAGATAGGGTTCGTAGCCGGATATATCTTCTGTGAGCGCCCAGGTGGGAATTACCTCAATCGGAAAAAATTCCTTATCCATTAGCATGACCGTTTCTGCAGCCGGATTAGCGCCTAAATAGGCCTCAATTTTTTGCACCGAAATAGGCGAGAGAATCGGCATGGAGAGCGAGCGAATAACCGAGCCATCACTGGCGATACGATCCAAATCGCCCATTAATTGCTGCACCGATTGGGTTAACAAGAATGATAGCCGCTCGGTTTCATGCACCAGTTCCCGCTCGTAACTGGCGAGCTGTCGCTCATAGTCAGCGCGTATCTGGTAAACGCTCAGAATAATCAGGGGGACCACAATGGTGGCCCACACCAGCATCAGCACTGTGCGTCGAAAACCCGGTAGCGCTTGTTGGGGCAAGGTGAATTCCTCAGGGGTTATTGGTGTTGGGCGCGTCAGTTTTGGGGATATCAGTATTGGGGGTAATGATGCGCTGGGCATTGCGTATATGGCGCTCCGCCAGCTGCTGCATATATTTAGCCGCCGCCGGGGCATCCAGCGCACCCTCGCGATGGCGCAAAAAGCCCTTACCCATAGCGTCCCAAATAAAAGTCATTTCTTTGTCGGCTGGCAGCAGTTTGGTATCCGCCATTAATTCAATGGTCGTTTTCAAATAACCGCGGGCGTTATGTTGGGCATATTCAAAAGCGCCCTGTTCGACGGGAATAGCGCCCATCGCCGACCAAATTTGTTTTTGCACCGCATGGCTTTGCAAATAATTGGCAAGCTTGAGCAGCTGCGCGCGCTTGGGGCCACTCAAACTTTGGTTGGGAAAGGCAAGCACATGGGAGCGGAAGGTGGGCAAACATGGCCTCCCAATCGGCAGCGGGTTCTGCGACCAGCTTTTTGTTGTAAAAGAGCATCAGGTGATTGCCCTGAATCAGGGGCACACCATTAAGAAAACCCGATTGTTCGAAGGCAATCGCCGCCAAAAGTATGTTTTTGCTTGCCCAATGTCGCCATTTTTTTTAAGGTGAGCCTCCCTGGATTACCAGCACCCACGCGGGATCACAGAAATCGGCAAGGCTAAACCCCCGGATTAGCCACTCAATTAATTAAATAAATGCACGATTTTCTGCCCTCTTTTTCCCCCTTTGCAAACGGTCTGAACTCACACCGGGATGCACAACGAGGAGTCTGTTTTTATGCAAGCAACGCTAGTTGAACAAGCGTTCGACCTGTTGATTTTTGGTATGGGCACGGTGTTTGTGTTCCTGACACTGTTAGTGTTTGCCGTAAACCTGATGTCGCGGTTTGTCCAAACCTTTTTCCCGGAGCCGGTGATAGAAGAGGCACCGGTTGTTAAACGCAAAACCGCTTCCGACGCGGTTGATCCCACTACCCTTGCTGTGATTCAGGCAGCCATTCGTCAACATCGCGACAAACAATCGCGCGGCTGATTTCAGGAGTATCAACAATGATAAATACCGATAACCCACTGGGAATTACCGATGTAGTACTGCGCGATGCGCACCAGTCCCTGTTTGCAACTCGCCTGCGTTTAGACGATATGTTGCCGATTGCCGAAAAGCTGGACAGGGTCGGCTTTTGGTCGCTGGAATCCTGGGGTGGCGCCACCTTTGATGCCTGTATTCGCTATTTGGGCGAAGACCCTTGGGATCGCATTCGCGAGCTGAAAAAAGCCATGCCCAAAACGCCGCAACAAATGCTATTGCGCGGCCAGAATCTGCTCGGCTATCGCCACTATGCCGACGATGTTGTTGAGAGTTTTGTCGAGCGCGCGGCGGTCAGCGGTGTCGATGTATTCCGCGTGTTTGATGCCATGAACGATATGCGCAATATCGAAATTGCCATGAAGGCGGTAAAACGCCAGGGCAAACATGCGCAGGGCACCCTCTCCTACACCCTGAGCCCGGTGCACACACAGGACGGCTGGATTGCGCAGGCCAAACAAATTGAAGACATGGGCGCCGACTCCATTTGTATTAAAGACATGGCCGGCCTGCTCAAGCCCTATGACGGTTTTAAACTGGTCAAACGCCTGAAAGCCGAGTGCGACATTCCCATCCATATGCAGTGCCACGCTACTACCGGGTTGGCGCACGCGACTATTCTGAAATGCGTGGAAGCGGGCATCGACAATGTGGATACCGCCATTTCCTCCATGTCCATGACCTATGGTCACAGCCCAACCGAAACCCTGGTAGCCACCCTTGAAGGCACCAACCGCGATACCAAACTGGACTTGGTATTACTGGAAGAAATCGCCACCTACTTCCGTGAAATCCGCAAAAAATACGCGAAGTTTGAAGGCTCATTAAAAGGGGTGGACGCGCGCATCCTCATCGCCCAAGTGCCCGGCGGCATGCTGACCAATATGGAAAGCCAGCTGCGTGAGCAAGGCGCCATTGACCGTTTTGATGAAGTGCTGGCAGAGATCCCGCGGGTGCGTGAGGATTTGGGTTTTATCCCGCTGGTAACTCCCACCTCACAAATCGTGGGCACCCAAGCGGTATTGAATGTGCTGAGCGGCGAACGCTACAAAAATATCTCCAAAGAAACCGCCGGGGTATTGCGCGGTGAATACGGTTCAACCCCCGCGCCGATCAATGCCGAATTGCAAGCAAAAGTGTTGCAAGACGGCGAACTGCCTATTACCTGCCGCCCGGCCGATAACATTGCGCCGGAACTGGCGCAACTGACATCGGCCCTGGAAAAAGAAGCGGCGCTGCGCAATATCACCCTGAGAACCGGCGAAAACGCGCTAGATGATGTGCTCACCTATGCGCTCTTTCCGCAAATCGGCCTGCGCTTTTTGGAGCATCGCAACAACCCCACTGCCTTTGAACCGGCACCTACCGGTAAAGAGTCATCGCTCGTGACCAATGACGCGGGTGAAGAAATTTATACCGTGGAAGTGGAAGGCAAAAAATATACGGTAAGCGTCAATAACGGTGGCGACCTGACCGGCATCAAACCCCTGCACACTGGAGCGAGCACCTCAGCCAGCAAACCGGCCGCCGATGTACAGGCGCGCCCAGTAAATGCACCGCTGGCCGGCAATATCATCAAAATTGCGGTTAATGTTGGCGATGAAGTGCAAGAAGGTGACGTCTTACTGCTGCTAGAAGCCATGAAAATGGAAACCCAGATCAGTGCGCCCTGCAGCGGTACTATCACTAGTATCGATGTCAAAACCGGCGATTCTGTTGTAGTTGGCAAAACCTTGCTTGCGATTGCGGGGGAATAATTGATGGATACCCTGCTACGACTCTGGCAATCCACCGGTATTTACCACATGCAGTCCGGTCAGATGATTATGATCGGCATTTGCCTGCTGCTACTGTTCCTCGCCATCCGCAAAGGTTTTGAACCCATGCTGTTGGTGCCGATTGGTTTTGGCGGCCTACTGGCCAACCTGCCCGCCGCCGGCCTCGCGTTTTCGGCGGTGGAACATGCACTGCACAACGGGACGCCCGAAATAGGTATCGCCCTGGCCCAACTGGCAGGCCTGAGCGCGGATACGGCGGATGCCGTCATCTATAAAGCGCTCAGTAATGGCAGCCCGGAACTCTACCAAACAGCACTGCACACCGCGCAGGCAGCTGGTTACAACGACGGTATGCTCTACACCTTTTACAAGGTGGCAATTGCCAGCGGTATTGCACCACTGGTGATTTTTATTGGTGTTGGCGCCATGACTGACTTTGGACCCCTGCTCGCAAACCCCAAAACTCTGCTCCTCGGCGCCGCCGCACAATTTGGTATTTTTGCGACTGTATTGGGGGCAATTGGATTAAGTTATTTCGGCCTGGATTTCTCCATCGCCGATGCCGCCGCCATTGGCATTATTGGTGGCGCCGATGGCCCAACGGCGATTTATGTCGCCAGCAAGTTGGCGCCAGACCTGCTGGGTGCCATCGCCGTTGCCGCCTACAGCTACATGGCACTGGTTCCGCTGATCCAACCGCCCATCATGCGCCTGCTCACCACCCAAGCTGAGCGCGGCATTGTGATGCAGCAACTGCGCACCGTGAGCAAACGCGAAAAAATCATTTTCCCGATTGTGATGCTGGCGCTGGTTGGCCTGATCCTGCCCGATGCAACCCCGCTACTGGGCGCTTTCTGTTTGGGTAACCTGATGCGTGAATCGGGTGTGGTGGATCGCCTGTCTGACACAGCGCAAAACGCGCTGATTAATATCACCACCATCTTCCTCGGCTTGGCGGTGGGTTCAAAACTCGCGGCGGACAAGTTCCTCGACCCCAAAACCCTGGGCATTCTCGCACTGGGTATTGTCGCCTTTGGGATCGGCACAGCAGCCGGTGTACTCATGGCCAAAGCCATGAACCTCTTTTGCAAACACAAAATCAATCCGCTGATTGGCTCTGCCGGCGTATCCGCTGTGCCCATGGCCGCGCGCGTATCCAACAAACTCGGCTTGCAGGCTGACCCGCAAAACTATTTGTTGATGCATGCAATGGGGCCAAACGTAGCCGGGGTGATAGGCTCAGCCATCGCGGCGGGCGTGATGATTACTATCGTGTCCAACTTGCCAGCGGGTTAACCCCGCTGGTGTTTTCTCCCTCAGGAGCTATCTGTGAACCTGACCAGCCTGTTACAGGCCTTGGGCGGCTTGGCTATTTTTTTATTGGCCATGCGCTTGATGACCGAAGGACTGACACTCTTTGCCGGTAATCGCCTCAAATACCTGCTCGGCAATTGGACATCCACCCCCTTACGAGGCGTTTTGGCTGGCACGGTAATTACCGGGTTGGTGCAATCGTCCAGCGCCATTACGGTTGCCAGTATTGGTTTTGTGAATGCTGGCATCCTCAACCTGCGCCAAGCCATGGGCGTGATTTTTGGTGCGAACCTGGGCACCACTATGACCGCCTGGCTGGTTAGCATTATCGGTTTCAGCTTCAACATTGAGGCCTTGGCGCTGCCCATCATCACCCTGGGTGTTGTGATGCGGCTGGTTGCTGTGCACAGCCGCAGCAAAGGCTTGGGGGATGCGATCACCGGCTTCGGCTTGTTCTTTTTTGGTCTGGATTTGCTGGAAACTGCGTTTGCAGATCTGGCAATGAATCTGGGCAGCAATCTTGGCAACGCCACCCTAAGTTCACCCCTGCTAATGGCCCTGATTGGTTTTATCGCCACCCTGCTTACCCAATCATCCAGCGCAACCATTGCCATAGTCCTCACCGCATCCGCCGGAGGGCTTATGGGGTTTGAAGGGGCAGCGGCAGCAGTAATAGGCGCAAATCTGGGTACAACATCAACAGCAGCATTTGCGGCATTAAGGGCTACCGCTGCCGCCAAGCGTCTGGCACTTAGCCACATAGGCTTCAACCTGATCACCGGCTTGGTTGCGCTGATCCTCTTTTTCCCGTTTTTATGGTTAGTTGGTGAATTAGCCACCCTGCTGGGCATTCACAACAGCCCGGCAGCGATGCTGGCGCTATTTCACAGTGTTTTTAACCTGCTTGGTGTGATCATCATGCTGCCGCTGACCGGCAAATTTGCTTCACTTTTGGAAAAGCTGTTCCGCAGCGCCGAAGAGGACATCAGCCAACCCCAGTATCTGGATACCACCCTCAGCCCAACCCCGGCACTTGCCGTGGCAGCCATCCAACGCGAATTGGCGCGCCTGAGTAACACTGTGATTGGGTTGTTGCGCGATGCGTTTGACACCAACCACAGCAATACCGACCTGACCAAACGCAGCAGCGCCGCACATACACTGGGAGGAGCGATTGGCAGTTTTATCGCCGGACTGCGCGCCGACGCCATGGAACAGAGCACCGCCGACGACCTGGCTGACGCGCTCTATTGTGCGCGCTACTTTCAGCAAACCACCCAACTGATTCCGGCGTTACACAATCTGGTACAAGGGCAACATCAACTTGCCGATCAACCCTGTAAGGAGGCGCTCGCCAGTTTTTTGTTGATGGCCGAAGATTGCCTGGACCCCGACCTGTCGCCAGAAAACCCCGCCATTGCCCCGCTGGTAGATCGCCTGCGCGAAGCCCACCGCCAGGCGCGCCTGCAATTGCTCAACAGCGCCGTCAACCGCCAGTTGGAATTGGGCGAACTGGAAGAAATTCTGGATAACCTGGACTCCAGCCGCCGCGCCATAGAAACACGCATCAAAGCCGGCCACCTGCTGGATCACAACCACAAAGCAGCAGACAAGGCAGCAACTACCCGCGGTTTAATTGAGGATGATGTGGGGTAAAACGGTAACGTTGCCATCTTTAAAATGGCGCAGATTCCTAAAAATTAAATATTAAATTCCATCCATGAAGCGCCAATCGTTTGGACTTGGCGCTGCATTTATGATGACTCAATCAATCCAAAATAATATGCGGTAAAAACCGTGAAGAATCTTTGGTGATGAGTGTTGCGTCCTCGCGGATACAAATACCGGCGGCGCTATCACCAACAACCCAGCTGCCGAGCATGGCGTAGGTGTCGGCGTTGCGGTATTCATCGCGAAATTTTGGCAGGGGGTGTAAAGCTTGGCGCACGTAGCGACCATCGTTGTAGGGGCCGGCGGCGGAGATTTTTTCACCGCTGCTGGTAATTAAATCCACATTGGCGCCCTCGCGGGAGAATAGCGGTTTGCGTACCCAACCGGCACCCAGTGGCTCACTGCTGGCCGTTTCAAAATAGGCGGGCAACAAGTTGGGGTGATTGGGGTAGCGCGCCCAGAGCAACGGCAAAATACCTTTGTTGGATAACAACATTTTCCATGCCGGTTCCAGCATTTGGGTATTGGCTGCCTTGATGGTATCGGCAAAATTTTCCTGCACCATAAATTCCCAGGGGTAGAGTTTGAACAGGCCTTTAATCGGCTGGTTGTCCAAATCCACAAACTGTTCATTCAGCTCACCAATATCTTCCAAGGGGATATAGCGAACATCCACGCCCGCTTGCGCCGCCATGTCCATCAAATAATTGACTGTGCCTAAATCTTCCTGATTGTCGCGCACGCTGGCGAAATAAAATGGTTGCGGCAAATCCAGTTGTGCAAAGGCTTGTTCGATTTTGTCGTGCAGCGAATTAAATTGATCCGCGTGTTCAGGCAAGACACCATTTTTAATTTGATCTTCCAACCACACCCACTGGAAAAATCCGGTTTCAAATAATGATGTTGGTGTGTCGTAATTTAATTCCAACAATTTGGCGGGGCCAAAACCGTTGTACACCAAATCCATACGGCCGTACAAATGCGGCTCGCCCTTGTTCCAGGAATTCCAGACATAACTCCAAAAATCCCGCGGGATATTCAGCAGTGTGAGCATTTCTTCGCTGCGGGTGATGTCGCCCACCATGTCCATCACCATTTGGTGAAGCTCTTCGGTAGGCGCCTCCAGATCATTTTCAATTTGTTGCAAACTGAATTGATAGTAGGCGGTTTCATCCCAATAGGGTTCGCCGTCGAAGGTGTGAAAATTAAATCCCACTTCTTCGGCGTAAGCGCGCCAATTGGCGCGCTCGGCAACACTGATGCGTTTCATCGATCAACCACCAAAACTATTGCGCGATGCCGCTTGCGCACCAAAACCACCGCGACGAACCACTTGGCCGACCTGTGGCTGCACTTGTGATGGTTTCAGGCTGATAGGGCCAATGGTTTTGGCAACCGGAGTGTTAGTTGCGGTGCGGAAAGTGCTGCGATCATCGCGCGATTTATAGAGCGGCTGGGTAGGCACTTTGGAGCCGGCAGACTGCTGCAGGTTGCTGGCGTTATTGCCCATCATTTGCCCAGCGAGAAAACCCATCATCATCGGCATAAATACGCTGCCACCCTGCGCGGTTTGCTGGGGCGCCGTTTCACACTGGCCGGGGCCAAAATCAGTTTCACATTCTTCTTTGTTTAAATACTTGGGCGCGACTTGCGGATGCAAGGCTTGGGCGGCGGCGTAATCGGCATTGCATTGCGCCGTGTCATTGAGACCTGCTGCGCTGCACTCACTCGGGTCGCTGAATACCATCGCCTGTTCGCGCTCTTCACCACAGCCGGCAAGCAGCAGGGTTGCAACCGGCACCATCAATACCAGTGCCGCTTTTTTACTGCGTTTCATGACTACTCGTTTTGTCTGTTTCATAAATATGGCCTATAAAAAATTAATACGTCATACATGCAGCATTGATTAAACCTACGGCAATTGCGCTGGCAGCCACAAAAACGCCGGTCGCAATTTCCCCCTGATTTATACGCTCGGGCAGTTGGCGAATCGCAACACGCAACACCACAAAAGTCAGCACTTGTACCACCAGCGCCACCGCACCCCAGAGCGCACAATCCAACAGCGACAATGAATGGGTAATCGCGCTGGACAATGGCAAGGCAAAACCAATCAGCGCACCACCAAATGCCAGTGCAGCGGCGGCATTATTGGCTTTAATTAGCGCCAATTCGTCCTGCGGTGTTACCCAACTATAAATACGGATAAATAACAGCAGCAGTACAATCGCCATCGCAAAATACGCGAGAAAAGCCGGCAGGCCATTGAGGGATGACATGGTAGTTTCAAGCATGGATAGTTCCTTTGTTAACAGAGTGAGAAAAGCAAAAACTGGCGGGATTCTGACACAAAAGCCAGCGTGGCTCTATCTTGAAAAATGGCAAGGCCTGGCCTCTAAGGGTTAACTATTTTTAGCCGCGTTTTCTGTCACACTCAGCATTGTCCATAGTTCAGGGATTTGTTTATGAAGTCAGTTATGTTTAATGCCCTCGGTTGCAGCCTGTTATTGGCATTAAGTGCCCAGCTGGTCGGCTGCAAGGATAACAACACCAACCTCGCCTTGGGCACACTGGAGCGCGACCGCGTTGTACTCAAAGCCACCGCTGCAGAAATCATTACCCAATTACCGATTGCTGAAGGCAGTGAAGTAAAAGCGGGCGATTTATTGGTACAGCTCGATAACCGCCGCCAGCAGGCGCTAGTTGCCAAGGCCGAGGCCAACCTCGCCAGCGCGCAGGCCAACCTCAGCAAACTGCAAAACGGCGCGCGCCCGGAAGATATTGCGGCCGCGCGCTCACAAGTCAAAGGCGCCGAAGCGCAATTAATAGAAGCGCAAAAAACCTTTGCCCGCGCTGAAACCTTGGTAAGTAAAAAACTTGCGGGCGCAGCCGAGCTGGATAGCGCCCGCGCCAAACGCGATTCAGCGCAGGCCAATTTGGATAAATCCCATGAGAACTTATTGCTGCTCACCAACGGCACGCGCGAAGAGGACTTGCAGCAAGCCGAAGCACAAGTTGCGCTCGCCAAGGCTGCGCTGGAGTTGGAGCAATACAATTTGAGCGAACTGAGCATTCGCGCCACTGGCGATGCGCGGCTTGACCACCTGCCCAAACACCTGGGCGAGCGCACCAGCATCGGTGAAGCAGTGGCGACACTGCTCGATAAAAAAGCGCCCTACGCGCGGGTGTATATCCCTGAAACCCATCGCCTGAAAGTGAGTGCGGGGCAGGAATTGGTTATCCATATCGATGGCCTCGACCAGCCACAAACCGGCAAGCTGCGCTGGATCTCGCAAGACGCTGCCTTTACCCCCTACTTTGCGCTCAACTCCACTGACCGAGCGCGTTTGGTATATCTGGCTGAGGTGCAACTTCCCGATTCCGCCGCGAACTTACCGAGCGGATTACCTGTACAGGTTGAGCTGCCGCATGAGTGAGTTTAAGGATTCAGGCTTGCCAGACTGGGCAATAGAAACAGTGGGAATGACTCGCCGCTTTGGCGATTTTGTCGCAGTGGATTCGCTCGATTTACGCATCCCCCATAAAACGATTTACGGTTTCCTCGGCCCCAACGGCTGTGGCAAATCCACCAGTATGCGTTTAATCACCGGCCTGCTCACCCCCAGTGCAGGCAGCGTGCGGGTATTGGGTATGGAGATTCCCGCACAGGCGGAATTGCTGCGCCGCCGCTTGGGTTATATGACGCAAAAATTTTCGCTCTACGACGATTTAACCCTGCAGGAAAACCTGCGTTTTATGGCGCAGATCTACAACCTGGAAAGTCGCTCAGTAAAACAGCTGATCGACAGCCAGCTCAGCCGCTATCAATTAAACGAGCGTAAAACCCGCCTGGCCGGTTCGCTCAGCGGCGGGCAACGCCAGCGTTTGGCACTCGCCGCAGCCACTCTGCATCAGCCGGAATTACTGATTCTGGACGAACCCACCTCCGCCGTAGACCCCGAAAACCGGCGCGACTTTTGGGAAAAGCTGTTCGACTTGTGCGACGGCGGCACCACCATTCTGGTATCCACCCATTACATGGACGAAGCCGAGCGCTGCCACGGTTTGGCGATTATGGAGGGCGGTGTGAAGCGCGCCGATGGCTCACCCGCGCAACTGATGCGCGAACTGGGTGCCAGGGTGGTGGAGATCGACGGCGAGAACCTGCGCCTGCTTAAACAGCAATTGGGTGAACTGCCAGAAGTCGTCTCCACCGCACAACAGGGCACGCATTTGCGCGTGCTTATCAAAGAATCCATTGATGAGCCGGAAAGCTGGCTGCGCACCACACATCCCGCATTGGTCGCCAATCGCCAGATACATGCTGTACGCCCCAGCCTTGAGGATGTGTTTGTGCACTGCACCGGCAACAACGCCGAAGGGCAAGGAGCGCGTCAGTGAACGCCTTGGGTCAGA
Source organism: Cellvibrio fontiphilus (assembly GCF_042646205.1). Taxonomy (NCBI): domain Bacteria; kingdom Pseudomonadati; phylum Pseudomonadota; class Gammaproteobacteria; order Cellvibrionales; family Cellvibrionaceae; genus Cellvibrio; species Cellvibrio fontiphilus. Next base: position 887,924 of record NZ_JBHRTF010000004.1, on the reverse strand, counting down.
GCTTGCAGCGCATAGGCGCGATTGTGTTTAAGGAGCTGCGCCAATTAACGCGCGACCGCCCAACCTTTGGCATGGTGGTGATGGTGCCACTCATTCAATTATTGCTATTTGGGTTTGCGATCAATACCAATGTGCGCGACTTGCCGGTAGGCGTGGTGGATCTAAGCCACACCCAAACGGCACGCGCACTGGTGAGCGACCTTACCGCCACCCAAGTGGTGAGTTTTACCGAAACCTATCAAACGCCCGCGCTGGCGGAAGATGCAATTCGCCGTGGCCATGTGCACGCGGTGCTGGTGATCCCCGAGGATTTTGGCCAGCGCCTGCAAGACCAGCGCCCTATTGCCCAGTGGCTGATCGATGGCTCCGACACCATGGTCAGCAACGCCCTGCTCGCGCTGCAACAAATGCCCTTTGCCAGCGGCTTTGAGGCGCAGCCCATCGCGCGCAAAAACACCTTTGAAATTGCGCTCTTTTTCAACCCGGAACGACGCTCGGCAGTCAACATTGTGCCGGGGCTGGTGGCGATTGTGCTCACCATGACCATGGTGATGTTCACCTCGGCGGCGCTGGTACGCGAGCGCGAGCGCGGCAATCTGGAATTGCTGATCACCACGCCGGTGCGTTCCAGCGAGATTATGATCGGTAAAATCGTGCCCTATATTTTTGTCGGCTTGATTCAGGTCGCGATTATTCTCGGCCTCGGCCACCTGATTTTTGATGTGCCGGTCAATGGCCGGTTGGATCAGCTGGTGCTCGGCGTTTTCGCCTTTATCAGCGCCAGCCTCACGCTTGGCCTGCTGGTATCCACCATCGCCAAAACCCAATTGCAGGCGATGCAGCTCACGGTGTTTCTGCTGATTCCATCGATATTACTTTCCGGTTTTATGTTCCCCTACGAGGGCATGCCGGAGGCGGCGCAGTGGATTGCCGAAGCGCTGCCGGCGACTCACTTTATCCGCATGGTACGCGCCATAGTATTGCGCGGCGCAACGCTGGAAGATTTACAACCAGACTTGTGGTGGTTGATCGGGTTTACCGTGCTGGGGGTCATAGCGGCAGCAAGTCGCTTTAAGAAACGCCTGGACTAGGCGTAGAATTCCAACCGACTTATTTATTCACGAGGGAAGCTTATGAAATTCAATAATATTTTGCAGACCATTGGCAATACACCACATGTTCGCATCAACCATTTATTTCGCAGCGATATTGAAGTGTGGATGAAGGTCGAGCGTTTTAATCCCGGCAGCAGCATTAAAGACCGTATCGCACTGGCCATGATTGAAGATGCAGAAGCAAAAGGCTTGATCAATAAAGATACGCTCATCATCGAACCAACCTCGGGTAATACCGGAATCGGTTTAGCGCTGGTATGTGCGGTAAAAGGTTACAAATTAATTCTCACCATGCCGGAATCCATGTCGGTAGAGCGCCGCAAATACATGAAAGCCCTGGGCGCAGAATTAGTGCTCACGCCCAAAGAATTAGGTATGGGCGGCTGTATTGCCAAAGCCAATGAATTGCTCGCGGAAAACCCTAACAGCTGGATGCCACAACAATTTAACAACCCCGCCAATGTGGAAGTTCACCGCAACACCACCGCGCAGGAAATTCTTACCGACTTCCCCGAGGGCATTGATTACATGATTACCGGTGTTGGCACCGGTGGCCATATCACCGGTTGTAGTCAGGTATTGAAAGAGCAATTTCCACAATTAAAAACGTTTGCGGTTGAGCCGGAAAAATCACCAGTGATTAGCGGCGGCCAAAAAGGCTTGCACCGCTTGCAAGGTATAGGCGCCGGATTTATCCCACAGGTGTTGGATAAAGACACTCTGGACGGCACCATTCTGGTCAGCGAAGAAGCTGCGTTTGATATGGCGCGCCAGTGTGCACTGAAAGAAGGGATTTTTGTGGGTATCTCATCCGGCGCGACACTCGCCGCCGTCGCGCAAAAACAAGCAGACATGAAACCCGGCAGCCGCGTTATTGTATTTAGTTACGATACTGGTGAACGCTATTTATCGATTGAGGATTTGTTTTAATTTATCCAAAAATTAACCCAAAAGCGCAATCAACATAAACAAATCCAAAGCGAACACAGCAAACAAAAAAGGGCGCAATAAATTGCGCCCTTACGACATGACAAAATGGTTTTATCTTGCAGGGGCGTGATTTATCACGCCCTTTTTTTATTCCACCGCCACCACAATGACGGATTTTGCAGGAACATCAATCGCCAACTTACCGTTTGCTGCATTTGCTGCAAATGGAGCAGGTTTAACATTCTCTGGCGCAGCAAAAGTATTGTGTGCATCCATAGCCGCTGCCGTCAAAATTTCACCTTTCACCGAGTTCATAGCAACACCCGCCAGATTAACGCTGACTTTCTCGGCTTGATTTGGATTGGCGTTCACCAGTGCGATGTAGATCTTGCCATCTTTAGCGCGCGCAGCGGTTGCACTCACTGCCGGGATGGACGATTTACCCAACTTGTAACGCGCCACATTTTTCAGCTCAATCTGCAGTGAAGTTGCATCCTGGAATGGCTTGTACATTTTGAACACGTGATAAGTCGGCGTCAGGATCATTTTTTCCTTGTCCGTCAAAATCATCGCCTGCAGTACGTTAACCATTTGCGCAATGATACTCATGTGCACACGGTCAGCATGTTTGTGGAAAATATTGAAATTCAACGCCGCCACAATTGCATCGCGCATACTGTTTTGTTGATACAGGAAGCCTGGATCGTCATCGCCAGTCACGTCATACCATGTGCCCCACTCGTCCACGTAGAAACCGACTTTTTTCTCGGGATCGTTTTTATCCATCACCTTTTTGTTGTTGATAATGAATTGATCCATCTTCAGGGTGTTCACCATGGTGGACATCCATTCACTTTCGGGGAAACCCGTCGCAGCACCTTTTTTCACCCAATCGCCAGTCGGCAAGGTGTAGTAGTGGAAACTCACGGCATCCATTCGCAAACTCCAGTTGGGTTTGACATTAGCCGTCAAGTGGTCAGCCCAGCTGGTGTCTTCAGTGTGCCCGCCACTGGCGATCATAACGGGCGTGTTGTCTTTCGGCGTCTTTAAAAAACTGGCGTATTGCTTGTAGAGATGGGTGTAGAACTCGGGCGTCATATTGCCGCCACAACCCCAGGCCTCGTTACCAATCGCAAAATAATGCACACGAAAGGGTTTATCGCGGCCATTTTTGCGACGCAGCTCGGCCAGTGTGGATTTACTGTCCGAGGTCATGTACTCCAGCCACTCTGCCATTTCCTGTGGCGTGCCGGTTCCCAGGTTGCCGTTTACGTATGCTTCCGCGCCAAGCATTTCAACCAGATCAAAGAACTCATGGGTACCTACAGCGTTATCTTCTATTACGCCGCCCCAGTTGGTATTCACACGTGCCGGACGCTGCTCGCGCGGGCCGATTCCCTCGCGCCAGTGATATTCATCGGCAAAACACCCGCCGGGCCAGCGTATCAGCGGCACCTGCAATTCTTTTAATGCGCCCACCACGTCATTGCGCCACCCTTTGGTATTGGGAATAGTCGAATCAGGGCCGACCCACAAACCTTCGTATATACCTCGGCCCAAATGCTCGGCGAATTGTCCGTAGATGTTTTTATTGATGACCGGGCCGGTTTTGGCCGCATCGATTTTGACTTGGGTATCGGCGAGAGCGCCAAGGCTCATGCCCAAGCCCAATGCCATGACCAAGGGTTTTATCATTCTCATAGGTGTCTCCTGTTTGTTGTTATCGCTCTGCGCTGTTTGTGGTTTACACGCGGTGAAACAGGAGCATAAAGGCAAAAACATATTATTGTCATACAAGTTAACCTAAATTTACGACAGCGATTGAACGCTGAAAAATACTTCGCAGGTAAAAATGGATGACAAACCACAAATACTGTATTTAAATACAGCTACCTGTATGCAACCTATAGCTTTTTTACAGCAGCAACGACTAACCATGCGCAAAATTATCCATTGCGATGCCGATTGTTTTTTTGCCGCGATTGAAATGCGCGATGACCCCAGCCTTGCTCATCGCCCCATCGCGGTAGGTGGCAGTAGTGACAGACGCGGCGTTATATCTACCTGTAATTACGAGGCACGGCGCTTTGGTGTGCACTCAGCCATGCCCTCCAGTACCGCACTACGCCTCTGTCCGGATTTACTAATCCTGCCGCACCGCATGGAGGCTTATCGCGAAGCATCGCAGCAAATGCGCAATATTTTCTACGATTACACGGATTTAATTGAACCCTTGTCGCTCGACGAAGCTTTTCTCGACGTGAGTGACTGCAAAGAATTTAAAGGCAGCGCTACACTGATTGCGCAAGAGATTCGCGCGCGCATCCATAAAGAAATTGGCATCACCGTGTCAGCCGGTGTTGCGCCCAATAAGTTCCTCGCCAAAATTGCCAGCGACTGGAATAAACCCAACGGCCAATTTGTGATTACACCGGCGCAAGTCAATGAGTTTGTCGCCAAGCTTCCAGTGAAAAAAATTTATGGTGTGGGCAAAGCCATGACCACCAAACTGGCGGAGCTGCATATTTTTACCTGCGCCGATTTACAAAAATTATCAGTGTTTGAATTGTCCCAGCGCTTTGGACAAATGGGCTCGCGCTTGTACAAATTAAGTCGCGGCATAGATGAGCGCCAGTTAACTATCGACCGGCGGCGCAAATCGCTCAGTGTGGAAAACACCTTTGCCCAGGATTTACCCAGCTTATCGCATTGTTTACATGAATTGCCCGCGCTCAGCCAACAACTCGCGATACGCTTGCGCCGGATAGATGATGATTACAAGGTGATTAAATTATTTGTAAAAATAAAATTTTCTGATTTCAGCATCACCACGATTGAACGCAGTGCAAACGCTATTCAACTGGAGGAGTTTGTCTCGCTGTGCAGCGAAGCCTATCAACGCAAACAACAAGCTGTGCGATTATTGGGATTAGGTGTACGGTTTGTAGACTTGCGCGAGCACAATCATCATGTGCAACTGGATTTATTTATGCAGGAAAACCTGCAGCGAGCCATACAGCAAACAATGCAGGAAAAGGTGCACTACAAAATGCACAGACTATCTGCTTCGCAGCAACCAACTGAACTCAAACTACACGCCAGTTAGCGCGTGTTGTAGCGCACACGTATGCCTATGTCGTAAGAGAGGCGCAACTCTTCTGCACTGATTTCGCGCGGAAAAAAGGCGCCGGAAAAATGTGCCTGACAAAAACTCGCACCTTCCAATTGTGTGGTGCGAAAATCCACACCGCGAATATCGGCACCGCGGAAATAAGCATCGCGCAAATCCAGACCACTGGCATCCAGCTCGCGCAAATCCAGGCCGCGAAAATCACCACCGCGCAACATGCCTTCTTTCACTTCACCGCGCGCTTTACGCTCGTTAAATTCAGCAACTCGTTCCGCTTTTAATAATTGGTAAAGCGGATTCTGGTGGATGATAGGCTTGGTCATAATAAGCTCCATAGGTGGCGCAATTAAGATAGGTTACGCACTTAGACTATAGCTCATGGCGATAATTTTGCTTAACCGATTACCCGAATAAAGCCCTGCAAATGGAAACGGTTACACCGCCGTTTAATGCGCGTAACAGCAGCATTAAACTCTGAATTCGCCGGTTGGTATTTTGTGCGTCAAGGGTTACACTTACACACAAGCTGCAACATAGCGGCACAACCCAACCTATAACAAACTCATGTTGGGTATTCATCTAGCCTTTAGGCAGGCAATCCTCGGTCAAACTTATTCCCCCGGGCACTAAACCCGCCGGAATAAAATCTTCAACCAGTCTCCCTCCACACAGGTTGGCAGCTCGCTATTTGAGCAGAGCCATGAGAGGCGTTGAGCGTAAAAAATTTATCTTGCCATTGCACAGCCTCACGCAGGATTGCTGTCGCTTCGGCATTATTGAGGAATTGTGAGAATGAGCTTTATCCACGACGACTTTTTGCTCGACACCGAGCAGGCCAAAGTACTCTTCCATGAGTACGCCAAGAACATGCCCATCATTGACTACCACTGCCACCTCCCACCCGAGCAAGTAGGCCAAAATAAACAATTCAAAAACCTTACTGAGGTATGGCTGGCCGGTGACCATTACAAATGGCGCGCGATGCGCTCCAACGGAGTCAATGAACGCTTCTGCACTGGCGATGCCAGCGACTGGGAAAAGTTTGAACAGTGGTGCGCAACTGTGCCCTATACCCTGCGCAACCCGCTGTACCATTGGACTCACCTTGAACTGCGCAAACCCTTTGGAATTACCGACCGCCTGTTGGACAGCAGCACTGCCAAACGCACCTGGGATGAATGTAACGAATTGCTCGCAACCCCTGAATTTAGCGCGCGCGGCCTGATGACCCAAGCCAATGTAAAATTGGTGTGCACCACTGATGACCCTATCCACGATCTGGCACACCACAAAACGGTAGCGGCAGACAGCTCATTCAAGTCCGCGATGCTACCCACCTGGCGCCCTGATCGCGCCATGATGGTGGAAGACACAGCCGCCTATAACAAGTATCTGGATCGTCTGGCGATTGCCGCCGATATCAACATCAACACCTTCGAGGATTTGATCAAAGCGCTGGATATTCGCCACGATTACTTCCACGAAAACGGCTGTCGCTTGTCGGATCACGGCTTGGAAACTGTGTACGCCGCGGACTACACCGAAGCGGAAATCAAAGCCATCTTCCTCAAAATTCGCAGCCACAAAGATCTGGATGCGGTGGAAATCGAAAAATTCCAATCAGCCATGATGGTGGAGTTTGCCCTGCAGGATCACAAAAAAGGCTGGGTGCAGCAATTCCACATTGGTGCGATTCGCAACAACAACCCACGCCTGTTCCGCACCTTGGGTGCCGATACCGGTTTTGACTCTATTGGCGATCACAACTACGCCAAACCACTGGCGAAATTTTTGGGCCGCTTGGATGACCAAAACAAACTCGCCAAAACCATCATTTACAATTTGAACCCACGCGACAACGAAATGATTGGCACCATGATTGGCAACTTCCAGGACGGCTCTGCCGCCGGCAAGATCCAATTTGGCAGCGGCTGGTGGTTCCTCGATCAAATGGATGGCATGACGCGCCAGATCGAAGCGCTGAGTCAATTAGGTTTGCTGAGCCGCTTTGTAGGCATGCTTACCGACAGCCGCAGCTTCCTGAGCTATTCGCGTCATGAATACTTCCGCCGTATTTTGTGTGGCATGTTGGGCCGCGACATGGCCAAAGGCCTGGTGCCCAACGACACCAAGATGGTCGGCAAGATGATTCAGGATATTAGCTACAACAACGCAAAAAACTATTTCCCGTTTGTAGTGCCTGAATAAAGCACAGAAATAACTTGCAGAAGTAGCTGCTCCAAAACTATTGCCTGAGCATTAAATATCAGGCATGCGATAATTAAGCCCGGCTTGCCGGGCTTAATTATTTATTGGGAATTCACTTTGTTAACCAACGCGCTCACCACTTTCGCCTTCGCCTTTAGCATCACTGCGCCAGTTTTTGTGGTGTTATTTCTTGGCACCCTGTTAAAAAAGCGCGGCATGATTGATGACAGTTTTATCAAAAGCGCTTCGGGTTTGGTGTACAACATCGGCCTGCCGGTGATGTTATTTATAACCAGCGCGAGCGCCGATTTTAGTCACATAGCCGATACCGCTGTCCTCATTGCGTTCACCCTAATGACTTTGCTGGTATTTGTGGGCAGTTTGATGACGGCGCATTGGTTTACCCAGGAACCACGCGACCACGGCGTCATTATCCAGGGCGCGTTTCGCGGTAATTTAGTGATTCTTGGGTTGGCATTCTGCGCTAACGCCTACGGTGAGCGCGGTTTGGCAACCGCTACCCTGCCCGTCGCCATGACCGTTGTGCTTTACAATGCACTCTCCATTTATGCACTCAACCGCAGCCTGCAGCAATCTGGCAATTCGTTGAAAGCAACAATGAGCGGAATTATCAAGAACCCGCTAATGCTGGCTATTGCAGCCGGGCTGTTGCTCAATAAAACCGGTTTAAAAATGCCAGAGGTGTTACTGGATAGCGGAAAATATTTAAGTCAAATGGTGCTGCCACTTGCCTTAATTTGTATTGGCGGCGCACTGGATGTATCGCAATTAAAACGGCCGGATGCAGCCACACTCAGCGCAACCCTGTGGAAATTAATCCTATCGCCATTACTGGCCTGTGGCATTGCCATTGGATTGGGCCTGCGCGGGGAAAACCTCGCCATTCTATTTATATTGGCCGCATCACCCAGCGCCACGGTAAGTTTTGTAATGGTGCAAGCCATGAAAGGCAACGCGTTGCTGGCCGCCAATATTGTGGTGCAAACAACACTCTGGTCACTGCTAACAGTGACGCTGGGGCTGTGGCTCCTGGAGCTGTTGCATTTTGTTTAACACACAAATCAACCAAACCGACTTTCCGTTAGGCCGCTAAATGGCGTGGCAAAAATAAATAAATCACCTGCATGCGGCTGTTGATTCAATGCCAGGTCAGTTAAACCAACCCGGGCACTGGTTACAGCCAAGAGGTTTAATTGTTCACCGCCAAAAGCCACGCAGGTTGGTTGAGTGACCGGTAAATCCAAGGCCAGGTTTTTACTACCGTCCGGCGCGTAGCGCACCACTTGGCTACCGCCCCACTGGGCATTCCACACATAGCCATCTGCATCCACACAGGCACCATCCGGCTCTACGCCCAAGGCGGTGTGAGCGAAGATTTCCGGGTTGGATAATTCACCGCTTTCCGCATCAAAATCGTAGACCCGAATACTGTGGCTGGGTGAATCCGCGTGGTAGAGCTTGCGCGAATCAGGGCTCCAACAGAGGGCGTTGGAAATCATCAAACCACTAAAATGTTGCGTGACGGAAAAATCTTTTTGCAAACAATAGAGGCTCGCACTTTGTGTTTCACTGGTGCGGTTCTCTACGATAGTGCCCATCCAGAAACGTCCCTGCCTATCGCAGCGGCCATCATTGGAGCGATTACCTTTGATGTGCGCTTCCGGTTTTGCGATCCATTCAATTGCGCCTGTATTGTGATCAAACCAGGCAAAACCTGATTCAAACGCAGCGAGCAAACGCGCATCGTTTTTAGCGAAGGTGAAACAACACAAACGTTCGGGCAGATCCAACTGCGTAAATTGTTTAGTCGCCAATTTATAGCGGCAGAGTTTTTTTCCGTGAATATCTGTCCACCAAAAGCAACCATCCTCATGGTTCCATTGCACACCCTCGCCCAATTGATTAGCGCAAGGAACCCTATCGATAAGTGTCAGTTGTGTCATGCTTTGTTCTCTTGAAAAATAAATTGAGAAAACAACGGGAGAAAATAAAAAATAACCGGCAAAAAAAACGCCCCAAGCGGGGCGTTTTTTCAGTGCACAAGGGCTGGGCAGCTTACCACCAGGTCGCGTAGATGGCGACGAGGATTAAGACGACGCCGACGGACGCAATATTAAAACCGCTGGTAGTTTTAAAGCTGACATCATCCAAATGAATGGCATTGGCTTGCTCTTTGGTGCCACCAAGCAAGGTGATAGCGGCAGCAACAATACAGCAAAGTACAAACACCACACCTACGCGATCAATGAACGGGAACTCTGGCAGGAATTTGTAGAACAGCGCAGAGAAAACCACAGAGCCGATAGCGGCGGCCAAAGCGGAGTTGGCGCTGGCTTTTTTCCAGAAGAAACCAAACAGGAAAATAACAACGATACCGGGAGTAAAGAAGCCGGTAAATTCCTGAATAAATTGGAACGCCTGTTGCGATTGCCCCACCAATGGTTTGGCGAGCAAGATGGCAATCACCATAGCGATTAATGCAGTTGCACGGCCGACAAATACTAATTTGTGCTCGCTCGCCTCTGGATTAACTAACTTTTTATAGATATCCATAGTAAAAATGGTAGAGATACTGTTACTCATGGAGCTCAGTGAAGATGCGATAGCCGCAACCAAAGCAGCAAAAGCAACACCCAATAAACCGTGTGGCAAAAGCTTCATCATTTCTGGATAAGCTTGGTCAGCTTTAGCCAGATCTGGCGCCAACACCACAGCACAGATTCCAGGCAACACCACGATAATCGGCACAAATAATTTTACGTAAGCCGCAAACGCCATACCTTTTTGTGCTTCCTGCAAACTCTTGGCGGCAAGGGCACGCTGGATAATATATTGGTTAAAACCCCAGTAGCTGATGTTCATAATCCACAAGCCACCAATCAATACAGAGATACCGGGCAAGCTGATGTAGTTTGGATTATCTTTAGACAAAATCATGTCGAATTTTTCCGGCGCCTTTTCCATCAGCGTGACAAAGCCTTGCACCACACCGGTATCGCCAGAAATTTGATTGAGTGCGAGATAACTCACAAACAACCCACCCAACACCAACATAATGACCTGCACAATATCGGTCATGGCAACTGCTTTGAGGCCTCCATAAACGGAGTAAGCCATAGAAAAAAGCACCAGGAAAAGCATGCCGTAAAGCATGTCCACACCGAGGAATTGCGAAATTGCCAAAGAACCTAAATAAAGCACCGAGGTGAGGTTTACAAAGGTGTAAAGCGCCAGCCAGAAAATCGCCATGATGGTGCGCACGCGGCCATCGTAACGGTTCTCCAAAAACTGCGGCATGGTGTATATGCCTTTGGCGAGGAAAATCGGCAGGAAATATTTAGCAATCACAATCAAGGTAATAGCAGCCATCAGCTCATAAGCGGCGATGCCCATACCAATCACATAACCTGAGCCAGACATACCGATAATTTGTTCGGCGGAAATATTGGCTGCAATAAGTGATGCGCCTATCGCCCACCAAGGTAGTGACTTGCTTGCTAAAAAGTAATCGTTGGCATTTTTTTCATGGCCGGGTTTCTCACGCGAAACCCAGTAGGCGACAAAAAGCAAAATCAAGGTATAAGCAACCAATACCCCGATATCGAGTCCGTTTAAAATCATATTGACCTCTGTGGTGTGATGCTGTGGTTGGAAGCATCCTGTTATTAAAAAATTTTGTTTTTATTGGCGCCGATCAATTGGGTAAAAATCGAATAGCCCTTTAAACAAGAAGCATTCACTGGGATCACCAATGAATGCTTCCGGCTTGTCTTGCGTGCTGCACTGAATGTTATAAGTGCTTAAATTCGCCCACCATCCACAATAAATTCTTGGGAGGTGATCATGGCGGAATCATCCGCCGCGAGGAAGAGTGCCAGGTTCGCCACGTCGTGAGCCCCTAAACGTTTTTTGAGGCACACACGCTTCATTAATTCTTCTTCCTCTTCTGGTGACAACCATTTTTCCAATTGTTTGGGTGTTGCCACCCAACCCGGCAAAATGGAATTCACCCGAATATTGTCGCGCCCATAATCCGTTGCCAGGGCTTTGGAAATCCCCAGGATACCCGCTTTGGCAGTGATATAACTGGCCAGATTGGGCGGCCCGAACTCCACGTTGATGGAGCTTATATTGATGATCGAACCACCACCCACCGCTGCCATCATCGGCTGCACAGCCTGGGCTGCAAAAAATGCCGGGTGCAAGTTGATCGCCAAACTCTTGTACCACAACTCTGCCGTCATGCTCCGGGTATCGTAGCGTTGGTCATTGGCAGCATTGTTGATTAACACACTGATATCGCCATTGACCGCGCGTGCACGACCAATACTTTGCTGCAGTGCGGCGGTATCGCTGACATCGCAGGTTTCAAACCAGGGGCGCATAAAGCCTTTGTGAGCAATAACCTCACAGAGTTCAAGCGCACCAGCGGTGTCTATATCCACAAAGGCAACACGCGCGCCTTGCGCGGCAAACGCCTCAACCAAGGCGGCACCAATCCCGGTGGCACCGCCGGTAATAAACACACTGCGCCCCGCTAAACTGGGGTAGCGAGTGTATTCTGTATGGGCTGAATAGCTATACATGGTCATTTCTCTCTGGAGTCGCGCAGCCTGGGCTGTTATGAGCTTAGGCAGAATCATTCAACCTGCAAAGGTATTTTGATGCCTGTTTGGCCTTGGCTATCCTTAAACCTTTTTCACCAGAGATAAGTTAATCAACTGCATAACCTCCTGCAGCAAGACTTTGACCGCCTTGCTCGCAGCTTCCGCATCACCGGCGCAAATCGCGTCGTAGATACGTTTGTGATCATCGTAATCTGCCGTCAGCACACCTTTTAACTGGTTGGTGCTGGCGATACTCACCCGCAAGGCCACCTGGATAAACTCGCGCAACTGGAAAAAGAAGCGATTATTGCCCGCCGCCAGGATTGCGCAGTGAAATTCGATGTCCGCCGTCAGGGGGTCGTCCAAGCCTTCGTCGGCACGCTTCATGCGCGCCAGTGCGTCGCCTATCGCTTTAATCCGCACTTCATCCTGGTTGTTTTCTGCCGCCAATACGGCAGCCTCAGGTTCAATTGCCATGCGCAACTGGGTGAATTCCCGCAAGAGTTCCAGCGAGGGGCGTGCATTAAGCGTCCAACTGAGCACATCCGCATCAAACATATTCCAGTGACTACTGGGCATCACCCTGATGCCCTGCCGTGGCCGAGAGGCAATCAAGCCCTTGGCTGTCAGCATTTTTACCGCTTCGCGGGTAACGCTGCGGCTGATATTAAATTGTTGCGATAGTTCAGCTTCCGTGGGGAAGGATTTATCAATCGCGTATTGACCTTGAACAATTGCCGCACCCAATTGATGGGTTAACTGGTGAGTAAGATTACGCCCTGTGTCCAGCATAGTTAATTAGCCTATTTATATTATATATTTGTAGGATTTCCGACAAGCATTTTAGGCGGTTGGAACAGCTAAAATGCCCAGATGAATCGCGGAAACCGCTTTTATGTCGACCCTAAAAAAACAAAACCTGCGCCCTGAAAAAGGCGCAGGTTATTTAACAAGAGGCAGTAGCTTTAGTCACGCAAAAAATGCGGGCTGAACCAAATGGAGAGTTTATTCACTCTTGGGGTGCAGGTTTTCGGCAATTTGCTCCAAATTAGCGTGGCGAACATCTTCACCATTGACCAGATAGATGACGTATTGCGCCAGGTTGCGCGCATGGTCGCCAATACGCTCCAGCGCACGCAGCGACCACATAATACTGAGCACGCGCGTAATGCTGCGCGGATCCTCAATCATAAAAGTCACCAACTCACGCATAGCCGTGGCGTATTCCATGTCCACTTGTTTATCGGTTTGCACCACGTTGAGCGCCAGATCCATATCCAGGCGCGCAAAAGCATCCAACGCATCTTGCAACATACGCGATACGTGGCCGCCAATATGGCGCACTTCAATATAACCGCGTGGTGATTGGCCATCTTTGTTCATGGCGATAGCCTGACGAGCAATTTTGCTGGCTTCATCGCCAATGCGTTCCAAATCGGTAATGGCTTTGGTAACCGCGATCACCAATCGTAAATCGCTTGCAGCAGGTTGACGACGCGCGAGAATGCGCACGCACTCTTCATCGATGGTCACCTCCATAGAGTTGACCTTGGTATCGGCACGTACTACTTGTTCGGCGCGCTCAATATCTGCATCGATCAGCGCTTGAATCGCATCATTCACCTGCCGCTGGGCCATGCCGCCCATTTCGGACAAATGGGTGCGAATCGCTTCCAGCTCGATGTTGTACTGCTGTGAAATGTGATGGGTGTGACTTGTAATATCCATAACCATGATGCGCCTCCGCATTAACCGTAACGGCCAGTGATGTAGTCTTCAGTTTGTTTTTTACTGGGGTTGGTGAACACTGTGTCGGTGAGGTCGTGTTCAATCAAATCGCCCATGTACATAAACGCGGTGTAATCAGAAACCCGCGCCGCCTGCTGCATGCTGTGGGTCACAATCACAATGGTGTACTGATTTTTTAATTCGTTAATCAACTCTTCAATTTTGAGTGTAGAGATGGGGTCAAGCGCCGAGGCTGGCTCGTCCAACAAAATCACTTCCGGTTCGATGGCGATTGCGCGAGCAATGACCAAACGCTGCTGTTGACCACCAGACAGACCAAAGGCATTTTCGTGTAAACGGTCTTTTACCTCGTCCCACAGGGCCGCGCCTTTAAGCGAGCGCTCGACCACCTCATCCAGCAAACGCTTGGACTTCACACCTTGCAAACGCAAACCATAAGCCACGTTTTCGTAAATGGATTTAGGGAAAGGGTTGGGCTTTTGGAACACCATACCAATCTGACGGCGCAGCTCGGCAACATCCACACTCTTGTCATAGATATTGTAGCCGTCCAACAGAATCTGACCTTCAACACGGCACGAATCCACCAAATCATTCATGCGGTTAAAGCAGCGCAACAGGGTGGATTTACCGCAGCCAGAGGGGCCGATAAATGCCGTTACTTTTTTCTCGGGAATTTTCATGCTCACGTTATTCAGCGCGCGCTTTTCACCGTAGTACAAGTTGAGGTTGTTCACTTCAAGCTTGATAGGTTCTACCAATGCAGTCGGGTTCATAGTTGTGCCTGCTTTAAAAAACCAATAAAAAAATCACAGTAGATAAATAATAAGTACGCAATGCGCGCGGATTATTCCGAAGCGCCACGGTATTTTTCACGCAAGTTATTGCGGATCTTAATAGCGGCAATGTTCAGCACCATAATCAGCGCGACCAGTATCAGCGAGGTGGCATATACCAGCGGGCGCGCCGCTTCTACACTCGGGCTCTGGAAGCCTACGTCGTAAATGTGAAAGCCCAAGTGCATGATCTTTTGATCCAAATGCAAGTAGGGGTAGTTGCCATCAATGGGTAGCGACGGCGCCAGTTTCACCACGCCCACCAACATCAGCGGCGCCACTTCACCGGCTGCACGGGCAATCGCCAAAATAAGCCCGGTGAGCATAGCGGGAGTTGCCAGCGGCACGACCACTTTCCACAGGGTTTCCGCTTTTGTTGCCCCCAAGGCCAAGCTGCCTTGGCGAATGGTGCTGGGGATACGCGCCAAGCCTTCTTCGGTAGACACAATCACAATCGGCAAGGTCAAGAGCGCGAGTGTGAGTGATGCCCAGAACAAGCCGGGGGTTCCAAAGGTGGGCGTAGGCAGGGATTCGGGATAAAACAGCTGGTCGATACTACCGCCGAGGATGTAGACAAAAAAGCCCAAGCCAAATACGCCGTACACAATAGAAGGCACGCCGGCCAAGTTGTACACCGAGATACGGATAATCTTCAGCATGGTGCCCTGCTTGGCGTATTCGCGCAGGTAAATGGCCGCCAAAATGCCCAGTGGCGTTACCATAATCGACATCACAATGACCATCGTAATGGTGCCGAAAATGGCCGGGAAAATACCGCCTTCGGTATTGGCTTCACGCGGCTCATCAGTCAGAAACTCCCAGAAACGCTCCACATATTGACCCAGCTTTTCAGCTACGGTCATGGTGTTAGGGCGAGTGACGCGCACTATGTGGTTAAAACCAATGCTTGCCTCTTTGCCATCGGCGGTGCGAACCAATAATTTGTCGCGTGTTGCTTGTGCCAAAATTTGATCGCGCTCAGCTTTAACCACCGCGTATTGCGCTTCCAGCGCCGCGCGTTGCTCAGCAAATTCCGCATCGGCAACGGCCAATTCGGCGGCACTGATACCGCTCAACTCCAAGCGGCGGCGCTCAAGGCGCAAGTCGTCCATTTGGCGGTTGATGCGGCCAATATCCACTTTCTCAATGCGATGTACCTGCTCGTGCAAATCCAGCGCGCGCTCCAGGCGAGCATCCAATTGTTGCCAGAAATCGCTAGCGGCAAGCTCAGTGACTTTTTGATCCTGCTCTTTAATCGCCACCGGGTATCCGTAAAAATTACCCCATTCGCGGCGCTCAATGGCCACCGCATCTGCCGGGTATTCCCAGGGCTTCATGCCCATGTCCAGATACCACACAAAGTCACGGCCAGTAATGTCGCGGTTACCCATTTTGAACAGGTGGCGGGTGATTATCTCGGCGTCATCGGCAATCTCATAACCGCCATCGCGAGCCACCGCAGCGGGGATCACCTCGTCGCGCACCGCTTCACCCATGATGATGTGGGTTTGACCACTGCGATCAACCACACTGGTCTGCAGAATGTCTGCAGGCCAAAAGTGGCCAAAACCGCGCACGGCAATCAGGCCCAATAGCCCCACAACCATAATCATACACAGCGATATGGCGCCGCCATTCAACCAAATCCACGGCGAACCACTACTAAACCAAGAGGTATTTTTACGAGTCAATTTGTTCATCGAATTCATCACCGATTACAGGTTGCTGTAGCGTTTGCGCAGACGCTGACGGATGACTTCCGCCAAGGTATTCATCACAAAAGTCAGTGCCAATAGCACCAGCGCCGCCAGGAACAGAACGCGGAAGTGGGTACTTGCCACCGCTGTTTCGGGCAACTCCACCGCGATATTGGCGGAGAAGGTACGCATGCCTTCAAAGATGTTGAAGTTGACTACCGGGCTGTTACCCGTCGCCATGAGTACAATCATGGTTTCGCCCACAGCGCGGCCAAAGCCCATCATGATTGCGGAGAAAATACCAGGGCTGGCAGTCGGCAATACCACACCCACCACGGTCTGCCAGCGGGTAGCGCCCAACGCCAGGGAACCTTGCGTGAGGTGACGCGGCACACTGAATACAGCGTCTTCAGCGATGGAGAAGATGGTGGGAATCACCGCAAAGCCCATCACAATACCGACCACCAAGGCGTTACGCTGACTGTAGTCGATACCGTTTTCGGTAAACCATTGACGCATGCTGCCATCGAACAACAAGACTTCTGCAGATTGACTGCTAGCCACGCAGGCCCATACGGTCAGGATAATCGGCAGTACCACAATCACAGCTTCCCAGCCCTCTGGCACACGGGTGCGCAAAGACTCGGGGCAGCGGCTCCAGATATATCCGGTCACCAACATCACCACTGGCAACAGAATCAAAATACTGAATACCGCTGGCAGGTGATCCTCTACAAAGGGCGCCAACCACAAACCGGCAAGAAAGCCCAGAATCACGGTTGGTAAAGCCTCCATGATTTCAATGGTTGGTTTTACCAAACCACGCAATTTGGGAGTCATGAAGTAAGCGGTGTAAATGGCACCCATCACACCGAGCGGGATGGCAAACAACATGGCGAAAAACGCGGCTTTGAGCGTACCTACAGAGAGCGGTACAAAACTCATTTTGGGTTCAAAGTTGTCGCTGCCGGAGGAGGCTTGCCAGATGTACTCTGGTGCGTCGCGCCCTTCGTACCAAACCTTGTGCCACAGGGAGCTAAACGAGACTTCCGGGTGCTTGTTCCAGGTATCGGCAACGGTCAGTGTGTTGCTGTCCAGCCACAGTGCGCGGTTGTGAATCGGGGAGACAGCTAGCTGCTGGATAGGCGTATCGCTGACGGAATCAATTAAGAGTGTGCGCTGTGAGGTGGCAAAATAAATTCCCAGATTGCCCTTATCGTCACTGGCCCAAAAACCGCGGCGCCCGTGTTCCGGCACTATGCGAGTGATGGCGCCATCCAAGCTCTCAAAACTGCGAACCTGCTTGAGTTGGTAAATGTTTTCCGGGTTGCGAACCAAAAACCATTGGCTCAATTCACCTTTATCGGTACCTATTACTAGCGACGCGGTGCCTACTAAAAATTCCATGCGGGTGATTTTGTTTTCCAGCGTAATGGCAGACTGCACCTGCGCCTCAGCAGGGTTCACCAAACTGTATAGCAGCAACTGGGATTGGTCGGTCGCCACAATCAGGTGACGTGCACCATTATCTAATTGCATCGCCACCGGCTTACTGCCTGTGGGCAACGCCGGCAATTGGGTGACATCGCGGTTGATGGTGATTTCACCCGTAATCATGTTTTGGCTAGTGCTGAAACTCGCCAACAACAAACGGGCATCTGCGGTCATGGCAGCAATTAAGATACCGGCAGAGGTCTCTTGCACGGCAAGATTGACCAGTGCACTGCCCTGCTCATCTATGATTTGTGTAGCTTCGCCCAGCGGTGAAAGCAAACTGGGGATGATTTGGCGCTTATCGTTGGGGTAGCTAAGGGCGTAATCCGGCTTTACAACAGCGACTTCACCGTTGCTGTATCCATAAGCCACTAAGCCGTAGTCAGGCGTACTGGTGGCGATACTGCGGAACTCCGCCGTTTCCGAGCGCGGCACCTGCACGTTTAATATCTCTTGGCCATCAGCGACTTGGAAAAAGTGAACGCTGCCGCTACGTTTAAAACTGGCACCTATTTCCTCGTAACGCTCAAGGGTAAGGTGCTCAGTCTGGTCATCGGCTTGTTGCTGTAGCTGTGCAGCCGTATAACTATGGGTAGGCTCCACTGACGCACCGCGAAACAGCGGCGCGATCTCTGAAAAAAGGTAGAAGAAAATCAAACCGAGGGAAAACACCACAGCCAGCCCAGCGGACATAACACCGTAGCGTGATAACTGATCTTTCAATTTACGAACACGACGCAACTTATCACGCTGCTCGCGGTTGGGCATCAAGCTCTGGGTTGGCTTGGCCGAAGTCATAGATTCGGACATGGTCTAGTTACCTGTTTATCGTCTGGCGCGAGAATCCTAGCAACCAAAAATGACACTTTTGTTACAGAGCTAAAAAACTGTCATTAAAGTGTCACCTGACTGTAATATTTATCTTTCAGCCACAAAAAACGCCGAACAAGTCGGCGTTTTTTGTGTAAGTCGATCAGCTTACTTCTGCAGGTCGGCAAGCGCCTTCTGCACCATAGTCGCTGGCAGTGGGATATAACCATCGCGCACTACTGTTTGCTGACCTTGCTTGGAAAGGATCAGCTTGATGAATTCCAGTTGCAGCGCATCAAGTGGACGATTCGGGTGCTTGTTGATGTACATGTAAAGTACACGCGACAAAGGATAGGTTCCGTCTAATGCTGTTTTTGCATTAGGCGCAACGAACTCGCCGCCTTCTTTTTTCGACAGAGGTAATGCACGCACACTTGAAGTGATATAACCGATACCCGAATAACCAATTCCGTTAATGGATTCAGATACGCTTTGTACCACTGATGCAGAGCCAGGTTGTTCGAGGATAGTGGACTTAAAATCGCCTTTGCACAGAGCTTCATCTTTGAAGTAGCCGTAGGTGCCAGATACTGCATTGCGGCTGTACATTTCAAAATCACGATTTGCCCAAGCATCAGTCAGACCTACCTCACCCCAACGAGTAATATCTTTTGGAGCACCGCACTTGCGTGTAGCAGAGAAAATGGCGTCAACCTGAGGAATACTCAGACCTTTGATCGGGTTATCCTTGTTCACGTAAACAGCCAGTACGTCAATCGCTACTGGCACTGGCGTTGGCTTATAACCATGTTTGGCTTCAAACGCCTGAATCTCTTCGGTTTTCATCATACGGCTCATAGGGCCAAAGTTTGCTGTGCCTTCAATCAAGGCTGGTGGCGCAGTAGAAGAGCCAGCACCCTGAATCTGGATGTTCACATTGGGGTACCACTTTTTAAAATCCTCAGCCCAGAGTGTCATCAGGTTGTTCAGGGTATCTGAACCGATTGAGTTAACATTGCCCGAAACGCCGGTAACAGCCTTGTACTCAGGCAGCGCGGGATCAACTGAAGCCTGCACAGCAGCTGCACAAACCATAGAGCCGGCCAGTGCCAACCCCTTTAAAATTTTCATAGCGTTCATAGAGCGCTCCATCAGTGATTACGTGAGTAAATAAGTTCTAGCGATGAAGGATCAGCCCTTCATTGAGGATTACTTTACCCAGCGAATATGACAGTTATGTGACCAACTGAAATTTTTGTCACAAATGTGTCGCACAAATGTCACACGCATGAATCATGGCCTTTTATCCTGGTAAAACAAAAACACCAGCCGAAGCTGGTGTTTTTAGGGGAGCAAACAGGGGCTATTTAACTACGCGCAATCCGGGACGCTTGGCGGGAGCTGCATCAATCTTGGCCCCTCCAGCAGAACCGCCAGAAGGAGCAGGTGTAGGCCCACCGGGCGGAGGTGGAGCCGGGTTGACTTCAGGCTCAAACATCATGCCCTGCCCATTCTCCCGCGCATAAATTCCCAAAACCGCTCCACAGGGAATGTAGAGGTTATTGACTACCCCGCTGAAGCGCGCATTAAAGGACACGGCAGTGTTATCCATAAAGAAATCTTTAATCGCAGAGGGTGAAATATTGAGAATAATCTGCCCCTCGTTATTCACGTGCTGCTGCGGCACTTGCGTCCCGGGCACATGAGCGTCGACCAAAATATGCGGAGTGCAATTGTTATCCAAAATCCATTCGTAGACGGCGCGCAAAAAATAAGGTCGGCTGGATGTCATGGACATACTAAATTCCTTGGTCTGATCATAACTAAAGAAAGCAATTTAACCTGTTTCGCCCGTTTGTAAAACTAAAAGCAACGTTATCCGAGACAGGACAAGCCAAACAAAAAAGGGCGACTTGCGTCGCCCTTTTTTAATCTTGCTTTGGTTATTAATGAATATCTCGCCAGAACTCGCGATTCAGGAAATACACAAAGATAAACAGGATAACCAGAAAGCCTAATACGTAATAGCCAATAGCTTCACGCTTTACGGCGACAGGTTCAGCTACGTACTCAAGGAAATTCACCAGATCATACATCGCTTTATCAAACTCCGCGGTAGTCATGGTGCCCTTAACTTTGCCTTCAACCAAAGCACCGCAATGCTCATCCATTTCCACTTCACCCACATCATTGCGCATTGCGCTACCGCGATGATTGAGTTTAGGGCCGGCACCGCACTCCAACAATCCTTGCGGACCAATCAACACATGAGGCATACCGACATTGGGGAATACACGATTATTCACACCCCATGGACGCGAATCATCTTTATAAAAATTACGTAAGTAGGTGTAGAGCCATTCTGGTGAACGAACACGTGCAACCAGAGTTAAATCAGGCGGCGCCACACCAAACCAGACTTTTGACTGCTGCGGCTTCATGGCAATTTCCATCAACTGACCGATGCGCTGACCGCCAAATATAAGATTCTCCTCCATCAAACTATGGGGAATACCCAAATCATCAGCAACGCGCTCGTAGCGGGAAAACTTTGCCGAATGGCATCCCATACAATAGTTAATGAAATATTTGGCACCGCTCTGCAGCGACTCCTTGTCGCGCAAATCTGGCTCCATTTTGTCACAAGGAATCGCACCACAATCAAATGCGCCACCGGCAGCAACTGCCTTGATAGGGACAATCATCAACACCAGGAACAATGCCAAACCACCAAGCACAACAATTGCTGGCAAACCTTTAGCCTGAGTACGTGTAGGCTCTACTAAATCCTTGTCGCGCGCAGCTAATAACGGCAGAACAGCAAAAATGGCAGCTAATGCAAAACACAGCACCAGCAACAAAGCAGGAACATCACCGCCAATGTAATCAATACCCATCCAGGCAAAAATCACAGCAAACAAACCACAGGCTACCCAAGAAAACTTGGATTTGGCTTTTTCAGGGCTAGTTGTTGTCCATACTGGCATAGTAAGGAAATAAGCAAAGTAGAAGGTTGTGGCGATCTGTGACAAAAGCGTTCTACCTTCGGTAGGCGCCTTAACACCCAAGTAACCCAACACCACAAACATCGCAGCAAATGCAATCAACATAACGCGGGGAATGTGACCACGATAACGCATAGACTTAACTTTGCTACGATCCAACCATGGCAATACAAACAAGAGCGCAATAGCAGCACCCATAGCAATAAAGCCAAGCAGCTTTGCAGTTAACACCATTGGGCCAATTTCAATTTGTAGAGTTACTGCACGCAATACTGCGTAGAAAGGCGTGAAATACCACACAGGCGCAATATGGGTAGGAGTCTTCAGATTATTCGCTTCTTCAAAGTTGGCGTATTCGAGGAAGAAACCGCCCATCTCTGGCATAAAAAACATGATGAAACAGAAAGCAAACAAGAAAACCGTAATACCGACTAAATCATGAACTGTATAGAAAGGATGGAAAGGGACTCCATCACGCGGAATGCCATTTTCGTCCTTGTTCTTCTTGATCTCTACACCATCGGGGTTATTGGAACCCACCTCATGTAAAGCCAGAATATGCATAACCACCAACGCGAGCAAAACTATCGGCAGCGCTACCACATGCAACGCGAAGAAACGATTCAGAGTAATGCCTGAAATAAGATAGTCACCACGAATCCACTCCACCAAACCATCACCAACCACAGGAATAGCACCAAACAAGGAAACAATTACCTGAGCCCCCCAGTAAGACATTTGTCCCCAAGGCAAAACGTAACCCATAAAAGCTTCTGCCATAAGCACAAGATAGATAGTCATACCAAAAATCCACACTAGTTCACGTGGAGCTTTGTAAGAGCCGTACATCATGCCGCGGAACATATGTAGGTAAACAACAACAAAAAACGCTGAAGCACCAGTAGAGTGCATGTAACGTAAAATCCAACCGTAATCTACATCGCGCATGATGTATTCGACAGATGCGAAAGCACCTTCTGCAGATGGATTAAAACTCATGGTCAACCAAATACCGGTAACTAACTGGTTTACCAGCACAAGTATCGAAAGAACACCAAAGAAGTACCAAAAGTTAAAGTTTTTAGGGGCATAGTATTTACCCATGTGGGTATCCCACGCGCGCTGTACCGGTAGACGCTTATCAACCCATTGCCACAAACCTGTTAACCAATTCATATCAAGCCTCCTGATCTTCGCCAATCACAACTACTGAGTCGCTCTCATAACGATGAGGAGGAACTTCCAGGTTGAGAGGTGCGGGTACGCCAGAATAAACACGACCAGCGAGGTCATATTTGGAACCATGACAAGGACAGAAGAAACCACCTTGCCACTTGTCACCACCAAGATCCGCAGCGCCTACATCCGGACGGAACATTGGAGCACAACCAAGGTGTGTACAAATACCCAACAATATAGCGAATTCTTTATTGATTGCTCGCTCTGGATTCTGTGCATAACTTGGCTGCATCGTTTCTTTGGAATCCGGATCCAGAAGCACACCCTGGGCTTCAACAGCCTTTAAGCTATCAAGGGCTGCCTGCGTACGACGCACTATGAAAACCGGCTTACCGCGCCACTCAACGGTGACCATAGCGCCCGGCTCTATTTTGCTGATGTTGTATTTGACCGGTGCACCGGCAGCTTTTGCTTTGGCACTGGGGCTCCACGAGCCTACAAATGGAATAGCGGCACCCACCACGCCAACCGCCCCCACCGCACAGGTGGCACCGATCAACACGCGACGGCGCGTTTTGTTTACTGCGTCATTACTCATGACGAATTCTCCCCTAACAGCTTTAACGGCTAGTAAATCGCCTCACATCGCCCCACAACCTGAACTAAGGCTTATACGAAGTATGGCGACAAAGGATTATTGGGTGACTCAAGAAAAGGCGGGCAATCTTAATGAATTCGCGCTCGGCTTACAAGAATAACCACACTTATTCAGTGGGTTATAAGTGCGCAATTCTAGACATAAAAAAACGCCCAAGCCAGCATAGACTTGGGCGTTTTTGATGATAGTCAACCAGTTGCGGAAAAAGCCGCAACCGGGACAAATCATTAACGCTTGGAGAACTGTGGCTTCTTACGCGCTTTGCGCAGACCCACTTTCTTACGCTCAACTTCACGAGAGTCGCGAGTAACGTAACCAGCTTTACGCAATTCGCTACGGAGACTTTCGTCATACTCCATCAGAGCACGAGTCAGACCATGACGAATAGCGCCTGCTTGACCAAAGCTACCGCCGCCAGACACGGTGACGTTTACATCAAACTTCTCAACTAAACCAACCAGCTCCAGCGGTTGACGCACTACCATGCGCGCTACTGGACGGCCGAAATACTCATCCAAAGGACGGTCATTTACAGTGATAGTGCCTGAACCAGCGGTGATGAACACACGCGCGGTAGAGGTTTTGCGACGGCCGGTGCCGTAAAATTGTGCAGACATGTCAGCTCCCCTTAGATGCTCAGTTCTTTAGGTTGCTGAGCAGCATGTGGATGCTCATTACCTGCATAAACTTTCAGTTTTTTGAACATAGCGCGCCCCAGTGGACCCTTTGGCAACATACCTTTAACGGCAGTCTGGATGGTGCGCTCTGGAGCTTTTTCAATCAACTTTTGGAAGCTGATAGATTTAATGCCACCCACAAAACCAGTGTGCGAATAGTAAATCTTGTCAGTTGCTTTACGACCAGTCACACGCACTTGTGCAGCGTTGATCACTACAATGTAGTCACCGGTATCAACGTGCGGAGTGAATTCTGGCTTGTGCTTACCACGCAAACGCGAGGCAATTTCCGCAGATAAACGGCCGAGGGTTTTTCCAGCCGCATCCACGATGAACCAGTCCTGAGAGACAGATTCTGCTTTGGCAATATAGGTCTTCATGTTATTCCTGCCTAATTGGTGGATACAAATTTTAAATATACAGACATCCCTAAAACAGGGAGGCGGCATACTACACAGCAAATACCCACTTTTCAACGACTAAGTGCAATTTATTAAGGCCGATGTGGCTTAGCCAAATAGTCGTGACTCTGCATTTCCAGTAAACGACTAACTGTGCGCTGGAATTCAAAATCCAACTTACCACTTGAGTAAAGATTAGCCAGAGGCAGTTCTGCAGAAATCACCAACTTGACCTGGCGATCATAAAACTCATCTACCAAGTTTACAAAACGGCGCGCCTGATCATCCTTGGCACGACCCAAGGCAGGCACATTACTCAGCACAACCGTGTGATACTCGCGCGCCAATTCAATGTAATCATTCTGCGACCGGGGGCCGTCACAAAGCTCAACAAAGTCAAACCAAGCCACACCTTCGCCTAGATGGCGAGCAAGGATCATGCGCCCTTCAACCTCCAGCGCTACATCGCTCTGATAAATACCCCCAGACGGCAGTAAACTCTTGAAACTACATAGCAAACTTTTATCGGCAGCTTCATCAAGTGGATAATGGTAAAGCTCAGCCTGCTCAAGCGCGCGCAACCGATAATCAACACCACCATCAACATTGACAACTAGCGTGTGCTCATTCAGTAGCGCTATCGCCGGCAGAAAACGAGCGCGCTGCAAGCCATCCCTGTAAAGACCATCCGGGACAATATTGGAGGTGGCCACCAGCGTAACACCGCGAGCAAACAACTCTTCCATCAACGTACCCAAAATCATGGCATCGGTAATATCCGAAACAAAAAACTCATCAAAGCAAATAACTCTTGCCTCATGCGCAATAATATCGGCGACTTTTTTGAGTGGATTTTTTTGCCCGTCCAACTTTTTTAACTCAGCATGCACCCGGCGCATAAACCGATGAAAGTGGGCACGTAACTTCTGCTCAAAAGGCAAACTTTCAAAAAAATTATCCATCAGGTAGGTTTTACCGCGCCCTACTCCACCCCAGAAATAAAGTCCGCGCACCAACTTGCGCGACTCGTCGCCGCGCAGCCGCTTGAAAAAAGCCCCCAAGGCAGACTGCTGTTGCTCATCTTGCCAAGCCGCAACCAACTCCTCATAAAGTCGCTGCAAGTGTTGAACCGCCTGCTCCTGAGCAGTGTCGTGTCGAAAATCGGAACGAGTCAAATCACGCCGATAGCGTTCCAGAGGTGATAAAGAAACCGCCATCTCGCCTGTCATACTACCTCTGTTAATTGCCGCTCTATCGCGGCACTCAAATCAACTTTGAGTGCTGTTAAATAACCATGAAAAAAATGACCGGCCTCAGGATAGCGAATCAACTCCACATCACTTTGCAGCGAGGCCGCCCAATCATAAACACCAGAGGCAACTACCCTCTCATCCTTACCCCCCTGCACCACACACAAAGGGCAGTTGAATTTGCCGTTACGCGCATAGGGATATCGCTCAACCGGTGGAGCAATCAGCGCAAGATGCAACAATCGAGCAACCTCATAACTAACCTGAGCAGCAATGGAGGAACCAAACGAAAAACCTGTCAGTAACAAAGGCGCATCAGGAAATTGTTGGTTCAACCAAGCAACCATAGCCAAAAGATCATCTTGCTCACCTATGGCATTATCAAACTGCCCTTCGCTTCTACCTACACCGCGAAAATTAAAGCGCACCACAGCAATACCCAGATCGCGGTACACTCGCATGAGTGTGGTAACCACTTTGTTATCCATAGTGCCGCCATGTTGCGGATGCGGGTGACAAATGATAGCGATAGCCCGACGCTCCGAAAACACTCCTTCGTCATCCGGAGCATGAATCATTGCTTCCAATTGACCGCTGGGCCCAGGGACAAAAACTGCCTGTTCTTTTGCAAACGGAAAAACCATTCAATACCTCTAATGTCAGCGGTGTTTCGCACAGAGCGATAATTTTTGCCCATTTTAATGAGAAAATGGACTTATAATAGGTGTATTGATGCGCTCGGCAGTATATTGCTGACTTAAGGTCGTTATTCAGTAGGAGATAGCTGTGTATTCATTTAGTACCCTCGTTGTCACTGGCTTAGTTTGCCTGCTCGCAGGTGGCGGTGTAGCTGCTTTTATTATGTACAGTTTCCGCGCCCGTTTATTGGGGCATAATCTTGAGCAGCGCCTACATCACGCAGAAACATCACTGCAAAGTTACCAACGCGATGTTGCCGAACACTTTGCGCAAACGTCCGAGCTAGTTAATAACCTCACCCAATCTTATCGTGAAGTACATGAGCATCTTGCAAGTGGCGCACTCAAATTAGCTACTCCTGCCATTAGCCGGCAAATATTGGATTCAGCCAATAGCGGACTAGGTGGAGGCACCAAATCCTATATCACCGGCCAGCAGATTGAACCTCCACGCGATTGGGCGCCCAAAGCACCCGGCAGCAAAGGTGCACTGAGCGAAGACTATGGTTTGCGTGACGACCCGGTAGATAGCTCTCGCCTTCCAACAGAATCAGCGGAAGATTATGACTTTGACGGTAAAGCAAACCGCTACTGATAATTACCTAAGCACCCGGAAAGAAGCTCCGAATGCAGCACACAAAATTAAGACGCACGCAAAACCCCGCTAATCAGCGGGGTTTTTATTGACCTGACTTAGCATGACACTCACTGGAGACGCCCAGTATGCAACTGCAACGCTTGCTGCAATTTTTTGGTTGGCCGATCACCGCAGGCGTTATTATTGCTTTACTCGCACTTTTGCTATTTCCCCAATTGCGCCAAACCAAGACCTCCGATGTACAAATGCTACAGAATCATTTGCCATATGGAGTCGTTTCTTACGCCGATGCTGTTAATCGCGCAGCCCCAGCTGTAGTGAATATTTATACTGAAAAACGCGTAATTGAGCGTTATCGCAACCTCTCAAACAACCCATTCTTTCGTCATTTATACAACAACTCCAATACACCACAGCAAGAACGCATGCAAAAAACCTTGGGATCAGGTGTGATAGTTGATAGTTCGGGACTCATTCTTACGAATAACCATGTTATCAACGGCGCTGATCGTATTGCTGTACTGCTTTACGATGGCCGCGTCACTGCAGCTGAACTAGTAGGCATGGATTCAGACAACGATTTGGCAGTACTTAAAATAGAACTTGATAACATCAGCCCAATCACGCTTGGCGACTCAGACAAAGTGAGAGTTGGCGATGTGGTGTTGGCAATTGGCAATCCGTTTGGTGTAGGACAAAGTGTCAGCCAAGGCATTGTCAGTGCTACAGGCCGTTGGAATGTTGGCATCAGCGAAGAAGCCTATCGCGAAAATTTTATTCAAACTGATGCTGCGATCAATCCTGGAAACTCCGGCGGCGCCTTGGTTGATGCTTACGGAAACTTGATAGGAATCAATACAGCGGTACTTGATGAGTACAACACTTCATCTGGAATTAGCTTTGCAGTACCAGCAAAAATTGCAATGGAAAGCTTGCGTCAAATCGCCCAACATGGACGAGTTATTCGCGGCTGGCTGGGAATTGAAGGCGGCACCCATCCGCGCACCAAAGGTATTGTGATTTCTGGAATTTATCCGAATGGCCCGGCACATATCGCCGGTGTGCGACCAAATGATATTTTGACGCACATTAATGATGAAGAGATAGAAGATGCGCGCCAATGCATGGAACTGGTGAATAAACTGGTACCGAAATCCAAAGTAAAAATGAATTTAATCCGCAATGGCGAATCGATTGAATTAGAAGCAATTGCGGGTGAACGCAGCAATACACAAACCAAGACATAACAATAATGTTGAAATAAAAATGGGCGCATCAGCGCCCATTTTTATTTCAACATTACCAACCATAATTAGTCGATAATCCGATACTCCGCCGAGCGTGCATGCGCTTCAAGATATTCACTGCGTGCAAGCACCGATGCTGTTTTGGACAACTCTGATGCACCCGATGCCGAGCACATAATAATCGAGCTGCGCTTTTGGAAATCGTACACACCCAGTGGCGATGAAAAACGCGCAGTACCCGAGGTGGGCAACACGTGGTTGGGACCAGCACAATAATCGCCCAACGCTTCAGGAGTAAAGCGCCCCATAAAAATTGCGCCCGCGTGGCGCACTTTCGGCAACCAGGCTTCCGGGTCAGCAATCGACAATTCCAAATGCTCAGGTGCGATGCGATTGCTCACAGCAATTGCCTGCTCCATATCTGCAACTTTAATCAAGGCACCGCGATTTTTTAACGACACACTGGCGATGCTTTCGCGCGCAAGTGTTGGCAATAATTTCTTAATGGATGATTCAACCTTATCCAAATATTCCGCATCCGGGCACAGCAAAATCGATTGCGCCTGTTCATCGTGCTCAGCCTGACTGAATAAATCCATCGCGATCCAATCGGGGTCGGTCAAACCATCGCACACCACTAAAATCTCAGAAGGACCAGCGATCATATCAATCGCCACCTGACCGAATACCGCGCGCTTGGCCGTCGCTACATAGATGTTACCAGGGCCGACAATTTTATCGACTTTGGCTATGGTTTCAGTGCCGTAGGCAAGCGCCGCAACTGCTTGCGCACCACCAATCGTAATGACGCGATCCACGCCCGCAATCGCTGCAGCTGCTAACACCATTGGGCTGATTTCACCATCAGGCGCGGGCACTACCATCGTTAATTCATCAACACCCGCGACCTTGGCCGGAATCGCATTCATCAACACCGATGAAGGGTAAGACGCTTTACCACCGGGCACATACAACCCCACACGTTCCATCGCCGAAATTTGCTGGCCAAGCACAGTGCCGTCAGCTTCCGTGTAGCGCCATGAACTTTGCAATTGATGCTGGTGATAACTGCGAATACGTTCAGCAGCAACTTCCAAGGCAGCACGTTGCTCAGGGCGAATTTGTGTCAGTGCATTTTGTAATTCTGCTGGTGTGACAACAAAATCATTCATGCTTTGCGCTGAACGACGGTCAAATTTATTGGTGAACTCCACCACTGCAATATCACCGCGCGTTTTGACTTGATGCAAGATGTCGTCGACAACTGCTGCAACACGGGTATCACTTACCGATTCCCAGGCCAACAATTGATCCAACTGCTGATTAAAATCGCTTTGGCTTGCATCCAAACGGGTGATGATAGAGTCAGACATGGAATTCTCTTTTAGACACAGAGTTAGACAAGATGAACTGATAATGCCGCTGATCAATTGCAAATGCACATTGGCATTTGCAATTGAGGACATAAAAAACTAATCGACCGCAACTGCCTTGGCGATATGGTCGATAATATTTTGGATTTGTACGTGTTTCATTTTCATTGAAGCTTTGTTCACGATCAAACGCGAGCTGATATCTGCAATAAAATCGCGCGGCTCCAAGCCATTCGCACGCAGGGTATTGCCGGTATCGACAATATCCACAATTTCGTCGGCCAAATTCATAATCGGTGCCAACTCCATCGCACCGTAGAGCTTGATGATATCCGTCTGGCGACCTTGGGATGCGTAATATTGTTTGGCGATATTCACATACTTGGTGGCAACACGAATACGACCAGCCGGCAGGGATTCACCCTTCACGCCAGCGGTCATTAATTTGCAGCGCGCGATATTTAAATCGAGCGGTTCATACAAACCTTCAGCGCCGTTTTCCATCAGAGTGTCTTTTCCGGAAATACCCATATCGGCCGCACCAAATTGCACGTAGGTGGGAACATCTGCACCGCGCAACAATAAAAAACGCACATTGGGTTGGGTAGTTTCAAATACCAGCTTGCGGCTCTTTTCCATATCTTCGAGCGGGCGAATATCCGCTGCCGCCAGCAGTGGTAGTGTCTCTTCCAGAATGCGCCCTTTGGTGAGCGCGATGGTCAGGGTTTGACTCATGGGTTTTACCTTTTTTATACCTTTGCGCTTATGAACCCTTAACACGGCGCACACTGGCACCGAGGCTTTGGAATTTCTGCTCGATAGCTTCGTAACCGCGATCGATGTGGTAAATGCGGTCGATCAGGGTCTCACCATCCGCCACCAAACCGGCAATCACCAAACTTGCCGAGGCGCGCAGGTCAGATGCCATTACTGGTGCCGCTTTTAAACGCTCAACACCCGTAACAATCGCCGTATTGTGTTCAAGTTCGATATGCGCACCCATACGGTTCAATTCGGCAACCTGTACCAGGCGATTTTCAAAAATCGTTTCGGTGATGTGGCTGATACCTTCAGCGACCGCATTCATTGCCATAAATTGCGATTGCATATCTGTAGGGAATGCCGGGTAAGGAGCCGTTTTCAAGCTAACTGCTTTCGGGCGCTTGCCGTGCATATCCAGCGCGATCCAGTCTTCACCAGTGGTGATATCCGCGCCCGCTTCCTGCAACTTCAATAACACGGCTTCAAGAATGTCGGCGCGGGTATTGGTCAATTTAATCTTGCCACGAGTCGCTGCAGCGGCAACCAGATAGGTGCCGGTTTCGATACGGTCAGGCATCACGCTGTATTCGCAACCGTGCAGTTTATCAACGCCATGAACTGTCAGGGTCGATGTACCTATACCTTCGATTTTCGCGCCCATAGCAACCAGCATATTGGCAAGGTCAACAATCTCAGGTTCGCGCGCCGCGTTTTCCAATACGGTTTTGCCTTCAGCCAATACCGCGGCCATCAGCAGGTTTTCAGTGCCGCCAACGGTGACCATATCCATCAGGAAATGGCAGCCTTTCAAGCGGCCATTTGAGCGAGCACGGATATAACCACCATCGATTTCGATAATCGCCCCCATGGCTTCAAGGCCGCGTAAATGGATATCCACCGGGCGCGAACCAATTGCACACCCCCCCGGGAAAGACACATTGGCTTCGCCGTAGCGCGCAAGCAATGGCCCAAGCACCAGAATCGATGCGCGCATGGTTTTTACCAGCTCGTAAGACGCGGTGTAGGAGTTGATGGTATTGGGGTCCACAATCACCACATGCTCGCCCTGAATCTCAATGGTCAGGCCGAGGGTGCGCAGCAACTGCACCATGGTAGTCATGTCTTTCAAGTGCGGAACATTGCTCAAGCGCACTTCGGAATCGGCCAAAATTGTCGCCGCCAACAGCGGCAAACCTGCATTTTTGGAACCGGAAATTCGCAGCTCGCCCGTCAGTGGACCGCTACTGTTAATCAAAAACTTATCCATACAACCCTGAAAACAAAGAAGAGAAAAAAGAGGCCCGAGCCAGCCAATGCCGACTTCAAGCCGGAGACGTTACTGTTGCTGCTGTTGCCACTGTTCGGGCGTGAAGGATTTGATGTAATCCACCGCGTGGATGCTGCGGTCAGCAAATTGCGCACTCAAGGTCGACAACACCAACTGCTGCTTTTTAACAGGGGTCAAACCGGCAAATGCAGGGCTTACGACCACCAGACCTATATGATCACCCATGACATCGACCGATTTGACATCGCAATCCGGGATTTGGCTTTCAATCAGCGCTTTGATTTGTTCAGCTTGCATAGAATTACTCGATTAAGAAGGGCTGTAATCAGAAATAAGGCGCGAAGTTTACCGGAATGTCGCCCATATCGCATCCGAAAATCCGGCACTGCAAAGCAAAACCCCCAGCGCAGGCCGGGGGTTTTGTCGATTGGCTAACTACAGATCCGGTTATGCATCAGCCAACCAATTGGCGATCACTTTATCGATATCACCGTTGTATTTTTTAAGGCTCGCCTTGAATTGACCACTGAACGATTGACCCAGGTTTACGCCATTGAGCACCACGTTGATCAATTTCCACTCGCCTGATTTTTCCTTGCGCATGGTGTAGTTCAGCTTATGGGTAGCGCCGTCGGCCGACACTTCCTGTTTGACCACCTGACGGTTGGGGTTACTGTCATCCACCCCCGCAATCACAACCTTGCTGTCGGCATAACCCAAAACACCCTTACCAAGCGATTTGACCATGCCGTCTTTAAAGACTTTTTGGAACTGTTCACGCTGTGCCGGAGTAGCCTTGGAGTATGCAGCCTTACCCATTACTGATGCAGCAATAAAAGGGAAATTCACCACTTCCTCAAGCGCCTTTTCAACTTGCTTGAAATAAACCTCATCAGCCATCTTGTCAGTATTTTTAGTCTTAACCAGACCAAACAGCTCCTGCGCGACGGTTTCAACAATTATCTGAGGACTCTGAGTGGCATCGGCAGCCTGTGATATCTGGAATCCGAGCAGCAATAACATTCCCAGAACAAAACGAGATAGATTGGTGAACACATATTTCATTGTAAAACCTTCCATATTGAGAAAAATGAACTGGTTGGCCGGGCTGAGTAAGCCTGGGCAACAGATGATCGGACAACACTACCCCCTTATGGTGCCATTCTCGTGCAAGGTATTTATTGAGGCGACTTATTAAACCAAAGGAAAGTTAAATTTAACCTGAAGCTTATTCAGGTCTTTTGCGGTGCGCACTATAACATTTCACCAATATCGGGATAACCGCATACCCGCAAAAAAGACACACCCCCACTCGCCTTGTGAAAGATGGCCGTTATAATGCAGCCCTTCTCTTTGGAATCTTGATATGACCAGCTTCGATTATCCAAGCTCTGCACGGCGCACTATACGGCTTGAAGCAGAGGCAGTAAGCGCACTGGATGGCCGTATTGGCGAAGGTTTCAGCCGCGCCTGTGAACTGATTATGGAGTGCAGCGGTAGAGTCATAGTCACCGGCATAGGCAAATCCGGTCATATTGGCAAAAAAATCGCCGCCACTCTTGCAAGTACCGGCACCCCGGCTTTTTTTGTACATCCCGCAGAAGCCAGCCATGGCGATTTGGGCATGATCGCCAAAAATGATCTGGTGCTGGCCATTTCCTACTCTGGCAGTTCCAAAGAGGTAATTACCCTGCTCCCCTTGCTCAAGCGGGCAGGCATTAAAATAATCAGCATGACAGCCAATCCCCAATCCACTCTTGGCGAGGTGGCAGAGGTCAATTTGGATATCAGCGTAGAGCATGAAGCCTGCCCGCTGGATCTGGCTCCCACCTCCAGCACTACAGCCACGCTGGTGATGGGGGATGCACTTGCCATTGCCCTGCTAGAGGCTCGCGGCTTTACTGCTGAAGATTTTGCCTTCTCTCACCCTGGAGGAGCACTGGGACGCAAACTATTACTACGCCTTGGTGACGTCATGCACACCGGTAGTGATATTCCCCATGTATCTCCCGACACCCCTTTATTGGATGCTTTGATGGTTATGTCAGAAAAAGGATTTGGCATGACAACCGTCATGAGTAATGCCCACGAGCTACTCGGCATATTTACTGATGGCGACTTGCGCCGCAGTATTGATCGGGGAATTGATGTGCGCAGCGCCAAAGTGGGTGACTTGATGAATACGACCCCCAAAATGCTGCGCGACAATACCCTCGCCGCAGAAGCCTTGGCGGTTATGGAGGAAGCCAAGATAAACGTACTACTGGTGCACAACGAACAAAAACAGTTGGTTGGTGTCGTAAAAATTAATGATTTGCTACGCGCCGGTATCATTTGATAACTGCAGCAATAATTGGACCTGGAACGAAAAAGATGAATGCTGAACTACGGGAGCGCGCTGCGCAAATCAAACTCCTGCTATTGGATGTGGATGGAGTGCTGACCGACGGGCGGCTGTTTTTCAACAATAGCGGCGATGAGTTCAAGGCATTTAATACGCTCGATGGACAGGGCATCAAAGCCCTGCAAAAAACCGGTGTCAAAGTTGGCATTATCACTGGGCGCACCAGTGATTTAGTGGCACGGCGCGCGCGGGACTTAGGGATTGATATTCTCGTTCAGGGCCGCGAGGACAAATGGGAAGCGCTGCAGGAAATCCTGCGGGAACACAGCTATGCATTGCATGAAATTGCATTCATGGGAGATGACTGGCCAGACCTGACAGTTATGACTCGCATTGGTCTTGCACTTACAGTTGCCAATGCCCATTTCAGTGTCGTAGAACGCGCGCACTGGCAAAGTCGTGAACGTGGTGGAGAGGGGGCAGTACGAGCCGCCTGCGACTTACTTATGCAAGCACAAAATACATACGATAAGGCGCTGGGCGCCTACCTGCACGGATCCTCTGCGTAAGATGAGACTAGTCGATCGAATCCAGCAAATTCACCAACAGGTTCCAGTGCCATGGATAGTTGCAATGGCTATGCTGGTGTTTTTCTTTGCATTTTCCCTGCGTCATAAAGATGACCCAAGACCAGACCCATATGCTAGCGGCGGCTTTCCACAATATTACATGACCAGCGTGGAAACCCGCGAATACGGCACCTCAGGCAATCTGCGCTATCGCCTTACCACACCGCAAATCACTCATTTTCAAAAAGATACAGAGAGCCCATCGGAACATGACTACACCATGATCGAAAGCCCTACGATGGAGTTTTTTGATGAAGACCCAACTGCACCCTGGATAGTCAATGCAAGGGAGGGTAAAAGCCAAATGAATGGTGAATTAATTCAACTTCTGAACGATGTAGAAATTCAACAACAAACGTCATCCAACGGCTTGGTGCGCATATCTACCAGCAAGCTGGATTTGCTACCCAAGACACAATTCGCGCGCACAGACAAAGCTGTTAAGATGCGCAGCGCCAAGGGTCAGATGACGGCCGAAGGCATGGAAGCTGACTTTACCAACAGTCAGTTCCAATTAAAGTCACAAGTCAAGGCTGTTTATGAACCACGTTAAATCCACTTTCAGGTTGCTTGGCCTGGTCACTGTTTTACTCAGTGCTGGCGCAGCTTGGGCATTACCCAGCGACAAAAACGAAACCATCCGTGGCTCCGCAGACAACCTAACCGTTGACCAGAAAAATGGGGTAGCCACCTATACCGGCTCAGTAGAAATCCGCCAAGGCTCCCTCACCATCAAAGCC
This sequence comes from Cellvibrio fontiphilus, assembly GCF_042646205.1. Classification (NCBI taxonomy): domain Bacteria; kingdom Pseudomonadati; phylum Pseudomonadota; class Gammaproteobacteria; order Cellvibrionales; family Cellvibrionaceae; genus Cellvibrio; species Cellvibrio fontiphilus. The sequence goes on along the minus strand of NZ_JBHRTF010000004.1, from coordinate 852,478 downwards.
GATTCAATCATCATTCACACCAACGCTGACGGTGGCGTTGAAAAAATGGTTGCTACAGGTAACCCGGCTAAATTCCAACAACAACCTGAAGAAACACAGGGGATAGTTACCGCCGCGGCCAAACAAATTACTTACACACCCAGCAATGAGCACTTGCTTCTGGTCGAAGATGCATCCGTCGAGCAAAATGGCGCCGTCATGAGCGGCCCACACATTAACTATGACTTGGTTAAAGAAGTCATGAAAGCCGAAGGCAACACCGCAGGTGAAGGTCAGCGGATTGAAATTGTCATCCCCCCAAAATCTGGCTCCGCAAGTGATTCACAGGCTCCCTCTTTCACTCCAGGCAGCAATTAACCTATGCCAAGTTTGCACGCGCGTCATCTCGCCAAAAGCTACAAAAAACGCAAAGTAGTTATCGATGTTTCGATCACTGTCGAGAGCGGTCACATAGTGGGTTTGTTAGGGCCAAATGGCGCTGGTAAAACAACCTGCTTTTACATGATTGCCGGCTTGGTTCCTGCCGACAACGGTAGCGTGCTTATTGATGACAGGGATATTACCCAGCTACCTATCCATGGACGCGCACGCGCTGGTATTGGCTACTTACCCCAGGAAGCATCTATCTTTCGCAAACTCACTGTCGCTGACAACATCATGGCGATACTTGAAACGCGCAAGGATTTGGACCAAAAAGCGCGTGCAGAAAAACTTGAAGCACTCTTGAGCGAATTTCATATCACGCACATCCGAGATAGTTTGGGTATGGCGCTCTCGGGGGGCGAACGTCGCCGCGTAGAAATCGCACGCGCACTGGCCACAGACCCCAAGTTTATTCTTCTGGATGAACCCTTTGCCGGTGTGGACCCCATTTCTGTAAATGACATTAAAGAAATTGTTCGCCATCTTAAAGATCGCGGCATAGGTGTATTGATAACCGACCATAATGTGCGCGAAACCCTTGATATCTGTGAAACGGCCTACATCGTCAGCGAGGGGCACATAATCGCAGAGGGCAGCGCTGATACTGTGCTGAGCAACAGCAAGGTTCGCGAAGTCTATCTGGGCGAGCACTTCCGCCTCTGACGAACAAAGCAGAAACAACTTGACAAGCAACATTCTTTGTCTACTAGGCATAAAGCTTGCTTAAGCATGTTGCTTGAAGCGCAAACCCTGACTAAACTCCACTTAACAGATGTTTTCCATACCGTGTTATTTAAGGGTTTGTTGCAACAACAATGAAACAATCTCTCCAGCTTAAACTCGGCCAACAGCTGACCATGACCCCCCAACTGCAGCAGGCAATTCGCCTCCTGCAGCTTTCAACCCTGGATTTACAGCAAGAGATCCAAGAGGCGCTTGATTCAAATCCTATGCTTGAAATGGAGGAGAGCTTTGACTCCCCTAGCCAAAGCAGTGATTACGAAGGCAGTGCTGACGATCAAATCGATTACAACCGCCAACAAGAAATTGCTGCCGAGTCCGGCACCGATACGAGTAATGATTACTCCAGTAGCGACAGCTTCACCTCTTCCACCAGCGATAGCTTTAGCGAGCCTAGTTACAGTGACACCGAGAGTTTTGGTGAGAGCGATAACTTTAGTGATGGGGAGTCATTCAGCGATAGCGATGTCTATGGGGAAAGCGAGAGTTTTAGTGCCGATAGTGGCGATTGGAGCGACTCCATTCCTTCCGATCTACCAGTAGATACCAGTTGGGATGACGTTTACCAAACCTCCGCAGCGGGAAGCTCAAACAACTTCGACAATGAAGACAGTGACTTTGAAAGCCGCCGCGCTGCAACAGACTCACTTTATGACCACCTGATGTGGCAACTTAACCTCACCCCAATGTCTGATCGTGATAGGGTGCTGGCAATGGCCATCATCGATGCCGTAGAACCCAGCGGCATGCTATCAATCAGCATTGAAGAAATATTTGAGGGAATGCGCAACGATCTGGAAGATCTGGAGTTGGATGAGGTGGTAGCGGTACAGCACCGCTTACAACAGTTTGATCCCTGCGGTGTCTGCAGCCAGAATCTTTCGGAATGCCTGCTGGTACAGCTGCAACAGTTTGACACCAAGACGCCATATCTGGATTCCGCGAAACTTATCGCCAAGCTCTATCTACCTATTTTAGGCAGCCGCGATTATCGTCAGCTGATGCGCCGCACCAAGCTTAAAGAAGCTGAACTTAGCCAAGCTATAGCCCTTATCCAGAGCCTTAACCCCCGCCCGGGCGATATTATCGCCAGCGGCGACACTGAATATGTTGTTCCTGATGTGTTTGTAGAGAAGCGCGATGGTCGCTGGATAGTGGAATTAAATCCAGAAATTGCACCGCGCCTACGCATCAATGCCAACTATGCTTCAATGGTAAAACGAGCCGACTCCAGTAGCGACAATACCTTTCTCAAAGACAATTTACAGGAGGCTCGCTGGTTTCTAAAAAGCTTACAGAGCCGTAACGAGACACTATTAAAAGTGGCGAGCTGTATTGTAGAAAAACAACGCGGCTTTCTAGACTACGGGCCGGAGGCAATGAAACCGCTGGTATTACATGACATTGCCGAGATAGTGGAAATGCATGAGTCCACCATCTCTCGTGTGACCACCCAAAAATATATGCATACACCGCAAGGTATATTTGAACTTAAGTACTTTTTCTCCAGCCACGTCAGTACCGATAGTGGAGGCGAGTGCTCATCGACAGCAATTCGCGCCATTATCAAAAAACTGGTTAGCGCTGAGAACCCCAAAAAACCCCTGAGCGATAGCAAAATTACCGACTTATTGGCGGAACAGGGAATTCAGGTGGCGCGTCGCACAATCGCAAAATATCGCGAATCGCTGAACATTCCACCTTCAAACGAACGTAAGACCATTTGACTTAGTATTGTCACTGGCAAGCAGTACCTAATTCGGAAGAAAATCAAGGATGAACTGTTAGGTTGTGCTGATCACAACCATTTTGTTTCTATCGAGAGGAAGTATCTATGCAAATAAACATTAGTGGTCATCATTTGGAAGTTACCGATTCACTAAAAGACTACGTCAACAGCAAAATTGAGCGTCTAAGTCACCACCATGATCGAATTACCAGCACCCATGTGATCCTCTCCGTTGATAAACTTATTCAGAAAGCAGAGGCCACTATCCATGTAAGTGGTAAGGACTTGTTTGCAGATGCAACCCATGATGATCTCTATGCAGCTATTGATGCCCTGGCAGATAAGCTGGATCGCCAGCTAATTAAGCACAAAGAAAAGATGCGCAGCCATCGTTAATCATCATGCGGCGGGTCGTCAGACTCGCCGCGTACTTATTGATAGAATCTTTTAGTCACACCTACCATGCAAATTCAAAATCTTATTACCCCTGGACGCACGCTTTGCGGTGTTGAGGGCGGCAGTAAAAAACGCGCCCTAGAGTTGTTAGCTAACGCTATTGCTCAGGATGTTCCGGGTATTGAGGCAGACGAACTCTTCCGCCGGCTAATCGGCAGAGAGCGCCTTGGCTCTACCGGCATAGGGCACGGCATCGCCATACCCCACTGTCGCATCGCAAATTGCAATAGCACCATAGGCGCGCTGCTCACACTGGCAGATCCAATCGATTTTGATGCCATAGATTCACAACCGGTTGACATACTGTTTGCAATGTTGGTACCCGAAGATGCTCATGATGAACATCTACAAACCCTGGCAGCACTGGCAGGAGCTCTCAACAACGCTGACTACCGCCAACGCCTGCGCACAGCGGACAGCGATACAGCACTTTTTCAAGCAGCTATAGCCGCCCCCTAGTAGGTCTATGCCATGCACCTTGTGATAGTAAGCGGGCTGTCAGGCTCAGGAAAAAGTACCGCACTGCATGTGCTGGAAGATGTTGGTTTTAATTGCATCGACAACCTACCCGTTAGCCTGCTACCAGCATTGGTAGCCCAAATACAAATCCACAAGGACGACCAGCAGCGCTTTGCCATAGGCATTGACGTGCGCAACGCCTGGCAAGACCTGAATATATTTCCGCAAATGATCAGTACACTGAAAGAGGCACATTTGCCCTTTCGGACCTTGTTTCTGGATTCTCAGCCAGCAGTACTTATTCAACGCTTTAGCGAAACACGGCGCAAACACCCACTTTCGGATAAGCACACCAGCCTTGAGGAATCCATCACGGCTGAGCAGCATTTATTGGAGCCAATCCGGGATTGTGCTGACCAAATAATCGATACCAGCCATTTGAACCTGCATGAATTGCGGGATTTAGTGAAAGAGCGTGTTGTTGGGCGCAGTGAATCGACCATGGCAATCCTGTTCGAGTCCTTTGGTTTTAAACACGGCATTCCTGTAAACGCCGATTTGGTGTTTGATGCTCGCTGTTTACCAAACCCTCACTGGAAACCCAACCTGCGCCCACTGACTGGTAAGGATCAGGATGTTATTGAGTTTTTGGAAGAACAAATCACTGTCAAAGAGATGTATGAGGACATTGAGCACTATCTGACACGCTGGCTACCTCGCTACCAAGCAAACAACCGCAGTTACATCACCATCGCTGTCGGCTGTACCGGAGGACAACATCGCTCGGTTTATCTGGCGGAACGATTACAACGTCACTTTGATCAAAGTTTTAACGATGTGCAGGTACGCCATCGCGATATCAACAAACACAAAAAGCATTAAACCATGCCAATCGAAACCCTCGACATTATCAATAAGCGTGGCTTACACGCACGTGCGGCAGCCAAGTTTGCCACTTTGGCAAACCAATTCAAGGCGAGCATTCAGGTGCGTGTGGGTGAGGGTATCTGGGCGGATGCAAAGAGTGTAATGTCTCTAATGCTACTCGCCGCAAGTTGTGGCAGCCGTATAGAAGTCAATATAGACGGCGAGGATGCGGAGATAGCGATGAGCGCTATACGCAACCTGATTGCAGATCGCTTTGAAGAAGGCGAATAAATACTCTATTGTTAATCCAAAGCAGTTGTGACTGAAGCCTCTGTGCACTAAGCTGCGCGACCTTTTAAACGCTACTCACCTTTATACTGGCTGCCAACCTTGCCGGGCTTTCATTTGGCATGACCTACTGAATACGACAGATACTTTTATGGTTTACAACTACGACGACATCAATCCGGATGACTACATTCTCAGCAAGTCGCAGGTAAAACGCGATATGCATGCCTTGCAGGCGCTGGGCGAAAGCTTGATCGATATGAATGAAAAGCAGCTGGCCAATATTCCACTCAGCGAAGAAATGTTGGATGCCATTTATATCGCCCGCAAATTACCGCCTAAAGAAGCGCGTCGCCGCCAAATCCAGTATATCGGTCGTTTGATGCGCGAAGGCAACCATGAGGAAATCAAAGCAGCGGTTGAGAAAATGCAAAACCGTAGCGATCAGTATGTGCATCGTCAGCATCAGATCGAGCGCTACCGCGATTTGCTGATTGAGGGCGACAAACAAATTTTCCAAACCCTGGTGACCTCCTGCCCGGGCCTGGATGTACAACACCTGCGTCAATTAATTCGTGCGGCACAAAAAGAAAGGGATGAAAACAAACCGCCTGCGAATGCGCGCAAACTCTTCGGTTTTATTCGCGACCAACTCGCCGCTCAGGATTAACACCAAGGTCGTATTAAAAACAAAGCCCGGAATAATCCGGGCTTTGTTTTTATAAGTCTTTTCATTTTATGGTGCATTTGCCGCATCGATCGCGTCATTAACTTCATTGGGCGATAGAATTTTCGGGCCGGGGGCCGGCTGGGTAAATGTTTCGCTGCTGTTAATCAATTTGCTGCTATCTATCCCCGCACCACTGCCCAATGCATCGGCAACTGCTTTCTTGAGCACAATAATGGCGATCCGACGATTAATAGGTTCATCGGGGCGATCAATAAGAAAAGGGGCCGCCGATCCCATCCCCTGCACTGTTGCCACCTTACCTTCTGGATAATTCCCCTCCAGTAACGCGCGGCGCGCAGCGTTAGCGCGATCTGCTGACAATTCCCAGTTGGTATAACTGGCACCTACACCATAGGGAGTCGAGTCGGTATGGCCAGTCACACTGATTTTGTTCTGTACCTTGTTCAGTATCGGGGCAAGCGCATGAAGCACCTCCACCGAATAGGGTTTGAGGTTGGCGCTGCCGACATCAAACATGGGGCGCTGGTCTTTATCAACAATCTGGATTCTCAACCCCAACGCGGTAAAGTCGATTAAGATTTGATCCTTAATTTGCTGGAACACCGAATCGAGTGCATTGATTTCCGTCTCCAGTTGTCGTTTGAGCTCCTCCAGCTGTTCGTTTTCGATCCGCTCCATCTCTTTTTTGATCTGATCCTCTGTAACCTCTTGCGCAGGCGTATCATCCACCTCTGCAGGAATCAGCGGCTCGGTAGGTTGTTCCAAATTAATTATGCCTGGATTGGCACCACCCTCACCCACTACATATGGGCTGCCAGGGTCTTGAAAGTAACCTGAGATGGCCTTTTTTTCCTCAGGCGAGGTGCTTCCCAGCAGCCACATCAAGAGAAAGAAGGCCATCATTGCGGTCATAAAATCGGCGAGTGCAACCTTCCAGGAACCGCCATGATGCCCATGGCCATGCCCCTTTTTCTTTTTGATGATGATCGGCTGCTGAGCTGAATTCTTTTCCATGGAAAATCGACCTTACTTCTTGCTGGCGCGATACTGCTCTTCCAGTTCTTTGAAACTGGGACGAACACTGTGGAAAAGAACTTTACGGCCAAACTCGACGGCTACCTGCGGTGGCACACCATTCATAGAGGCCACTAATACCGCTTTGATACATTCGTAAGCGCGGCCTTCATCGCGAACCTTACCCTGTAGATAGCTGGAAAAGGGGGCGATAAAACCATAGGCGAACAAAATCCCCAGCAGCGTTCCCACCAGTGCCGCGGCTACCGCCGCACCAATTTCAGCAGGCGGGCCGCCAATTTTGCCCATGGTGATAATCACCCCGAGCACCGCCGCCACAATACCAAAACCAGGTAAGCCATCAGCGGCATTCTGGATTGCACCGGGCACGACCGATGCCTCTGTATGATGCCCTTCCAACTCTTGCTCCATGAGGGACTCCAGTTCGTGCGGAGCCATGTTGCCCGCCACCATGATGCGCAGGTAATCACAGATAAATTCTACGATGTGATGATCTTTAAGAATGGACGCGTAGTTGGCAAAAATCGGGCTGGTTTCCGGCTCTTCAATATCCCCTTCAATAGCCATCAAACCTTCACGGCGGGTTTTGTTGAGTATGTCGTAGAGTAAAGTCAGCAGCTCCAGGTAAAACACCTTATTGAACTTGGAAGGCGTCATCAGGGAACCGCCGGATTTGATAACGCCGATAGTTACCGATAGCGGGTTGCCAATAATCATTGCGCCAAAGGAAGCACCGCAAATGATCAACACCTCGATGGGGGACATAAGTGCCATGGGGTTGCCGCCGTGCACAGCAAAACCACCAATCACACAACCCAGGACAACGATGATGCCCAAAATAATGTTCACGCAAAAACCCCCAATCCAGAATCCGATTGCCCAGCATTTGCGGACACCGGTTGAAATAACAAAATAATTCAGACGACAAGCTTAACAGTACCGTTTGAGTATAGGCAGCCTGAATTGAGGTTCAAGACAAGAACCGGATTTAATCCTCCAGCAGCCCACCAAACCTTAATCAAACACGCCTGAAGTACATAAAGCATCGTAGAATATCGGCCAAATTCTTATTTACACGAGTAGGCATTAATGAAAATTGACGAACTTAGCCCCGCACAGCGGGAAAAACTGGAAGCAGCGGCGTTTCGCCGTTTAGTTGCTCATTTGGATAGCCGCAAAGATGCACAGAACATTGATTTAATGAACCTTGCAGGCTTTTGTCGCAACTGTTTGAGCAAGTGGTATGTTGCAGCCGGAGCCGAACAGCACATCGAATTGGATTACGAGGACGCTCGCACCCACATTTATGGCATGCCCTACAGCGAGTGGAAAGCGCAATTCCAGACAGAAGCCAGTGCTGAGCAACAAGCCAAATTTGCCCAGGAAATGACCAAAAAAAATTAATGCGGCGGATACTAAAAAGCCGCTGCAATCGCAACGGCTTTTTAGTGCTAGGCAGGCAGGATCAACCCAGCTTTTGATTTAGTTTCGCGTTCAGCTTATTAGTGTCAGCGATTTATTTAAGCTGATAGGCGGTGACTGTATTTTTGAAAAAGTTAGGCACATAGAGTTGCTGGGAAGCTTGATCATAACCTATATCAGCTGTATTAATTTTTGCCTCGCGCGAATCGATCAAACGCTCCAAACGACCATCGCTGTGAACGTAATACACCAGCCCCACCCAGCAAGACACCAGAAATTCTCCGGGTTTGGTCATTTCAATACCATCAATACCCGCCTCAAAACCCTTGGCGATAACCTGGCGATTTTTATCAGCATCAATCATCAATAGCTCTGGGCCAGCGCCTACCAGCAAACTGGAACCCAAGGCTTTTAAACCGTTAGCGCTACTGACATTTTCCAAATAAGTATCCATTTTTCCCTTGTGGAAACGGTGAACTTTATTGGTTCTGGTGTCAGACACATACACAACTCCGGCAGAGCTAACTGTTACATCATTTAAAAACACAGCTTTCTCAACCGGAATTTTTTGTGTCACTTGTTGTTTTTTAATATCGATAATGACCAGCTCGGTAATGTCAGCCACATATAGATAATTACCGTCAATGGCCATGCCTTTGGGCGCATTTAATCCAGTAATCCAATCCTTATCGATGAGTTTGCCATCGGTAGTTAACTTGGCTATACCGCCCTTGCCATCCGCTTGATCACCCTGACCGTCAATCAACGCCACAAACAGAAATGGCGATTTTTTATCGGCGACATAAAGCACCGACTCAGGAGTAGGTAAATCACTCGCCTGCCACAACTGCTCCAATTGTTTAGTCGCCTGAGCACCAGCAACTAACGGAAAAAAACAGGCAACAAACAACACAATGAATTTTTTCATGGGTGAACCTCATTCTGGTTATGCATTAACAGCGGCTTGCACCGGGAGTGGCTGGGCCGGCCCAGGAGTATTTGCACCCGCATGGTGCCACCAGCGAATTACTGCAGCCAAAATGTTTTACATATCCTTGCGCAAGGTGTTTGAAGCTAGAACAGATGGCATTTACTAGCGACGGCTTTATCGAGACCCGCGAAATGATTGCGCTCCGCCAACCTAAGCTCTACCCTAGCGTTTTGATCAGCCACTAATTACCAGATGCCTATGAAACCCAGTGTCGATAAACACGCCCCCAAATCCAAAGCCACCATCAAGGATGTTGCCAAACTGGCCGGCGTCTCGTTTAAAACCGTTTCGCGTGTCATTAATAAAGAAGGGACTGTCGGGCAAGAATTGCAGGAAAAGGTTATGCAGGCGGTTAAAGCGCTGAATTACCAACCTAATCTTTCCGCACGTTTGCTGCGCGGCGCAGCGTCTTCTATTGGTTTTATTTACGACAACCCCAACAGCAACTACGTCATTGATATGCAAAAGGGAATTTTAGGGGAGTGCCGCCGCCAGGGTTATGAACTGGTAATTCACCCCTGTGATTCCAAAGCAGAAGATATTATTGATGAAGTGCTCAATATGGTGGATCGCAGCCAAGTGGGTGGACTGGTTCTTACGCCGCCCATCTCTGAAATGCCGGAAATACTTTCTGTGCTGAACAAACGCAAAATTCCGTTTGTACGCATTCTCTCCGGCTCACAACCACCGGATAAAAAAGGCCCCTGCATTTTTGTAGATGACCGCACCGCGGCTTACAAAATCACCCAATACCTGATTGATTTAGGGCATAAAGCTATCGCCTTTTTAGGCGGGGAAGAATCGCATAAATCCAGTATTGAACGCTTGGAGGGCTACAAAGCCGCACTCAAAGCCAACAAAATCACCCTGGATAAAAAATTAATTATTCCCGGTGAATATTCGTTTGAGTCAGGTGTAAAACGCACTCGCCAACTATTGGCAACCAATTTAAAACCCACTGCCGTATTTGCTTGTAACGATGAAATTGCGGCGGGCACTTTATTTGCCGCGCGCATTCAGGGTGTGGAGGTGCCGCAGCAACTTTCCATCGTCGGCTTTGAGGATAGCCCCTTCTCCCGCCAAGCCTGGCCCAACCTCACCACCGCACAGCAACCCAACACCACTATTGCCGAGCGTGCGACAGGTTTATTAATCGACACTATTCGCGCGGCGCGCGATGTGGAGAGTGAAGGTTTTTATCCACAACTGATTGTGCGCGACTCGACTTGCCCTGCGCCANCGGCTTGTTTACACACGCCGTCCTTTCGCGTTTTATACCATTGAATTTTTTAGTGATGCCTTAACCTACGCCCATTAGGCACGCCCCAAACGCTCTAACAATTTTTGATTTTCCATTTCGATGTGTTTGTAAAAATCCACATCCGACAGTTGTGATGCAGCGGCTTCATCTATTACCAACACTACCTGCTCATGCAATTGCAAGGCAGACGCCGGACAGGCCGCTGTTAAAGGCCCCTCCACAGTCGCTTTAATTGCCTCCGCTTTATTTTCACCGGTCGCCAGCAACGCCACTTTTTTGGATTCCAAAATAGTGCCTATACCCATGGTGATGGATAAGTGAGGCTGGTATTCATCTGCAGCAAAAAAGCGTGCGTTATCTTCGATAGTGGCGCGCGTAAGGGTTTTAACCCGCGTGCGCGACATGAGCGAGGATGACGGCTCATTAAACCCAATATGGCCATTGCGACCAATACCAAGCAATTGAATATCTATACCGCCTTTTTGTTTGATGGCAGTTTCATAAATTTCACACGCGCTAAAAGGATCTTGCGCATCACCCGGCGGCACATTGGTTTGCGCCTTGTCGATATCAATATGATCAAATAATTGTTGATTCATAAAATAACGATAACTTTGCGGATGCGTAGAAGGCAAACCAAGGTACTCATCCAAATTAAAACTGCTGACCTGTTTAAATGACACGGCGCCATTGTTGTACGCGGCAATTAATTCTTTATACAGCGCAACCGGTGTAGAGCCAGTCGCTAAACCCAATACCGAATCGGGCTTGCGGTTAATTTGTTTAATAAAAATATCCGCACCATAACGGGCAACTGCTGCGGCATCTTTCAAAATAACAACTTTCATTGAACACTCCAGTGAGTGGTGATAACTAAAAATTAGCACTAAGGCTTTGCAAGGGTAACGGCTTGCAGACTGTCGGAGACAAGGATGCCGACGACAAGCCTACAGGGATGTATCCACGGCGTGTCTGCAAGCGGTTACCCTTGCAGAGCCGATATCATTAACCGGGCAAATTGTGTTCTCGCAAATCGCCCGCCACACAGGTTAAGGTCACACGATAATCATCGGTAAAGTGAACCAGGTCAGCGCGATAGTTCGGTGCAATGCGCCCTAAATAATTATCCACCTGCATAAATTGCGCAGGGTATAACGAGGCCATACGCAAACTTTCTCCCAGCTCTACACCAACCCAAGTGGTATTCAAACGCACCGCATCAATCATCCCTATTGCACTGCCCGCCAAACGCCCCTCGGCGTTTACCAGGCAACCGTCTTTTTCAAAAATAGTTTCACCATAAATTTGAAAGGATTTTTCTGGTGAGCCAACGGTGGACATAGCATCAGTCACCAAATACATTTTGCCTTTGGGTTTTGCAGCGTAAGCAATACGCGCGGATGCCGCATGCACATGATAGGTATCAATAATAATGCCGCACCAACTGTTAGCATCTTCCAGCGCTGCGCCAACTACACCCGGCTCGCGCCCGGTTGTGGGGCGCATGGCGTTATATAAATGCGTAAAACCGGAAAGCCCTTCGTTTAACGCCGCAACAACCTGCTCGTAATGGGCATCGGTATGACCAGCGCACACCACAACACCTGCTGAGGTTAATTGTTTAATTTGCCCCGGCGCGGCATGTTCGGGCGCAAGGGTGAGCATGACTTTAAAATCGTGTTGGCTTTTTACAGAGTCCACCAGCCAATCTATATCGGCTTGCTCCATAGTGCGAATGTAGCGCTCGTTATGCGCACCACGGCGTGCCATATCAAAAAATGGCCCCTCCACATGCACACCCAATACACCTTTCATACCCGCGGCAACCGCATCAGCCACGGCTTTAACACCGGCTTGATGCACAGCGCGGGTATCGCTAATTAGCGTTGGCAGTAACGAGGTAGTTCCAGTGGGGCGATGCCCATCGAGCATGGTTTGAATCGCCTGCGGTGTAGTGCTGTTGGTAAAAAAAGCACCACCACCACCGTTGACTTGTAAATCAATAAAACCGGGCGCAATCACACCACCCTGCAAAGGTACTTGTGTAATGCTGTTATCCAACTGCGCACAGGGCACTAATTCAACAATTTTTTCACCTTGAATGACCAGCGCATGATCATCCAAAAAAATGTCGCCCGTAAAAATACGCGCACCGACTAAAGCTTGTTTCATAGGTTTACCTTTAGGTTTATACAGGCTAAAACCAAAGATTAAAAAGTGTTTACAGGCTGATAATGATGTTGCGCTTGTGTAGTACCCAAGCGACAAACCAAAGTACTAACACCATCAAAAGTGCAAACAATAAAGAAGCCAAATAGGGATCTGTAATCCGTTGAAACCCATCGTAAAGTGCAACATAAGCAGACTTATCACCCACCGGAATTAAATAGAGTGTGGTGGCGAGCAGCCCGGATAACACATAAATAAATAGCGGGTTTTTGCCGATAATTTCAAAAAAACGATACACCGGTTTTATCGCATTAGCGACGGCGGATTCCTCAACTTTTACCAGGAGCAATAACCATAAAATGGCTACACCGCAGGTGAGTAACACAAACGAACTGGTCCAGAGGGATTTATTAATAGGGAAAAGGTTGTGCCAAAGTATGGCGACAGCAATCAATAAAAGTGCAGCAACAAATAACTGACTGAGCGCTTTGGTTTTGTTTTCACTCGCCAGCAGCACTCGTGTTGCTTCAAAACCAATAATCACATTCACGATAGAGGGAAACGTGCTGAGAATACCTTCAGGGTCAAAGGCCAAACCCTTGCCTTGCCAAAGGTGGCTTTCACCCAGCAGTGCAATATCCAACTGCCGCACCAGGTTGTGCTCAAGACTGTAAGGATCTGCAGCGAGGTTCAACAGCGCCCAATAAACCAAAAGTATTACTGCGCTAATCAGCGTGCGACCAGCAAAACCAAAATACAAAATAATAAACGCTGCAAATCCGTAGGCTATGGCAATACGCTGCAACACACCCATCACTCGCCACTGTTCTAGGGGCTGAGTGAATGGGTAAGCAGACAACAATACGCCGATAATAAATAGCAGCAACACGCGGCGCAGAATTTTTTGCGCTTGTGCCGCAGGAGTTAATTGTTGCAAACCGCGCACAGCAAAAAACATCGCGGAGCCGACAATAAACATAAAAAAAGGAAACACAAAATCAGTGGGCGTCGCGCCATGCCAGTCGGCATGTAACAGCGGCGCATAGACATGGTTCCATGAACCTGGGGTATTGACCAGAATCATTAACGCGAGGGTCAAACCGCGCATCACATCCAAAGCAAGAAAACGTTGTTTGACCACAGGTACCTCGCAGGCAATCATTTTTTGGAAACAACTCGCAAACCAGTGTGCGAATAAATTATTTCCAGCTGCGCAGTTTGTGTCCTTTTGCTGCGTAATAAAGAATGAACAAATAACAGGGCGTCATAACGATATAGGCTGTCTGGCGATCCACAATCGTAGATGCGGCACCAAGAATCACCGGCACTACAGCGCCGCCCGCAATCGCCATAATTAATAATGCAGAGCCGGTAGCGGTGTATTTACCCAAACCACTTAATGCCAGTGGCCAAATTGCAGGCCAGACAATCGCGTTAGCCAAACCCAGTAAAGCGATACACAAAATAGTGTTAGGGATAGCAGGCATACCCAGAAATGCAAAGACCGAAGAAATACTGGTGGATTCATTACTGCCAAGCACTATGGCCAAACTTAAACAGACACCCAACACCGCAGAAATTAACAACATATTTTGCTGGGAAATAACTCGCGGAATTAACACTATGCCAAGGATGTATCCAAACACCATGCAGGACATAGTGATTGAAGTCAGAATAGAAAAATTGGTGTACCCAATACTGCGCCCGTAGGAACCGATGGTATCGCCGGCGATGACCTCAACCCCCACGTATAAAAACAATGCCACCACACCCAACACCAAATTTGGAAATTGGAAAACATCACGCAGCGGCAACTTCTCTTCTTTGTCTTCCTCCAGATCCAATTCCGGCAGTGAGGAAATGCGCACTAAAAATGCAACTATGCCAATAACCACTGCCATATAGATGTAGGGCAATACCAAATTATTGGCGAGCTGTTCAATTTCTTCCGCACTGGGAGTCTGTGATGTTGCTCCGCTCATACCACCAAGAATTAACGCAGTAAAAACCAGTGGTGCAACAATACCGGCAGATTTATTCAGAATGCCCATAATACTGATGCGACGCGCTGCTGACTCCTCTGGCCCCATTTTTACCACATAGGGATTCACTGCCGTTTGCACCAAGGTCTGACCGGCACCCATCATAAATTGCGCTACCAAAAACAGCAGGAACCAATGAGTTTTTGCCGCAGGAATATACAAAAGCGCGGCCGACGCCATGACTGCCAAACCAATCGCCATACCGTTTTTGTAGCCGACTTTGCGAATCACCCAGGACGATGGCAAAGCAAAAACCGTTACTGCAATATAAAACGAAAATAAAATAAACGAAGCCTGAAACGGCGTGAGCGACAACACCAATTCCAAATAAGGCATTAACGAACCATTGAGCCAGGTTACAAAGCCAAAAATAAAAAACAATCCAGCAATCATTGCCAAGGGAACAACACTGGAGGATTGCTTGGGTACCGCCATAGTTTCGACTGACATATTAAGTAACCTGCACTAGTGGGTTTACGTTTTAATTTATGTTTTTAGGTTAAACGATTGGTACTGACCGAACAGAATTGGAAAATGACAAGAAAAAATGACCAACTAAGGCTGCGCATTCAGACAAAAAACCCTAACAAGCCGTGTGTAAATTATTCCTAACGGCACTTGTTTGACTGTTGCTTGGCAAAATACACAGCACCAAATTCTGGTTGATATAAAGCAGGCGATAAATGCTCCGCCATATCTTTATCCATCCAGGGCACTAAGCGCGGTGCAAGACCGCCAATAATAGACATGCGGCCGGGTTGCGTGGCCCACAAGCGGCGTGCCACCGCACTCATATAAGCAGCACCTTCTTTCACAATGCCGCTTGCAACTTCATCACCAGCATCGGCGGCATCCACCACAAAAATTGCAAACTTGGCGTAGTCACCCTGTTTAGCACCAAACATTTTGTCCACAATCATCAAACCTTCTGCCTGCAAAAAGTTGCTAATGCTGTGACTGAGAATGGTGGATGGGCCGAGTTTGTCGTAATCCAGCAATACCGCTTTGATTGCTTGCAGGCCCATCCAGGCGCCGCTGCCTTTATCGCCAATAGGAAAACCGTGGCCACCTAAAAATAAAGCCGCGTCGTTAACGTAGGAATAACCACAGGAACCTGTGCCGCAAATCATTACTGCGCCCTGATCACTGTTGTGCGCACCAAGGCAGGCTATGTGTAAATCAGTAGTGAGATGCATACTTTGAAAGGGATGCTGCCAACTGCTCATCACCTCGTAGAGGCTGGGCACATTGACACCAGCAAGACCAGCACCAGCGATCAGCTGGCTCATTACTACAGGCGGAAAACCGGCATCGATCAGCGCTAATTCGGCTGCAGTACGAATAGAATCTTTTGCTTGTTGTACACCATGGAAAGGGTTAGCCGGGCCGCCCACGCCAGTGCCTAGCACTTGCAGATCACCGGTCATGATACTGGCGCGACACTTGGTGCCGCCACCGTCAATACCGATATACAAGGGCTGATCGCCAAGCGGCATTTTCACCATGATTTACCTCAATTATTTTTAAATATAAAGCGTCGCGCGCGCGAACCGCCGCCACACCAAATGCTTGTTAAGTCTGACAATGGAATGGTCGCATATTTCCCCCTGCCGCCGCGATACAACTGGCCGTTAAATCCGCCGGATTTAAAAAAGGTTAGCGCCCTTACAGGCACTAACCACAAGACCACTACTACAGCTCTAGAGAACTCATGCCCGCTGACACCACACAGGGTATGGAGAGCTACCCCGCCCGGCTTTCATCATCGGACAGGTTTAGATTACGCCTGCCAGACAACGTTGTCAAAGAATATTTATACACCATTCAATTTTTTATTTAACCCAGTTGTACATCTGGCCTAGACACAAACAAATCCGCAACAAAAACGATAAAGCATCAAAAATCCTACGCGATTTATGACTAGAAACTAAAAAACACATTAGCGGTAAGCCGCCCCTTACGAGGGTCAGCCTGTAAGCTGATATCCGATAGGATATTTGCCGAATGTAAAATACAGCCCTGATAAATAACCAACCGATTAAATTTTGCAGGAACGAATCCGGTTTTGGTAAAAGCAGCATCGGTATCAGCGAAGTAGCGTTTCTCCCGGCGCTTGGTGTTTAACTCTTCGTAACAAACATCCAAGTAATGATCACAACGCTCAGGCGTGATAGTTTCATAGCCTGTGGCGTTATGACGATAAAAACCAGTGCCACCATGCGCCTCATCACACAGATACAACAAGGTGGCAAAAAAATGGGGATTGCTCGCATCAAAATGCGGAATAGTTTGCAGCGGGCCAAGAGCTGACTCTGGAACCGTCATCAGACACATAGCTTCTTGCAGCAATTTAATGCTCGCTGGAGATGCAATCGAAAATTCACGGCGCACCAACTCATTAACACTATTTACCAATGAAAGACTGTAATCGGCGGGCGCAGCCGTGCGCACCCCCGGATAACCCTTGCGCTGTGTTGCAGCAGCATAAGGAGCAAACAGGGATTTGGCAGCGACATCAACAAGGCGATTAGGGTCAGAAAAAAAGTTATCAATACAAATAACTTTGTTCTGTTCATTTCCAATGTCGAGAATTTGAACATTCATAAGCCTAAGCATCCCGTTTAATCAGTCAATAATGGCTAACGCGCTTGCGATGTCATCGCTTTTTTTAACTCTACTAACCAGGCACGATGGGATAGCAGCTTATCGGCATTTAATCTGGCTGCTTCCTGCAGCTCGCGAATCAAAACAGCGGAGCGCTCAGCCTCCAGTTTGCCCAAACGGCCCGCGCGAGTAGGGTAATGCATGCCATAGAGCACAAATAAATAATTCTCTACGCCAAAAATATCAAAGGTACTAAAAAAATCATTGCGTTTTGGTGCAGCGATTTTCCAACGTGCCAATCGCTCCTGCAAAATAGGTGAAAGCGGCGTTTTTTCGGTGTTTTCTATCCAGAAAGCTGAATCGCGCCGGTCGGAAATAGAATAATGCAACTGAACAAAGTCCATTACTCTTTCCCAGGTATAACTCACCGCTTGGTTACAATAATCGGCAAGCAGGGGAATATCATCCATGTACTGAGGAAAGCTGCGCGCCACTAACTGTGCGCAAAAATCGGTAACTAAAATAGATGTTGCTTCTAGCGGCTCGACAAAACCCTGAGCCAATCCCAACGCGACACAATTCTTTTCCCAGAAGCGCTCACGGTAGCCTATTTTCATGGGCACACGACGCAAATTGGCTTGTTGCAAATCCCGCCCAACATAAGTGGAGAGTTGCTGGACAGCTTCATCCTCACTCATAAAGGCCGAGCTGTAAACAAAACCAATACCGCGCCTGTTAGTTAGCGGAATATCCCAAACCCAACCCGCCTTGTGAGCCGTAGCCAGTGTATAGGGCAAAATCTCTTGCTGTTCAGGTGTAGGTTCCTGCAAAGCCAAGGCAGTATCGGTGAGTATGTGGTTGGATTTGTTTAAAAATGGCACTCCCAGCGTTTCACCAACCAGTAACGCAGCGAAACCTGTGCAGTCTATATAAAAATCAAATGCTTCAGTCTCACCCGATTCAAATACCAGCGCTTTTATATCGCCATTTGCTTGGCGATCGACACGCGCAATCGTCTCAAAACGATGTTTGATTGAAAATTTTTCCCGCGCGTTGCGCGCCAACAAATCAGAGAATTTTGCAGCATTAAAATGGTAGGCATAATCCACCACCCCCATAAACGGTGGCGACGATTTTTGCTTGGGCGAACGATTAAGTTCAGCGAGAGTATAAATTTCTGACAGTTGGGAATAATCACAAACCGATTTGTTGTGCAACCAATAATTAGTAACATCAAAACCGGAAGGGTGTGGAGAGCTAAATGGATGATAGTAAAAATTGTCAGTACCGTATTTGGTTGCATCCATCCACTGTGCGAATTTAATTCCCTGTTTAAAAGTTGCATCGCAACTGACCAACAAATCAACCTCGCTGATGCCAAATTTTTTTAGCGTATTTTTAATATGCGGGACAGTGCCCTCGCCCACACCGATTACCGGAATATCTTTGGATTCAATCAACGTAATTTCTATTTCGGGATCGCGACTTAATTCAAACCCCAAATGGTTTGCCGCCAACCAACCTGCGGTACCGCCACCAACAATTGCTATACGTTTAATTTTCATCGCCCAATCACCTGTACAAACCGCTTCAGAACACAGCGTTTTTTACAAATAAATTTTTACTGGATAAACATAACTCAGAAACAAAAAAAGCCCAGCAGATGCCGGGCTTTTTTGTGACTCAGCTATTAGTACTTATAGCTTACACCCAACATGTAGGTTGCTTCACCTTCAAATGACCAGGCGGGGAAACCTTCAAGCAGTGGTGTTTTCATACCGTATTGCGCAGTATAAGCCTCGGCAGCACCGTACTGGATATCGTCTTCTTTGAGGATGTTAGTTGCCTCAAAAGTCAGACCCAAACTATCAGTAACGTTCCAGCCAAAGCTCAGATCCAATGAGCCGTAATCATCGTGCATACGGTTACCATAGTAACCAGTTTCACGAATCATGTACTCAGAGCGCCAGTTGTAAGCAGCGCGTGCAGAGTAAACATCATTTTCCCAGTAACCCACCAGGTTCAGGCTGTCGTTTGATGATTCAGTGAATACACCGATACGATCAGCATAACTTTCTGCCGGTGCATTGCCGTTCGTGTAGGTGTAGTTCACAACAACACCAAAGCCGTTGTCGAAAGCGTGGTTCAATTGCAATTCCACACCGTCAATTTCACCACCACCAGAGTTTTTCAGGGTGTTGACTTCCCAGTTATCCAGACCGGTATCTGGGCTTACCAAACCAATTGATTGGTTCACCTGAATTTCATTGGTAACAAAGTTGTTTACTGACTTAACAAAATAAGTTGCAGAGAACATGTTGCCATCGCCGTAGTAGTACTCAAGACCTACATCAGCTTGTGATGCCTTCATAGGTTTCAAACCTACGTTGCCGATAGTCAAACGCTCGTTGCCCTGAACCG
This sequence comes from Cellvibrio fontiphilus, assembly GCF_042646205.1. NCBI lineage: Bacteria > Pseudomonadati > Pseudomonadota > Gammaproteobacteria > Cellvibrionales > Cellvibrionaceae > Cellvibrio > Cellvibrio fontiphilus. The sequence goes on along the minus strand of NZ_JBHRTF010000004.1, from coordinate 832,879 downwards.
TGTCCTGATAACCGGCTTGGGTAGCAGCAGTGAACATATCGTTGTAATTTGCGCGGCTAATCGCTTGAGAAGCCGTTGTGCGCAATACCAAATCATCAGTCAAATCAAATGACACGTTGATGCTGGGTAGAACGTCATCGTATTTCTCAGTGGTAGATGACAAGCTGTTGCTGTAGAACGCATTTTGCGCCAAGTCACCTGTTGCTAGTGGAGTACCGTCAATCGCGTAGGATTTGCCAGTTACTTCAGTGCTTACATAGCGCAAACCGAAATTACCTTTTACGGCGTCTGCTTCAAAAGTGAACATACCGTAAAGTGCATCGTTTTGTTCATTCAGTGCCGCGTAACCTGAACGCTCTTGCTTCCAACCGGTCACATCAGCCAGAGTTGCATCGATCATTGCGCTCAACACAGGTTTTGGTGCTCTAAAGCCGTGCGAACCTACTTCGAAAGTACCGCTATAGAACTCCGAGGTTGGACGCTGGGTTTGAGTGCCGATGACTGCCTGATCAGAAGATTTTTCTACATCGTGATCAGTGGTGCGAATACCGGTTTTGAATGATTTGATTGCGCCCAAATCTAATTCAAATTCAACATCGATCTGACCGTAAACTTCTTCGTCCGAGTTTGGACCTCTTTTCACAGCCCAGGATTCTGCAGCCGATTGCGCGCGGTAGTTATCCAGCGTCATATTCAAATCAGAAGTGGCATTGATTTTAATTTGCTTGCCAGTTGCATCAATACTACCCGCCCACAACGCCATGTTGTAATCGCCCAGGCTAGCGAAGTGAGAGAAGTTGGTAGTCAAGCTAGTGCCACCTTCAGCTTTAGTTCCACCAACACGGCCGCTCAGGGTGTAACCTTCACCTTCAAACTTCACATCAAAGTCATAGGTATCGGAAGACATTTCCGCTACACGACCCCAGGTTTGGTTAAAGGTTTCGGTGCCCAGCGCACCGCTTGCCCAACCAGCAGTCAAGTTGCCACGCACAGGTTCTTTGGTGGTGTTTTTAACACAGATGCCAGCCGCGTTGGTTTGCTCACAGGTGTAGTTTGAAGGGCGCTTGTCCAAGCCGCTGAAAATATAAGTACTGGTGTTGGTGTTGTTCGCTTTGAGATCCAACGACAGTACATGCAGGCCCAAAGTCAAATTATCAGTAGGCGCCGCCTGCAAGGTTAAATCCAATGCTTCGCGCTCGCGCTCCTGAATAAAAGTCGTTGGCGATACATCATCCCACCAGCGGTAATCTGCTTCGGTGCCGCGACGAACGTAATCAAAATCTTCAGTGGCGGCAGCAACCAATACACCAAAAGTTTCAGACTCATTTTTCCAGCTATACAAGGCCGACAGCTCTGGTGATACATCGTCACTGATGGTGCCGGTGCGCGCTTTAGCACCTACATGCAAGGTATTAGCTTCCATATCCAAAGGCTTGCGGGTTTTCACGATAACGGTACCGCCGATGCCACCCTCATTCAAATCAGCCTGGGACGATTTGTACACATCCATACCACCAATCAATTGGGAAGGCAGCAAGGAGTAGTTAAAGCTGCGATCAATTGCCTGTTGGTCATACCAACCGGTAGAGGCAACGTTTTGACCATTCAACTGGGTAAGTGTCATTTGTGGCGCAGCACCACGAATAGAAACCGATGCACCTTGACCGAAGGCACGACCAACAGTTACCCCCGGAACACGGCCCAGAGATTCACCTACATCTGAGTCGGGAAACTTGCCCACATCTTCTGCCGATACCGCATCAACCACGGCAGTAGAGTTGCGTTTGATATCCACCGCATTTTTCAAAGCGCCACGAATACCCGTCACCATTACCTCTTCCACTTGATCCGCAGAGTTTTGGGCAAAGGCAACACTTGGAACACCGATCATAGCAACAGCGGCAACAGAGCCGAGCAGCAGTGCACTCTTGTTGGCCATCTTGATCGCGTCACTTAACTTATTACGCATGGTTAATCTCCCGAGATTGGTACTTTTATGTGTATTGATAACGATTAAACCTTTTCGAAAATCGCCGCCCAAGACAACGTTGTCGATGAGTCAACACTATCCAGACCGGACAACGTTGTCAACATTTTGTAAATCGCCGTAAATGAAAGTTTAGAGGGTGTTAAGGGAGAGGTTTAGAAGAAATCTATTACAAATCAAATGATTAGATTATTTATGTGCCACGCGCGACAAAAAAAATTATTTTTTTGTGTTACCGGAAAAACATTACCAAAATACACACCGCTAAATAGCAGTATAAAAAAAGCCGCAAAATGCGGCTTTTCCAGAGTGTTGCTAACAATTCATAAACGCACAACTTTATCTCACTGGGTGATCAGGCGCGCACGCAATTGGCGCAAACTGGCTTTCACACTGCGCGCATTTTCGGGGCCCATACGCAACATTAATTTGTGCGTTTGTGGCAATTGTTCCAACGCAGGATCGGCGTATTGATAAAAGACTTTTGGCCTAACTAACAATAAGTCCCCCTGCTGATCTGGCGCTGCCAAAATATTATCAATCGCGGCGATGAGCACGCTGTGAAAGTTAGGTTTTTTTAATCCCAATTCGCGGAAGGCTTCTTCCAGCAAAGGATAAAAACGGCGATAGACAGCAATCGCAGCATCGCTGTCTATCAGCGCCAAGGTGGTCACATATTTTTCATAGCGCTGGTAATTATTGGTGGACACGCGCTCCTGCTCCACTGCCTCGCCTTCGATCATCACCGTAAAACTATCGGCGATAAACGGTGGCGGCGGCGAGACTACCGGGCGATATTCGTGAATGACTTTACCCTCGGCAATATTGTTCACCGCCAGTACAAATTTGCGGACCAATTCTTCCGGCACCAATAACTGAATCAAGCCTTCACCACGCAATTGCATTAAGGCGGCAAGCAGGCTGCTGTCGCTGTCGCTCAGCGGCGGCAAAGGCTCTACTTCAATGACCTGGGCGGGCGGTTGATACTCCTCGATGGGTGCCGGTTCAGCAGCGGCGCTACTGGCAGTAACAGTGGCAGGCGCGGTAGTGACCGGTTTGACCAGACTGGGTGTGACCGAGGGGCCCTCATCGCGCAGGAAGGTAAAAGCAAGCCCCAGCGCGATAAGCGCGATGACGACGGTAACGATCATTGCAGTGGAAGAAGACTTGGGACGGGATTGGTAATCATCACTCATGGCAAACCCTTTTGTTGGTGAGCTGGTTAAAACCTGCGGCTAAAAATCTTTACCTGCACATTGAGCCGCACTTTGCAGTGCAGCGTAATGGCTGGTTTGGCGCGCTGGATTATGGCCTAATCCATATAAGACCTGACAGCCCTGTGCCGGGCTGGTTCCCCTTTTTTGGCGACAGCCGGTAGACTGGCCAGGTTTTATGCCTCGCCTAGCTTACCGCGCCACTTTCACTTTGCCACCACTTCATTGAAGGAAACCTATGAGCCGCCCTGCCAAGTTTGCCACGGGGTTTTACCTGCAACGCTCCCTGATACTCTGCGCCCTGCTGATTATGTTCGGCTGCACGAGCTTGAGTGGTTCGCAATGGGATCAGCGTTACGGCACCGCCACTGCGCGCGAATTGGGGGCCGGCCCGCAACAGGCGCAATACACTTATTACCAGCACACCAAACCCATCATCGAGCAGCGCTGTGTTGTCTGTCACGGCTGTTATGACTCGCCTTGTCAGCTCAAGTTGGAATCCTATGAGGGGTTACTGCGCGGCGCTAACCCTGCCAGGGTTTACGATGGCACACGCCTGCTGGGAGCCAGCCTTACCCGTCTGTTTGAAGATGCCCAAAGCACCGCCGAATGGCGTCGCAAGGGTTTTCACCCGGTGATTAATGAGCGCGGCAACAGCCCCGGCGCCAACATCAATGCCGGCGTCATGGCGCAATTACTGGAGCTAAAACAGGATCATCCGCTGCCCAAAGGCGCCCTGCTGCCTGAGGCGTTTAATCTGGCGATCAATAGCCCGCAGTACTGCGCAAGCATTGAAAACCTGCACAGCTATACCGCTAAAAACCCGCTGCTGGGTATGCCCTATGGGCTGCCGGGATTGAGCGAGCAGGAGCATGACATCACCATGGATTGGCTCAAACAGGGGGCCGCCATGGGCAAAGCCCCTGCGCTGCCTAAAAAGCTGCACACCGAAATTGCCCGCTGGGAATCCTTCCTGAATGGCGATTCGCTCAAGGCGCAACTGGTGAATCGCTATATTTATGAACATCTGTTTTTGGCACAGATCGATTTTGCCGCCGCACCCGGCGTGTATTTCCGCCTGGTTCGCTCCAGTACACCACCGGGTGAACCGCTGCAGCGCATCAGCACCGCGCGCCCGTTTGATGACCCGGGCGTAGCTCGCGTTTATTACCGGCTCTGGCAAGACCCTTCATCGGTGGTCGCCAAAACCCATATGCCTTACCGCCTGGATGCCGCCCGCGCGCAACAGTGGCAGGAGCTGTTTTACAGCGCGGATTATCAGGTCAGCCAACTGCCCGACTACAAGAGTGAGACAGCCTCCAACCCCTTTGTGACCTTTGCCCAACTGCCGATTAATGCGCGCTACCGCTTTATGCTGACCGAGGCGGAATTCACCATTATGAATTTCATCAAAGGGCCCGTGTGCCGCGGGCAGGTAGCGCTCAACGTTATCCAGGATCATTTCTGGGTGTTCTTCTACTCGCCCGAATCACAGGCGACTGACGAGCAGGCGCAATTCCTCGCCGACAACAGCAAACACTTGCAGTTGCCTGCCGGTGCCGGCAATACCCTGCTGCCGCTGTCCAATTGGCTTAAGTATTCAGAGCTGCAAAAAGAATACATGGCGGCCAAAGCACAGTTCATTCGCAACAAAGTGGCGACACGCGGCAAGTTTGAGCTGCACAGTATTTGGGACGGTGACAAGGGCACTAACAACAACGCCGCGCTGACTATTTTTCGCCATGCCGACAGCGCCAGCGTACACAAAGGCCTGATTGGTCAGTCGCCAAAAACAGCCTGGGTAATTGGCTACCCACTGTTGGAGCGCATTCATTATTTATTGGTGGCCGGCTTTGATGTATATGGCAATGTTTCCCACCAATTGCTCAGCCGCTTGTACATGGACTTTTTGCGCATCGAAGGCGAAATGAATTTTGTCGAGCTACTGCCAAAATCGGCCCAGCAACCGACCCTGCATTATTGGTATCGCGATGCGGAATCCAACCTGCAAACTTATATCGACCTCTATCTGAAACAGGTGGAAGAAACCAACAATATCCACTACCAGACAGAGGCCTACCAGGAAGAGCTGTACCTCAAATTAAAAATGCACCTGGGCAAAGCGGCGCAATCCCATCACAACCTCAACACCGCCAAACTGCCTGCGCGCAAGCTGGCGCTGTATCAACAGCTGCAAAACACCAGTGGCAAGGCGATCAGCTTTTTACCGCAAACCACCCTGATTGAGCTGCGCGGCGTGGGCCTGTTCAGCCTTATCCACAACAGTGCTTACTCCAACCTCTCCTCTTTGTTTGGCGAGGATAAACGGCGCATTCCCGCGGAGGACAACCTCACCCTTACACGCGGCGTTATTGGCGCTTACCCAAACAGCTTTTTACGCCTTGAATCCCACGAGCTGGAGGAGTTTATCGCCCAACTACAAGGGCTGGCCTCAGAACAGGATTACTACAAGCTCAAGAGCCGTTTTGGCATACGCCGCACCCACCCGGAGTTCTGGGCCTTCAGCGACCGGCTGCACAAGCTCTACGAAATTGGCGAACCCGAGGAGGCCGCGCTGCTGGATTACAATCGCCTGGAAAACCGCTAGCCCCCATGGGTTGCACACAGGTTAAGAATGATCAAGCACAGGTAAAAAGGCAGCGTAAAATTGCGACAGTCAGGTAAATGAAGTATTCTTTCTAATAATCAATCTCATTTACATTCAAGACGATATTCGCTATGAACTCAGCTGTGCTTGATTCCCTCACGCCCGCCTTGCGCCTTGACCAATGCCGCAGAGGTGCCTCGGTACGGGTTACCGGCCTCATAGAACAACCGCTATTTGGCAAACAAGATGAGCAGGTCAGCCTGCGTTTGAAAGAGTTGGGTTTTTTACCCGGCGCCATGCTCAAGGTGATTGGCTTTGGCCTTATGGGTTCAGACCCTATGGCAGTGCAGGTCAATGGCACCAAGTTCGCGTTGCGTCGCGCTGAAGCCGCCAAAATTTGTGTGGAAGCAGCATCCACCTAACCCTAATCGGCCTTTACCAGGTAGCTTTATGTCCACCCCTATTCGCTTTGCGCTAATTGGCAACCCCAATTGCGGCAAGACCTCCTTGTTTAATCGCTTGACCGGCGCCCGCGCCAAAGTCGCCAACTACCCCGGTGTTACGGTTGAGCGCCGCTCGGGGATGGTCACCGGTTTATCCCAACCCGCCGAATTGCTGGATTTGCCCGGCACTTACAGCCTGTTTGTGACCTCCCCCGACGAGCAGGTGGCACGCGATGTAATCCTCGGCAAACTCGCCGGCGAACGTCGCCCCGACTTGCTGGTCGCCGTGGTGGATGCCTGCAACCTGCGCCTTGGCCTGCGTTTGGTGATGGAGCTGAAAACCCTGAATCGCCCCATGGTGCTGGCACTTAACCAAATGGATGAGGCCAAACGCCGCGGCATCAGCATAGATACCGCAGCACTTGCCCATGCGATTGGTATTCCAATTATTGAAACCGTGGCGGTCAATAGTCAGGGCGTCAGTGAGTTGCGCAAACTGCTGGATGGTTACGCCCAACAACCGCCACTGGCTGACGGTGAACAAACACTGGCCATCAGCGACCGGCAGGAATCGGTGGAGGCGCTTTATGCCGAAATCGAAAGCCTGATGCGTCAATATGTTATTGCGCCGGCAGAAATGCCGCGCTGGCAGGATCGTCTGGATGCGATGGTGATGCACCCGCTGCTGGGTTTGGTGGTTTTGTTCAGTATTCTGCTGGTGATTTTTCAGGCGGTGTTCGCCTGGGCATCGCCCTTGGTGGATTTAATCGACGCCGGTTTCAGTAGCCTTGGTGAGCTGGTGGGCGCCTTATTGCCCGATGGGATTTTGAAAGACTTTATCGTGGAGGGCTTAATCGCCGGTGTGGGCGGTGTGCTGGTGTTCCTGCCGCAAATTCTGATTTTGTTCTTTTTTATCCTGCTGCTGGAGGATAGCGGCTACCTCACCCGCGCCGCGTTTTTGCTGGATCGCCCCATGCGCGGGCTGGGTTTGTCAGGCCGCTCGTTTATCCCTCTGCTGTCCAGTTTTGCCTGTGCGGTGCCCGGCATTATGGCCACGCGCACGATTTCCGACCCGCGCGAGCGCTTTATTACCATCATGGTGGCACCGCTCATGACCTGCTCGGCGCGCCTGCCGGTGTATGCGCTCATCATCGCTGCCTTTATTCCCGAGCAAACTGTGTGGGGCATATTTAACCTGCAGGGCTTAACCCTGTTTGCGCTCTATTTTGCCGGGGTTGCCAGTGCCGCTTTAATCGCCTGGATTATGCGCCGCCGCAGCGGCCGCGAGGAGTTTCCGCTGTTACTGGAGTTACCCACCTACCGCTGGCCTATGGCCTACCACCTGTTCATGGGGCTGCGTGAACGCGCGTGGATTTTTGTGCGCCGGGTGGGCACGATTATTCTGGCGCTCTCTATTGTGCTGTGGTTTTTGGCGACCTTTCCAGGCGCCCCCGAGGGCGCTACCCAACCGGCGATTGATTACAGCTTTGCCGGCCAACTCGGTCACTGGATGCAACCCTTCTTTGCCCCGCTCGGTTTTAACTGGCAGATGTGTATTGCGCTGATCCCCGCGATGGGCGCCCGCGAAGTAGCGGTCAGCGCCTTGGCGACAGTTTACGCCGTGGGTGAAGAATCCATTGATGTTGCCCTTGGCTCAGCGCTCGCCGCCAGCTGGTCGCTGCCGGTTGCCTACGCCTACCTCGCCTGGTTTGTGTATGCGCCGCAATGCATCTCCACCATCGCCGTGGTCAAACGCGAAACCAACTCCGCCAAAGCCACCACTTTTTTCACTGTGTATCTGTTTGCGCTGGCCTATTTTGCCGCTTGGGCGACTTACCAAATCGCCAGCGCGATTGTGGCTTAGGGGGAGCGCAGTATGTGGCAAGAAGTGATTGTCGGCCTATGCGTTATCGCGGCGGTGATTTTTTTGGTGCGCCGCTGGTTGTTGCCATCTGCTAACAAATCTGCCGCCTGTGGTGGCTGTGGCGGGTGCGATAAAACCAGCGCAACCAGCTGCAATAATCCAGCGGAGCGGTCGGAACACTGAGCTACCTTCTTGAGCTACCTTTTTGAGCCACCTCTTTCCTACACCTTTTGAACTACCGCTTTTCTGCACCTTTGTTGTTTAGAGCGCCCGACGACAAGGTGCCGTCATATCCAAGGCCGGGTCATAAACACTGGTACTTACATTCATCAGCCCCAACAGGGTGTGAAACAGGTTGTCCTGTGAATAGGCCTGATCGCGGCGGTTCAGCAGGCAGGTTTTATCCAGCTGATTGCTGCGTTCGAATCCACTCGACAGCCACCACAACATAGGCACATGGGTTTGCGCTTTGGGCGCAATCACGTAGGGCATGCCATGCAAGTAAATGCCCTGCTCCCCCAGGGATTCACCGTGATCCGAGAGATAAATCATGGCGGTGTTGTACTGACTCTCCTGCTGCTGCAACCAGTGGATCGTGCGCGCCAGAAACTGATCGGTGTAGTGAATGGTGTTGTCAAAGGCGTTGATCACCTGCTCTTGGGTACAATCGCTCAGCTGATTGGTGTGGCAGCTGGGGCTAAATACTTCCTGATCTTGTGGGTAGCGGTGATAGTAATCCGGCCCGTGACTGCCCTTCTGATGCAACACAATCACCTTGTTGCCGTTTGCGGTATTAGGCATCTGCGCAATTTTTTGATCGAGTTGATAGAGCAACACATTGTCAAAACATTCCTGATCATTACACAGCTCAGGCAGGTTGAGGTGTTGCATATCCTCAAAACCCACCCTGTCACAGGCGCCTTTACAACTGGAGTTATTGTCGCGCCACAGTACCGGAATGCCGGCATGCGCCAATACGTCCAATACCGACTCCTGCGACTTACCGCGGCGATTGGTGTACTCCGCGCGCGGGTAATGAGAAAACATACAGGGCACCGATACCGCCGTTTCAGTGCCACAAGACGTCACCTGCGAAAAGTTGACCAGATCCTCAGCGGCCAGTTGGGGCGTGGTGTCACGCGGGTAGCCATTTAGCGCGAAGTGATCGGCGCGCGCTGTCTCGCCCACCACCACAATCAATAAATTCGGTTTAACCAACGCCTGCGCCCATGGCGATAACTTGGCATCGGTTCCCAAGCTCGCCACTTTCAATGGCACATCCGCTACTGCGGCATAAACAGCGCTGGCGTAAATCACATTTAATGGGTTCGCCATTTGACGAATTTCTTTGTGATTGCGAAAAAACGACGAGAACTGTGCCGACGCACTCAGCACCAGCAACAAGATCGCCAACAAGGTAAGGGCGATAGCTTTAGTGCGCTGCCACACCTCTCGCCAGCGCGTTTGTTGCACCAGTGGAATTGGTGCGAGTAACAGCGCTGGGGCGGCTCCCAACAGCAGCAAATACACCAACAAGCGCCCGGAGAACAGGCCGCGCGCCTCCGCTACATCGGTCTCCATGAGGTTCTGAATCATCAAACCATGAATCACAATGCCGTAACTATCCATGAAATAGGCCGTACCCGCAGCAGTCAGCATTAAGGCCATCAACACAGGTTTTACCGCGCGCGGCCAGAGCACCAAGGGCAGCAATATCAGCTGCAAAACCCAAAAGGTACACAGCCATAACAGCACCGCCAGCGCGATCATAAACGGCCACGCCGAACTCTCCTGCACTTGCCAAGCCGCCGAAAAAAAACGCGCATTGTGCAACAGCACCATCAGCAGCGCGCTGTAGCCCGCAAGCAGCGTTGCGCTGGCAGACCTTGTACCTAAAACCGGCAGGCGAGCAGTCACAGATGAATACACAGTCGAGTCCTCTTAGTATGCCGAATAAGCATCGACGCAAATTCTTAAGAGGAACTTAAAAAGAGATGAACGAATACCGAACGCAATGAAACTGTCTTTGGTCCCTCCTCTGACCGTCCCACAACTCAGCCTCACAACTTGCTCCATGAGCCGAATAAACCTATTATTCGGCTCACACAATGAGCCAAATAAAGTCATTAATTGGCTCACACCCCTCGGAGGCTGGTTTGGTAGAACACTCGTTGACGCATCGCTGGATTTGGCAAGCCGCTCAGTGGCCCGGGTTTCATTGGGATCAAGTCCGGCTGGAACCCTTGCTGCGTGAGGCGCATACCAATTTGGGGGTTTTGCTGGGGCGGGCGGGAACCGCGAGCGCCGAGCTTGATGCCGCCAGTGTCTTGGACAATTTGCTGCAAAACATCATCACTTCATCCGCAATTGAAGGAGAAAGTGTAAACGTTGCCTCGGTGCGCTCTTCGCTGGCGCGGCGCTTGGGTATACCGCTGGATGAAACAGCCGCAAGCCCAACCTCCAGCCGTACTGAAGGGCTAGCGGCATTAATGATGGATGCCGTACAGAACACGCAAGTGCCGCTTTCAGTGGAGCGCTTACTGCAATGGCACACTTGGCTGTTTCCCGATGATGAACCGCGCTTGGTGTCAATCAAGGTGGGGCAACTGCGCGGGCAAGAACCCATGCAAGTGGTGTCTGGCCGTTTGGACAAACCTAAGGTTCACTTTGAAGCACCACCGCGCGATGGCTTGGAGGGCCAGCTAGATAGGTTTATCGCTTGGTTCAATCAATCGGCCACGCCCACTCTTGATCCGCTGCTGCGCGCCGCCATTACACACTTCTGGTTTATCACCCTGCACCCGTTTGATGATGGGAATGGCCGCATTACGCGCGCCCTGACTGACCTTGCGCTGGCGCAGGCAGATGCTCAATCCATTCGGCTCTACGCCATGTCTAGCGCTATTCTGGCCAACCGCAGTGGCTATTACCGGATTTTGGAACAATCGCAGTCAGGCGATTTGAATATTACCGCCTGGCTGGAATGGTTCTTACAGACCCTGAATAGCACCCTGCAAACGGCGCTTGGCAACATAGGGCGAGTTCTGCACAAGCGCCGCTTCTGGTTGCAGTTTCACAATACCCAGCTCTCTGGCGAACAGCGCAAAGTACTGAACCGTTTGCTGGATGGCGGCGAGCGGGGGTTCGAGGGTGGCATTAGCGCAGCGCAGTACCAAAAGGTCGCCAAGGTCAGCAAGGCTACTGCAACGCGCCACCTCGCCGATTTACTTGCCAAAGGCTGTCTGGAAAAGCTCCCGGGGGGCGGGCGGAGTACGCGCTATCACATAAAGCTCACTGACAGTCACACACCTTAACGATCAGGTCGAGTATGCGGAGAATCACTGCCCAACCATCCACCAATACCTCGAGTTATCCACCGGTGTTGCCTCGGGTAGCGATGGGTTGTGGAGGTGGATGGGGCGGCGGCCAATCAAGTGCGGCAAGCCGTTTTTGACGCGTGGATGGTTGGCAAAAAACTGTTCAAATTCGCCGTTGTCAATTAACGCCTCAAAACCCCGCTCGATGCGTTCCGCCAGGGCTTGGTTGTCTTTGTTGACGAAAAAATACATGGCGGCGGGGTAGGACAAATACCAGTCAGGTGCAACGATTAAATCGTAGCGCTGTAAAAACGCCATTTCATTGGCAATTTCCGTCACCCCGCGCGGGAAGTAATCAAACCGTTTGGCCGCGAGCATTTTATACAGTTGCTCTTTACCCACCCCCTCTGTCACCGGCAGGCCATTGGCTTGCAGCACGGCGGTATCCGGCCAATTTGCCCCCTGCCCTGCCACCAGTTGCTGCAAATCCTTCAGGTTGCGCAGTTGTTTAAAGCGCGCCTCGTCTTGCCGCCGAATCACCATCAGGCGAGTGCCAATCAAACCTTTGAACAGAGGGATGCGCACCGGGCGCAAGAGTTCTTCGCGGTGAATGGAGGTAACCGTCCAAAGCAGGTTGTTGGTGCGCTCTTTGTGGCTCAGTTCGGTGAGCCAGCGCCACTGTGTGAATTGGCGATCAGAAAAGCGCAGCTCGATTTGCTCATGCGGCGCCTTGCTCGCCGCCAGTACCATGCGCAGTAAATTGACGTAATAGTCGTCCTCGCGCTCGGGGGTAACGGCCTCCACGTTTACGACATAAGTGCTGGGGGCCGCTGTGCCAGAAACTACCGCTTGCGCCTGTGCAATTGCAGGACAAAGAAAAAACATCAGGGTGAGTATGTATCTGCGCAACTGCCACATACAGAGTTTCCAAAAGTCATCTTGATTGAGCCTAGCACAGGTAAAGGGATGGCACCCTCAAGGTTGCTGTCGTATAGTCAACGGCCTCTGCTAGTCCAATTAGGGAAACTCACGCAATGCAACAAAAACTGGAAACACGCACTTTTCTGCTGTTTTTATTCATCGTATCGGTAGGTTTTTTGATGGTGCTCAAGCCTTTTTTTGGCACCATTTTTTGGGCCTGCGCCATCACTGTTATTTTTTACCCCCTACAGCAATGGTTGCTGGCGCGGATGAAAGGACGAGTCAACACCAGCGCCTTATTAACCCTTATGGCCTGCATGTTAATTGTGGTGTTGCCCGTGACCTTATTGATCAGTTCAGTCGTCGCTGAGGGTGCCAAGGTCTATCAAAAACTGGAGTCCGGCGAGCTTAACCCGGCCCAGTATATTGAGCAGGTGCGCACCGCTTTCCCCGCCGTTGAGCAGACGCTGGTGCGCTTTGATGTGGATATCGCCAAAGTGAAAGAAGGCGCACTCAACGCCACCATGAGCGCCGGTAAATGGGCGGCGCAGAACGCGCTGAGCATTGGCCAAAATACCTTTAAATTGCTGCTCAATATTTGCCTTATGTTGTACCTCACCTTCTTTTTGCTGCGCGATGGTAACTACTTGCTGGAATTGTTGATTCGCGCTCTGCCCCTGGGCGATGCGCGCGAGCGGATGTTGTTTGCAAAATTTGGCGAAGTGACCCGCGCAACCATCAAGGGCAATCTGGTGATTGCGGTGATTCAAGGCAGCCTCGGCGGGCTGATTTTTTGGATCCTGGGTATTCCCGGTGCCCTGCTCTGGGGCGTGGTGATGGCTGTGCTATCGCTGATTCCCGCCGTTGGCCCGGCCATTGTGTGGGTGCCGGTTTCGATTTATTTGTTTGCCACAGGGGAAAACGTGAAGGGCATTATCCTGGTGGCTTTTGGTGCGGGTGTTATAGGCCTGGTGGATAACATACTGCGCCCGATTCTGGTGGGACGCGACACCAAACTGCCTGACTATATAGTTCTGCTTTCCACGCTAGGCGGCCTGGGCCTGTTTGGTGTAAACGGTTTTGTGATTGGGCCACTGGTAGCGGCCTTATTCATTGCGTTTTGGGGAATATTTATCCGCGAAGTGCATACTTTTTCGCCGGACAGCCAGGTTGAAAATGAATCGCCCCCAAGCGCCGAGCACACCAGCAATACACAATCCAAGCAGGATTCTACGGTCTGATCTGTTAGACTGCCCGGCCTTTTTACGATTCAAGAGAATGAGTTATGTCCAAACAATTTAGCAGCGTAGAAGAACTGGTCAGCTACGGTATTGGCCGCCAAATGGGCGATCAGTTGGCCAGCAACCCGTTTGATGGTGTAGCGCCAGAAGCGGTTGCCCAGGGTGTTGTGGATGCGCTGAATGATGTGGCTATGCCTTACAGCAACGAGCAAATGCAGGCGGCATTTGAAGAGATCAATAAGCGTATGCAAGCCAAAGCGGCTGAACAGCACAAAGCCTTGGCGGGTGCGGGCGAAGCTTTCCTGGCGGAAAATGCTAAAAAAGCCGGCGTAACCGTGACGGCTTCTGGTTTGCAGTATGAAGTTATCACTCAGGGTACTGGCGCCATTCCAACGGCGACCTCCAAGGTGAAAACCCATTACCACGGCACCTTGATTGATGGCACTGTGTTCGACAGTTCCGTGAACCGCGGTCAGCCGATTGATTTCCCGGTTAACGGTGTTATCGCCGGTTGGACTGAAGCGCTGCAATTAATGCCAGTGGGTTCCAAATGGCGTTTGTATATTCCCCACAACCTCGCCTACGGTGAGCGCGGCGCCGGTGCCAGTATTGCGCCGTTTTCTGCACTGATTTTTGATGTTGAGTTGATTGATATTGTTGGTTAATTTCTTTTTGGAATGACCAACACCGCATGGGTTCCGGCACTTATTTTGCGACACGCCGTGAACCCATCCTTGGGGGCTCGACGTCCTGTCTCCGACGGTCTCAAAACAAGTACCAAAACCCCTGCTGAATCGCACTTGATAAGAACATCATAAACACGCGATACACTCAAAACGCCTCGTTATCTTTGATATTTTTTGTTGGATATCCCCATGTGGTTTAAAAATTTACGTTTATATCGCCTCACCGAAGAGTGGACTATTTCCGCTGAAGAATTAAATGAAAAACTCGCCGCGTTTTGTTTTAACCCCTGCGGCAGCCTTGACCCAATGCGTTACGGATTTGAACCGCCGCTGGGGCGTCACGGCAGTGAATTTGTGCATGTGACCAATGGCTACGTCATGATCTGTGCAAAAAAGCAGGAAAAAATTCTGCCCGGCGGCGTTATCAAAGAACAGCTGGAAGAAAAGGTACAGGCGATTAAGGATGCCGAATCCCGCCCGGTTGGCCGCAAAGAGCGCGACACCTTAAAAGATGAATTAATTTTCTCGCTGTTGCCCAAAGCCTTTACCCGCTCCACGCTGGATTACGCTTACATAGCGCCGCAAGAAGGTCTGATTGTGGTGAATTCATCCTCCGCCAAACGCGCGGAAGATTTGCTCAGTAAATTGCGCGAGGCATTGGGCAGTTTGCGCTGCTTGCCGATTGCGCCCAAAAATATTCCCACCCAAGTGATGACCCACTGGCTGCGTGAGAGTGAAGCGCCGCATCAGTTTGAGCTGGGCGAAGAAGTGGAATTACAAGCCGCTAAAGATGGCCGGGTGATTCGCTGCAAGAAGCAGGACTTAACCGCCAGCGAAATTCGCAATCATTTGGAAAGCGGTATGCATGTGAGCAAAATCGCCCTGGTGTGGAAGGAATCCATCAGTTGCATTATCGACGACCAACTGGGCATTAAACGCCTGAAATTTGAAGATGTGATTAGCGATAAAGCCGCCGAGCGCAACCCGGAAAGCAAAGCCGAACAGTTTGACGCTGACTTTGCGATTATGGCGATGGAGTTAAAAAACTTTATTGCTGCCACACTGGCCGCGTTTGGCGGTGAGGTTGAGCGCGAATAATATTGGTATTGGTTTTATTGATCGCTCCCTGTCTGCAGTTCTTGCGCAACAACATGGCGCGCTTCAGCCAGGGTTAAATAAAAGCGCAGCACGCCTTTAATCGGTTTGATATTGGCGTGCGCCAGCGTACTCAGTGGCTGTTTGGGAATATCAGTCAAAATTAATTCGGTATTATTTTTTTCGCATTTGGCGATCAGTTTATTCAGCGCTGCCAAACCGCCCGCATCCAATAAGGATACTTCTTTGAGCGAGAGCATAATATGTTGCTGCTCGGTACACAGTGTAGAAAGCTCACCAAAAACCCTGTCGGCCGCCGCAAAAAATAACGGCCCGCTGATGCTGAATACACGCCAATTATCGGGCAGGTTTTTATCGCCATCTGCACTCACATCATCCACATGAGTCATAGCCGCAATTTCTTTCATGAATAACAAAGCGGCCAATACAATCCCGGAGGTAATCGCAATCACCATATCGAACAACACCGTCAGCACAAAACAGGTGATAAACACCCAAATATCACCGCGCGGTGCAGTTTTTATTAAATGCACTGCTTTGTGAGCTTCGCTCATTCCCCAAGCCACCATCACCAACAGCGCTGCCATAGCAGGCATGGGCAAGTAGGCGAGTAGCGGCGCAAGCGCCACCAAACCCAATAACACTACTAACGCATGAATCATGCCCGCCACGGGTGATTCTGCCCCCGCTTTAATACTGGCGGCAGAGCGTGCCAGTGCTGCCGTAGCGGTAATGCCACCAAAAAAAGGCGTGATTATATTGGCGATGCCCTGCCCTAATAATTCGCTGTTGGCGCTGTGGCGTTTGCCGCTCATGCCGTCCAACACGACGGCACAGAGCAAGGATTCAATGGCGCCGAGCATGGCAATCGCAAAAGCCGCGGCCAGTAAATCCTGCACCACCGCCGAACTCCATGAAATAGTTTCACCATTTGCACCAGCCTGCAACCAGGGCCATTCAAACTGCGGCAGCTGCGGTGGAATACCAAAACCGGTAGAACCATCGGCCAGTGTGTAGGAAAAACGCGAACCAATGGTATCCACCGCAAAACCGGATTGATTCAACACCAAAGCCACCACAGTCCCAACAATCAACGCCGGCAAATGCGGCGGCACAGGTAGTTTTAACAGCGGCCATAACAACATCACTGCAAGTGTGGCCGCCGCCACAACAAAACTGGGCCAATAAAAATCTGGCAGATGCTGCAGTAACACCAACACTTTTTCCAAATAATGTTCCGGCATTTCTGCCAGCTGCAAACCAAAAAAATCGTTGAGTTGCAAGGTCGCAATCACCACCGCAATACCAGCAGTAAAACCGAGCGTGACCGCTTCCGGGATATATTCAATCAAACGCCCCAAGCGCAGCAGCGCCATCACCACCAAAATGCCACCGGCCATCACACTCGCGACCAGCAATCCACCCAACCCATATTTTTGCGCGATGGGATAAAGAATGACGACAAACGCTGCAGTAGGGCCGGAAATGCTAAAGCGCGAGCCGCCCAAGAGCGGAATTAAAAACCCGGCGATGATGGCGGTGTACAAACCGTATTGCGGCGGTACACCACTGGCGATGGCCAGCGCCATGGCGAGCGGAATAGCAATAATGCCCACCGTGATGCCCGCTAATAAATCGCGGGTGAAACGCGGCGCACCATAATGTTCAGTAAAACAGGCCTCGCGCAGGGCGTGGCCAAGTCGCAGGGAAAATAAATGGGCGCGATGGGGCACAAACACCTCCAAGATAGAATCAAGCGCTGGTATTAGAAGCAGTATTCACGCCAGCAAGCTTTAAACACAAAAAGCAAACACAAGAGGCAACTACAACAACTAAACACAAAAAAACAGGCGCAGCACACCAGCACTGAAAATTCGCCGTAAAAAATGATTCAACAAACGTCCGGCTGAACATACCCGGATGAAAAAGCACAGCTAATTAACACCAGTGCAATGCATTCAAAGTATAGCGGGCTATAATGCCGCTCCAGTTGTTCTGGATCATTCACCTTGAATTGAGAGACACGACATGAGCTTGATGTACCGCAGTTTAATCGGCGCCCTCTGCGCACTCACCCTCGCCTGTAGCAAAAGCCCGGAAATGAGCAAAATAGAAGGTTTTGCCCAGGGTACTACCTACAACCTTACCTTTGAATTGCCCGCCGGGAACAATACACCGCTGGAGAAAATTGAAACTGCCATCAGCGACGAACTGGCGCGCATGGATAAAGTGTTATCAAACTATCGCGACGATTCAGTGATTGAACAATTTAACGCGCAACAATCTACCGATGCCATCAGCGTGGATGCCGAGTTGGTGGAATTAGTGGAAATAGCGCGCAGTATTCATCGCGCCAGCAACGGCTGCTATGACCTGACTATTAAGCCCCTGTTTGATTTATGGGGTTTTAAAAATGATGTCTTCACGCCGCCCAGTGAAGATGCATTGGGTGTAACACTCGCCAGCATAGGTTTGGATAATTTGGAAACCCTTAGCACTACACAATTGCGCAAACAGCTTCCTAAGTTACGCATCGATGTATCCTCTATTGGCCAGGGTTATGCGGTAGAGCGCATGGTAAAAATCCTTGAGCAATTCGGAATAACAAATTATTTGGTAGAGATTGGTGGCGAGCTGAAAATCCGGGGCAAAAAAACCAATGGCGAAGCCTGGCGCATCGCGCTGGAAAAACCACTGCCCAACGAGCGCAAAATGCACAAAATTGTCAGCTTCGATTCAGGCGAGCCTATGTCACTCATCAGCTCGGGAACCTATCGCCATTTTTTTGATGACAAAGGCAAACGCTACAGTCACATTCTGGATGCGCGCACCGGTAAACCGGTGGAGCACAACACCGTCTCGGTCACCCTTCTTATTCCCGATGCCACATTGGGCGATGCCTGGTCCACTGCATTTTCTTGCCTGGGTAGCCAGGAGGGTTTAAAAGTCGCTAATGAGCACAAGCTGGCGGTGCTGTTTATTGACCAGCAAGGCGATCAATTGATTGAAACCGAATCGGACGCATTAAAAGCACTTAAAGGTGTCAGTTTTAAAACCCCGTAACCGGATTTGACAATGAAATTTTTAATTTACGGCTTATTACTCTTGCTGGTGTCAGTGAACCTCAGCGCAAACACAGATTCAAGCGCTGAACTCTCCACTACCAATAAAGTTACCTTGATGAGTTACAACATTCGCTGTGGATTTTGTGAACCGGAGGCCAGCCCTAACCACTGGAGTAAACGTAAATTTTTAATTACACAATTAATTAAAAGCCATGCACCTGATCTGATTGGTTTACAGGGAGCTGAATTATTTCAGGTGCAAGACCTGGAAGCCCTGCTCGATGGTTATGAATGGGTAGGTGTTGGTCGGGATGACGGTAAAACACGCGGTGAATCCACCGCGGTACTCTTTCGCAGTGAGCGTTTTTCACTGCAACAGGAACAAACGCTCTGGTTGTCGCCCACACCGGAGCAACCCTCAAAGGGTTGGGGTGCGGATTTTCCACGCACACGTTGGCCACAAAACGTTTAACGATTTTGGCAAAAACACCGAGGAGAAAAACAAGATTGATTTTATTTTTGTGAATCAACTTCTGGCGGTGCTCAGTCACCAGATAGACGTCACAACTTATGACGGTAACTACCCCTCAGATCACTACCCAATTGTGGTCAAATTAAAAATTCAATTGCCGCCCAGCAAA
This sequence comes from Cellvibrio fontiphilus, assembly GCF_042646205.1. Classification (NCBI taxonomy): domain Bacteria; kingdom Pseudomonadati; phylum Pseudomonadota; class Gammaproteobacteria; order Cellvibrionales; family Cellvibrionaceae; genus Cellvibrio; species Cellvibrio fontiphilus. Next base: position 813,776 of record NZ_JBHRTF010000004.1, on the reverse strand, counting down.
GCATCCAAATCCTGACCGATATATTTTCCCTCCACCCATTCCGGTAAATGTGCGCTCATAAATTCAATAAAGTTTTGCGCACTGACAGGCAAGCGGCGGTCGCCATGCCAGACTAAATACCAGTGACTATTCAGTGGAAAGTCACGCAGTTTAATGGGCGCAACACGCGCTTGGGATTGCGCCAGCGTATGCTCGGAAAGCACGGCTAAACCCAAGCCATTTTCTACGCTCATACGGATCACTTCGTTGCTTTCAATTTGCATGGTGTTATGCAGTTGTAAATTGCTTTCGCGCAAATAATTTTCAAACACCATACGCGTAGCACTGCCCGGTTCGCGCATTAAAAAACGTTCATCCACCAGCTCTGCAAATTCCACATCGGCACGCTGCGCGGCCCAGTGGTGGATGGGTGCAATCAATACCAGAGGGTTGCGCAAAAAACGCCGGCTCACCACATGATCACCCGTGGGCGGGTGGCTAAACAAATACAAGTCATCCAACTGGTTTTGAAAGCGCTGCAACACACTGCCGCGATTGCCAATATTAAATGTCACATCCACCGCCGGGTACTGCTGCGCATAGGGGCTTAACAAACGCGGCAATACATATTGCGCCGTAGTCACCACGCCTATGCTGAAGTGGCCTTTGTTGCCCCGGGCGGCATCCGTTAAAAAGCCATCAAAGTCCTCAAAGCGGGTCAGTGCATCCAGCGCCGCGTGGTACAGCTCGGTGCCAACAAACGTCGGCTGGTAGCGCCCGTCGCGCTGCTCAAGTAGCAACTCGCCAACTGCTTCGCTCAGGCGTTTTATCTGCAGGGATACGGTCGGCTGGGTCAGGTGCAACTGTTGCGCCGCTTGCGAAATAGAGCCAGTTCGCACTACCGCGACATAGACCTGAAGCAAACGAAAGGTGAGGTGGCGAATATTCATGGCAATAAAACCCGGCAGCACATAGAGGATTGTAAATACAAAAAATACAAAACATTAATTATCATCAATTTAATCATTTAGCGACAATAGCACCAATCCTGTTATCCCCCGAGGAGCGAATCGTGCCCGATATTGTTGTTATGTTTTTTTTGCTGGGTGTTCTGGCAGGTTTAGCCAAGTCAGACCTCAAAGTCCCCAAAGCCGCCTATGACACCCTGAGCATTTTGTTGATGCTCACCCTCGGTCTGAAAGGTGGGCTGGCACTGCATGGCCAGGTAAGCTGGCACTTACTACCCGAAGTGATTACGGTGATATTACTGGGCATTGCCATCCCACTGGCACTCTACCCGCTGCTGCGCAAACTAGTGTTGCTGAATGAGGCCAACAGCGCCAGCATCGCCGCCCACTATGGCTCGGCCAGTGCAGGTACCTTTGCAGTGGCGCTGGCGTTTGCCGAGGCCAACAACCTCAGCATCGCGCCACAAACCACACTCTATTTGGTACTACTGGAGCTGCCGGCGATTGTGGTAGCGATTCTGCTCTACAAAAAAGCCACAGGTAATGGCGGCAGTATGAAAGGCATCTGGCACGAGGCACTCACCAGTCGCGGTGTGGTACTGCTGACCGGTGGGGTGATTATTGGCTACCTCTACGGCCCCGAGGCCAGCAAAGACATAGCGCCGCTGTTCCTGGGCGCCTTTAAAGCACTGCTGGCACTCTTCCTGTTGGAGATGGGTGTGTGCGCCTCCCAACACCTGCGCCCCTTCCCTAGCCAGCATTGGCGCCTGATCAGCTTTGCCCTTATCGCCCCCTTCGCACTGGCCTTGGTCGGTGTAGCAGCGGGTATCGCGCTGGATCTGCCCCAGGGCAGCGTATTAATCCTCGCCGCCCTGACTGCGAGTGCTTCTTACATCGCCGCCCCCGCTGCCATTCAAGCCGCCATCAAAGAAGCAGACATCGGCCTTGCGATAGTCGCCGCACTGGGAGTGACCTTTCCGTTGAATGTGTTGCTGGGGATTCCGGTGTATCACCAGGTGATGTTGTGGTTGGCGAATTAGCAATCGGCAATTAAAAACCGAACCCAAATAAAACTAGCCCAAGCGCACTATTGTTTGCTTGGGCTAGTTTTTTATCGCTAACGTTTTGATTATTCTCAAGCTGATAAAGGCTACTCCGCCCTACTTATTCATCATACCGCTGCAACAAACGTTCACTCCGCCACACACGAATTATTTTAATTCCGTGTTGCTCACGGAGATAAACCACGCGAAATGGTGGGTGGATAAGTTCGCGAATATAGTCTTTGGAAAACTCGGGAACGATGCGGCCTATATCGGGGTGGTCGAACAAGATTTGGATGTGAGTGACTATATCTGTAACAAGCTTTTGGCCGATATGCGGCACGAACTGATCGGTGTAGTAATCCTTTATATGCTCCAAATCGGAGAGTGCCGATAAGGCAAACGTAATTTCCATTTATTCAATACCCAGACGCTTTTTCACCTCATCCAAGGGTAATGTTTTACCTTCTTGAATCTCCAACAAACCCTGCGCGACCGCTTTTACAAAAGCGGTGTCTTCAGCTTGTTTTTCGTAATCTTCCAAACTTTGCATCACCGCCACTCCGCGACCGCGACTGGTGAGTAATACAGGGCGATGAGTGTCTTTAGTGTGGTTGATAACCTTTCCGGGATTGACCTTGAGGTCCGACAAGGGGATTACGTCTTCAGAGAATTTGATCGACATGGCAGGTGCCTCTTTTATAGATAGACCTATTAATAGCACCTGTTTACAGACCAAGTAAAGCAAGCGATAAACTTTAACAACTGACCGCCCTGTTTAAATTGCAGCTGATCGCGTATCTCAGCGGGTATGACAACCCTTCCACCTTCTTACATCTTTACCGCAAATATGACATCACCTCACATGAATGACATTTGATCAGAAGCCCGGCACAAAAATATGATCACTACAGGACTTCCAGATCAAATACTAACCAGCATTATTTACGTCGTTCAAAAGAACCCAACCAAAGAATGAGTTCGGCATCACCCCGCCATCATGCTAATATGCGCGCCTTTTTTCCGATTCCGGCTCATTTTTTGAGCGCTTACTCATTCAGATTCAGGCGTGTGCTATGGCAAGAAAAGTTGCAGTGATTATGGGCTCCAAGAGCGATTGGGCCACCATGCAGGCAGCGGTAGAGATACTGGAGCAGATGGGTGTTGAGTACCACACTGAGGTTGTGTCTGCCCACCGCACCCCGCAGAAGCTAACCGAGTTTGCAGAGAGCGCGGTAGAGCAAGGTTATGCAGTGATTATCGCCGGCGCCGGTGGTGCTGCGCATTTGCCGGGTATGGTGGCGGCGCATACGCGCTTGCCGGTACTGGGCGTACCCGTGCAAAGTAAAGCCCTGAGCGGTGTGGATAGCCTTTATTCCATCGTACAAATGCCCAAGGGTGTGGCGGTAGGCACGCTGGCGATTGGTGTGGCGGGTGCGTTTAATGCTGGCCTGCTGGCCTGTCAGATTCTGGCGGTGACCGACCCGGCGCTGGCGATCAAAATCGAGCAGTTCCGCCACGACCAGACCCAATCGGTTTTGGATAATCCAGACCCTAGAGATTAAGAGTGCGAGATCAGTAATCCCCCCAGAATTATTTCCGGTTTTGTAAGCAGTTTCCGAGGTTAGGCATGAGTCAACGAATTTGGGTTTTAGGTGCAGGCCAACTGGGCGCTATGCTCAAACACGCCGGTATGCCATTGGCGCTGGATGTCTGCCCGGTCGATATCAACGAAAGCCATGCGCCGGCGCTGCAAGCCGATGACCTGGTCACCGCCGAACGCGAGCAGTGGCCGGAAACTCTGGTGACCCATGCTCTGGCCCAGCACCCGCGTTTTATCAACCAAAACGTATTTGGCCGCTTGGCGGATCGCAAAACCCAAAAAGAATTGATCGACTCACTCGGCATAGCAACCGCCCCTTGGCGCAATGTGGCAAATGACATCACCGCCAACGAATTGCGCGACCAACTGGGCGAGCGTGTGCTGCTAAAGCGCCGCACCGGTGGTTACGATGGCCGCGGCCAGCACTGGTTGCGCACCGATGAAGACCAAGTGCCTGAGGATTGGCAAGGCGAAGCTATCGCTGAACAGGCCATCAACTTCGACGAAGAGGTGTCGCTGGTAGGCGTGCGCAATGCGGCGGGCGATTGCGTGTTTTATCCGCTGACCCTGAACCTGCATTTAAGCGGCATCCTCTATGCCTCGGTTGCACCACTGGCGCGTTTACAACCGCTGCAAACACAGGCGGAGGCGATGCTGGGTAAAATCCTCAATGCACTCGATTATGTGGGTGTGATGGCGATGGAAACCTTCCGTGTTGGCGACCAGTTGCTCATTAATGAACTGGCACCGCGCGTACACAATTCTGGCCACTGGACACAAGCCGGTGCGAGCATCAGCCAATTTGAGTACCACCTGCGCGCAGTGGCTAATATGGCCACACCAGCGCCGCAGGTGATTGGCCAGAATGTAATGATTAATTTGATCGGCACCGACTACAACCCCGCCTGGCGCGAACTGCCCTGTGCACGCACCTACTGGTATGGCAAAGAGGTGCGCCCCGGACGCAAGGTTGGCCACATCAACATTGTGAGCAATAACCTCACCGAAGTGCGCGAGACTCTGGTTTTACTCGGCGATTTGCTCCCTGAGCATCACTACCGCGAAGCCATCGACTGGAGCCTTAACGCCATAGAATCGCTCTAACACCAAGCCGGACCTGTTCCGGCTTTTTTGTTAGTTTTTTGTTAATCGCAAACATCCAGCCAGATAGCCCTGTGATATTTTTATCCAAATCAACCGTAATAGATGCAGACTCTACCTTTACCGGGAGTACTATCGCCTGATGGACCTTGAATTAAAAATCACCCCCCACGAGCACTACATTCACGTCAATGTACGCGGCATGGGTAACTATGAAAACGCGCTACTGATGTGGCGCAGCGTTGTTGACGCCTGTGAAAAACAACAGTGCTTCAAGGTGCTAGGCGAACAATATCTCTTTGATTCAGTATCCACCGCCGAGGCATTCGATCACCCCGCACTGTTTAAAAAACTCGGCATCAACAGAAAATACACTTTTGCCTGGGTGGACAATAATCCACGCACATTGGAGACCACACAATTCGTGCGCGATGTTCTCGCCAACCGCTCTATGGGCTATGGCAGAGTATTTACTGATGTGGAAGCAGCCAAACGCTGGCTGCTGGAGCAAGACTAGCAAGACCCTCTGATTAGCTGCATTAATTGGACGTTAGCCAAACCACCAACGAGAGATACAAGCGGCAGGTAGAATCTTCGTCGATCTACACTCACCACCGCACTAAAGGAATTAAATCGTTAATGAATAAATCGTTTGAAAATAACGTCACCATCACTCCGCACCTGCAAGAAAATTATTTGCATGTGGATGTCACCGGCATGGGTAATTATGAATCTGCGCTCACGTTATGGACGAGCATTGCCCAAGCCTGTGAACAATACCAATGCTTCAATGTGCTGGGTGAACAATATTTAGTAGACACAGTGAGCACCCCTGAAGCCTTCGATCACCCGGCATTATTTAAAAAAGCCGGTATTACCACTAAACACCGTCTGGCATGGGTCGATAAAAATCCGCGCACGCGCGACACCACGGCATTCATTCGCGATGTGCTCACCAGCCGCTCTATAGGATACGGCCGCTTGTTTAATGATTTGGAAACAGCCAAACGTTGGCTGTTGGAACAACACTAATCCCCCCTATCTTAAAACAACACCAATCCCCATCTCTCAATCACCACCCGCTGCTGGGCACTCATCGCACTTGTGGCACCTCTTTTGACAAAGCTTTTGTTGCTTACTAGGGTTTATACAGGCTCCCATCACTCAACCTGATGGGAGTTTCATTTCGCTTGTTTCCATAATTTTAATAAATCAACCGCGCACCGGGCATAGACATCAGCTGCGCGTTAAACGGCAAATAAGGAGTTATCCCATGTTGAGCAATATGAAAGTTGCGCTGCGCCTCGCCATTCTTGCGGGTGTTTTATTAGTGTTTATGGTGGTCATTGGCGGCATGGGCGTCAAAGGTATGTATGACGAACACGAGGCCATGCGCACCGTTTATATGGATAGGGTAATCCCACTAAAAGATTTAAAACTCATCGCCGATATGTATGCCGTGAATATCGTGGATGTAGCCCACAAAGTTCGCAACAAAGGCATGAGCTGGCAAGACGGTATTAACTCGGTAGAAGCGGCGCAACACACCATTCAAACCCGCTGGGATGCCTACCTGAATACCGAATTGGTTGATGCAGAAAAAAAACTGGTTGATGAACTAAAACCTTTACTAAAAACAGCAGACAAAGCCACCGCCGAATTAGTGAAAATTTTTTCTGCACAAGACCAGCTACAACTCGATAATTTTGTCCTAAACCAACTATACCCCAGCATCGAGCCAGTGTCGGAGCGCTTTACCCAATTAGTGGATGTACAGCTCGCCGTAGCAGAGGATGTTTACAATATATCCAACATCAATTACGCACGCGCCAGAGCGTTAAATGTTGGGTTAATTATTTGCAGCCTGCTTATCAGTGTTCTGCTTGGTTTTATTATCAGCCGCAGTTTATTGCTACAACTCGGAGCTGAACCCAATTACACCTCGGACGTAATCTATCGCATTGCCCAAGGGGATCTGTCAGTAGAGGTGCATACCAATCCAAAAGATCAAGGCAGTATTTTATTTGCCATACGTCAAATGGTGGTGCGCCTTTCAGAAATTATTGGTGACGTGCGCTCAACCGCTGATTCACTGTCATCGGCCTCGGAAGAATTGAGTGCAACCGCGCAGTCACTCAGCCAGGCATCCACCCAACAGGCGGCCAGTATTGAAGAAACCAGTGCGGCGATGGAAGAAATTACCGCGTCTATCGGACAAAATAATGATAACGCCAAAGTCACCAACAACATCGCCGGCAAGAGCGCTCAGGAGGCCGAACAAGGCGGATCTGCGGTAAAAAATACGGTAGAAGCTATGCGCAAAATTGCCGAGAAAATTAGTGTGATTGATGACATTGCCTATCAAACCAATTTGCTCGCCTTGAATGCCGCCATAGAGGCCGGGCGTGCCGGCGAACATGGGCGCGGTTTTGCGGTGGTGGCAAGTGAAGTGCGAAAACTGGCTGGGCGCAGCCAAGCGGCAGCCAAAGAAATTGGTGAACTGGCCATAGGCTCAGTCAGCCTCGCGGAGAAAGCCGGAACATTATTGGATGAAATAGTGCCCGCCATTAAAAAAACGGCGGATTTGATTGAAGAAATTTCTGCCGCTAGCGATGAACAAACCATGGGCGCAAGCCAAATCACTACCGCTATTTCACAAATCAGTATTGCGACTCAACAAAACTCCTCTTCTGCAGAAGAACTCTATTCCACGGCAGAAGATTTAACGGGCCAAGCCGTGCAATTACAACAGATGATGGAGTTTTTTAAATTGCGCATCCAAGCCGCATAAACACTTTTAAAACCCTTGCATGTTTGCTCCCGCTCGCGGGAGCAAACCTGTTATAAAATCCAAACCTCTACCCGCCGGTTCATGCGCCGGCCCTCTTCCGATTTACTGCTGGCCAGTGGTGCTTCATCACCCATACCACGCGCCACCAAGGGGTAAATACCGCGCGCAATTAACTCCTGCTCTACTACCTTGGCGCGGCGCAGGGATAACTCACGATTTTCAGAGCTGTCGCCTTCGTCATCGGTAAAACCAAAAAGTTGCACACGTTTGGGCGCATTAGCTTCCATGTATTTCACCAAGCGCTGTAAATCGCTGATGGCTTTAGTATCCAACTCATCACTGCCATCTTTGAAACGAAAATTAATGGAGAGACGCTGCGAGCGATTCGTTAGTTGACGCATTTCTTCCGGATAAAAACTATTACTAAACGGCTGACCGGTTTTAATATTTTGTGAGACTAAACCAATATCCTCCACAATACTTTGACCGCGTTCAGTTGCACTGAAGCGCACAAATTCTTCGGCATCATTACTGGTGCTTTTCTGCGGCAGGTAAAAATACAAACGGCGCGCCAGCGGATAATCCTCGGTGCTTACCGTGAAATGGGTTGGCACAATTGCTTTTGAATTTTTGGTTGATGAAATTGCCAACAATTTAGCCCGGCGCACATAAGGCAAACCGATAAAACCAATTGCATTTTCATCTTTAGCAACAGCATCAGATAATTCAGTGCTTGATTCAAAACGTTTTGCAGAAAGCACTATGGTAGCGCTAGCGGGGTCAAGCACCATACTTTTAAAAGAATCCCAGGTGCCTGAATTTTCATCGCGTGCATAAAGGTTGATAGGCCGATCTTCGCCACCCAGCTCAGACCAATTAGTGATTTCACCAGAAAATATTTTTACCAATTGGGGGATAGACAAGCTACTTAGTTTATTGCGACTATTCACAATAATAGCCAAACCATCCAAGCCAATAATGTGCTCAGCGCCCGGCTCAGTCAGGTCACCTTGTTTGTCCAATAACAATTCACGCTCCTGCTCTTTTACCCGGCGCGAAGACATTCCCAGTTCAGCCTTACCACTGAGCAAATCAGTAAATGCTGTGCTGGAACCATGCGCATGAATTTCTACAAATTCCACCCGCCCATTAATTTCAGCACTTACCGCTTTTTCTACCGGGTTATTGCCCTGCTCGGTTTTAATATTGGCACCACCACGCGCCATAAGATAAGACTCAACCAAACGCGGTGCGAGTTTTTCGCCCACAGTGTTAGAACCATGAACACGAAATAGCGGCGTAGTTGCACGCACTAGTGCACCGTTTGCAGGTGCGACACTGGCAGCCATGGAATTAGCAGGTTTAATTTTCGCCTCGCTGATGGCTTGCATCACAAATACTTCACCGGAGTCCAGCGGCAAAAAAGAACGCAATAAGTATCCACCCAGAATCAATAATAATGAGCAGGCCACCGCCGCTAGACGTGTAAGGCGAATCCCTTTTTTGGTTTTTTTGGCAGGTTTGAATTGCTCGCCGGTATGGGTTGCAGAGGCGATAGAGTCTTCCAGCTGGCGAACATCCCACACCAATGCCGTTAACTCTTCATTATTGGCGCTGAGTGCACGCTCTAGTAATTCGTTGCGATACTCATCATCTTTTAGCACCATATTGAGCGGGATATGCATTTTTAAATGCACTTCGCACAAGCGCTTCAAATTCCATAATTTATCAACCAAGGTGACATTATAGTGAATGTGCTTATGGGATTTGGGGGACATGGCGCTTCTCGTAAAATATTAGAAGCGCGCACTATAAAAATGACAGATGACAATTAGATGACAAAGAAGTAGATAACAAACAGAAGACAAAAAGTGCCGGCGATAAAACTTACTTTTTAGCGTGCTCGCGCCGCAGCTGGGTCAAGCCGCTTTTTATCCACTCCAGCAAATCATCTGCATAGAGCGGTTTGGAAAAGTAAAAGCCCTGTACTAAATCCACACCTAACTCAGCAATAATTTGGAAGTCTTCCTCGGTTTCCACACCCTCGGCGACAGTAATTAAATTGAGTTTTTTGGCAAGCTCTACCGTGCTGGAAAAAATCGTTTTTTGTTGTGGCCGCGCAGCAGCACGATGCACCAATGAGCGGTCAACTTTTAATTCTGTAGCAGGAACACGCGACAACTGCTGGGCATTCGCAAAGCCGGTGCCATAGTCATCAATCGCAATATGGAAACCTTTCAAGCGCAAACGCGCCAAGGTGCGTATAGCGCTGGCCAACTCACCCAACAAGGCGTTTTCGGTAATTTCAAAAGTGACTTCATTAAAAGGCACTTCGTATTTTTCTGCCATCGCGCATAACCAATCCACAATATCGATATCGGCAAGGGATAAAGGCGATAAATTAAAAGCAAGATTAAAACGCAAACCATAGTGTTGCCATTGGCGTTTGTGTTTAAACGCCTGCTCAAGAAGGCTGCGAGTTAACGCATCAATCAAACCATGACGCTCAGCCAAAGGAATAAATACACCGGGCGATATCATCCCTTTACTAGGATGACGCCAGCGCGCCAGCGCCTCCACACCACGCAACAGTAACCCTTGCACCGTTAACTTGGGTTGGAACGCGAGCGTCATTTCACCATTGACCAAGGCTTCATTTAATTCGACAGCAGTGACTTCCTGCTCGACCACCGGATGCACTTGCTGTTTGGCCAGTTTCGCGTCGTGAATATAGCGCAGCAAACTACATTCCAGTGCATCGGGTAAGAGTGGTTTTTGAAAAGTGCCCAGCACATGCAAACCATCTGCCTCTGCCATGGTGCCCACGCTGGAAATTAATATGGGGTCTTTTGCGCTGAGAATAATCACACTGGTGCTTAATTGTTTTTGCGCGATAGAGCGGATCAATTCCACACCATCCATGATTGGCATTTCCAAATCAATCAACACTACGTCGATGGGGCCGGCTTCCAGTCGTTGAAGTGCATCCACGCCATTGGTGGCGCCATGCAATTCGGTGATACCCAAATCGCGGCATAAATCCTGTGCGTATTGTCGCTGCGTCAAACTGTCATCAGTGACCAGTACACTTAATTCTTTAATGGTGGATTTCACACCTTACCTCCCAGTACGGCAGGAATCTGTGCGAGCGACATAATTTCTTTTGCCGCTCCCAGATTGATTGCCTCTTTAGGCATACCAAAGACCACGCAGGAGGCTTCATCCTGGGCGATAGTACGGCACCCGGCCTGGCGCATTTCCAACAATCCGCGCGCGCCATCATCACCCATTCCGGTGAGGATTATTCCCATCGCATTACGCCCTGCAGCGCGGGCTGCTGAACGGAATAACACATCAACCGAGGGGCAATGGCGGTTTACACTCGGCCCCCTGAATACCTTGGCAACATACTGCGCACCAGAGCGCTGCACTTCCAGGTGATGCCCGCCGGGCGCAATAAGTACACGCCCGGGAATTAAACGATCACCGGATTCGGCTTCTTTAATATCTACCTCACACAGGCCATCCAGGCGTTTGGCAAATGCCGCGGTAAATTTTTCTGGCATATGTTGCACCACCGCAATGCCAGGGCAAGTGCGTGGAACTTTGGCAAGAATTTGCTCCAGGGCTTGGGTTCCACCCGTGGAGGTGCCTATAACAATAATACTGTCGGTCGTTGCGGTCATTGCCACCAAATCAACAGCAGGGGCTGGCGCATTCAGTTTTACTGCCGCCGCAGGTAAGCCGCGTTTGGCAACATGTGCACCAGCTGCACCGCGCACGGTTTGCCAGAGCAAATTTTTGGCATCCAATAAAAAATCTTTCACGCCCAACTGCGGTTTGGTAATTATATCTATGGCACCGGCAGAGAGAGCCTGCAAGGAGAGTTCCGCACCTTTTTCAGCCAGCGACGAACAAATAATCACCGGGGTTGGCTGCTCACTCATAAGGCGACGCAAGAATGTGAGGCCATCCATACGCGGCATTTCTATGTCCAGCACAATCACATCAGGCCATTTTTTTTGCATTTGTTGTTGAGCAAAAATAGGGTCTGAGGCCGTGGCATAAACCTGGATATCTGGCGCTTCATTAAGCACGGCTGTCAGCACTTGGCGCACCACCGCTGAATCATCAACGACTAACACATTTATAGTCATAACACCGTTATTTCCTTGCGGCTGAAAGGAGAGGCTTTATATGCTTTGAACAAGGGTTTCACTGAAACGCAGCTCCTTAAGTATTGCCCATCACAAGCTGATTACAAGATTTCACCCGGCATTCATTTGATAGTGTTTTACATGAATTTCGCCGGTGGCCACAATCAAGGTTAACGACCGGGAAATTGTGCCGCCTACATCTACGCGGTAAGGCTGAATCTGCTCGCGCTGCAACCATTGGCGCGCATAGCGAATATTGTCGTAACCAATCGAGGCGGGGCTATTAAAAGCAAACATATCACCGCCACCAAATACGGCGATATGAAATTCCCTGAGCTGGGCATATTGCAGCATGGCAAATTTCATCGCTGCCAACGCATTATCGGCATAACGACAATCTGATTCAGGTTTGTTGCGCAGCGCCTGTTGCACATGATCATAGGGCGATGCAGGCAGCAAGTAATGACAGAGACCACCGATTTTTAATTGCGGATGCCAAGCAGTCAGCGCCACGCAGGAACCCAGCAAAGTATGCAAGCGCCGATATTCAGAGCCAAAGTACCAATCACCGGGGTGAATAGTGTGCAAATCCTGACTGGATGGCAGCGTCATAAATTCACTGGGCCCCCAGCCTGTATATAGCGGGTTTGACAGGTACAAAGCGCGAGCTAATACCGTGCAAACTCTCCGAGTGCCCCACAAATAAAATTCCGTTGGGCTTCAAGGTAGCGGCAATGCGCTCTAGAATTTTTGTTTTATTATCATTTTCAAAATAAATCAGCACGTTGCGCAAAAACACCAAATCAAATTGACCGAGATCGGGAAACTCCTCATGCAAATTTAATGTAAAAAACTGCACAGATTGACGCAGCTCTGCATTGACACGAATATGCCCCTCACGCGGGCCAATCCCTTTGCGACAAAAGCGGCGTAAATATTCCGGTGGAATATTTTTTATGCGCATCTCCGGGTATATGCCAACCTTCGCTTGTTCAATCACTTTGCGATTGACGTCGGAACATAACAATTCCCACGGGTTGGTGCAGCGCTCACTGAGCAACATAGCAATGCTATAGGGCTCTTCACCAGTGGATGCGGCCGCGCTCCACACGCGGAAATTGCTGCCGGGTTTTAGTTTTGGCAGCATTTCATCGCGCAAATAATCAAAATGTTTTTGTTCGCGAAAAAAATAGGTTTCGTTGGTCGTTATCAACTCCAACGCCAGGCTTAGTTCGCCGGTTCCCTGCGGGCTTTGGATGTAGCGATAATATTCCTCAAAACCTTTTATATCGCAGGCAATCAGCCGCTTCCAAAGGCGATTACTGAGTAACGCCTTTTTTTGCAGCGGCAAAAAAATGCCCAACTTCTTTTCAATCAACTGCTGGAACAACTCGAATTCGCGATCCGACGGAATTACATTTGACATATCAGTTGTCATGACACCATCCGTAAATTAGGTGTAGCGAACGAAGTCTTTATCCAATTCATCATCACTCAGGACTTTATGAGTCGCTGGTTTGCGCGGTTTTATTTTAGGTGCAGGTTGTGACGGTGCTGACGAACGCGGCTGATAGTGGCGCTGGCCAGGATCTGTATTGCTCAGAGTGAAATAACTCACCGATTCTTGCAAGCGCATTGCCTGTGAACTCAACTCCTCGGAAGTTGAACTTAGCTCCTCGGCAGCGGCAGCGTTTTGCTGCATAGTTTGGCTCACCTGACCTATGGCCGCATTAATTTGATTTACTCCCGCCGATTGTTCGGTAGAAGCAGCGGCAATTTCCTGCACCAAGTCGGCGGTTTTACGAATACTTGGCACCATGTCTTGCAATAATTTTCCTGCAGTATCCGCTTTGTTAACAGTTTCGCCCGCAAGCGAGCCAATCTCCTGTGCCGCAATTTGGCTGCGCTCAGCCAACTTGCGAACTTCTGAAGCGACAACCGCAAAACCGCGACCATGCTCGCCCGCGCGCCCTGCTTCAATTGCTGCATTCAGGGCAAGTAAATTAGTTTGATAAGCGATGTCATCAATCACACTGATGCGCTCGGCAATTTTGCGCATAGCATCAACGGTGCTCGCCACTGCGTTTCCACCCGTTGCAGCATCAGCAGCAGCTTTTTGAGCCATACCATCAGTCACGCTGGCATTTTCATTATTCTGGATAATGGATGCCGACATCTGCTCCATGGATGCCGAGGTTTCCTCTACGCTCGCTGCCTGCACGGACGCCCCTTTCGCCAAGGATTGTGCTGTTGCATTCACCTCCTCGGACGCTGAAGCCAGCGCATCTGCCGAACTGCGCACTTCGCTGAGCACTTGCGACAAGGTGTTGGACATCTCGCGAATAGCCGCGAGCATACTGCTGGTATCACCGGGTTTCAGGTTCACTTGTTGGGTTAAATCACCAGCGGCAATACGCGCAACCACAGCGGCGGCATACTGGGGTTCACCACCCAATTGACGCAATAAATTGCGAGTAATAAAAAACCCAATCAATGCAATTGTGATCAATGTAATTAGTGCGGTGACAATAGAGAAAACTGTTGCACTGGCTTTGGTTTCTAGTGCCAAATTCTTGGCATTAGTTGCAAGTTCCATATTGTATTCAATATGTTTTTCAATTGCTGCCGAAGCGGCCATAGCATCGGACACACCCGCTTCAAGCAGCTTATTTGCTGTTTCATTATCATTTTTATTTGAGGCAGCAATAATAGCGGGTATATGTTTAAGATATGCATCATAGGCTTCAATATCTGCCTTAAGAAGTTGAAGGTCCATATCATCGGCCAACATAGTTTCGTACTTCTTCAGCCCAGCTTTCACGCGGGCAATTGCTTCGTTCATACTCTGTTCCAGCTGACTGGATTGTGAAAGATCTGTATTGAGAATATGACGATTCAACCGTATGCGTGAACGGTATACGTCATTTTGAATTTCCGACAGCAAATACATGCTAGGGATCACATTCACGTTGCTGTAATTGGTTTGCTCAAATACTTTATCGATCTGTATTTGCGAAGATCCCGCCAAAATAATAATGCCAAGTAGCGCCGTAGCGACTAACAACAACATTTTTTTTGCAACACTCATCTTTTAACTCCATTTGATCCATTTAATAACAACGCACCGGATTCCTGGCAACTCTCACGTTATTGGTTTACAGAAACTTGAGCCGGTATTAATTAAAACGTACAAAATTTTTATCTATATCATCCACTGGCTGTGCCATTGCCACTTTTTTGGGGCGTACCGCAGTTGGTTTAATACCGCTTACAGCAGGGCGATTCGGCGATGTTTTTTTATCAAGCTGTAATTTGAAATAAGTCATTGACTCTTGCAGGCGAATGGCTTGGGAACTCATTTCCTCAGAGGTGGAACTCAGCTCTTCCGAAGCCGCTGCATTTTGTTGCAAGGTTTGACTGACCTGGCCAATAGCGCCGTTAATTTGCGCCACACCGGTATTTTGTTCGGCGGAAGCGGCAGCAATTTCTTGCACCAGATCTGCCGTCTTGCGAATAGCGGGAACCATTTGATTGAGCATAGTGCCGGCGGTTTCAGCGCGTTTTACCGTATCCAATGCGAGTGTGCCTATTTCCTGGGCAGCAACCTGGCTGCGCTCGGCAAGTTTGCGCACTTCCGAGGCAACCACAGCGAAACCGCGCCCATGCTCGCCGGCACGCCCGGCTTCAATTGCTGCATTCAGCGCTAACAAATTGGTTTGATAGGCAATGTCATCAATCACACTGATGCGCTCGGCAATTTTTTGCATGGCCGATACGGTGTTCATCACCGCTTCTCCACCGCTGGCTGCATCGCGCGCGGCACTTTGCGCCATGCCGTCGGTAATTTTTGCGTTCTCGGTATTTTGTGCAATAGACGCTGACATTTGTTCCATTGAGGCAGAGGTTTCTTCCACACTGGCTGCCTGTACCGAAGCGCCTTTTGCAAGTGATTGCGCTGTTGCATTCACTTCTTCAGAGGCCGAAGAAAGTGCATCTGCAGAGCTGCGCACCTCTGCAATAATCTCTGCAAGTTGTTTGCGCATATTGGCAACACTGGCCAACAGCGATGTCTCATCGCCCGGTTTTAAATCTATATGCAGATCCAAATAACCATCGGCGACTTGCGAAACAACGTTAGCGGTGTAAGCAGGTTCACCTCCCAGGGTGTTGAACATATCGCGAAAAATATAGGTCATCACACCAATAATAATGGCCGTAGCTATTGCTGATATAAGCACCAACAGCTTTACCGTGTGACTGTATATTTGATTGGTTCGCGCTTCTGATTCAACTAAGTACTGTGCAAAACCGGTAGACGTTGCACTGGCCAACTCATCCATTTGACGGCTGGTTTCACGATCCATACCGCTTACTAATTTGTCGACTATTTTCCCGGCTTGTGGATCTTGCTGGTCAAACTTTTCCAATGCAGAACGGTAATTTTTTCCAAGCTGTTTATGTTCAAGCACTAACGCTTCTGCTGCAGAAGTGGCAACGCCCTCTTCTTGTTGCAATTGAATTGCCTGGGTGAGCTGCTCCTGCACTGCCGCTTCGGATTTGGCAAAACCGTCCACATAGCGCATAAATTGCTCAGGGTTATTGCCGCGAATCAGAATATTTTTCCACTCTTGCACCTGGGTTTTGAAATGAATGGATGCCGCTTCTATGGCGGCCAAAATATCTGCGCGGCGCTGCACATGCTCGGAGGTGTCGTGCACAACGGTATTGAATTGACGCAGCTGCATATATGCAGAGACACCCAAGGTCGACAAACCCAGCAGGATAAGTGTACTGAGCAGCAAAATTTTTGCTTTTAAGGTCATATTGGCGAACATGGGAAACCTCTTATTAATATAAGGCAGCACGCTTTGATGCTACTGCAATTGCGCCTCAACCAAATGCGCCAATTCACGAATGGAAAGTGCGCTATTAGCATCCAGCAGCACAATAAATTCATCATCGCGCTTGGCAATACCATGGATAAAATCAGCGCGAATATTTGCGCCGAACGAAGGTGCATCCTCTATATTTTCATCATCCATTTCGATCACTTCGCTGACAGCATCAGCCAGTAAACCGAGCACATGATTTTGCTCGTTATTTTCCAACTCAACGACAATAATGCAGGTTCGCTTTTGCACCTCGATTGGCTTTCTCCCCAAGCGCACCGCCAAATCAATCACCGGCACCACCTCACCGCGTAAATTAATTACCCCGCGCAAAAAATTCGGCATGAGTGGAACCTCGGTAATTCCACTGTATTCAATAATCTCGCGTGTTTGTGACAACTCCAAACCGTAATGTTCATTACCAATATTAAAGGTAAGGTATTGTTTGATAACTTCAGGCACATGGCTTTTTTTGGTTTTATTAAGTTGATTCATGACTATTGCTCCTGCGCAGTCAAAGGTAGCGCGCTATTGCGTAGATTTTCACGATTAATGGCGTAGCTGATGAGTTGTTGGATATCCAGAATCAAAGCAACTGCACCCGTTCCCAATAAACTGGAACCACCTATACCTTTTAAGGCGTGGAATATTGGCCCCATGGGTTTTACGACGGTTTGAATTTCGCCGTGCAATTCATCTACCACCAAACCTGCTCGTTTCTCACCGAATTGCACCACCACAATTTTTTCGCGTTCCGACTCAGCCCCCTGCAAGGAAAATATTTCACGCAGGCGAATGTAAGGAACTTGCTCACCACGCAAATTAACGCAATTCTGACCCTGGGTATGACTCAGCGAATTCAGATCAACGCATTCAAGAATGGTGTTTTGCGGGACAATAAAATCTATTGCCCCAGCTACAACATGGAAGCCATCGATAATAGCGAGGGTTAGTGGCAAACGAATATTCAAGCTGGTGCCAACACCCATTTCGCTTTCTATTTCCACACCGCCCTGCAATTCCTCGATGTTGCGCTTCACTACATCCATGCCCACACCACGACCGGAGAGATTGGTTACCTGCTCGGCTGTGGAAAGGCCGGGATGAAAAATTAATTGAAAAATTTCCTGCTGGCTCAGATGGACACTTTCATCCAGAATGCCGTTGGCAATCGCTTTTTTGCGAATTTTTTCCACATCCAAACCGCCGCCATCATCATGGATGCCAATGACTATATTGCCTGCATCGTGGCAGGCGGTAAGTTTGATAGTGCCCTGCGCTGGCTTACCGCGCGCCTGACGCACCGCAACGGACTCAATGCCGTGATCCATTGCATTGCGCACTATGTGCATCAATGGATCATTTAATTTTTCCACCATCGAACGATCCAGTTCGGTTTCAGCACCTTCAATTTCCAACTCAATTTCTTTATTCAAACTTTTTGCTGTATCGCGCACTACACGTTTAAATTTTTGGAAGGTATCCCCCACCGGCACCATACGCAGCGTTAGCGCGGCATCGCGAATCGCTTCCGTAAAATTACCCATTGAGGTTACCGCTTCAATCAGTGTTGGACTCCCCATTTTTGAGGCGAGCAAATCAATGCGCTGACGATTAATTACCAGCTCACCAATCAAATTAATTAGCGTATCCAAACGCTCCGCATCAACACGAATAAAACGATTTTCCGGGCTGGTTTTTTTCTCATTATTTTTCTTTTGTTTGTCGAGGGCTGCACCCACAATTTCTGGCGCTACCGCTTCGCCCTCCACCAAAATATCACCCAACATACTCACTTGGGCCTGGCTTTTGGCCTGCTGCTTTTGCATTGCAAGCGCAGCATCCAATTCCTGATAACTAATGGCATGGCTTTTCACTAAAATTTCACCAAGACGTTTGTTATCTTCCGGCAGGGATTTAATGAGATTGATGTAAGCATCAATATTGCTGCGCGGCGGAATAATAATTAACTCTGAATCCTCCCGCACAAACATAAACGCATCTTCAATTTGCTGCTGGCTGGCCGTGCTGGATAGCGCTATCTCAAACCCCAAATAAAGCTGTTCAGGATCAAAATGTTGGTAGTCGGGAAAATGATCGGTAATTGTGGTGATGTGTGTAATTTCACCCAGCGAGGAAAGGAAGCGCATAATGGAGAGTGGGTCCATGCCGTTGCGCAACAAGTCAGGCCCAAATCGCACGGATATATGCCAGGACTCGCGCTCACTCTCACTCACCAGCGACTTGATATAGTCCGCTTGTATGGCCTGACTCGCCACCGCTGAAACAGGCTCATCGGTATTTTTTTCTGCAAGCCAAGGCTGCAGGGAATCGAGCAACGCTTGCCCTTTTGCCAAGCACTCGGCATCGTTAGCGCGCCCCTGTAAAGCATTGTCGATTAATAACGCAATGTGATCGCGACATGGCAGGAGAATACTGAGCAGGTCGCCGCCAATCGTAATGGTGCTATCACGTGCGCGATCCAATAGATTTTCTACTGTGTGCGTAAATGCAACTATGTCGTCCAAGCCAAACAATCCGGCTGAACCTTTTATAGTGTGTGCCGCACGAAAAATTTCGTTGATAGTTTCCGGGTCAGAGTCGCCTTCATCCAGCCGCAATAACGCCGACTCCATGGAATTAAGTAAATCTTCGGCTTCTGCAAAAAAGGTTTGTAATGCGCCATCGAGGTTCATAGGCTCGCCTCCTTTGCATCCTGGGTAAATTGTGAATAGATGTCGAGCTTGTGCAATACTGAATCAACAATTTCATTGCTTTTTACAATAAAAATATTTTTATTCACATCAGAAAAAAATCGCTTGGCAAATAGTAATAGCTGCACACCTGCAGTATCTATTTCGCCCACTTTATGTAGGTCTAAAGCAATATTCTCCGTGAGCCGCTCATGGTCCGCAAAAAGCTCGTCTTTGGTTTCTGTAACTTGGTAAATGGTGAGATCACCATCAAATGCCAAGGTAGTAATATCCTTGTTTTTTTTGCGTGTAATTTTCATTGCTCTAGCCTATTGATTAAACCATCAACAATTCATGTCCATCACACCACCTTTAATAACAATAAAGAAGTGCTATTAGATGAGCATGGAAACAGCTTGCAACATTTGCTCAGGGCGGAAGGGTTTTACAATCCAGGCTTTTGCACCCGCGGCTTGCCCCTCACGTTTTTTCTCTTCCGCACCTTCGGTGGTAAGCATGATCACTGGGGTAAATTTATAAGCAGGTTTTTGCTTCATTTCTTTTACAAAACTAATGCCATCCATGTTTGGCATATTCACATCAGAAATCACCAAATTAATTTTTTGTCCATCGAGTTTGTTCAATGCATCTTTACCATCGCTAGCTTCTACTACCGTATAACCAGCACCGCGCAAAGCAATACCCACAACCTGACGAACACTTGCAGAATCATCAACCACTAAAATAACTTTGGACATTCACTACTCCCTAAAAAAAGGTAATTTCAGAATTGCTTGGACTTTTGGAATGGTTGGCACCGCGGTGCACATCCACTTGCTCCAGTGTGGTGTAGGTTTTTTGCACCGCGCGCAGCCAGTCATTAATGTCGATCGGGGCAACCACTTCACCATGGCGAATGCGTGTTTCCTGCTCAGAAATGGCACCCACCAGCTTTTCCATATCGTCAGTGACATGGCTCAGAATCTGGCTGACGCGATCCTGGAATTGCAAATTAACCAGAACCTCCTCCACACTCGCTTGCACAGCAGAACTTTCATGCTCAAGGGTTTGTGCTGAATGCATAATGCTTTCGCTGGACTGTTGGAATTGTTCAAGTACCTGGGTGATGGACTCCTCTGATTTACTCAACCGGGAATTATCTTCAGCGGCATATTCTGTGGTGCGTTCAAGTGTGGTTTGCAGTACAGAATTTACCTGTTCGATGCGTCGCCCAATACGTGCTCCGGTTTCACCTGAGCGGGTGGAAAGCGTGCGTACTTCGTCCGCAACCACCGCAAAACCGCGCCCATATTCGCCAGCTCGCGCCGCTTCAATGGCCGCATTCAACGCCAGCAAATTCGTTTGCGATGCGATGCCTGCAACATCGGCGCTCATGCCACTGAGCTCAACGGTGATTTTGGACAAGCCGGATATTTCACCCAGTAATTCATCGCGCTGATTTATCGCCTGACGTAAATTTTGGGTGATCTCATTTAATTCACTGTTGGCAAAATGAATCACTCCACCCAGCCCCCGACTGCCACTCATATTGCCGGCAGTGGTAGACGAACTTGCAACAGCAGCCTGCAGGCGCTGATGAATATCTGAAAAACGGTTTACTAACTCAGTGATGCTGGATTCCAGTTGATGGCGGGCCAACTCGGTTTGACGCTGCCACAGTGGCAATACTTCTTTGATTAATTGCTGGTAGTTTTCCAGCAGGGGTTTGTATTGTTGCGCGCTAATTAATGCAGCCTGCGCCCTATCCAACTCTGCCGCCAACTGGGTAGAGCGGGCGGCATGCTGGTTGGCCGCCATAAAGCTCACAACGGCGGCAGTAAGGATGATAAGTATCACTATTACTTTTGCTAATCCGCCCAGGCTGCTGAAAAAAACCAGTGCAAGCGCCGCCAACAGTAATACTGCAACTCCGGCCAGTAGCGGCACAAACGAAACGGAGGATAACCCGGGAGTAGCGCCGGATGCGGCGCTGTAAGAATGGTTGTTACGCATCAGAAATATCCGTCTAAGTGAGGTGCAGATGAAGCATTTATGCTGTTGTGTCGCCGCAAGCGCGCCTATCGGGTAGGTGTTTTAGGTATAGACCTGGTTCAGTTAGGTGTCAAAAAGCAGGATTGAGTGAAATTACTCTTGCGTCACAAGCAGTTGGCGGATTAGCAAAGGAAAAAGAGCGACACGCGCAGGGGAAAAATTAAATCGTTTAAGGCAAATAAAAAAACGCCCAATCCTGAAGCAGGATTGGGCGTTTTTTATCTCGCAAAGATAATCGACTGGAGCGTCAATCAACCCGTATTGCGCATACCGGCAGCAATACCTGCCATAGTCACTTTCAGTGCGCGTTCCAAATCGGGGCTAATGGTTTCACTGCTGCGATAACGCTTGAGCAGTTCGGCCTGTAAGTAGTTGAGCGGGTCAACATAGGGCTTACGCACCTCCAATGACTGGCGCAACATAGGTTCATCAGCCAGCAGGGTGTCCTGCTTTTTCATTTGGTTAATCAGCGTTTCCAGCGCTTTCAGATCGCCACGCAACTGCTCACCCAAACCACGGTATTCCACTGGCACCAATTGCTGTTCGTAATAGGTGCAGATAGGGCCGTCCGCTTTACCTATTACCATCTCCAGCAAGTCAAGGAAACTGGAAAAGAATGGCCAATTGGCAATCATGTCTTCCAGCAATTTGGGATCATTCGCCAATGCGTATTCAAACGCCTGACGCGTACCCAACCAGGCCGGCAAATTGAGGCGCACTTGCGTCCAGGCAAATACCCAAGGGATGGCGCGCAGGCTTTCTACACCGCCGGTGGATTTGCGTTTTGCCGGGCGACTACCCAACGCCAGCAAACTCAGTTCTTGTTCGGGCGTCAGGTTACGGAAGTAAGGAACAAAGTCTTTGTGACCGCGCACCACTGAGCGATAGGCTTCAAGGCTCGCCTTGCCCATGCGCTCGATCAGATCGCGCCACTCATCTTTAGGTGCCGCATTGGGCGACATGGTGGCACGCAGGGTTGCGGTCACGTAGGACGACAGACTGCTAAAAGCAACGCGCGGCAGACCAAACTTATAGCGAATCATCTCGCCCTGCTCGGTCACACGAATACGCCCTTTTACCGAACCCGGTGGCTGGGATGCCATGGCTTTCTCTACCGGGCCACCGCCGCGACCAACAGTACCGCCACGACCATGGAAGAGCACCAGTGACACCGCAAATTTATCCGCCAGTGCGACCAGCTTTTCCTGCGCTTTATATTGCGCCCAGGTGGCCGCCAGCTTGCCGGCATCTTTTGCCGAGTCGGAATAACCGATCATTACGGTTTGTTGCTGGGCCGAATAGTGTTGATACCACTCAAGCCCCCACAAACGCTCCATCACAATTGGCGCACGATCCAAGTCATCAAGGGTTTCAAACAGGGGAACAATCGGCATATTCCAGGTCATGCCACACTCTTTTAACAAGAGCGCTACGGCGAGCACATCGGAAGGTTGCTGCGCCATGGAGATAATGTAGTGCGAGAGTATCTCGCGCGGCTCCTGAGCTACCACGCGACAGGTGGCCAAGACTTCAGCAGTTTCATCGCTCATTGGCCAAACTGCTGGTAGCAAGGGGCGTTTGCTGGTGAGTGATTCAAGCAGGAAGGCTTGACGCTGCTCTTCTGACCAGGCGCGGTAGTCGCCTAATTCAAGGTATTGCACCAGCTCATCGATTGCCTGCACATGGCGGTCGCCATCCTGACGCACATCCAGAGGCACCAGGTTGATACCAAAACAGTGAACACGGCGGATGGTATCTACCAAGGGGCCGTTGGCAATGTGCGGCAAACCCACCTCGTTCAGAGAACGGAAGCAGAGCATGAGCGGCGCAAGCAGGTCTTCACGGCTGGTGATCAAGTCAGACGGTACTTCTGTAGCACGCCCCTGCAGGCGAGCCTCGGCCCACTCCAGCGTGGATTGGATACGCTGGCGCAAGCTGTACATAGCATCGCGATAGGGTGTTGGCGAATCGGGGTAGATGGCGCGCAGCTCATCGCTGGCTTCGCTCATACTCAAGTCGCCACCCAGGCTGTAGATGTCACGCGAGTAAAGCTCAGCGGCCATCCAACGGCCCAGTAACAAAACTTCGCGGGTAATTTTGTGGGTTACATTGGGGTTGCCATCGCGGTCGCCGCCCATCCATGAATAGAATTTAATGGGGCGGATATCCACCGGCAAATGGCTGCCCAGATGGCGCTGTGAAAGGCGATCCAGGTGGCGAATAAAATCGGGCACGGCTTGCCAGAGGCTGTTTTCAATAACGGCAAAGCCCCACTTGGCTTCATCCACCGCGGTCGGACGGGTTGTACGAATTTCATCGGTAGCCCAAATCTCTTCTACCAAACGGTGCAAACGGCCGCGCAGTTTGTCTTGCTCAAAGACCAGCAGGCTGGGGTTTTGGCGATCCGCCAAGGTGTCCACAATTTGGTCGTATTTGCGAATCAGGGTGCGGCGGGTCACTTCAGTGGGGTGCGCAGTGAGCACCAACTCAATACGCAGCTTATTGATCAGTTCACTCAAGGCTTCTTTGCCCTGGGTTGCCGCCAGCTCAAGAATAAGGGCTTGCAACTTGTCTTCTGCTTCCGCTTCGGCGCTGGAGAAGTATTCCTGATCGGCAATATTGGCCAAATTGAGGAATTGGTTAAATGCCCGCACTATAGGAAGGATGCTCTGGTCATCCAGGCTGCTCAGCATAGCCACCAACGACGCGGAGTCGCCATTTTCGGCCTTGTTGATCGCCTTGCCCAATTTGCGAATACCTTCGACTTTGGAGAACAGCTCTTCACCCTCATGGGCATGAATCGTTTCACCCAATAGCTCCCCTAGCAGGCGTACATTTTCGCGCAGGGTTTCAGGCAGTTTTAACATGAGCAACTCTCCAGCAATCGATAAGAGGAAGAAAAAAGAGCCAAACAGGAACGGGATTATTCGTCACCAGCTGGATTTTCGGCCAATACACACAGCAAAGGTTTGGAAGCTGCGAAATCTGTGCCTAGTTGTAG
This sequence comes from Cellvibrio fontiphilus, assembly GCF_042646205.1. NCBI lineage: Bacteria > Pseudomonadati > Pseudomonadota > Gammaproteobacteria > Cellvibrionales > Cellvibrionaceae > Cellvibrio > Cellvibrio fontiphilus. The sequence goes on along the minus strand of NZ_JBHRTF010000004.1, from coordinate 789,499 downwards.
AAGGAACAGGGCCAAGTGCCGCGCGTCTTAACGGCGGCCGCGCAGATTACAAAGCCCCCCTCAGGGATGCAATAGCCTGTCAAAAATCCAACGCGGATATACTTAAAAAATTCGCGTTGTTTACACGCCCACATGGGCGGGTAATGACAGCTGAGGGAGCCAAGGGTGGACATTTTGCACGAAATTAGCGCAAACGAGAAATCACGTGCCAAGCATTGTTGATCAACTTATTCACAAGCAAGTATCCACAGAAGCTGTGAATAACTCTGTGTATGACCTTTTGGTAATGGAGTGGAGTGCCGATTATTGCTGGCGGCGAACAAGCTGCTCAATTCCTGCACGGTAATTATTCGCTGTTTATGCATGACTCAATCTGGCGATTTAAGCGCCAGCATCAAGTTTGATAACTCCACCTCTATGGCTCGCGCTTGCTCTAATTGGCTGAACCAATCACCCAGCCCTGCACCGCTGGCCAACCCCAGAATAACCCCCAGCACCGCCCCGCGGTGGCAGTTATCGCCGCCGAGATTGGCATTAACCAACAGCGCCTGACGCGGGTTATCCATGTACTTCCACGCCAAATAAAGCAGGCTGGGCCATGAGTCTTCTATATAACAGGCGCGCGAAAACTTGCCGCCCACTACCTGGTTGTCATCGCTGTAGCGCTGCACCAGCTGCGCAGGATCAATACCCGCAGAATGGCGCGCCGCCGCAGCGATTAATTCGCGGGCATCGCCTTTGCCAAATAGCAGGCCATCAATCAGCGCCACATAGGCATCACACACCTGCGCAAGGTGTTTATCCGGGTGAGTGAACTGTAAATGCAGGCGACACACAGCTTGCACTTGAGCCAGGTCGCGCTCATGCAACAGCCCTGCAAGTGCGATAGGTGCAATCATCACCAAACCACCTACCGACGCCGTATCGTGGGTGACAGCCCCGCAGCGCTCCGGCGCTACACCTTTTGCAAGATTGGCAAAAAAACCACGATGAAAAGACTCGGCATAGGTATCCGGGTGTTGGGGGCTATCCGCCGTCATAAACTCAATGTAACGGCGCAAAAAAAGCGCAGGGTCATAACAACCCTTATTAGCCGAGAGACAGCGGATAACCAAGCGCAGGCAATAGGCATTCAGGGTATTTTCACCGGCAGGCAGGCCGCGATGATAATGCTGATTGGCCACTCCCCAATACTGGCGCTTGCCCTTCAAAATAATATCGCCAACAACCTGCACCGCCTCGCCCGCTTGCTGGGAGCCGCGCCCACCGCCATTGGTGGAATGTAAATTCATAATAGAAGAAGGGTGATACTGCGGCGCCGCTTCAAACTTTTGTATGCCACCGGGAAAAGCGCGATAAATATCCAAGGGGTTGTAAAACCAGTGTACCGGCATAGCCAGCGCATCGGCAACCAGACTGTTTTGTAGCGCGGCGACCAAGCGAGACTCTGGCACTGGAGAATTCATGGAAGACACCTCAAGAGTCACAAACTAAATGCCGCAAAAACTAACGCAGGCACAGCGCCCAGACTGAGCGCGATGCGTAAATTCCAAAACCAGCGTGGGATTAACTGCGCGCGCCAGAGCAACATAAAATCCAACAGCAATTGCAATAAAAGCAAACCCGCCATTCCCAGTAGCGCAGCCTGGGCGTTGATCATCAATAAAAACCAGGCCAGCAAACAGGGGCACAAACTCCAGGCAAACAAAATACTGCGCTTGCCTGCCCCCAGCGCCGCCTGCGGCAAGGACACAGCAATGCCCCACCAAATAGCGCCAACAAAGGTGAGAATCAGCGCGGCATAGTTCAGCAGATAACCCCGGCCAGCCGCCGCCAGAGCTCCCTCAGCCCACCAAGGTGCAAGAGCCAATCCCCAAAAAGGCACCAAGCCCAACACACCACCAGCGATAGCAACGCGATTAACAGCAAGAGAATTTTTCACATTCACAGGCATACCCGAATACACAACTGATTTGGCAATTATTCGAGAGCGGCGCGGGATAGGATCATGCGGGGAAGTTTCACACCAGAATAAACGGCTACAACAAGGGCCCAGGCGTTGATGCAGCATCAATCGACTTTTGTAAAAACTACAACACTAACCTTGGCAAAACATCCATAGCGCCACAAAAGATAAGCGGGAAGCGCAAAAAATTGTCGAATAACTTTACGCTTCACCCTCGGAAAAGTGTGAACCAATCGACTATACCCATGAAAGCACTGATGAATAAAAAAATGGAACAAGAGTTGCTATTCGCACAACGAGATATTTTCTCCAGCACGCAAATACAACATTAAGGAAATACTATGAAAAACACACTCAAAACCACCCTCGCGGCCCTGGCGCTTTGCGCAACCAGCTTGGCCTCTGCGGGAACCATAAACCTGACTGGAACCCTGCGCGACATAGATGTAGCACACCCCGATTTTGAAGATTGGTGCTGTGGCGCAGTTGATGGATTAGTGAAGCAAACTCTGGGCGCAGACGGCACTCCGGTTTACAACGGCGGCACCTCCTTAACCAATGCAGCCAACTTCGCAGATTGGTTCGGCAGCGGCACCAACCACGTACTGGGTGAAAAATCCCTGTCATTGACGCTGGACAATACCATCTCCGGCAACCCCAATGTGTACACCTACATCAATAACGATTTCTTCCCACTGGATGGTGAATTGGGCGGCAATCAGGGTTATGGCCACAACTATCATTTCACCTTCCGCTTAAACAGCACATTCACTTACCAAGGCGGCGAATCCTTCACCTTTACCGGTGATGATGACGTATGGGTATTTATTAACGACCAATTGGTAATCGACTTGGGCGGTGTTCACGGCGCAATGAGCGAAACCGTAAACCTGGACACACTGGGCCTTACCGCAGGCAATGATTATTCATTCCACCTGTTTTTTGCCGAGCGCCATACTGTGGCATCCAGCTTCCGCATCGACACCTCCATCAAATTGAAACCCAACGAAGTACCTGAGCCAGCAACCATGTTGCTGTTAGGAATGGGCTTGTTAGGTTTAGGCATAGCACGCAGAAAAGCGCGCGCCTAAGCAAAATAAAACCCTGCTTCACAAAAAACGAGCCGCGAGGCTCGTTTTTTTATTGCTCGAGTTAAGCGGCCGCAAAGCAACAGCGCAGCTACTGCAATAACAAATGTAATAACAAACCCACCTTGGTGAAGAAAAGTAAAAGCCTGTACAAATCCGTTTACCGGGCATCAAAGCCAAGCAACAGCGCCTAGACTTGGGGAGCTGCATAGATACCAGCAAATTTATCGCAGCAAATCATCCTCCCACCCAGTTACCGCCAAAAGTTGAAACAGCTATGAAAAAAATAATCCTCGCAATTGCCTGCCTGATGTTTACCCTTACCTTGCTCCCCGCTTTCGCCACCGAGCAAGCCCCCGTTTTTGAATTGCGCATATACACCACACACCCCGGAAAAATGCCGGATTTAATTACGCGCTTCACCAACCACACCACCAAAATTTTTGCGCGCCACGGCATGGAAAATGTCGGTTACTGGCTCCCCACCGATTCCAAAGACAGCAATAAACTTTATTACATCCTAAAACACAAAAGCCGCAGCGCCGCCGAAGCCTCATGGCAAGCTTTTTCCAAAGACCCCGAATGGATAAAAGTCAGCACCGCCAGCGAAGCCAACGGGCCAATTGTCGCGGGAGTAGAATCAATCTTTATGACTGCTACTGAATTTTCAGCGATTAAGTGATGGTTGGATTTTAAAAGCCCAATCTTTGATGTTACAGATGTTGGTTTTTATTTTTAAAAACCGATTAGTTTTAGCTGTAAGTGGGCACTAATCAATATGCACAAACTCATAAAAATCCAAGATTTGACCACTATGAAATGTGCGATTCATGCTAAAGGAGAGAACCTAAAAAAATAATCCAGCGAGTAATTCGGATAGGCCGCGTTACTCGCTGAATCCTTACAAAAGGTTTAGGCTCCAACTGCGATCATCAATGAGTTTTGTTCGGCATGCGCAGGTCCGTATCGGGTATCAGCATTAGTCACCGGTGAAAATGAAGCAATAGCCTGAATCAGGGCATCATTACTGCTTACATAGTCAACACTATCGCGACTTGTTTTTAATTTGCCAACTTCCGCCGGCATTGAAACATACTCCTGACCACCCTCGAATAAACCAGCTGTAATCGTGTCTTGTGAGAGAGTGTTATTCACATAATTAATAATCAGGAAATTATCCGCGCCTGCATTTCCAGTAGCGACATTTTCTAGTGAATAAATTACCTCAGAAGACTTCGTACCCGATGCAGTCACTTCCAATGGCTCCAACTTGAACCAATTAATGTTAAAACCACCGATATCTGCGGCAAGCTTGAAGTGATGTTCGCCTCCACCCAACGTGATTTCCTGAGTGACATCCACCCAATTTTGCCACGCACCTGTTTTGGGTATGGTAATCGAACCTAATATGCTGTCATCACCTAACTCTTTTAAGGTTAAACGTCCACCACCGTTAAAACTTGCAACACGATAAGTAACCTTATAACGGCCCGTTGTGGGTACGTTAAACGCAGCACCACTGTAGGCCATCCAGTCGCCTGCATCCAACCAACCTACATTCTGACCACCGCCCGTATCACTGGTATTTTCCGTTTGTACACCACCCATGGAACTATAATTTTCTGCCTGAATCATTATTGCTGTTGGATTAGGTGAAGCTATATCAGGTGCAACTACTGCACGCACCATGGATACATTACCTGCCATATCTGTTGCAGTGACGTTAACAGTTTCTTTTTTAGTTAATGCTGTGGTCAGCGTAATCGAATATGCACCAGTCGATGTATTGGCGGTAGCTGTGCCCAAGGTTTGAGTGTTGTCATGATTTTTGATAATGACAACACTACCGGCTTCGGCGACACCAGAAATTATTTTTCCATATGAATCAAACACAGCAGTGGGTTGCGCTGGTGAGATTGTGTCTGGTGTTACTGGCTCCAACTTGAACCAATTAATGTTAAAACCACCGATATCTGCGGCAAGCTTGAAGTGATGTTCGCCTCCACCCAACGTGATCTCCTGAGTGACATCCACCCAATTTTGCCACGCACCTGTTTTGGGTATGGTAATAGAACCTAATATGCTGTCATCACCTAACTCTTTTAAGGTTAAACGTCCACCACCGTTAAAACTTGCAACACGATAAGTAACCTTATAACGGCCCGCTGTGGGTACGTTAAACGCAGCACCACTGTAGGCCATCCAGTCGCCTGCATCCAACCAACCTACATTCTGACCACCGCCTGTATCACTGGTATTTTCCGTTTGTACACCCCCCATGGAGCTATAATTTTCTGCCTGAATCATTATTGCTGTTGGATTAGGGGAGGCTATTTCAGGTGCAACTACTGCACGCACCATGGATACATTACCTGCCATATCTGTTGCAGTAACGTTGACAGTTTCTTTTTTAGTGAATGCTGCGGTTAGCGTAATCGAATATGCACCGGTTGATGTATTAGCGGTAACGGTGCCCAATGTATTGGTGTTGCTTGCATCTTTAACGACAACCACGCTGCCTGCTTCGGCAATACCGCTAATCACTCTTCCAGCTGAATCAAATACCGCTGTAGGTTGTGCTGGTGGTGTTGTGTCTTGCACTATGGGTTCTAATAGTTCCAACTTAAACCAGTTAACATTAAAGCCACCAATATCCGCCGCTAGTTTGAAATTATGTTCGCCGCCACTCAATGTAATCTCTTGAGTGACATCGACCCAGGTTTGCCAGCCCGATGTTTTAGGAACCGTGATTGAACCCAGCGCAGCATCGGTACTCAACTCTTTTAACGTTAGTTGCCCGCCGCCATTAAGGCTTGCAACCCGATACGTCACTCGATAACGACCCTCTGCCGGTACGTTAAAGGCGGCATTGTTGTAAGCCATCCAATCGCCTGCATCGATGTACCCCGCATTCTGACCACCACCGATATCGCTGGTGTTTTCTTTTTGAACACCGCTCATGGAGGTATAGTTCTCTGCCTGAATAATAATGGCTGTAGGATCAGGAACTGCTCCATCAGGGGCAACAAGTGCACGCGCAGCGGATACGTTACCAGCGGCATCTGTAGCAGTGATGTTGACGGTTTCTTTATTGATTAAGGCAGGCACCAGTGTTATCGAGTAAGCCCCAGATGTTGGATGAGCAGTAACTGTACCTAGAATACTGGTGTTGCTAGCATTTTTAACCACAACAACACTGCCTGCTTCAGCATTACCACTTACGATTGTTCCAGTAGAATCAAAAGTGGCTGATGGAATTGCCGGTGGGCTGTTATCTGCTGTGCCTGTTGCAATTACCGTCTTAGGGGGTGAAATATTTCCAGCCAAGTCTTTTGCTGTGACATTTACTGTTTGGTTAACAGCCAATACAGTTTCTAGTGTAATGCTGTAAGCCCCAGTAATTGCATCGGCTACAATACTGCCAAGCACCGCCCCAGAAGTATTTTTCACTTGCACAGTGGCGCCAGCCTCAGATTCTCCACTGATAATCTTACGAGTTGAATCAATTGTGGCTGTCGGTGCAGCCGGGGCAGTTTTATCGGGAGCATTGATGGCGGTTGCATATGATAAATTCCCAGCAAGATCTTTAACAAAAATATTGACGCGCTCATTGCCACTCAGTTCTGTTGCAAGAGTGATTTTGTAAGTGCTGGTATATCCCGCCAATGTAGTTCTGCCCAAAACTATAGTGTTGGTGCCATCCATCGCTATAACCTCGTTTCCTCCTGTATCAGTATATTCAGCTGTTCCAGTGATTATCTTACCGGTGCTATCAAACTGAGCAGTAGCAGGTAGAGGCGCTGTAAGATCGGGAGACCTAATAGAAACGTATGATCGATTATTGCCAGCGTCCACTGAAATAATTCTTACTTCGCTGCCATCGATAATGGATTCCGCAAGTTCAATCGACCAAATACCATTCAGGTCTGCCCGCGTGAAACCAACTACTGGCTGATTGCTCAATCCAGAAATAGACTTCTCTATAAAAACTAAAGTATCGGGTTCAGCAGTACCACTTAATTCGGTTCCTAAATTATTGAAACTGGCAGTGGGAGTAATAGGAGAAAATTGATCGTTAGGAGTCAAGTCTAATGTCGATGAAACATTGCCATTTCGATCAATAGAGATAACGGATAGGCGAGTTGATTCTGAGATTGCAATATTTGGGCGAATAACAAAAGCACCATCAACACTATTTGCAGTCGCGCTAGCTATGAGACTATTGCCATCTCCAAGAATCTGAATCGTGCTTTGAGGCTCTGCGAATCCTGAAATCTCAGAATTATATCTATCGAATGCCGCAATAGGTTTAGCTGGTGCGATCTTATCCGGGGCTATTAAATAGCTCGGTGCTGACTCGAGACCTTCAGCATTTTGCAGGGACACGCTGAATATTTCCTGATTTACATAGGTGCTATCTAAAACAATATTGAACGATGTGCCAGCTAACACTGTAGTGCGAGCCAGCTCTACACTATCTTTATCCCTTACGATAATGATTCCAGCTTCGGAAGAAACGCCTGAGAGTGAATCTCCTTGGGCATCGAATGTAACCTGAGGCTGTACTGGCACATCATTTATGCCAGCGCTAACGACGAAGGTAGTTGACGCATTACCTGATGTATCAATTACCTTTAAGTTAACCATTTGATTGGCTGCAAGTGCAGTACTTAAAGCTGCCTCAAAAGAACCATCTATCGCTGATGCGTATACTTGGCGCAACAGGCCACCTTGAGTATTTCGCACCACTACAGTTGCACCAGGCTCGGTAAACCCCTTAATAATTCTTCTCGTTTTATCTATAGATGCATATATGGCAGTTGGTGCAGTAAGATCTGGTGCACGAACATAACGAGAGGAATAATTTCCAGCCGTATCACGCGCAACCATTTGTATTAATTCTCCATTCGCAACGGGTTGCGCGAAACCGATAGCAAAAGCACCTGTTTCGGCATTGGCCACCGAAGAACCCAACACATTACCGGATAGAGTCGTAATGGAAACCATCGCACCTTTTTCTGCACTGCCTGACAGACTGTTGCCCAGGTTATCAAACACTCCAGATGGGGTAAGTGGAGAGACAAGATCAGGAGCGGTGATCACTGTTGGTACGGATTCTATTAATGCATTAACTCTTGCGACAACCGAGATATTTTCACCATTGTTTAAACGGGTAGGTGCAACAATAGTGAATGCACCCGTGATTAAATCAGAATACATCGCGCCGACATGGCGGTTAGGAGTGGATACTGAAACATAAGCTCCTGGTCGAGCAAACCCCGTTATCACATAACCGCTTGCGTCCAACTCTGCTATAGGTGCAGGTGGCGTACTGGTATCAGTAGCCGGACCAAACGCCGTTATTGGTAAGGTATATCCATTAGCATCTTTACTAGAGATAATAATTCGACTTACATCTTTAATGCCAAATCCGAAATCAAATTCATAATAACCACTAGCATCAGTTTGAATTACCGGATACTCGGTTACTGAATTATTTTGATTTAAGTAGGAAATGTATATCTTGGAATTTGGACGCGCATTACCTGTCAAAATATTTCTGTTTTCAGATAAAATCGCCATTGATTTTTTAGCCGCATCATTAAGTTGAGCGGCAGTCCAAATTGTATCATCAGAAAATTTAAGTGTATAAGCAGTTCCGTTATTCAGCAGTTTATTGATTCGATCGGATGTTCCAAGTATTAACAAGTCGACACGATTTTCATTAGTAGCCATCCATGAGCCACCGCTCTTATCAACAAAGTACGATTTAAAAGCCAACATATCCGGCGTAATACCCGCACCCAACTCAATAGTTACAGGGTTCGAAGTTGGAGTGTGTATTTCATCAATACCGTCACCCAAACCAAAACGTATCGTGCTCGGTTCAGCGAATTGCTGTATGGCAGAATAAGATAATGAAATAAAATCGTTGCCTTTCCCTCCTACATAAATATTACTTCCGTATGCATCGTACAACCAATCGGCGCCATCACCTCCTTGCAATAGATCATCTCCAGATTCCCCATGCAGAGTATCGTTTCCGGAACCTCCAATTAAAGTATCGTTGCCGCCGCCAGCAGAAAGACTATCATTTCCTTCTTTAGCATCAATTAATTCTGGAGCATCTAATCCGTATAGGATATTTGCACTTGAAGTGCCTACAGTCGCCAATTTGGCAAGTAATTGTTCCCGTGACCATGCCTCCCCATTAGCAAAAATAATATTCTCAATAGCAGATGATTCATTAACTGCACGATTAACGTCGAAATTAAAAAATCTAGATAGGGTAATAGGGTTTGCATTTTTTACGCTGAGAATCAAATCAGTTTCAGTACGCTGAACACTGATATCCGTTGAAAGTATGCCGGAGCCGAATCGAATGGTATCGTTACCACCATGCTCAAATATACTATCTATGCCCTCGGCGAGATCAAACTGATAAACATCATCACCAAGACTACCCCATAAACCATCATTACCTTTGCCACCAATAAGCGTGTCATTACCGGCACCAGCCTGAATCACATCATTTCCATCACCACCACTAATCAAATCATTATTAGCAGTTCCGGACAAAACGTCATCACCAGCAGTGTAGGTAAGAGACTTGGCAATCATCATTTGCAAATCCCAAACATCTCCATTAGCAAACACCAGTGATTCAACTAAAGAATCTGGATTCCCTTCTAAAGTGCGACTATCTGTCCATGGACCATAGCCAAAAGACAACGCTTTTTGATTGTTTACATAGATATCAAATGTAAAACCGCTTTTTTTAATTTGAACCATATCAGCAGTGATTTCAGAGCCGAACACAACCTTATCGACCCCACCAGCCTCATCAATGTAATCAAATCCATCACCGAGATTGTAGCGATATTCATCATCTCCTAAATCACCTTTTAATTCATCATAACCTTCATGGCCAATGAAGGTATCATTACCGAGTCCACCCACGAGCGTGTCCGAGCTTGCAGTCCCTTCACGAAAAACAGGATTCATTTTTGGATCAAAATTTAAAACATCTCCGTTAACAAACTTGAATATTTCAATTTTTCCACCGGTGTAGAACTGTGTTTCAGGCAGAGCGCCGTTTTTGATGGTAATTGTGTCAGTGGAATCAAGGAATGAAACAACGGTATCATCACCAACAGTTGAAAGAACAACCTGTTCTTTGTTAATGCCTGCACCAAATTCAATGATGTCCCGCCCGAAATATTCTTGAATAGTGTCATTACCATCACCGCGATTAAAACGGTAAACATCATCAATCTGTTCGTGAAAATTACTGATTTCCTTGTATGTGTTATCACCAAGAAGAAGATCATTACCCTTACCGCCAATTAAAACATCTTTACCATAACCGCCGGTCAAGGTGTCATCGCCTTCACCCCCATCAAGGATATCTGCTCCGGCCTTCGCATGAATGACATCATTACCCTCCGAACCATTAATAACATCACCGTTACCGGAACCTGTTATGTAGTCATCCGCTGTAGTGCCCTTAACAGCTTGTTGTAGCAAATCATTTACAGTCCATTGAGTGCCATTAAAAAAATTAATTTCACCTAATGGCAACCATGGCTCTTTAACTTCCGCTCCAAACACAGAGCCACTGGTTAATAAGCTATCGAGATAAACAACAGTATCGCCAACTTTTATTTCAAAATTCCAATCATTGGCTTGTGATATGGAATAAACCCATAACAAACCGTTTTGCAAGTAACCCTCCTGACGCCCAGGGATTAATTTAACTGAAATATCCTCAGGAGTGATCCCTTCCGCAAAAAGGATACGATCAAAGCCATCACGGAAGTTTTCAATAAAGTTAATGGCTGGCTGTTCAGAAATTAAATAAGTGTCATCACCCTTACCACCGTCAAGGAAATTTAACCCACCACCTCCGGTCAAGGTATCATTTCCATCGCCTCCATAAATTTGATCATTTCCACCCAAACCATTTAGTACTGAATTATTACTTCCTGCATACAAATGGTCCCAGGTATCCCTTCCCATCAAAAAATTCGGATTTGCCAGAGTTTCAATTATTTTTTGCTGGATAATGGTTTTTTCCCAGACGACTTCACCTGCGAATTCTACACGTTCAATTAATCGGTTTTCATTGGGAGTGCCATCAATAAGTTCACCGGTTATCTGTACCATTTCACCATTGTTAAGAATGAAATAAAAATTACCATTGCTTTGGTGCACAGCTACATCTGTAGGAGCAATGCCGGAGCCAAATACCAAGGTGTCATTACCGCCGGTATCAGTAATAATATCTACGCCGTCGCCGCGATTAAAGATGTAACGATCATTGCCACCTTTACCGCGAAGCTGGTCAAAACCTCCACCACCATCAATAACATCATTGGAGGAAAACCCATCAACAATGTCATTACCTTCGGTAATACTATCTTGTATTATTTTGGCTTTAATTTGTGCCAAATCCCAAACTTCATCATTGAAGAATCGAATACCTTCAATCGCATTGGTACCTGTATCATCAGAAGAACTAAACATATTATTGATTAAAATTGTACCTCCTTCTTTCAATACAATTCTCAAGCCATACCAACCTTGGCGATACAAGGAAATATCCTCGGGTGAAATACCTTCACCAAACGTTATTTCATCAATACCAGACTCATCCGTAATCTGATCATTACCATCACCGAGGTTATAGACGTAGCGATCATCACCCTTTTTCCCTTGAAGATAATCATCGCCTTGGGCGCCAACGATTATATCGTTCGCATTAGTACCTAGCAGTGTGTCGCTACCGCTCGTACCATTAATTATGGAGGCATGTATTTTATTTACTTCTTCCCTTATTTTGTCACCATTCCATTCGTTACCGCTCATGAACTTAATGGATTCAACAGCCGCTACATTTAATGCACCCGAAGCGTCAAACGCGCCCTTTACTGTAATAGTTGAATTATCTTGCAGCGTAATGACCAGATTATTTTCCAGATCGCGCCTCAACTTAATATCCGCTTCAAGAATACCCACACCAAATTCAATCTGATCGGTGCCAGCACTATCAACAATCACATCATTTCCGTCGCCTAGCGCGTACCGGTATACATCATTTCCTGCATAACCAAATAATTGATCATTGCCTTTAGCACCGCTGAATACATCATCGCTATCAAAGGCATGAATAACATCATCGCCATTTGTTGGTTTAAGCACTTCCTGAGTGATACGAGGAAAATCCCACTCACCTCCTGCGCTAAATTTAATGGATTCCAATAAACCATCAATTTCCGGTGTAGAAATATATTGATCGGGAACAATCAGATTGAAATTATGTGACGGGCCGCTGATAGCGTCAGAAATAACCGAACTAGCATTCAGCGAAGCATTTCCATAATCAGAACCCGCTATCGATCCGGTGTCAAGATTATCTAAATTAAGCAATTGGGTGTATTGAGCAAAACCCACCGCTTTAAAATGTGTTTCAAAGGTGGATAGGTTGTTCCAAAATTCTGCCAAACCATTATGCGCAGTACTCACAGCAATAAGGGCTTGATCGAGTGTTTTTCCTGTTTTTAACTGATCGAATACTTCTTTAATACCAGCGCCGCCATGATTGCGAATTTCTCTATCCAATAATTTGACCGCAATGTAACTGACAGAATAACCAGCTGAAGTAGAAGGTGAGCCAACTGTTGTTTTAAACAACTGATTAAAATTACTCTCCAAGCCAATAATACTAGCGTCGCCTTTTACCCTCTCATCCGCACCATGAATAAATTCAGCAGTACCTTCATTAAACCAACCAGGCAATTGAGAGTTATTCATGTTGCGCGCCATGACTGCATGTACCATTTCGTGCGCAATTATGCGGTCTAGATAAAGTGGCGCTGCACCATTAGGAATATTGCTAAAATCACTGAGGTCTATCACTAACTTCAGATTGGTGCCCGTTCCATCGGACCCAGAATAGGTCGCTTCAACGTGGGCAGCTTCTGCTCCTTCTAATCCATCTTCAAAACCCAACGTAATATCGCCACTGCCCGTTAAGCCGTAGTGCTGTTCAATCATTATTTCAGCCTGCGACATCCAATGGCTTTGCAGTTGTTGAATCAACGTCGTAATGACAGGATCAACCACATTCGCAGCTTCTGCACCGAATGTATTTTGTATAGTGATTGAACCACCATCTTTCATGGTGATAACTAAATCATCGCCATCGCGACGCGCGACTACTTCACTTTCATTTATTCCTGCCAGTAACTCCAAGCGATCATTACCATTGATGTCAGTGATAACATCGTTTCCATGGCCTAATGCGTATTGATAAACATCGTTCGCACTACCACCATTTAGCTGATCATCGCCTTGATTACCAATAAAGGTTTGGTTGGCGTTATCACCCACCAATAGATCATCACCTGTTGTGCCCGTAAAAATATGCAACTGGTCTTTCGCCAACTCGGTTTGAATTCGCGCAAGATCCCACACTGAGGTGTCATTGAAATGTATATTTTCGATTGCCTGCCCGATTAATTCACCAGCTGTATTGAATGCATTGAGTACAGTGATGCTGTCATTATTATTAATGCGGATGATGAGATTATTGCTGGTGTCTTTCCGTAGGCTGACTTGTACTTCGCTGATGCCCTCAGCAAAATAGACATGGTCGCTACCATTGCTATCGTCAATCTGGTCGGCACCATCGCCAATAGCAAAATAATAATGATCATCGCCTTTGTCGCCGCGTAATATGTCATTACCTTTGCCGCCGGTGAGGGTATCATCACTTTCATAACCGATGAGGAAATCATTGTGATCGCCCCCCACAAGCGTCGCGCCTTTTGCAGACTCTTGTAGTAACCGTGTTAAATCCCATACCTCGCCATTGCTAAATTCAATTCGATGGACTGCTCTGTCATTAATCAAATCACCAGTGATGGCATCAAACATGTCATTAACAACCACCGATTGAGCACCTGACAGTATCAGTAATAAATTGCCATTGGTACGCAGCAAATCCAATTGATCAGCGGTGATGCCATCCGTTAGCCTTATGGTGTTATTACCACCTTGTTCGGTGATGCTATCAACTCCGTCACCGGCACGAATAACATACACATCATCACCCGAATCTCCGTGGAGAATATCATCGCTTCGGCCGCCAATCAGGGTAGAACCGCCAGCATGAGCAAAAAGAGTGTCATTTAATAAACCACCCGCTAATTGCGTGCCAGCAGTTTGAGCAGTGCGGGTGACTTCCGTACTTAATCTGGCAAGCATGACATCATCCATGGTGATGGATTTTGCGGAGGTCGCAGACTCCTTGAATTCATCTACGCTATCGCCCATCGCAAAATGATCCACGGCACCATTCAACCCATCACGAATAAAAATGGCTGCGTTACCGGTACGTAGAATTAAATCGTCGTCCTGGGAAGTCAGGGAAATTTGATCCAGAGAAGAAACGCCCACCAAGGCTAATGTGTTGTTGCCTTCGGTGCTTTCTATGGTTAACAATGGTGCGGTAGATGATGTTGCTTGCGCATTAGTTTGCGATGCAAGTGCGGCATAACCAAGTGCATTCGCATTTGGGTTATTATTTGCAACGTACAAATCAGCTTCTTCATAAACAATATCTTCAAAGATATAAATATTGTTCCCCGCACCACCGCTCATGTATTGGTCTTCTACACCACCGACCAGAATATCGTCACCCTCACCACCGATAAAACCATCACGGCCTTCGCCTCCAATGAGCAAATCATTACCACCATCACCGATGAGGATGTCATCGCCTTCTCCTCCAATAATGATATCTCGCCCTTCACCTCCATGAAGCTCATCGTCACCATCACCACCGTCAACAATGTCATTACCTGCTCCGGCAAATACGGTGTCCTTGTCGTCACCACCCGATAAATAATCGGCGTAGATTCCCCCGCTTAAATAATCATCTCCCGCATCACCAAATAAATTCGCGCCTTTTACATTGGCAAAGTCTTCAAGGGTTTTTCCAGCGCCGGGAGCAAAGGTAGAAATAGCGAGCGAAGCGGGTGATGGGTTATCGGTAGGTAAAGGTTTTAACTCCCCGTCATTAGAATAGTCATAAGTCAGCGTATAACTGCCTGCAAAACCATAACTCACATCACCATTACTGTGGTTACTGGCAGTGCTGCCACTCCTGCCAATAAATTTTACATTTTCAATCACCGAATTGTATTCGGCGTAGCTGTTGGTGAAATCTTTAAAGTAACTGTTACTGAGCTGATAACTCAGCCCATTTTTTACAACACCGAAATTCATGCGGGCGATGGCATCAGCATAAACTTCATCACGTTTAATAGCGCGATGGCCAGCAATACCCCGGCTTTCATCCGCCAATATTTCTTTGAGGTTGTTAAACTGGAAATACGCCGGACCGGTAGAGACCAGGATATCGTTGTCGCTACCGCCGTGCGCAATGGAACCACCTGCCGATGCAAAAATAAAATCATTACCTGCACCGCCATCAATGCTGTCTGCACCAGGTACAGCAGCAACGGATTGAAAAGTACTGGAAGCGTTAGAGCCTAGAGTGGTAGTAAATCCGCCCGAAATAATATCGTCACCTGCGCCCCCCAATAAGGTGT
The DNA here is from genome assembly GCF_042646205.1 of Cellvibrio fontiphilus. Taxonomy (NCBI): domain Bacteria; kingdom Pseudomonadati; phylum Pseudomonadota; class Gammaproteobacteria; order Cellvibrionales; family Cellvibrionaceae; genus Cellvibrio; species Cellvibrio fontiphilus. The sequence goes on along the minus strand of NZ_JBHRTF010000004.1, from coordinate 773,828 downwards.
CATTGCCTTGCAGCATGCCCATGATGATGTCGTTACCGGCATCGCCATCAGCATAAAGCGCACTAAAGGTGCCAATATCGAGATTGGGATTGTCATCGCGCAAGTTATCGAGAGTGATTGCGTTGTTGCCACCATCACCCTTAACCGTACCCGCACTACCTGCGGGCGGCGTGCTGGCAGCAACCGTTAATGAAATACCAAGGTTACCGGGATTCCAGTTTTTAATTAACACATTGCCGGTAGTTGTATCAGTAAGCGAAGTAATGAGTAAATCCGTTGAACTGCCGTTATTGATTTTTATCGCTTCAAATTTACTGGCTGCATCGCGGAAGATAATGTCGGAGCCTTGTACGGAGGTAAAGCTGTTGGAGAACCCTGCGATTGAAATGGAGCCACTGCCGTCGGAGTCTTTGATTATGTCGGTGCCGAAGTTACCTTCGAAAATGTAGGTATCGTTGCCGGTGCCGCCGATGAGAAGGTCATTCCCTTTCCCACCAGTTAATTTATCCGCACCACCTTTACCTACCAATACATCATTATCATCGCCACCTTTTAATACATCATCTTTGGCTGCACCAATTAAAAAGTCATCGCCTTTTCCGCCATCGAGTGTATTTTTAATTTCATCATCAGCTGCAATTAATAAATCATTTTTATCCTGACTGGAGGCACTAGCATCAAGAGACTTTATTACCCCATCCACATCCAACCCAATATTTACTTGGCCATCAAAAAAATAGTTAGTGCTGTCAATTTTAAAAATTTCGTCTTTTATGTAATGGTTTATTAAATAAGAGGCTATTGGCTTAAATAATTCCCCCCATGGTTTTATCAATAAAGACAAGCCAGAAATATTGTTGATATTAGCCTGCGCCTCCTCAATCATATAACCCCACTTTTTTTCATAATCAATCATATGAAGCAGATTGTTTTTAAGAGCATTTGCTGGATAAGCATCTGCTTCAAAATGAGCGATTATCGATGCGGCATAAGCAGCAAATTGAGCCTCTCCTTGCGGATTCAAAAAATTAACCGAGGAGGGATATAAACCAAACATTTCAGATTCCATATAACGGCGTTTGGCATGCCCAGACGATCCATCGCCACCATTCGAGGCATAACGTATTTCAAACCAAGCCCGAACACGGTTGTCATCTTTAATAGCACCACCTAAGCCGTTACCAAGCATTTTAGCTGGGCCGCCATAAGCTAGGGATAACAGCGCTAATCGCTCCAATGAGTAGGTCATATTGGTGATGCCATATTCGTTGTCTACTGTTCCATCGTCATATCCATTTTTAGATAAAAATGAATTAATCTCACTCTCCATTGCTTTGGTTATTTGATTAAAAACTTCTTTTATTTTATCTTTTGCGGTTTTAGCGCCAATAGCTTCGAATTTAAATTCTGTTTTAGTGGTAGTGTACTCCTCCATCAAGGCATTCAATTTAGTCTGAATGGTTGGCATTTCAGATTTTGAATGCGTTCCCGAAGTAACCAACAGAATAGCTTTTATTAGGCCATCTTCCGTTTTTCCTTCTTTATAGGTACTACTCCCACTTTTTTCTGTTAAATCAAAGCCTTCTTGCAAGATAATCTTAATATTTTCATAAACAGTTAAATTAAAACCGACTCCCGTTGATACTAAGCTTTTGGTATCTGGATATAGCTCTAAATTTTCTTCGCCACCCTCTTCAACTTCTTTAAGAAATTCATAGCGAAGCCCCAGATATTCCTGTTCAGATAAGGTTTTCAGCGTTCCGAATGTCATGATAATTCTCCTTATAAATGCTACTGTTAATTTTCTTTAACTTGACACAACCCTTTAAGGTACCCGTAGGTATCTCGACCAACCCATTCACCTACAAAATCTGAAGCAGTTACGTATGTCAAACCCTGGTACATAAAAAACTCATTTGAGAGTTTCCTCAGATAGGCTTTTTCATCTAAAACCCCATCATTTCTTACCAAGAAAGTTGATCCAGATTCAGCGATACAATTTCTATACATAACCTTAAAAACCGTATCCATGTTTTGATCGCCATTTGCATCGAAGTGAGCGATCCACAAGCGGGTCGCCGAATTTTGAATATATTTATTGAAAAGATGTTCATTTTTTTTTACATCCTCATCTGTCATATCTTTTTTATCGTAAACATAGTGATTTTTTAAAACATTTAGGTACTTATCAAGAGCGACCTCTTGCCAGTCAATCTCTTTAAATCCTTTTTTTTTCGCGATATCGTCAAACGGATAGTCCAAACCACAATTAGGATCTTCTTTTTTTGGTACACGGTTCATTAACTCAAGAAAATCGCGGCACAACTGAAATTGCTTACCTCGTTCCAAGGTAAAACGTTTCTTATTAGCTATTGAAGACGAAGCTAGGAGTGAAGGGTTAATTGAATTTAGCTGTTCAATTCGCTGAGCATAAACACTTGTTAAACATGCACTATCTTTACAGAGATTTAGATGGGATTTGAGCCAAGTTCTTTGCTGGTATTTGAGCACGTCTTTATCCTCTGTTTTTTTCATTGCCGCCTTATAAGCCATACCCAATTCGGTATCTAGCTGGGAGATTGCGGGGTCAGAACAAATCAACTTTTCAATGGATCTAGTCGCCTTCTCACAATCAAAACTCGCCGCCTGCAAATCACCAGCAAAAACTACAATTCCTATACACCTAATTAGATTAATTAGTGACTTTTTTAACGCTTTCTTATTCATACTGTTTTCCTAAAATTTATGAAGGCTATATTTGAAATTTGGGTAATTTCTCAACTGTAAATCCATACAATCTGCCGAGGTAAACACACTCTTTCAAGATCATACTGTTTCAAAATATACTCTCTAGCTGCTTCACCTAAACGAGATCTCTCTGTTGAATTTTTGAATAAATTAAAAACTTGATCTGCAATTGCATTCACATCAAAAAAATCCACCAACAAGCCTGTTTCATTATGCCTAATCACTTCCCGCACCGGCGCAGTATCACTTGCCACAATCGCACAACCTGCACTCATTGCCTCTAACAAGCTCCAACTCAACACAAAGGGGTAAGTCAGGTACACATGCACAGTGGATAATTGTAATAGCTGGATAAAATCTGGATATGGTAGCTTCCCTACAAAATGAACGCGGCTCATATCGAGCTGCTCACACACTTCATTTAAAAATAGTTGTTTCCACGTAGTGCCAGCGGGTGGCTTACTGCCGTAACTCACATCATCTCCACCCACGATAATCACTCTTGCTTTTGGATTATCTTTTAGAATTTTCGGTAAGGCGCGCATAAAAATATGGTAGCCGCGCATCGGCTCCAGATTGCGGTTTACGAAGGTGATGATTTCATCATTCTTCGTCAGCTCCATGCCGCTCAACCGCATGGTGACTTGTGGATTAGGTTTTATGCGGTTGGTGTCTATGCCGTCGTGTATGACCGAAATTTTATCTTGAAAGTATTTGGGGAAAGTTGAGCGCTGGTAGTGTGTGGGTGATATACCGGCATCGGCTTGCAGTAGATGCAAATCAAAATTGGCGTTTTTAAGCCGTAAACGACAGGCCATATCCAATTCCTGCGTTGAAAACTCCGGATCAAAATTTACATCGCCACCCACCGTTTGATAATAGAACTCGCAGTAAAGCGCGAGTTTTGCGTTTGGCCATACGTCTTTCAAAAACAGGCTCTCGCCCCAACCGGGGTGGGCAATTATTAGATCCGGCATGAAGCCTTCTTTTTTTAACTGCATTGCCCCCCAAAAGGCGGCTTCGGCACGAATGGTTTTGGTTTCCATATCGATAAGCCAGGGGTGTATTTCTTTGCTGCCGGAACGTTTGATGCTGTAGGTGTGAAGTTTTACGCCAGTAGGACAAGGGCGCTTACTGGGCGTGAGCGCGCGGATATCATTCTTGGGATCAGCCGCCAACGCCGGTGCCAAATGCACAAATTGCGCAGGGAAGTTTTGGTGGATAAACAATACGTTCATAGCAACAACTGATTCCTTAGTGCTTACTACAAAATCTATTTTTCTGGATACCCACGTTCGAGGGTATGATGTAAGGCGTATTCTTCGGAGGTCGATTAACGTTCACGAATACTTTCTTGCTGGTAGCGCAAGAGTGGCGACAGGAAATATTCAATCACCCTACGCTGGGTGGTTTTGACTTCTGCGGTGACAGCCATGCCTGGGATCAGCTTCACGTCTTTTGCTTCAACTCGAATCGTGCTTTTGTGCATTTTCAAATGCATGGTGTAAACCAGACCCAGTTTTTCGTCGATGATGGCATCATCGGAAATGTGAGTGACTGTGGCATCGATCAAACCGTACTTGGTAAAGGGAAAGGTGTGAACCTTGATTTCAGCAGCCATATCTTTTTGCACGAATCCTACATCCTGATTGCCGAGCATGACTTGAACTTCCAGACTTTCCTCTTCCGGTACGATGATCATCAGCTGTTGCGCTTCGGTGACGATACCACCAATGGTGTTGATAGCGAGTTGTTGCACATAACCGGAGACGGGGGCATAGAGGACTTGCTTGTCATTTATATCCGTAGCTTTGACCAGCTCTTCACTGATAGTGGCGATCTGGTTGCGGCTATCGGCAATTTGGGTGAGTAGTTTGCCGAGGGTGTCAGCTTTGAGTGCATTGATTTGTTGTTGGGCCTCATTGATGGCCGCATTCAATTGCTGTTGTATTTGTTGTTGCGCGGCGAGATCTTGCACACGTTCGATGCGCTGTTGCTCTAATTCAAGATACTCAGCTTCTGAAGCCATGTTTTTGGCATAGAGGCTTTCGAGTGCCTGTGCCCGCTTGGTTATCATCGGCAAAGTTTGCTGGAGTTTTTTAATAGTTTCCTGATTGCCAATTTTTTCGCTCTGCACTTTTTTAAGCCCACTGTGCAAGCTGCTTAATTGAGCCTGATATTGCTGCCACTGCTCCCAGGTTTTTTGTTGGTGTAGCAATATTTCGGTTTCGGTGGGTTTGATGTTTGCATGGACATTGAGTTGGATTTCGCTAGCAGTGTTGGGCTGACGATTTTTCTTATCGGTTAAATCAGAATAGTTAACTAAAAATTGCTGCAAGGCTTCTGCACCAGCAAGGTTGAGGCTGGCATTGTGCAATTCCTGCTGCATGCGGGATTGGTCTGCGGCGGTGATGGTGCGATCCAATTCAATCAAAGCATCGCCCTGATTTACGAATTGACCTTCTTTGACATGAATCGCTTTCACAAAGCCTTTGGTGAGTGGCTGGATTTGTTTAACACGACTGCTGGGAATAATTTTACCTTCAGCACTGGATACGACATCCACTTTACCAATACACGCCCAGATCAGCGTTAGCAAAAATAAGGCTATCAATACCCACGCGAGCCAACGCACTAAAGGATTGGGCGGTGATTCCTGCAACTCCAGCGCCGCGGGCATAAATTCGGATAGGTTTTGATGTTTGGAACCATCACCCAGTTTGGCGCGCTCGCGCCAGGCATCAAGCAATTGCTGGAAGAAATTAGTCATGGATCACCTCCAACTTCTGGCTTACATGTGGAGTTGTGTGTGAAGTATGGCGTGAGTTTGTATGCGGTGATGCTGACGTGTTTTTAGGCTGGGGGCTGTGTTGTTGATAGCCGTGTAATTGGGCGTAATAACCTTGTTGTTGCAACAATTCGTCGTGCGGGCCTTGCTCTACTATCTGACCTTTGTTCATCACGATAATGCGATTGCAAATTCGCACCGTACTCAATCGGTGGGCGATGATGAACACAGTGCGACCTTTACAGATCTCGGCCATATTGTCTTGAATAATCCGTTCCGACTCATAATCCAGCGCACTGGTTGCTTCATCAAAAATCAGGATGCGTGGATTGGTCAGGAGAGCACGCGCAATCGCCAAACGTTGGCGTTGTCCGCCAGAGAGGTTACTGCCCTGTTCGCCGACCATGGTGTCGTAGGCTTCTGGGAGATCAACAATAAATTCATGGGCACCGGCAAGCTTGGCCACCGCGATAATCTGTTCCATGGGCGCAGCTGGATTGGTAAGTGCAATATTTTCCCGCACAGTTTGGTTGAACAAAAAGTTTTCTTGTAGTACCACGCCGATATTGCGGCGCAGCCATGCAGTATCCACCATTGCCAAATCAACACCATCCACCAATACTCGACCACTCTCAGGTAAGTACAAACGCTGGACTAACTTGGTGAGGGTACTTTTACCGGAACCGGAGCGGCCGACAATGCCGATAATCTCGCCGGGTTTTACTTGCAGATTAAAGCTATCAAGAATGACGGGGCCATCGTGGCGATAGCGAAAGCGTACATGCTCAAAACTCACATCACCGGCAATCGATGGCAAGGTGGAGCGATTGGGGTTGTAACCAGGTTCACGCGGGGTGTTGAGGATATCGCCCAAACGTTCAATGGAAATGCCAGCTTGCTGGAAGTCTTGCCAGAGTTGCACCAGTTTTAAGATGGGGCCACTGACACGGCCGGCAAGCATATTAAAGGCAATCAACTCGCCTACAGTAAGCTCACCGCCAATCACCAAATGGGCACCCCACCAGATAATGCCGAGCGTCATTAATTTATTAATCAGACCGGCAATTTGGTTCGCGACGTTACCGAGGTTTTGGCTGCGAAAAGAAGCGCTCACGTAATTGGCTAACTGATCTTCCCACTTGCGTTGCATCTGCGGTTCTACCGCCATGGCTTTTACCGTTTGAACACCGGTAACGGATTCAGTGAGAAACGCGGTATTGGCAGCGCCGTATTTGAATTTCTCATTCAGGCGATGACGCAGGATGGGCGTAATAAAAACAGACAGGAGGACGTAACAAGGAATGGTTGCTGCCACGACAAAAAATAAGGTGGAGCTGTAATACCACATCACCAATAGGAAAACGATGGTAAACCCCAGATCCAAAATGAGCGTGAGCGCACTGCCGGTAATAAAATTACGTATTGTATCCAGCTCATGCACACGCGCGACATTTTGACCCACTTGCCGAGCCTCAAAGTAGCCCATGGGCAAGGCCATCAAGTGATGAAACAAACGCGCCCCCAATTCCACATCGACCCGGCTAGTGGTATGCGCCATCACATAACTGCGAATACCGCCAAGTAGCGCTTCAAAAATCGCAATCGCAAAAAATGCAAAGGCGATCACATCGAGGGTACTGAAACCGCGATGCACCAAGACTTTGTCCATCACTACTTGAAACAATAGCGGTGTAATCAAACCAAACAATTGCAAAAAAAATGATGCGATTAGCACTTCGCCAAACAGTTTTCGGTATTTAATCAGTGACGGAACAAACCAGCTGATGTCAAATTTTTGTTGCAAGCTTTCGCGGATACCAACACGGCGACTGAGAAAAATGACTTCGCCCGACCAGAGCGCATTAAATTCATCTGCGCTTAATGTCTTGGGGGTTTGCTCGCGCAAATCCTGCATCAGCACTTTCGTCGGCACACCATCCTCCTCAGCAATACGCGCGAGAATGATGTAATCGCCGCCTTTGGTTTTAGCTATAGCAGGTAAGCTGGAACCGATTAATTTGGAGAGAGGAAACCTAAATAATTTAGCTTTAAACGTAAGCGCTTTAGCGGCACGAAGTATTTCTGTATTGCCAAGCGGTTGGCCGGGAATTGCGAATTGATGAGAGATTTGTGCCGCATCAGCGGGCAACTGGTGGAATCCTGCGAGTGCTACCAAGCACTGTAAACCTGTATCCATGGTTAATCCAATTCAGCAATTATCAAATTGGCGCGAATGCTAATTGTAAAATTTTATAATTTCAAATTTATAGTAAATTTTGTCACCTAAAACAACGAAACATTTAAATAAATATTAAATAAAATGATAAAAGTGAGAAAATTAGAATTTATAACCATTCAAAATTCACAATTAAAATAAAATGAAGCATGGACAGTATACTGACACTTGCATAACACACACTGGGTTCGTGATCTAATTCGCACAAATATTATGCTTCATAAAATATTAATTGAGAGAAAGAAAAGAAAAATTTTTGCTTAATTAAAATACTAATATATAAGATTTTTTAGGCCGTCTAGATAAATTTAAAAAAATCCCCCGCTAACTCACGTCAGCGGGGGATTTTTAGAGGTGTTGGAATTGCTGGTGGGTTAATACACATCCCGCAAATAGCGTTTCTCCATATTTAATTTGCGGATGTAGTTGACTGTGTCGGCTTCGTCGAATTTTCCGTAGTGTTGGATGATATCGCGCAGGGCTTGGTCTACGTCTTTGGCCATGCGGCTGGCGTCGCCGCAGACGCAGAAGTAGGCGCCCTGCTCTAACCATTCCCACAATTCTGCGCCGCGTTCGCGCATGCGGTCTTGCACGTAGATTTTTTGTGTTTGATCGCGCGAGAAGGCGAGGCTTAATTCGGTGAGTAGGCCGTTTTTTTGGAATTGGGTGATTTCATCCTGGTAATAAAAATCGCTGGCGGCATGTTGCTCGCCGAAGAACAACCAGTTTTTGCCGGCATCGCCGCGCGCTTGGCGCTCTTGTAAAAAACCGCGGAAAGGCGCAACACCGGTGCCGGGGCCAACCATGATCAGGGGTGTGTCGCCATTTTCTGGCACATGAAAATGTTTGCTCGGCTGTACAAAAATGGGAACCTCTACAGCGTCAGCGCGATCTGCCAAGAAGGTGGATGCAACGCCTTTGCGAATTTTTTTACTGTCGCGAAAGCGCGTGTAACGCACAGCAGAAACGGTGAGGTCAATGCGATTAGGCTGCGCTTTGCTGCTGGAGGCGATGGAATATAAACGTGGCTGCAAACGTTTTAGCAAAGGTAATAATTCATCCACACCGGCGCGCACCGGAAACTCTTGCAGAATATCCACCAGCTGACGACCGTAGAGCCAATCCTGCAGTTCTGCTTTATGTTCAGCGCTGAGTAGTTTTTTTAATTCGCTGCTGTTGCTGCGCTGTGCAATAAAATTCAGCGCTTCCAAACTGGGGCGACAAATTTCATAGTTTTCTATTAAGGCTTGATGCAGCGGTTTTTCGTGGGTATCGACTACCACCGGCGCATTGGCATTCAGGTTGAGTGCCTGCTCCAATTCAAATACATAGTCAGGGCAATTTTTTGGCCACACACCCAGCGCATCGCCCGCTTCGTAGCTGATGCCAGACTCACCCAAGTCAAAACCGAATTGGCGCACATCCTTGGTTGAACCCTGGGCATTTAAGCGTTTATTCACCACTAAACGCGCAGGGTAAGGGTTAGCTTTGGTGTAAGCGGTGGCCGCTGGAGTATTGGCATTGTGAGTGGGGCTGGTGACAGTCATGGCGGCTTGATTCGCAGAAACGGATAGAGGTGCTAATTGCTCGCAGAGCTTAGCAAACCATTCTGCCGCTGGCGATTCAAAATCGCTGTCGCAATCCACCCGCTCAATTAATGCGTTGGCACCCAGCGCTTGCAAGCGCGCAAATAATTTTTTGCCGTGGCCGCAGAATTGATCGTAATTGGAATCGCCCAGTGCCAGCAGCGCAAATTGCATGGCGCTTAATTCCGGCGCCGATTCACTGCTCAACTGGCTCCAGAAATCGCCGCCATTATCGGGCGCATCACCATCACCAAAGGTACTGGTGACAAATAACACGATTTTATTTTTACTTAATTGCTCCACCGAATATTCATTCATGGATTGCACATTAACAGCCCAACCCTGCGCCGATAATTGCTGCGCAAAATGTTGAGCAAGGTTTTCTGCATTGCCGGTTTGCGAAGCCCACAGCAATAACAATTCTGGCTTGGCGATTGCCGGTGAACCGGATGCAACCCCCATGGGCAACACACGGCTGAACATACCCGCCAGCAAACCGTTTACCCAAGTGCGATGTTGTGGCGCGAGCGGCGCATCCGCTGGCAGTGCCGGTACAGCGGCAATGGCCTTGGCGGTTGCTTGTAAACCGCCCACGTATCCACCCAGATAAATTAATTCCGCATCAGAAAATGCGGGCGCCTGCACGTCTGCCACCCCCACTTTGGTAGCAAAGGTTTTTATCAGGGTCATGCTGGTTTCCTCGCTGAGCGCGGCAAAGGCCATAGGCATTTCATAATCGTAATCATGGCTGTCGGAATTTTGCGCGCTGTCATCGGTTGTGTGCGTTTCCTCGGCAATGACTTCCACGCGTTTGAGTGATACCGCCGCCACTTTTAATTCCGGCTGTTGGGAAATGGCATCAATTTTGTCGCTGGTGACGGCGTTGATGCAGAGATTATCGCCATAGACATCGTTCCAATGAATCGGCGCAAAACAGCAGCCGGGCTGAACGCGATCAGTCACTAGCGCGGGCAAAATGGCGTAACCGCGGCGCGAGCGAATTTCTACTTTGTCTTTATTACTAATCCCCAATTCCGTTGCATCCTGCGGGTTAATTTCCACAAAGGTGCCGGGGTTTAATTTATTGAGCGTGGGAATTTTTCCGGTTTTGGTCAGTGTGTGCCATTGGTGTTGCACACGGCCGGTATTCAAAATAATCGGGAATTCAGCATCGGGCATTTCTGCGGCGTCCACATGGGGGCGCGCATGAAAAATTGCCTTGCCGGATTCAGTCGCAAATTGCAGCAAAGGTTTGCTACCGTCCTCATTAATTTTTAGCGGCTGGTTGATGCCGGTATTTAAATAGCGAATTGGGTTGCGTGTGGATTGTTCATCGGCACAGGGCCATTGCAAAGGCTCGTTACGCAAACGCGCGTAATTTACGCCGCGCAAATCGTAACCGGTTTTAGGGTTGTAACTCTGTTTAATTTCCTCAAACACTTCTGCCGCGGAAGTAAAATTAAACCCTTGCGTGAATCCCATTTCCCGTGCAACACGCGCGATGATTTCCCAATCTGCCATGGCTTCACCCGGTGGATTTACCGCCGCTTGCATCAGGGTGATATTGCGCTCGGAGTTGATCATTACGCCTTCGGCTTCAGCCCACAAAGCACCGGGCAATAAAATATCGGCGTAGCGATTGGTTTCGGTATCGAGGAAGGCATCCTGTGCGATCACCAATTCCGCTTTTTGCAAACCCTCAATCACCATCTTGCGATTAGGCACAGAGGCAACCGGATTGGTGCAAATAATCCAGCAGGCTTTTATCTCACCGCGCGCCATGCGCTCGAACATATCCACCGTGCCTTTACCGAGGATGGTGCTAATACTGCCCGGTGCAATACCCCAGAGGTTTTCAATAAATTCGCGCTCTGCTTCAACTAACAAACTGCGCTGACCGGGCAGGCCTGGCCCCATATAACCCATCTCGCGCCCACCCATGGCATTGGGTTGGCCGGTGAGCGAAAAAGGCCCGCTGCCAAGGCGACAAATTTTTCCCGTCGCCAAATGCAAATTACAAATCGCGTTGGTATTCCAGGTGCCGTGGGTGCTCTGGTTTAAACCCATAGTCCAACAGGTCATAAACTCGGGCGCATTGCCAATCAACTCGGCGGTTTTAATTAATGACTCGATTGAAAGGCCGGTTATTTCGCTCACTTTTTCCGGCGTATAGTCGGCTAAAAATTCGGGGAAATTTTCCCAGCCTTGGGTGTACTGCGAAATAAATTCTGCATTGGTTTTGCCGTTTTTGTGCAGCAGATATAAAACGCCATTTAAAAACGCGAGATCGGTGCCGGGTTTGATGGGTAAATATAAATCGGCCTTGTCGGCGGTGGTGGTGCGGCGCGGATCAACCACAATCAGTTTTGCACCGGCTTTGACGCGATCCATCATGCGCAAATACAAAATCGGGTGGCAGTCCGCCATGTTGGCGCCCATCACCAAAAATAAATCGCTGTGATCAAAATCCTGATAGGAACCCGGTGGTGCATCGGAACCCAGCGACAATTTGTAACCCATGCCGGCGCTGGCCATACACAGGCGCGAGTTGGATTCGATATTGTTGGTGCGCACAAAACCTTTGCTGAGTTTGTTCACCAGATATTGGGACTCGATGGACATCTGCCCCGACACATAAAAACTGATGGCATCAGGGCCGTGGCGATCCAGAATGTCGCGCAAACGTTTGGCGGTAGTGGTGATCGCCTGCGCCATGCTGGACTTCACCGGGTCGCGCTGGCGCTCGCTGCGCACAAAGGCGGATTCCATGCGACCGGAGTTGGTGAGCGCCTGGGCGCTGGTCTGGCCCTTGGTACACAAACGGCCAAAATTGGAGGGATGGGTTTTATCGCCCGTCACCTTGATGACTTTATTGCCCTGGGTTTCTAACACCATACCGCAGCCAACACCGCAGTAAGGGCACACAGAGCGAACAGATTTATGGTCAGTATTGGAAAGGGATTCGGTCATAAGCTTGCAACTCCTCATTACCAGGAGTTTTGCAAGCGCTATGCCAGTGCCAAGCCAACTGCGACAAGGCGATGTAACTTACTGATTAATAGGTATATTTTTATTTCACTTGGCGATTTTTAGCCCAAACTCAGCCACCCGTAAAACCTCTCGCCCGGTTTTTTGCTTCATTGAAATGCATTAATCAGGCAACTGGGCACAGGCTTGGTGTCGAATGGTGCATTTCAGCACACAAGCCTCAAGCCCAAATCGCCACATCAATCCAAGATGCGCACCAAAACAATGCAAATCAGGTGCGGAACTGGCCAACCAGTTGCTGCAATTCGCTGCCCACACTGGCCAATTCCTGACCAGAGGCTTGCGAGCGCGCGGCGTAGCGGCCGGCTGATTCGGTGGCATCGGCAATCGCATGCATGTTTTGATTGATGGATTCGATAACCTGGGTCTGCTCCTCGGCTGCGGTGGCAATTTGCAAACCGCGCTGGCTGATAGTGCTTACCTGCTGGTCGATAGCGCTGAGTGCATCGGAGGTCGCGCAGACCATTTGCACCGACACATCGCCTTTCACCAAACTGCGTTTAATCGACTCGCTCGCGTTGCTGGTGCTGGCCTGCAAGCGTTGGATCATCTGCTGGATTTCCTGGGTTGAGGCCTGGGTGCGCGCCGCCAATGCGCGCACTTCGTCGGCCACTACCGCAAACCCACGCCCCTGCTCACCGGCGCGCGCCGCCTCAATAGAGGCATTCAGCGCAAGCAGGTTGGTCTGCTCGGCAATAGCGCGAATCACATCGGACACGGCGCCAATCCCGTTAACATCCAGCTGCAATTGCTGCAAACCATCGGTATTAAGCTTCACTTCCGAGGAAAGCGCCTGAATGTTATCAATCGATTTACTGGCCGTTGTTTGCGCGTCTTTGGTGGTGGATTCAGCCAGGTTAGCTGCCGCCGCCGCTTCCTGGGTGCTGCGCGCCACTTCCACCGCTGAAGCCGCCATTTCATTAATAGCACTGGCGACCTGCAGGGTTTGCTCGCGCTGTTGATCCAGCGTTTGGTGAGTGGCGCGGGTGTCCTGCGACACTTGCTGGCCAATATTCGCGACCTGCAAGGTGAGCTGCTGGATGCGCTGGATCATGCCGTGGATGGAATCCACAAAGCTGTTGAACGCGGTAATCACCGCACCAATTTCATCGTTGCTGGTGCGCGTGAGCCGGCGGGTTAAATCGCCGCCACCACGCGCTATTTGCTCAAGGCTATGCACCAGACTATTGAGCGGTGCCAGGGTTTTGTTGGCGATGTAAAAGGCGAGCAAAGCTATCGCAGCCAACAAAATCAACGCCGCCACAAATACCCACATCAGGGTGGCGGTGATGTGCTCATCAGCCACTGCACGGGCTGCGGCCACCGCCTCATCGATACTGTCAATGTAAAAGCCGGTGCCCAACATCAGGTTCCATTTATCCAGCCAAATGGCATAACTGAGCTTTGGGTAAGCCGTCTCGCCCTGCCCCAAACGGGGAAAGTGGTAGGTAACAAAACCACCGCCGGCCTGCCCCTGTTTAACCAGATCATTAATCAGGAAAACGCCATTAACATCTTTGTAGTCGCGGAAACTATCGCCAATTCGCGCGCTATCGCTGCCGGAAAAAACCCGCACTGAATTGCCATCGTAGCCAAAGAAGTAGCCGTCTTTGCCGTATTTGAGCTGTTTTAGCAGGGCAATTGCCTGCTCTTTTTGCGCAGATTCGCCACTGGGTGCGGCGTCATAGAAGGGTTTAATCAGCGAGCTGGCGATATCCAACGAATTGCGCAACTCGGTTTTATGCGCCTCCAACAGGGTATTGCGCAGTATGTCCATGTCTTTATCGACTATGCCCTGCATGCGCGAACTCACCAATAACAGGAGCACAATCAGGATGGCGATGCCCGGCAATAGCCCAAGCAAAATCAGTTTAAGTTTCATCGACAAAGACCCCATAAAACCTACCTCTACTTATTGTTATTGTCTTTACTGGCGCCGCCAGCAGCATATGGTAACTTTGACCAATTCTATCCAGTTTGGCGAGAAGCTCCAGCAATTCAGACGAAAAGATCTAAAATCGTCTATATTCAATTACATAGTTATAACCCGCGATCATTCAGATCCCTTAATCACGGCGCCTTAATGACCCAGGAAATAGAGATTCAAACCCTGCTGAAAAAACTCGCGGTGCCGGCACAAGATCTGGCGCAGTTGAGTTTTTGTCGCGGCACCAAAGAGGCGCAAATCAAAGAGTGGTTGCACAGCTTGCCTATGACACAGGTTCAGCAGGTGAGCGCGCAGCTGTATCAGGCAGTACAAGAAATAGGCCGGGTAAACACCACGGCTGAAGCCCGCCTGGCGATGCTGGAACTACTGCGTATCCCCCTGCACCACACGCTCGATGGCCTTGCACGCAAATATTTGAACCAACCGCTGATTTTGCCGGAGGCCGCGCTCAAGACCGCCACCATCGCCCAGGCCATGCAAAAGCATTTCCTTAATGGCTATTTGGTGTTGGTGCGCCAGCTCTGCCAAAGTCAGGCGCCAAAACGCGAACAACAAGAGCTGCAAGCGCTGGTTATTTCCCGCGCGCTGGTCGCGCTCGGGCTGCTCATGCTGCGCTCTTACCAGCTTTATTTGCCCATTGCTGGCCAGGTCTGGAGCGAAGTACACGCGCTTTACCAAATTGCTTGCGCGCTGGATGTGGCACAACTGCCCGTTGAGGATTCGCTGCCCCAACAACAGCAGCTCAAAACTATTCACAACCGCTATTTGCGCATTTTATTGTTGGCCTCTGCACGCCCTAACCAACTGCGTCAGGATGAGATAGAAAACACCTATAAATTGCTGGAAACCCTGGCCGCCACGGCCGAGCTGGACGATTACACCCCCAAGAATCAGGAAAACCTCTATGTGGTGTTGACCAACAGCAATCGTCCACCGTTTTATAAATCCCACTGGCGCCCGGCTGCCGTTACCGATACAGCCGCAGCGCTGGAACTGCGCACCCAGCCGCTAATCCAGGCGCTGGATGACTCAGTCAAAAATGATGACCCAACTAAAAACACCGCCCAGGGTCAGGAACAACACAAGCTGCCCCCCATCAGCGCCGCCCTGTTAAAACACCTGCAACAAGCCTGGAGCCATTTGGCATTGCGCAGCTTTGAGCGACAGGACGTCAACGCCGAAATCGAAGTCACCGTCGGGCTGAGCAATATCCATTTCCATTTGGCCGGCGAGCAGGCTTTTAACCTATTCCTCAACCGCAGCAGTGGTGTTGCCGCGGGTGAGAAAGGCGATATCTTTCAAAAGCGCGGTGTACAGCTAAAAAAAACCACGGCCATCAGTAACGACGACCCCTGGGGTGATGCGTTTGATGTGCGCGGTACACGGCTTGAAGGCGCGGGTTTATCCACCCTGAATATTGAGAAAAAACTGTTGGAACGGGAAAAGGTGGATTACCAGGGGCAGCACCCGATTTATCAGGTACCGCTGGTGGATCGCAGCCCCGGCGGTTACGGCCTTGAATGGCGCAGTGAAATTCCCCTGCAAGTGCGCGCCGGCGAGTTACTTGCCCTGCGCGAAGCGGGGCGCAACAAGTGGTCCATAGGTGTGGTGCGCTGGGCTCACCAGATCAAGGGCGCCACCCAGTTGGGTATCCAAATCATGGCGCCGCACGCCACGCCAGTTGCTATCGCCATAGTTCACAAAACCGGCGCACTCTCGGAATACTTACGCGCCCTGCAAATTCCGGAACTGCGGGCCATCAACCAACCGGCGAGCCTTATTACCAATGCGGTTTCTTTCCACGAATACAACAAAGCGCGCCTTTACCGCCAACCGCAAGCCGATGGCCGCGACAATAAAGATATTTCCATCCAACTAACCCAGCGCCTATTTGGAACCGGCGCCTTCAGTCAATTTGCCTTCCGTGAATTAATGAGCGCTGGCGGAGAAGCGCCCAGCGCACAGGATGACTTTAATTCGGTGTGGGAATAAGCCCGGTTGCGCTGGATTCAAAAAGGCTCGACCAGATCGCATAAACCGCGCATCAAAACTCATAAACCCATGATTAGGTTGAGCAAAGTGCTTATTTCAGTAATATAACCCCCCAAGTAACGCCGGTCGACGCAAGCAAATTGCGACACAAGGTAGAGTTCTTCGACTTATCGGCATCAACCAGTCTCATCTCACTAAAAATCCACTGTCGCACCCGAGTAAAAAACGGCATGACGCGCCGCGTATTTACCAAAACGCGCTATAGTCAATGGCAGACTGCACCGCGGGTTTGACAGAAAAATAGAACGGACATATGACTAGTAACGATACGATTCGACTGCTAATCCTGAACAACCAGCGCTCAGAGGCAGAGCGCCTGATCAGTATGCTGCACGCATCCGGCCACCCCTGCCGCGCCCAACATGTGGACAGCGAAGAAGCGCTGGTGAAATTACTCCAGGAACAAAGCTGGGATTTGCTGATAGGCAACATGAACAGTACCGCCCCTACCCCGGCGGTCGCTATCAAACAAATTCGCCGCCTCAACAAAGACGTACCCGTCATACTGCAATATGAAGCCGATGAAGATGAAAGCCCCTTTGCAGTAGTGGAAGGGCTGCGTTTGGGCGCTGTGGATGTGATCGACCTGGATGATGACCAACACCTGCTGCTGGTGATTGATCGCGAATTACAAAACCGCGAGCAGCGCCAGGCGCGCCGCAATACTGATCGCCGTTTCCGTGAAGCAGAGCGCCGCAGCCAGCAATTGCTGGACAGCTCGCGGGATGCCATCGCTTTTATTCAGGATGGACTTTATCTCTATGCCAATGATTCTTTTGCCGAGCTGTTTGGTTATGAGGATCGCGATGAAATTGAAGCCATGCCAATCATGGATATGGTGGCCGATGGCGATCAAAGCAGGCTCAAAAATTTCCTCAAAGATTTTATGTTTAAAGGCGACGACGCCGAGTCCAGCAGCGTTGCGTTTACCGGCTTAAAACATGACGGCAGTGAAACGCCAATCAACCTTGAAGTTTCACTGGTGACTTATGATGAAGAGCCCTGCATTCAGTTCCTCGCACGCGCCGCAACCACGACAGTGGTTCACTCCAATAACGAAGAGCTGGAAGCGCAACTCAAACAAATCAAATGGCAAGACGTGGTGACAGGTGTCTACAACCGACAATACCTGTTAAACCATCTGGATCAAACCATCGACAATGCCGATGAAAAACAACACTCTTGCCTGTTTTTTATCGAGCTGGATCAATTCAGTGAACGCGTAAAAAATACCTTTGGTGTTACCGGCGCTGACCTGGCATTAGCGGATATCGCCAGCTTGCTGCGCGGCAAAGCCAACACTAACGATACTATCGCCCGCTTGGGGGATTCCACCTTTGCAATGGTTGTGCACAACCTCAAAGCCGATGCGGCGGTAAACCGGGCGCAACAACTGTGCAAGGATGTGGAAGGCCACATTATCGACATAGACCATAAAACCCTGCAGATCACTTGCAGCATTGGTATTTCGCTGATTAATGAAACAACGACCAATACCAATACCGTGATTGAACAAGCGCGTCAGGCGATGGAAAAAGTGCGCAGCAATAACGGCAACGGTGCCATGCTGTTTGAACCCGATGCGCCCAAAGGTGATATCAAAATTGATATCAACGCCGTGTTGCAGCAGGCTTTGGCCAATGATCGTTTCCGCTTATTGTTCCAGCCGATTATCAGTTTGCGCGGATCTGACGAAGAATATTACGAAGTTTATTTGCGCATGATCGATGAACATGGTGCCGAGATTTCGCCCAACATTTTTTTCGAGGCGGCCTCCAATATCAGTGCCTGTACCAAGATTGATCGCTGGGTGATTTTGGAATCCATCAAGATGTTGTCGCAGCATCGCGCCAAGGGCAACAAAACCAAACTTATTGTCAACATCAGCCGCCAGTCGCTTTGTGATGAAACCTTGCTACCGTGGCTGGGCGTCGCCTTCAAAGCGGCCAAGCTAGCGCCCGATGCGATAGTGTTTCAGGCGCAGGAAATTGATGTGACCAATCACCTCAATGCCGCCAAACATTTTGCGGAAGGTATTAACAAATTAAATACCCAATTCTCCATCAGTAATTTTGGCTGCTCACTCAACCCGTTTAACACCCTGACCCATGTCCCGGCGCGCATGATTAAAGTCGATGGCTCCTTTACCAGCGATATTCAGAACAACAATGAAAGCCCGGAAACACTGATCCAGCTGATTGAAAAATTAAACGAGGAAAGCAAAATCACTTTGGTGCCTTTTGTGGAAAATGCGAGTGTGCTCTCCACCTTGTGGCAAGCGGGCGCACACTACATTCAAGGTCACTACTTACAGGAACCGAGTGCCGGTATGAATTACGATTTCAATATGGAATCTTGAAATAAAACTTCAACTCAATCGCCACAGGCTGAGCGCCCATAAAAAAACCGGAGTTGCCTCCGGTTTTTTTATGGGTGTTAACCTTGCATATCGCTAACAACTTCCGCCCTATTCACACCGTCAACTTAACGCACGCATTACAGCAATTTGTCGCGCTCGCGAAAACCGAGCAGATACAAAATCGCATCCAATCCCAAATTGGAAATATTGTGCTCGGCTGAGGCTTTCACCAGCGGTTTTGCGCGAAAGGCAACGCCCAAACCGGCAACGCTGAGCATGGGCAAATCGTTGGCGCCGTCACCCACGGCAATCACCTGCTCCAGGGCTATACCTTCTTGCTTGGCCAGCATCGCCAGTAATTCTGCTTTGCGCTGACCGTCTACCACTATGCCTTTTACTTCGCCGGTCACCTTGCCATCAACAATATCCAGCTCATTGGCGTAGACATAATCAATGCCTAATTTAGCTTGCAGGTAGCGACCAAAATAATTAAATCCGCCCGATAAAATTGCGGTTTTGTAGCCCAGTTTTTTAAGCGATGAAATTAATTTTTCTGCGCCTTCATTCAATTGCAATTGCGCAGCAATACCGGCGAGCACCGATTCATCCAAACCTTTGAGCAGCGCCATACGGCGAGCAAAACTTTGTTTGAAATCCAATTCGCCGCGCATGGCCGCTTCAGTGATCTCGGCCACCTGCTCGCCTACACCGGCCGCTTTGGCCAGCTCGTCGATCACCTCGGCATCAATCAAGGTGGAGTCCATATCAAAACACACCAGGCGGCGGTTGCGGCGATAAACCGTGTCGCGCTGGAACGCAACATCCACATTTAACTCGGCCGACAAATCCATAAAGTCGGCGCGCAACGCCGCCATATCAGCCGGTGTGCCGCGCACAGAAAACTCGACACAAGCGCTGCCCTGAGCCAGGTCATCGGCATTGAGTTCAGCCAGAGATACACGCCCGGAAAGCCGGCTGATCATGTCGATATTCAAACCGTGTTTGGAGGTAATCCCGGTCAAGCCGGCAATCATCCTGGCATCTATCTGGCGCGCCAGCAGGGTAACTATGTGACGGGTCTTGCCCTGCTGTTCCGCCCAGTGCTCATAGCGCTCCGGGGTGATGGTTTGGAAGCGCACCTGAATATCCAAAGCCGTGGCCGCCTGCTGGATAGCATTTAGCAATTCGGCACGCACCTCTGCAGAAAGGCGCAGCTCCACCAAAATGCCCAGTGCCAGGGTGTCGTGAATAACGGCTTGGCCAATATCCAATACACGGGCGCCCACCTGGGTTAGCGCATGGGTCAGTGCGTGAGTTACGCCGGGCTTGTCCTGACCCGATGCATTGATTAACAGAATTTCGTTCACAGTGCCTCACTAGAATAACGTCCAGACATTCATCTGGCTGGGCGGCGGGGTAAGATAAGCCGCGCATTCTAGCGGAATTACGCGCAGCGCTACAGTAGCCGCCGCAGCCGCTTCTGGCTGTATAGGCGGTTTCGCCAAGCAAGGCCAAGTTGCGCTAGAATGCAATTCTGCACGACAGAGTGGAATGCGACTTGCAACTAATACTGGTGCAACGACTCTCACTGATTGGCGCAATTCAGCGTGAAAGCGCTGCAACCCTGACTGGCTCTGGCAGGACCCGGAGTTAAACTTTGACCATACGGACTTAAGTACTCATGGCTTTACTAAATACCTATAAAACCTACCCTCAATTGACGCTCTGCAGCCTGCTTTTAATGGCCTTGGGCGTTTTTGGTGCCTGGGCTTATTACAGCAACAGCGAACAAAATCAACGCGATCACATCGGCCTTTATGGTCAGGTACTCGCCAACAGCGCGGCGCGCCAGGCAGTCAATGCAACCCTGCAACAGGATCTGGTGAGCCTGCAAGCCATACTGCTGGAGGTTGGCCAATATCCCAATGTGATTGGCGCCACCATCCATAACGTGGAAAACAAACTGCTCGTGCAGAGTGGTTTTAAACCCAATCACATCATCACCGGTCGCCGCTACGATTTCTCTGCACCTATCGCCTTGCATAACAATGTGGCCGGTTATTTGGAAGTCTCCCTGGACGTGCCACGCCACAGTGAACGCGACCATCGTTTTTATTTGCTCTGGATGGCCGGTGTGTGTTTTTCGCTGCTTGTGATTTGGTGGGCGATACAGCGCCAATGGTGGTCGCAGTTAACCGCCAAATTGCCTAGCACCAGTGAGATTGTCACGGCCGTTGTGGAAAAAATGCCCACCATCCAAGACATTCCTGAACCCGAACCGGAAGCCCCCAAACAGGTTTCCGTGCGTTTGAGTTTGGATATCACCAACATGAGTAAGCTATACCAGCAACTCAACAGCGAAAGTTTTGCCACGGTATTGCGCCGTTTTGAAAAGCAATTGCAAGGTGTACTGAATTTATATGACGGCCAACGCCAAATGTTATCCGGTGAAACACTGATTATTGATTTCACTGGCGAAGCCTTTTACGAGTGCAGCTTCCGCGCCGTTTGCGCCGCACAACTGCTTACCAACCTTGCCGCCAAGAACCCCAGCCCGCGTTTGCATTTGGCGGCCGCGGTTCATGAACTTTCGGCGCCGGTTAGCTCTAACAAATCGCTGCTAAAAGATTTTGTGGTGCAGCACAATAATTATTTGAAACCGGACAAGGGTGAAATTTTAATTAGCCAGCGCTTGATTGATGCCGATTTGCAAGAGCATCTGGACATCATCAGTGACAGCGGCAAACTGATTAGCCTTAAAGCGCCCTACGCCGCGCTGCTTGCCAAACAGGAAGAACAACTGAGCCTCAATAGCGGCAGCTAATTGCTGCACGGCGACTGTCACACTTCTGCCATCTTTTGTTCACATAACGGTCATCCATTAGTCATAGCCTTGCGGTAACACCCACCGCAAGGTCATGACTGCCATGCTCAATATCGAAGAATCCATCGTCAATAAATTCCCGGGGTTTAACCAACAATCTCCGCTGGTGCGCAATTCCACTCTCAGTATTTTGCGCAAACTCACCCATGAACGTGAAATAAATGCCTTCCTGCAAGAGCATCAGGGAAATCGCGGCATCGATTTTATAGATCGCATTTTTGAATATTTTAATTTCAGTTACAGCGTTTCACTGCGTGAGCGCAACCATATTCCAGCACAGGGGCGCTTGGTCATTATCGCCAACCACCCCATTGGCTCACTGGATGGCCTGGCACTGCTGCGCCTGGTGAGCGAAGTGCGCAAGGATGTAAAGATTATCGCCAACGACATGCTCATGGCGTTTGAGCCGCTGCAGGAATTATTGTTGCCGCTGGACAATATGACTCGCGCGGCCTACAAACAGAGCTACAAAAATATTGTGCAGGCGCTGAATGACGACCACGCCGTGATTGTCTTCCCTGCCGGTGAAGTGTCCCGCGCGAGCCCCAAGGGAATTCGCGATGGCAAATGGCAAGCAGGCTTTTTACATTTTGCGCGCAAAACCCAAGCGCCGATTCTGCCGATTTTTGTCTCCGCCAAAAATTCCCTGCTGTTTTACAGCGCCTCGATGATTTTCAAACCGCTGGCAACGGCGCTACTCGCGCACGAAATGTTTAACAAACAATCGGCGGAAATTAAATTTCGCATCGGCGAGGTGATTCCCTACAGCTCACTGGAAACTGACCAGCTGGCGGACAAAGCGCTCATCAAGCGCCTGAAAAAATACGTCTATAAAATTGGCAAAGGCAAAACCAGCAACAATAAAATTCCTACCTTTGTTACCGAAAAAACTATCGCTCACCCCGAGGATCGCGCGGCCCTCAAAAAAGAGTTGGACGCGGCACAGCTGATTGGCAACACCCGCGACAACCACAAAATTTTGCTCTGCGATTACAAGCAGCACCCGGTGGTATTACGTGAAATTGGCCGGCTGCGCGAGCAGACCTTTCGCTTGGTGGGAGAAGGCACCGGCAGCCGCCGCGATTTGGATAAATACGATCACTATTATCGCCACCTGGTATTGTGGGACGAAAACAAGCTCTGCATTGCCGGCGCCTACCGCTTGGGTGAAGCCCATAAATTAGTGCAGAAAAAAGGCGCCGCTGCGCTCTACACCAATGAGCTATTTCATTTTCACCCGGCACTCATGCCTTATTTGGAGCAGGGCTTGGAATTGGGCCGCAGTTTTGTGCACCCGGATTATTGGGGCAAAGCCAGCCTGGATTATTTGTGGCAAGGCCTGGGAGCCTATTTAAACCATACGCCGAATGTTCGCTATGTGTTTGGGCCGGTCAGTATGAGCGCACATTACCCCAAAGCACTGCGCGATTTACTGGTGTTTTTTTACGAGCGTTATTACCAAAAATATGCAGGTGAAAAAGGCGAAACCCTGGCCGATGGCAAACACCCGCACCTGATTGACGAAGACCAATTAATTGCGCTGCAACAGCGTTTTGCCAATTTAAATGCCGAACAAGGTTTTGCGATATTGCAGGATGAATTTAATAAAGCCAACTGCAAAATTCCCGTGTTATTTAAACAATATGCGGCACTCTATGACGAAGGCGGCTACCACCTTCTGGCATTCAGTGTGGACTCGGAATTTGGCAATTGCGTGGATGGCTTATTTATCGGCGACCTGAGTTTTATGAAAGCGGCAAAACGTGCACGTTATTTGGGCACCACTCACTCTGTCACCGCCGAGAAATCAGCCGGCTGAAACCAATAGCGCGCATTGGTATAGTCGGTGTCGCCCGGCATAAATGGGTTGGCGATATGAATGGTGCGACTGGGCAATGAATTTTTGTGCAGGGGGAATACATGGCTGGTGAGCGGATGGCTTTTGATAAAGGCCAGCAACTCACCGCTGTCGATCATATGTTCCAGCCCGCGCTCAATCCACTGTGCCAATTCTTCATTGTCCCGTCGCACAAAAAAATAAATAGCAAAGGGGTAATGCAATACCAGATGTTGATACTCCATTAACTCTGGATAAGCGACGCGGCGCTGGCTCAACTCTGGCACCGCTTCATAAAAGCCACGCGGAAAATAATCACAGCGTTTGGCAACTACTTGTTGATACAAACCTTCCAGCACCGCAACTTCAGTCACGCGCAGGGCTGACGCGCGCATAATATCCACATCCGGCCAATCCAACCCCTGGCAGCCGAGCAAACGTTTTAAATCTGCGCTGGTTGTAATGTTATTAAATTCAGCTTGGCGATCTGCGCGAATAATAAAACGGCGATAGCCAATTAAACCGCGATCCAGAGGTATACGAATAGCGCGCAACTGTTGCTCGCGCTCGGTATTGGTGCCCATCCAGTAAACATCAATAATGGCTCCTCGATTTAATTCATGGATGGCGCGCCCCTGCTCCATCACACTGGTTTCCATTAATTCCGGCACCGCTCGCCCTGTGGCACCTTTGATTAACGCCTGACGCAAAAGCTCGGTGTAATAATGCTGGGCGTCTTTGGAATCCGCCTGGGGTTTGGGAATTTTAATAACCGAAGGAACGGCAAATACCGGCACAGCAATAAACATCAACAACAATAAACCATAGCGATAAATTGGCATCTGTGGCTCCCTGTAATAAAACCTTAGCGCGTCGCCCTGTGAACACTGGCTTAGGGCTTTGTTAATCCAAAATCTGCCGGTTGGAACCAATAGCGCAGATTTTTTTCCTCGGCAAATTGTGGCCCATCTGGATTGGGTAAGGTTAATAAGCGTTTATTCGCATAATTGTTCAACGGAAATGCCAAACGCGTGTGCGGATGCGTTTTCATGTTCGCCAAAAACTCACCCGTGTCGATCATTTGCTCCAGGCCTTGCGTTAACCAATCGGCCAGTTCCCGATCCTCTTTGCGCACAAAAAAATACACCGCAAAGGGGTAATGCAAAAGTAAACGATCATAGACCATCAATTCCGGATACTCTGCCGCACGATTAGCCATTTCATTTTTTGCTTCATGCACTGCGCGCGGAAAATAATCGCAGCGGCCAGCAGCTAATTGTTTGAATAAATTTTCATGGCCAACACTGGTGACCAATGTTAAGCGTGCATTTTTTAATATCTCGGCATCCACCCATTGCGAGCCAACACAGGCTTTGAACCTGGCCAGATCCGCAATGCTATTCACTGAGTCAAAATCGGCCGCACGATCTTTACGCACAATAAATTGCCGGTAACCAATTAACCCACGTTCAAGCGGAATGGGTATAGCGAGTAAATCCATCGCCCGCTCACGGGTTCCACCCAGCCAAAAAATATCAATGGTTCGCCCCGATTTTAATTCGCGCACTATGCGTTGCTGCGCCATTTCCATCGTAGGCACCAACACGGGAACCGGGCGACCGCGCGCCGCCTTGTTCAGCGCTTTTAACATCAAGTCGGTAAAATAATCATGGGCGGAATCATGCACTTCACGCCCCTTGGGAATACGCAATTCCGATTTAACCTCTGCCAGCAATAGGCTCGGCCAGATGCACAACACCAACCACAGCAAACTCATCAACTTCATAAATAACACTCAAACCTCTGCATGCGCCCACGCATTCAATTAGGGAGTTTGCGAACCTGAAGATTCAGCCGCGGTAAAATCCGCCGCGTGAAACCAATAGCGGGGCAAATTAAAAGTGCCGGCATCAGGCAACTGATTATGGGGAAGTTCGATCAACCGACGCGGCGATTCCGCACTCAATGGAAAAGCTCTGCGGGTATGCTGATGTTGCTGCAAGTGCGCCAACAACTCCCCGTCATCAATCATTTTCTCCAGCCCCTGCTGCACCCAGTCAGCCAGCACTTGGTTGTCCTGTCGCACATAAAAATAAACCGCAAAAGGGTAATGCAAAATAAGCGGCTCATAGGCGACCAACTCGGGAAACTCATCAGCGCGCTTACTCATTTCAATACGAATTTCATGGAAGCCGCGCGGAAAATAATCGCAGCGACCAGCGGCAACTTGTTTAAATAAATTTTCATAACCAGTACTGGTTTTTACCGTCAAGCGCGCCGCGCGCAAAATATCGGTGTCCGGCCAGTGTGTGCCCTGGCAGGCTGAAAATTTTTGCAAATCCGCCAAACTCTGCACCCGATCAAATTCAGCAACACGCTGGCGATGCACAATAAATTGGCGATAGCCCATTAAACCGCGCTCCAACGGAATAGGAATAACCCGCAGCGCCCTGTTGCGATTTTGATCAGCCCCCATCCAAAAAATATCAATCGTGCGCCCGCGCACCAATTCCTGAACAGCGCGATCCTGTTCCATTTGCATAGTTGGCAAGAGTGTAGGAATCGGCCGACCATTGGCGGCTTTGGCAAGCGCCTTGCGCAGCAAATCCGTGTAGTAATTGTGTGCAGTGTCCAATTCGGAACGCGGTTTGGGTATGCGCAATTCCACCGGGTCGGCCGCAGTGTTAAGGGCTACCAGCCATATCCAGCTGGCGATTAATAGCGAACTGCCAAATTTCACTTTCTTATTATCACTCTTGGATGAATACCAAAGCTCGCCCGGCGGCCAGAGGGAGAGTTGCAATCATGGGAAAAGTATAGGTTAATCCCCACTAATATCTTGCCTTTTAGCCAACATTAACGAGTTTGTTATGCATATTCATATTCTTGGTATTTGCGGTACTTTTATGGGCAGCCTGGCCCAACTAGCCAAAGCACTTGGCCACCGCGTTACCGGCAGCGATGCCAACGTCTACCCACCTATGAGCACACAACTGGAACAAGCCGGCATCGAATTAATACAAGGTTTTGACCCGGCCCAGTTGCAACCACCACACATGCCAACAGCGCCAGACCTGGTGATCATTGGCAACGCCATGAGCCGCGGCAACCCCAGTGTGGAATATGTACTGGATAAAGGTATTCCCTACACATCCGGCCCCCAGTGGCTGCACGATCATGTGCTGCAAGGCAAATGGGTAATGGCCGTTGCCGCCACCCACGGTAAAACTACCACCTCCTCCATGCTCGCCTGGATTCTTGAATATGCCGGCATGGCGCCCGGCTATTTAATTGGCGGAGTGACTAAAAACTTCCCCAGCTCCGCACGCTTGGGCGATACACCTTTTTTTGTGGTGGAGGCAGACGAATACGACAGCGCTTTTTTTGATAAACGCTCCAAGTTTGTTCACTACAACCCGCGCACCGTGATTTTAAATAACCTGGAATTTGACCACGCCGATATCTTTCCCGATCTCGCGGCCATCCAAAAACAATTCCATCATCTGGTACGCACAGTACCAGCGAGCGGATTAATTATTTCCCCCGCCAATGACCAGGCACTGGCCGCCGTCATCCAGCAAGGCTGCTGGACACCACAACAACAATTTGCAGTTCGCGGTTACGATCAACAAACCGCCGGCGACACAACCGCTGAATGGCAAGCCGTATTATTAGCCGCCGATGGCTCAGCCTTTAGCGTACTGCACAAGGGCGAAGCCGTAGCGCAAGTCCACTGGGCACAAACCGGCCTGCACAACGTCAACAACGGCTTGGCGGCACTTATCGCCGCGCGCCATGTAGGCGTAACCCCCGAACACGCCGCCAAAGCGCTGGAACAATTTGCCGGTGTAAAACGCCGTATGGAATGTTTGGCCGATGTGCACAGCATTAAAGTCTACGACGACTTTGCCCACCACCCCACCGCCATTAAAACCACCCTCGCCGGTTTGCGCGCAAAAGTGGGCGATGAAAAAATTATCGCCATCATCGAACCCCGCTCCAACACCATGCGCATGGGCGTCCACAAAAACGCCCTCAACCAAAGCGTGACCGATGCTGACGATGTTCTGTGGTATCAACCTGCCAACGTAGACTGGGCAATGGACGAAATCGTCAACAAAAGCCCCGTGCCCGCAAAACTCTTGCGCGATTTGGATGAATTAATTCACAGCGCCATTTCCATCAGCGAACCCAATACACATATTGTGATTATGAGTAATGGCGGGTTTGGTGGAGTGCATCAGAAGTTGATTGACCACCTAACCAAGCATGCGCTGTGATTAGATAAAACCGTAGGGTGGGTGGAGCGCAAGCGATACCCACCGCAACCAAAGGAATAAAAATGACAGAATCGAAGCAAGAATCTTGTATTACAAAAACAGAAAAGAACTGGAAAGAAATTTATAGCTCACCATGCTTTTGGCTAAAACTTCTAACAGCAACAATCATTCTAGGACTAGCAATATTTGGTTTATTCACCATAGTAACTTCCGCACTTTACTACTTTGGTGAACCACTATCTTATTTTGATCCTGAAAGACTTGGCCAGCTGGGTGATTTTTTAGGTGGAACGCTAAATCCTATTTTTGGATTTGCGACTGTATGCTTGCTTTTGTGGTCTGTTTTCATACAAAGAAAAGAGTTATCACTCACTAGAGACGAGCTAAAAAAATCTGCAATCGCATTAAATATGCAAGTTGAATTAGCGACAGATGAATACAATAGAAAACAGCTTGTTGAATTATTAATAACCCTAAAGGAAAAATATAAAACTCTTGAGGTACAGAAAATTTCATCGTTCACGATCCATTATGTACACGAGAGCGGAACGCCCAGTCAAAAAAATCCCGGCAATTTGGTCGATTTAATCAGAAATCAAAAGAAACATAAGTCACCTGAACTTATTGAACAAATAAAAAACACAATGAAAGAAGATCAAACCACAAATGAGAATCATAAAATTTTTAGGAATCTAATAGACCTAACGTATGAAATTACGGATGCATTTGTAGAAACATTGAAGCTAACTAGATCCAATTCAATACGAACACATCTTCACAAACAAGCTATCAAATATCTAGAGAACATACATATATTGCAATTACTAAATGATGAAGAAATAGACCTAATGAAAAGCCAACTTGGCGATACTGAAATAGCTAAAAAATGAAAACGTCATCAACAGAAACTTCAGTATTTATGGGCTTAGCCATCGTAGCAACACTAACCCTAGCCTGCCTCCAAATGGCCTTCATCCTCCCCGAAGGCCTACTCGGTGCGGGTAATTCAATTGCTGAGCGCAATGAATTTATCCAAAACAATCTTGGGTTGTGGCAGTTGGGTTGGTTTAACTGGATGCTCGCTGCACTCGGGTTACTGACTTTTTGCATCATGCTGCTGCCGTTTATTCCGAAATCTGAATGGCGTGTTTTGGGGATATTACTGGTGGGGCTTGGCATAGTGCCGGATATTGGGGCGGAAGTTATTTTTGCGTTTGTGATTCCCTATACCCACACAATTGACCCAACGCTCGCAACAATGCAAACGCTGGAATTAATTGCGGTACAACTCACCGGTACATTGGGTAATGGCCTCTATAACATGGGCGGATTGTTACTAAATGTTTTACTGCTAACCAACCAGCGCCTACCGCGAAAACTAATTTTAATTGGTATTCCTGGTTGGTTTTTTGGTTTTGGTTTGAGTATCGCCTGCGCTATGCATGCATTCGATGCAGCTAAATTTTTCACCGCCGCAGGTATGGTGTGGAGTACCGCATGGATGTTTGGATTAACGATAAAAGTATTTCCACGTACAAATGAATTAAAAGCTGATTATTAATATGAGCATCGCAGATACTTTTATTGCACTAAAAATTCTGCATATTGGCTCTCTGATTTTTTGGCTTGGGCCAAGCCTGGGCGCATGGTTTATTTTGATGGCAATGCGCAAACAAATTGGCGAAATCACTCCTGCAACGCATTTGGCATACCGGGTTTTTATAAGAATGCTCATTCTTGAGCATGTCGCATTCGTTACGTTAATTGCCAGCGGTATTGCTATGGCGACCTTGGTTTTCGGATTCAACCAACCTTGGCTGCAATGGAAACTGCTAATTATTCTGCTATTAATTATCCCGCTGGAAATATTGGATATTTGGTACGGCAATATCAAGTTGCCGCAGATTTTTTCACACCTGAATGAAGCGGGCTACGATACAAAACAAACCCGCACGCTCCGCATTTATCACACCTATGTAACGCGCATTGCCATCGCGATTATTCCGGTGAGTGTATTGGGAATTATGTGGCTGGTGATTGCAAAACCAACTTTAGCTAACCTCTGGTGAATATTGCGGGAATCGCCACACACCACATAGATCCATGAAACCCGAGAAAAAAGTCACCTTCCCTTCAATTACCCCCCTTCCCCCTATATCATTACCACTTCTGCAAACTCTCGGTCATTACCAAAAAACAGTGCCAAAGAGCCTGTCATAACCTTGTATCCACTTTTGAGAGAGCTTTTTAGATGAAAATTGCATTAATGAACGAATTTAGTCAGGCCGCGAAAAATGCGATTGTGTTGCAGCAGTTGCAAGATGTTGCCGCTGTGCAGGGGCATAGTGTGTTTAACGTGGGGATGGATGGCGATAACGATCATTACCTGACTTACATTCACCTGGGCATCATGGCGAGCCTGCTGCTGAATTCCAAGGCGGTGGATTTTGTGGTGAGCGGTTGCGGTACTGGTCAGGGCGCGATGATGTCGCTGAATGCGCACCCCGGTGTTTTTTGTGGTTACTGCATTGAGCCAACTGATGCCTATTTGTTTGCGCAAGTGAATAACGGCAATGCGCTGGCACTGCCGTTTGCCAAGGGTTTTGGTTGGGGTGCTGAGCTGAACATTCGCACTATTTTTGAAAAAGCCTTTACCGGTGTGCGCGGCCAAGGCTATCCGGCGGAGCGCCGCGAATCGCAAGTACGCAATGCGGGTATTTTAACCAGCGTAAAAGTGGCAACCGCAAAAAATTATCTGGATGGTTTGCGCGCAATCGACCCGGAGCTGGTAAAAACTGCCGTCACTGGCGAGCGCTTCCAGGCCTGCTTCTTTGAAAATTGTCAGGACGATGAGATCCGCGCGTTTGTCAAAACAGTATTAGGGCAATAACTATTACCGCGTTATAAATTAGCCTCAGCGCCTCACGGCCCTGCCCCTGCTACAGGAGCGGGGCCAAAGTGAGGCAGCGTCTAACACCACAAGGACACCTGTCATGACCCAACTGCCTATACCTCGCACCATCACCCTCGCCATTACCGGCGCCTCGGGCGCGCAGTACGGTTTGCGTTTATTACAGTGTTTATTGGCTGCTGACTGCAAAGTGTATTTAATGATTTCCAGCGCGGCGGAGGTGGTGATCCGCACCGAAACCGACATCGACTTACCGCGTGAGTTTGATGAGCAGCAAGCAATGCTCTGCGCACTCTTTGGCGCCGATGAAGACCAGCTGCAGCTACTCGCCAAAGACGACTGGTTTGCCGCTGTAGCCTCTGGCTCCAGCTCGCCCAGTTCGATGGTGATATGCCCCGCCAGTGGCGGCACCCTGTCTGCTATCGCCCATGGCGCCAGCAATAATTTGATTGAACGTGCCGCCGACGTTGCCCTGAAGGAGCGCCGCAAGCTGATTGTGGTTCCGCGCGAGACGCCCTACTCCGAAATCCACCTGGAAAATATGCTCAAACTCACCCAAATGGGCGTGATTGTGCTGCCCGCCAGCCCCGGCTTTTACATGCAGCCACAATCGGTAGAGGAATTGGTGGACTTTATTGTGGCGCGCATTCTGGACCAATTGGGCGTACCGCAAAATCTGATGCCGCGCTGGGGAGAGGACTAACCGCTTCCCGCAGTGGCATCCCCCCTGATTTCACCTAGAATTAAGCCATCACTCGCCAACGTCGAGCTTAATGATGCCTTTTGCAGAGTCGCTGCCATGCATATTGTTTACCTTTTCTGCCGAGGACAGCGGCAAGTGCACTATCTGTTTTTGCAACAATAACCTGGCAGATATTTTTGGCATTACAACTGAATCCCTGATTGCAGATAGCCCCTTCCCGTTTGATCAAGTAGACCTTCAGCACCGCCCATCTATTTACACCCAGCTCAATCAATTAATGTATGGCGAACGCACTTTTGTCGACCTGAGTTTCACTATTAGCCGGGGCGAAAAAATCCACTGGTTTTTACTGCAGGCCTCGGCACAAAAAGGTTCTGCCAACACCACTTACGAAGGCCGCATTTTTGAAATTACCGAGCAGTATGCACAACAGCAACAGGTGTTAACCTCTGCTAATTATTTTATGCATTTGCTCGACCAACTACCCGACCGTTTTTATTACAAGGATGCACAATCGCGCTATTTGGGTGGCAACAAAGCCTGGCGCGAGCAGCACCATATAAACAACATGGAAGACTGGGTTGGCAAAAGTGATTTGGACTCCCCGCGCTTTACCCCGGAACAAGCGGAACGATTATTTCGCGAAGAGCAGGCAATGCTGAAAAGTGGCATTGCCTTGCGCACCCGCGAACGCGTTGAAAATATCGATGGCCGCATACAATACGCGGATTCCATCAAAACCCCGGTGTACGACAATCACAATCAATTGGTTGGTTTGGTGGGGCTAACCCGCGACATCACCCAATTGGTGGAAACCGAACAAGCTCTCGCCCGCGCCAAAGAACAAGCCGAAGAAGCAGCAAAAGCCAAGAGCGCATTTTTAGCGGTAATGAGCCACGAAATCCGCACGCCCATGAATGGCGTTATTGGTTGCGCCTCATTATTGGCAGACACCAACCTCACTGAAGAACAGCGCCAATTGGTGCGCACTATTCAATCCTGCGGCGAAGGCTTGCTGGTTATCATCAACGATATTCTTGACTACTCCAAAATAGAAGCAGGCCAAATCCAACTGGAATCCCACAGGTTTAATTTGCAAACGCTGCTGGAAGAAACCCTGGAGCTTTTCAAAAAAGCAGCACAAAACAAAAACCTGAGCATCGTTCTATCCCTGGATCAGCAGATACCTACTAACCTGATCAGCGATTCCACACGCATTCGCCAAGTGCTTATTAACTTGATTGGCAATGCAATAAAATTTACCGAAGCCGGTTCAATTACGGTCAGTGTGCAACTGCAAACAAATCAACAGCTCAGCTATCGCCGCGGCAAAAAAATGTGCCCACTGGTATTTACCGTAAAAGATACAGGCATTGGCATTCCCACTGAATTGCAGGGAAATTTATTTCAGGTATTTACCCAAGCCGACAACTCCATCACCCGCAAATACGGCGGCACAGGTTTGGGGCTGGCCATTTCCAAAAAAATTATCGAACAAATGGGCGGTAAAATATGGCTGGAAAGCACCGTAGGTAAAGGTACCGGATTTTTCTTTAATCTGGATATTGCATGCGATACGCCGGCATTGGAAACAAGCACAGCCAGCGAGCACAACGCAACTTTATCTGCAGCAACACTCGCCGCAAGCGATGAGGACACACGGCTTAACCCTATGCCCCGCACTACTCGCATACTGGTAGTGGAAGACAACAGTGTGAATAAGATGGTTGTTATCAAAATGCTATCCAAACTGGGGTACAGCAACATCACCGCCGTAACCGATGGTGCTGAAGCGGTTGAAATTTGCCGTGAGCTAGCCATTGATATTATTTTGATGGATATACAGATGCGCGTCATGGATGGCTACACGGCTACACAACAGATAAGGGCACAAGAAAATGTGGCGGGCCAACCCTGGATTATTGCGCTCACCGCTGGAGTACAGCCTACAGATGCAGAGCGCGCCTTTGCCTCAGGCATGAATGCGTTTGCCACCAAACCAATTCAACTGGATGAATTAAATAAAGCACTCAACGATGCCGAAAACGCACGTCGAAATGCAATGAATTGAGCCAATAGTCCTTTGGTGCAAGCATTAATCCGCATCTGCTACACTGCGGTTTTATCTCCGAGTGATTGCTGTGATGAATCTCCCTCGCAAAGTTCGCATCGTTGAAGTAGGCCCGCGCGATGGCCTGCAAAACGAAAAACAAACCATTGCCACCGCCACCAAAATTCAACTGATTGAGAATCTGGTTGCCGCCGGTTTAACCTACATAGAAGCCGGTAGTTTTGTGAACCCCAAATGGGTGCCACAAATGGCCGATAGCGGCGAAGTGTTTTCGGGTATCGCGCGCAAACCGCATGTAACTTACGCAGCACTCACTCCGAATTTACAAGGTTATGAACGCGCTATTGCGGTAGGCGCGAATGAAGTAGCCATTTTTGCAGCGGCATCAGAAGCCTTTAGCCAAAAAAATATTAACTGCACAATCGCCGAAAGTATTCAGCGCTTTGCAGCGCTGATTGACGCCGCGAAAGCACAACAAATTCCGGTGCGCGGTTATATTTCTTGTGTACTCGGCTGCCCCTATTCCGGCGCTGTCGATGCACATCAGGTTGCCAGTATCGCCAGAGAATTATTGGCCATGGGCTGTTATGAAATTTCCCTGGGCGACACCATTGGCGTGGGTACTGCCGGGCAAACCAAACAATTAATTGAAACCGTTGCGCGCGATATTCCCATCGAAAAAATTGCCGCCCACATGCACGACACCTACGGCCAAGCACTCGCTAATATTTTTGCTGCATTGGAAATGGGCGTGAGTGTTATCGATTCTTCTGTCGCGGGTTTAGGTGGCTGCCCTTATGCCGCCGGCGCCACCGGCAATGTCGCCACAGAGGATTTAGTTTACCTGTTAAATGGCTTGGGCATTGAACACGGCGTGAATCTGGATAAATTAATTTATGCTGGCAACACTATTAGCGCAGCATTAAACAAACCGACTAATTCAAAAGTCGCAAAAGCGATGAGTAAGTAATGATGACCAACGAAATCGAACAACAAATCAATTTGGAAACCGCGCAAATTCACTGGCACGAACTACAACGTTTTTTCGCCAGCGGCAACGCCATCGCTGTAGATCCAACATTGGATTTAACCCATGTCGCTGCACAAATCGTTGCAGACAACGCCACACAAATTAAAGAGTGGATGGATGCAGGACTGGTAGATGCAGTAAAAGATTCGCAGGCACAACAATGGTATGAACAAAATGCATTGGTGTGGGCAGTAGTGATAAAACCTTGGGTATTGGTGCAGCCGATAATCTAACAGGTACCCAAGCATGCGTTATATTCGCCGAGCCACCAAAGACGATGCCGGAGCCATCGCCAATTTGTACCGCGAGCTAAATACGCTCTCGCCTGTTTCAGTATCACCGGAACGAATTGACGCAGTAGCAGAAAGCAGCAACACCTACTTGCTGGTGTGTGATGATGCTGGTGAAATTGTTGCCACTGCACTCGTGTGCTTGTGTGAGGATGTGATGTTCAATAATCAGCCCTTTGCGTTAATTGAAAATGTAGCTGTCAGTGCCGACTATAAACGCACAGGTATCGGTAAAAGTATGATGGATTATATTGAGGCATTTTGTGTGGAGCAGGATTGTTCCAAGATAATGCTACAAACCAGCAACGGAAACCTAATTGCGCGAGATTTTTATACCGCAATGGGTTACGACCCAAGTGCTAAAACCGGCTTTATTAAGTACCGCCGTCACTTTTCACAGTAAAATTTATAATCATCCCGACTAAAAACTATCAGGAAATTTATATGAACCTAACCGCCAGCGGTGTTGCATTACGTTTTTTATTCGCGCTCTTATTGGTGCTGCTCAGTTATAACCCCAGTGGTTATTCCTATTTTCATTGGGTTTATAACAGCTTTAGCGACATCACCCCTTATGTTGTAATCGCGGGAATTATTCTGTTGATAGGCTGGGGTATTTATATAAAAGCGACACTTAACTCATTGGGCATTGTGGGTGTGATTGTTTTATCGGCGTTGTTTGCAAGTTTGGTGTGGCTATTTATTTACTGGGGCTTTTTAAGCGTTTCTGATATTTCAGCCATGGCCTGGGTGATTGAAGTTTTACTAGCCGCCTTGCTTGCTGTTGGTATGTGTTGGTCGCACTTCACTCGCCGTATGAGCGGACAAGTGGATGTGGATGAGATTGAAGACCGCTAATTTTTTAAGGATTAGCCAATGTATTGGCTAATCCTTCCTCTCACATTGTTTTACTACTACTGATAAAAAATAATTACTTGGCCCCCGTCATATCCCGCTCCAATCCACTCGGGCCTGCGGGCTTTTTGTGTTTCCACGCCCAGATTAATCCACGCACATAACCATCACCTTTCACCGTGGTGTGATCAAGCCCTTGCATTACATAGTTTTGTAATTCAAGCCCTTGGTATTTACGTGCTGCCAACTGCTGTTGGAAATTGATGATAGGGTCGCGAAAGGCTGGGTACTCTGTGCTGCCATAAGATATAAACATACGGCCATTGAGCGATTTATGTGTTTTGGCATAGTTGTTATCCAGCTTAACCAGCGCTTGTTTATCCCACTCCACCGCAGGACTTAACGCGATAAAACCGCTAAAAAAATCCGGCGCTTGATAGGCTGCAGTAATGGCAAACAATCCGCCCAATGAATTACCGGCAACCACCCTGTCAGTTTTTTCACCGCGATATTGTTTTTCAATCAGGGGCGCAACTTCATGCTGGATAAATTGTAAAAATAAATCCGCCCTGCCCGATCCTTTACCAACAGCCGTAAAGGTGTAATCCATACGCCTTTCTTTGCCATAGTCAGCCGATGATGGATAGGACAAACCCACCATAATAAATTCGGGCACCAGATTGTCGTAAATCAAGTTGCCGTAAGTGGAAACCAGCAGCGGGGTATCCCAATAGGCATCCAGATAATAAAGCACCGGGTATTTTTTATCGGGATTTGTGTTGTAACTAAAGGGATAAACTATCACCAGCTCATGTGCGCGCCCGGTGTGTTTGGAGCTGATGGGAATAATTTCGGTGTTGTTCAAAACAAAATGTTTAACGCTCTGCTGGGCGCAAACAACATGTGCGGTTACAACAAAAACCAACAATAAAAAAATCTTGGCACTGCGCATAGTGTTACTCCCAACAGATAATTATCGCTGCAGAAAAGCGTCTCAACTGATTGAAAAATACGGCTAACGCTTGTTATGCAGCTCCCAATTTTCCAGCTTTTTCTTGTCGCTTTTGCGCAACAGCACATAGGTGGCGCCCACCCAACCGTGACGCTTTTGCGCTGAGTGAAAGGCCATAACTTCATCTAACTGCGGCAGCCAGTGGGCAACACAGCTTTTTAATTGCGCCGG
The DNA here is from genome assembly GCF_042646205.1 of Cellvibrio fontiphilus. Lineage (NCBI taxonomy): Bacteria > Pseudomonadati > Pseudomonadota > Gammaproteobacteria > Cellvibrionales > Cellvibrionaceae > Cellvibrio > Cellvibrio fontiphilus. The sequence goes on along the minus strand of NZ_JBHRTF010000004.1, from coordinate 737,019 downwards.
TTGATCGCGACCTTCGCCTTTGCCATGGGTGATAAGTGCACAGCGGATGTCGTTGGTCATGCAGTCTTTTATAAATTGAAAAACAGCAGTGCGCGCTTGCTCAACGGTCATGTTATGCAAATCCAGGCGCGCATCAATTTGGTATTTGCCCATACGTAAACTGCGGTAAACACCGTGTTGCACACCATCGCGTTTGAATTCAATCACCGAGAGTGGATCAAGCGGTTCTATGTATTCGCCGGAGAGGAAATTTTTATCTTTAGCGAGTTCCGCCGTTGCCGCTTTGCGGCGGGTTTCGATACTGGTTTTATCCTGATGCGTGGGTGCGAGCACCACCTTTTCTTCCACTTTGATGGGTTTAACGCCCTGCATTTGGGAGAGGAAAAAATCGACATCTGAGGGATTGTTGGTAGACATAAGCGGACATCTGGACAGCAGTAAGTGAGTTGAAATTGTAAAACAAAAAGCCGCCCTTGTGAGGCGGCCTTTGTTGTACGCATCCCGGATCAATCAGGATGAATTCTGTTGCACTGATACTTATTTATTGGCGCCCTTATTTATTGGCACGATTGGCAATCAGCTCGTTCACTACAGCCGGATCAGCCAGGGTTGAGGTATCGCCCAGCGAATCCAATTCATTCGCGGCGATTTTGCGCAGAATGCGGCGCATGATTTTGCCGGAGCGGGTTTTGGGTAAACCCGGTGCCCACTGGATGATATCGGGGCGGGCGATGGCACCAATCTCTTTCACTACCAGCGCCAGCAATTCTTTTTTCAGCTCATCGCTGGGCTGCTCACCGGCCATCAGGGTCACATAGGCGTAGATACCCTGACCTTTGATGTCGTGGGGGTAGCCAACCACCGCCGCTTCGGCAACCTTATCGTGCAAGACCAAGGCGCTTTCCACTTCGGCGGTGCCCATGCGATGGCCGGAGACGTTTAATACATCGTCCACGCGGCCGGTGATCCAGTAGTAGCCATCGGCATCGCGGCGCGCACCGTCGCCGGTGAAGTAGTAGCCGGGATAGGTGCTGTAGTAGGTATCGATGCAGCGCTGATGATCGCCAAACACGGTGCGGATTTGGCTAGGCCACGCGGCTTTAATACAGAGGTTACCCTCGCCGGCGCCGATCACTTCTTTACCTTCCGGATCAAGCAACACTGGCTGCACACCAAAGAAAGGCACGGTGGCAGAGCCGGGTTTAAGGTCAATCGCGCCGGGCAATGGCGTGAGCATGTGCGCGCCAGTTTCGGTTTGCCACCAGGTATCCATGATCGGGCAGCGGCTATCGCCTACGACACGGTAGTACCACTCCCAGGCTTCGGGGTTAATCGGTTCGCCCACACTGCCGAGGATTTTCAGGCTGGCGCGCGAGGTTTTGGTGACGTAATCGTTGCCGGCACCCATAAGCGCGCGAATCGCGGTGGGCGCGGTGTAGAAGCTGTTGACGCCGTGTTTATCGATCACCTGCCAGCAACGCGAAGCATCCGGGTAGGTCGGCACACCTTCAAACATCAGGGTAGTCGCGCCATTGGTAAGCGGGCCGTAAACGATGTAACTGTGGCCGGTGACCCAACCCACATCGGCGGTACACCAATAAACATCGCCCTCCTGATAATCGAACACATATTTGTGGGTCATAGCCGCTTGCAGCAGGTAGCCACCGGTGGTGTGCAATACACCTTTAGGTTTGCCGGTGGAGCCGGAGGTATAAAGAATAAATAGCGGATCTTCCGCATCCATCACCTCCGGTTCGCACTCATTGGCCTGACGCTCAACCAGATCTTCGTACCAGAAATCGCGTTTTTCATCCCAAGCGATATCGCCGCCAGTGCGCTTCACCACGATACAGGTGTGCACACCGGGGCACTGCGCCAAGGCAACATCAGCATTCTTTTTCAGCGGGACACGCTTGCCGCCACGCAGACCTTCATCGGCGGTAATCACCACCTGACACTCGGCATCCTGAATACGGTCTTTAAGGGCTTCTGGGGAGAAGCCACCAAAAACAATAGAGTGAATCGCGCCGATGCGGGTACAGGCAAGCATGGCGTAGGCCGCTTCGGGGATCATCGGCATATAAATGCAGACTCGATCACCCTTCTTAACACCGCGTTCACGCAAGGCGTTAGCCAAACGACAGACTTGGTCATGTAATTCTTGATAGCTGATGAACTGGTCTTCGGAAGGGTCATCCCCCTCCCAAATAATGGCGGTTTGTTTGGCGCGTGCGGGCAGGTGGCGGTCGATACAGTTCACGCTCACATTTAACTTGCCGCCCACAAACCAGGCCACCTCGCCTTTTTTAAGATCGCTCTTGGTCACTTGCGACCAGGGTTGCTGCCAGGTCAAAAACGCCTTGGCCTGCTCCGCCCAAAAGGTGTCGGGTGAATTGATGGATTGTTCGTACATCTCCTTATAGCGCGCCAAATCAATCGCCGCGTTACGTTTAAAAGCTTCGGGAACCGGATACAGCTGGACTTCTGACATGTTGATCTCGCTTTGACGTTATCTTGTTATTCGTTGGCAAACCCACACAGGTGATACAGCAGTTACTCCAATCACGGCACAGGCTTGTAAAAGTTCGACCCAAAGCTTAGCAGTTATGCTCCTTCAATCTCAATGACAACGTTGTCCAATCGAAAAGATTTACGCGTTTTTACCCGTCTTAATAAGCTTGGACAAAACGAGGCTTCTGGCTTTAGGCCGACTTATCTCATTAATAGTTATAACCAACTGAACTTCTTCGTGCGAAAGCTATTCCCTATCGATGGTTTCCCGCAAAAAATGATTTGTGTGCCACTAAAAGTGATACGAATCATGTTAAGTGCACCCCAACATGGGACTAACTCCCACTCCCTGCAACGCCTAAGCTGGTGCTGCTTGGGAGTGAAGTGGCGACAGTGGATATAAAAACAACACCCGCCTGACAGCGATATTGCCCGCTCCCCTGCCAGCAGCACCCTGCTGATGCAGAAGCTCTGAACTCATCTAATAACGATATCAACGAGGCAATCAACTATGTTTTTTCATCAATATCCATCACTACTGGCAAAAGGTTTGGGCCGTCTGGCAATCGCAGCGACCGGCCTGCTGGCGGCCTCTGGCTATGCCGCAACCCAATGCCAAAACCCCACCCCCATCTGGGCCGATGAATTTAATGGCACAGCGGTGGATACCACCAAATGGGAGTTCCAAAACGGCGATGGCTGCAGCTATGGCATTTGCGGCTGGGGCAACAACGAACTTCAATCCTATCAGTCGGCTAACGCAACAGTAGCCAATGGTTTACTAACCATTACCGCCAAAAAACAGCGCGTCGGCTCCAAGGCTTACACCTCATCGCGCATCAGAACATTGAACATGCCAAACGGCGGCCAATGGAAAAACGGTCGCTTTGAAGCGCGTGTGAAAGTACCGCGCGGTGCCGGTATGTGGCCCGCCTTTTGGATGCTGCCCGCCAACACCAACGTGGGCTGGCCGATGAGTGGTGAGATAGACATTTTGGAAGCCACTGGTCAAGCCAACATGATTGCGTTTGGCACACTGCATTACGGCGAGGCCTGGCCGAACAATCAGTGGACTAGCGGCCGTATTTTGAAACAACCCGATACCTGGTCGGATAACTTCCACACCTATGCGGTGGAATGGGAGCCCAATGTGATCCGCTGGTACATAGACGACCTGCTCTACTCCACCAAAACCCCGGCAGATCTGGGCAACCCGGCCTACTGGACCTTTGAAGACTTCCAGTACTACATGATTCTCAACCTGGCGATTGGCGGCAACCTGGGCGGGCCAGTGGATGAATCCATGCTGCCACAGACCATGCAAGTGGATTATGTGCGTGTCTACAACTATGGCAAACCTAACCTGAGCGGCAAACATCTGGTTGAACCCAATACCAGTGCCACCTACTCGGTGATCGATGAAGCGGGAACCAACAGCAGCTACAGCTGGACCAGCCCAACCGGGCAGACCTCAACCGGCAAATCGCTGACAGTCAATTGGGGAACTCTGGGTGGGCCTGTGACAGTGAGAATCACCAATAGCTGCGGTAGCTATAACCTGTCACTGAATGTGCATGTTGCGCCCACTTTGAGTAAAGCTGACATCCACGACGATTTCGAAAGCAATCGCAACCTGGCTTATACCAGCTGGACAGGCAACCTTAATCAGGCGAGTGCCAACCCATCGCCAACAGGCGTAAATACCTCCAGCCTGGTGGCCAGTTATGTGCGCAGCAGCAGCTCGCAATACGATGTGATTTCTGGCACCACCAGCCTGATTCCCAATGCAGCCCCGTTTGTCAGTGGCAGCAAGGCGTTTTATCTGGACGTTTACACCAATGCACCGGTAGGCACTGAAATGCTGGTACAACTGGAGAGCAGCACGGCAACCGCAAGCAACTTCCCAACTGGCCGCCACTCCCGTTATATCGCCCACACCACTGCGCAAAACAGCTGGCAACGGGTTAAGTTCCTGATGGATGACCGGATTGATGGCACCACCGCCGACACAGCCGTAAGCAAAATTGTGCTGTTGCTCGCTCCCAATACCTTCACCGGCCACACTTATTATCTGGATAACTTCAGCACCTACGCCGAGGGAACAGCGCCGGCGCCGGCAACATCCATGAGTGTTAGTGGTGTGAGCACCAGCACCGCCAGTGCTGGCAAAGGCACCAAATACGCAACAGCCACAGTGACTGTGCTGGATAACAACAATAACCCCGTTGCCAATGCCACGGTAACCGGCAATTTCAGCGGCACCATTAATCAAACGGGTGTAAGCGGTAAAACCGGCAGCGATGGGAAGATCACCCTGCAAACCACCAGCGCAGCTGGCGGCACACTGGTGGTCAACTTTTGCGTGAGTGCATTAAGTCATGCGTCACTGAGCCACAACACAGCCAACAGCTCAGGCCTCTGCCCCTAAGTTATAACCATTATTACCTAGTCTGGAGAGGGAGTTTGTGTGCCAACTTGGCGAGGGTGATCCCTCGCCTTTTTTATTGGCCTTTTAGCTTTTTTGGGAGTTTGTATTGGCGTTTTTAACGCGTGCAATTCCCTCACGATCCATTCTTTCCAACTCTTGTTTGTAAGCCTCCATCTCCTCCCAATCAAACGCGGTTCCCGCATTCAAATGATCGGGATGCAAAGCGCGCTCCTTGGCGTTTTCCTGCAAGCTGTGTTCTTTTTGCGGCTCCTCATCCATGCCAAACTGCTTGAGAATTTCATCGGTTTTTTTGGACATAATTACTCTCCGGAAAAACACTCTCGATAATTAAATTGCAGACACAAAAAAGGGCGGTTGATCCGCCCTTTTATACGCACCTACTCACTAAAAAACCCAGCAACTGGTTATTCCATTTGCATAGGGATGGTATTGCTGGTGCGATTCACACTGTTGTCTTCGTTCAGATAGACCAGCTTGGGCTTGTGGGTGGCCAGCTCTTCGTCATTAAAATAGCCATAGGTCGCGATAATGACGCGATCACCCACCGCCACTTTACGCGCCGCCGCACCATTCATAGAGAAGGTGCCTGAGCCTGGCTCGGCGAGGATGATATAGGTATGGAAACGCTCACCGTTGTTCACGTTGTAAATATCGATTTGCTCAAATTCACGCATGCCTGCCAGCGCCACCAAATCGGCATCTATGGCGCAGGAACCGTCGTACCACAGTTCGGCTTGGGTCACCTTGGCCATGTGTAATTTTGCTTTCAGCATATGAGTCAGCATGGAATCCTCCGGGGAATCACTGATGCAGGCGGGAATTAACCCAGCACCACAGAAACATTGTCAATTAACCGCGCGCCCTGGGTATACATGGCGCCGAGTATAGTGATCTCCCGATCATCGTGTGCCGCCATATCCAGTGTGCGGCTATTGCAAATACTGATGTAGTCCACCCGAAAACCCGCCGCTTCAATTTGCGTGCGCGCTTCGTCCACCAGCACTGAAAAATCGCGGCGACCGTCGGTAATCGCCTGCTTGATCGCATTTAGACTGCGGTTGAGCACCGCCACGTTGGGGCGCTCGTCGGCCGTGATAAAACCATTGCGCGAGCTCATCGCCAAACCATCCTCCTCGCGGAAGATCTCGCCGGCGGTAATTTTGATGGGGATACACAAGTCTTCCACCATGCGCCGGATTACCGCGAGCTGCTGGAAATCCTTAATGCCGAATACGGCTTCGTCTGGCTGCACAATATTAAACAACTTGGTGACAACCGTTGTCACGCCCTCAAAGTGGCCGGGGCGACTGGCGCCGCAGAGCACATCGGTCATAGTCGGCACTATCACCCGCGTCTGCTCGGCCATGCCATTGGGGTAGATTTCCTTTTCATCGGGGCAAAACAAATAATCGCAACCCACCGCTTCCAGCTTTGCGGAGTCAGCCGCCAGGGTGCGCGGGTATTTATCCCAATCTTCGTTTAAACCAAACTGCAGCGGGTTTACAAAAATACTGGTGACCACCACATCGCAGTTGCGCTGGGCGATTTTGACTAACTCGATATGGGCGTTGTGCAGGTTGCCCATGGTAGGCACAAAACCTATGCGCTTGCCGGCTTTGCGCTCCGCCGCCAGGGCATCGCGAAGGGATTGGATATGGTGAAAAACCTGCATAGTCATGCCTCAAACTGCCCGCAAAATAGCCCCGGTTCAGGGCGCGCGATGATACACGGTCAGGATTGAGAAGTACATTTTTAGATCAAAAAATAACCAGAAAATCCAAGTAGGCTAACACTGCATGTCAAGGGAAAAGCCGCGCCTGATTGTCGATGACGGGCAAGCGCACCACCGCATCACCCACACGCATAACACCCCCCTGAATGACTTTGGCGCAAAGCCCGCCATAACCAAACATGGCTGCGGTACCGCCCGCACCCAAGGCTTCATCCATGCGCGAGCAGGGGTGGCAGAGGGCGTTGGTTTCGAGGATCACCTCACCAATTTGCAACCGCTGGTAGCGCAGCAAATTCATATTCATGCCGGAGATAACCAGGTTGCGGCGCAGCAGGAGCGGGTCAATCGATTGATGGCCGGTGTGACGGCAAATGGCTTCAATATATTCGCTGCTGATCAGTGTAACTTGGCGCGCTGAACCGGGCGTTTTTTTCATCCGGTGATCGCCCATCAACCCCAGCCCTACCGCCGCTTCGGCTTGATCAACCACCACGACTTCACCGCGCCGCTCGCTGCGCAAGCCAATCCACTCCAACTTTCCGGGAGCGATGTTGGCGCAAAGTTTATCGAGTAATTTGGCTTGGCTGTTCATGGGGAGCATCTCAGTTGTGCGGGATTGCTATTGGTGCCGATCTAACTAGTAAGGATCTTGCTGGAAATACTCTGGCGCAAGGTTATCAAAGCGGGTGTATTTACCAACAAACGCAGCGCGGCAGGTGCCGATTTCGCCGTTACGCTGCTTGCCGATAATGAGTTCGGCTATGCCTTTGTCGGGGCTGTCCTCGTTGTAGTATTCGTCGCGGTAGATAAACAAAATGACGTCTGCGTCCTGTTCGATGGCGCCAGATTCACGCAGGTCAGAGTTCATCGGGCGCTTATTGGGGCGCTGCTCTACACCGCGGTTTAGCTGTGACAGGGCGATCATCGGGCATTCAAATTCTTTGGCCATGCCTTTGAGCGAGCGCGAGATTTCGGAGATTTCCTGGGTACGACCTTCACCACTACCGGCGACTGTCATCAACTGCAGGTAGTCCACCATGATCATGCCGGGGTTGCCGTGTTCGCGCGCAATACGGCGAATGCGCGCGCGCATTTCCTGCGGGTTCAAGCCGCCGGTATCGTCGATAAACAGCAGTTTGTCTTTGAGTTTGGCCACGGCGGAGGAAAGTTTCGGCCAGTCCTCTTCGGTGAGTTTACCGTTGCGCATCTTGCCCTGATCGATACGACCGATGGAGGACATCATCCGCATCACCAGCGCGGAGGATGGCATTTCCATACTGAATACCACCACCGGTTTGGGCTGATTGAATAATGCGCCCTCCACAAAGTTCAACGCCAAGGCGGTTTTACCCATGGACGGACGCGCCGCAAGGATAATCAATTCACCCGGCTGCCAGCCGGAGGTGCGCTGATCCAGGTCGGTAATGCCCGTAGGAACACCGGTGATATCGCTGCCGGAGCGAAAGAGTTCGTCGATGCGTTTAACTGTCTCTTTCAGCAGTTCGTTAACACCGACCAAACCGCCTTCTTTAGGGCGATCCTCGGCGATTTCGGCAACGCGCTTTTCGGCAAGCTGCAGCAGGTCATCAGAATCCAAACCGGCCGGATTCATACTGGATTTGCTGATGTCCTGGGCGGCGGCAATCAACTGACGCAGGGTGGAGCGCTCGCGCACAATTTTGGCGTAAGCCGCGATATTGGCCGCACTTGGAGTGTTGTTGGCCATTTCGACCAAATAGCCCAAACCACCCACACGCTCCAATTCATCGTGTTTGTGCAGCTCTTCCGACAGGGTGATAACGTCCAGCGGTTGCCCGGCTTCTTGCAGCGCCAGCATCATGCGGAAGATCAACTTGTGATCCTCGCGGAAGAAGTCACTTTCGGAAATCACTTCCAGCACCGCATCCAGGCGGTTATTGTCGAGCATCAAACCACCCAGCACCGATTGTTCGGCTTCAACCGAATGTGGCAAGGCGGTTTGGGCGCTTAACTGGCTGGCGAGGCGATCCTCAAAGCTGACGGATTCGAAGCTGGATTCAGGCATAGGTTGGATAAACGCAGGTAGAGTTTTTATCAAATTGGGAGCAAAAAAAATCGGGCACTTGCTCTTCAACCAAAAGGTTGTCGATAGTGCCCGATTTCATTTGGCTTGTCAGTAGTAACTGACCCCTCCCCGGCCCTCCCCTTATCAAGGGGAGGGAGACTAAACTCCTCCCCCTTACAAAGGGGGAGGCCGGGAGGGGGTTAAAAATTACTCTGGAATAACCGCCAACTTAACAGCTTGGATCACTTCAGCGTGCAGCTGAACATCGATCTCGTATTGACCGATTTCACGCAGAACGCCTTGTGGCAAGCGAACTTCAGACTTGGCAACAGCAACGCCAGCAGCAGTGATTGCTTCAGCGATGTCGCGAGTACCGATAGAACCAAACAGACGGCCTTCGTCACCGGCGTTGGCAGCGATAGTCACTTCCAAAGCAGCCAGTTTCTCAGCGCGTGCAGTTGCATCAGCAATCTTGCTAGCAGCAGCTGCTTCCAACTCAGCGCGACGCGCTTCGAAGTCAGCGATGTTTTTTGCAGTAGCAGCAACAGCCTTGCCTTGTGGCAACAGGTAGTTACGACCGTAGCCAGACTTAACGCTAACCTTGTCACCAATAGCGCCTAATTTACCTACTTTATCGAGCAGAATAACTTCCATCTCTTTACCCCTTACTCGTGGCTGTCAGTGTATGGAATCAAAGCCAGGTAACGAGCACGCTTGATAGCGGTAGCCAACTGACGTTGGTATTTAGCTTTGGTGCCAGTGATACGGCTTGGAACGATTTTGCCGGTTTCAGTGATGTAAGCCTTCAGCGTTTCTACATCTTTGTAATCGATGCGCTTGGTGCCTTCAGCGGTAAAACGGCAGAATTTGCGACGACGGAAAAAACGTGCCATGGGTTATACCTCCTGCTCTTCTTCGAAATCATCTGCATCAACGCCGTCTTCATCAGACAGGTCTTCTGCGTCATCACGACGTTCAGCGCGTGCTGGACGTGCTTTACGCTCACGGCCTTCTTTCTCGGCTTTCATGATGAATGATTCTTCGGTGATAGCAGCATCTTCACGCAGCACCAGGCTACGCAGAACGGCATCGTTGTAACGGAAGTTGGTAGTCAACTCTTCCAATACTGCGTCAGAGCATTCTACGTTCATCAGAATGTAGTGAGCTTTGTGCACTTTATTGATGGAGTAAGCCAGTTGACGACGGCCCCAGTCTTCCAAACGGTGAACTTGACCACCGTCGTTTTTGATAGCAGAGGTGTAACGCTCTACCATTGCAGGTACTTGTTCGCTTTGGTCTGGATGAACCAAAAAGACGATTTCGTAATGACGCATGTTTAGCTCCTTACGGGTTAAAGCCTCCTACTCTGCGGTAAACCGCACAACAGTGAGACAAGGAGTAGCCGATTTTACAATCGCTTGCGCGACCTTACCCCCGGCCAGTTTGGGGGTGCGGAATTGTACGGACAAGACTCTTTACAAGCAAGTAAAAATAATGTTGTAGCCGGCTTTGGCAGGCGCAACGCCTGTCGTTTCGCGCCGGATTCCCGTTCCGGCAAAAAATGGGACTGCCACTTTAGGTAGTCAACCTAAAACAGGTGGTTGTAATACCGGCTCCTCCTTGAGATTGGCAGCACACCAGAGACTCTCTGGTGTGACTCATTTCCCAACTCACTGAGGACAACAATAATGAACAAACATCGCTCCACTCCTGCAGCGACACACGCAGCGCGCACCACCTTCCCCCGCAAACGCTTACTGGCAAACCTGGCGGCCGGCGTGGTCAGTATTGTTTTATGCAACTCAGCTCTGGCTGCCGTCCCGGCATTGCAAGTACAGGGCAATAAGGTTTTGGTTGGCGGCAAATCCGTGAGCCTTGAAGGTGTCTCGCTGTTTTGGAGCAATACCGGCTGGGGTGCGGAGAAGTTCTACACCGCCGCCACCGTCAAGCGCGCCAAAACCGAGTTCAACGCCACCCTTATCCGTGCCGCCATAGGGCATGGGGAGGGAGGAGGTATTCAGGACGATTGGAATGGCAACATGGCGCGGCTCGACACTGTGATTCAAGCTGCCATCGACAACGACATGTATGTGATTGTCGACTACCACAGCCACAAGGCCCACGAGAACTGGGGTGCAGCGGAAGCCTTCTTCAAGCAAGTCGCGCAAAAGTGGGGAAGTTACAACAACGTTATTTATGAACTCTACAACGAGCCACTGAATGCGGATTGGAACAATACGCTCAAGCCTTACGCCGAGTATGTGGGCGGTAAAATCCGCGCGATTGACCCGGACAACCTGATCATTATGGGCACACCTAACTGGTCGCAGGATGTCGATGTCGCATCAAACAACAAGGCCAATGTCTCCAATTTGGCCTACACCGTTCATTTCTATGCCGATAGCCACGGCAGTTCTTATCGCGCCAAGGCACAGACCGCACTCAATAATGGTGCCGCCCTGTTTGCCACCGAATGGGGTGCAGGCCATGCCAATGGTCGCGGCAACATCAATTACCCGGAGACCTGGGCATGGATAAACTTTTTGCGCGCCAATGGTATTAGCCATGCGGGCTGGGCCTTTCATGATAAGGAGCGGGATCAAGCCACCGGTGAGATAGAAACCTCTTCTTTCTTTTGGGCGGATGGATCGCTCAAAGAGTCGGGGCGTTTTATCAAAGAAATTTTGGCCGGCCGCAAACCGATTGATGGCGGCGACAGCGGCACCGGAGGTGGCTGCACCAAGGCCAACCTTGGCGATACCATCCAGGCCGAAAACTGGTGCCAGATGTCCGGTGTCAAAACCGAGAACACCAGCGATGCCGGCGGCGGCTTGAATGTGGGTTACATCGACAATGGCGATTGGATGACCTACTCGGTGAATGTGCCCGCTGCCGGCACCTACAAAGTGAGTTACAGAATCGCGAGCCAAACGGGCGGCGGCCAAATCCAGCTGGAGCGTGCAGGCGGCAGCCCGGTGTTTAGCAATATCAACGTACCGCCTACCGGGAACTGGCAAACCTGGCAAACCATCTCCCACAACGTAGTGCTGCCTGCCGGCGACCAAGCTATTGCCATCTCCGCGATTAGCGGTGGTTTCAACCTGAACTGGTTAAAAATCGAAAGCGCGGGCGACAATCCCACCAATCCCGGCGCGGTGATAGCCACCCTCCAAGCCGAGGACTTCAGCCAGCAACAGGGCACCCAAACGGAAAATACCAGCGATACCGGTGGCGGGAAAAATGTGGGCTGGATTGACGCCGGGGATTGGCTCTCTTACGCGGGCACGCCGGTGAACATTCCCACTAGCGGCAGTTACGTGATCGAGTATCGCGTGGCCAGCCAAAATGGCGGCGGCAACCTTACCCTGGAGGAAGCGGGCGGCAGCCCTGCCTACGGCACGCTGGCTATCCCGAGTACCGGCGGCTGGCAAACCTGGACTACCATCAAACACACGGTGAACCTGCCGGCCGGTAGCCGCAAGCTGGGTATCAAAGCCAATGCCGGCGGCTGGAACATCAATTGGATTCGCATCAGCAAGGCAAATTGATCCCAGTGTTGTAGCGATTAAATACACGATGGGGCTAAGCAGCCTACCGGAGCCGCCTGCGGGCGGCTTTTTAACAGGAGGACGGCGCCGCTTGCGCCTGCGCCAACGCTCGCTTGCGATATTCCGACGGCGTTGTGCCGGTCAGGCGCTTAAAAAAGCGGTGGAATGCCGATTGGCTGTTGAAACCGGATTTATACAAAATATCCAGTACTGTATCGCCTGCAGATGCCGGTGACGCTAGCAACCGTTTTGCCTCTTCAATACGCTGGGCATTAATAAACTCAAAAAAGTTTTGCTGGTAATGGTCGTTAATGATGGTGGATAGCTCGCGCGGTTTAAGGCCCATCTGCTCGGCGAATCGCTCCAGATTGATGTGACTGTCCAAATGCAACTGCAATTCATGAATGCCACGTTCAACGGCCTCACATTTCTCGCTCACCTGCGGAATGTCGCGCAACCGATCTTTTTCCGGCGCCGCTACCACCACAAGGTCATGTTGTAACAGCGCCCGCGTATTGCGCCAACCCAACAAAAATAAACCGTTGACCAACAACACCGTGAGGTAGTTATTCAGTATGCCCAGCAAATCATTTGTCTCACCACTCACGTAATCGCCCAGGAAATACGCGACAAATGACCATAACCAGTGGATGAAAAATCCGCCCAGCACCCAGTCGGCCAGCCGCAATTCATGCTCAGAAATACTGGAGTAGAGCTGTTTTAATTGCTGGCGCAACCGATACTCGGCGCGGAAACAGGCCAACACATAAATAAGCGGTGAACATTTCACCAAGAACCACACAAATTTGAGCGCCGCACCATCCTCATCCGAGAGGCTGGCCCAATGCCAGGGTAGCCAATCATGGAGGCTCAGGTCATAGATGATGATTAGCCCAACCGCCAAGAGTGCAGGCAGCAAGTGAATGGTTTCACGCCACTGCAGCAAAGGGTGCTTGGTGGAGAGGGAGCGCAAATAAAAAAACAACGTCGGCCCCTGCAATAACAAGCAGGCCGACAAGAGTGCTGGCAACAGGGTGGACTGGGCTATCGCCATTGTTTGGAAGCTGCTGTTCCAGATAATGAGCGTAGCCGTGAGAGTGCCTATCACCAACAGAAAGAAGCATTGCTGCAATCGTCGCGATTCCTTACCGCCACGGGGCAACAAGCCCAGCGCAACGCAGAGGATTGCGGCCTCCAAAATCGTCAGGACTATGACTACTTCATGCAAATTAAGGAGCAGATGTTTCATTATTTTTATACATCACCAGGAGGGCGATAGCCCCAGTTGAACACTCGGTCAGTTTTCCGTACTCGCAGTATTAACTTATCACAGCTTGTTTTGCCGTCACTGACGCAGACCGCATTTTCAATAATGGAGCATTCCATTAAACGACTGCCACGCGAAATTTCCCCCTCAAGCGGCATCCCATTTATGCGTCATAAGTGGGAACTCCCACTTTCCCGATAACCACGCCAGCAGGAAGCCTCCGCTGGTAAAGCTCACATAAATTGAACCAGCCCCTTAAGGCTATAGCTCCCAATCTCCTGTGATTAAAAACAATAATTCCCTTGGAGGAACTATGAAACATCAACTCCCTGCGAGGCTCAACTCGCTGGCATTAACCATGCTCGCGCTCAGCGCTACCCCCAGTTTGGCAACTGACTACAACGACCCCTGGTGGGCCAGCCCCAATGCCAACACCAGTTTTGTCGATCAATTCGATGGCGTGAGCATCGACCGCAATAAATGGTTGGTGGAAAAAAATATCTTTGTAAATGGCGAAGACATTGATTACCAGGACGTGGAATACCCCGCCGCTGACTGGACCTTCCGTGTCGGGCAACCGGATGCTGGCGCAAGCGATGGCAAGGTGTTGAACCTGAAAGCCCGCTATATGGACGGCCAGATCCAGGACTACTACGGTGGCAACGCCGGTCAGGGCAAGCCATTGTTTATCCGCGCGGGTCGGATTGAATCGCAAATTACCGATTCCTCCACGTTTGTGTACGGTAAGTTTGAAGCGCGCATCAAAATGCCGCCGGCGCGCAATGGCGAATTCCCCGCATGGTGGTTATTAGGAAACTTCCCGGATGTGGGTTGGACCGCGTGTCAGGAACTGGACATTATCGAATTCACAGGTGCCAACGCGAGTAAAGCGCCGCAAACCCACTGGTCAGCCCCCTACCCTGCGTACGGCGGCAACCCATTTGGTACCACTTACGCGCAGTTGGGGATTAACCCGAGCGACCAGTACATCACCTATGGCGTGATCAAAACCCCTGAGTCGGTTGAGTACTACGTCAACGGTGTTAAAACTTACACTTGGACCAAAGCCGAACGCGGCGACCAACCCTGGCCGTACGTTACCCCGATGCGCATGATCCTTAACCACGCCATCACCCACGTGGAATGGCCGGATGTAGGCAACTACAACAAGTTCAGCACCGACGCGAATGTCGCCAACAAAACCGGCTACACCCGCACCACCAATGGCGTGACCGAGCATGAGTACATAGATACCGCAGCCATGAACACCAATATCGGCCGCACCGGTACCGACTTCCTGGTGGACTATGTGGCGCATTGGCCACTGCCGACTACCGACAGCTGGCACAAGTACATCGACGAGAGCAAATACAGCTTCTTCCGCCCCAGCAACAACACCAAAGGTTTCTATTCGCTGAAAGGCTGGATGGCACCGGTATCGGTAACGGCAGATGCTTACTTGCAGGAAGGCGATAACGCCTACCGCGACAACAGCGCGAAAAACGCTGCCGATGGTTATGTTGGCTCCAAGTGGGCAACCCCACGCGATGACAACATGCACTCAGTCACCATCGATTACGGTGTGGACAAACCCATCAAGTACTTCTGGATCGAGTGGAGCTGGAACCTGCCCAAGTCCTACGACATTTATGGCAAAACCTCTTCCGGTAACTGGGAATACATCCTCAGCTCTGACCAGCAGAGCGTAGGTTGGGCAACCCATACCTTTGATGTGAACAAGACTTACCGTTACGTCAAACTCGTTACCAAAGGCCGTATCGATAAAGCCGAGCCGATCTGGCTGCTGGAATTCAAAGCCTTTGAAGATGTGGCCAACGTCTATCCAAAACCTGCTGGCACTGCGCAAGTAGACCGCAGCATCAACGTGCTGGGTAACGGTGCCTTCAACGATGGTTTGGCAGGCTGGCAAGGCGAGAACTACGACGGTTCAGGTGCAGCCTATTCGGTGATTAATGGCGAAGCGCGTATCACTGCGGCGGCACAAGGTACCGGCTCAGGCTCATACCAGCTGCACACCTCGGGCTTTGGCTTGAAACGCAATTATCGTTACCAAGTGAGCTTCCGCGCTCGCGCGGCATCGCCACGCAATATTCAAGTGCGTTTGTCCGAAAACCAACTGAACCCATCCACCCCTGGCACCTATTTGCTGCAAACGGTCGCACTGGGTACCACCATGGCGAACTACAGCTTCAATGTGGACTTTACCGCGGGTGATAACGCAGGCCGCCTTGCCTTCCTGTTCGGCAACATGGGCAATGCGACCACCTTTATCGATGATGTGGTAATTCGTGAAATTGCTTACATCGGTTCCGGCGATCCATTGGTTCCAGCGATCAGCGCAACCAATTTCACTGGCGCAAGCTCAGGCTGGGAAAATGAATGGTGGGGTGTTGCCTCGCGCGCGGTCGATGGCTCAACCGGCAACAAAGCCAGCGGCCGTCCGGGTGTGGCAGACAATCAAGACTTGTGGGTCAGCGTGAATATCGACCCTGACTTTGAAGTAAAAGAAGTCTTGGTAGCGGGCGATAAATCTGCACCGCGCAGCCTTGCCCAGTTCAAAGTGGAATACGGCACCGCCAACAACACCATGATCGACTGGACCAACAGCAACACCGATGGCAGCTACGAAAGCTTCACCGGCTTCAGCGCTTATCCACCCGCAAATGAACGCAACTTCCGCTTCTGGTTCCGCCCACCGGCAGGTCAGGTAGTTGAAGTGGCCGATGTACAGTTGATGGCAGTGGATCTGAAACCGCACCGCATCTATGCCATCAATTTGGACGGCGTAGGCAGTATCAGCCCGGCCGGCACCATCCGTTACAGCAAAAACAATACGGATTCCGCGACCTATAGCTTCACGCCTCCCGCTGGCCAACAAGTTGCCAACGTAATTGTGGATGGCGTTTCACTGGGTGCATTGAACAGCTACACCTTCAATGCGATCTCGGCGAGCCACACCATTGCGGTGTCCTTCACCGGATCTGCACCGGCATCATCCGTTGCCAGCTCCAGCGCGCCTTCATCAACACCGTCCAGCGTCAGCAGTTCAAGCGCACCGGCCTCGGTATTGGTATCACAAGGTCGTCCGGTAACGGCAAGCACTAACTTCCAACCTGCCGCTAACGCTGTGGATGGCAATGCCGGAACACGTTGGGAATCCAACCATGGTGTAAGCCCAAGCTGGTTGATGGTTGACCTTGGCAGCAGCCGTGCGCTGACCCAAGTGGTGATCGATTGGGAAGCAGCCAACGCGGCGAACCATGAAGTACAAGGTTCTACCAATGGCACCAGCTGGAGCACACTGAAAACCGTCACTGGCGGCGCATTCGGTAACCGCACCGATACCCATGCCGTGAGCGGCAGCTATCGCTATGTACGTGTGTATGCCACTGCACGCAGCACCGGCAACACCTGGGGTTATTCGATCTTTGAATTAAAGGTGTACGCACAAACTGCAGCCGCAAGCAGCAGTTCCGTATCAAGCACTGCAACACCGGCATTATTAACACCCGTGAGCGCCACCGCGAGCACGGCCTTAACACCGGCAGCGAATGCAATCGATAAAAACGGTGGCACCCGTTGGGAGTCAGCGCATGGTATTGACCCAAGCTGGATCACACTCGACTTGGGCAGCGCAAAAACCCTGACCCAAATTGCCATCGATTGGGAAGCGGCTAACGCGGCGGCTTACACCGTTCAAGGCTCAAACGACAACGCCAACTGGACCAACATCGCCAGCAAATCCGATGGCACTTTTGGCAACCGCACCGACACACTCACCCTGAACGGCAACTACCGCTACCTGCGCATTAATGGCACCGCGCGCAGTGCCGGAAACCAATGGGGTTATTCAATCTGGGAGGTGCGCATTACTGGCTACTAATAAAAATAATATTCAGTAATCGCTTTAATAACCGCCTGCGCTTTTGCGGGCGGTTTTATCAACCAATGGACACGATCATGAAAAAAACTCACTCACTTTTTTTATCATTCTTGTTATCACTGGGTTTAAGCGCCGCCGCAACAACCCAGGCAGCGGTCATCACCTTTGACGATTTGCCCGCAGTCGAACTCGATGCAATTCCAACCGGTTATCACGGATTTAATTGGGGCGAATCCTTCTTTTCTAATGTCTCCTACATCCATAAAAATACAGCACCTGACAGTGGTTATGAAAACGGTGTGGTATCGGGTGACTATGCAGCATTTAACTTTCTCGCCTCCACCAGCCTGATCAAAACTACCGATGGCGAAACCTTTGATTTCAACGGTGCCTATTTCACATCAGCATGGAAAGACAACACCTTTTTAATGGTGACCGGTTTTTTAAATAACGCCGCGTTATTCACCCAAACCGTCACCACCAACACCAGCGCCGCACAGTGGTTTGATTTTAATTTCCTCGGCATTAATGCACTCGAACTGAAGGTGTGGAATTACACACCCAATGATGGCAATGATTATTATGTGATGGATAACTTCACCTACAACCAATCCACTGCCGTTTCCGAATCATCCTCACTCGCATTATTACTGCTCGGTGTAGCTGGCGTAGTGTTAGGCCGCAAAACCCAAAAAGCCTAATCACACCACCGCCATAGCTCCCTGCTTTGCCGCTACCAAGCAATTGGTAGCGGCGTTTTTATTTTTCCAATCCAAAAAAATGGTCACACACATTGGTTGACAACAGTGACCGAAAAAGGTCACACTTAAAAAAACCAACTGTGACCGGAGAACTTATGGACGTTTTTGAATGTACGCACAAGGGCGAATTAGAGATCGGAGAAAAGAGGATCGCATGTGCCGTGTTGAGTAATGGAAAACGAATTATTACTCAAACAGCACTATTCGATGCCTTTGATAGACCACGTAAAGGGGAAAAAAGAATTGAAGGATTACCTTCTGTGATCGGAGCCAAGAATTTGCTTCCATTCGTTTCAGACGAACTACGTGAGAAGTCAGAACCTATTCATTACTATCTTCAAAATGGAAAAATCACAGCAGGTTACGATGCTGAACTTATACCCTTGATCTGTGAGCTTTATCTATTGGCACACGATAAAGGTGATGTTCTTTTAGAGAGTCAAATTAAGATTGTGACTCAGGCTAATATACTAATCCGATCATTAGCAAAAATCGGTATTACTGCATTAATTGATGAAGCCACAGGCTATCAATATGAGAGAGAAAATAACGCCCTTCAGGAATTATTAAAAGCATATATTTCTGAAGAATTTCTCAAGTGGCAATCAAGATTTCCAAGAAAATACTATCAAGAGCTGTACAGGATATATGGATGGGATTACAACCCATTAAACATGAAGCACCCTCAATATCTTGGGAAATTCACTAATGAATATGTTTATGATTACATGCCTCCAGGCGTCCTTGATGAACTTAGAAACAAAAATCCTTTAAATGCAAACGGCTACAGAACCAAAAAACATCATCAATTTCTGACGGGAGACATCGGCATTCCCCACTTAGAAAAACATATTACAAAACTGATCACCGTTATGGAGTTATCTGATGGAATTGATGATTTTAAACAAAATTTTAATAAGATATTCCACAAGGTAGAACAGATGAAGATTACATTTGAGAAATGATATCCAAATAGTTTTCTAAGCTGTAAGGTTTTGCCAAAAATGAGACAACCTATATGATCTACCGAGGCAACTGCCATTGCGGCGCGATACAATTTGAAGTGGAAGCACCGAACGAAGTGGAGGTGGAAAACTGCAATTGTTCGATCTGTAATATGACCGGTTTTTTGCATTTGATTGTGCCTAAACGCAATTTCAAACTTATCCGCGGTGAAGACAACATCACCACCTACACCTTCAACACCGGCGTTGCAAAACACACTTTTTGCAAAACCTGCGGCATCAAACCTTTTTATATTCCGCGCTCAAACCCGGACGGGGTAGATGTAAATTTACGCTGCTTAACCCCGCAACCACACGCCGTAAAAATTGTGAATTTTGATGGGCAAAATTGGGAGCAGCATGCACACACAATTGCGCATAAGAGTTTATAACCTGCGTAGCCCGTATGGAGCTTGGCGAAATACGGCTTAGATTCAGGCTTTATGCCCAAGAATCCGCGCTGGCAAAAACAACAGCGCTTTTAGAAAGGCAAATATCGCCTCAAAGGTAATGCCGATCAGCCGAAACGGCAGCGAGATCAGCCACACAATTGGCCACAGCACCAACGCCAAAAGCGCCAGTGGCCAGCAGAGCACACATAACAATAACCAGCAGAGAAATGTCAGCATATTGCCCTCGTTTGTTAATGCTGTTTTTGGCTTAGACGCCGATTAGCCTGAACTGGATTCACCCCCGGAGCAATAGCAAAGCGTATTCAGATTGCCCCGCCTTCCGTTACACTCCATGGCGGCTAGACTGGTAACGGCCTGAACTTTTCCTCCACTTCCAGAGCACACTATGAAACTCATATCCATTCCCCTACTTATTATGATTTTTGGTCTTAGCGCTTGCACTAGCCAACCAAAACCACAGGAAAAAAATGCCGATGCTGAATTGGCCGATGCCCTGGGCGCTGTATTTGGGGAGCGTAAAAAACCGGACATGAGCGAAGTAGAAAAACACCCGCTCGGCTCTGCAGAAAACCCGGTGCGGGTTGCCATGCCGATTGGCCAGCGCGATTACCTGGCACGTTTGGTATGTGAAAACGGTGAGCGGGTTTCCGCCTTTGCGCGTGAGGGCAGCGTCGGCATTGGCCCCTACGGTTCAATGATGGATGTGTATACGGTGCTGTGCGACACCTACCAAGGTGTTGTCGAACACAGTGTTTACCTGGATATGTACCATGCCGACTATGAAGAAACCCGCCCTGCAAAAGGTTTTAAAGCGCTGGTGCCGCATAAAAAATAACTCATCACCTGACCTTTTAGCATCAATTAAAAATTTTATAAAAATAGAGACTAAACGATATGGACATACCTTTTGCCAAAGAAGATAACTATTCCACCCATTACGACCAACTGTTTGGCCTGTACCAAAAAAGTCTGTTTCGCGACCTGTGGGAACAGGCAAGCCAATGGTGGGGTGATGCTCCCTGGCCCAGCGCAAGATTGGAACTATTGCGCGCGCGCACGCTCAGCCAACTGGGCAATGATCGCCGGTGTCATGCGCTGCTGTGGAAACTCTGGCGCAGGCAACCGCAACTGAAAGGGCTCGCACCGCTCATAGTTTCACTTTATCACCGCTCGCGGGGGCCACTTGTAGCCTTGCGAATGCTGCCGCTTATTGAAAAGCGCGCACAGCCAGATGACAAAGACCTTGCAGATATACGCGGCGAAAAAGCTGAAATATTGGCACGCTTTCGCGATTTTTCCGGCGCTGAAGAATGCCTCGGAGATTTGGAAAAAGCGGGTGATGATTGGCAATTATTGTCTGTCGCCGAAGTTAAATTTTTGCAGGACGATTACTCCAGCGCTCTGGAGGTTATTAATAAAATTCTTACCCGCACTCCTCACTACCGCGCCGCATTGATATTTAAAGCCAACATATTGCAATTGCAGCACGACTTAACCCAAGCGATTACAACGCTTTCGGATTTCTGGCCCAACACCCAATCCTTCTGGACTGGGCGCCTACTCTGCAGTTTATATATTGAAAATCAACAATACGCAGAGGCGCATGACTGCCTGAACCGGCTAAAAACCTTACCCATTTATGCCGGTAAAGATTCAGATCGCTCGCTGCGTGCACTACAAGCTGATTTACTCTGCGCTGAACAGCGCTACGAAGAAGCGCTGGAATTCATTGAACAAAAAAATTTCTTCGGCAAATCAATTGCCAATGCAATTGTTAACACCGGGGAGAAACGCGCGCGCAAAGTAATCAATGTTCCCTTTGTTCGCCAAGCAAATATGACTTGCGCACCCGCGAGCATTTCAGCTGTAGCCGCTTATTGGAATGTCACAGTGGCACAGGCAGATGTAATTGATGCAATTTGTTATGGCGGAACACAATCAGTAGATGAACGCCGCTGGGTGGAGGAAAATGGTTGGTATGCACAGGAATTTCAACTGACCTACAGCGCAGCGAAAAGCCTGCTTGATATGGATATACCGATTTTATTGGCCACCGTAGAACCGGGCAGTGCGCATTTACAAGTGCTTGTCGGTTACGATGACGCCATGGGGACTTATCTACTACGCGACCCCTACTATCGCCGCTTGCAAGAAATGCTGATTGAATCGAGCCACGAATATTATGCGGCGTCCGGCCCTCGCGCTATGGTCATGGCCCCCATGAGTTATCGCGAAAAAATTATTGCACTGGAGCTACCTGCCAGCTCACTTTACGATTGCCTTTACCAACTTAATCGCGCACTAAGAGCCAACCAACGAGATCAGGCAGCAACCCAACTGGCGGTGGCACAGAGCCTGGCCCCAGAACATAGGATGACCATCAATTGCGAACGCGCGCTGGCATGTTATGACAGCGACGAATCACGCATTCTGGCAACGACCGAAAAACTACTTGCCCTCTTCCCGAACGATGTAAATCTGCAACTCAGCAAAGTCAGTAGTTTGAATGCTGTGGGCTCAAGCAAACAAATGCTCGAGTATTTGGAATCAATTGCTGCACAACCTACTAGCCATTTTCTGGTAAAAAGCCGGCTGGCTGATTATTTACGCCACGATCACAGGCAACAAAACCGCGTAATCACACTTTATAAAAAATTACTCGATATCAGCCCCACTAATACTGAAAACCTTTACGCCTATGCAGGTGTGTTGTGGGACCAAAATAATTATCTCGATAGTTATCAGCTGTACCGGTTTGCAACCTGCCTTGAAGACAAAAACGAACAATATGCAGAGAGTTTTTTCAAAGCAGCCCGCTATCACAAACAAACCGAAAAGGGCCTTGAATTTTTACGTGACAGATTCAAACGTTTTGGTAAAAAATCATCCGGCCCGGCAGTTTCCTTATTTCATGCGCTGGATAGTTTGGAGCGCACTCACGAAGGCTTGGTGGTGCTCGAAGAAGCCATCGACATGCGCCCGGAAGACGGCTGGCTGATTGCATTCACTGCACGCAAACTTCTACAGCAACAGCAAACAGAAGCTGCCAGTGTATTGGCAGAGCGCGCCAAACCATTGATCAGTGAG
This sequence comes from Cellvibrio fontiphilus, assembly GCF_042646205.1. Classification (NCBI taxonomy): domain Bacteria; kingdom Pseudomonadati; phylum Pseudomonadota; class Gammaproteobacteria; order Cellvibrionales; family Cellvibrionaceae; genus Cellvibrio; species Cellvibrio fontiphilus. Next base: position 714,299 of record NZ_JBHRTF010000004.1, on the reverse strand, counting down.
GTTCGTTACAACGAATTAGCGGCCGAAATTTTTGAATATAATCTTCAGCCTAACAAGGCCATCGAATGCCTTGAAAAAATCCTGCAGTTGGAACCGCTCAACAACAAAGCCAATCAAAGCATGATGCGCCTTTTTATCGAGGCGAACGAGCGCAGCAAAGCCGACCAGTTTATTGCGCAACAGCTGGCGCGTTATCCAGATAACGCCATGCTGCTTGAGCTCTCTATTGACTGGATTGAAAATGGGGATTATCAAACCCAAATTGAAGCCTACCGCACATTCATCTCCCACCACCCAACCAATGCATGGGGTTATCGCGGTTTGGCCGACGCCCTCTGCAACCTGGAGCTGTTTGATGAAGCGCTTCTAGCCGCGGATGAAGCTATTGCCGTTGCCAGCAACAGCAGTGCAAGCCATTATTATCGCGGCAAAATACTTTTAGCCAAGCAACAATACGAGGCCGCGCGCACCAGTTTTCGCAAAGCCATCGAATTATCCTGCGATTATACTTACGCTTACGATCCCTTGCTGCAATGCGGATTTAATCACAGCACACAACAACAAGACCTGGCTTTTATTTACGAGCAATTAATGACGCAGGTCAGCTATGGCGATGGTTTACTCGCCTATCAACGTGTTGCTACCACACTACTGTCCGCACAAGATATTTTGCAATTTCTTGAACATGCGCTGGATGTAAGGCCGGACCTCTGGCATGCCTGGGTAGCTTTAACACTCGCTTACCGCGCCGCAGGAGAAAACGAAAAAGCGCTGGACACCATTGCGCAAGCTGCAGATCGTTTTCCGTTATTGCCGCGTGTTTTCCAGGAGCTGGCAGTGAGTCATAGATTGCTGAACCAGTTAGATAAAGCGGAATTTTATTATCGCCACGCCCTCAGTTTATCGCCGGGGTGGACCCTGCCCGCCAATAATTTGTGTGATCTTCTTGAACAGCAAGGGCGTTACGATGAAGCGATTACCACGCAGCGTGCACTCATAGCGCGCAACCCATTGGCCTCATCACCCTACGGCTATCTGGCAGACCTGTTAATTCGCGAAGGCAGGATTGCGGAGGCGATACAAGCCCTCGAACGCTCATTGGAGCTTGACCCACTTTATTTATGGGCCTGGCGAACGCTGTATCAAATACAAGAAACCGAGGAAGGCAAACTCACTCTCTGCCATAAAATCGCCGCAGCGCGCCAAAGGTTCCCCAATGATGAAAGCTTACTGCTCACCCAGATAAACATGCTGGAGGATGATACAGAAGCGTCCACAATTCTCGCGAATTACTTGGAAAAAAATCCCTATCACATTGAAGCCTGCATAGAGTATGTCTCACGCCAGACCAAGCTTGGCAATATGGAGCACGCGCTGCAATTTACCAGTGCAGAGTATTGGAATAACAATCGACCAATTGCTATTTTGGCGGCTGAAGCAAGAATTTACGCTGAGTGCCGTGAAGTAGCTACCGCAATTAAACGCATGGAAAATGTTGTACAAATTAATGAAAACTTTTATGAAGGATGGCGCTGTCTTGCACGCTGGTATTGCGACACCAAAGATGAGGACAAAGCAAAAACAGCCATTGATCATTGCGTCCGCCTCTACCCAAACGATCCTTCTGTACTTTGCTACGCGGCGGAGTGTTTGCAAGAAATCAAGGGTGATAATGAACGCATCAGCCAACTATTACAGCGCGCGTTTGAATTAAACCCGGTTAACCAATATACCGGGCTGACCTATATTGACTATATTTTCGAGCGCGGTGAAACAGAGCGTGCCGCTGAGGCTTTGGCATTATTGGAGCGACACAATAGCGATATATACACAAGGTATCGCGGGTTGCAAATTGCTCTCGCACGCCAGGATTTTACTGCTGCCTTAAATATGTTCAGCAGCATTCTTCAAGATAAAAAAAATACGCTCTGGTTTACCCAAAATGCCTGGGAGCAATTGAACAAAGCAAAACAACATGAACCTGCGGCAGCGATCATTTATGAACTACATAACAGTGAAAAACTTTGTGGACAGCATGCTGCTCGCTGTCTTGCAGAATATGAATTACAACAATGGGGAATAAAGCAGTTTGAACAGAAGTTGCTTATAAAATCACTGGATACGGATTTTGATCAACGTTATCTGGAAGGTTATATCCAGACGCTGATTGAAATAAAAGGTCAGCTGCCGTGGAAAATAATTGAACACTGCGGCAAAACGCTGGTGGACGATGTAAAAAATTGGGGCCTACTGGGCTATATGTATGTGACCCAAGGGCGTTGGAATGAAGCAGTCAACTGGTTCAGGCGCCGCACAAGCCTCGATAATGTAGACGCTTGGATACTCTATTTTTATTCAATGGCGTTGCGAGAAACCGGCCAATGGCATGGGGCCACTCAAATTACACGCGAGGCATTCTTGCGTGAACCGGACAATTATCGCGAAGACATTGTGGTTTGGTATGCCTTTGATCAGCTGGTTGCACAACGATCCGCGCCGCTGGGTGAACTTGAATCTATTCGCACCGACAGTCTGGCCGGTTTGAGTGTCTATCCATTTAACCTTGCCAACTTGTTGATAAAAGCACAGGCACGCCCTACCGAGGAAGCCTTTGCCGAGTTGGATGCGGATTACCGCGCCTGCAAAACTGCTTTTACCCAAAGCAAATCATCTGCGTGGAAACGAGCCAGAAAACTAACACGGCAATTTTTAGTCCAGCGCGTTGAACAACAAGGTGTTAAACGCTGGCTTTGGGCGCTAAAAATCACTCAAAAATGCTAGCAATAACTACACTCTTTAAACCTACAAAACGCTGTTAAGTGCACAAAAACCACCCAAGGAGATAGCGATGAAAAAAATATCAGGCTTGTTTCTAGCAATCAGCTTTATCGGCTTAACCAGTTGCACGGCGATGAACACAACCAACAACAGCCCACTGATAAACACCTACTGGAAACTGACGGAAATTAAAGGTACAGGGGTATCGGTAAGCGATAACCAGCGCGAGCCGCATATTCTGCTGAATAGTGAGCAGCGGGTTGCAGGTTCCGATGGTTGCAACCGCATTATGGCTGGCTATACATTGAAGGGAGAGAATTTACAGTTCAGCCAAATGGCGAGCACTCGCATGGCCTGTATGCAGGGCGCAGAGCAGGCGAATCTGATTGGCGCCAGCCTGCCGCAAACCGCAGCTTATAAAATTACTGGCGATCACTTGGAGCTGCGCGATAACACCGGTGCCGTCATCGCGCGCTTCACTGCAGTGGCACTTCCCTAGCTGCATCACACGGTACGCTTGTGATTCAAACCCCAGCACTTTAGCTTTTGGTTTGTTGGCGAAATTCGGTGGGCGTCATGCCCACCATGCGTTTGAAAAACCGGTGAAACGCCGATGAACTATTGAAGCCGGATTTATAAATAATTTCCAATACGGTTTCATCTTTAAACTCCGGCGCCAACAACAGCCGCTTGGCCTCTTCAATCCGATAGCGATTGATAAATTCAAAAAAATTCGACTGGTAATGCATTTTTAAAATCGCCGAAATATCGCGCGGTTTTAATCCTATTTGCTCCGCAAAACGCTCCAGGTTGATGTTGCTTTCCAGATACAGTTTGCTCTCGTTCATCGCCTGCTCAATGACCGCGACTTTCACATCCATCTTTGGTGGCTGTACAGGTTTGGCTGCAGGCATAGCGCTGATGCTGAGCAACTGCCGGGTGTTTACCAGTCCAAACACAAACAAGGCGTTCACTAAAATGACTGTCAGGTAATTATCAATAATACCCAGGCTATCGCTCACACTGGCACTCACCCAACCTTCCAATACATAGGCGAGCAGCGACCACAGCCAGTGAATACAAAAACCTGCCAGGACTGCATCGGCCAGTTTTAATTCAGACATGGAAATATCGGAATAAAGTGCTTTTAAATTTTCGCGCAGTTTATATTCAGCAATTACACAGGCGATGATGTAACCCAGCGGCGAGATCTTCACCAGCGCCCACACAAACGCGACAGCAGTATTTTCCACACCAGATAGTGACGTGCTTGGCCACCATTCCAAACTATTGATATCAAATATCACTAACAAACTCGCGGCGATGCAGGCCGGAATAAGGTGTACTGTATTGGCCCAGCGCAGCAGGGTTATTTCGCGGGATAAGGAGCGCAAATAAAAATAGAGTACCGGCCCTTGCAGCAACAAACACACCGCCAAGATAACCACTACCAGGGGCGATTGATTAATCGCCGCTACTTTTAAATCGCCGTTCCATACAATCAGGGTGGTAGTTAATACGAGCGCGATAAGGCCAAAAAATCCGGAGAGTATCTGCCGCGGCTGCATGCGCTTGGCTGGCAATAAATTTAGCAACACCGCCAATACACAACACTCCACAGCGGTGAGCACCAGCACTAGGTCGTGGATATTTAGAAAGTTAGTTTTCATTAGCCTTTCTCTTACTACTCATACCGGTTTCGCCCCTCGCGGGGGGAAGCGGCAACGTCAGGAATTAGATCAGCAACAGAGCCACCACAGCGCCTCCTGTGCTGTGGCAAGATGACACTGGTGTGGTTGATCGATTTATTATTGGTTTTTTTACAGCAAGCCAGCTAGCGGAATGCGCTATTTAAATACGCAGTGTTTGGCGTAGTCCTTGGCTTCATTCATGGTCAATTCGCCTTTGGGTTTTTCCTCGATGGACTTGCACCAGTCGGGACTGCCCACTTCAGGCGCGCAAGCAGAAAGCATAAATGCAGTGAAAAGAATGGATAGCAGGTTAATGATTTTTGCGTTGATAGCCATAAAGCGACCTCGTCATTTCTTATTAGCTGAATTGCATTAGGTTAATTGCAGTTGGTTGATTAGATTTTTGTTGATTACATCAGGTTAACTGACGCTGGCGCACCGCCTCAAACAGGCAAATACCGGTAGCCACCGACACATTTAAACTACTCACTGTACCGGCCATAGGAATATTCATTAAGTGGTCACAGGTGTCCTGGGTCAGGCGACGCAAACCATCGCCCTCGGCGCCCATCAAAATACCAATTGGCCCTTTAAGGTTGGATTGGTAAATAGAGTGTTCCGCCTCACCCGCTGCACCAAATAACCAAATACCTTGTTCCTGCAATTTTTTCAGGGTGCGCGCTAAATTAGTGACCGGCACAAAGGGCAATACCTCAGCGGCACCGCAGGCAACTTTGCGGGCGATGGGTGTGAGGCCGGCAGACTTATCCTTAGGCGCAATCACCGCATGTACGCCGGCCGCTTCTGCCGAGCGCATACAGGCGCCCAAATTATGCGGGTCGGTCACACCATCCAGAATTAACAAAAACGCTGGCTCGTTTAAATTATCGAGCAAATTAAATAACCAGGTTTCATCGTAGGTTTCACCGGGTGTGCACACTGCAACCACGCCCTGATGATTTTCGTCCGCCACCAGCTCATCCAATTTGTTGCGATTAACCGTTTGGCAGTGAATACCGTTGCTTTGCGCGGCATTCACAATTTTTTGCAATTTTTGATCATTGCGCCCCTGCACCATATAAATTTCAATCACGCGCTGGGGAGCACTTTTTAATAGCGCCTGCACCGCATGCAGGCCAAATATAAATTCACGTTTCAAAACACTTACCTTAATAATTCATCAATAACGGCGCTGCGCGCCTAGCGCTCCGAAATACGCGTTTCGCGCTCGCGCAAAATGCGGTCTTTCACCACATAAATTTCGCGGGTCAGACTTTCATCGAAAATAAATTGCTCGCTTTGCAGCCAGCAATCACTTCGTTGTCTTAGCCTTAGCCACCGGCTTTTTAGCAGCTGGCGCCTTAGGCTTAGGGTCAGCCTTGCTTTTTGTCGCTCTTGGCGACGGCGATTGAACTGCTGCTGGCGCTGCCTTGCTTGCAGCTTGCGCATTTTTACGGCCACGACTCACCTCATTGGATTCTTTTGTGGTTTGTTTGGCGGATGGTTTGGCTGCCGCTTTTTTAGCAGGAGCCGCACTCTTGGAAGCAGCAACCGGTTTTGCGGTGACTTTTTTAGCGGCCGGTTTGCTGGCGGCGGTTTTTTTCACCGGGTCTTTTTGAACGGCTGCTTTTTTTGGAGTCGTTTTTTTAGCGACTTCTTTCTGAGCGACTTTTTTCTTGGCAACTTCTTTTTTATCGACTTCTTTTTTACTTACGTCTTTTTTAGTTACGTCTTTTTTAGCGATTTCTTTTTTACCAGCTGCTTTTTGGGTGGCGGCTGGTTTAGCGGTTGCTGCCGGCGCTTTTTTAGTAGCGGCCGCTTTAGTTGCTTTGCTCGCGGATTTTTTCGTATCGCGCTTGGCTACCTTGGCCTTGACCTGGGATTTGGGGCGACGAATCGCCGCATCAGATTCCAATTCAAAATCAATTTTGCGGTTATCCAAATCCACCCGCACTACCCGCACCACCAAACCATCGCCCAAACCAAATACTTTGCGGCTGCGCTCACCCACCAAGCGATGCTGGGCGGGTTCAAAACGATAATAATCATGCGGCAGCGCCGTGATGTGAATCAGCCCCTCCACATACAATTCATTCAGTTCCACAAACAAACCAAAGCTGGTCACGGCACTGACATGGCCGTCGTAAATGGCGCCCACTTGATCGCGCAGGTATTCACACTTGAGCCAGCTCACCACATCGCGGGTGGCTTCGTCGGCGCGGCGTTCGGTGCGCGAGCACTGCTCGCCAAACACCAACATTTCAGCGGCGGTGTAGGGGTAAATAAATTTGCGCGGAATTGCCTGTGCAGTTTCTACGCGGCGCACATGTGTGGTTGGTTCGTTGCTGCGAATAATGGAGCGAATCGCGCGGTGTACCAGCAAATCCGGGTAGCGGCGAATGGGCGAGGTAAAGTGCGTATAGGCCTCGTAACCCAAACCGAAGTGGCCGTGGTTTTCCACTTGATACATAGCCTGACGCAGGCTGCGCAACATCACCGTTTGAATCAAATGCGCATCGCTGCGCCCCTGAATCATTTGCAGTAATTGTTGATAGTCGCCCGGTGTCGGTTTATCGCCCCCCGCCAAGCCCAAACCCAATTCCGATAAGTAAGCGCGCAGGTTGCCCAATTTGGCTTCGGTTGGCCCTTCGTGCACACGGAACAAACCGACCAGATTATGTTTTTCAATAAAGTTCGCTGCGCACACATTGGCGCACAACATACATTCTTCGATGAGTTTGTGGGCGTCGTTGCGTTTGATGGGAACAATGCGCTCAATTTTACGTTCTTCGTTAAATTGAATACGGGTTTCAGTGGTTTCAAAATCGATTGCACCGCGCTCATCGCGCGCCGCGCGCAAACATTCGTACAAGCCGTGTAGCAATTCCAATTGCGGCACCACGGCTTTGTATTCCTCGCGCAAGGCCGCGCGGGTTTCGCCTTCACCGGTGAGAATTTCACCCACTTTGGTGTAGGTCAGGCGCGCGTGGGAATGCATCACGCCTTCATAAAATTGATAACCGGTAATGCGGCCAGCGGTGCTGATGTTCATCTCGCAGATCATGCACAGGCGATCCACATTCGGGTTGAGCGAACACAAACCGTTGGAGAGCGCCTCGGGCAGCATAGGCACTACATAATCGGGGAAATACACCGAGTTGCCGCGCGCGCGCGCCTCTACATCCAGCGCGCTTTCGACTTTGACATAGTGGGACACATCCGCAATTGCCACATACAAACGCCAACCGCCGCGACGGCGCTCACAGAGCACCGCATCGTCAAAATCGCGCGCGTCTTCACCGTCGATTGTCACGAAAGGCAAGTGCCGCACATCCACGCGGTGCAGTTTGTCTTTCTCTTCCACTTCATGGGACAAGCGCGCGGCTTCGGCAATCACCGCATCCGGCCAGACACTGGGAATACCGTGCGCCTGAATCGCCAGTTCTATCTCCATGCCCGGCGCCATATGGTCGCCCAGCACTTGAATAATGCGCCCTACCGGTAAGCGATTTTTATCCGGCTGCTGGGTGATCTCGGCGACCACTATCTGGCCATGTTTGGCGCCGCCATAGGCACCAAAGGGAATCATAATGTCGTGGGTGATACGCGGGTTTTCCGGGCGCACAAACTGCACCCCCTCTTCATTAAAGAAGCGCCCCGCCAACTGGGTAGTATTGCGGGTGAGCACCTCAATAATCGCGCCCTCTTCTTTGCCGCGATACTGCTCACCCGAGAGGCGCACCAGCACCTCATCGCCGTCAAACACTTTGCGCATTTGGCGGTTGTGCAGATAAATGTCCTCGCCGCCATCCGCCGGGATCACAAAGCCGTAGCCATCGCGATGCCCCTGCACGCGCCCGCGCACCACATCAATCTTGTCCAGACGAACATAGGCATCGCGGCGGTTGCTAATCAGCTGACCATCGCGCGCCATAGCAATCAAGCGGCGGCGCAAGGCCTCCACCTGATCCTCATCCGTCAGCTTCAACATAGCGCACATCTGCTCATGGGTGACCGGCTCGGCGGCCATATCCAGAAGCTCAAGAATGTACTCGCGGCTGGGGATGGGGTTCTCGTACTTCTCCGCTTCGCGCGCGGCAAACGGGTCTTTGAAGGGGGATTTACGCTTGCTCAATTGGGCATCCTGTAATCAATAATTGGCGGATTTCTAACTATCCTGGCAGTTGCTTTGAATTATAGGGCAGCAATCATGACAAACCTACAAATAAAACCGATAAGCCCGTTGACAAGGCAAATCGGGATAATTATAGTGCGCGGCCTCAGCTGCTGATGCTCTGAGAACTGCCCAGATGGTGAAATTGGTAGACACGCCAGCTTCAGGTGTTGGTGACGCAAGTCGTGGAGGTTCAAGTCCTCTTCTGGGCACCACACACAGAAAACCCCCGCTATGAAAATAGCGGGGGTTTTTGCTTTTGGATTCGATCAAATAATGCAATTTTCAATAAGGAGTTTTAATTGCGTAAGGCAGATCGGTTATTTCAATTAGTTAATTTAATTCGACATCAACAGCCAGTTTCTGCTGCGACGCTTGCCGAGCAGCTTAATGTGTCTGTCAGATCTATTTATAGATACATTGATGACCTTTCCGTAACTGGAATGCCCATTTATGGTGAACCGGGCATCGGCTATTCCTTGCAACCGGGCTTTGAATTGCCACCACTTCATTTGTCTGCCGAAGAGTTGGATGCACTACAGCTGGCAGTAACAATAATATCGCGCATGGCAGGGAGAGAAATAGCAGACGCAGCACGTAGCTTGTCTGCCAAAGTTCTCGCCAGCCTGCCAGAAGAACGACGCCAACCGGAGTCTGCTCTTTTCTCTTACGCGACAGGCTTATCAGAACAACAAAAAAAGATTTGGGATCTGCTTAAACAAGCCATCTCTGCAGAGCAATGGATGCACATAATTTATAACAGTTTGCAGGGCGCAACTTCGGAGCGAACGGTGTATCCGTTGGGATTATTTTACTGGGGCGGGAAGTGGACTCTGGGCAGCTGGTGCGCCTTGCGCAAGGCTTATCGTGAATTTCGTGTCGATATGATTCAGCAGGTGAATTATTGCGCGCCACCTTTGGAGCTACCAGAGACGATAAATATAAAAACATACATTCAACATCAAAGCGCATCAGAAAAATTACTAAATATGAAATCATCTGTGACATAAGGCTGTCAGTAGCTGCTAGGCAAACTTATAACTCCACTAACAACTACCAAGGAGTTATAAATGATTGATAGTCACGTACTAGAAGTAGCCATTTTCAAAGCCAAGCCTGATGCTGACATTCCGCAGCTGCGCAAACAATTACAAGAAGCACTACAGAGCTTTTCCGGTCTAATTGAATTCTGTGGCTACAGCCCTTTGGGTGACAACCAATTTGCTGATTTGGTGAAATGGGATTCTTTGCATAACGCCAAAAAAGCAGCCGCTGCGTTTGAAGCAGGTGACCCACGCCTTTTGCCTTATCTGGAAGCTATTGAAGAAGTAGTGTTTATGGGACATTTCCAGACCAACATTTCAGCCTAACAAAAACTTAACTCAAACCGCGTAAGTTATAAATTACGCAGTTTGGGTTCAATTCATTGAGTCAGCAGTTATAACCTGCAAGCTTCCAACTCTCGATGGTATTGCGCTTAAAACAAGCAGTATCAATATGCAATTCCTGTCAGTTTTTCACTTCTTTACTTCAAATATCGCATCGACGCAACCTTCAAACACGGTATAAGCCTGAATGGTAACTAAGAGACGGATATCCGCCTAAGCAAACAAAACCCACTACACTTAGCAGGCACCATCACACCAACAGGTAACTGAACCATGCCGGATAAGGGCAAAATTCTTCGCGATGGATTTTTTAAAGCCGTGTTCAGCTTTTTGGGCTATGTGGCGCAATGTGATGGGGCGGTGAATCGGGACGAGGTTTACCGCTTGAAGGTGCATATGAAAAAAATGGCACTGAGCGAGGAGGAGCAGCGCAGTGCCTTGGTTTTGTTTAAAGCGGGGGCGGCGCCGGAGTTTGGGGCGAGTGTGGCGCTGCAGGAGTTTCGTGCGACGACTACACCCAAGCTGATTCAGATTTTGTTGATGCACCTGTTAGCCATGGCGCGCGCCGATGGTTATTTGGTGGAGAAAGAAGTAAATGCACTGCGCTGGATTGCCGGTGAGCTGGGTTACAAAAGCATTACCTTTAACCATTTATTAAAAATAATTTTTGAGCAGGATCAGCTGGCACTGAGCCGCAATAGCGCCAACCCAACTGCAACTACTACCAACAACACCCAAACAACAGCCAATCAAACAAACGCTAACGGCAGCGATACTTACTCTGCACAGAGCGCTTCACAGGCGCGCGCGCAAACCCAAACGCACTCTCCAAGCCAAAACCAAAACCAAAACCAAAACCAAAACCAAAAAAAGGCTCAACAGCAATCACAACAACAGACTAACAGTGCTGATAATAAACCGGCGATGGACGCCATCATCAATCGCGATTTACAAAAGGCTTATAAAATTTTGGGCGTTAACGCCGGCATGACGGAAGATGAAATGCGGCAGGCATACAAAAAACTCGCCAGCCAACTGCACCCCGATAAATTACTGAGCCAAAACCTGCCACCCGAACAACTGAACGCCGCCACCGAGCAATTTAAACGCGTGCAAGTTGCCTATGCGTTTATTAAAAAATATCGCTCAATGTATAGCGCAAAGTCCGTTTAACCCAGCCTTTTGCTCTGTCGTGCAGGCGAACCTCATTACAGAATTTAACCTCGCAGGCTAGGTAAATACCTTGCGCAAAACTTGTCATATAATATAGCTTATTCTGCATTGATTCGCCGGCGCAAAATATCGCGGCCATTTGTATGTGCCGACACTTTTACTAATAAAGTCCTGCCCATCAATAAAATCCAAACACGACCATTGTTCTGCGCAACAACAACTGACGACGTTTACCGCTAATAAATAATCACCTGATTATGTGCAGAACTCCGCATGAACCTTTACCGACAACTGCATTATTGCAGCGGTCAGGGCGAGGTTTTACATAATGAAACGCTGTATGGAGACAAACAATGCAACAGCAATTAGCAACATTTTTACGGTCAATGGTGTTTGGATTAATTTGCCTGAATAGCGCCGCTATTTTTGCGCAAGATGGAAAAATGTACCCCATGGATGCGCCCAATGAGCCGGGGGCAATTCCGTTAAATACCGGCGGTGTAGAAAACCAACCCGCACAGGAAAGTTGGTTTCGCCAGTGGGGCGACCCCATGGCAAGAAACATTACCAAAGCCACACTCACGCCCTTTTTAGCCGACCCGAAAAAAGCCAACGGCACCAGTGTGATTGTTGCGCCCGGCGGCGGTTTTATGTGGCTTTCCATGAAAAATGAAGGCTGGGAAGTTGCAGAGGCTTTAGCCGCACGCGGCATTAATGCATTTGTATTGAAATACCGTTTGCAACCCACGGCCGATTCACTGGAAGCCTTTGAAACGCAAATGAACCAGCGTTTTGCCGAAGCCGGCAAACCCGCCAATGAACGCCCTGCCCGCCCGCAGTGGGATTTAAAAAATCAATTGCAAGACGTAGAAGCCGCTTACGACTTGATTAACAGTCGCGCCAAAGAGTGGAATGTAGATATGAAAAAAATCGGCATGATGGGTTTTTCTGCCGGCGCCGGTTTAACCATGGCCACCACACTGCAATCGCAAAAAGTAAAACTGGCATTTATCGCACCGATTTACGGCGGCATGAATGCGGTGGAAGTTCCTAAAAATGCACCGCCAATGTTTGTCGCAATTGCTGTGGATGACTTTTTATTTCACGGTGAAGCCGGTTTGATTAAATCCTGGTACGACGCAAAAATTCCGGTGGAATTTCACTTGTATCAAAATGGTGGTCACGGTTTTGGCCTGGGCAACCCGGATCGCACCAGCAACAAGTGGTTTGATTCATTTATGTATTGGCTGGAAGTGAATGGATTTGTGAAACCCTAGCTAAGATGCACAATAAAGTCCGCCGCTATGACGGACTTTATTTTCTGCTTTTTAATTTTTTATTTTTTACTGCCTGTTCTTTTATTGCCTACCCCTTTACTGCCAGACAGCGCGCCTCCAGATCCTGCATAAACTCCGTTTTATTTTTAGGTGAAATCATCAACGACTGATAATGGCCATAATCTATTTTTAAGCGATCCAACGACAGCGCAGGGCTGGATAAGGGATTGCGAGTGGGGGCAACATGGTGGATGTCCTTGAGCGCAAGCTGCCAGCGAAAAGGGCCACTTTTTACCAGCAGATTGGTATCACTCAAAATATAACAGGTGGTCAGCATCAACCACAGCGGTATTCCCGCCCCTACCAACAGGGTGATGATTGCCATTGCAATTTCACCTTTTGTACCTGCAGGAATTACTGATACCAATGGAATAAAACACATCACTATCGACAGCCACAAGAGTGCTCCCAGCCACAGATCTATTTTGGACTTATACACCCGAACCATGATTTCCCTCCGTTTTTTTGGTTAAACATTAGCGGCGCAAAAAATTGGCTAATGATCGTAACTAATTACTCGCGCAATTTGCCATAAATTCCCTGTTTTACGCCATACGTGGGTAAATTTATAAACACTACAACCACGCTTTCCCTGCTGAACATCGCAGAAGCGATGTTCGCCCAGCTGCAATGCACCGTAATCTCCCAGTGGATAAACTTGCATAGTTTCAGTGATCAGTTCGCGCTGCAGGGTTTTGTTATTGGCAAACATTTTTGCTGTGTTTTCCAGATTTTGCTGATAGTCAGTAAAACCACCCTTGTCATGATAAAACTCTAAATCGCGGGCAAATAAAGCTTTAACAGTTTCCATATCACGCTGATTAAAGGCGGTAAAAAATTGCGTATCCATTTTTAATATTTGGTCATATAAATCATTATTTTTGGCATTAACATCCTCTGCCAAAGTCAAACTACTAGCCAACACCAAACAGAGCATAACAAGCCACTTTTCCATAGCAATGCCTCACTTTATTTTGAGCAAAAGAAAAAGATAAAAACGGGACAAAGGAAAACCCACCCATGATTGGATGCGCCAAATAAAAATTTGGATTCAATGGAGAATAAAAATAGCGATAAAAGGCAGCTACCGATGTAGCCACGCGCCACTACTCTTTTTTTGGGCGGGGCTTGTCAACTGTCTGACCCGAGCAAAGTTCGAGTGTTTTGAAGGTTAGCGCTGTAAAGAAAACTGCAGGGATTCAGCTATTTTATTATTTGAAAAATCATAAAGATAATGACAGCCAAAATCAGCCAAAGAATAAGATTCTTGATTATGAAAAATATTGTTATACCTTTCCCATTCTTAGCGCGCTCAATCTTGCTCTTTAACTCTGGAAATAATTCTTCTTTTACAACTACACCATTTACAAATGCCCGAACTGCCCAGTTTTCTCTTGATAAAGAAACATCAATTTCCACTTTATTTCCATCACAATCAAAACTCAACCTGTCTTTAAATTTGAAACTCCAGCGACTCAGTAAAATATTTCCATTGAAAATGTACTTTTCATGCCCAAGCATGGAAAAGATCACCTTAAAAACCTTTCCATTGACTTCAAATGTTGATTCCATAGTTTCTTTATAACCCTAACAGTTAATTAAACGACCGCAGCCACCCATCATTTCTGATGCAAGTTTACGGCGCTCGCAGCCAGCGTTGAATTAAAGACCATCCCGTCAAAATCCACAAACGTAAATTGCGGGCAAAAAAAGCGGCTACCGAAGTAGCCGCAAGGGAAAGGACTTTACTGCTTTTTTCAACGGAGGCTTAGAGCTTCCAGGTGAAATCGATCAAGTAGCTGCGGCCGTAATCGTCGTAACGTTTCAGGTTGGCAGGCTCGTTGTTTTGGGTGGTGCGCAGTGGTTCGTTGGTCAGGTTAAATACCTGGAAGCGCACGTTGTAGTTCTCGTTGATTTCATAGGCGAGGCTGAAGCCAACACCTAATTCCGCATCGAGTGTGGTCAGGTCGTAGCTGTCCCAGGTGAAGGCGCTGGTGTAGGCGGAGTGATATTTCCAGCCCAAACGTGCATCAATACCGTAGTTGCTGTACCACAAGTCCAGGGTCGCTGTGTCGCGCGCCAAACCAGCCATCGGCAGCGGGTTGTCGGCAGGGGCGAATTCAACAATATTCGACTCGGCAAACGCGTAGTTGGAGTAAATACCAAAACCTTCGACCGGCAGGAATTCAAACGGCATTTGGAAGGTGACTTCCGCACCGCGCACGTAGCCGCCATTGCCATTGACCGGGCCATAAATATCAAACTCGATACCGTTTTGATCCGGGAAAGTACCAACCACGGCGTTGCCGATGTAGTTGTCTATATCCTTGTAATACAGGCTCAGGGCCGCCAGCGATTCATCGGCAAAGTACCACTCGTAGGACACATCAACCTGATCAGAGGTGAAGGGGTCGAGCAGCGGGTTACCGGCGCCGCCGGAGGAACCATTGGCAATAGCGCTGATGTATTGGCCAGCGCGCAACTCATCCAGTGGCGGACGGGAAATCGCCTGGGCAACACCGATACGCAGCTTGCGAGTGTCATCCAGATCCAGGTTGAAGTTGGCGCTGGGCAGGGCTTTGGAATAGTCGTTTTCTACGTAGCGACCATCGTTAGCCTGATTGCTGTCATTGCCATCGTCGTACTCGTAGCTCTTGGTGGATATTTCCACCTGACGCACACCGATGTTGGCGTTGTAGCCCAAGCCACCAATTTGCCCTTCAAAGTCCAATTTCACGTAAGCGGCGTCGTTTTGCTCGTCCACTTTCCAGTAGCGACCGGGGTTAACAGCTGCTGCATCGTAATTAACGCCGCCGTAAATAATCTCGGCGGTTTTGGCGTAAGAAGGTGCGTTCAGGAAGGGGATAGTGTCGAAGGCGCCGAGTGTGTAAGAACTCAGGAAGCCCTCGGGGAAAGCCACTGCCACACCGTTATCAACGCTGCGACTCATGGCGAAATCAGTCCAGATCACTTCTTTCTCGCGGTCGGCGGTGCGCGCACCAAAGGTAATGGCGCGCAGGTGGCCGGCGTCCAGATCGCGGCGAATATCAAACTGCGCACTTTGCAGTTCGTCATCCAGCGTTGAGCCTTCGTTCACATTGCCGATCCAGTTGTAGGAGGCATCTTCCGGGGTCAGCAGCGGCGAGCCGGCTGGCGCAGAAATGGAAGGTTTACCGCGGGTATCAAAGCTCCAGGTTTCGGCGTATTGATCCAGGTAAATCGCATTCCAGTAGTTGTTGCGCTCAGCGGTCGAGTGGGAGAAATCCACATCGATCTGCCAGTTGTCAAAACCGGTGTGGCTGAATTTCAAGCCTTGGGTAACACCACTGTTTTCCTGTTGGTAGGCGGCGATCACGTGGCGAATCTGCCCTTCCCAGCCATTAAAGGTGCCGGCGACAGCGCGATTGCCCTGCATAACCACATTGGTCATCGGGTTATCGGCAACGCCGTCCTGATTGGTATCGCCCAGGCCCCAGCTCTCACCCCAGGGGTTTGAACCTACATCGTTAGCCCAGGTTTGATTTTGTTGCTCGTCCATCGCAAATTCGGTGTAGAGCACATCGTATTTCACGTTGAGTGCATCGGTCGCCTGCCACTCCAGGGTGGTCATTACACCTTCGCGGTCGGTGTCGAGTTTTTTCACTTCGCCGGCAATGCCCCAAGGGGTGGTGCCGATGGTGCCGTTGCCGTCCAGATCCAGAGCGTCATTGCTGTAACCCCAGCCCTGCATTGAGCCATAGGCATTCTTTTGGGTTTGGGTGGAGGCGCCAATGGCGATGGCTAAGGTATCGCTGAACTGATGCACAAACGCGGCGCTCACGCGGTTGCCCAGCGGATCGTAATCGGGCACGTCTTCCGCGCTTTCATTGTGCTGCAGACCTACACGCACTGTGGCGGTGGGGCCGTTGTGCGACAGCGGGGAAACGGTTTTCAGGTTGATGGTGCCGGCGATACCGCCCTCCACCAAATCCGCCGATTGGGTTTTATAGACTTCGGCAGCAGACACTAATTCGGAAGGGTACTGCTCGTAGCGAATGGCCCGGCCCGGCTCGGGGCTGGCCACTTCACGGCCATTTACTGTGCCCAGCACCATGCGTGGGCCAAGACCGCGAATGGCCGCCTGGCTTTCATTGCCGCGGTCGCGCGAACCATTAATACCGGGCAGGCGCACCAATGCTTCAGCGATGGTAACGGCGGGCGTGGCATTGATGTCATCCATCGCCAGGGCTTCCATTACCTTGTCGCCCTGCTGCTTAACAGCAATCGCCTTTTCCAGCGATGCGCGCATGCCGGTGACTACCACTTCTTCGATGCCACTGGCATCTTCCTGCGCTTGCAGCTGAGTGGCGCTGCCCAGCAGGCCAAGGGCCAGGAGCAGGCTGGTTTTGGAAATATAAGTGTAGGGGATTCGATATTTCATCTGCTAAGCCTCGGGTTCGTCTCGTAGTTTTATTATTCAATATGACTCATATATCATATTTATACGTCAATATGATCCAAAGGATAAGATATGTCAAGCACCGTTATGGCGCGAAAAGACACAAGAAGGCGCAAAAAGACATGGGGCAAGAAAGGCTGACGAGAAGAGGCTAGCCCTGGGTAATACAGTTGCGGCCATTCTGTTTGGATTGATACAGGAGTTCATCGGCACGATTAATTGCCTCCTCCAAAGGTTCCTCCTCCCCCAGAATGACCAGGCCACCGCTCAGGGTGATGGGGCTATTGTCTTTGGGAACCCGGGTGCGCTGGGCTTGGGCGCGAATGCGCTCGGCCACGTTCAGGGCATCTGCCGCATGGTCGAGCTGGATCAGGATAATAAATTCCTCACCGCCCCAACGACAAAAAACATCAAAGGGCCGGCTGGCTTTTAACAGGTAGGCACCCAGCTGTTTCAGCACTGCATCGCCTTGGGCATGGCCATAGCTGTCGTTGATTTTTTTAAAGTGGTCTATGTCCATCATCAGTATCGCCAGGCTCAAGCCCTTGCGTTTTGCCAGGGCGATGCCAGTTTCGGCAGCTTCAAAAAAACCGCGGCGATTCAAGGCCTGGGTGAGTGGGTCAACACGCGTTAAGCGAGTGACTTCAGCCAGACTATGCTGCAAACGCAGTGACACTATGGCGAGAATAGTGACCAGGGTCACCACAAACCACACCCCCAAACTTTCACGCGCCGCTGCCTGCCACAACTGGGTTGAGGTGAGGCGATGCACCAGCCAAAGCTCGCCTTCAACAACCCAGCGGCTTAACCATAAATCGCCCTGCTCACCCTTGTCCCACGGGCTGAGGCTGGGTGTCAGCGGCGGGTAGAGAGTCACCTCCGGCGCAAAGCCACTTTCCCGGGCAATCAAGCGCTGGTGTTCGCTGATCAGCATAGTTTCGCCGGTTGCAGCACCAACCCGTGTCAGTTTCTCCAGGGTGTACACATTTAAATCCAGCGCCACCATGCCCAGGAATTTATCGCGAATGTAAACCGGTTGGGCAAAGGTGACTATCCAGCCTTTGCCGGCCAAGTCTTGGTAGGGGCCTTTTAATATGATGCGGCGGCCCGGGTTCTGCTCTGGCCCACCCTCCAGCCAGTAACCGCTGGTGTAAATGTCCGGGGTGAAATGAAATTGCTCGGGTGCAATTGGCGGGGCGATGTAAACAAACTGGTTGCGCGATTGGTAATAGAGCCAGGCCAGCTCCTGACCTAAATCCAGGGCGGGGGTGATTTGTGCATCCATCGCCAGGGCTGCATGAATTTCGCGCTCCACCGGGGCGCTCAAAGGGAGGCTGGCCGCGCCCGTTAAACTTCCGGCAATGCCCTCGCGCTCCAGCGCCCACACGCCAAGGTCCGGGTAGTCACGCACATTAAGCTCGCCTGCCCCCGGCTCAACACCGACCCGGTAGCGCCCTAAAAACAAGTTGTTCATCACCTGCACCCGGTCGCGCTGCAGGGCCACAAATTGGTGAATCAGCTCATAGCGGCTCTTGAAGGTTTGCTCCACTTCGGTTTTCAGCTGGTTGGTGTGGTGATAAAAAGTCGCCACACAGAGGATTATGCAGATAACAACCAATACCCCAATAACCATCAATGTGTGTTGTTGCGACATCACCTTCATGGTGAGCCTCCAGCAATAGGTTGATCCAGCTGCCAAGCGCTTGATCCACTAAGTAAAGCCCAGCGTTAAAGGTTCCACAAATAAGCGCCAGAACTAACCCCGTGCCGCCAGTGGCAATTGCTGCACACTTGTAACTAAACGTCGAGAAATGTAAATGCGGTTGCCGCTGTCACACGCCTTGCTTAGGCTCGTGAAGATGGTTGTGTACAAGTTCCCAAGTGTTGCAATTGGGACATTTTCCAGAACAAAAACAAAGACCTATAGAATCAACTGATCTCCCAATACGGATTTTTCCATGCCTCAAATTCTCGCTCGTTTATCGCCCGGTCAACGCTGGTTGGCTATTGCCGCTGTGGTGTTGGTATTACTCGCCATTTGGTTTTTTGGTTTGCGCGAAGCCCCGGTAAAACGCCCACCGCCACCCAACCCCTGGATGGGCCCTACCCCGGTACATGTTGTTAGCGCCACGAAAGAGAATTTGCAGGTGCGCATTAAAGCGATTGGCAGCGTTGCGCCGCTCAATACCGTGACGGTTCGCAGCCGGGTGGAAGGGCCATTGCTGCGCCTGTTATTCACCGAGGGCCAGCAGGTAAAAGCGGGCGAGGTATTGGCAGAGATTGACCCGGCGCCCTACAAGGTGCGCTTGGCACAGGCCGAGGGCACCCTGCAGGAAACCCGCGCGCAACTCAAAAATGCCGAGGAGGATTTGGCGCTCTACCAAAACCTGCTCACCAAAAACTCCATAGCCAAACAGCAGTTTGATAAACAACAAGCGCTGGTGGAACAGTTGCGCGGCACCCTGAAAAACCACACAGCCCAGGTGGAGGACGCACGTTTGCAGCTCTCCTACACCCGCATCACTGCGCCCATCAGCGGCCGCACCGGTCTGCGCAAGGTGGATGTAGGCAACCTGATCACCGCGGGTGATAGCGAAGGTTTGGTCACCATTACCCAAACCCAGCCGATTGCGGTGATGTTTACCATCCCCGAGAACCAACTGCTGGCGGTGCGCAATGCCTTTAACAGCGCACAGCAACATAAAACGGCGCTGGCGGTAGAAGCCTGGGACCGCAGCGAACAGCAGCTCCTGGCAACCGGCGCCCTCACCACTTTGGATAACCAGATAGATATCACCACCGGCACCCTGAAATTAAAAGCCGAATTCGACAACAGTGACGACAGCCTTTTCCCCAATCAATTTGTGAATGCGCGCCTGCAGGTACAAACCCTGGAAAACGCCATCACCATTCCGACAGATACAGTGCAGTACGGATCCAAGGGCACTTACGTTTACACCATCAAGGACAACAAGGCGACCATGCGTGTACTGAAACTCGGTGCAAGCGAAGGCAATAAAGTCGCGGTGATAGAAGGCTTAACCGAAGGCGAACCCGTGGTGCTGGAAGGTTTGGATCGCCTGCACGAAGGCAAAGACGTAAAAATTATGTAGGTTGGAAGAGCGCGGCGACTTCCGACACCGCAGGAAGAGCGCAGCGACTTCCGACAATCAACCCAACATAAATTTGTAATCTGACTTTAGTGTCGGAAGGCGCTGCGCTTTTCCAACCTACGCAACATATTGATCGAGATTAATAATGAGCCTTTCCAAACCCTTTATTTTGCGCCCGGTGGCGACCTCGCTGCTGATGCTGGCGATGTTGCTGGCCGGTATTTTGGGCTATCGCCTTTTGCCGGTAGCGGCGCTGCCGCAGGTGGATTACCCGATCATCCAGGTATTCACCTTTAACCCCGGCGCCAGCCCGGACGTTATGGCGCGTACCGTCACTGCGCCACTGGAGCGCAGCCTGGGGCAGATTCCGGGCTTGAAACAAATGTCGTCCACCAGCTCCACCGGCGCCTCTATTATCACCCTGCAATTTTCACTGGAAATCGATTTGGGCGTGGCCGAACAAGAAGTGCAAGCGGCGCTCAATACCGCTAATAGCCTGCTGCCCAATGACCTGCCCACGCCGCCGATTTATCGCAAGGTAAACCCCGCCGATACTCCTATTGTCACCCTCGCCGTCACTTCAGCCAGCCTGCCACTACCGGAGGTTTACGACCTGGTGAACACCCGCATGGCGCAGAAACTCGCGCAGCTGCCGGGTGTGGGAATGGTGAGTTTGGCAGGGGGCCAGCGCCCGGCGATTCGCATCAAGGTCAACCCTAATGCCCTGGCCAGCACCCAGCTGAGTCTGGAGCAGGTGCGCAGTGCAGTGGTCACCGCCAACACCAATCAACCCAAGGGCAGCTTTGACGGCGAGTATCGCTCCACCATGCTGGATGCCAACGACCAGATGCGCTCGGTGCAGGAATACCGCGATTTACTGATCAGCTGGCGCGATGGCTCACCGCTGCGTTTGGGTGATGTCGCCACCGTGGAAAATGGCGCTGAGGATCGCTTCCTCGCCGCCTGGGCCAACGAGCAACCGGCAGTGCTGGTGAATATCCAGCGTCAGCCGGGCGCCAATGTGATCGATGTGGCTGACAGCATCGCCGAACTCTTGCCCAAGCTGACCGCCACCCTGCCCGCCGCCGTGAATGTAGCGGTACTGACTGACCGCACCGAAAGTATTCGCGCCTCCATTCGCGACGTGCAAAAAGAACTGATTTTTGCGATTTTTCTGGTGGTTGCGGTAACCCTCGTATTCCTGCGCTCCATTCCCGCCACCATTATTCCCAGCCTCGCGGTGCCGCTGTCGCTGGTGGGCACCTTTGCGGCCATGTATTTCCTGGATTTCTCCATTAATAACCTCACGCTCATGGCGCTCACCATTGCCACCGGCTTTGTGGTGGATGATGCCATCGTCATGCTGGAGAACATCGCCCGCCACCGCGAGCAGGGGGAATCGCCCTTGCAGGCAGCGCTCAAGGGCGCGGGTGAAATTGGTTTTACGCTGGTTTCGCTCACCTTGTCACTGATTGCGGTGCTTATACCGCTGCTGTTTATGGGCGACTTGGTGGGGCGGCTGTTCCAGGAGTTTGCGATTACCCTCGCCATCGCCATCAGTATTTCGCTGGTGGTGTCCCTCACACTCACCCCCATGATGTGTGCGCGTATGCTGAAAAATGCGCCCAATCACGATGAGGAGACCGATTTTATCGGGCGGGTCATCACGCGCTATGGGCGCGGGCTGGACTGGGTACTGCAACACCAAACCGCCGCCATGCTGGTAATGATTGGCACCATACTGCTCACCGCCGGTTTGTACCTGGCCGTACCCAAAGGCTTTTTCCCGGTGCAGGACAGCGGTGCGATTCAGGCCGTGACAGAGGCGCCGCAGGATATTTCCTTTAGCGCCATGGCAGAAAAACAGCAGCAGCTGGCGGAACAGATACTGCAAGATGAAGACGTCGCCAGCCTGTCGTCCTTTATCGGTGTGGATGGCAGTAATACCACCCTCAACTCCGGTCGCCTGCTGATCAACCTCAAACCCCACGACGAACGCGATACCCACGCCAGCCAGATCATCGACCGCTTGCGCGAGCAGATCAAAAGCGTCACTGGCATTACCGCCTGGTTCCAACCGGTGCAGGAACTGAGCATTGAAGACCGGGTGAGCCGCACCCAGTACCAGTTCAGCCTGACCACGCCAGACAGCAGCGAACTGGATATTTGGGTGCCGCGGTTACTGGAGCGACTGCGGCAGGAACCGGCGCTGGCGGATGTGGCCGCCGACCTGCAGAGCCGTGGCCTGCAAGCCTATGTGGAAATTGACCGCGATGCCGCCGCGCGCCTGGGTGTGCGTATTAGCGATATCGCCGGCGCCCTGCAAACCGCCTACGGCCAGCGCCAGATTGCCACCCTGTTTACCCAGGCCAACCAGTATCGCGTGGTATTGGAAGTAGACCCGGACTACGCCCAGGGCATCAGTTCGCTGGCAAATACCTATGTCGCCAGCAGCAATGGTACCCCCATATTGCTGTCTACCCTCGCCAAGGTAAGCCAGCGCCCGGCGCCGTTGCTGATCAACAACCAGGAGCAATTCCCCTCCACCACCTTCTCCTTCAACCTTGCTAGCGGCGCCTCACTGGGTGCAGCGATAGAGGCCATCCAGGCGGTAGAGGCGGAAATCGACATGCCTGCCACCCTGGAGCTGCGTTTCCAGGGGGCCGCCGAAGCCTTCCGCGCCTCGCTAAGCAACACGCTCTGGCTGATCCTTGCGGCGATTGTGACCATGTACATAGTGCTGGGGGTTTTGTATGAGAGTTTTATCCACCCGGTCACCATTCTCTCCACCCTGCCCTCGGCCACAGTGGGCGCGCTACTGGCGCTGCTTATTACTGGCCAACCGCTGGATTTGATTGCGGTAATCGGCGTCGTACTGCTGATCGGGCTGGTGAAAAAGAACGGCATCATGATGGTGGACTTTGCGCTGGACGCCCAACGCACGCTGGGTATGTCGCCGCGTGAAGCAATCCATCGCGCCGCCTTGATGCGCTTTCGCCCCATTCTTATGACCACGCTCGCCGCCCTGTTTGGCGCCATCCCGCTTATGCTCGCCTCCGGTTCCGGCGCCGAATTGCGCCAGCCTTTGGGCCTGGTGATGGTGGGTGGCCTGCTGGTGAGCCAGGTATTAACCCTGTTCACTACGCCGGTGGTGTATTTGTTTTTTGATCGCTGGGTAAACAAGCCCACCTCCGAATTGATTGCGGAGGAGGCGTAAAGTCCCTATGAACATCGCAGAACCATTTATAAAAAGACCCGTCGCCGCCAGCTTGTTGGCACTGGCGATTGTGTTGCTGGGGCTATTGTCCTGGCGCATGCTGCCGGTGGCGCCCTTGCCGCAGGTGGATTTTCCGGCCATCCAGGTTTACGCAGGCTTGCCCGGTGCCAGCCCCGAGTCCATGGCGGCAACAGTGGCTACGCCTTTGGAGAGAGCCCTGGGTAGTATTCCGGGGGTGACGGCGATCAACTCCAACTCCACCCAAGGCTCTACCTTTATCTGGGTGGAATTTACCCTGGATCGCAATTTGGATTCCGCCGCACGCGATGTGCAGGCGGCGCTGAATGCGGCGCGCGGCCAGTTGCCGGCCGGTATGCCGGGCAACCCCGGCTATCGCAAAATCAGCCCCTCACAGGCGCCGATTATGGCGCTGGCACTCAGCTCACCCAACCTGGCGCCCAGTGCGCTCTACGATGCTGCCTCCACCATCCTTGCGCAAAAACTCGCACAAATTAAAGGCGTGGGGCAAGTAGGTATAGACGGCGCTTCGCTACCGGCAGTGCGCATCCAGCTCAACCCCAACGCGCTCGCCAACTATGGCATAGCACTGGATGAGGTGCGCAATGCCATCAGCAATGCCAATGTGCTGCGTCCTCTGGGTGTACTGGAGGAGGATGACACTCGCTGGCAGGTGCGCACCAATGAAAGCCTGCGCAGTGCCGCGGATTACAGCAATCTGGTGATCCGCTACGGCGATGCCGGGCCGGTGCGCCTGCAAGACGTAGCCACCCTGAGCGACTCCACCGAAAACCGCTATACCGATGGTTTCCACAACCGCAGCTCAGCCGTCACCCTGACCGTAAGCAGGCAAACCGGAGCCAACATAGTGGAAACCATCGACGCCATTAACGCCCAACTGCCCGCCTTGCGCGCACTTATGCCGGGCGACACCGAATTGAAGGTGGTGATGGACCGCTCCCCCGGTATTCGCGCCACCCTCAAGGAAGCTGAAATTACCCTCTCGCTGGCGGTATTACTGGTGGTTGCCGTGGTGTGGATGTTTCTCGGCAGCGCGCGCAGTGCACTTATCCCCAGCCTGGCCATTCCAGTGGCGATAATCGGCGCGTTTGTGGTGATGTACCTCTACGGTTTTTCGCTCAATAACCTCTCGCTGATGGCGCTCATAGTCGCTGCCGGTCTGGTAGTGGATGACGCCATAGTGGTATTGGAAAATATCAAGCGTCATATAGAGCGCGGCCTTCCGCCCATGCAGGCGGCAGTGCTGGGCGCTCGCGAAGTAGGGTTTACCCTGCTGGCGATGAACATCACCCTGGTTGTGATTTTTGTGTCCATCCTGATCATGGGTGGGGTAGTGGAAAAACTGTTCCGCGAGTTCTCCATCACCCTCGCCGCTGCCATGCTCATATCACTGCTCGTGTCCCTCAGCCTTACGCCCGCGCTCTGCGCCCAGCTGTTAAAGAAATCATCCACACAAGCGGAGGGCACCCGCTTGTTTGATGAAATAAAGCAGGGTTACGGCATAGCTCTGGCTTGGGCACTGCGCCATAGCCGGGTGGTGATGCTGCTTCTGGCCGGGGTCATCGGCGTGAATATTTATCTGTATGTGGATATACCCAAAACCATGTTGCCGGAGCAGGACACCGGGCAAGTCACCGCCTGGATTCGCGGCGATGATGGTTTTTCCTTTCAGTTAATGCAGCCCAAAATTCAGGAATTCCGCAAAGTGCTGCTCGCTGACCCGGCAGTGGAAGATGTCTTTGGCGCCAGTGGTGGCGGCAATGGCGTAAGTAACGCATGGGTGAGGGTGAGCCTTAAACCCATGGCCGAACGTGGCGTGAGTGTGCATGAAGTGGTTGATCGCATTCGCCGCGAGATTCCGAGTATCCCCGGCGCCATGATGATGATCGGGCCGGATCAGGACATTCGACTGTCGTCTCCCTTTAGCCGCAGCCAGCACGAAATCCTACTGCTGTCTGACGATTTAAAGCTGATGTTCAAGTGGGCGGCCAAAATCACTACCGCTATGGAAAGTATGCCGGAAGTAACCGAGGTGGATGGCGTAAAAGAGGAAGGCACACAACAGGTTGTACTGACTATCGACCGCGAAACTGCCCAGCGTTTGGGCGTGGATATGGCCACCGTTGCCACCCTGCTGAACAACTCCTTCTCGCAGCGGCAGGTATCCACCATGTACGACCGCATGAACCAGTACCGGGTGGTGATGGAGCTGGAGCCGGGTTATACCGCCTCACCCAAAGTATTGGAGCAGCTGCAGGTGATCACCCGCGATGGCAAACGCGTTCCCCTCTCTACCTTTTCCAGCTTTGACTATGGTTTGGCCGAGGACAGGGTGCGCCACACCAACCAATTCGCGTCCGAGAGTATTGGTTATGCCGTCGCTGAAGGTTTTACGCCAGAGCAGGCGCGCCTCGCCATAGAGCAAAAACTGGCTGACCTGATGGTGCCCAAAGAGGTTTATCTGGCCAGCGCCGGCACCAGTCGCCCCGGTTGGGGGCCAAGCACACCGGGTATGGCGCAGGATCCCGCAATACTTATCGCCTGTGTTCTATTGGCGGTTTATTTGATTTTGGGGATTTTGTACGAAAGCACCATCCACCCGCTGACCATTCTGTCCACCCTGCCCTCAGCCGGTATTGGTGCGCTCCTGGCATTGCGGCTGAGTGATACCCCTTTCAGCCTGATCGCCATGCTCGGCCTGTTTTTGCTCATTGGCATAGTGATGAAAAACGCGATTTTGATGATCGACTTTGCCCTGGAACTGGAGCGCAAAGAGGGACTCTCCTCGCGCGATTCCATCTTTCAGGCGGCGATGATGCGCTTGCGCCCCATCATGATGACCAACCTCGCCGGGCTCTTGGGCGCCCTACCCCTGATCCTCGGCAGCAACGAAGGCTCCGAACTGCGCACACCTCTGGGCATCACCATCATTGGCGGCTTGGCGGTAAGCCAGTTGCTTACCCTGTTCACTACCCCGGTGGTGTATTTGTACATGGAAAAACTGCGCAATTGGGGTTTGGGCCACAAGCCCCAACCTGCCGGCGCCACCCCCGCAAAAGCCACTGATTAAAAAAAAGCCAGAGAGTCACTTCGACACTCTGGCATAGCACTGCTATATTTTTGATCTACTCCCCACGGGTTTTGGGGAGACTTTCTGAAGGAATGGAAGACCCATGAGCGTATCCTCCGCCAATCCCAGCGAATTTTACCAACGTGCCTGCCGCCAGCTGCAACAGCGCTCGCGCGGTGGGCGCCTGCCTGAGCTGAGTGAATCCGAGCAAACCCAGCGCGAACTTGAGATCTATCGGCTTGCCCTGCAATTACAGCAGCAGGAGCTGGATCAACTCAAACAAAAGTTTGACGCCCTGGCCAGTGCCGAACGCCAGCAGCTGGATGCCCTGCTCACCAGTACCCGCATTCTCGAAGCCTCCCAAGCCATCGCCAAAGTGGGCGGGGTGGAGCTGCATGTACCCAGCCGGCAAATCTACTGGACCGCTGAAACCTACCGCATCCACGACACCAGCCCCGCAGAGTTCACACCCAGCCTGGATGAAGGTTTTTCCATGTACCCGCCCGGCTCGCGCGAGCGCATTGCACAAGCCATGCAGCGGGCCATGGCAACCGGCGAAGTGTTTGATATCGAGGTTGAAAAATACACCTTCAAAGGCCGCAAAATTGACCTGCGCACCACCTGCACTGCCCATTACGAAAATGGCGAGCTGGTGCGCCTGACCGGCATTTACCAGGACATTAGCGAGCGCAAACGCGCCGAGCGCCGCTACCAGCATCACAACCGAATCCTTGAAATGCTACTGGCCAAATTTCCGCTGGAAGAGGTGCTGGAGTGCATAGTGTGCGATGTGGAGGCGCTGGTTCCAGACGCGATTTGTAGCATTTTATTAACCGATGACAGCGGCACCCACCTGACCCACGGCGCCGCACCGCACCTGCCTGAATTTTATGTGCAAGCAATCAACGGCGCAGCGATTGGCCCCGCTGCCGGCTCTTGTGGAACAGCTGCCTACCTGCGCGAGCAGGTGATTGTGGAGGATATCCAAACCCATCCCTACTGGCGCGACTACCGCGCGCTCGCCGAACAGGCCGGTCTGCGCGCCTGCTGGTCGCAGCCTATCTTCTCTGCCGATAGCAAAGTGCTGGGCACCTTTGCCATTTATCACCGCGATCCCACTAGCCCCCAAGCAGAAGACCTGCGGCTAATCGAAAGTGAAGCGCGCCTCTCGGCACTGGCGATTGAGCAATCGCGTGTAGAGACACGCCTGCAATTGGCGGCCAGTGTCTTTACCCATGCACGCGAGGGGATATTTATCACCGACTTGCAGGGCAACATCATCGAGGTGAACCAGATTTTCTGTGACATCACCGGCTATAGCCGCGAGGAAGTGATCGGTAAAAACCCACGCATGATGAAATCCGGCCTCCACGGCCATGAATTTTATGCCGGCCTTTGGCGCGACCTGGAGCAAAAAGGTTACTGGCACGGCGAGCTGTGGAATCGCCACAAAAATGGCAAGCTCTACGCCACCATGATGACTATCAGCGCCGTGCAGGACGGTCTCGGCCACCCGCAGAGCTATGTGAATTTATTTACCGACATCACCCCCATCAAAGAGCACCAGCGCCAGCTGGAATATATCGCCCACTATGATGCACTCACCGGCCTGCCCAACCGCGTATTACTGGCAGACCGCTTGAAACAGGCCATCTCCCAAAGCCATCGCCAAAACGCAGCGCTGGCGGTGGTGTATATCGACCTGGATGGCTTTAAAGCCATCAACGACCAATATGGCCACGATACCGGCGACCAGTTGCTGGTCAATATCGCCCACCGGCTCAAAGCCACCCTGCGTGAAGGCGACACTATCGCCCGCATTGGCGGCGATGAATTTGTAGTGGTTATGACCGGCCTGGAAACGGCCAAAACTCACGAGTTAGTCTTGCATCGCCTGCTGGAAGAAGCGGCGGCGCCGCTGATGCTAAACCAGCAAATGCTGCAAGTCTCCGCCAGCATAGGCGTGACCCTCTACCCGCAGGATGCCGCCGATGCCGACCAATTGTTACGCCATGCCGACCAGGCTATGTATGTGGCCAAACAAGCGGGTAAAAATGGCTATCACCTGTTTGATGTGGCGCGCGATATTGCGGTAAAAACCCAGCTCGAATCACTTGAGCACATTCGCATAGCGCTGGATAAACGCGAGTTTGTGTTGTTTTACCAACCCAAGGTCAACATGCGCAGCGGCGAGATTATCGGCGTAGAAGCGCTGGTGCGCTGGCAGCACCCGCAGCAAGGCCTGCTCCCGCCCATTAAGTTTTTACCCGTCATTGAAGGCCACCCCTTGAGTATTGAGTTGGGCGATTGGGTGATTGATGAAGCCCTGAGCCAAATTGAACGCTGGCAAACCCTGGGGCTGGCGATGCCAGTGAGTGTGAACGTGGGCGCGCTGCAGTTACAGCGCAGTGATTTTGCGGCGCGCCTCGCCGAGCAATTACTCGCCCACCCCGATGTGCCGCCCGCGTTTTTGGAATTGGAAATTGTAGAAACCAGCGCCTTAAAAGATATAGCGGAAGTGGCCGACCTGATGCGCGCCTGCTGCGCGCTGGGTGTGCATTTTGCGGTGGACGATTTTGGCACTGGCTACTCGTCGCTGACTTATTTAAAACGCCTGCCGGCCAATTTATTAAAAATCGACCAGACCTTTGTGCGCGACATGTTGGATGACCCGGATGATTTGGCCATCGTAAAAGGGGTTATAGGTTTGGCCAACGCCTTCCACCGCCGCGTCATCGCAGAAGGTGTAGAAACCATCGCCCACGGCGCCCTGTTAATTCCGCTCGGCTGTGAACTGGCACAGGGTTATGGCATTGCCCGCCCCATGCCCGCCCAGGATTTACCCGGCTGGGCCGCACAGTGGCAACCAGATCCGGCCTGGACCAAATTTGCTCCCTGAAATTCAAGCGGCAAACATGCGCTATCGCCGCGCAAAAAGCTGGTCAGACTTTTAGGATAAATCTCTATTCAAACGCGCCACCATCATTCACAACACGCCCGCCCGCCGCGCCAGCTGGGCGCTTAGCGCTATTCTCAGATTGTATTATCAATAATAAATCGTTAATCTTCTTTGATCTTTTTGCTTATCTGGACGACAAAAATAATGGCGCTTCTCGACCGCAACTTCAATCTTTCACAACGCATGGTACAAGAGCTGGGCCGCACGATTATCTGCGGTGAATTCAGTGACGACAGCCTGCCCACCGAAGCCGAACTTTGTGAAAAATTTGGCGTGAGCCGCAGCGCCGTGCGCGAAGCCGTAAAAATGCTTTCCGCCAAAGGGCTTATCTCCAGCAAACCGCGCCAGGGCATTCGCATTCAACCGGAAGACCAATGGAATATTTTTGACCCGGATTTATTGCGCTGGACACTGGAGAGCCGCCCCACCCTCAAAGTGCTGAAAGAATTTTTACAAGTGCGCATCGCCATAGAACCTGAAGCTGCGTCACTCGCCGCACGTTACGCCGATGACAAAAAAATCGATGCCATCGAACAAGCGCTGGAGCGCATGCGCAACGCCGATGAAAACAGCAAAGAAGATCTGGAAGCTGATATCGCTTTCCACGTCAGCATTCTTTACGCCAGCAATAACCGCTTTTACATTCGCCTGCGCGATTTCATTTCCACCGCCCTGCGTGTGAGTATCAGCCACACCAGCCCAATCAAAGGCAACCACGACGGCATAGTGGAAGACCACGCCAAAGTGTTCAACGCCATCAAAAACCGCAACCCCGAACGCGCCAAACAATCCATGCTCGCGCTTATCGACGAAGCGCTGAATTTTATTGAAGATGAAATTGTGAAGCAGGAAAGTGCGAAATAATTTTTACTCGACATATTGAAACGCAAAAAGGCAGAACGCGAGTTCTGCCTTTTTTGTTTTGCCATTTTATTTTTTACATTTTGCTTTTTATTTTCACTTTTTCATATTGATGGAAAATTTTTCATCCCTAAAAATAGACAAGAAAAACTAAAATATTTACCCGTTTTTTCACGCCATCAGAAATTTTTTGTTAAGGCATTCCAAGTTAATCGGGCGCGACTGATATAGTCACTAAAAAAATAGCCCTAATTAACAAGGAACTTCCCATGCAAAAAATACTGCCTTTTTTGTGGATGCTGACATCCATTTTTGCAATACCCGCATTTGCCGAAGACACCAATAGCCGGATAGTAGAAGGTGGCGGCACAGGAAAATTTCCTGCCATCATGAAAGCCGAGGATTCACTCCAAACGCATACGATTTTTCGCCCGCAGGATCTTCAGCATTTCGGCGATAAAAAAACCTTACCTCTTGTTGTTTGGGGTAACGGCGCCTGTTTTGATTCGCCGTTTGAACACGTCAATTTTTTAAATGAAATCGCCTCGCATGGTTTTATGGTTATCGCCATAGGAACAATGCCTAAAGCATCTGGTGAACAAAATAAAGAGCGCTCAACCTCAGCCAAACTTACCGCCGCTATAGATTGGGCCTTTACTCAAAACAGCGACAAAAACAGTCACTATTTTCAAAAAATAAACACCCAAAAAATTGCTGTTGCCGGCATGTCCTGCGGTGGGTTACAAGCACTGGAAGTTGCAGGCGACCCACGCATCACCACCTTAATAGTGGCAAATAGCGGCATTTTTATTGAGCCAATGCGTGGTAATGCCATGCCGATGATGCCGCAACTGGACAAAACCCAACTCAAAAAAATCCACACACCAACTCTCTACTTGCTCGGCGGCCCATCCGATATCGCCTATAAAAACGGTATGGACGATGTAGCGAAAATCAATCATGTGCCGGTATTTGTTGCCAACCTGGATGTGGGCCATGGCGGCACCTATGCCCAACCCTTTGGCGGTGAATATGGCAAGGTCGCCACGGCATGGCTCAACTGGCATTTAAAAGAAGATCAAAAATCCGGGAAACTTTTTAGCGGAAAAACACCCGAGCTATCGACATGGAAAGGCTGGGTTGTTGATAAAAATAATATGAAATAACTGAACGAGGCAGAGTACAAACTCTGCCTCTTTTATTGAAAAAAATATTACATAGTAAATTTTAACTTAGGTAGCATTCTTTTCTGGGGCTCGCTGTAAACCTCCCCTACTTTCAACGCGCCTTTCTTTAAGTAGAAACCTTCAGCGTCCGGGTCAGATATTATATAAAAAGCAGTGATATTCAGCGTTTTACACTCCGCAAGAATTTGTGCAAATACCAGATTCCCATAACCCTTACCAATGGCTTCTGGCAACAGCCAAAAATGATCAAGCTCATCACTATCGCCTTTCACTATGGCGAAGAATCCAATCACTTCTTTATCGTTTAAAATGAGCTTGACTCTATTGCGAACAATATACTCTTCTTCGAATTTTAAATTGGATCGCCATTGCTCCAACTGCTCTTGAGAATAACCCCAATAGCCCTTCGATGAGATTAACGTATCCCGAAGAAGCTCAGCATGTTTTGCTTCGGCATCTATAAAATTGAGCACTTTTTTGTACCTGATGCTAGGTTAACAAGCTGTTTTTAAATGCCATGGCACTAGATAATTGCGAGTGGCGGGCTAATTAAATTAGCGTTTCAGGTGTTGATTTTCTATCGCAGTCGCTTGTTATGTAAAATTATTGGAGAACCACATTAGACTTTAATGTGATTAAACCTGTACCAACTACGATAAGTAAGACACCAGTCAATGCATATATGTCGAATTTTTGTTGCCAAATAAATACTGATGCTATACACACCAGTGCGATTCCTACGCCCGACCAAATAGCGTAAGCAAGTCCAACATTCATGGATTTCAGAACAAAAGCCAAAATCATTCCTGCGATTGAATAGAAAAATATGGCCCCCATTCCAAACCACCACTTCTCCCAACCATTTGATGCCTTTAGCAAAAGGGTGGCTGTTACTTCAGTTAAGATTGCCAAAGTCAAAAATACGTAAATCAATTTCGTAGCTCCTTCTTTTTTATATAACAGTTTATTAGACAGCGTCAGCCGTAATTACCCAGCCACAGATCAAGCTTAGGCGCCGACATTCTGTTTCAAAAGAATAATCGCAGCTCAAAGGCTTAGCTAGCAAGTTCGAGATAGGGAATAGAAAAAACGGCGAATGTATTAAAAGGTGACCGGTTATCGCGTTATAGCGGAAATGTGATTAACCAAGGTGATGTGCTGCAGGGGCAGATTATATAAAAGGAGATGCTGTAAGGTTGAGGGAGGTGGGTATTGCTTTCGCGCTACCCACCCTGCTTTTGAAGGCTTTATTGCACTGGTTTGATTTGGAAACGCTGTCCGTTGCTGTTTAGCCATTGGGCTTGGGCGAAGTTGGTGAAATCTTCCACGCCGCCATGAGCTAAATCGATCACGAGTGTACTTTTGCGGTTGGCGAGTTTTACGGTGCCGTCAGCTAAAAACTCTACTTGCCATTGGGTGTAATCCTCACCGCAATTTGCTAATTCAATATTAGTACCCGGAACGATGGATTTTTTTGCAACGGCAATACACTGCTGCTTATTCACGCTGGATTGAATGTAAAAATAACCTTCCTCGGCAGCAGAAAATTGCCAGCGTTGGTTGGTTTTATTTAACCATTCCTGTTGCGCAATATTGTCACCGGCCGCAACTGTAGCATCTGCTTTATTTTGTACAGTAATGGCTTTACCGCTTTGAATACTGGTGATGGCGTTTTCACCTTGTGGTTGCACCGCCCATTGCGCGCAGGCAGATTTTGGTTCGATAAATTGTGGAATATCCTCCACTGATTTTTGCACTTCTTTTGGCGCAGGCTCTTTGCAATCGGCAAAACGCAACTCTTCCTGGGTTTGTGCATTTACCAATGCAACCCAACCTTTAATGTAAGGTTTGATTTGCCATTGCTGGCACAATTGATTGTGCCAAGGTGCACTGCTCAAACCGGCATTGGTAATTGCGCACTGCTCGCCACCGGCGGTAAGGAATAATCCCTCTGGGGTTACCAAACGGTAATTGCCGTTGGTGGTGTAATCCAGATTCCAGGTCGCGCTGGCATTGTTGCTCGCGGCATCTGCGCAGCTTGCTGCAGAAATTTTTCCGCTGTTATCGGCAACTACACAGGTGTTATCCGCTTTACTTACCAACGACACTTGGGTGCTTTGCACTTTAGTGACGAGCGGGCCGTTTTCACCGGAGGGCGATGTTACAGGCACACCGGCCGCCACTGGCTCACCAAAATTGGGTGTGCCGTCTTCATTCCAGGTAAATTTTTGTGCGCGCACTGAGCGAGTGCTGGTGCAACCTTCCAACTCGCTGGCGTTGCCGTGATAAATAATCCAATCCTCGGTGCCATCGGGCGATTTGAAGAAACCGTTGTGGCCTGGGCCGTATACGCCGTTGGCTTTGCTAAATACCGGCTTATCAAATTTATGCCAGGATTCCACTTTTAACGGGTCATCGCCCACCAATTCCACCAAGCCCAATTTGTAGTCCGGGGTATTACAAAAACTCGCGGAATACACCATGTAGGTTTTGCCATTGCGTTTTAACATTTCCGGGCCTTCATTCACTTTCATGCCGGAAAATTCCCAGTCGTATTCGGGGCGAACAATTTTTACGCGCTCACCTTCTACCGTCCAGGGGTTGCTCATTTTGGAAATCCAAATGGTTTGTTCATCGCCCACCCACTGCGACCAGAGCAAATACAATTGGCCCTTGTGTTCAAAATAATTGCCGTCGATATTCCAAATATCGGGCATGGGTGAACCTTTGTAGGTGTAAGGGCCAAGTGGATCATCGCCGTAACTTTCAATCACACTCAAATGTTGGCGATCAAAATTTTCCGCAATGCCCGAGGTGTACATCACATACCAACGCGGGCCTTTGGGGGTATTCAGGCGATGGAATTCAAATGCCCAAAAATTACAGCAGCGGCCCAAATCACTTTCTGACCAGATATTAATGGGTGTTGCTGTTGCCAGCCCCGCGAGTGTTGGCGATTTACGCATTACCAACTGCGAGGTCCAGGTAGTGGTAGTTAAATAATAATTGCCTTCAAAATATTCCAACCAAGGGTCGGCACCGTTGGGGAAAATCGGGTTGATAAAGCTATTCACCATTTGCTGGGCGCTAGGGCCATTAGCCGGTTGGCTTGCAACCGATGTTTGTGCCGCAGGCGCCGCACTTTTTTCAGCGGGCGCCGCCGTTTCTTTACCGCAGCCAATCAGCATGGCGGGTAACAACATCAGGGATAATAGTTTTTTCATGGTACCTCTCTCACATTTACATTTTTAATTTTTTGATCGTAGGTTGGAAAAGCGCAGCGACTTCCGACTTAAAACGTAATATCAATCTGCATTCATTTTTTGGAAGCCAATCTGCATTCATTTGTCGGAAACCAATCTGTGTTTATTTGTCGGAAACCAATCTGTGTTTATTTGTCGGAAACCAATCTGTGTTTATTTGTCGGAAACCAATCTGTGTTTATTTGTCGGAAACCAATCTGTGTTTATTTGTCGGAAACCAATCTGTGTTTATTTGTCGGAAACCAATCTGTGTTTATTTGTCGGAAGTCGCTGCGCTCTTCCAACCTACGTTGAACCTTATTTCAACGCCATCACAAAGCCTGCACTTGGCCGCAGGGTAATTGTGTATGGGGTTTTGCTATTAATTTCTTGTTGTATAAAACTGCGCTCGCTGTCGCCACTCGCAATCACAATGCCGGTTTTGTCACCGATAAACCCTAAATCCAGATTCAAGGTTTTATTTTCTTTTTCCGCATTAATACCAGCGACATACCAAACCTCACCCGCACGGCGCGCAATCACGGCGTACTTTCCGGGGAAACCGTCAATAAACTTCACCTCGTCCCACTCGCGCGGCAATTCTTGCAAAAAGGCTTTTACATATTCCGGTGCAGTGGCCATGCCTTCGGGAATTTCGGCAAAGTGTTGGATGCCGGAAATCATGAGCACAGCTTCGGCCAACTCAAATGAATTTTCAGTGACCCGTTTAATATTGGGAATATCGCCAAAGGCCATGGGCGTGTAATCCATTGGATCAAACACATTGCGCGCAAATAATGACATTACAACGTGTGCGGCCACCGGATCCTGGTTTTCCTGGGTAAAGGTGGTAAATTCAAAACCTTTGATAGACTCCATCGTCATTAAATTGGGATAAGTGCGCTGCCATCCGCGTGGCAGAGTGGCACCGTGAAAGTTCAGCAACAAACCATGGGCCGCTGCATCCGCCATAATGTCGTGGTAATAGGCCATCATGGATTGCCCATCACCGGCAAAAAAATCGATTTTTAAACCCTTTACACCAATAGCTTTCAACTGCGCAAATACCGCTTGGCGCTGCTCATGAGTGAGCAATTCGCTTTTAGGGCTGTAGGGGGTTTCATTCCAACTGCCCGATGAGTTGTACCACACCAGAATGCCAATATTTTTCTGCGCGGCGTACTCAACCAATTCTTTCAATTTTTCCATGCCGATTTTTTTATCCCAATCGGCATCAATCAAGGTGTAGTCCCAGTGCATCTCGGCGGCGTAGTCGATAAATTTTTTCTGCACCTCAAAGGTGGTGAAATCATCTTTTAAAATCGCCCAGCTCCAGGAGGAGTGACCGGGTTGGATAATATTTTTATCCAGCGCAATTGCAGGCTCGGCAACATCGGTGCCTAGTGTGGATTCCATAATGCGCGGCAAATCGCCTATCGCGAGAATGCGCCAGGGGGAAATTAAATCACCATTGCTATTGGCAAGCAGTGCGCCTTTTTCGCCATTGGGTGCGATATAAATTTCCGGTGCTTGTGGTGTGGCAATCTGATATTCACCCTTGGGGGATTCGTGATGCAAACGCGAGGCGTGCCAATCGCGGTTTACTCCTACTTCCGACAGAAGAATCCAGTTATCGCCGTTGTTAAATAACGCGGGAAATGCCCAACCTGCTCCCAGGGTGGATGGTGTACCCACCGGGATATCCATTTGGTAATGCTCTTCATAGGAGGGGTTGGTATTACTCCAACCGGTTTGTGAAACCGACATAGGTTGCAACCAGGCGCGCGCCGTTTCTGGCAGTTGGAAACTGGTGGTTTCTTTCACAAATTCTTTGCGTTTGATGGATGGGTCATTCACCGCATAGCGAAAGGCAACGCCATCATCCGATACACGAAAGGTCAGAATTAACTTTTGTTGCTGTGCATTCAGGATAGAAAACGTTTGCTCATTGGCGCTGTAGTGAATCTTACTTTTTTTGCCAACACGCAAGCTGTACTCATCACTCACCGGAGTGATGGCTGAACGCGACTCAATAGCAACACCCTGGGTGAAATCTGCAGCGGTTAATTGCAAACCTAAATCTGATGGCAGAAGCACCGGCTGCGCCGCGCGATCCACCGAATAAGCCAGTGTATTTTGCTCGGTAACAAACACCTTCACACTCAGGTTACCATCGGGACTGGCAAGGGTTTCTGGCGCCTTTTGACTGCAGGCAGCACCCAACACACTCACGCCCGTCACAAGCAACACACTGGCTATTTTTTTCATTAAAACACTCCATTTATATTTTGTCGGTTGGAAAAACACAGCGCCTTCCGACTGCTTTTAAAAAACTGTCGGAAGGCCTTACTTCACATCAGGTGTCGGAAGTCGCTGCGCTCTTCCAACCTAGGTTTATTTATTTCAGGCGCGTCAGGGTAAATTGCTGATTGGTTGCCCCTGTTGCATTCCACTGAATAATTTGTGCACCGTTAGCCGTGCTTAAATTCAACACGTCGAGTGGTAAATTACTCAGCTGCGAGCGAATGGTGTAATAACCACTGCTATTGGTCAGGCTCCACTTCTGCCCTGCCCCACCCCAATAATCCCACTGCGAAATATTGGCGCCCGCGGCTGTGGAATTGTTGTACACATCCAAACTTTTCAAACTACCTGCGTTGATCAGGCTGTAATAACCCGTGCCCTGGTTAATCACATACCACTGTTGTGCGCGATAGGAATTCCAAGTCTCTTGCTGGATCATCGCGCCATTGGCGGAGGATTTAGCGGCGGGCAATAGATCCTTGTTACTGTGACGCGCGGTGATGCGATACAAACCATCACTCACTCCACCACAACTGGCGATTGAAAAATTGCGGGTCAGTGTTGGCCAGCCGTTGCTGTAAGTCATTTTTAAAAGGTCTAACTTGGCATTGCCGTTATCGTTCAGGTCGTAATAGTGAATGGAGGTGTAATTACAGCCGTCCTGTTTTAACAAACCAATATGGCCGGGGCCTTTGTATTTTCCATCCACATTCGGCAGCAGTGTGCGCACATCGGTGTAAGGGCCGTAAATAGAGGTTGAGCGCGCAACCTGCACGTAATAAGTGCTATTGGAACCTTGGCAGCAAGCGCCGCGATTAATGAACAGGTAGTAATAATCGCCATTGCGCGAAATATAAGGCGCTTCAATATCGGCGTGATTGCCACCGTAAACTTTGGTCACACTGCCATTTAATTTGCCGGTGCTCTGGTTAATTTCAGCAAGGCCGATGCCGCCAAAAAATGAACCGTAACTCATGTACACCTTGCCGTCGTGATCGCGGTACAGCGCCGGGTCAATCGCATTAATTTCACTGCTGCCACCCCAGGACTCCACCACCACACCCAGGTCTTGCCAGCTGGGCGAGGTGAGCGATGCGCTGCGCGCCACACCAATCGCCGACACCGACGTGCCAAAGGTGGATACCGAGTAATAGAGGTAGTAGTAGCCGTTCATGTGGATCACATCCGGCGCCCAGAAGGAGCCTGTGAAACCCGGGATTTTGCTGTAAATCCAGCTGGGGTAAGTGCTAAATACCGGCGCTGGGCCACCCGTCCAGGTGGTGAGGTTGGTCGATGTGGAGTACCAAATACCGGTGCCCGTAGTGAAATGAAAGTAGGTATTACCATCCTTAATAATCGCGCCCGGATCATGGGAATTGGTCAATCCGGAAAGCGTAATGGCCGAAGCCGCCAAGCTGCAAAGCCAAAGGCCGACACCGGCCAGAAGTTGCTTGTACATAGTGATCACCTGTTCGTTATTGTTAGCAGGGTTATTAATGGTATTGTCTTAATATTATAAGACAATTTGATTTTACCCATAAACTCACTTTCAGGCCAAGCGCTTTAGGGGGTCTTTACACTTGTGGGGTAGATGGGTAACAACGGTGACCGGGCAATCAAAATCACTGGGTAAAATCTGCAAATGGGCTTTTGGTTGTAAACACATCCGATAAAGGACTAACATTAGTCCACCCGATTAAACTATGAGCAACGCGCCATGCAGACAATCAACATTCACGATGCAAAAACCCAGTTTTCCAAGCTAATAGAAGCCGCTTCCCAGGGTGAACGGGTAATTATTGCCAAAGCCGGAAAACCGGTAGCCGAGCTGGTCGCCATTGAAAATGCACCGCCCCCCCGCAAGCCCGGTTCGCTAAAAGGAAAAATTAAAATCGCCGAGGATTTTGATGCACCACTACCAGATGAAATTGTGGATGCCTTTGAGGGAAATTAATGCGTATTTTATTGGACACCCATATCTACTTATGGTGGCTAACCGATAGCCCCAGGCTTTCTGCTAGCGCAAAGGACACCATCAAAAATGCAACAGCGGTTTATATCAGCAGCGCCTCCATCTGGGAGGCGGGAATTAAAATTGCTACCGGCAAGTTGGAGGCTAATATCGAAGAGCTTATCGACAGCATCAAACCCAACGGCTTCATCGAACTCCCCATTTCGGCAGCGCACGCAAAACAAGCCGCACAATTACCTGATATTCATCGCGACCCATTTGATCGAATGCTGGTTGCACAAGCCACCTGCGAACCATTGCGACTACTGACGGCAGATATACAGCTAACAAAGTATTCCGAGCTGGTTGATTTAGTGTAATCAGCACTTGTTATAACTTTGTTGACACCCATTAATCACCGTGAAACACTGTAGCAACACTGTAATAACGGAGATAGCCATGCTCACCCAGATCAGAAAAATCGGCAATTCCGCTGGAGCCATTATTCCCTCCAGCCTACTCAAGGAATTGAAGCTTCGCGAGGGCGATAGCGTAGACCTTTCTGTGGTGGATAATTACATCGTCATCAAACCCACCAATACAAAGCCCAAATACACACTCGACGAGCTATTAAATAAATGCAATCCAAACGCGCCTAAAAATAAGGAGCTGGATGCTTGGGAAAAAATCAAACCAACAGGGAATGAAATTTAATGCCAGTATTTGATAAAGGAGATATCGTTCGCGTTTGTTTAAACCCAACCGAAGGTAAAGAAACCCAAGGCGATTTTCGCCCCTGCTTGGTGCTCTCGCCCAAAGCCTTCAATAAACTCGGTTTAACCCTAATCGCCCCAATAACCCAAGGCGGAAACTTCGCTCGTATTGAAGGCTTTGCTGTGCCATTAATTGGCAGTGGTACAGAAACCCAAGGCGTAGTTTTAGTTAATGGCGTTAAGTCACTCGACCTTGTTGCACGCAAAGCAGTCAAAATTGAAAAGGCTCCGCAGATAATAATCGATGAAGTTACAGCGATTTTGATGGCGATTATTGAATAATATAAACCTCATATCACCAACAAAAACGCCCTGCACTTTTCAGTGCAGGGCGTTTTTTTATGCGAGCAACAATTTACTTAACTGACAATTTAAAAATGGTGCGGGTTTTATATTGCTCACCAGGGCGCAGCACAATCGAGGGGAATTGTGGCTGGTTGATAGAATCCGGGTGGTGCTGTGGCTCCAGGCAAAAACCGCTGCGTTTTTGGTAGGTGACACCTTTACCGGTTAGTGAACCATCCAAAAAGTTACCGGAGTAAAACTGCACGCCCGGCTCTTTGGTAAATACCTCCAGTACGCGGCCTGACGTTTCTTCTTCAACGCGTGCGGCCAGAGTTAATTCTTTGTAGGTTTTTTGGTTAATAATAAAATTATGATCGTAACCAAGGCCGTTGTGGATTTGTTCGTGATCCGCATTAATAAATTCACCGATTAAACGCGGCGCACGGAAATCAAACGGCGTTCCAGCAACTGGCATGGGCTCACCTACCGGAATTGCCGCTTGGTTTACCGCGTTAATATGATCGGCAAAAATTTGCGCTTTGTGGTTGAGAATAGTGGCGCCAGCTTCAGTACCAATACCCGCCAAATTAAAATAACTGTGCTGGGTGAGGTTGACCGGTGTGGCTTTATCGGTAGTGGCAACACAATCCACAATCAATTCATCCTTATGGGTAAATTGATAAGTCACAGTCACGTTCAAATTACCGGGGAAACCCTGATCGCCGTCTTCACTTAATAAATGCAATTTCAGCATCGGGCCATTGGCGTCTTGTGCGGTGGTTGCACTCCACACTTTTTTATCAAACCCTTGAGGGCCGCCGTGCAGATTATTGGTGCCGTTGTTGGCGGTTAATTGGTAAGTCTCCCCGTCCAAGGTAAATTGCGCATTGGCAATGCGGTTGCCCACACGACCAATAATTGCACCAAAATAAGGGCCAACTTTTAAATAGGGGTCAAGCGAATCAAAACCTAATACCACATCGGCCAGAGCGCCTTTTTTATCGCGCATATGCCACTCGGTAATGATGCCACCCAGCGTGATAATTTTAATCTTGCTGCCAAGGTTATTGGTCAGCGTAAATTCAGTAACCGCTTCACCAGCGGGTGTAGTGCCAAATAATTTTTGGCTAATCGCGTTATTTGCCGATGTATTTTCTGTAGTTGTAATGGATGTTGTCATAGGTGCTGTCTTAACTGCAGTTGCAGGCTTGTTAATTGTTTCAGTGGTGGATGCGTTAGGCATGGTAAGTTGGGATTCAACCCCCTGCGCTCAGGGCGCAGGGTTTGTTGGCAGGGGTGCATCGGGTTTGTCCTGACCAAAATCAGGGAAGCCTTCTGCAGTCCATTCCAGCGGGCGAATATAGGTGTGGCGATTGGGGTCAGACAAAGGCGAACCCTGCAGCGCCATATAATTGCGCGCATGATATACCAGCACATCGGTTTTACCATCATCTGCCAGCGTAAAACTGTTATGGCCGGGGCCAAAACGTTTTAATTTTTCGTTAGTGAAAAAAATCGGTGTGGGTGATTTTTGCCAGGAATTTTTATCCAGCAAATTGGCATCCACATCGGCCCAAACCAAACCAACGGCGTAGCGATGGTCAGTGGCACTCGCGGAGTAACTGATAAAAATTTTGCCATTGCGAATAATTACCGCCGCACCTTCATTCACCTTGTAACCCTGAATTTCCCAATCCAATGTCGGGCGAGTAATTTCCACTTCCAGCTCACCCACCTGGGTGGGCGAATCCAGTGTCGCCAAATAAAGCGCAGAGTTCATGGTGCCCTCTGGGTCGCGCTGCGCCCAGACTAAATAGCGCTGACCCTTGTGCTCAAATACCGTGGCATCGAGCGAGAAAGAATCGCGCGCGGTTTTTACCAAACCCAGCTCTTTCCATTCACCTTGCATTGGATCGGCAGACTCATTGGCGAGCACATACATGCGAATGCTGCCGCCCACACCTTTTTCACCCGCCGCAAAATAGATGTACCAGGTATTGTTAAAACGATGAATTTCCGGCGCCCAAATATTTTCGCTCATGGGGCCGGACTCGCGTTTCTCCCACACAGTGACTTCTTCTGCCGTGGCTATGCCCTGCAGCGAACTCGCACTGCGCAATTGGATGCGATCAAAATTCGGCGCCGTTGCAATAAAGTAATAATGTCCGGACTCAGTGCGATAAATATGTGGGTCAGCACGCTGGGGCACTAGCGCAGCCGGTACATCGGTTGGGACTTCCGCGTTAATTTCACTCGCCGTTTGCGGCGCACTTGCAGCTGCTGACTTACTGGCGGCAGCATCTGACGTGTTTGCTGGCGCACCGGGTTCACCACAAGCAACCAATAAAGTACTGCCCAAAGCCAACAACGCGATACGCAAACGGTGGAGAGACAAAAGCGGGAATGCTTGCGACTGAATATTCATGGATGATTCTCCTGTGCACGGCTTTACACCGGTTAACTGTTATTCTTGATGGAATAATATTATATTACATATTGAGAGAAATCGACCTATAAGAGAGTTAACTATGGTAAACACAAGCCTCCCCAACCTTTTTCACCGCAATCTTTTCCAGCGGACGACAACCCGCCTGCGCCTTACCATAACTGGCTTAGTGTGCAGCGCTGCCCTGCTTCTGGCGGCGGGTGTCACCCAGGCCAAACAAGTCGATGTGCACGACCCGGCAATGGCGCGTGAAGGCGACACCTGGTATCTGTTCAGCACTGGCCCCGGCATCACCATTTACAG
Organism: Cellvibrio fontiphilus; assembly: GCF_042646205.1. Classification (NCBI taxonomy): domain Bacteria; kingdom Pseudomonadati; phylum Pseudomonadota; class Gammaproteobacteria; order Cellvibrionales; family Cellvibrionaceae; genus Cellvibrio; species Cellvibrio fontiphilus. Next base: position 671,570 of record NZ_JBHRTF010000004.1, on the reverse strand, counting down.
CTCCAAAGACAAGATCAATTGGACCTTTTCCGACCGCGCTTTTGCCGACCAACCCACGTGGGCAAAATCAGTCGCCCCCGGATTTAATGGCCACCTCTGGGCGCCGGATGTTGTCGAACATAACGGCCAATTTTATTTGTATTACTCAGTGTCTGCCTTTGGCAAAAACACCTCGGCGATAGGCGTTACGGTTAATAAGACGCTGGACCCAAAATCACCTGATTACCGCTGGGAAGATAAAGGCATAGTGATTCAGTCTGTGCCCAACCGCGACAACTGGAACGCGATAGACGCCGCCGTTATTTTTGATGAAGAAGGCCAAGCCTGGATGAGCTTCGGTTCTTTTTGGAGTGGGTTAAAAATCTTCAAATTAAATAGCGACCTCACCCGCCCCGCCGAACCACAGGAATGGCACAGCATTGCGCGCCGTGACCAAGTGCCTGCCGGCACCGAGGCTAACGCCGGCCCCGGTGAAATTGAAGCGCCATTTATTCTGCGCAAAGGCGATTACTACTATTTATTTGCCAGCTGGGGACTCTGCTGCAAAGGCAAGGACTCCACCTATCACTTGGTAGTAGGCCGCTCCAAAAACGTCACCGGCCCCTACCTTGACCGCGCCGGCCGCGACATGAACCAAGGCGGTGGCAGCCTGTTATTACTCGGTAATAAAAACTGGATCGGCCTCGGCCATAACAGCGCTTATTCGTGGGACGGTAAAGAGTATTTAGTCCTGCACGCCTACGAAACCGCCGATAAATACCTGCAGAAATTAAAAATCATGAATATCAGCTGGGACAAAGAAGGCTGGCCAATGGTTGACCCCAAAGAGCTGGAAACTTATCAAAGCAAGCGGGTGAAATAGTGGTTTGGTTAATAACTTTTTAACCCTAGTCCCCACTGGTTATTAGTTTTAACTCTTTGTTTACCCCTGCTGAAAGGTCTAGTCTTTTAGGTTGTGAAGGACTGGATATTTCAGTGGGGGTATTTATGAAACCGGGCAAACCAAATCAAGATGCCGCGAGCCATGCAAAATGGTTGCGGGAGGAGCAGGGGGAAACGGCGCGGGAGTTGGCGGAGTTGATGCGGCTGGCGCAGGAGATGGGCCGGCGTTTGTGTAACGAAACCCATGGCGATATGTACGACGAAGTGCGTTTGTTAATGTCGCTACTGCACCAGACCCGTGCCCAAGCGGATTTGATTGATGCGCAATTAAATTCTGCTGATCCTATCGCGGATTTGCTGCAACGGCGGCAGATGAACCAGTAAAAAATTAGCCTTAATTAATAAAAAAAACCGGTGCGAAAAAAGCACCGGTTTTTTATTGTGGCTCAGCGTCACCCGCTGCAATTACACGATAAACAACACCATTAACTACGCCTTTAATTACACTTTCAAATACAACCAAATGACTTGATAGGCGCCGAGCTTAATGGGCTTGCTGAAATCAATAACAAAGGGGTTGTGTTCGATTAAATCTGTCACTTCGCGCGCAGGTAATAGGTTATGCAAAATATCGGCACTGATAGATTGCTCCAGCGCACTGAAATTACAGATTGCCAATAAGCGCTCGCCATTTTCTGCCATGCGTAAATACGCAAAACAGTGATCATTACCGGTGCGCAAAATTTGTGTACTGGCATTGCCAAATACCGGATGTTTTTTACGCGCCGCAATCAATTTGCGCAGGCCTACATTTACCGCATATTGTGGCGTGCCGGTTTGGTGCGCGAGGTTTAATGCCTCCTGGGTGATAAGCGGGCGATTTACCCAGCGTGCGTCATGCACTTTGTGTGGGTCGGCCTGGAAGCTGTAATCATTGAGCATTGCCAGTTCATCGCCTGCGTAGAGTAACGGCACACCACCGATGCTTAAAATCACGCTGTTTAACAGCAGGATGCGTTTGATTGCCAAAGCAATTAATTCCGGTGAATTGCGCTCCAGCGCTTGCTGTAAACCAGCGAGTGATGCGAGTGAACCACACACACGGCAATCGCCATTTTCCGGGTTCTCCTGAAACCCCAAGCCCAGTGCAAATGAACCTTCAAAACGGCCGGTGTAAAACTGATTTAAAAACAAACGGTGGTTGTAACCGTTAATGCCCAAATGGGCGGCGTCGCCATCATCAAATGTCCAGCCAATGTCATCGTGACAGCGCACGTAATTTACCCAACTGCAATGCGGATTAATTTCAAAACGGTGACTTAAACTCTGGGTAATCAAACGTGTTTTTTGGGTGGCCAAACTATTCCACAGCAGTGCCATTAATAGCGGGTTGTAAGAGAGCTGGCATTCGTTAGGTGCGATGTATTTGACCACCTCGTCCGGGTGCACAATGGCTTCGGATTTAAACACCACTGCCGGTGCGACAATTTGCAAACAGCTATTAAAGGCTTTGATCAGCGCGTGGGCTTTGGGGCGATTTTCACACACTGTGCCCAAGTCTTTCCAAATAAACGCCAGCGCATCGAGCCGCAGCGAATCGCAACCGAGATTAGCGAGGAATAACATTTCATCCACAATCGCGCGGAATACTGCCGGGTTGCCGTAATTGAGATCCCACTGGAAATTATTAAAGGTTGTCCAGACCCATTTATCGATATCGGGTAAATAACTAAAACTGCCACGGCGCACACTGGGGAAAATTTCACGCAGGGTTGCATCGTATTGATCGGGCATACGGCGATCATCAAACATTAAATAATAATCCTGATATTCACTGTCGCCCGCGCGCGCCGCTTTAGCCCAAGCGTGGTCATCCGCCGTATGGTTGAACACAAAATCCAACACCAGGCTGATACCTTCATCACTTAAGGCTTCAGCCAGACGCTGCAAATCCTTGGTGGTGCCCAAGGTGGGGTTCACGCAGCGATAATCCGATACCGCGTAGCCACCATCGCTATCACCCTCGGGGGATTTATACAGCGGCATCAAATGCAAATAGGTCAGGCCCAATTCTTTAAAGTAGGGAATTTTTTCAAGCAAGCCGGCCAGATCGCCGGCCATTAAATCGACGTAACAGGCCATGCCCAGCATCTGTTCGGATTTGTGCCAGAGCGGGTCTGCCAAGCGCTGTTTGTCTTTCTTTTTCAGGCGCGCTTTGCGCTGGGAAAAATTACTGGCGAGGGTTTCCACTAATTGCTGCAGGTGATAATGCAAATCGTAGTGTTTGTCATAGACCTGCAATAACAAGTCAAACAGGCTGGGAAAATGCTGCTCCACGCGGGACAAAAATAATTTGTGATCCGTTTTGTTCAAAAAGGATAAATCGATAGCCGCCAGAATACGGGTTAAACATTTTTTGCTTTCGTTGGTTGGGTTATGGGGGTTGTTGGTGGGCATGTGTTTATATTGGCTCATAGTGTCGTCCCGACTATAAATTTATACAGCGGCTATTGCAGACTTTTTATTTGACGCAGCAAGTTAGCACTTGAATCAGTATAGACAGGGCAACAGAGATTGCCGCCCCAAACGCGGGAGACTTGGCACCAATAAAAACGCCAGCGCAGTTATTGACTGGCTGGCGTTTTTTATTTTTCAAAAGCGAAAACTTTATAACTTTTTAATTAACACTGAAAATGTTAGTCAGCAGATTACACGCGGCGGCGCAGCAAACCTACGCCCAAGCCGCCCAGTAACAGCAATACCAAGGCGGAGGCTTCAGGCACATGGGCTGGGCGATGAATCTCTACAGTGAAATCATCCATACCCCAGCTGACACCCCAATCGGCAAGGCTGTTGTAGATAAATAATTGGTCTATACCAGCCCAATCCAATTGCACCCACGTCGGGCCATTGGGGGAAACCTGAAAACTATCCTGTGATGAGTAGACCAACACACCATCCAACCAGCCTTCAAACGCCAGTTCTTGTTCAAAAAAATACGAACCGAACCAGGCGCCGATAACATCAAATGTACCGGCACCCGCCAAATCGATGGATGACCAGGCACCGTAGGCATTAAACGCGATGTTGCTGCCGGAGACTACCGCCGCATCCAAACCGGTGCCGGGGTAATCGCCACCGGCCAAGGCGCCAATCACATTCCAATTAAAACCGGCGTAACCATCGCTGATTTGTGCGAAGGATTCATCGCCCAAATCATCAAAATCAATAACGGCTGCGCTGGAGGATTGCACCATCAGTATCAGTAATAAACTGGTGATAATTGTTTTGAATTTGTTACTCATGTTGTAGTTACCTAATGTGAAGCGCGGGTGATAAACCGCACTGCGGATTTATCACCCAAGGCTTATGAATGTTCAGGGATTAAAATGCCAGGCTTTGGATTTGGGTATCGCTCAGGTTGGTTTCATAAATTCGCAAATCATCCATAGCGCCTTTGTAGGGAATATCCCACCAGTTAACACCGAGCGAAAAAATGCCATTGGCGTTAGTGAAAATATTCGGGAAGTTAACGCCGCTGAATTTTTTCACGCCATTCACATACACATTGAGCGCGCCGTTATTCACACTAAAGGCCAGGTGCGACCATTGGTTAACCGGAATATTCATACCCAAGCCCGCGTCGTACCAAGCGGTGCCCGACCAAAGCATGGTGTTGCCGTTTACCCAACCGTGGCCCATGGGCAGCAGACTGATCCAGGCATCACCGGTGCGTGCACCAAAGAAGGTAGTGGTAAAGGCAGTCAATTCTGCGGGCTTTAACCACAGCGACACTGTGTATTTGTTGCTGCTGATAATGCCGTTGGGCAAACGCACACCGGTATTGCCATCAAACACGGCAGCCGCACCTTTTACACCGCTGGTGTAACTGAGGTTGCCGCCCAGCCAATCGATGCGCGCACCGCTCACAGTGCCCGCCGCTAACACACCGGTGGAGTCAGCCAAATTATTATCAAACGCATAGTGCGCAATTAATCCACCCATGGATTTTTCACGCACCACCACCACAAAACTTTTGGTGGCGATTGTTGTGCCTTTTTTGATACTGGCGGTGAGTGTGACCATTGCATCGCCCGCACCATTTTCCGGCCGAGTGGCAACACCCGTGGTGCTCACTACGGCGGGGTTGGACGAGACCCAACTAATACTGGCGTTGCGTGCACCCTCGGTGGGCAAACTCATATTGTTAGTAACGGCCGAGGTATCGCCCAGGGTTAATTCGGCTTTGATGGCATTCACGATTTGCAAATCCGTGCGCTTTAATAATTTGCTGCCGTAAATCGCCACACCTTGATTGGATAACGCCGAGAAGGTCAGAGTGTAGGCTTTTGCGGTTTCATCCCACTGGTTTACCAATACCCCTCTGAAAGTTGGTGCACCGGTTAAATTAATTTCTACCTGATTATCACCCACCAATAACCAACTGCCCGTCGCTGCGCCAGTCACTGTGCCATTGGTATTCAAGCTAATGTATTGGGATTTTTTAATCGCGGCCGAAATATCTTTGCCATGATTCACCAGCAAATAATCACCCACCACAAAATCACGGCGCACAGTGCCGAGTGTTTCATTGGCATAGCGATAAGGCGCAACCACTGGCCAACCATCGGCATTCATAAACAATTGATGCACGCGAATTTCATGGGCCTCACCGCGCGCGGGGAAACGGCTGTGGAAAATTAAAAAATATTTTCCACTGGCCGCATCGTAATACGCGGAGTTGTGGCCGGGCGATACATAACCTGTACCTATGCCGGTGCCCACTTCACCCAACTTACGTTCAAACAAAAAATTGCCCATGATTTTTACACCAAAGGGCGCGATGCTCGCATCGTCAAAAATTGGCAAAGCCGGGTTGGATTTCACCGTCGCCATATTGTTGCCCTGGGCATCGTAGTAAGGGCCGTCCGGCGCCGTCGCACGCGCTACACGCATGTTGTAACCACCTACGGCATCCAAGCCACCAAAGGAGGTGAACATATAGTAGTAATTGGTGTGCGGGCTGTAGAGCACATAAGCGCCTTCAATCCGGCTGTGATTGCCGCCCATTAAGTGTTTGCCATAACCCTGGTTGGGCAGAGGCTTTCCGGTTTGCGGGTCGAGTTTGAGAATAAAAATACCGCCGGAATAAGAGCCGTAAATCATCCACAAATTGCCTTGGGCATCGTAGAAGGTATCCGGGTCAACCGCGTTAGGGTGTTTGCGCGCGTCATAGATAGTGCCGTCCTCACTGGGCAAACCCCACATGCCGGACTTGAGGAAAATGCCTTTATCCACATAAGGCCCTTCCACTGAATCCGCCACCGCCAGCCCCATGGCTGAACGCGGTGCATCGCCGCGACAGGCGTTGTAATACATGTAGAACTTGCCATCGGCGAGCTGGATAACATCTGCCGCCCACAGGGTATTGCTCTCCGCCCAACTAAAGGTCGCTGCCAACTCGGTAACCACATTGGTAAACAGCGGGTTTTGCGGGCTAACGCCATCGGCAATCGATGTCCACTTGAGCAAATCCGGCGACTTGGCCGCCGCCAAATGCGAGCCAAACACGTAGTAATCGCTATTTACACGAATCACCGAAGGGTCATGTACTGACGCATTTAAAAAGCTGGGGGCAGTGACCGGCGCCAACTGCGCCTGCGCAGTCATACCGGTTAACAAACTACCCAGCGCACAGGCCGAAGCCAACAAGGCCGCCAAACGCCGGGATTGGGGTCGGATCAATTTCATCGGTTTCTCTCCAGTCTAAATAAGTCATTATGATTATTTCGCTCTTATGTCAGACAAAACCAAAAACCAGGCGTACAGAAACCCCACCAGCGAATAAATCGCCAGTAAAAAACTGCTTGTTATCTGTACAAAAAAGGAGGTTTTTGGGTAAAACGATATAAAAGCTTTATTTTTATAGCTGGATCAGTGTGTCACGGGCGAAAACAACTATCAATAATAATTTATTATTATCTTATAATTTATGGTTTTTAAGGGAAGGGGTTTTTAGAGCGGATTCAAGACCAAAAAAAGAATAAGAATAAATCGCCGCAGCCACTTATACCGGCTGGTTGCGTACAAGGATGCAAATTGAGAGACTGTGCGAAAGATGTACGACTTGTAGGGCAACAATATGCAAACACTCAAACAAATCATCCATGAAGTTGCTGACCAGCTTCCAGAACAAGCAACGTTAACGGATGCTATTTACTCGCTTTATGTGCGTCAAAAATTAGCAGAAGGACTAAGCGACCTGGATGAAGGAAGAACCTACACCCAAGAAGAAGTTGAACAGAAATTCCTAATTACTAACAATTAATTTTAAGGACAAGAACAAGGATGAAGGTTATTTGGTCCGCAAGGGCGGTGATGGATCTGGAAGATATCCAAGCTTACATTGCCAAAGACAATGCTTCATACGCACCAGTATTTGCCGCACGACTGTTAAAAGCCACACGCCACCTGCCCGAGTTTCCCCTAAGCGGCAGAATTATGCCTGAAGCTCAACAATCCGATATTCGTGAGCTACTTTTTCAGGATTATCGAATTGTTTACCGTGTAACAACAAAACAAATAGAAATAGTGATGGTGGTGCATGGAAGCCGCAATCTGGAAAATTTGATTGTATAAAGCGCTAGCTTGCTATATCAGTTCAAATAATTTCGTGCCTTTTTATTCCCACCACTTCACTTCAACACTTCCGCCTGCAGCGGAAAATTCATTGCACAACCTTCTACAAAATCTTTCACTTTTCCTTCGTAATAAAGGTCGCCTTTATGTTGACCGGGCTGATTGGCCGCGAGCGGAGGAAATGCGCCGTAGCCGGCGAGTAGGCAGTGCCAGGAGGCAGAATTAAAAGCGGGTTTTATTTTGCGCTGAGCCAGTTCTGCATCCAGATCACCGCAGCGATACCAGACATCCAGAATTTGCAGCAGTGATTCAGGCAAGTGTTTATTCTCGCGGTTAGCGCGCCAGTAATCGCTGCCGAAGGCATTATTCACACCGCGGGTATTTAATTTGTAGTGGGCGATGATGTAATCGCGCACACCTTCAAAATGATTATTCACTTTGCGATTAAAGTCATCGCGACCGGCGCACGTAAATTGGTGCTGATCCAGTGCATCCATTAGCGCTTCAATGGTGAGCTGCACCAAATGCAATGCCGTGGCTTCCAGCGGTTCGATAAAACCCTGCGACAAACCCAAACCAATACAATTGTGCGACCAGTGTTGCGCCAATTGTCCAACCCGCATTTTTAAATGGCGACATTCCTGCGCAGATTCAACCATACCTATATGCGCGCGAAATTCTGCCTCGGCTTGATCGGCGCTGATAAATTGGCTGCTGTAGACATAGCCATTACCCGTGCGATGGGCAAGCGGAATTTGCCAGCACCAACCGGCACTTAATGCCGTTGAGCGGGTTTCCACGGGCGGGTTAGTTATAGCTGCCGTGGGCATAACCACGGCGCTGTCGTTAAATAATTGATGCTGATAAGAATTAAACGGCACCGCCAATGCTTTTTGCATGAGCAAAGAGGCAAAACCAGTGCAGTCGATGAAAAAATCGCCGGCAATTAAATCGCCCGCCTCCGTTTGCAGCGCGGTAATTTCACCGCGATCATTGCGCAGAACTTCCGCCAGTTTGGCTTGATGGTGAATAACACCGCGGCTGCTGGCAACTCCCGCTAAATAACGCCCGAGTAATTGCGAATCAAAATGGTAACCGTATTCCATTTGAAACGGAAAATTGGCCGGTGCAATAGGCACTTTACCCTGCCGCGCCAATTCGCCGTTGATAAAAAATTTTTCCGGGTCGGTGATCACATCCAAGCCTAAACGCCGCGTGCGGCAGTTGGTAAAAAATGCACGCTCGTTAAATACATCGGGCTGGGAATAAAAGGGGTGTGAATAATTATTGATACCAGACGCCGGGCTCCAATCAACAAAACGAATATTGGCTTTGTAGGTGGCGTGGCACTGGGGCATCCACTCTTGCTCTGGCAATTCCAAATAATGAAAGAAGCGTTTGAGTGAAGGGGTTGATCCTTCACCCACACCAATAATTGGAATTTCCGGTGATTCCATGAGCGTGATTTGCACCTGCGCCGGCGTCCAGCGTTTGGCAAATAAATTGGCCGCCATCCAGCCCGCCGTGCCGCCCCCTAAAATCACAATACGCAGTGGCTTATCCACTTTTTTTCACTCCGGTGTATTGCTGCAAAAACGCATCGTGTGTTGGCAATTGCTCCAGCGGTTTGCGTTTGGCGGTGGCGATGCGCTCAAGCATTTGTTGCAATTCATTTGCTGCCGGAATATCCGCACTGGGGTGATAATCGCGCGGCATAATGCCCTGCCCCATCATGACTTGTAACCAGGACGAATCCAGAAAAATATCGCCCGGATCATTCATCACTGTACCTGTATCGCGGAAGAGCGCCATTTTATGTGCAAGGCGATCGGGGATGGGCATGTTGCGCAGGTAGCGCCAGAATTCACTGTCATCGCGCTCGGTAAGGCGATAGTGCAAAATAATAAAATCGCGCACGGTTTCGTATTCGTGTTTTGAATCGCGATTGTATTCATCTACCTGTGCCTGACTGATGCCGGCGTTGGGGAAGTGTTTCATCAAACGCACTATGGCCGATTGAATTAAATGAATACTGGTGGATTCCAGAGGCTCCAAAAAGCCGCTGGACAAACCCACTGCAATCACATTTTTATTCCACTGCTGCAAGGTGCGGCCTGTTTTGAATTTTATGGGTTTGGGTTCTGCCAGTGCAGTGGAATCCAAATTATTCAGCAAGGTACTGCAGGCTTCGTCATCACTTAAATATTGCGAGCTGTAGACCAACCCATTGCCATTGCGATGGGTGAGCGGAATGCGCCACTGCCAACCCACTTTGTGCGCAATCGAGCGAGTATACGGCAAGGTTTTTTCAAACCGTTCCGAGGGCACCGCCAAGGCGCGATCCGCTGGCAGCCAGTGGCTCCAATCTTCATAACCGGTGTGCAGTGCACCTTGAATTAACAGGCCGCGCATTCCACTGCAATCGATAAAAATATCGCCATTGATTTCACTGCCATTCTCCATGCGCAGTGATTCCACAAAACCCGAGTCAGGGTTGAGCTTTACTGATGCAATTTTTCCTTCTGTACGTTTTACGCCGGCCTGCTCACTGAGTTTACGCAGATAGCGGCCGTAAAGTGCCGAATCAAAATGGTAGGCGTAAGGCACTTGATAAAAACTATCTTTGGAATCGAACTTACCAAACACCCCCGCTTCACAGCAGAGATAATTTAAATCGTATTCCCAAATGGATTTATCCAAGCCCAAGCTGCGACCACGCAACCAGGCATGTTGGAAGGGGCTGAAACCAATCGTGGCTCCCGGCGCACCAAAGGTATGGTAGTAACTGTGGCCTTGTTGTTTCCAGTTATCAAAACGAATCGCCATTTTGATAGTGGCGTTAGTCTCGCGCAAAAATTCGGGCTCATTCAAACCCAGCACTGAATTGAAGGTTTGAATGGGGGGAATAGTCGCTTCGCCTACACCAATAATGCCGATTTCTTCCGACTCAACCAGTTCAATGTCCACCCGTTGCTGCAGCACTTTTTTTAACAGCGCTGCACTCATCCAACCGGCGGTGCCGCCGCCGGCGATAACAATTTTTTTGATGGGATTATTCATTGTATTCACAGGGCCTTATCAGGATTGTGCCGGTTTTTTGATTTGTTTTACGGGCGTTTGCTTGGTTTAAGATAGCTGTTTTTAAAACGAATGAACAACTTATCCTGCACTCGTTTATTTAACACTTATAAAAACTTTTTACGCTGCCTAGGGAGCAGACAGAAAAAAACCTCACAGATTGCTCTGTGAGGTTTTTGGACTAACTAACACAATAAAATCACTACCAAAATAAACTCACTACCACATTGATTAGAAGGAGTAGTTTACGTTCATCATGTAGGTTGGACCAAACTCGCGACGAGCACTTACCAAGCCTTGGTCATTTACGTCTTCTTCATCTTCATCCGTCAGGTTGGTGCCCTGCAGGGAAACACGCAAACCGTGCAGGTATTCGATGTCTGACTCAGAGAAGTCGTAACTGATTTGGGCGTCGATCAGCTGTACGCCATTGCGGTTGGCATTTTCAATTTTGTTACTGCCGCCGCGCTGGTAAGTAGCAAAGTCACTACGATCAGTTCCCGCTACACGCACTTCAAAACCACCCATTGAGTAGTAAACAGTCAAGGAGTGAACTTCGTCAGATTGACCAGGGATCGCAGAGCCGTCATCCAACTTGGCATCGATAAAGGAGCTGGAGGCTGCAAAACCAAAGCCGTCCAACATATCGCTTACCAAATTCAGCGGAACGTTAGCCGTCAATTCCCAACCATCCACATTACCTTTCAAACCGTCTTCAAAGGATGATGAGTAGCCTTGGAACTGGGCTGGAGCAACCACAGTACCCGCGGTCAGGAACACGTCGTTCGGGCCGTAGGTGCCGTCAGTTTGTACGGTTTTGTTGTGGAACGCCGGGATGTAGTAGTTGGCGCCGCCATTGGTTGCATCGTTAGTGAAGTCGATAACTTGCTGACCTTCGCGAGTCCAGTTCACCAGATCTTTGTAGAAATAAGTCACAGACACATAACCGTCTTCTGCAAAGTATTTTTCGTAGGCCAGATCAAAGTTGTTAGATTCCAATGGACGCAAGGTAGGTGCACCCTGGAATTTGGACCATGGAGTATCCACTTCGTAATCGGTAGACAACAGGATGTCGATGTTCTGGTCGTACTTCACGAAGCCAGAGGCTTTCATTTGGTCGATACGTGCACGGCTGATGGATTTGGATGCACCGAAACGCACAAACTGCGATTCAGCCACTTCAGCACTAACGTTCAAGCTGGGCAGCACTTTGGTGTAGCTGGCGCCACCTTCGGCAGTGCGGGAAGGATCAACGGTGAAGGTTTCATCCACCAGACCAATGTAACCGGTAGAGTTTTGGTCGGTATCCACCACTTGCACACCGGCATTACCAGACACATTGATACCACCAACCTCAGTGTTGAAATCGCCCTGTACATAGAGGGTTGTTACTTCTTCAGTAACCACATAGCTATCACCCAAACGATCCGGCTCCAGAGTCGCCGCTGAAGTCTGGTAGTAGTAGCCGTCTTTGTAGGGAGCCAAGCCATCATAGGCGACAACCATACCCAAACCAGCCCAGGTGAGGTCAGCCAAACCGTAGCGGTATTTTTCCGGGATAACTTCATCCACTACGCCGGTGCCATTGCCATAGGGGTAGGTTGGCGAGGTAGCAAAGAAACCATCGTTGATTTTGGATTTTTCACGGTCGCTGAAATAAGCACCAAAGGTCACACCGGTGAGGAAGCTGGTATCCAACTCGGCAGCCAATTCCAATTTCACCGTGGTCAGCTCTTCATTAAAACGACCAGCGTTGAGGAAGCCGTCCTGCGCGTTTTCGTAGTTGTAAACACCACCACCTGCGGCTTTAGGTACGTTAGAGGCAAATACATCAGCCTCAGCCGCCAGAGAACCGCCCCAGCCCTGCGGGCCAGTCAGTTTAATGCTGTCGAAATCGCTGAAATCCATACCGGAAATACCGGTAAAGAACACACCGCCCTGGCTCATTTCAAAGGTACGAGAACCCAGCTGTGCATTGGTCAATGAACCTGAACGGCCCAAACCGGCGTAACTTTCACCACGGGTGTCAGTTTTGCTGGATTCGCTGTCAGCCACATCCAAATGTACCGACCAAACATCGGTCAGTTTGTACTTGAGGTTTACGCCCACAGTTTGCAGGTCGCCGAGAATTTCTTTGGGGTCAGTACGCAACACCGGGTTGGCGTTGACCTGAGTACCGGTCGCGTCAAACGCACCTGCACCTGCAGTTACACTGCCTACCGAGAAGGGCTCGATGAAACCGCGGATCACGCCATAGTCGCTGTAATCGATGTCCAGGGCATCAACCACAATGTCCAAATCGTCGTTCGGGCGGTATTGGAAAATGGCCGATACAGTGTCGCGCTCCAACACTGAGGAAATGGCCATAATGTCCAAACCAGAGGGCACGTAACGGTCGCTGGCCTGGTTTTTCTCATAGCCCCATACGCCGTATTTGCGCTGGTTGGTAGGTGATTCGGTAGAGGCGTAAGCCATGGCCAAACCGATGGTGTCATCGGCAAATTTTTGCGAGAAGCCTACCGCGTAGCGGTTGCCGTTGTCGTCAAATTCAGGGTTATCTGAACCCTGGGTCGCCATTTCGTAAGAACCGTTAAAGGTCACGGTAGGCGACACATCCAGTGGGCGTGCAGTGCGCAGGTCAACGGTACCGCCGATACCGGTGGTGGTTAATTTGGCCTCAGAGGATTTGTAAATCACCGCGCCAGACATAATTTCTGACGGATACAAATCGTATTCAGCACCGCGGTTGTCACCAATACCCAACAGCTCGCGGCCATTCAGGGTGGTGCCCACGAAGTCTTCTTTAAAACCGCGCACCGAAATACCACTTACACGGCCGCCTTTACGCTCACCCGCCAAACCGGGCAGGCGCGCCAGAGATTCTGCGATGGAAGAATCTGGCAACTTACCAATATCTTCTGCAGCCAGCGCCTCGGAAATGGAGGTGTTTTCCATTTTCATAGACTGGGCGCGCATCAAGCTCGCACGGATACCGGTCACCATCACCTCTTCTACGTCAGAGGATGCCTGATTAGTTTGTTCCTGAGCCAAAACCACGCCCGATCCACTGGTGGCCGCTGCAACTGCTAGCGACAAAATGGCAGGCTTGAACAATGTACTGTGTTTCATGTCTCTCTCCCGATGTGTTTTTATTGGTCACAAAAATGCTTTGCAACCGGTTGTAATGTAGAACAACTGAAGCCGAAATCAAAAAAAGTTCAGTTAATTTTTAGCATTGATACGGAAGGTTACAATTTGAGCATTCAGAGTTAAAAATTCCTGCTACCCAAAGAAACAACCGGTTGCATTGCGCGACAAAACTAACAGTGGTTGCATTAATTGGCATTTGAGAAGTGTTATTAACCGGACGAATGAGCCCATTTTGGTTGCAACGGGAGGATTTTTGTCGCAAACCACTGGCTATCCTGTGCAGCAGCTCATGCGACTGCCTTTGTGACTACCTGTGCGACTGGATGTGCGGCTCAGAAAATAGGGAAAGTGACGGATGGGATTCAGGTGGGATGCAAATGCAATGCAGTGGAATGCAGACAGCGTTGAGGCGAAACAGCGCGAATAACGCGGGGAGAAAGTGGGCCAGCGCTTAACGCTGGCTGCTATGGCGCAGAATAATCTCGGTCGGCAGCATCGCCGATTCCACCCGCTCACCGTCAATCAGGCGCAGGAGCTTATCCACCAACCAGCGCCCGCCAAGCTCGCGATCCTGATACACAGTGGTAATCGACGGGGTGTAGTAACGGGCCAGGGAGATATCGTCATAACCCACCACAGCGACATCGCCCGGCACGCTCATACCATGTTCGTTGAGCGCATTGATGGCCGCCATGGCGATGGCATCGCTCAAACAAAATAGCCCATCAAATGATCGGCCACTAGTGAGCAGGCGAAGGACGGCCTGGCGATGACTGTCGCGCGCGCTATCGAGCATAACCTCCAGCGCTGGTTCGGGGGCTATGCCCGCGTCAGCCAACACCTGGCGATAACCCTCATAGCGCCACAAACCTTCAGGGGTTGCCCAATCGCCGATAATGGCGATGCGTTTACAACCGCGCTCCAGCAAATGACGGGTGGCCAATTCACCGCCGCGACGGTTATCCCCACCCACTGTGCAGTAGCGCTGGTCAGGCATTTGAGCACCCCAGACCACCATAGGGGTTTGGCCATCGGCAATACGATTGAGATCTTCATGGCAATCTGCCTGACCCGCCACAATCAAACCATCACAGTTGATTTTCCTCAGCCCGTCATCACCACTGGCCACTGCATGCAAGCTCAGCCCCGAGAGCAACATTTCATGGCCCTGCTCAATCAAGTGGAAAGAAATGGCTCCCAACAATTCCAGGAAGAAGGGGTCGGTAATTTGCCAGCGGGCATTCTCTGCCGAGGGAATCACCACGCCGATGGTGAGCGACTCTTTCAGGCGAAAATTGCGCGCCTGGGTGTTCAGGCGATAGTTATGCTCCTTGGCCAGCGCCTGGATTTTTTCGCGCGTTTCCAGGTTTACCAGCTCGCTGTTTTGCAGGGCGCGGGAAACGGTGGATTTGGACACTCCGGCCATACGCGCCAGGTCGGTCATTTTGAGCGCAGGCTTTTTTATCGGTTGTTCTGGTGTCATGGCTGTCGCTTCTGGAGCAAATTCAATGGGATAAATCCAAAACCTTAATTTGGCATCATAGTTTGTTTTTATAGCAATAACCATACAACCGGTTGCAAAACATACATCCACCCACAAAAGCCGCTTGCGACAACTAAATAACATTGGTTTAATTAAAAAGGATTAACAAATCCCTACTAGTATAAAAATGCTTGTTATCACCCGCCCCTGCTGCGAGGACGCCGCTAATGCACAACAGCCACCTTTCTATCGTTTTGGGCTTTACCCTGCTACTTCTGACCAGCGCAACCAAGGCTGAGCCGGCCAAACAGACTGCCCGCTATAGCCTGCAATCGCCCGATCAGCAGCTTGCCCTGCAACTGGAGGTAAAACCCGAAGGGCTGTTTTACTCGGTTAATTACGCCGGGCGCCCCGTGGTGATGCCCTCGCGCTTGGGGCTGAAAATCAAAGGGCAAGCCGCGCTGGGCTCAGGCCTAAAAGTCGTGCAAACCCGGGAGCGGGAGTACAACCAGGACTGGCAACAGCCCTGGGGTGAACAGCAAACCATTAATGAACACTACCGTGAATTGCGGGTAGAACTGGCAGAAACAGGCACCAAACCCCGCCAGCTGACCCTGGCGATTCGCGCGTTTAATGACGGCATCGGCCTGCGCTATGAAGTTCCCGCCCAAGCGAACCTGCAAGAATTTGTGATTGAGGACGAACTCACCGAATTTGTGCTGGCGGAAAATAGCCACACCTGGTGGTTGCCCGCCTATCGCAACTGGGGGCCGGAATACCAGTATTTGCGATCGGCGCTCAGCTCGGTGGATGTTGCCTTCACCCCCATCACCCTGGAAGCGCGCCACTATGCCCTGGCGATTCACGAGGCGGCGCTGGTGAACTACGCCAGCATGACCCTGCGCCTGGTGAACGACAACACCAAAACCCTGAAGGTGGATTTGGTGCCCTGGCCCAATGGCGACAAGGTGCGCACCGCCGCGCCCATGCAATCCCCCTGGCGCACGATTCAAATTGCGCCCAAAGCCATCGACCTGCTCAATTCCTACTTGACCTTAAACCTGAACGAAGCGCCCGCACCTGAAACCCTCAAGGCCGACAACAGCTACATTAAACCCGGCAAGTACATGGGCATTTGGTGGGAGATGCACATTGGCGAAAAGGATTGGAGCCCCGGCCCCAAACAGGGCGCTACCACCGCGCGCGCCAAGGAATATATCGACTTTGCCGCGCAACACGACATTAGCGGAATACTCATCGAAGGCTGGAACAAAGGCTGGGAAGGTGAGTGGTGGCAGCGCAAACCAACCTTTATTTTCGATAAACCGGTGGATGGTTTGGATCTGGAAGAAGTCACCCGCTACGCCCGCGACAAAGGCGTGGAGATTATCGGCCACCACGAAACCGCTGCCGGTGTGACCTACTACGAACAGCAGATGGATGCCGCCTTTGGCTACTACGAAAAACTGGGCATCCACAGTGTAAAAATGGGCTACGTAGGCACACGCATTGACGGCGACCAATGGCACCACGGCCAATACATGGTCAACCACTTCCAGCGGGTGGTGGACACTGCCGCGCGCCATAAAGTGATGGTCAATGCCCATGAAACCGTGACCGATACCGGCCTGCGCCGCACCTACCCCAGCCTGATGACACGCGAGTGTGTACGCGGCATGGAGTACAACGGTGGCAGCCCCGATACCGGCAATATGCCCGACCACACCACAATCATCCCGTTCACGCGCGGCTTGTCTGGCCCGATTGATTTCACGCCCGGCATTTTCAACTTCGACTACAAAAAACATCGCCCCTACAACCGCGTACCCTCCACCCTGGCTAACCAGCTGGCGCTCTATGTCGTGATTTACAGCCCACTGCAAATGGTGGCGGATTTACCCGAAAACTACGCCGGCCACCCCGCTTTCCAGTTTATCGATGACGTACCCACCGACTGGAAACAGAGCCGCGCGTTACAGGGAGAAATTGGCGAGTATCTGGTGATCGCACGGCAGGACAAACACAGCCCCGACTGGTACCTGGGCGCCATCACCAATCAGGACGCACGCAAGCTTGAAGTCAAACTGGATTTCCTCGACCCCAAAGCGCGCTATGAAGCCCAGATCTACCGCGACGGCAAAGACGCCGACTGGGAAACCAACCCCGAGGCCTACGAAATCAAACGGATAAACGTGACCGCCAAAAGCACCCTGGCGCTGGATTTAAAACCGGGTGGTGGCACGGCGGTGCGGTTTAAACAGCGCTAGTGTTAGCCAGGGGCGACCTCCTCGCGCATCCAGTCCCGAAAGGCGTTTATGCGCGGCAAGCTGGCGCATTCGGGGCGGTAGACCAGGAAATACGCCAGTGGCGACACAAAATGAACGCCGGGAAATAACCTGATCAGGCGCCCGGCAGCAAGATCATCGCGGGCCATAACGCTGCGCGCCAGCGCTATGCCCTGCCCCTCAACGGCGGCTTGCAATACCGCCGCCGAATTATTGATGTGCAATCCGCGCGCTGGCACCTCTGCCGGTACACTGGCCCTCGCAAGCCAGGCTTGCCAGCTGGGAAAACCCCGGTGTGCCTCCATCGAGCGATCATGGATCAGGATCTCACGCAGCAAATCTTCGGGGTTGCGCAAGCGCCCGCTCTGCCATAACAGCGGCGAGCAAACAGGGTAAATCTCCTCCTCCATCAGTTTTTCAGCCTCCAGACCGGGCCAGAGGCCAGCGCCATAGCGCACCCCCACATCAACCCGTTGGGCGACAAAATCTACCGGCTTGAGGCTGGTGTCCAGGCGCAGATCCAGTTCCGGCCATCGGCTTTGGAAGCGATCAATACGCGGCAACAACCATTTGGCAGCAAAGGCCGGGCTGACCGTCACCGTGAGCATTCCCTTGGCTCCGCCCTCTCTCAAGCGCTCCATACCCAGAGTTAATCGATCAAACCCGGCACGAATATCCGGCAGGGCGCGCTCGGCCAGTTCCGTGGGTTCCAAGCGAATTCGCCCGCTGCTCGCCCGCTCAAACAAGGGCGCACCCAGCCATTCCTCAAGCGTGCGTACCAATTGACCAACGGCCGCCGGCGTCACATGTAATTCTTCTGCCGCTGCAGAAAAACTTTTGTGACGAGCAGCAGCCTCAAACGCACGCAAGGCATTAAGACGTAAGTTTGCATTCATAAAATCAACCAAAGAAGCCGCATGACCAGAAAAACCGATAAAGATTTTCTTTCAATAAAAGAAACTTTATCTGATTTGCCACGGCCAACCAATCTGGGATGATGAGGAATCTGTCATTGCCCCGGGAGCAACCTATGCTGATCAATGCTGACTTCACCCAACGGGTTTCCATCACCCCGGATCAATACCACTGGGTCGCCTCACCGCAGCCGGGGGTCGAACGGGTGATGCTGGATCGCATTGGCGCGGAAAAAGCGCGGGCCACCAGTATTGTGCGCTATGCGCCAGATTCATTTTTCCCCGCTCATAGCCATGATGCAGGCGAAGAGATATTGGTGCTGGAAGGCACATTCAGCGAGGATGCCCAGAGCTTTCGGGCCGGATGGTATTTGCGCAATCCACCGGGCTCCAGTCATCAGCCGTCAAGCCTTCAGGGCGCGCTTATTTTCGTCAAGCTGGGGCAAATGCCCGCAAGCGAAACCCAACCGCTGCGCATCAATACCAACACCCCCGAACTCTGGCAGGCCCAAGCGGATCGCCAGCTTTGCCCTCTTTTTGCCAGCACCTATGAGCAGGTTTGCCTCCAACGTCTAACCACCGGCTGCCTTTTATTCAACGGGGCGATTCAATCAGCCGAGTTGTTGGTGCTGACGGGAGACCTAGTAGAAACCGATAAGGTTTACCCCGCTGGCAGCTGGCTGCGGCTGCGGCTGCCCACAGGACATTACCCGCACCTGGCTGCCGGCCAAAATGGCGCCACTATTTATCTTAAAACCGGGCATTTGGAATCCAGGAATGAATGAGCAACGAGAGGGAAACCCCGTCATGGAAAGTGACAGCTTAAAAACCCAGCACAACAACCTCTGGCGACTGGTGATTGCACAGGCATTGGCGGGTGCCAATGCGGTGGTGGTTTACGCAACTGGGGCGATTGTAGGCAGCATGCTGGCGCCCAGCCCGCTGCTTGCGACATTACCCATTTCGATTTTTGTGGTGGGTATGGCGGTGTGTATTTTGCCGGTGGGGCGTATTGCCCGGTTGTATGGGCGGCGCGCCAGTTTTTTGGTGGGTGCAGCGGCAGGTGTGATTGCCGGTTTGGTGGCTATGGTGGCGCTGTTGCTCGGCTGGTTTTGGCTGTTTTGCACGGCGACTTTTTTTGGCGGTGTTTATGCCGCGGTGGTGCTCTCCTTTCGCTTTGCAGCGGCCGATGCTGTGCCCGCCGAGCGCAAAGCCAAAGCCCTGTCGCTGGTGATGGCGGGTGGGGTTGCCGCCGGGGTGGTTGGCCCCCAGCTGGTGACCTGGACTATGCACCTCTGGCCGGCGCAGGTGTATGTGGCGACTTTTCTGGCGCAGGCGATTGCCGCTGCGCTCTCGGCGCTGGTGTTGCTGGGTGTTCGCCTGCCCAAACCAACGGCCGCGGAAATAGCCGGCGGCAGGCCGCTGTGGCAAGTGGCGCGCCAGCCCCGCTTTATCGCAGCGGTGATCTGTGGCGCGGTGACTTATATGTTGATGAATTTCCTGATGACCGCCGCGCCGCTGGCGATGCATATGCACGGCCACTCCCACACCCATACCAATCTCGGTGTGCAGTGGCATGTAATTGCCATGTATGCGCCCAGCTTTTTTACCGGCTCCCTGATCACCCGTTATGGCGCCGCGCGCATGACCGCCTTGGGTCTGGTATTGACTGCCATCTCCGCCGCTGTGGGTTTGGGCGGATTGGATGTGGCGCACTTTTGGTGGATGTTGATCCTGCTGGGTATTGGTTGGAATTTTGGTTTTCTGGGCGCATCGGCCTGGGTTCTGGAATGCCACCGGCCCGAGGAGAAAAACCGGGTGCAATCGCTGAACGATTTCCTGATTTTTGGGGTGATGGCGCTGGGCTCGTTTTTATCGGGTGGGATTCTGGGCGCTTACGGCTGGAGCACAGTGCTGTGGATATCCTTTATACCACTTTCAATCACCCTGCTCGCGCTGGCGCTGGCAAAAAAGCAAAAGGAGTAATTAGACGCCCATGGGCGGCTCAACTAGGCTTTGAAGATCATAGTGTTGTTGCCACCCTTAGTGCCCGCCCCCATGTTGAAACCTGTATTGCTCGACCTGTTTGCGCTCAACCCTGACCCCGCCAGCCTGTTGCAGGGCAGCTACAACCCCTGGTTAGTCGGCCTTTCGGTATTAATCGCGATTGGCTCCTCCTGCGTAGGGCTGCAAATTGCGGCCATGACCCGCCGTGCGCCCAAAACCATTCATGCGCAAATCGCCCTGCTCACCGGCTCGCTGGCGCTGGGCGGCGGGATTTGGTCCATGCACTTTATTGGCATGCTCGCGTTTAGCATTGGCAGCCATGTGCACTACGACCCACTGGGTACGCTGGCCTCCATGGTGCCCTCGGTATTTGCCTCCTGGGTAGCACTGCATATGTTGTCGGCCGAGCACATCAGCCGCCGGCAGTTAATTGTGGGCGGGGTGTTGGTGGGCGCCGGCATAGGCACCATGCACTATTCGGGCATGGCAGCCATGCATATGGAGGCGACACTCAAATATGACCCGCGCTGGTTTGCCGCCTCTATTCTGGTGGCGGTATTGCTGGCCATTGTGGCGCTGTGGATTCGCTTTGGCCTGCGCGGGCAAACCTGGCTAACCGGCCTGCATAAAAGCCTGCTCGCCAGTGTAGTGATGGGTTTCGCGATTGCCGGTATGCACTATGTGGGTATGGAGGCGGCGCTGTTTATCGCCCCGCCGGGTTCAATCATTGGCACACCGGAACCGGCTGCAGATACCACCAATAGCCAGGTATTTCTCGCCGGCATTATCACCGCCATCACTCTGGCGCTCAGTATGCTCGCGCTGGCGGGCAATATGATCCTGCGCTATCGCCAACTCTACGGGCAAATGCAGGACAGCCAACAGCGCCTGCACGAGCAGGAACAGCAGTACCGCACCCTTATCGGCAACATGCCCGGCATCGCCTTTCGCACCGAGTTTTCCCCGCCCTGGCGCACCCTGTTTATCAGCGATGCGGTGGAGCGCATGACCGGCTGGCCAGCACAGGCCTTTATGACCAACCAGATCACCCTGGGGCAATTGGTACACCCGGAAGATATGCCAGCCATCAACCGTAGCCTGGAAGTCGCCCTGCACGAACGCCATTCTTACCATATCGATTATCGCCTCACCCACCGCGATGGCAGTGAGCGCTGGGTATCGGAAACCGGCACTTACGTTTACAGCGAAGGCGATACCCCCAACTGGATCGACGGGGTGATTATTGATGTCACCGAATCCCGCCGGCGCGCCAATGAATTTGAAGGCGTGGTTCAGGCAATCGGCAAGGCACTGGCGGTGGCCGAATTTGATATGGATGGCAATATCATCGCCATTAACGACAAATTCCTGCAACTTACCGGCTATATCAAAGCCGAGTTACTGGGCAAACACCACAGTAAACTCTGTACCCCGGAGGAGGTAAACAGCGCCGGATACCGCGAGTTTTGGCGCAAGCTGCAGAGCGGGGAGTTCCAGAGTGGCGAATACCGCCGGGTGGGTATTGATGGCCGCCAAGTGTGGATTCAGGCCGCCTACAACCCGATTCTGGATGTGGATGGCAAACCCTGGAAGGTGTTTAAACTCGCACTTGACCTGTCTGACCGCAAAGCCATGGAGCAAGACCTGCGCATCGCCAAAGAGCATGCCGAACAGGCCGCCGTGGCCAAAGGTATGTTCCTCGCCAATATGAGCCACGAAATCCGCACGCCCATGAATGCGGTTATTGGCTTCGCCGAACTCCTGCTGGATTCGCCACTCAACCCCAGCCAGCAAAAACAGCTACAAACACTGCGCCAATCCGCCCGTTCGCTGCTGGGTTTGCTCAACGATATTCTGGACACCGCCAAACTGGAACGCGGCGCACTGGAACTTGACCCCCAGGCCTTTTCACTGCGCAGCCTCTGCCAGCAGATACTGGCGGAATTCCAGTTACAGGCCGACAAAAAAGGCTTGGCATTACACCTGGACTACCCAGCGCACCTGCGCGACCTGGTCATGGGTGACGAGCTGCGCCTGCGCCAGATTTTGGTCAACCTGCTGGGCAATGCGGTGAAATTTACTCCCCAGGGCGAAGTGCGACTGGTGGTGAGTGATGCCGGCAAGATGCTGTGCTTCCAGATCCGCGATACCGGCATAGGCATAGCGGCTGATCGTATCGAGCAGATATTCACCCCCTTTACCCAAGCCGATGCCTCCATGGCGCGCCGATTTGGTGGTACAGGGTTGGGCACCACTATTGCCCGCCAACTGGTGGAGTTGATGGGCGGTCGCATTAGCCTGACCAGCCGTTTGGGCGAAGGCAGCTGCTTTGAACTGCTGGTGCCGCTGGAAGCCGTGGATGCCTGCCTCTTGCCCACCGCCATAACCCCCACCAGCCTGCCGCCACTGCGCATTTTGGTGGCAGACGATGTACCGCAAAACCTGGAGGTACTGGAGCTGCTGTTAAGCCGCGATGGCCATCAGGTGCACCGCGCCAACAATGGGCTGGAGGCCTGGGCCCAGTATCAGGAAAAAGCCATAGACCTGATTTTGATGGACATCCAAATGCCCGAGGTGGATGGCCTGCAAGCCACCAAAATCATCCGCGAGTGGGAGCGTTTGCAACAGCGCAAACCTATTCCCATCATCGCGCTGACCGCCAGTGTGTTACTGCGCGACCGGGAGGAGGCAGAAAAAGCCGGTATGGATGGTTTTGCCTCCAAACCCATCGACAAAAACGAACTCTACAGCGAGATAGCCCGCTGCCTGCAGCTGGAATTGGCACCCGCGACCAAAACACCCGCAGGCGATCAACAAGGCGCTATTGATCTACCGGGGACCATTGATCTACCGGGCGCTCTGGCCCGCTGGGGCGATGCGCCCAGGTTATATGCGGCGATAAACCGTTTTTGCAGCGATTATCAACAAGCCCCGTTGCAGCCCGAACAGCATGACCTGCCAGCCCAAGCGCACCGCCTGAAAGGGGTGGCCGCGAACCTGGGCTTGGTCAAACTGGCCGCACAATTGCGCGAACTGGAGCAACACAAGGCAGGGGATAAAACCGCCCTAACCGGCATTATCGATGCAATTAACCAAGCCATTGCCGAGGCAGGTACCTGGGTGACAGCACAGCTGCCCGAACCCGAGCCGCCATCAATCGCAACCCAACCAGTGCCCGCCGAACTGCTGCGCCGCTTGGCACTAGCCTGCGAGCGCTCCAGCATCGAGGAGGAGAGCCTCGCGCTGTTGCAGCCATTAATGCCCGCCACTGAATTAGCACAATTGAACAATGCCCTGGATATGTTTGATTTTGATGCCGCAGCCCAGTTACTGCAGGCCTGGATCAGCAACGCGCCCTGGGTAACAGGAGACCAGCAATGAACCTGCGCGATAGCCGCCCCAAACTATTGGTTGTGGATGACGAACCCCTGAATCTGCAGGTGCTGCGCCAAATCCTGCAGCAGGACTACCAACTGCTGTTCGCCCGCGATGGCGAAAAGGCCATTAGCCTTGCCCAAAGCGAAGCGCCGGATTTGATCCTGCTAGATATTATGATGCCCGGCCTCACCGGGCTGGAAACTTGCCAGCGGCTAAAACAGCAAGTGGCGACACGTGATATTCCGGTGATTTTTGTCACCGCACTGGCCGACGACAGCGATGAAACCCAGGGCTTTGCCGCCGGCTGCGTGGACTACATCGCCAAACCGGTAAGCGCCCCGATTGTGCTCGCGCGGGTAAAAGCCCAACTCTCACTGGTGAGCGCACAAACCCTGCGCGACACCCGCCTGCAAATTATCCAGCGCCTGGGGCGCGCCGCCGAATACAAAGACAACGACACTGGCCTGCACGTCATTCGCATGAGCCATTTCGCGCGCGAAATTGCGCTGGCCGCCGGTATGGGCAACGCCGATGCCGAGGAATTATTCAACGCCGCCCCCATGCACGACGTAGGCAAAATGGGCATTCCCGATGCAATTCTTCTCAAACCCGGAAAACTTACACCGGATGAATGGGAAGTGATGAAACAGCACGCGCGCATCGGCGCGGAAATTATTGGCGACGACAGCTCCAGCCTGCTGCAAATGGCGCGGCGTGTCGCACTCAGCCATCACGAAAAATGGGACGGCAGCGGCTACCCCGAAGGCTTGGTCGGCGACGCCATTCCTATCGAAGCACGCATCATCGCCCTCGCCGACGTATTCGACGCCCTCACCAGCAAACGCCCCTACAAAGAACCTTGGACCATTGAAGCCACAGTGGATTACATCCAAAACGAATCCGGCAAACACTTCGACCCGGAACTAGTCGCCGCCTTTAAACAAGCACTGCCGCGTATTCTTGAAATACGCGCACCGCTGATGGATCCTTGAAACGCTGTTAACTACGCGTTAGCGCAGCAACCTAACCCCATAAATACCACCCGCAATTGAATCCGGTGCCGCGACAAATTTCAGGGTGTATTTACCTTTGGCTTTTTTTACTAATTCCGCAGGTATCGGGTAATCCACCGTAAAAAACTCCTGCGTATTGCCGGTGGATTCCACTTTTGCAATCACTACTCCGTTTAATTGGATTTCAAATTTCCGGCCGGAATCGATGCCCGCGTAGGTGATTTGCAGGGTTTTAGCTTCCTGGTTTTTATCGTTCAATTCATAACTGAACCAGGCGCGGCTGTGACGCCAGTGGCGGCCGTTGTATAAACCGGCTTCGGCCTGTTCGCCTTTGTAGAAATGATCTGACTCGGGTTGCTGTTCACCGGGTGCGACTTGATCGATGGTTTTGGCTTGTAATGCAAGGCGCGCTTTTTCTTCGGCGGCGGCGTTTGCGCGCGCCTTTTCAATATCTGCTGCGGTGCTGTAAGGCATATACAAGGCGTAGCGCGATTCATGCACACGGAAAAACGGCACTAACTCGATCTGTTGCAAATTCTGACCGTTAATTAAACCGCTGGCATTAAAGGTGAGCGGTTTGCCCGCCACCGGTTTTAATTGCTGGATAAATTCATCGCTATTGCCCAACAAAAAGGGCGCTGCTTCCAGCGGGCAAACCTGGCCGGAGGCTATGTGCCCCATGCGTGAGTCGTCGCTGAAATAATTTACTTTTTCGCCGTTAAAAGGTTGGGTTTTTGCGGCCAATACAATGGGGCCATAGAGCACCGCGTAATAATTGGAACCGTCCGGCAATTTTTCCAGGCGCGGTTTCATTGGCAACACCAGTTCCACCTTGTCGCCTTTTTTCCAGCGGCGTTCCAGCGCAATAAATTCACCCGGCTGCTGTTTTACTTTTATGGTTTTGCCATTAACACGCAGCTGCAATACACCTTGTTCAACCCACTGGGGGTAGCGCAGTTGCAAACGAAAACGCTTGCTGCTTTCAATTACAAACTCAGTGGTTTCCGCATCCGGGAATTGGGTATTTTGCGTGAGGCTTATGCCCTGCTCTGCCCAGTTCAAGCGCGAGGGAATAAACAGATTCACAAAAATTTCTGGCAGTTTTTTATCCAGATCACGCGCGTAAATAAATTCGGCGTATTTGGAATGGCTTTCTATACCTGAACCGACACAACACCACATAGCATCATGCACTTGTGAATAAACCCGGTAGTGATTGGGGCGCATGGAAGTGAAATACACCAGGCCGCCGGTATGCGGGTGCTGGGAAGATAAAATGTGGTTGTATACAGCGCGCTCGTAATAATCCACGTATTTCATCGCCGGGGTGTGCTCGCCTTTATCGGCCGATGACAAATACAGCAACTGCGTAAGTTTCAGCATGTTGTAGGTATTGCAGGTTTCCGGCCCTTCCACATCCTCAATCATGGGTGTGAAATCATTGCTGTCATGAAAGTGTTCTTTCACGCTATTGCCGCCGATGGCGACAGTGCGTTTATCTACCACCGTTTGCCAAAAAAATTCAGCGGCTTTGTCCCAACTTTCGTTGTGTGTGGCATCGGCCACTTTTTTAAAGCCGATAATTTTGGGAATTTGGGTATTGGCATGCAGGCCGGTTAATTGATCCTGTTGTTTTTGCAACGGCTGCAAAATGGCCTGATGGGAAAAAGCTTCTGCCAGTTGCAGATATTTTTTATCGCCGGTGATGCTGGCCACATCCACAAACACCTCGTTCATACCGCCGTGTTCGGTGCGCAGCATAGTTTGCATTTGTTCGGGCGAGAGTTTTTTAGTCAGCTCAATCGTCCAGTCAGACAAGCGCACCAACATATTTTTGGCGTCTTCATTGCCCGCGTATAAATAAGCATCGCGCAAACCGGCGTAGATTTTGTGCAGGTTGTACCAAGGCACCCAGCGCTCGTTGGTGGAGAAGTTATCGGCGCGAATATCACCGCGCGCAATTTCGCTCCACATTTTATTACTGTCGGGAATGCCACCAAGGTAACCCGTGCCCAGTTTGTCCTGACATTTTTTTAATTCGGCGATCACATAATTCAATCGCTCCAGCACCAACTTGTCTTGTGTAGCAGCATAGAGCAGCGCAAGCGCCGTTACGTAATGGCCGCCCATGTGGCCATCCAACCCGGTGGACTCCCAATTGCCATAAGTTTCCTTAAACGGCAAACCCGCCTCGCGGCGAAATGGCGCCAGCATTTTTTCTGCATCAAACGCCAACAAATATTCTTTGTTAGTGTTCTGCGCTTGCAGGAATGGGCTATCCAATAATTGCACATCGCGGGTGGGGGCTAGCTCAAGTGCCTGGGCCGACGCCACACACAAACTAACGCCAAGAGTGAACAACCGCAGGGAGCTAACCAAATTCATTGCAAAAACCTCTTAAAAAAATATTCCCGCCAGTAGCGGGAATATAAAATTAATTTGGTATCAAATCAGGGATTTAACCAAACTTTTCATGGAAAATTACTTAAAAAGCCAATAATTATTATGGGAGTCTGCTGCGCTAATAATAGAAAAGTCCCGCCACAAGGGCGGGACTTGAATACCAAAATCGGGGGGAATGATTTTGGTCGGGCTTGAATTGGAATCGCCAGGCTTAGAAAGTCAGGCGAGCACCAATTGCAAAGGTGCGACTGTAGAGTGCTGAACCAAAGTTATTGGTAGTTGAACCATTTTCACCGTAATAACTTTGATAAATCTCTTCAGTCAGATTGGTGCCATCCAGAGTCAGAGACAGGTTGTCATTTACCTGATAGCTAACTTGCAAATCCAAACTGGATTCTGGTTTTCTCCACACTTCGAGCGGGTTCGCAAACAATGCTGCTTCATAATTGTTAAGGAAAGCACTGCGCCATGCGTAAGACAAACGCACACCTACGTCATACTTGTCGTATGCCAATACAACACTGTAGGACTCATCCGAAACACCAAACAAATCAGTTTTCTTGGTTTCGATAATTTCGCCTGCAGCATTGGTCACAGGAGTAGTTTGCGATGATTCCAACGCGGTGTAGCTGGCTTGCACACCAAAACCATCCAATACAGATGGCAAGTTTTCAGGGAACCATACCGCACCTAATTCAAGACCACTCAACTCACCGTTAGATGCATTGAATGGCTGGCTCAGAACGTAGGTTCCAATACCGCTACCATCAGGTTTTGGGGCTTGGACTTGACGGCGGAAATCAATAACAAAGCCTTCAATTTCACGCTTGAACAAAGTTCCGTACAAAGAGCTACTGTCAGCAAAATACCACTCCAGTGAGAAGTCATAGTTTTGCGATTCAGTCGGTTTCAAATCGGGGTTACCACCGCCAGCGGTGCCGTAGCCAATATTAGTGACATCTTCGTTGTAGTTGATGTTGGCATTTAATTGACCGAATGCAGGACGACGCAAGGTTTCGGTATATGCAATACGTGATTGCAGATTGTCAGTCCAGTGATAACGAACCATCAAGCTCGGCAATACTTTGGAAGTATCTGCAGTGGCTGACGAACTGTTATCCACAGTTGGGTTCAACAACTCTTTGTTGATATCGGTAAACACCATATCGGTTTCAGAGCCGGTGTAACGCAAACCAACTTCACCATCAATTGCCTTACCAGCCAATTCAGATTCAAATTTGGCCGTTACGTAAGCAGAGGTAGTTAATTCTTCGATATCAAAACCATTGATCAACGGCAATTCAGTCAGGCCATAGAGACCTCTCATCTCACCGATGTTGCGAGTCAGATAGTGACCATTTGCTGCTGCCCAAGTTGTTGGCACGTTCGCCTCACCATCAAAGAAACCTTTGTTGATGGAGGCAATACCCTCAATAGACTCAATGGCGATAGCACCGTTGTACGCGCCATCAATAATGTTGTAGCTATCGTATTCGGTGATTGCGTTATTTTTAGCGCCTTGTCTTCTGGCTGCTTCTGCCGCCGTGCGGTTATCTACACGCACACCAAAATCAAACGCGGTAAAAATGCTGAAATCGGTGGTGTAAGTTGCATCTGTAGTGAAGGTAGTTGCATCACCATTGCTACGCGTGCCTGAGTCATAGAATTGTGCGCTGTTCCAGGCAACCAAATCGGTCAGGTCACTTTCATCTACACCAACAGTAGCTGGATTGTCAGGGAAGCTGTACGCAGGTAAACCACCGCCCGCATTAAAATCTACATCCAGTTGATAACCCACTTTGTCAAAACGCATACCGGCAAAAGTAGTGCTGAATTCACTGTCTTGGTAAACCAATTCAGATTTAACTTTCAGGTTGCTACCTATATCCCAGCTACCACCCAGAGCATAAACGTAGCTGTCCGTTTTACCGGTGCCAAAATCGCCACTGGTAAACATATATTGGTTTGACACACTGCGTGATTTAACGATGTTGGTGCCCGGGAAAACCTCAAGATTTGCAGCAGCTGGGTCATTTACGTATGAGCCCCACCAGTCAGCAAACGAGAACAACAATGAGTTGAAAGATTCGTTGCGATAACCGTTATAGAAAGCTTCAAATAAATATTCAGAAGTATCGTTAGGTGCAAACTGGAAGGATACGTTTGCTGCAGTGCGCTCACGTTTACCGGTAAAGTCGCTTGCAAAAATCGCATCGCGGCCCAGCAAATATTCCATTGGCTCGCCATTTACATCCAGAGTAGAGCCAGCAGCACTAGGAAGACCATTCAACAAACCTGGAGTCCAAATAGGATTCTCTGTAACACCACCCTTACCAAGGAAAATACGCTCGTAATTAGTGAACGGCGCAACCGGGTCATCCGTTGCAAATGGCACCATAGCACCGGGGGTAACACTTTGGTCGCGATAGTTTGTCTCGGCAAACGAGAGGTTTACCAATGCACCAAATTCACCGCTACTAGTGTCCCAGCGATTGCTTGCGAGGGCGCTGATGTTCGGATCAATTTCATCTGATTGTTCTTGATTGATTGCACGGGCCGCAACCACCACTTTACTACCATCAAAATTAAACGGACGCTGGGTTTTAACGTCCACAGAACCCGCAATACCGTTTTCGATTTGCGAAGCGGAGCGAGTTTTGTAAACGTCTACCTGCTTGATCAAGCTGGCGGGAATATCTTGCAGCGCCACCGCCAAACCCGATGCGGTGAAAATATTGCGACCGTTTACTGTGGTGTTAATGTCGGTCAAACCGCGAATAGAAATCCCGGCGACTTCACCCGAGCCGCGGTTAGTAACCTGCACACCGGTGATACGCTGCATCGCTTCGATTACGTTGTTGTCGGGGAATTTACCAATATCTTCCGCCACAATCGCATCAACGATTTGAGTGTTATCGCGCTTAACATCCAGCGCTTGAGTCAAGCTGCCGCGAATACCGGTAACAACCACTTCTTCAAGCTGCTCATCTTCCTGCGCTACCGCCACATAAGACGAGCCCAGGGCTGCAACCATGGCGATGGATAAACTGAGTGTTTTTTTCTTGAACATGACTTTCTCCCGTGATCAATCGCCCTTGGCCGACACGCGCAGGGCGATTGTTATTATTAAAAAACGCTGTTCCTGAAATTCTGTCTTCACGCCGGCTCGTCGCTGAGCGTCCTCCCCTGCCGGGAAAGCTTTACCGTGGCATCGCCTATTTATTAGGCATATTGTAAGACAATTAAAATACTATGCGTTGGGCTATTTAACGTCAACAAATGAAAAGATTTTTCTCTATAAAACGGCAAAGGTATTACCAAAAGTAGCACTTATTGGTGTTTAAAGCCGTTTTTCTACAGGAAATTAAGGGGCGGGATGTAAATAGCAAGCGGGATCACAAACCCTCTTGGATACAAGTTGTACATGGTTATTTAACGCATTTTTTATATTACAATAATATTGGCTTATCTGAGCCTGACCCAGGTCAAACCGGCTCCAGATACAACCTAAACAATAACGAGTGACCTGAACCAAAAGGTAACCCCATGATTCACTTCTCCACACTTGATTGGGCGGTGCTGGCCGGCTTTATGCTGCTGCTGGTGGCCGTGGTTGTGCGCTCACTGCGCGAGAAAGAGGCAGACACCTCGGATTATTTTTTAGCGGGCCGCAATGCCGGTTGGCTGGTGATTGGCTCGTCCATTTTTGCCTCCAATATTGGCTCCGAGCATTTAGTGGGGCTTTCCGGCGCCGGTATGCAAACGGGCATGGCGATGGCGCACTGGGAATTGCAGTCCTGGATTATTTTATTGCTCGGCTGGTTGTTTGCACCCTTTTATTGGAGCAGCAAGGTGTACACCATGCCCGAGTATATGGAGCGCCGTTACTCCTCCAGCTCGCGCACCTTTTTGTCGTTTATCTCGCTGGTGAGTTATGTGCTTACCAAAGTCTCGGTGACGGTGTATGCCGGCGGTGTGGTGCTCAAAACGGTACTGGGTATTGAGAGCATTTGGGGCATAGATTTTTTCTGGATCGCCGCCGTTGGTTTGGTGGTCGTCACAGGTATTTACACTGTGTTGGGCGGCATGAAAGCCATTATGTGGACTTCGGTATTACAAACACCGGTGTTGATTATTGGCTCGCTGGTGATTTTGGTAGTTGGTTTGGACAAGGTGGGCGGCTTTGCCGAGCTGGAGCGTATTAATGGCGAAAAAATGCATTTGATTCGCTCCGCCAGCGACCCGGATTTTCCCTGGCCGGGGGTGATTTTTGGCTCATTTATTATCGGCTTTTGGTATTGGTGTACTGACCAATATATTGTGCAGCGCGTGCTTTCCGCCAAAGGTATTCAAGCGGCGCGGCGCGGGACTATTTTTGCCGGCTACTTAAAATTATTGCCGGTATTTATTTTCCTGTTTCCCGGCATGATCGCTTATGCGCTGCATCAGCAAGGTCAAATTCAAATCGAAAGTGCAGACCAGGCTTTTGCGGCATTGGTGTCGGAACTTTTACCTTCGGGCATTAAAGGTATTGTGATTGCCGGTTTACTCGCGGCACTGATGAGTTCACTCGCATCGCTGTTTAATTCATCAGCCACTTTATTCACTATCGACTTCTATAAAAAATTCAAACCCGATGCCAGCGAAACAAAACTGCTCAGCGTTGGCCGCCAAGCCACTATTGCGGTGGTATTACTGGGCATAGTGTGGATTCCGGTGATGCAGATGGTGTCCGATGTACTCTACGAATATTTGCAGCTGGTGCAGGCGTTAATTGCACCCGGTATTGCGGTTGTGTTTTTGCTGGGCGTATTTTCCAAACGCATAACACCCGCTGCTGGTTTGATTGGCTTGGTGAGCGGTTTTGTACTGGGCATGTTGCGTTTAGTGCTGACTATTTTTAAAGACCAACTCGACCCGGACGGTTGGCTCTATAGCTTAGTGGCAATGAATTGGCTGTATTACTGCTCGTTGTTATTTATTGTGATTTGTGTGTTGGTGATTGTGGTGAGTTTATTCACCAAAGTAGCAAGCGATGAACAATTGCAAGGTTTAACCTACGGCTCGATTTCTGCCGAACAGCGCGCCGAAATTCGCGCGGGAATTGATAAGTGGGATGTGATTCATACGCTGGTGATTGTGGGGATTACCGCGGCGATTTATATAAGGTTTTGGTGATTTGCTTCTAAATTCACCCCCCCCTGGCCCCCCCCCTTAATAAGGGGGGGCCAGGGGGGGTGAATTTAGCTCCCCCATGAGAAGGGGCTAGGGGGGGTGAATTTATTCCCGCCCTTGAGAAGGAGGCTTAAATCAACCGCCCTTCGCTTTATAAGCGCGAATAATTTCGTTAAAACTTTCTGCGTAAGCTTTTAAATCATCCAATTCTTTTTTCTCTGCCGAGCGGCTCAAACCCGCACAGCCTAAATAGTCTTGCATGGCTTTTACATAAGCCTTTACTTCATTGTTAGCTTTTACCATTTGCGCACTAACTGCCGTTGCCGGATCCGGAAATTCCGGTTTGGTGGCGGGCTTGCTGCACGCAAAAGCGCCGCTGCTCATAGCGGTAGTGAGGGTCAAGGCTGCGATGATTTTTTTCATGCTGTATCTCTCTTGTTATTAACAACGGTTAAACGCGGAAACGACTAACCAGCTCGGAAAGCTGATCAGCAGCAGCGGCCAAATGTTGAGTGTTATTGCAAATACGGCTGGAACTTTGGGCTGATTCAATCGCCACATTGGAAATGCGCTGCACATTTTTTTCAATTTGACGGGTTGCGGCACTTTGCTGTTCTGACGCGGCGGCAATTTGATTGGTGCGGTCGCGGATCACACTCACAATGGCCGTAATATTTTCCAGCGATTTGCTCGCTTGGCCCGCCTGCTCTACCGAGGCACCCGCCTGGGCATTGCCAGCGGACATCATCTCCACCGCTTTGTGGGAGCCTGATTGCAAGCGCTCGATCATTTCGCGAATTTCAGTCGTCGATGTTTGGGTGCGCGACGCCAGGGTGCGAACTTCATCGGCCACTACCGCAAAACCGCGCCCCTGTTCACCGGCGCGCGCCGCTTCAATCGCCGCGTTTAACGCGAGCAAGTTGGTTTGCTCGGCAATGCCGCGAATAACATCCAACACCGAACCAATACTTTGGGTTTCTTGTTGCAACTGATCGATCACACCCGCTGCTGTTTTGATATCGCTGGAGAGCGATTGGATTTGGCCCATGGTGAGCGACACAGTTTGTTTACCCGAGGCCGCCGCAGAATCGGCCTGCTGTGATTGGTTGGCGGTTTCACTCACGCTTTGGCTGACGTTATCCACCACCGCGGCCATCTCGCGGATTGCCGCCACAATTTGTTCAATTTCAGTTTGCTGGCGCTGAATCGCCAGTTCATTTTCGCGCGCGGTTGTCGACAGCAATTGGGCATCCTGACGCACACTGGCCGCGGTTTGGATGACGTTGCCGATGATGCCCTGCAAACGCTCCACAAAGCGGTTAAAACAACTGGCCAATTCAGCGATTTCATCGCGCCCGGACACCGGCAAACGACGGGTAAGGTCGCCCTCGCCTTCAGAGATATTGCGCAGCGCGTCCACAATAGTATTGATTGGCCCCACAATACTTTTTTGCACGGCATAGGCAGCAGCTAATGCCAGCAAACTCAGCACCACTACCACCACCAATGAGCGATTAAAGGCCTGTGCCACTATGGTTTGCACTTCGGCCATATCGATCACCATGGAAATGTAAGCCAGGGTTTGGCCTTCAGATTTGATGGCTTCGGTAATCACCAGGCGGCCCTTGTCTTCCGTTATACCCACCGGCGGCACTTGGCTGGCGACGCGGCTTTTGGCCTCGGCTTCGCTGGCGCCCTGCACATACCAGGCAAAGGCTTTACCACCGCTGTAAATAGCTGCCGATTGCACACGCGGGCTCAGTTTTAACGCATTAAGCGATGCTGACACGGTTGCCGAATCGTCGAAGGTAATAGCACCCACACTGGCCTCACCCAATACCTGGGCCAGGGTTTGGGTGTCTTTGATAATGGTATCGCGTGCGGTTTCTATGCCCGATTGGGCGGTTACTATTGCCGTTGCCACCACAGCAGCGATACAGCTGAGCGTGACACTGAGGAGGATTTTCATTTTGAGCGATAAATTGTTCACACCGGGCTCTCCAGATAATTTTTGTTATGTCGCTGTGATCCAGCCAGAGCAAACAGTCTCCGCCCTAGCAAAAACACGAAATGTAAGTATAGGCCAATATCTCAATTTGATATTTAAACAAAACCTCTTATCCCAAAAAACAATAAAAACCCCAAAAACACTGTCCTTTTGACATAAATATCACAAAAAACCAACCTATCTGATAATTCCATCCCTGTAGTTATAGACGAATAACTTTTAACGGATAAAAAAAAGCCGCTAATACAAGTACTAGCGGCGCAACAAGCGGTGTTATAGACACTACTAACACCATCCAACGACAAAGGGATAAGACTCACAATAAGCACAGGGACGCAAACCAATCTTTTCACGCCCCTATTTGTATTATTATATATAAATATTAATAGTAGTCCAGCCCTTTCTTGCTTTTTCTGCGCAGATTTTGCGCTCAGTGTTTAACCGGCAATAACGTACGCCCCCTGCAAATTAATCAGACAAATTCCCCATAAACAAAAAGACACCCGAAGGTGCCTTTTTGTTTTAAGTGACAAATTAACGCTTGGGCTAGCTCTGGCTGGGGCTTATTGCGCCTTGTCCTGAGCATGGATGATAGTGACATCATCAGCGGTTAATACATCGTCATAGATCTTAAGTTCATCAATCTGACCGTTATAGGGGACATCCCACAAGTTAACGCCCAACGCGAAACGGGTATCTCCAGCGGGGGTAAACACATCCGGGAAGCCGGCCATAGTGCTGGTTTGTACACCGTTGATGTAGGTAGTCAGCTTGCCATTTTCCACCACCATCACCAGATGACTCCACACGCCGGTAGCAATCTTGGTGTTGAATGTCCCGTCATACCAGGCAGTACCTGACCACAACATAGTGTTCTGGGCATCACCCGGGCCGCGTGGCACTACACTGATCCAGCTGGCGTCAGTCGCCCAACCAAAGAAGGCAGGTGTGTACTGGGTGCCTGCGGTCAGGTTCAGCCAAATAGAGATACTGTAGGAATGATCGTTAATCAGATTGTTGGGCAGAAGCACGCCTGAAGTACCATCCAGTACCAACGCTTTACCTTTGGCGCCTTCCACATAGCTCACCTGACCGCCAGCCACGTTGACACGATTACCCACTACTACACCTTCGGCGTGATCACCATTGGCTTCACTCAGGTTATCTTCAAAGGAGAAGACAGCAAAGGGTACTGGTGGCGCCTTGGACTTAACAACTACATCAAAAGCTTTAGTCACACTCATCCCGCCGTAACTGATAGTGGCAGTTAAGGTTGCAGTGGCATCCGGCTCTGTCGCACTTGGCTGGGTCACAGTACCAATGTTGTCGATTACCGAAGGTTTGGAGGAAGTCCAGGCCACTGCGGTGGTATATGGGCCAGCCAGCGGCAGGTCGATATCGTCTTTCAGCGCCGACAAGTCGCCAAGAGACAGCTCCGCAGCAGCCAACTCCAATACTTCGGCGGCAGGACGGCTGCCCGGATCCATCAGCGCAACCTCTTCCGGGGTAAGCACTTTGTTGTAGACCTTGAGATCGTCGATAACACCGTTCAATGGCAAGTCCCAATAGTTCACGCCCAGAGCAAAAAGCGCGTTTTTACCGGTAAACAGGTCGCCAAAATTCTGGCCTGAATGTTTTTTCACACCATTGATGTAAATGCTCGCTTCGCCTTTGTTAACTGAGAACACCATGTGGGTCCACTCACCCTCGGGCACGCGCAGCCCAGCGATACCGTCGTACCACTGGGGTACACGCCCCCACAACATAGTGCCGCCATTCCAGCTTTGAGGCAGGAAGCTCAACCATTGCTCGGTGTCTACTGCACCAAAAAAGGCAGTGCTAAACGCGGTAATTACACTCGGCTTCAACCAGAAAGACACTGTGTATTCATGGTTGGAAATAAGACCTTGAGGCAACAGCACACCGTAGGTACCGTTCAGGTTGATCGCCTGTCCGTCCACACCCTGGGCATAAGCTGCTGTTCCACCGGTGTTAAAGATGCGGTCACCAGTAGGGCTAGCCGCCGCAAACGTACCGGTTGAGTCAGTCAGGTCACCATCAAACTTGAACTGGGCATTGGCAGGCACCAAACGCAGCGCCATGACCTTCACCACCATCGTTTTGGTTTGGGTTTGGCCATTTAGCGTGATAGTGGCTGTGAGGGTGACGTTTTGGTCACCAGCAGTCGCACTGGGGCGATTCACTTTTGCCATACCAGTCAACTCACCCGTCTTTTTGTCGCGCTTGATATTGATAATGGACGGGTTGCTAGAGGTCCAGGTGATTTTGGCAGCGCGGGTTCCACGCAATGGCAAAGTCATGGTCGGATCGACGTACTCGGCTGGCATAGTCAGGGCGTCAGCAATCGCCGCCAGGCTTTCAGTGGTCGTGCGCGCGCCAAGCTGCGAACCCCACACAGACACACCTTTAGACGAGACTGCAGAGAAGGTTGGCACCAGCTTTTTAACTGCATCATCCCACTGCCATGCCATCACGCCCTCATAGGTATCGCTTCCCAATACCAGCGTGATGCGCTTATTGTCGGTATCAGACAGGCGATAGTAACCACTCACTTCACCGGTAATAGTGCGGTCTGAGTTCAGGCGAATATAAACAGAATCATGACCAACTGAGTTGGTATCCAAACCGTGGTTGATAAAGCGGTAATCGCCGACCAAATCGTTGGCGTCCACAATGTTGGTACCAGTGATAGGCGCATAGCGTTGCGGCGAAGCCACCAGCCAGCCATCTTTATTTACCCACATTTCGTGTACACGCACCGAGTGCTGCTCGCCGCGATTGGGGAAACGGGTATGGGTGAACAAGAGTGTCTTTTTAGTGGCTGCATCGTAGTAAGCGGAGTTATGACCTGGTGCCAGATAGCCCCAGGAATCACCCACATCACCCACTTCCGATACAAAGTTGAAACCGCCCATCAACTTGACGCCGTACTTGCTGAGCGTTTCAGTGGTGTTTTTGGCGAGTAGCATGTCATTGCCGGCAGCATCCAAATAAGGGCCGTCGGGGTTTTTGGAGCGGGAAACGCGGATGTTGTAGCCGCCCGCCGCATTAAAACCACCAATGGAGGTGAACATGTAGTAGTAGTCAGCATCGGGGTTATAGACGATGAAGGAACCTTCAATCGCCGCAAAGCCACCACCTGCTAACTGCTTGCCATAACCTTGGCCAGCGACAGGCTTGCCTGTGGTTTTATCCATTTTCAGGATGAAAATACCGCCCGAGTAAGAGCCGTACACCATCCACAATTCATTGTTTTTGTCATAAAAGGCAGCTGGGTCGATTACGTTGGGGTCAACAGCGCCGTCCCACTTGGTTTGGCCATTATCCAAGGGGAACTGGGTAAATTCACCGGCGTTGCGATAGCCGCTGCGCAGGAATACCCCCTTGTTGACGTAAGGACCTTCGACCGAGTCGGCTTCCGCCAAGCCCAGGTAAGAACGGTTCCAACACTCGCCATTGTTAGCTTCCGCCTGGGCGCAGTGGTTGTAATAGAACCAGTATTTGCCATTAGGGGCTTGAATCACATCCGCCGCCCAGGAACCTACATAACCATCTGACCAGGCGATGCCCTCGGCCGCTTGGGAAGCGTAGGTGTTGAACAGGGGGTTTTGGTTATCCACACCATCGGCGACGCGGGTCCAGGTCATCAAATCGGTGGATTTGGCAGCTGCCAGATGGGAACCAAATACGTAGTAGGTGCCGTCGGCCGCCTTCACTACCGAAGGGTCATGCACGGCCATATCGTTATAGGCAATCGCACTGGCATTCGCCGTTGGATCGGGATGATTTACGTTTTCCGGGATGACATTCTCGGGAATCTCACTACCTTTATTACCAGAGCCACCTCCGCAGGCAGCGACCAACATAGCGCTGGTCATGAGCAGCGCGAGTTTATGCAGTTTCATTGTGTAACCTCTCACTATGTAGTTATTGCTTATTAGCTAGGGCAGATATTAGGTAAGAACTGATGAGCCACATCATTAGTCATACAATAATACTAACAATTATGGTGTCACAAAGAATCGATTGAGTAAACACCTATGAAAGCAATTTCACCCGTTGACACAAAAATAGTCATACAATAGTATTATATTTGAAAGATAAATATAACTAGGCTTCGTCTGCCTGCTTGTGGCCACGCACAAGTTGGGTTGGCAATACCCCGGATCTTGGCTTTGCAGCAATGTCGGGCGTTTAACCAGCGGGGCCGCAATATCAACTACACGTGAGGTCACCCCATGTTCCAGCGTTCTGCACTCAGTAGCGCCATCACTTTAGTCGTAGCACTGGCCAGCCAGCCGCTCTATGCACAAGACAACGCACCTGCCGAAAACAATGAAGATTTGGAAGAAGTTGTTGTTACCGGTATTCGTGGCAGCTTAACCAAAGCACTTGATATCAAACGCAACGAGATTCAAATCGTCGATGCGATTGTGGCGGAAGATATCGGCAAATTCCCCGACAACAACGTAGTAGAAGCGCTGCAGCGCGTAACCGGTGTGCAGGTTACTGGCCGCGGCGGTGGCGAAGTGGATGGCGTAACCATCCGTGGTTTGGGCGACGTATCAACCACCGTCAATGGTCGCCAGATTTTTACCTCTACCCGTCGCGAAGTAGCGCTGGCTGATATCCCGGCAAGCCTGCTCAATCGCGTTGATGTATTTAAAACCCGCTCAGCCGATCAAATCGAAGGCGGCATTGCCGGTAACATCGACATCAAAACCCATCGCCCATTTAATTTCGATGGCAGCAAAGTGGTGATGGCAGCACGCGGCATATACAGCAGCACCAGCGAAAAAACTGACCCAAGTGTGAGTATGTTGGCCAGCGACCGCTGGGAAACCAGTGCAGGTGAATTCGGTGCCTTGATTAACCTGTCCTACGCCGAAAGTAACTACCGCGACGAGAACATCTGGATCGGCTCACTCGACCCTTACAACGCGGAAACCTTTGGTGTTATTCGCAGTAGCGAAGGTGGTTTTGAAACAGGTACAGCAGAAGGTTTATCCTCGGCACCCGGCTCTACCCTGAACGTAAACGGTGTACCTACTGAATACGTGTTGCTGCGCGACGCTATGGGTTTTACCGATTTCACTGGTCATCGCGAGCGCCCTGCAGCAAATATCTCCTTGCAGTATGCGCCCAATGACACCTCTGAATATTTATTTGAAACTTTCTACAACGGTTATCGCAATCAGGCGTTCAACTCTCTGGTATTTATCAATACCAATGGCGCAAGCCATTTCCGCAACCCTGAGTTTTACCCCGGCACCAATGTGGTGAAAACCAACTTTGTAAACAATGCCAATATGTTCACCTCGGGTGACGGCTCAAGCGGCCATACCGACAGTTGGGTTTATGCCTTGGGTGGCAAGTGGGAACTGAGTGACCGATTGAAATTGGAATCCGAAATCGTCCATCAGAAAAGTGATTACGAAGGTCGCTTTTTTGCAATGCGCACTGACTCGGTACGCGATCGTTTAGTAGTGGATTTCAACTACGACAATGGCCTGCCCTTAGTCGCGTTCCTCGACGATGAAAATACGCCGAACATTGATGAGAGCGATCTGACCAATCCGGCCGAATGGAGCATGAGCACCGCCTACGACAATGGCCCAACCGATAACGGTGAAGCGACCACATTTAATATTGATGCCGACTACGATGCCGATTGGGGTCCGATCAAACAAGTGAGCGCTGGTTTGCGTTATGACGACCGCGGCGCAAAATCCAAATACAAAGATCAAAACGGCGGTTGTAAATCTGAAACCGGCTGTGACTTAACCCTGCTTCCCGGTTTGGTGAACATCAGTAAATCCGGCTTTTTTGAAGGTCGAGCTTACGTGCCCAGCCAATGGCTCGCGGCGGACGGCAACTACTTGCTGGAAAACTCTGATGAAATCCGTGCGCTTTACGGCTTCCAGGCCGGTGGCTCGGATTACTTGCCCGGTAGTATTTTTGATATCAACGAAAAAACTGCTTCCGCTTATATCCAGGCCGATTATGAGTTCTCAGTCTTGGATAGACCTCTCGACGGTCAAATCGGTGTGCGCTTCGTAAAACTCGACGCCACCATGAACTTCTTTGAAGACGCTGACGGCGATGGCGAAGACTGGATGCCGATTGAAGCTGAAACCAGCGAAAACCGTGCACTGAAAAACCTGGTTATCCGTTACGAGTTGGCCGATGACTTGATTACCCGCTTCACCTATGGCGAAACCATTCGTCGCCCAGGTTACGGTGATCTCAACCCGGCGCGTACCTATCGCCCAACTACCACTGGTTTGGAGTTTGGTACCGCAAGCGGCGGCAACCCCAACTTGAAACCGGCAGAGTCGGTTAACTACGACTGGTCACTCGAATATTACTTTGCCGAGTCCAGCTCCCTTTACACCGTGCTTTTCCGCCGCGATGTGGAAGGTTTTGTGGCGACATCCGTTACCAATATTGAAGTAACCGGTAATGCCAACCCCGACCTGAATGGTAAATACCGGCTCACCCTGCCTTCCAACACCTCCAACGGTCAGTTAAACGGTGTGGAGCTCGGCTTGGTTTACTTCCCCGACAACCTGCCCAACCTGCTGGATGGCTTTGGTGTGCAAGCCAGCATGACCTGGTTGGATGGCGAAACTTACGACCCGGTCTTTGATGAAGACAACAACATCATCGACCGCGTGACCACTGAAATGTACGGTGTGTCTGACACCTCTTACAGTGTCGTGCTGGCCTATGAAAAAGAACGTTTTGATGCACGCTTGTCTTACGTATGGCGTGAAGACTTCAAAACCGGCTACAACGGTTGCTGTTCAATGCCAGGCGAAGTCTGGGCGGCGTCTGAAGCGAGCATGGATTTCCAGCTCAGCTACGACGTGACCGACAACATGGTAGTCACCTTTGATGCCACTAACATCACCGATGAAATTTTTAAGGGTTATTACACCGACGATTATTTGTATAACAACGGCGCATCTATTTTCGCCCGCACTTATGCATTGGGTGTTCGTTACTCTTTCTAAATCACTGCGTGATTTTACTGTAATAAAAAAGGCCGCTGTCTCCAGCGGCCTTTTTGTTGAAAGCGATTAGCGCGTGCTTTACTTAGCCGACAACTTAACCAGCAGATTTCGCTTTAAATTCGCGGATCACCTTATTGAAATCGTCCGCGAATTTTTTCAAATCATCCAATTCTTTCTTCTCTTCATTGCGCGCCAAACCAGCACAACCCAGGTAATCCTGCATGCCCTGTACGTAGGCTTTTACATCGTTGTTAGCTTTAACCATTTGTGCGGTGACCACGGTGGCAGCATCGGGAATTTCGGGTTTATTAGCCGGCTTGCTACAAGCCAGGGCCACAGACGAGGCCAGAGAAAACACCACAGAACCCAAAACAATTACCAACGACTTCATACATTTTCCTCAGCGATAGGCCAGATAAGAGTGAGACTCAGGTCACAAAACCGGGCGCTAGGTTAGCAGAGTAAAATCAAAAATCACGCTTTTTTATTCCATTTTTATAATAAATAGGCATTATTAAACCGAAAAATTATATTTTTGGAATAAAAAGAGAATTTTCGTCAAGATGTTGGCTATTTACTTGTGTAGCCAAAATGACACTCACTAGAAGCCGGATTTCTGCCCAAATAAAAAAGCCTCAGGGGGAAACCCTGAGGCTTTTTAAACGGCTTAGTCAATTCGCAGATCAATCAATCATCGATGGCTTACCAAATACCGGCATACCTTTATCGTCCCACTTGAGAGGTTTTACAAAGGTGTGGCGATCCGGGTTCCACAATGGGTCGCCTTCGATCTCGGTGTAGGTGCGCGCGTGGTATACCAGCATAACGGTATCGCCGTCTTCGCCGTAGGTGAAGCTGTTGTGACCGGGGCCAAAAATTTTATTGGGGATATCCGAGCAGAGCACTGGCTCTTTGGATTTTTCCCACGAGGCCGGGTTTAATAAATCGGCATTTTCATCGGCCCACAATAAACCCATCGCGTAGTTTTCATCGGTAGCGCTGGCGGAGTAGCTGATAAAAATTTTGCCATTGCGTTTTAATACCGATGGCCCTTCGTTTACCCAAAAGCCGCGAATTTCCCATTCGAATTCCGGTTTGCTTAATAACACTGGCTCACCCGCTAACTGCCAAGGCGTTTTCATGGGGGCGATATACAAATTGGAATTGCCGCGAATGTTTACATCTTTTTGCGCCCACAAATAATAGAGCACGCCCTTGTGGGTAAAAGTGGTGGCATCCAAACAGAAGGTATCTATACCGCTGTCGATTTGGCCCATAAATTCCCACTCGCCTTCAAGCGGGTTGGCGTTTTTATTGCGCACGCAATACATGCGGTGCTGGAACAAATCGAATTTAATGTCGCGGCTCGGTGCTGCAGCAAAATACACGTACCAAGCCGACTCACCCGATTCCGGGTCTTTGTTGAAATGAATTTCCGGTGCCCACAGCAATTCGCTGTAAGGGCCGGTTGCGGGTTTGTGCCAGGCATCTACCGTGGGTGCTGTCGCCAATTCAGCAATAGTTTTGGCACGGCGCAATTCAATGCGGTCGTAAGCTGGCACTGACGCAGTGAAATAATAATAGCCGTCGGTGTGTTTATAAATAAACGGGTCGGCGCGCTGGGGGATTAGGGGTTTTAATAATTCGCTCACAGATTCTCTCCAAACATTTTTTTGTTTTATGCACAGCGGTTTTAATTCTGTGCGATATAACCTTTCACAA
This sequence comes from Cellvibrio fontiphilus, assembly GCF_042646205.1. Taxonomy (NCBI): domain Bacteria; kingdom Pseudomonadati; phylum Pseudomonadota; class Gammaproteobacteria; order Cellvibrionales; family Cellvibrionaceae; genus Cellvibrio; species Cellvibrio fontiphilus. The sequence goes on along the minus strand of NZ_JBHRTF010000004.1, from coordinate 628,396 downwards.
TCATGGTGCGTTTTAATTCAGCGTAATAGCGGTCATTGATGCGATACATAAACATCAGCAAGCCCATTAGCCCGTGGAAAACGCCCGGAATAATCGACAGCATCAGCGCTATGCCCATCATGGAAAAATCGGACTGTTCTTGGTTGGGAACATATTCAAAATAAGTCAGCAGCCAACCCACCATTAAACCGGCAATACCCATACCCGCCTTTTGGCCGACGGAGATACCACCATAGGCAAAGCCGGATACACGCTTGCCATTTTTCACCTGACCGTAGTCGATGGTCTCTGAAATAATTGACCAGAACACTGGCGCATGTAAATCCACCACAAACGACAGTAAAAAATAGAGCACAAAGGCTAATACCACATCCTCGCGGCCAACCAGGAAATAAATCGCGAGGCTTAAGAGTGCAACCAATAACTGGGTGTAGCGAAATAAATTAATTTTGCAGTACACCTTGGTGATCCAGGTGGAGGCAATCATCGCCAAAATAGCGGCCACTACCCCGGTGGAAATAAATGCAGAGACTAGCGCGTCATCGCCACCCAAATAATATTTGGCATAATAAATAGCAACCGAACCGCGAATAACATAACCAATGGTGCCGGTAATACACACCGCCACCAAAATTAACCACTGGTCATTTTTCAGCAGTTGCACAAACTGCGACCACAAGGGCTGCGGCTCAACAACATGGGTTACGCGCTCGGTAGTGTTGAAGTAACAGAACAAAAACATTACGGCGCCGATAAACGACATAATCGCCATGGCAATTTGATAACCCAGTGCTTTGTCTTCCCACATGCCCGACACTACGGGAACCACCGCTGCCACCATAAAGGCACCAATTTTGGCGAGGAATAAACGGTAGCCATTGGCCGATAATTTTTCTTTGGGGTCGCTGGTGAGTGCGCTCGGCAAAGAAATATAAGGAATGCCTACACCCGAAGTAATCAAGGTCATCATGATGTAGGTGGAGTAAGCCCAAATTAATTTAGCGTCATATTCCCAGTTGGGCGTGGTGAATACAAAAAATACGCTCACCGCGTAGGGAACGGCCAACCACAATAACCAGGGGCGATAGCGGCCTTGCAAAAAAGTAAACCGGTCAGTGATCTGGCCCATGACCAAATCAGAAACTGCGCCCACCACTTTCACGGTAAAAAATAAAATACCCATATCCATGGGCGACAACCCAAAAATATCGGTGTAATAAAAAGTGATGATCAACATCATCGAGGAAATAACAACGTTTAACGCCATGTCGCCAGCGCCAAAGCCGATTTTCTCAGAGATAGATAACTTCTCACTGGTTGGATGAGTTGCTGGGGTTGATTGCATTATTATTTTGCCTCGTGAATTTTTACAGCTTGGGGAAAAACGGCATTACGCATGCAGGTTGGAAAAGCGCAGCGACTTCCGACAGAGGTTCGTGCGCCGGAAAATTATTGTCGGAAGTCGCTGCGCTCTTCCAACCTACTTAATTACAAAAAATAATCATTTTCTACCGCGTGTACCAAGAGCACATCAATTCCGGCCATACCGGCACTGGCGGCTGCTTGCAAACCCAACTTGGAGTCTTCAAACACTACACACTGGGTTGGCTCTACGCCTAACAATTCGGCGCAGCGTAAAAAAGTATCGGGCGCCGGTTTTGGGTTGGCGACCTGATCTGCTCCCACTACGGCATCTATGTATTTATCCAAACCGCAGAGCGCCAGAATTTTTTTGGCTTCTTCGGTGTAGGCGCCGGTGCCAATCGCCATGGGCTTTTTGCCGTGGTAGCGCTGGGCGACTTCAATCAATGCCGTTGGTTTTACATAGAGGTGCATGGAGTCGTGCACCACTTGCTCTTTAAAATCGTTCATTTCATCCAAACTGGCGCTGGCGGTGATGCCAAATTTTTCCAGCAGGATTTCAATCGTACCTTTGGTAGGCACACCGGCCAGTGAACGCATTAGGGCACGATCAATGGGAATGCCGTATTTATTCAGGGTTGCAGTCCAGGCATGCTCATGCAGTTGGCCGCTGTCCACCAGCGTGCCGTCCATATCAAAAATCAGCGCAGTATATTGGTCGTACATCATTTGCTCTCTTGTTTGCCGTTGAGGCAGAAATTAGAGCATATTTTTAATTTTAAGGGCGCAATAAATTGCGCCCTTAAAATTAGGCTTGGTTACACACCATCTTTCAAATGATAGTAAGCCGCGTTGTGGCGCAATTCGGTTTTGAAATTGCGCACCGTGGTATCGGCACCAATCACAACCGCTTCAATGCCAGCCATTTCCGCGTAATCCACAATCTCGTCAGCCGTTACACCCTGGGTGTAAGCGCTGTGGTGTGCACCACCGGCTTGAATCCAGGCAGCGGCGGAAATTTCCAAATTGGGGCGCGGCTCCCACAGGGCTTTTGCCACTGGCAGGTTAGGCAATTCTTGTGGTGGGTTTACGGTATCCACTTCGTTGATGATTACACGGAAGCGAGTGCCGATATCGATCAGCGAAATACACAGCGCCGGGCCAGCTTTACCGGTGAAAATCAAACGGGCGATGTCGTTGCGGCAACCAATGGTGTGCAAATGCACTTCCAGTTTTGGTTTGGCAGCTGCGATGCTTGGGCAAACTTCCAACATGTGCGCACCCAGAACCTGATCCACTCCACCAACATTAACGGCACCAAAGTGATAGGTGTAGTCTTCCATAAAGGATGAACCACCCACGCGGCCTTTAGACATGACTTTACAAATGTGCACCATGGCCGCAGTTTTCCAATCGCCTTCACCGCCGTAACCAAAACCAGCCGCCATCAAACGCTGGGTAGCCAAACCAGGCAGGTTGGTTAAACCGGTCAGGTTTTCAAAGCAGTTGGTGAATGCACCAAAGCCGCCATCGGTTAAAAATTTCAACATACCCAATTCCAAACGCGCTTCGTTTTTCAGCATTTGGTATTGATGTGCATCATCAAAAATCGCCGGGTTTACATCGTATTCTTTTTTGTAGATTTCAATTTGTGCCGCGACTTGTTCGTCGGTCACAGCATCTACTACTTTTTGCAAATCGCCCAAACCATAGGCGTGAACTTCGTAACCAAATTTAATTTGTGCAGCAACTTTATCGCCATCGGTTACCGCTACTTGACGCATGTTGTCGCCAAAGCGGGCCACTTTTAAATTCTGGCTGGCGTACCAACCCATAGCGACGCGGCACCAGCTGTCGATTTGTTTTTGCACAGATTCAGTCGCCCAGTGTCCCACCACCACTTTGCGCTCTTGACGCAAACGGGTGCTTACGTGACCAAATTCGCGGTCGCCGTGGGCAGATTGGTTGAGGTTCATAAAATGCATATTAATTTCAGCAAACGGCAGCTCGGCGTTGAACTGGGTGTGCAGGTGCATGTAGGGCTTGTTCAGTGCAGTCAGACCAGCAATCCACATTTTTGCGGGGCTGAAAGTGTGCATCCACAAAATCAGGCCAACACAATTCGGGTTGCTATTCGCCGCTTGGCATACCGCCAAAATTTCTGCGGGTGATTTCACCGTTTCTTGCGCAACAATTTTGATGGAAATATTGTTGGACTCGGTTAAACCCGCTGCGATTTTTTGGCTGTTCTCGGCGACTTGTTTTAATACGCCAGGGCCGTACAAATGTTGTGAGCCGGTAACCAACCAGACTTCTTTGTCGCCGTAAATTTTCATGCTGTTTTCCTCAGGAAATAGGTTCAATTTTTTTGTGGTTACAATTTTTTTGTTGGGCATGGCTGCCCAACTTACCGAAGTTAATAAATGTTACTTTTGCCCGTAATAGGCATTTTTTCCGTGCTTGCGTAAATAATGTTTATCCACAATGCCCTGTTTTAATGGCGGTGTGTTTTGCTGCAGGGTTTTGGTCAAATAGGCCATGCGCGCAATTTCTTCCAGAATCACCGCGTGATAAACCGCATCGGCACCGTTCTTGCCCCAGGTAAAGGGCGCATGACCGGCCACAATTACCATAGGTACTTCAATCGGGCTGCGATCCTTAAAACAATCGGTAATTTGTACGCCGGTTTCCTCTTCGTAATCGCGTTCAATTTGCGCATCGGTCATTACCGCTGTGCAAGGAATTTCACCGTAGGCGTAATCCGCATGGGTGGTGCCGTAGCAGGGAATAGCCTGCTGGGTTTGTGCCCAAGCGGTCGCATAAGTGGAGTGAGTGTGAGTAACGCCGCCAATGGTTTCAAAATGGCGATACAAATGGGTGTGGGTTTTGGTATCGGAAGACGGGCGCATCTTGCCCTCCACGATGTTATTTTCCAAATCCACAATCACTATGTCTTCCGGTGTCATGACTTCATAGGCCACACCGCTGGGTTTAATCGCAATCACGCCTTTGGCGCGATCAATTTGCGAGACATTGCCCCAGGTATACACCACCAAATTGCGGCGGTTTAATTCCATGTTGGCTTCAAACACTTCGCGTTTTAATTCGGTGTAGCTCATTAGGCTTTACCTCCCACACCGCCATTGTTTTCAAACGCGGCGAGCGTTAAATATTGTTGATACAAAGCTTCGTAAGCCGCAGCTGCTTGTGCGTTGGGCTGATAGGTTTTGCACACGCTGGACGCCATGACTTTTTGCGCCGCTTCAACACTTGGATAAACACCACCTACTACCGCTGCAAAAATCGCTGCGCCTAAGGCACAACTTTGTTCGCTCTCCAATACTTCAATCGGGCAGTTCCACACGTCAGCGCAGGTTTGCATTACAAAATCGGATTTTTTGGAGATGCCACCAATCGCCACCACCGAATTAATCGCCACACCTTCTTGTTTAAAGCGTTCGATAATCGCGCGTGCGCCGTAAGCAGTTGCTTCCACCAAGGCGCGGAAAATATGCGGTGCACTGCTGCCCATTTTTAAACCGGCAATGGCCATGGCCACGGTTTGGTCGGCATCAGGTGTGCGGCGGCCGTTTACCCAATCCAGTGCGGTAATGCCACTTTCGCCAATCGCTAATTCACTCGCCGCTTTGCTTAAAGCTACGATGGTGTTGTTTTCAATTTCTTCGGCGAGTTTTTGTTTGGTCGCGTCATCCAGCAGTGCTGAATTGGCCAACAAATTTTGTACCGGCCAGTTCACCAGATTGCGGAACCAAGCATACAAGTCGCCAAAGGCCGACTGCCCTGCTTCCAAGCCGACATAACCGGGGGTGACTGAACCATCAACCTGACCGCAAATACCGGCGATGCATTTATCGCCAATTTCTTCGTAGGTAGCGACGGTAATGTCGCAGGTGGAGGTGCCCATGATTTTGGTAAGCACGCCGGGTTTTACATTGGCGGCGACCGCGCCCATATGGCAGTCGAAGGCACTGAAGCTCACGGGAGTGCCAACCGGCAGCCCCAAGCGCTCAGCCCATTCACCAATCAATTGGCCGCAGGTTTGGTCAGAAGTAAAGGTTTCTGCAGGCAACTTGTCGCGCAGGCCATCCAACAGCGGATCAATGCCGACAAAAAAATCATTGGGTGGATAACCGCCCCAGCTTTCGTGCCACATGAGTTTGTGGCCAGTGGCGCAGCGGCCCATACGCAATTTGGATGGATGAGTCGTGCCAGTCAGCACCGCCGACATCCAATCGCAATGCTCTACCCAGAGGTAGGCAGCTTTAGCGACGGCAGCATCTTCACGCAGTACGTGCAGGGTTTTGGCCCAGAACCACTCGGAGGAATAAATCCCGCCTTCGTATTTCAGATAGTTTTCTGCAGCCTTATTGGCAGCAGCAGTAATTTCCTGCGCCTCTTTCACCGCGGTGTGGTCTTTCCAGAGCACAAACATGGCGTTGGGGTTGTCGGCAAATTCCGGTTTGAGTGCGAGGGCAACACCTTCGCTATCCACCGCTACAGGGGTGGAGCCGGTGGTATCAAAACCTATACCGACTACCTGCGCAGCGGCGCCGGCGGGCGCTTTATCCCACAGGCCTTGCACTACCTGCTCCAGGCTTTCCAGGTAGTCCAGCGGGTGCTGGCGGAACTGGTCTTTGGCGGGCACACAAAACAAACCTTTTTTCCAGCGGGGGTAATAAACCACATGGCTGGCCACTTCTTTGCCGCTCAGGGCATCTACCAGCAGTGCACGCACCGAATCAGAACCGTAATCCAGCCCCAAGGCGTAGGACGTCATAACTTCACCTATTGTTGTACTGTTTTAATGGGCTATTGCCGCATCAAAGGATATTAATATTGTATGACAATATAATCTCAGCAAGACCAGCCCCTGTCAATTGGTTTTAGGGGGCTGGATGCCGTAGGAAACCTTATTTTTTCGCCGGTTTTACCGCTTTGTTTGCGCTAACACCTTCACTGGTCATGATGATGCGCTTGATGGTGCCGTCCGGGTTGTAAAACAGCTCATCAATGCTCACCGAGCGACGGTATTGGCCGCCATCCGGGCGACCGGCGCCGGTGTGGTAAATAAAGTAATGCTTGTTGTTAAAGGTGATGATGGACTGGTGGTTGGTTGGGGTATTGCCCGCCACCTCGTTCAATATGCCTTTATATTCCCAGGGGCCATTGATGCTTTTGCTCATGGCGTAGCCGATTTTCTCCGGGAAACCCATCGCATAGGATAAGTAGAAATTGCCCTGGTGCTTGTGAATCCAGATGGCCTCGGTGAATTCCGGCAGATCTTTGATCTCGATGATCGGGCCATCCAGCTCGATCATGTTTTTCTTGAGCTTGGCGTAATAGGCCTTGGTATTACCCCAGAACAAATAGGCCTGACCGTCATCATCGATCCACACGGAAGGGTCGATATCATCCCAGTCATTTTTGGTGGCGGTGGTCATATCGTTAGTGATCAGCGCGCTGCCGCGTGCATCTTTAAATGGCCCGAGCGGGCTGTCACCTACCGCCACACCTATAGCAAAACCGGGCTTGGTGTCGTTGTGGCGCGCGGTGATGTACCAGTAGAACTTGCCATCGCGCTCAATCACCTGGCTGGCCCAGGCATCGCCTTTGGCCCATTTGAAATCTTTCACTTTTAACAGCGGGCCGTGGGCTTCCCAATTGGCCATGTCGTCGGAGGAGTAAACCAGCCACTCGTGCATTTCAAAGAACTTGGTGTTGTCTTTGGCTTCATCGTGACCGGCATACAGGTAAACCTTGCCATCGTGTACCAAGGCGGCGGGGTCAGCGGTAAATACGTCGGTAAATATGGGGTTGGCTGCCTGGGTTAGGGCCGCGCAACAACTTGCCGCCGCAACCACCAGAGGCTTGAGTAATGAACGCATAGGGAATTCCTCTCGCTTGTATTTTTTCTGTTTATTGTGACCACCACCCACAGCAGCGGCCCACCACCTCTATAAGCCGGAGCAGATTTGCACCTGAGCCATCCGAGGGGTTGATTTATATTGATATTATAATACAATTAAATCAAGCATCCCTTTCATTTTTTTACCTTGCGGGTTTTCACCCGCTGGCGAGATCTACCAACAAGGCAGCAAACCATAGCTTGTCTGACTTACCTGCACCGATAACAGGCGCGGTAAACAGCCACTGGTTATTGTTCGTAAATTCGCGCCTTTTGGATTGCAGGTAAGGATGCCAAAAACTTATATTGTAATACATTAATAATAATCATCTGTTCTCAATGCTTCTTTATCAATGTTAGATATGGGCAATGGGCAAAGAGACAGATTCCACTGGCGTGGCGTATTAACGAAGTAGCCCCTATGAGCCAAGACAATAACAACAGACCGGCCAATAAATCCCTGCGCAGCGCGCAATGGTTTGGCACGCAAGACAAAAACGGCTTTATGTACCGCAGCTGGATGAAGAATCAGGGCATCCCCGAACATCATTTCCAGGGCAAACCCATTATTGGTATCTGTAATACCTGGTCAGAACTCACCCCCTGCAATAGCAGCTTTCGCGACTTGGCCGAAAGCGTGCGCCGCGGCATCTTGGAAGCGGGCGGCGTACCGGTGGAATTCCCGGTATTTTCTAACGGTGAATCCAACCTGCGCCCGAGCGCCATGCTCACCCGCAATTTGGCGGCGATGGATGTAGAGGAAGCGATTCGCGGCAACCCGATTGACGGTGTAGTCCTCTTGGTCGGCTGCGATAAAACCACACCCGCACTGGTGATGGGCGCCGCCAGCTGCGACCTGCCCACCATTGTGGTCACCGGCGGCCCCATGCTGAATGGCAAACACAAGGGGAAAGACGTCGGTTCCGGCACCCTGGTCTGGCGCATGAGCGAGGACTACAAGGCCGGCAAAATATCGCTGCAAGAATTTATGGATGCCGAAGCGGATATGTCCCGCTCCACCGGCACCTGCAACACCATGGGCACCGCCAGCACTATGGCCTGCATGGTGGAATCACTCGGGCTGTCACTGCCGCAAAACGCGGCCATTCCCGCCGTGGACTCGCGCCGCAAAACCCTGGCCTACGCCTCGGGTATGCGCATTGTCGGCATGGTGAATGAGGATTTACGCCTGTCCCAACTCATCACCCGCGAAAGTGTGATTAATGCCATTCGCACCAACGCGGCAGTGGGCGGCTCCACCAACGCGGTGATTCATTTAAAAGCCATCGCCGCGCGCCTGAATATTCCACTCGTGCTGGACGACTGGCACAGCTACGGCCACCAGGTGCCAACCTTGGTGAACCTGCAGCCCTCCGGCCAATACTTGATGGAAGATTTTTACTACGCCGGCGGTTTGCCCGCGGTATTAAAACGCCTGGGCGATGCCGGTTTACTGCACAAAGATTGCCTGACTGCCAACGGCAAAACCCTGTGGCAAAACAATCAGGATGCGCCCTGCTACAACGATGAGGTGATTCGCCCTTTTGCCAACCCGCTGTGCGACAACGGCGGCATTTGTATTTTGCGCGGCAACCTGGCACCGCGCGGCGCGGTATTAAAACCCAGCGCCGCCTCGCCGCAGTTAATGAAACATCGCGGCCGCGCCATAGTGTTTGAAAGTTTTGATCATTACAAAGAGCGCATTATGGATGAGGCGCTGGACGTGGATGCCAACAGCGTCATGGTGCTGAAAAACTGCGGCCCCAAGGGTTACCCCGGCATGCCGGAGGTGGGCAACATGGGTTTACCGCCTAAACTATTAAAACAAGGTGTGACCGATATGCTGCGCATTTCCGACGCGCGCATGAGCGGCACCGCCTTTGGCACAGTGGTATTACATGTCACCCCTGAAGCGCAGGAATTTGGCCCACTGGCGATAGTGCAAGACGGCGATTGGATTGCACTGGATGCGGAAAACGGCGCACTGCATTTGGAAGTGAGCGATGCAGAAATTGCCGCGCGCCTTGAACAATTGCGCGCCCACAAAATCCAACACAAAACCGGTGGCTACCTGCAGCTTTATATTGAACACGTGATGCAAGCTGATGAAGGTTGCGACTTTGATTTTTTAGTGGGTTGTCGCGGCGCGGCCGTGCCCGGCCACTCGCATTAAATAGCCCAGGCGATCGCGATGACTATCACCAACCAATACCCCAGCCTGAAATACAAAGTGGTGCTAATTACCGGCGGCGCATCGGGCATTGGCGCCAATTTGGTGGAGGCCTTTTGCCAGCAAGGCGCGCAGGTGTGTTTTATCGATATTCGCGATGACGATGCGCACAAATTGGTGGAGCAACTGAGTCACAGCACAAGCAACACACCACCGCGCTACTATCGCTGCAACCTGCTCAATATTCCCAAGTTGCAGGCCACCATCAAACAGATTTACAGCGACGTGGGCGCGATTAATGTGCTGATTAACAACGCCGCCAATGACACGCGCCACGATTTTCGCAATGTGACAGTGGACTACTGGAATGAGCGACTGGCGGTGAATTTGCGCCACCATTTTTTTGCCGCACAAGCGGTGTACCCACAAATGCTGGAATTGGGCGGCGGCTCCATTATTAATTTAGGTTCCATGAGCTGGTACGCCACCCAGGGCGGCATGCCCGGTTACACCAGTTCCAAAGCGGCGATTGAAGGTTTAACCCGCGGTTTGGCACGCGACATGGGCGGCGACAATATTCGCGTAAATACATTAGTGCCCGGCTGGGTGATGACGGATCGCCAGGTGGCCATGCTCACGCAAGAAAAAACCGCGCGCAATATTTTGGAAAACCAATGTTTAAAAAAATCAGTGATGCCGGAAGACATTAGCGCTATGGCGTTATTTCTGGCATCGGACGATAGCCGCATGTGTACCGCACAGCACTTTATTGTGGATGGCGGCTGGATTTAACACAGCCCGATGTGAACGAAACAAATATAAGAGAACAACAGCGAATTTTTTACTTATAAATTTAACGATACGAGGAACCACTATGAAAACAATTTTTAAAACCCTGACCCTCGCGGCGGCCATCGGCATTAGCGCCACCGCCAACGCCCTCACCGTGGGTTTTGCCCAGGTAGGCTCTGAATCCGGCTGGCGCACCAGCTTTTCTGAATCGGTAAAAGCCGAAGCGGAAAAACGCGGCATCACCTTAAAGTTTTCCGATGCGCAACAAAAACAGGAAAACCAAATTAAAGCCGTGCGCAGTTTTATTGCCCAGCGCGTGGATGCGATTTTAATTGCACCAGTAGTGGAAACCGGCTGGCAACCCGTATTGATGGAAGCCAAACGCGCACGCATTCCGGTGGTGATTCTGGATCGCAATGTATCAGTGACCGACCAATCACTTTACCTCACTCGCATTGCGCCCGATTTTGAAGTGGAAGGCCAACGCGCCGCCACTTGGCTCACCGACAAAACCCAAGGCAAGTGCAATATTCTGGAATTGCAGGGCACTGTAGGTTCAAGCGCGGCGCTTGGCCGCATGAAGGGTTTTAACGAGACTATCGCCAAATTCCCTGAAACCAAAATTGTACGCAGCCAAACCGCAGAATTTACTCGCGCTAAAGGCAAAGAAGTGATGGAAACCATGCTGAAAGCCGAAGGCGGTGGCAAAAATATTTGTGCCATTTGGGCGCATAACGACGAAATGGCACTGGGTGCAATCCAAGCCGTAAAAGAAGCCGGCTTGCAGCCAGGTAAAGATATTTTGATCGTATCTGTCGATGCGGTGGACGATGCACTTAAAGCAATTGTTGCCGGCGAAATTAACGTGTCCGTTGAACTCAGCCCGCACCTCGGCGGCCCAGCGTTTGATGTAATTGACCAAGCACGCGCTGGTAAAAAAGATTTTGAAAAATGGATTCGTATGGGTGGTGCAGTATTCACTCAAGAAAACGCAGCAGCAGAATTGGCTAAACGTGGCGCTAAATAAATTATGAACACAAATCCAGTTTTACAACTCAAGGGAATTCATAAGAAATTCCCGAGTGTACACGCGCTTAAAGGTGTGGATTTCACGCTGCGCGCCGGTGAAATCCATGCGCTGCTTGGTGAAAATGGCGCCGGTAAATCCACACTGATTAAAGTGATGACCGGTGTTTACCAGCGCGATGGCGGCGATATTTTATTGGACGGTAAACCTATATTCCCGAGCAACACCGGCGATGCCCAAGCACTGGGTGTCAGCACCGTGTACCAGGAAGTGAATTTGCTGCCCAATTTAACCGTAGCGCAAAATATTTATTTGGGCCGCGAGCCGCGCCGTTTTGGTTTGATTAACTGGGGCAAGGTAAACCGCGATGCCGCAGAATTATTAAAAGGTTACGACCTGGATATAGACGTCACCCAACCGCTCTCCAGCTACTCCATTGCCGTGCAACAATTAATTGCCATCGCACGCGGGGTGGATATGTCGGCCAAGGTATTAATTCTGGACGAACCTACCGCCAGTTTGGATGCCGACGAAGTGCAATCGCTATTCCGCATTATGCGCGACCTGCGCAGCAAGGGCATTGGCATTGTGTTTGTCACCCACTTTCTGGATCAGGTCTACGCCGTGTGCGACCGCATTACGATTTTGCGCAGCGCAGAACTGGTGGGTGAATTTGAAGCAGCCACTTTGTCGCGCGCGGAACTGATTGGCCATATGCTCGGCAAAGAATTAGCTGCACTGGGTGAACACAAACCCCAAAGCAGTGCCAGCAACAGTGAGCCGCTAGTGGAATTAAAAGCTTTGGGCCACAACACCAATTTATCCCCCATGGATTTAACGGTTGGCAAAGGCGAAGTGGTTGGCCTTGCCGGTTTGCTCGGTTCTGGCCGCACCGAACTCTGCCGTTTGTTATTTGCTATCGACAAAAAAAATAGCGGTGAATTATTGTTTGATGGCAAGCCAGTCAACTTTTCTGCACCGCGCGAAGCCATTATTGCCGGCATGGGCCTGTGCCCGGAAGACCGCAAACACGATGGCATTCTCGGCCAACTTTCCATTCGCGAAAACATGATTCTCGCCCGTCAAATCAAACAGGGCTGGTGGAAATTTATTTCGCGCAAAGAACAGGAAGAAATCGCCAACCGCTATGTAAAAGAATTAAGCATTGCCACCTCCGATATCGAAAAGCCTATCGAACAATTGAGCGGCGGCAACCAGCAGAAAGTCATTCTGGCGCGCTGGCTCGCGGCTAACCCGCGCTTGTTAATTCTGGATGAACCCACACGCGGCATTGATATTGGCGCCCACGCCGAAATTATTCGCCTGATTCGCAAACTCTGCACCGATGGTTTGTCGCTAGTGGTCGCCTCCTCCGAATTGGAAGAGCTGGTGGCCTTCAGCAACAAAGTCGTGGTGCTGCGCGACCGCAAAAAGGTGGCGGAATTACAAGGCGACGACATCAACCCGCAGCGCATTATGCAGGCCATTGCGTCGAACTAATTGATAGAGGCATTTATGAACTTTACCAAAAACCAAAACCTGCGCCGCTATTTATGGCCCTGCGCCGGTTTGCTGGTGCTGTTGTTAATCAACGCGATTATCGCACCGGAATTTTTTTCTATTGAATTTAAAGATGGCCGCTTTTACGGCAGCTTGATTGATGTGCTTAACCGCGCCGCGCCAGTTGCACTCCTGGCGATTGGTATGTCCTTGGTGATTGCTACCGCCGGTGTGGATTTGTCGGTGGGTTCGATTATGGCTATCGCCGGCGCAGTGAGTGCTTATTACATCACCCAGGGCGTGGACAACCTCGCGTTAATTATCGGCGCCGGTTTAATTGCAGGTTTAATGGCGGGAATCGTGAATGGTTTTCTCGTGGGTTACATGAGCATCCAACCCATTGTAGCAACGCTGATTTTAATGGTGGCCGGGCGCGGTATTGCGCAATTAATTAACGAAGGCCAAATCGTCACCTTTGATCACAGCGGTTTTGCATTTTTGGGCACTGGCAGTTTCCTCGGCCTGCCCTTCCCGGTGGTACTGGTGATTATTACCTTTGCACTGGTGCAATTACTCACGCGCCGCACCGCACTGGGTTTATATATTGAAGCGGTGGGCGCAAACCCCTCCGCCAGTCATTACATGGGGCTGAATGCCAAAGCAATTAAATTGTCCGTATATGTGGTTGCCGGTTTATGTGCAGCACTCGCCGGCATGATTGCCGCCGCCGACATTCGCGGCTCGGACGCCAACAACGCCGGTTTATGGCTGGAATTGGATGCAATTCTCGCGGTAGTAATTGGCGGTGCCTCACTCATGGGCGGGCGTTTTTCTATTTTCCTCGCGGTGATTGGTGCGCTGATTATTCAAACGCTTACCGTGACAATTATTTTGAGTGGCATTGAACCCAAATTTAATTTGCTGATTAAAGCCAGCGCCATCATTTTGGTATTGCTGCTGCAGTCGCCGCGCTTCCAACAACAATTAAGTCAGTTGAACTTCTTCAAGAAAAACAACAAGGAGATTAACCGTGCTTAATCCCAAATTTATTCCCCTTGCCGTTACCTGCGTTTTATTTTTTGTGCTGTTTGGCATAGGTTCGGCACAGTTTGAAGGCTTTGGCAGCTCGCGCGTATTTTTTAATTTGCTCAGCGACAACGCCTTTTTAATTATCGCCGCCGTGGGCATGACCTTTGTGATTTTATCAGGCGGTATCGATTTATCGGTAGGCGCGGTTATCGCACTCACCGGGGTGGTGTGCAGTGTATTAATTAGCAAATACAACATGCATCCGCTGGTGGTATTTCCTATTGTGTTAGTCGGTGGCACTGCATTCGGCGCGATCATGGGGGCAATTATTCACTACTACAAAATGCAGCCGTTTATTGTCACCCTGGCGGGAATGTTTTTTGCGCGTGGTTTGGCGAGTGTGATCAGTGAAGAATCTATTCCCATCGAACACGATTTTTACAATCAAGTGGCAGAATTTGGTTTTATGTTACCGGGCGATGCCTGGGTGGGAACCTCCACTTTGATTGCGGTAGCGGTATTAATCGCTGCGATTATTGTGGCCCACTACACCCGCTTTGGCGGCCGCGTTTACGCCGTAGGCGGCGATATGAATTCCGCCGCACTCATGGGTATTCCACTCGCGTCCACCACCATTCGCATTTATGCGATTAGCGCGTTTCTTGCCACACTCTCCGGTATTGTCTACTCCTTCTATACCTTCTCCGGCTTTTCACTCGCCGCCGTGGGTGTAGAGCTGGATGCAATTGCCGCGGTAGTGATTGGCGGCACCCTGCTCACCGGCGGTTACGGCTACATGTTCGGCACATTGATTGGCGTACTCATCATGGGCGTAGTGCAAACCTACATCTCCTTTGATGGCACCCTGAGCAGCTGGTGGACAAAAATCGTAATCGGCCTGCTGCTCTTCTGCTTTATCGCCCTGCAGCAGCTGTTGGTACGCAACCGCAAGTAGGTTGGAAGAGCAAAGCGACTTCCGACATCGCTGAAAGAGCGCAAACGCCTCCACCACCAAAAGCCCGCGACTAACCTCGCGGGCTTTTCACTTATACGCCTTCCTCACCCGACACTTCTACTGCTGCACCATTCCAGCGCAGTAGCCAGCACCAAAAAGTCACCTATACTATGAGCTAGTGGCGCTATCGATCACCTGAAAGCGCCTCATCCAGTACCACCCAACGCTTTAGATGGACTTTCTCTCCTGCGGAATACCGCACAGTCACAACCCCAAAATGGTTCCAAGAGGTTATCCATGCTGTTCAATGCGTCACTCAAGAAGCAATTACTGGAATTACAACAGGCGCAAACCTCCACAGATGCCATGCTTAAAGCCATGTGCGAGAACATCCCGGTCATTCAATTCACCCCCAATGGGGAAATTATTACCGCCAATGCGATGTTTCTCGCGGCTGTGGGTTATCAATTGAGCGAGGTTCAAGGCCAACATCACCGCATTTTTTGCGACCAACAAACACAGGATTCACCTGAATACAGCAACTTCTGGCGCGACCTGAAAGCCGGCAAGGCCAACAAGGGCACATTTTTGCGCTACGCAAAGGACGGCAGCCCCATCTGGCTAGAGGCTACTTATTTTCCCGTGGTTGAACAGGGCAAGGTCACGCGCGTATTTAAAATCGCCAAAGATATTACCGAGCAAGTTGCCAGCAGCAAAAATAATGAGGCCATTATTACCGCGCTGCACAAAGCGCTGGCAGTGATTGAATTTACCCCCGACGGCAAGGTCATTACCGCTAACCAGAATTTTCTGGATGCAATGGGCTATCAACTGCACGAAGTGAAAGGGCAGCATCATCGCCGCTTTTGTGACGAGGAGTTCTACCGGCAAAACCCGCATTTTTGGCAGGAGCTAGCGGCAGGAAATTTCAAGCAAGGTAAATTTGAAAGGCGCACCAAATCGGGCCGAACTATTTGGCTGGAGGCCACCTACAACCCCATTTTTGAAAACGGCAAGGTGATAAAAATCATCAAATTTGCCAGCGACATTACCGCGCGCATCCAATACGCGGAAAAGGTGTATCACACCAGCCAAATCGCCTACCAGACCTCGCAAGAAACCATGCAAATCGCCGAGAAGGGCGAATTACTGCTGGATCGAACCGCGACCAGCTCCCAGGCTATTGCTGGCGAAGTGAGCCACTCATCCGAACTGATCGGGCAATTACTCGATGAGTCCAAAAAAATCTCTGCTATGGTTAATACAATCCGCAGTATTGCGGATCAGACCAATTTATTGGCATTAAATGCGGCAATAGAGGCCGCCCGCGCGGGTGAAAATGGCCGTGGTTTTGCGGTGGTTGCCGATGAAGTACGCAACCTCGCCGCCCGCACCAGCAGCTCAACCCTTGAAATTGAAGAGGTAGTGCGGCGCAACAGTTCACTCACCGAAGAGGTGATGAAAGGTATGGAGCTGGCACGCACCCAAGCAGAAGATGGCAATCGATTAGTCAATAACGCAGTAGCAGTGATAGAAGCCATTAAAACCGGCGCCCAAAAAGTCTGCGAAGCGGTTGCTTTACTCAAGACAAATAAACAAGCAGAACATTAAAAATACTATGACAACAGATCGACAATGTCGCCCAACCGGTTGCGACCAATGTAAAGACGGCGAAGCACTCGGCTTTGATTTCACTATGGCCTTCCAGCCTATTGTGAGCGCACGGCATAAAAACATTTTTGCCCATGAAGCGTTGGTGCGCGGGCCGAACAATGAGGGCGCTGCAACAATATTTGCGCAGATCAATGAGACAAACCTGTACAAATTTGACCAGGCTTGCCGCACCAAAGCTATTCAATTAGCCGCGCACTTGGGTATGCAATCGCTGCTCAGTATTAACTTTATGCCGAATGCGGTTTATCGCCCGGAGCTGTGTATTCGCGCTACCTTGGCGGCGGCAGAAAAATATAATTTCCCCATCGAACAAATTATTTTTGAAATTACCGAGAGCGAAAAGGTCGATGATTTAGCCCATGTACGCAACATTGTTGAATACTATCGCCAGCGCGGTTTTAGAACGGCCATCGATGATTTTGGTGCGGGTTATTCCGGCTTGAATTTGCTCGCCGAAATCCAGACCGATTTGATGAAGCTGGATATGGCGCTGATTCGCAATATAGACCAGCGCCGCTCCAGTCAAATTATTGTGCGCGGCATTATGCAAGTGTGTCGCGAATTGGATATGCAAGTGATCGCCGAGGGCATTGAAAGTTACGAAGAGTTTTCGCTGCTTTTCGACTTGGGGATAGATTTATTCCAGGGCTATTATTTTGCGCGCCCCGCCTTTGAAGCGCTGGCTGAAATACCGGCGGATATTTTTTCCCTTCATCGCACTTAGCTGAGCGCTTTTACACAATACTGATTGGGCGCCACACCAAAACTGCGTTTAAACATGGCCGTAAACGCGCTGGGGCTGCTGTACCCCAAAAAATGGGCAATGCGTGCGATAGGCTCGCCGCGCTCCAGTCGGCAAATCGCCTCTGCCAGTTGTACTTGCTGTACCCACTGGCGATATTTCAGGCCAGTCTCACGCGGAAATAAGCGAATCAATGTGCGCGCACTGGCGCCCACCATCGCCGCCAGGTCTTCAATGGTATGGGTCACGCCCGGTGTGTTCATCAGGTATTGGCACACCCGCTGGAGGCGGCGATCTTGCGGCCAGGGGATCTCCACCGATTGGGTTGTCGCGCGGTTAATTTCCATCAGGATCAAGGCAGCCAAATGCTCGCCGCGCCCTGGGATGGGGTATTCCGCCGGCTCCTGCAGCAAGCCCAGAATCAACTCGCGCAACAGCCCGGATACGGCTATCGCCCGGCACTCTGTGCCCAGTGCGGCAGACATTTCTGCACTCACATATAGGGTGCGCATTTCTAGGTCGCTCATCATAAAGGAGTGATGCTCAACATTTGGCGGCACCCAGAGCGCACGGTGCGAGGGAATGGTCCATACGCTGTTGGGTGTTAATACCCGCATGACGCCCTCCACCGCGTAAAGCAACTGCGCGCGCGGGTGGGTATGGGGAGCGATTTCATCGCCATTGGCATAGCGACCGGCCCAGGCAACAATCGGGCGGGGTACAAACTGCAGGGCTTTCGGGCTGCGCTGTTCGATCATGGCAATCTCCAAGGGACACTTTGTCACTTGCTCGACAGTTTATGTCATTTCCGTTTTTTTTCGCATTTTATACTGCCAGGGCAAAAAACCTGACAACGAGTCTTGATATGAGCCAGATGGAACCCCTCCCCGCCCAACCCCTGCAACCAGTGGAGTTTGATACCACCAAAACCTTTGTGCCAATCATCGGTGCGGTGAGTTTTGTGCACCTGTTAAATGACCTGATCCAGGCGATTTTGCCGTCCATCTACCCCTTGTTAAAAACCAACTACGCGCTGAGTTTTACCCAAATCGGCCTGATTACCCTCGCCTTCCAAATGACTGCCTCACTGTTCCAGCCGGCAATTGGCCTTTACACCGACAAACACCCCAAACCCTATCTGTTGCCCATGGGTATGTTATTTACATTGGTGGGGTTGGTGATGCTGGCGGCGGCCAACAGTTTTCTTTGGCTGGTGATCGCCTCCGCCGTTATTGGCTTGGGTTCATCCACTTTTCACCCAGAAGCCTCGCGTGTAGCGCGTATGGCATCGGGCGGGCGTTTTGGTTTTGCCCAATCCTTTTTTCAGGTAGGCGGCAATGCCGGCTCTGCCTTTGGGCCGCTGCTGGCCGCCGCCATTATTATTCCCCAGGGTCAGGGCGCCATTGGCTGGTTTACCCTGTTTGCCATTTTGGGTGTGACCGTTTTATTCAGCGTAAGCCGCTGGGTGATTCGCTCGGGCGCATCACTAAAAAGCGGTAAAAAACATTCGCACTTTGCGCACCTGAGCCGCAATCAGGTTATTGCCGCGCTTAGCCTGTTGGCGCTGCTGGTATTTTCCAAATACATCTACATGGCGGCCTTCACCAACTATTACACTTTTTATTTAATGGAAAAATTCGCCACCTCCGTTGCCGATGCGCAATTGTTATTGTTTTTATTTTTAGCCGCAGTCGCCGTAGGTACATTTGCAGGCGGGCCAATTGGCGACAAAGTGGGGCGCAAAGCCGTCATTTGGATTTCCATCCTCGGCGCTGCACCTTTTACCCTGTTATTCCCCTACTGCAATTTATTCTGGACAGCAGTTCTTTCAGTCGTAATCGGTTTGGTTTTGTCATCCGCCTTTTCAGCGATTGTGGTGCTCGCACAGGAATTAGTACCCAGTAAAATCGGCATGATTTCCGGCGTATTTTTTGGCTTGATGTTCGGCATTAGCGGCATTGCCGCCGCCGGATTAGGCACAATAGCCGATGCAACCTCCATCGAACACATGTTCGATATCTGCGCATTTTTACCACTGCTTGGAATAATTACGGTGTTACTGCCGGGGATGAAACGGAGCTAGGCGCTCGCAAAACACCTCAGATTGCTGAAGCAACAATCCGGGGTGTTTACGTTTTGGTTTTTTTAAAGTTTTTTAAAGCTGAACTGGCTATCGGGAAAGGAAGTTGTTGAAAAAAATAAATCTCTTAAGCAGAAATAAGAGTTTCGGTGCCAGGCTCACTGGTTTTCTACCACACTCGCTTGTATTAATGCTCTGTGCCGGAATACACCCACATTGGCTCTGTTTTTCCAGCACGAACAAAACCAACAGATTTGTAAAATTCAATGGCATTACCATCAGCAGTTAACATTTGCTGATGGAAATCGCCGTAAATGGAATTCATTGCCGCAACCATTTTTCTACCTATACCTTGCCTTTGAAATTTAGGATGTACAAGCATATGAGGATAGTAGACAACCAAATGTCCGTCTGAAATGGCATTAGCGATACCAACTAGAGAGCCTGAAATTCTAGCGGTAACCAAGGTGTGTGAATTTCTCAGCGCAGGCAAAAGCTGATTCGGCTTGTCGGCAGAAGACCAGTTATTTAAGCGATATAGCTCAACAACTTCTTGCTCTTCAATTACACCGTTAATTTCAATCTTAATTTCCATGATTAGCTTTCTACATGATTTGCATAACGAAACCGCAAAAAAATTCAACACCCTCTGAATTCACCTACAGCTAACTGATTAATAATTAATTGGCAAACTTTGCCCAAGTGTTTTCCAATTTGCAATCGCTCCATATCCGATAAGTAAATTGGGCGCTAAAAAATTGGCATACGGCCCGCAAGCAAAAAATGATGCCGATTTTAAACGCCATAACTTAGGATAATTGCGCGTAGCAGGCTAATTAAATTTGCGTTACATTTATATCAGAGGGGCTGAATGTTACAAGCCACTGCGTGGCTAGATTAAATATTTACAGCGCGGCAATACGCAAACGATTTAGTTCTGCCAAATGATGGAGCGGCTGGTGAAATTCGCCGTAAAAAGTTAGTGCGCGGGCTTTTTATCCGCACCCTGTGCCCATAAATACTCCTTACTTTTTATGAACGCGGAGACTGACCTATGAAAACAGCTGTTATTACCGGAGCCAATCGCGGCATCGGCTTGGCTTTGACTCAAACTTACATCGCTCAGGGCTGGCAGGTAATTGCCATTTGCCGCTCCAGTTCTGCGGAGCTGGACGCTGCGGGTGCCCAGGTTATTAGCGGGGTGGATGTTACCGATGGCGCGGCGCTGGCAACACTTGCGCAACAGCTCAAGGGTAAATCCATCGATTTATTGATCAACAACGCCGGTATTTTCCAGCATGAACAGCTGGGCAATATCGATTATGACTCGGTGCAGCAACAATTTTTGGTGAACGCCGAAGCGCCCCTGCGCGTGACTGAGGCGCTGCTGGGCAATTTATCGCGCGGGGCCAAAATTGCGTTTATCACCAGCCGCATGGGTTCTATTGCCGATAATACCTCGGGCGGTTATTACGGCTATCGCATGTCCAAAGCGGCGCTCAACGCTGCTGCCATGTCCCTGGCGCGCGATTTGAAACCGCGCGGTATAGCCGTGGCGATTTTGCACCCGGGTTACGTGCAAACGGCGATGGTGAATTTTGGCGGCGATATTTCCGCCACTGAATCGGCCCAGCGCCTGAACCAGCGCATCGCTGAGCTGACGCTGGAAAATAGCGGCACCTTCTGGCATTCCAATGGCGAGGTTTTGCCTTGGTAATCTGCGTTTTAAACGCGTAATTTTTCCCTCGCCATTTACCACGCGGCTCACGCTTTGAGCCGCGCTTGGGCTACACTGACCACACATTTTCCGCACAATTATTTGCCTCGGCCGCCCGGCCGCATCAAGGAACAGCCTATGTCTACTACTTCAGCACAAGCTGCAAAAATCCGTTGGGGTGTACTGAGCACCGCTAAAATTGGCCGCACCAAAGTTATCCCTGCGCTGCAACACTCTACCCACAATGAAGTGGTCGCCATTTGTTCGCGCGATGAGCAGAGCGCGCGCAAAGTCGCCGATGAATTGGGTATTGCCCGCGCCTACGGCAGTTATGAGGAATTATTGGCCGACCCGGAAATTGATGCGATTTACAACCCACTGCCCAATCACCTGCACGTGGATTGGTCGATTAAAGCACTGCAAGCAGGCAAACATATTCTGTGTGAAAAACCCCTTGGGCTTAATGCAGATGATGCCCAGCGCCTGCTGGAGGCAGCCGAGGCTTACCCGCAGTTAAAAGCCATGGAAGCCTTTATGTATCGCTTTCACCCGCGCTGGAAAATTGCCAAAGCGCTGGTTGACTCCGGGCGCATCGGCAAATTGCTGAGCCTGCATTCGCACTTTTCCTACAACAATCGCGAGCCACAAAATATTCGCAACAATGCGGATATGGGCGGCGGTGCATTAATGGATATTGGCTGCTATTGCATTTCACTGTCGCGCTGGCTGTTTAACGCCGAGCCAAGTCAGGTAGTGGGCCACATCACACCCTATGAAAATTACGAAGTGGATTGTTTAGTGTCCGGCGTTTTGGAATTTGATGCTGGCAGCGCAACATTTACTGCATCAACCAAAATTGAAGCGCAGCAATTTATGGAAGCCTACGGTGAAAACGGCAGCATTTTATTGCCCATTCCATTCAATCCAGCCACTGAAGGCGCCACCGAAATTCACATTAAAAACAATGGCGAAAGCGAAACCATTATTGTTCCACCGAGCGATCACTATCGCGAAATGGTGGACGCTTTTGCACTCAGCATTATTAACCAGCAACCTGTGCCCACCCCCTTGAGCGATGCAATTAATAACATGCGTGTTATCGACTCGGTATTTGTGAGCGCCGCCGAAGGTCGCTGGATAGCGCTGTAATCGCTCACCGTTTTTTTAACTTGAACTGCAGGACTGAGTATGCAAACACAAAAACCACGCATTGTTGTTGTCGGCGGTGGTGCTGGCGGACTGGAACTGGCCACCAAACTGGGCAATAAATTAGGGCGCAAAAACAAAGCGGAAATCACCCTGATTGACCGCAATACCACGCACTTGTGGAAACCACTGCTGCACGAAATTGCCGTTGGCACTATGGATGAAGATGTGGATGCGGTGAGTTATCGCGGCCACGCCAATGCGCATCATTTTTTCTTTCGCGTAGGCACTATGGTGGATTTGGATCGCGAAAAGCGCGAAGTCGTATTAGCGCCCATGCAAGATGAAGAGGGCGTAGAGTTTTTGCCCTCCACGCGCATTCCCTACGATTATTTGGTGATTGCACTGGGCTCCATATCCAATGACTTCAACACCGCAGGCGTAAAAGATCATTGTTTATTTCTGGACAGCCCAACCCAGGCGCATAAATTCCACACACGACTGCTGAATAAATTTTTGCGCATCCAGCGTGTGACAGGTGAAGACGACAATGTGCGCATTGCCATTGTGGGCGCAGGCGCAACCGGTGTAGAACTTTCTGCCGAATTGCATCACGCCGTGCATGAAATTCACAATTACGGTTTTAATGCCGTCTCTAACGAACACCTGCATGTCACACTCATTGAAGCAGGCCCACGTATTTTGCCCGCACTGCCGGAACGCATTTCCGGCGCGGCGCACAGCGAGCTGGTAAAAATTGGGGTGGATGTAAAACTCAACACCATGATCACCTCCGCTTCCAGCGAAGGCTTGCACACCAAAGACGGTCAATTAATTGCCGCTGATATTATGGTCTGGGCAGCGGGTATTAAAGTGCCGGAATTTATGGCCAATATCGCTGGGCTGGAAACCAATCGCATCAACCAATTGCATGTAAATGAGTTTTTACAAACCACGCGCGATGCAAATATTTTTGCCATTGGCGACTGCGCCCAATTCACCAATCCCGATGGCAGCCGTGTGCCGCCGCGTGCGCAATCGGCGCACCAAATGGCGAGCACTTGCTACAAAAATATTATCGCGCTGCTCAACAACAAACCGCTGCAAGCTTACAAATACACCGACCACGGCTCGCTGATTTCGCTCGCGAGTTATTCCACCGTCGGCAACTTAATGGGCAACCTGAGCAAAGGCAGCATGTTTATTGAAGGCCGCTTGGCGCGCGTGGTGTATATCTCACTCTACCGCATGCATCAAATCGCCATCCACGGCTTGATCCGCACGGGATTAATTATGTTAGGCGGGCGCTTAAACCGCTGGTTACGGCCGCGTTTGAAATTGCATTGATTTTTTTGTTTTGAAATACCAAGGCGGAGTTGCGCAAGCACTCCGCCTTATTTTTTTCCCATCCCCAGGAAGATTCCTGACACCTCTTGTCTTACTACGGCAAAGCCGTATAATCAAAACATGATCTTTATTGAAACCACCTTATTTACCAAACTCTTGGCTGAATACCTCACGGATGAGGATTATCGAGGCCTGCAAAACTATTTATTGCAAAAACCAGATGCCGGAGACGTAATACAAGGCTCTGGTGGAGTCCGCAAAGTTCGCTGGGCACCGGCAGGTAAAGGAAAAAGTGGTGGGGTTAGGGTTATTTATTATTGGAAAAAGTCTGAGCATGAAATTTGGATGTTGACCCTATATAGCAAATCGGAACGCGCAACTATTGCAGGACATATCTTGAAACAAATTGCAGAGGCTATAGACCATGAAAAATCGTGATATCGGCGCAGAAATTTTGGCAGGAATTCATGAAATCAATGAATTCAAAAAAGGTAAAGTGCAATTAAAGGTAACTGAACTCTCCGAGCCTTCAGCACCACAAGTGATCCGCTCAAAACTAAACTTATCGCAATCCTCTTTTGCCGGATTGCTCGGCGTGAGCGTTCGCACATTACAAGATTGGGAACAAGGCAGACGCAGCCCGCAGGGCCCGGCAGTTGCACTACTGAGAATTGCAGAACAGCAGCCTGAAGTTTTTGCCAAGCTACATTAATTACAAACTCACCCGCATCACATTCACCTGCCGCCCACCCAATTTGGTGCGGCGTACAATTTCCCAGCCACGTTTTTGGTAGTAGTCGGTGTAGTCAGTGGCGGAGAGCCAGAGTTCTTCCAAGCCTAAACTCTGCGCGTAATCTTTGGCGGCATCAATTAATTGATTGCCTATGCCCTGCTCGCGATAATTTTCCTGCACAAATAAATTGCTCAGCCATACCGGTGATTCAGTGGTGACCTTGGGCATGCGCTCGCTGCTGCGATAGGTGTAATCCACCAAACTCACACAGCCAACCAACTGATTGTTTTGCAAGGCGATGAGGGTTTTGGGAATGTGATTGTCACGCACGTGCATAACCAGGCGCTGTTGACGTAAGGCTAAGCTGGATTTTAATCCCTGACGTTCACATTCCTGATGGTGCCACTGGGCAACTTGAGCAAAAAATTCCGGCCGGGATTCCAGCGCGCAGAGTTTGAGGCTCAGATCTTTTTTGACCGCCGATAATTTCACTATCATCACTCGAAGCGAGAAAATAACACCGTGTCATCCGCGACACAGCAGGGTTAAATTGGGACAACCGGCAGAGACAAAAAACTCCCGGCTAGCGGGAGTTTTTATTCGCCGACACCGCGCCGTTGTTAACTGGTTTTGGTTTCACCAAACCATTTAACATCTTCACCGTGGGCTTGTTTATCGGCGTGATACGACGAGCGTACCAGTGGGCCACAGGCGGCGTGTTTAAAGCCCATCTCTTCCGCGAGTTGGGTGTACTCGGCAAATTCGTCGGGGTGCACAAAACGCTCAACCGGCAGGTGGTCTTTGGAGGGCTGTAAATATTGGCCAATGGTGAGCATGTCGATGTCGTGCTCACGCATGTGTTTCATCACTTCAATAATTTCTTCTTTGGTTTCACCCAAACCTACCATCAAACCGGATTTGGTGAGTACGTCCGGGCGGCGCGCTTTGTATTGCTTGAGCAATTGCAGCGACCACTCGTAGTGCGCACCGGGGCGAGCTTGGCGATACAGGCGCGAGACGGTTTCCATGTTGTGGTTGAACACGTCGGGTGCTTCTTTTTCCAGAATGTCCAGGGCTATATCCATGCGGCCACGGAAGTCCGGCACCAGCACTTCGACTTGCAAATTGGGGCTGAGGGCGCGGGCTTCGCGGATACAATCGGCAAAGTGTTGCGCACCGCCATCGCGCAGGTCGTCGCGGTCTACCGAGGTAATCACCACGTATTTCAAGCGCATTTCCGCGATAGCTTCGGCCAGTTTGCGCGGCTCCTGTTCATCGAGCGGGTTGGGTTTGCCGTGGCCGACATCGCAGAAGGGGCAGCGACGGGTACAAATGTCGCCCATGATCATAAAGGTTGCGGTGCCGCCGCTGAAACACTCACCCAGATTGGGGCAGTTAGCCTCTTCGCACACCGAGGAGAGTTTGTTTTTGCGCAGGATGGATTTAATGCGATCCACCTCTGGCGAGGCGGGAATACGCACCCGAATCCAATCCGGCTTGCGCGGCATTTCCTCGCGGTCGCTGGCAATCACCTTGACCGGAATACGCTCTACCTTGTCGGCATCGCGCAGCTTTTCGCCCTGTTTGTAACGCTCGGTGCGTTTAACGGGTTGCAGTTCGGGAACAAAAGTCGATACGGGTGGAAGATCTGACATAGGAATCTCTTTGCTGTGTAGGTTGGATAAGATGCGAGCCCAGCGAGCAGCGACATCCGACGGTGTTGGTAAATGTCGGATGTCGGCACTCGTAAACTCGCGCCTCATCCAACCTACTGCGACATTAATTGGCGCGCATTGTACAGGTTTCATAGCCCAATTTCCGCGCAAATTCCGCGACCAGTTGGGCTTGCACCTGCTCCAGTGCAGGCGGGTTGGACAATAAATCGCGCATTTGGGTCATGGCCAAGCCCTGGTAGCCGCAGGGGTTGATACGCTGGAAGGGCGCCAAGTCCATATCCACATTGAGCGCCAAGCCATGAAAACTACAACCGCGCCGCACCCGCAGCCCAAGGGAGGCGATTTTATCGCCATTTACATAAACCCCCGGCGCATCCGCCTTGGCGGCCGACTCAATGCCGTAGTACGCCAGTGTGGCAATAATGGTTTGCTCTATGCGTGTAACCAGCTCGCGCACGCCAATGTTAAGGCGACGCAAATCCAATAGTGGGTAGGCCACCAACTGACCGGGGCCGTGATAGGTCACCTGCCCGCCACGATCAGTCTGCACCACGGGAATATCGCCGGGGAATAACACATGCTCCGCCTTGCCCGCCTGCCCCTGGGTAAACACTGGCGGGTGCTGCACCAGCCAGAGCTGATCGGGCGTGTCAGGCGTGCGCTGGTTGGTAAAGTCGGTCATGGCTTGCCAGCTGGTTTGGTAATCCTGCTGGCCGAGGTTGATAACCTCCAAAACTGCGGGTGCCGCCAAGTTACATCACCATTTTAATGCTGCGATTAATGCGAAGATCCTCGTGGATAGCCGTGAGCTGCTCCACGCCGGTTGCGGTGATCCACACGGTTAACGAGTGATAGCGCCCCTTGCTGCTCTCTTTAATGCTAATGCGCGTCTGGTCAAAACCCGGTGCATGGCGCTCCATAATCTCCACCACATAGGTATGCAACTCAGGCCCCGCCTCACCCAACACTTTGATGGGGTAATTTTCACAGGGGAACTCAATTTTGGGGGGCTGTTGGTCAGACATAAAACTTCCCGGCAGTTGCAGGTCGCGCGCGATCTGCGGTGATAAATAAATAACTAGGGTATAAACGATGCGTGAGTCAAAAACTGGCGCGAATTATAGCCCTTGTATGGGGGCAAAATCGCCTTTCTCAAGCGCTATAGCGCGGTTTTGGCTATTCAGGCATAGGCTTATCCGTTATGCTCGCGACAACCATAAGCGCCCAAAAAGAATAAATGAGGCGTCAACACTGTCTGGGTATTAGCGCCCATTGGCAGACCAAAGGACAAGTAAAAAGGATCGCCAGCTGTGCATTCACCCGCTGACAACCCCGCTGTGTTACTCGACACCCGCAATGCCATAGAAACCCCGGAAGGTGCGCTTTTGCCCCTGACGCCAGCGGGTTTTATGGCGCGCAGCCTGGCGCAGATTATCGACTTGCTGTTTCGCGGCACCATCATCTTTGTGGTTTTTCTGATCTTCTCCATTTTTGGAAAAATGGGTAGCGGTATCGCGCTGATTTTGGTGTTTGTACTGGAGTGGTTTTACTCGGTGTATTTTGAGGTGATGCGCAATGGCCGCACACCGGGCAAAAAAATGTTGGGCATCCGGGTAGTGAATGACGATGGCACGCCCATTACCTTTGGCCCCTCGCTGCTGCGCAACCTGTTGCGTGTGGCCGATTTCCTGCCGATGTTTTACCTCACCGGCATTATCGCCAGCCTGTGCAATCGCCAATTCAAACGCCTGGGCGACCTGGCCGCAGGCAGCATGGTGATTTACGACACTCCCAAAAAACAACCGGTGGATTTTGACGTGCGCGGCCAGCGCCCGGTGCCCGCCGATTTCTCTACCGACGAACAGCGCGCCCTACTCGCTTTTGCTGAACGCAGCCGGTTTTTATCAACCGAACGGCAGGAAGAACTTGCCGCCTTATTAGTGCCAGTGCTTGGCGCAAAAGAGCCAGTCACCCACATCAAACAAATCGCCAACACCCTGGTGGGCAAATCCTGACGCAGTGAAGAACAACAATGAAACAAGGACAATTTGAACAAACCTACCAACCCTTGTGGGAACTGCTGGAACAGCAAATTCTTGCACTGGAACATCCCAAACGCAGCTTGTCGGCCACGGAGTTAAACGATTTTGCCAGCCGCTATCGCCGCCTGTGCCACTTACATGCCCTGGCAAAAGACCGCCATTATTCGAGCCATTTGGTGGATCACCTGGGCGATTTGGTGGTGCGCGGCCACCAGCAACTCTACTGTCGTAAACAACCGTTTTGGCAGCAACTGATCCGCTTTGTAGTGGCCGGTTTCCCGCGTTTGGTGCGCGAGCAACAGCGCTACATTTGGTGGGCAACCGCGCTGCTTTACCTGCCGGGGGTAATCCTTTATTTGGCGATTTTGTGGCAACCGGATTTGGTTTACACCGTCACCTCGCCCGCGCAGGTCAGCAGTTTTGAAGAAATGTATGACCCGCAAAATCGCACGCTGGGCAGCGCCCGCGAGTCGGAAACTAACGTGCAGATGTTTGGTTTTTATATTCGCAACAATATTGGAGTGAGCTTCCGTACTTTTGCCTCGGGCATTTTATTTGGCGTCGGCTCAATATTTTTTCTGGTTTACAACGGTTTATTAATGGGCGCCGTGGCCGGCCATTTAACCAACGCTGAATTCACCCAAACCTTTTTTAGTTTTGTGATAGGTCACGGCAGTTTTGAATTAACGGCGATTTGCATATCTGGTGCCGCGGGTTTGCTGCTGGGCTATTCACTGCTCGCACCGGGCAACCTCACGCGCACTGAGTCGTTAAAACGCGCGAGTAAAATCGCTATCCAATTAATGTATGGCGTGATTCTTATGTTGCTTGTCGCCGCGTTTATTGAGGCATTTTGGTCATCCAACAATATTCTGTTGCCCTGGCAAAAATATTGGGTAGGTGGTTTTTTATGGACAATCGTCATCGCTTATTTTGTGTTTAGTGGTCGCAGCCTGGATTCGCGTATTGATCTGGCGACAGAAGGAAAAGATGCATGAATCTGGATCAGGTCACCTTGGAAATTCGCCCGCGCTCTGCATGGGAGGCGGTAGACCTGGGGCTGCTGATGGCCAAACGCTGGTGGCTGCCGATGATGAAAGTCTGGCTGCTGGCAAGCGCGCCATTTTTTGCATTGGCTCTATTTATACCGGCCACTTATTTTTGGGCAGCTTTTTTAGTGCTCTGGTGGTTTAAACCGCTGTATGAGCGCCCCTTGCTGCATATTCTTAGCCGTGCAGTATTTAATGAGTTGCCCAGCACCCACAGCTCCTTGCAACAATTTCCACGGCTCGCGCTGCAACAAATTTTTATGAGCCTCACACTGCGCCGGTTCAGCCCTACGCGCGCTATGGATTTACCGGTAGTCCAACTGGAAGGCTTGGCCGGGGCGCGGCGCCAGGCGCGTATTTCACTCCTGCACCGGGAAGATTCCGCACCCGCCGGTTGGTTAAGTTTTATCGGTTTACAGCTGGAAATTTATCTCGCGCTGGGAATGATCAGTTTGCTCTGGTCAATGATTCCCAGCGAAGTAGAAATTGAATGGGCCAATCTGTTTTTTAATCAACAAACGGCGCAACTCAAATACCTTCAACTTGCACTCTGGTACTTGGCTCTGGGTTTGACGGCGCCATTTTATGTGGCCTGTGGATTTGCACTCTATTTAAATCGCCGCATAAAACTGGAAGCCTGGGACATAGATATTGCCTTTCGCCGCATAGCCGAAAAACGCAAGCACATGAATTCACAGTCACCGCTGATTTCTACGTTGGTTGCACTGCTGCTCTGCAGCGGTTTGGCTGGCACCATGCCAAATACCAGTTATGCCGATGAAGCGCTTCCGGTGATGGAAAGCAGCGATACCAGTGGCAACAACAGTGACAGTGACAGTGACAGTGACAAACATAACGCGCCCGCTATTAGCGAACCAACCCTGGAGGAATATCAGGAGCTGACACGCGAGCAAGCCCGCGATGCGATTACCCAGGTAATGCAGGGCAGTGAATTTAGTCGCAAAGAAATTAAACGCCGCCTTACTTATATAGAACCCGAGGAAAAGGAAAATTGGCTCACCAAATATCTGGATGAAAAGTTTGGTGACTTTTTTAAAGACTGGGATGATTTTCGCGGTTTTGGCTATGCTGCTTCCGCACTGGAAATTGCACTCTGGGGCGCGGTGTTGTTATTGATCGCTTTATTGGTGTACCGCTATCGCCATTGGCTAGCCGCGCAATATGTGCGCATTGCTCCACCCAAAACACCCAGAGTTATTCCGCAAACTCTGTTTGGTATGGAAGTTACACGCGAATCGCTACCCGAAGATATTGGCCAGAGCGCACAGCAACTATTGGCGCAGGGCAATAGCCGCGCGGCACTGGCATTGTTATATCGCGCCAGTTTGTTTCAATTAATTCATCGCGGGGTGGATATTCACGAAGGCCACACCGAAGGCGAATGTGTGCAGCTTATGATCGAGCTTTTTAGCCAGGATGCGCCTCTTCATAAAAATCAAAACCAAAATAATCAATCAATGCAAATTGATTATTTCGCCAAGCTCACCCGCCATTGGCAGCAACTGGCCTATGGCCATCAATTGCCACCTGGATCCCTTGCCGAACAGCTCTGCAATGAGTGGAACGCTTGCTGGCTGGCCGACCAATCTGCCGCCACTAAGGCAGGTGTAAAATGAAAAACCTGTCGCTTCGTCAAATAACCTTGCTCGCCATTTTTGCAGCTGTTGTACTCACGGGTTTAGGCTATTGGGCCTACAACAGTTTTCGCTGGGAAGAAAAAGAAATTGACCATGGCTACTCCACCGAAGCCAAACAAAATGATTTTCTTGCCGCCGAAATTTTTCTGCAGCGCCATGGTGTAAGCGCAACCAGTATTAAAAATCTCAGCCTATTGGAAAACCACCGCTGGCGCGGCCAGGCCTTGGGGCCAGATGACACCATAGTGCTGGTCAATGCCAACAAAACGCTGAATCAGGATCGTTATGACCGGCTTTATGAATGGGTTGAAAACGGCGGCACACTTATTGTCTCCACCCAAAACCCCTACATTGGTGCCCACACCAATCAGGAAGATTTATTGCTGCGCGATTTTGGTGTCACACCCGCGGTGGATACGACCAATGATTTTGCTGAAAAACTGTTTGATGTGTTTGACAACAAGGATCAACAAGATGACGAGTCGGATGAAACCAATCAAGCCGATGAGCAGGACACTGATCTCAAAAATGATCAAGAAATCGATCCGTTAAAAGATAATAAAAATAAAACAGCAACATCCAAAACGGACGAAAAACCGGAAAACCACTATCGCTGTAACCTCGACAAAGAACCAACCACCGTTGAGTTTGCCGATGAGGCCGCGCCGCTCGCTTTTGATTTTAGTCGCCACGATCCATTTACGTTTTACGATGACAGTGATGAAGAGATTGATGACGAGGAAATGGAAAGCAATACAGAAACGCTAGCCGGGGAAAGTGAAGCTACCGCAGAAAAAAATACCGACAACACATCGCACATGTTGTATTTCGATGTGGGCACTGGTGGCATCACTATTACCAGCGACACTAGTATTTGGACTAACCCGCGCATCGACTGCAGGGATCACGCCTACGCACTTTGGCGACTGGTCAATCACAATGGCCGCGTGTGGTTTCTAACCAATCAGGATGCCCCTTCGCTCACCAGCATTATCTGGCGCAATGCGCCCTACGGCATTATCGCCGCACTGCTTGCCCTGGTACTTTGGCTGTGGGCCAAAAGCCAGCGTTTTGGCCCGGTGTTTAGCGCCGCTCAAACAGCGCGCCGCAGTTTGGCGGAACACATTTATGCCAGCGCCATGTTGCTCTGGCGCAACCAGCAACACCCTCAGCTGCTCAACTTATTGCGCCAGCAAATTATTCAGCGCCTGCAGCACCACCCACAAATTTTTGCAGCCAGCCAGCAAGAACAACTGATTTTTTTACAGGAATTAACCGGCATTAACCGCGAGGCAATCCAGCGCGCGCTTTACGCCGATAATCTGCATCACCCACAGGACTTTGCTAACGCCATAGCCCATTTGCAAACCATCAGGAAGCAACTATGACCGAATCATTTGAGCTGAATAATACCAGTGACAAAAACACCAGCACTGGCGATGACAATACCCAACAACGTTTACAACAAGCGAGCAACCTTGCCAATAATTTATTGCAAGAAATTAAACGGGTATTAATCGGGCAGGATGCAATTATCGAGCAGGTGCTGATTGCGCTGATTGCACGCGGCCATGTGTTGATTGAAGGTGTTCCCGGCCTTGGCAAAACCCTGTTAGTGCGCAGCCTGGCCAAATGTTTTGGCGGGCAATTTTCGCGCGTGCAATTTACGCCGGATTTAATGCCCAGCGATGTTACCGGTCATGCCATGTTTAACATGGCCAAACAGGAATTTGAAATTCGCAAAGGCCCGGCCTTCACTAACTTGTTGCTTGCCGACGAAATTAACCGCGCGCCGGCCAAAACCCAAGCGGCATTATTGGAAGTGATGCAGGAAGGCCAAATTACCATTGAAGGTGAATCCTTTAAAACCGGCGAACCCTTTATGGTATTGGCAACGCAAAACCCGGTTGAACAAGAGGGAACCTATCCACTGCCAGAGGCAGAACTGGATCGCTTTATGTTGAAGGTGATTATTGATTACCCGAGCGAAAGCGATGAGCAATTGATGCTGCGCCAAGTGAGTTCACAAGCCCAGGGTGGTTTTGGTCTGGAGCATATTCGCACCTTGTTAAAACCTTCCCATGTATTGAGCCTGCAAAAAATTGCAGAGCAAATTACGGTGGATGAACAAATTCTCCACTATGTGGTGAAACTGGTGCGCGCAACCCGCAGCTGGGCAGGCATAGCACGCGGCGCTGGCCCACGCGCATGTATTGCATTGCTCGCCGCTGCTCGCGCTTATGCACTCTTAAATAACAATGCGTTTGTCACGCCAGACGATGTGAAAAAAATGTTTATCCCAGCCTTGCGCCACCGTATTTTGTTATCACCGGAATTGGCGATTGAAGGCATAGCCGCCGAGCGGATATTGAATAACATCTTGTTGCAGGTGGAAGCACCGCGCAATTAATAGTTGGTCAGTGCTGTAGGTTGGAAGAGCGCAGCGACTTCCGACACTCGCCCCCGAAACAACCGCCCAACATATCGCATGGAAAATGTATGCGCAGAAAGTGGATTCCTAGCTCAACATTAATCGCCGCCTTTGCGCTATTGGGCGCGGCGATTTTTATTAACGCCTTCAGCCAAGGTTATTTTAACCTTGGCCTTGCTAATTATTTACCTGCGACATTATTTGGCGGACTGATCATTATCGTGCTGCTGGATTTTATTTTATCGCGCCGCTTGCCACCGGTAGAGATTAGCCGCGAAGTGGCGGGCAACCTTGCGGTGGATAAATGGGCGACAGTAACACTGCGCATTAAACACGGCTTTCATCAAGCAACACACATAAAAGTATTTGATGGTGTCCCCAATAGCGCCGACCACCAAAACCTACCCTTGCACATAGAATTGCAGCCGCAACACCACAGCCGCACGGAATATCAATTGCGCCCACTGGTACGCGGCGCCACCGAAATTAATCCAGCGCACATAGAATTTGCCAGCCCTTTGGGCTTATGGGCAATCCGCTATTGGACTGGAGATGTCACCCCGATAAAGGTCTACCCGGATTTTGTTGCTATAGCCAACTACAGCATTCTGGCCACTGAAAATCACACCAGCCAAATGGGTATTAAAAAACGCCAGCGCCGCGGTGAAGGCATGGAATTTCATCAATTGCGCGATTACCGCGATGGCGACAGCCTGCGCCAATTAGATTGGAAAGCCACCGCGCGCCGGCAAAAATTAATGGCGCGGGATTATCAAGACGAACGCGACCAACAAATTGTATTAATGATCGACAGCGGCCGCCGCATGCGCGCCAAAGATGACGAACTCAATCATTTTGACCACGCGCTTAACGCTATGTTATTGGTGAGTTATATCGCCCTGCGCCAGGGCGATAACATCAGCCTGCTCAGCTTTGGTAGCGAGGGCAACCAAAAACACCGCTGGATTCCACCGCAAAAAGGCGTGGAACGCATTAAAAATTTGCTCAATGGTATTTACGATTTACAACCCAGCCAAGCGACAGCAGATTACATAACCGCCGCCGAAAAACTTAGCATACTGCAGCCCAAACGCTCACTCATTATTCTAGTTACCAACTCACGCGACGAGGACAACCAGGAATTACTCATGGCAGTAAACCTGTTAAAAAAACGTCACTTGGTGATGGTCGTCAATATCCGCGAACAAATCCTCGACCAACTCACCGACACCCCCGTCCGCGACTTTGACGATGCCCTGCACTACGCCGGCGTGCAACAATTTATCCACCAACGCAACGAAAGCCACCAACAACTCACCGCCTCCGGCATCTACGCAATAGACTGCACCGCCAATGAATTAGCCGTGCGAGTGGCAAATGCCTACTGGGAAATTAAAGGGGCAAGGGTTTTGTAGTGGATTATTGGTAGGGCTACACGATTATTACCACACATAAAATATCCCTCTTGAGGGATCTAACTTCATTTTTTCATATAAAAAAATAGAGCAATCACAACCATCACAATAAAAATTAGCTTAAAAGACATTTGATTTTTTTGAGCATTTTCACCCTCAAACTTAACTGCTGCATTTCTGCTGTCCTTAGCTAATTTATCACCAGAAGAATAATAATGATCAAATACCAATTCATCAGGATTTTCACCATCGGCCACTTTGTTATTCATGATTGAACTGCTAGACAGGGAATCAGAATCATCGAAAGACGCGGATAGAACGGAGGAATAACTGGAACTATTGGTTAATGATCTTATTTTGGTGGCTTCAAAGTCTTTTTTATGGATAGTCGATTCATCATAAGCTGGTAAATACTTTTTAAAATTCTGCTCATAGGTTTCACCCGACGAAGACGACCTTACCTCTTCAACCCAATTTTTCAAATGTGCGTTTTTATCATTCACTACTGGCTCTTTATCACGCCTCATAGTCTCACTGATAAGCTCAGATAGAAGCTCATAATCCTGCTTTGACATAGCAACCCAAGATTTTCCATCACTTAATATGTGATCACCAACATACAAGGCTCGTGAGCCAAACTGGCTAACCATATGCATTTCATGCCACGCACCAATATCTTGAATAGAAAAAGCTGGATCAAACGACTCCATGCGATGCACGTATTTTATTAATAAATCATAAAACAGGCTGAAATAATGCTGCGAATCATATGGGCTATTTGGGCGACCGTTATAAACCTGCCCTTCTGGCGTAAAGTGAATAATAAATTCAGTGTACTCATACTTGAACCTTTCCTGCTCAAGATCAGCAAGGCTCTGCATAGGTGTAAATACAACAACCAAAAACAATAGCCATTTTTTTATTGTGTTAACTGCCATAGAAAAATGCTCATGTAGTGACTACTAAATCTATTAGCCAAGTTGCTTTTACAAATCGCCATTAAGGCTAGCGCCGCTAACCAAACGAACAAAAACAAATTCGGTTTTAGTCACATCATTGACTTTACCGATAGCAAAGTTAACCGCCCATGCATTGAATTCGCTGTAAGCAAAACCTTCACGAGTCCAGTAGTAATCACTTTGGGTATAGGGAAAATACCGGGTATCTACGGCGGGATTGTATTGATTGGGCAGAATGATCGTTTGCAGCTCGGCAATACTCGGCAATTGCCATGTAGAGCTGCCACAAAACTGCAATCTATTCACAACCCTTGCTCGCACACTTGCAGTGCAGTTTTCTGTGTCATCTGTAGTTTTCCCTGCAACATAAGGGCAAGTTTCTGGCTGCATATTATTTTCTGAGGGCTCACTCCAGCGATAGTGCAGGTCGTGTGGCATGCCTATATTATGCTCCCACAACAGTTGGGTTTTAGTGTCATAGACACAAGCCCATTCACTGGCATCATCAGCAAGTACTTTGCCGGAAATATCTATTTTTATAAAACGCCGATTGCGATCCTGCTCTTGCAATTGTTCATTGTGTGGCATTGCTGATTCAGTTTGCGCTAACGATGGCGAGCTTGATGCTATTCGTTGTTGATCATCGCCAGGCAAGATTTGCGACATGGATGGCTGTCGCGTTATTTTTTGCGGCTGCTGTAGTTCATTTTCATTTTGTTGTGAAGCACTTGTTTGTGACTGTGGCGCGCGAGCTGATATTGATGCTTCGCCGGTAGATTCGAGCGGATGGGTTTGTTGAGCAACAACCGGATTCATTGCAGTGATTTGTACACTTGATGCGATTGGTTGAGCCGAAGGCAAATAGCTCTTGTCAGATTGAAACTCAATAAAATAAAAAGCCACTACAGCAGTGCAAATTCCTACCGACGCCCAGATTAATGCTTTCCTCTGCACACGAACCTCCATGATTGCGATAACAAGCTGGCAAGATTAATACATATCCCAAGTAATAGCTGAAAAAAACAAAAGCCCACTCACCATAACAGCGAGTGGGCTTTTTCAATGGATGCAAGAATAAAAACCTAACGCAAAAACCCGCTAATTCCCCCATAACTATTGCCGTAGCGATTCCAATTCAAGCCAAAGGCTTTGGCGATATCCAGATACAAATTGGACATGCCGATATTCATTGCGTCTATGGCTCTGCCGTTTTGGATGGCGCCGCCGGCGCCGCCGGCGACGTAGATGCCGGGGTTTTCTTGTTGGTGGTTGCCGCCGCCGACTTCTGACATCACCAGTATTAACGTGTTATCGAGCAGTGAGCCGCCGTAGGCAGCATCGGGGCGGGCGGCGAGTTCGTCCATGAGGTAGGCCACCATCATGTTGTACCAGCGGGTTTGTGAATCAAACAATGAGGATTCATTGTGTGAACTCACATGGCTGCGAGTTTCGTTCCAGTTGAGGCGTGCACCGGAACCATATTCGCCCATGTAGGGGCGCACACTGGGGAAATTAATTTTTAGGGATTCATCCTGCGCGCCCATAAATTGAAAACTGGCGGTGCGGGTGATGTCAGCCTGGAAGGCCATGGCGATGTTGCGCATTTGTGCCTTGGCGATTAATTCCGCATCGTCATTCACGCCGGTCATACCTATGGTGGGGCGACTAAAACCAGTGCCATTACCCAAATCCAGGGTGCTGGTGAGTGT
The DNA here is from genome assembly GCF_042646205.1 of Cellvibrio fontiphilus. Lineage (NCBI taxonomy): Bacteria > Pseudomonadati > Pseudomonadota > Gammaproteobacteria > Cellvibrionales > Cellvibrionaceae > Cellvibrio > Cellvibrio fontiphilus. The sequence goes on along the minus strand of NZ_JBHRTF010000004.1, from coordinate 591,257 downwards.
GCTCTGGTAATAATTCAAAGCCTCTTCATGGCTCAGCAATTTGCCCTGCTGTTGCACGTTAAGCACGTTGGCTTGCAGCAAATCCAAATTTTCATGCAGGCTTTCCAATACTTTTTTACGGCGTTCGGCATCCGGGTCTGGCGTACCGCTACTGCTGCCGACTACATCCGCAAGCAGATTGTCGTACACCTGCTGCGGGTTGTCCGGCACCTGGATTTTTACTCCATTTTTATCGGTGAAGGGCAAATACTCCGAACCAATGGCGCGACTTGACCAAACACCCACGTGCATATTTTTGGTGAGGCGCCCGCCGAGCGCTTCACCTATAGCCACATCAAAAGACGGTGCGCGATCCACCCCGCCGGAAAATACCGCGCGACAGGCTTCCGGGTGACCGGAGCTGCCGCCGTGACCGACGTAACTTAAGTTTTTAAACGCCACCACTTTATTGATGTGGTTATTTAAATGTTGCAGCGGGCTGGTATCAAAACTGCCGCTACCCAATGCGCCAACATTGTAAGAATGCCATTTATCGCGCACGCAACCGTTGGGGTAAAACACCATCACAAATCGCTTGGCGCCACCGGTTTGTGCAAACACATTGGCCGACAACATAAACTGGCTGGTGAACGCGGTGGTTAAACCGGCCTTCGCAAGAGTGCGGAGGAAATCGCGACGTTGCATTTTATTTTTTAAGATATTCATGCGGATGTCCTCGGCAATTATTTGCGCAAAATGTAGTTTTTGGTTTGGGTGAATTCCACCATCAAGTCCAACAGGTTGGCGTTGCTGGCGTTTTTGAAATCACGTCCAAATACTTGCAAGGTACAACTGTCACTGGCCTCTTCGCGCTGGCCGCGCGCGTAGCGATACCACTGGCGCGCATAACAGGCTTGCGCATTGGGGCTTTGCGCGAGCAGCTCGGTCAGCTCATCCATACCGTGATACATGGTCACAGGTTCAGATTCGGACAAATAAGTTTCCGCCGAATTCAGGCTGCCAATTTCACCCAGTGAGTTGATGGCTTTTACCAGACCGTTGTCGGTGGTTTCGGTGGTGACATACAAGCCGAGGGCGTTGTAATTCTCCAAACCAAAACCTATGCCGTCGATGTACTGGTGACAGGACTCACAGCCCTGCTGCAAGTGCGCGTTTTCAAAGCGCTCACGCACCGTGAGGCTCGGGTCTTCCTGCGGCTTCAGCTCCGCACCAACCGGTGGTGGCGGGAAGTCCTGACACAGGAGGCTGCGGCGCACAAACAGACCGCGTTTCACCGGGTGGGTTTTCTCTGACGCGGATTGGATCGCCAGAATACCGGCATGACCCAATACGCCGCGGCGCTCGGCGTTCACGCCGCTGTAATCCACCCGCTGCACACCACTGCCGCCCGGCCAGGTCAGGCCGTAGTGGTTGGCCATCTGCTGGGTCATGTAGCTGTAGTTAGCGGTGAGCAGGTCTTTGTAGTTGCCGCCGCCAAATACAGTGCGCTTCACAAACTCAATGGTCTCGGCCTTCATGTCCGCTTTGAGGCTGCTGCTAATGGCGGTGGTTTTGATCTCTTTATCCAAATCCAACCAGCCAGTGATAAACCGCTCAAAGGCAACCTGCGCTTTGGGGTCTTGCAGCATGGCGCGCACGCGGGTGGCGATTTGCTCCGGGGTGCTCAACTGACCGGCATCGGCTGCGGCCATAAGGCTCGCATCCGGCGTAGTCGCCCAGTAGGTGTAGGACAGCAGTGTGGCAACTTCATAGTCGGTCAACTCGTAGTAGTTGCCCTTGGGCACACCAACTTCCGAGCGATAGAGCATGGCGGGCGAGGACAAAATCGCCGTGAGCAATGCCAGATCACCTTGCGCTGTGTGCAGTGCGACCAGTTTGGTCACCTCGGTTGAACTCAGTGGGCGACGGAAGGCGCGCTTGCCAAAGTTCTGCACAAAACAGGTCGCATTGCTGCAGCCGGGAGTGAGGCTGTAGAGGTTAGTGACCAGTGCGGCGGCGGCTTCTGCGGCCAGTACGTAACCCTTGGCGTAGTCGTTGGTGAACACGGCATTGGCGTTGGTTTTAAAGCCGTTAACCGCCAGATCCGCCGGGATGCGCCCGCTGGTGACGTCAATGTTGCTGGTCAAGCCCAACAAATCGCGCACTGAGTTGTTGTATTCCAGCGCCGACAGCAAGCGGAAGCTACGGTCTTGCGGGATCACATCCTCAAGACTTTCGGCATCACACACACCGGCCGGTGGCAGTATGGCGTCCGCCAGAATCATGGAAGCGATGCTAGTGGCGCAGCTGCCGGTGCAGGTGCCAAGGCTGGTGCCGCCGGTATCTTTAGGCATGTTAGTGGCGATGTAATCCGCCAGTTGTTGCTGGGTATAGCGGCTCGCCAAGGCTTGATTGCTGAGTTTGTAGGTGCCGCTCAAACCATCGCTACCATGACAGGCAACGCAACCCTGACTTTGGTAATGGCCGCGCGCCACTTCATGCTGGTCGGTCACGGTATCAAACACCGCGAGCAAGGTCAGCGACAGCGCATTGCCAACCACCATTTTGGTATCGGGCTGGGTGACATCCAACAGGTAAGCAGCGCCTGTGCCCTCCCAGTGTACAAACTGCATACCTGGGCCGGCGGGGTTGGCTTTGATGTCCAGCAGGGTGCCGGCCACAAACAACTTGCCACTCAGGTTGCCGCTGGTGCCGATGCTCGCGGTGCCATTACCCACCTGAATCTGGGTGCCGGTTTCCACGGCGGCAGCGGCCGGCTCAGCAGCGAGCCAGGCATTGTCGTACCAGCGCGGCTGCGCTTGGGTCACGGTGAGGTTGGCGGTTTGGTTGGCGCCGGCGTTGCTGAAAATCAGGTTGGTAACACCGCTGCTATTTGCCCAGCTGGCGGGGATTACCAAGCGCAGCCAGCCGGAGCCATAGGCACTGGCCACTTCGGTGACTGCCGCACCCGGCCAAGGGCCAGTGCGCGCGGTTTCCACGCCATTTTGGTTGGTCCAGACGTAGGCTGAAACCGTGCTCCAGGTAGCGGGTTTTTTCACATACACATACTGCCCCTGCCCCAAACCCGTCACTGTGTAGCTGGTGGTCAAATCGCCATAGAGCGCGCTTATGGTCGCGGTGCCGGCAGTGGTACCTGCCGTTACCAAACCAGTGGCGGAGACATTAGCCACCTGAGGGTTACTGCTCGTCCAGACCACGCGCGAGGTCATGCCCTGCGGGCCATTGGCCGCCGTTGCTACCAGTGCCAGCTGGTGGGTTTCGCCCGCCAGCAAGCGCAGGTTGGCGCGCCCCACAATAGTGAGTGCCGTGATGGGGTTGGACGGCGGTACTACCTCCAGGGTGATGCTATTGCTAAAGCCTTCACTGCTGGCGGTGATGGTCACAGTGCCGGTAGCCAGTGCGGTCAGGTTGATAGACGCACCGGTTTTGCCGGCGGTAGAGATAATCGCCGGGTTGCTGGAGCTCCAGCTCACCTCGCCCACGGCGGGCAGCTGGGTGCTGTTGCTGTACACCATCGCCAAGCTCAGGCCGATGACTTCATTCACCTCGGCGCTGGTTTTGGTTGCACTCAGGGCCACACCGGTTTGCACCACATCCACACCCAGCGCGTTGATCCAATTGCGGAACAGGGCTTCGGCTTGGGGGTTAGTCACGGTAGAGCCAAAGGGCATACGCATACCCGACCCGGTCTGGTATTTGTAGATATTGCTGTTGGCCGGAATGCCCGGAATCACCCGGTTGTTTTGGCTCATAACACGCATGGATTCCAAAGCGGTATCAAAACGCAGATCCATACCGCCAGAGGTGCCGGCGTGACAGTGGGCGCAGTTCACATCCAAATAAGCCTTGGCGCGTTCGGTCAGGCTGGCGCTGCTATCTGTGGGTGCCGCGAAATGTGCGTAGCTGCTGGCATTGCCAATGGCGCTGCTGAACAGGCCGATGCTATTGAGCACTGTCAGTTGGTTGGCGTTAACGCCCTGGTAATCAAAGCTGCCATTGAGCTGACGGCTGCTTAGCGCCAAGGGGGTCAACTGGCCTTCGGTATTTTTATGACAACCGCCACAAGTGCTGCCGGTTTCCACTTTACGGGTGACGTTCACTGAACCACCGTCAGGTACCACTGCCGATTCGGTAACCAGGTCAGCTTCGGTGCCAGCACTGTTCCAGTAGTAGTTAGCCGCCTGCCAGCCGGTTTCCTGACGGAACAACACCGAGGTAGTAAAAGGCTTGTTCGCATTGGTGGCAGTCGCAACGGCAAGGTGTTTTACCACTACCGAACCGACCGGCAATGACCAAAGCGCCGTGGGGTCAAAGCCCACCTTGCTGCTGTTGGGCAGAGCGATGAAGTGACGCATCTTGCCGCCATCGAACCAGCCACCGCTGTTGAGTGAGTACTCAATAACCCCGTGTGCCGGGATCTGGTTGGTCAGATCAGCAAACAGGCCAGTTGCCGAGAGCTTGGTAGGAATCTGGGCGGTTGCCACATCATCATCCACCATTTTGAAAATACTGGATGGCCCACCCAGCTCGCGGCCGTGGCTGGAGATCAGCAGGTTTTTCTGCAAATCCTTACCAATGGACGAGATGTAATAGGGGAAGGCTTCGCTGATCAGCTTTTTCGCCTGACCGTCATTGCTGACTGACCAGAGGCGCTTGGTGACGTAATCGCCAAAAATAAAGCTGCCATTGAGCGCCGGTAATTGGGTGCCGCGATAGACAAAACCACCAATGATGGACACACCGGAGGTGCGACCATAACCCTCGCGCGGCGGTACATAGTCGGTCAGGCAGTTTTTACCGGCCGCACCACCCAGTGCTCCACGGTTGCGAGTGCCTTCACACACCGGCCAGCCATAGTTTTGGCCTTTGGTGATGATGTTAACTTCCTCATAGGCCAGATCAGTGTCCTGCCCGATTTCGGTTTCCCACAAGGTGTAGGGTGCATCGGTATCAAACGCCCAACGCCAGGGGTTGCGATGCCCCATGGACCAGATCTCTGGCAAATAGCCAGCTTGACCCACAAAGGGGTTGTCTGCCGGTACGCTGTAGTACTTGCCATTTACCGGCGTAGCCAGTGGCTGGATGCGGATAAACTTGCCGCGCAGGGTAGTCGGGTCTTGCGCGCTGTTGTTGTGGCGGCGCTGGTAAGGATCGCTCGGCAGCGGGTTTTGCGGGAAGGCGCTGTGACCATAACCGCCCTCGCCTATGCCCACATAGAGGTAGCCCTCGGTGGGGTGGAATTGCATCATGCCGCCTTTGTGGTCTTCACCCAGTTGCGGGATGCGCAGCAGCTCAACCTTGGAACCGGCAGAAGTGGGGTTGGCCGGGTTATCAACTGTCCAGCGCTCGATAATCGCATCGCCGGTTTTACCGCCCACAATGCCATCTGTACGCGGATAGAAGTTATCCGTCTCACCAAAAATGTAATAGATGTAAATAAAACCGTTGCTGGCATAGTTGGGGTCAAAGGCCATGCTGAGCATGCCGGACTCGTTGTTGTTGAGCACGGTCGCTTTGATATCGAGCAGCTTGCGCACTTCGCTCGCCACTACCGATTCCTTGTTGGGGAAGGCGTAGATGGCACCCTCTTTATCCACCACGTACACCAAGTCATTCAGGCCATCGTTAGTGACCATCACCGGTGAAAAGAAGTAGGACTCCAGCGCCGGGAAGGCATTCACAAAACGGTATTTACCGCTGCTCACGGTGCCATTGATGGGGAAGCCCAAGGGCGCAGCCAATTGTGGGCGCTCAGGCAAACCTTGGGTGGCGGCAACCACGTTGATCACCATGGTATCGGTAGCCGTGGCGCCATTGGCAGCGGTCAGGGTCAGGGTCACGGTGACATTGCCAGTGTTGGCCAGTACCGGGGTGACCACTTGCTTGCCCACCAGCGCACCTGTCCAGGCCGGGCTAGTCCAGCTGGCAGTGGTGTATTCACCGGTTGAGGCCGCGGCAGAGAGTGCCTGACGGGTGTTCTGGTTGGCTTTGCGATCCACACCCGCATTGGCCACCAGGGGCGTAGGCACACCACAGGCAGCCGGTGTTTTCCAGGAAGTGGTGCCAAAGTCATAACAGGTGTTAGGCGCGACAAAATTTAAATCGCCAGTTTTCGGGTTGCCATTGGCGCTAAATACCATGCCGGCAGACGTGAGCGAACCGGTGAACTGATAACTAAACAAATTGGAACCGGCACTCAACCGCTGCATAACAACACCCGGCCAAACACTGCCGGTGCGCGCGGGAACCGCGTTAAAAAAGTGCAGGTTTACACTCGCCCAGTTGGCGGTATTTTTGAAATACACAGTCGTGCTGGTGGCAGCAACACTGGAGGCAACGGCTGAGGAACTTACTACCGAAGAACTAACCGCAGAAGAGCTTGCTACCGAAGAGCTGGGCGCAACACTGGATGGTGCACTTGAAGAGCTAGGTGCAGCACTGCTGGACACAGCTACCGATGAAGACGCCGCTACCGTGCTAAAGCCACACTGTGCCAGAGTTTTCCAAACGGTATTTTCATAACAACCAGCGCCAGTAAATTTCAAATTAGCGCTTTGTGGTGCACCGGTGTTATTAAAAATAATATCCAGCGAGGTTGGCATAACACCAGTTACCAAGTCAGCGCTAAAGTCGTAACAATAAAAAACGCCACGCTTGGTCATACTCTTACCAGGCCAAGCGGGCAAAGGGCTCAGGGACCCAGCAGGAATTGGGTTCCAAAAATAAATTGAGGGGTTGGCGTAATTAGCGGGGTTGTTAAAACAAATTGAGTTGGCACTAATGGTTTGCGCTACCGATGAGGCCACACTTGAAGCAACACTTGTTGCAATACTGGATGCAATCGCCGAACTCACACTTGAGGATGATGCGGCGCTGGTCAGATAAAAACCGCACTGCGGCAAACTTTTCCACACCGCATTTTCATAACAACCGGCACCCGCACCTGAACCGTTAAACGTCAGGTTGGCAGTTTGGTTGGCGCCGTTGTTGCTGAAAATAACACCGAGCGATGTTGGCAAAACACCGTTTACCAAATGGCTAGCAAGGTCGTAACAAAAATAATTGCCCACCTTGGTCATGGCGCGACCGGGCCATGCCGGTAAATTGGACACCGCACCACTGGGTGTGGGCGCCCAAAAATAAATAGTCGGGTTAGCAAAATTATTGGGGTTGTTAAAACAAACACTGGTCGCCGCAACACTGGCAGACAACCTGACCGCTGAAATTGCTTTGCTGGTGTCGTTGAAAGCGATGTGATAATCACCCAGCGTCGCAATTAAAAAATCCTGCGCGGGATAAGCTTCATTCCAGTTATCCGTATAGCGGCTAACTTTGAAGCGCGCATTGGTGCCGGCAAAATTTTGTCGGGTTTCCCACAGGCCTGTTGCCGTGTTTTTGGTCATAGCGGTTGCCGACCAATTATTGGGCGTACCGCGAAAGTAAGCATTATTCCACTGCGCAAAACTCGCGTGGGAATAAGCTAAAGCAATCACACTTAACAAAAGAGTTAGCCACCCTTTTGCTGCAAAACAGGTTGATAACTTACGCATAGTATCTTCCTACCAGTAATCAGATAACCAACAGCGAACCGCCGGCACCTGAAAATATTTATTGTTATGTGAATTGGTTTTTATTTAAAAAACGCAGGGGCGGAGCTATCGCCCAAACTCCATGCAATTGATTGATGCAATTAATCGATGGTGTTTCGCTTGCTTTTTAAGCGCGCAATTCACATCAGGAAAGCATTAAGCAAAAGTATGCCGCTACCCAGCCACAGTAAAACCCGCAACTGTTGCGTACCGGATCCATAGTCTTTTGTAACGTAAGAGTATTTTGTAAGGCGCTGATCCGCAGCAACGCAGAAACAACGCAGGGTGAAACTTGCCCGAACTTCTTTATTGTTTAATTTTTCTTTCATTGTGTTTGAGTGCGGATGATTGCGCTAACACGGAATGGTTAAAAACATAATCATCGCCAGTGCAGAATAGTTTTGTCACAGCGGTGGAGGCAATATGAATACGTATGCAGAAAAACAGGCAGGGAAATTAAAACAGGGGCAAGGGCAAAGAGTTACATCGCGTAACAGCGGCACAACAAACCGCTGTTAGGTGTACAAAAAACAGCACAATTAATTCGCTTAATCACCGCGCACATAGCGCTGACCAACACGCGTTAACAGCATCATAGCGGCGCCCGCCAATAGCCACACAGGCGAAACAAGAATGGCAAGCAATAGGCCATCCACCAGCGCCATGGCCGCAATCATGCGGGGGATGACAGGGCCGGCGTAAGGTTTACCGCGAATATGCTCGTAGCGCGCCACCAGCGTGAGCGACAAGGTGTAAATAAATTGCACCCCGGCCGCCACTACTACCCACAGCAACCAATCTGCGGTTAAGGCCATGAGCACCACTACAAATACCAGCGCGCGCGCCAAGCCCATAATGGCAATACTGGCAGCGGTTTTTTTATGCACCCAATCGTAGAGTGCAATGGTGGCAAACAAAGCGAGCGCTGCAACTAAACCGGCTTGTGTAAAAGGCGCAAGCGCGATAATAAAAAACCCCAGCGCAAAGAGCATGCACGCAATAATCACGGCGGTTTTTACGCTTACACTGCCCACCACTAATGGGCGATAGGGCTGATGCTGTTTGTCCCACTGGTAATCGCACAAATCATTTAACACCATGCCGCCGCAATAAAATGCCGAGAGCGCAAGTGACAGCAGCGGGAACCAATGCCATTCAATCGCCTCCGGGCGCAGCTGGTGAATTAATACCATGGCGGTGAGCACATTCATCCACACGGTCGGTAAATTACTAATGCGGCACAGCGCCAACAGCGGTTTTATGTTCATGGAAAATTCCAGCGTAAAAAACAATTAATCAAAGAAAATAATCAAACTTATCAATCAAACACATGGCGCAACATTAACTCGCACACTTGCGTGGCGGCGATAGGTTCAGCGGGAACCAAGCTGGCTTCAGTGGACATAAAAATCGGCGTGGAGTCGGCACCGGACAAGGCTAAACCGTGGGAGCCTTTTACCTGCTCCGGCTGCATGGAAATCACATCCATTAAATAGCGGAAGCCCAATTTTTTGCGCAGCACTTTGCCTACCATGGTGAGCATGGGGAAACGCAGTTTGGGGTTAAAAAATAATTCGCAGGGGTCGTAACCCGGCTTGCGGTGAATATCAACCGTGGGCGCAAAATCTGGCGCCTTGCTATCATCCAACCAATAATAATAAGTAAACCAAGCATTAGGCTCAGCGAGCAAAACAAGTTCGCCGGAGCGTTCGTGATCCAGCCCCAACTCGCGTTTACCTTCGGCATCCAACACCCGCGCGATCCCCGGTTGCTGTTCAAATAATGTTTTAACGGACGGAATTAAGTGCGCATCTTGAATATACACATGGGCGATTTGATGATCGGCCACGGCAAAGGCTTTACTGGTTGCGGTTTCCAAATACTCGCGCCCCAAATCGGTTTTTACCGCGAGTAAATTCGCTTCGCGCAATATGCGATTGGGGTGCACCGGTGTGTCTACCGCGCCAATCCCGTATTCGGATAACACAATCACGCGGCAATGGCGCGCGGTAAAAAAGTCGAGCAACTTGCCCACCAGCGCATCCACTTCTTGCAGGTCTTTGCTGATATCGCCCTGGGGGCCGACTTTTTGTAAGCAGTAATCCAAATGCGGCAAATACACCAATTGCAAACTGGGAGATTTTTGTTGCTCCACCCAGATGGCGGCATCGGCAATCCAGGCGCTGGATTTAACCGAGGTCGCTGGCCCCCAAAATTGAAACAAGGGAAATGGCCCAAGCGCTTGCGATAATTCTTCGCGCCATTCCAGCGGGTAGCTGTAACAATCCGGCAACTTAATGCCATCGGCGCAATAGAGCGGGCGCGGCGTTAGGGTGTAGTCTGCCCCCGTGGCCATGGCGTACCACCAAAATGTATTAGCGCAGGTGAACGACGAATCTTTTGCGCGCGCCATATCCCAAATTTTGGGCGCTTGGATTAAACGGTTGCTCTGCCGCCACAACCAGACTTCATTTAAATCGCGGAAATACCAACCATTGGCGACTATGCCGTGTTCGGCTGGTGTTTTTCCGGTGAGGTAAGTGGCTTGCACGGCGCAGGTCACGGCGGGCACCATGGGTTTGATATCCACACTCGCGCCCAGCAATTTTTGTAAGTTGGGCGTGTGCTCGCCAATTAACTTGCGCGTCAAACCCACCACATTGATAACCAATGTCTGTTGCATAAAAACCCTTAATTATTGTGATCGAGCAATTGATTTACCCACTGCAATTCGCGCGCAATGGAAACATCCAGCGGGTAATCGCGCAAATGCGCTGGCAGGTTTTTAAAGCTGTAGGTTTCCACTTCCAGCGGGATGGATTTATCCAGCAGCGGTAAAAAATCCCGCAGAAAAAATTGCGTGGTGCCGCAGGCGCCTAAATGGTCGATAAAAATCGGCACATGAAAATGTACGCGGCATTCATCAAATTGTTCACCGGCATCAAGCGCCGTTTGTAATTGCGGCAGATCGCTAAAGCGCTGTAAACCGCTGGCATTTTTTGCCACCGCCTGATGCAAATACACCGGCTCGTTAAACTGCATGAGCTGCGCAATTTCGTCGCCTTGGGCGCGCAGCGCACTGGAGACTTGCACCTTGGCGATAGTGATATTGGCTGCACGCAAGCGCGCGAGCACTTCGGCAGCCGTTTCAAACTCCACCGCTTGATGGCAGCAATCAAAACAAATGCCGATGTAATTTTGTAAATGCACGGGGAAATTCATGCGCGCAAAAAACTCAAGCGTTTCCTCAATGGTTTCCAGCACGCAGCAAGGCTCAGGCTCCAGCGCCAAACGCACTAGAATACCGCTGCGCTGATGCAGCGCCTGCAAATGTTCCAACACCGCGAGCAAATTCGCGCGCACCAGCGGCCAATCACTTTCTGCAAAACCCGCTTTAAACGCGATGGGCACGGTGGATATTGAAATGGTGCTAGTGCGTGTCGCCAATGCCACCGCCAAATCGCCGAGCTGCTGGGTGTAACTAACGCGCGCTTGGGTGCGCCAGTCAGGTTCATAGACGGCGGCTTTTACCGGAGCATCGTGAAAAGTGCCGTAGGGAAAACCGTTAATGGTGAGCAAATAACAATTATGTTGTTCGCACCAAGCGCGGAATTCAGCGATTTTTTGCTCATCCAATTCCATGCTGGCTTGCTGCGCAATGCGCAGCCCCAGCGGGAATGCGGCATTAGGCGAAACCTGTTGTTTTACACTCAAGCCGTGGGATTCTAGGTTATCCAGCACATCTTGCCAGGATTCGCCGGGGTGAATATTGCTGCAATAAGTAAGTTGGCGCATGACTAGTGAGCGGGGAAATCGCGTAACAAAGTGTCGATGCAGCGCTGCATAACGGTTTCATCTATCTCATTAAATTGCGCGGCTTGGCCTTCACCGGTTAACAGGGTGATGCACAATTCACCGCCCAAATGCTCGCGGAAATCTTGCAGGGCTTTGTGAATATCCAGCTGGGTAAATGCACTGTGACTTAAGGCAAAACCCAAATCTTGCAAGGTGGTAAAAATTTTCTGCTGCAGCGCTGTGCTGATAAAACCCATCTGCGCTGAATAAAGGGAATCCAACGCAATACCAATAGCAACCGCTTCACCGTGACGCAAATCGTGATGGGATAACTCCTCCAAACGGTGCGCCGACCAGTGGCCAAAATCCAGCGGGCGCGCACTGCCGTATTCAAAGGGATCGCCACTGGTAGCTATGTGATGCAAATGCAATTCGGCGCAGCGGCGAATCATATAAGCAACGGCGTCTTCATCAAATTCAGCCAGTAGTTGGCGATTATCAAAGAGCCAATCAAAAAATTCTGCGTCTTTAATCAGTGCAACTTTGACAGCTTCGGCAATACCGGCGCGCTGATCGCGCTTGGGCAGTGTCTGCAACAACGCAAAATCATTAATCACCGCGTAGGGCGGCACAAAAGTGCCTAAATAATTTTTGCGACCTAAAAAATTCACCGCATTTTTTACGCCTATGCCCGCATCATTTTGCCCCAGCACTGTGGTGGGCATACGAATTAACCGTATGCCACGATGCGCGGTCGCGGCGGCGTAACCCATAGCATCTAGCACTGAACCACCGCCAATCACTAACACAAAACTGTGGCGGTCGATCTTGTAGTCCTGCGTCAGGCGATAAAATTCCTGCACTTCTTGCGGATCGTTTTTGCACAACTCACCACTGCGCACCACCAAGGGTGGCAGAATTAAATTGATCGTATCGCTGTGGCAGCGCGCATACTCTTCCAGTTCATCCAACATGTGCGGGTGATTTTTTAACACGTCCGCATCCACCACCGGGAAAAGTTTGTGCTCTTTATTGCCGGCGCGCCGCAGCAGATCGCAGAGCACGGGGTTTTCCACCGCAAAAGTGTGCCGGGTAAAGCTCACCGGAAATTCATAACTAACGCTAAAACGCTGGATAATTTGCGACATCTTTTTTACTGCAAATATTAATTGGGTACGGGTTCGTCAACGCGGGGTTTTTGGCCGCGCAAGACTGAGTTATCACTGTAGGACTGACGCTGGTCAATCACCGGCGCGCGCTGCAATGCCTCCACATCAATTTGACCGGACTGTGCATAGGCTGCAATCGCATTGCTCCAGGTAGTTAATTCCACCGCGGCGGGATCTATACCGCGCTCCAGCATCAACTGCGCGGTTTTGGGAACCGAGAGCGGATCACTCACGCCCCAGTCGGCGGAGCTGTCGACAATAATTCGCTCGGGGCCGTATTCGCGCACAATTTCCACCATGCGCGCCGAACCCATTTTGGTGTTGGGGTAAATCGTGAAGGCGGCCCAGGCGCCGTAATCCAACACGTCGCGCACGGTTTCTTCATTGTTGTGGTCGATAATTAATTTGTGCATAGGCACACCGATTTCGCGCGCGACATCCATGGAGCGCAAAACACCGCGTTTTTTATCGCGATGTGGCGAGTGCACCATGACCACCATATCGTAATCCACCGCCATTTTTAATTGCGCTTGATAGGCGTGTTCTTCGGCGGGGGTCATTTCGTCGTAGCCAATTTCACCAATCGCCACTACACCTTCTTTTAAAATAAATTGCGGCAAAATTTCCAACACTTCGCGCGCTAAACCTTCGTTGTTGGCCTCTTTGGAATTTAATCCAATCGCGCAGTAGTGAGCGATACCAAATTGCGAGGCGCGAAAACGCTCCCAGCCAATCAAGCTCGCGTAATAATCAATAAACGAACCTATGTTGGTGCGCGGTTGCCCCAGCCAAAACGCGGGCTCAATGACGGCGCGAATACCCGCCGCGGCCATGGCTTCGTAGTCGTCAGTGGTGCGGCTACACATGTGAATATGCGGATCAAAAAATTTCATAATAGTTTCCAGTGAAAAGCTGTCGCACTGACAGAAAAATACAAAAGGTCACTCGGCAAATAGGTCATCAAGCCAACAGCAGTTGCACATCGGCGGGAATGTCGCGCCCGGCACTGCGGCGTTCATCCACGTAGTCTTTTACCATAGCCTGCAATTCGGCGTTGTGGCGCTTATCCGCACCATAAATATTCGCCAGCGGCTCACCAATAAACAGGGCTTTGAGCAGCATTTGGTTCCAGGCGATATCGTCAAAATACAAAAAGGGATAAGGCGAATCACAGGCGACTGCCGCGAAAACCGAACGCATATTGGTGCGGCAACCTTCCGCTGCGCGCCACAGATGTTGTTTAGGTTCAGGCAAGAGGCAAAGCGCACGGTAATAAGCGCAGGTTTCGCCCTCATCAGCAAAACGAAACCACTGATTAAAACGATCAGCAAAATCGGCGGCAGCCAAATCGCGGCGCGCCAAGACAAAACTAATGCGAACGGTTTCCAGCAAGCTCCAGATTTTGGGATTCCATCCGGGGATTAATTGTGCCGCCGCGCTTATGTCTTCGCTGCCGGGTTCAAGCGGTTGCCGCGGTATATGGCGGCTCGCCAGAGAAATTAGCTGGGTAAAACGATCATCCGTGACGCCCGTGGAAATTTGTTCCTGAGTGCGCCTTACAAACTCCAGTGAAGCCGGATTTAAACGCACTGCCAACACACTATTTAATAGCGCCAGACAGGGATTGCTCATGATGTTTACAGCTTTTAGAGAGGGTTATTGTTTTTATCTCGTCCAACTCAGAGTAGTTTTAGGCAGGAGAGTGGAGCAAGATGAATACGTATGCAGGGTTGCCTTGGCCAATTATTGCCTGAACAACGTTCATTCAAATAAATATGACTTTATTAGATCACTACCAGCGGGAGGGTAAAAGAGAAGAATCGCTAAGAAAAGAAAAGAGGCGCCACCAGACAAGTCCAGCAGCGCAGCCGGCCGACTGCGCTGCCAGGTCAACCGCGCGCTTAACTGAACAAATTGCGGAAGAATAATTTCAAGCTGTCTAACAAACGAGCAAAAAAGCCCGCCTCTTCTACCGCATTAACTGCCACTATTGGGGTGTTTACCAGCAGCTGACCATCCAGCTCTACGGTGAGGTTGCCCAGCTCTTGTCCGACTGCAATCGGAGCCTTGATGACCTCATTAACATGCATCTTGGCTTGCAGTAACTGCTCGCGCCCTTTGGGCAGAGTCAGCACTATATCCTTGGGAATTGCCAAACTCACTTCCTCGGCTTTGCCCGCCCACACACGGGAGGTGCCAACTTGCTGACCGGCCTGATAGAGCGATGTGGTTTGGAAATAGCGGAAGCCATAAGCCAGAAGTTTTTCTGTTTCAGCCGCGCGTGCACTCTCGCTCGCAGTACCCATCACAACAGCGATAAAACGGGTATTGTCACGTTTGGCAGAAGCCACCAAACAATAACCCGCCTCGTCGGTGTGACCGGTTTTTAAACCATCCACGGCCTCATCGCGAAACAACAGCGTGTTGCGATTGGGCTGACGAATATTGTTGTAGGTGAAATATTTTTCCGCATGTAATGGGTAGTGGGTTGGGTGATCATTAATAATGGCGCGCGCCAACACCGCCAGATCTTTTGCTGTCGTCAAATGGCCTTCTGCAGGCCAACCGGAAGAGTTTTCGAAGTGGGTATCAACCATGCCGAGACGAGCGGCGGTCTGGTTCATCAGGTCCACAAATGCATCTTCATTACCCGACACATATTCAGCCAGAGCTACAGTGGCGTCGTTACCGGATTGAATAATTACACCGCGCAGCAAGTCGATTACCGGCACTTGGGTGCCCTCTTTGACGTACATGCGCGAGCCGCCCATTTTCCAGGCCTTGACGCTGATATTTACCAGCGAATCCTCGCTAATGCGGCCTTTCTCAATTTCATCCACCACCAGATAACTGGACATCATTTTGGTGAGACTTGCAGGAGGTAAACGCTGCGCCGAGTTGTATTCGGCCACAATCGAGCCGGTAGTGGCATCCACCAAAATATAACCGGTTGCCGCTAATTGCGGTGCGGCAGGAATAGCCTGTGGCTGCTGTTGCACAACCTGGCCCGGTACCGGGGTGGGCAAAGTGGTAGAGGGAACCGGAACACTGGGCTGCTGCGCAAACGCAAGGCCTGCACCGGCGAGAAAAATACTGGCGACAAATTGTTTAATCATCATGAGCTAAGACTCTGTAAAACAAGAAACATAAAAGAATGGCGAATTGTAACAGTAATGCAGCGCAGTGAATCAAACCTGAATTTGATTGAGGAATTATTGATAAACCACGTGAGCTTCAAATATTTTTATGCGCGCTAACTGATCGCGCGCATCTTGTAGGGATTTGGCATTAGTGAATGGCCCCACACGCACGCGGTGAATTTCTTTGGGGGACTGTGCAGATTGAATGGTCAGCGGATAAGTTAATTTAGTGCCTATATTCGCAGCAAATTGTTTAGCTGCGGTTTTTTGCGCAAATGCACCCACTTGCAAATAAGTGCCCGGCGGCAGCGCGGATTCATTTGACGAGGCCACGGCTTTACCGGCGCGCAAAGGAATGGGCGGCGCATCATTGGGCAAGGCAATTTCAACTTCTACACGCCCGGTGCCTGTTTTGTGAATGCCAATGCGCTGTGCTGCGGCATAACTCAAATCAATAATGCGCCCTTCATGGAAAGGGCCGCGATCATTAATACGCACCACCACACTCTTGCCGTTATCCAAATTTTTCACTCGCACATACGACGGAATAGGCAGGGTTTTATGCGCGCCGGTCATGGCGTACATATCGTAAAGCTCGCCATTTGACGTGTGATAACCGTTAAATTTTTTTCCGTACCAAGAGGCGTAACCGCGCTCTTTGTAAGCGCTTTCATCTTTAATCAAGTGATAGGTTTTGCCCAACACCGTGTAGGGATTTTTATTGCCGGCGATAGTGCGCACTTCGTAGCGCGGCACCGCATCAGGCACGTGGGATAAATCTATCTCTTCATCGGGGCCAAAATCTTTTTCATGGGCATAGCGACCATCATTGGGATTGTGGGGCGGCTTGGCTTTTCCTGTCGGCGCTTTTTGAGGTGATGAACAAGCCGCGAGTAACAGCGACAACGCCAACAAACCAATGTGACACTTGCGAATAAATGCGGTTGCCTGCGCCACCCGAATCATTAGTTCACCCTCGCCATGTTACTGATGGATTTATTCATGGCTTTTTTTAATTCCAGACTCAAATCGTAGACTGCCATGGCATACATGGGGCTGCGGTTGTAGCGCGTAATGGTGTAAAAGTTTTGCAGGCCAAACCAATACTCCAAACCGTTTACACCATCAAATTCAATCGCGATTGCCGGTAAATTTTTACTGGCTTTGGCAATAGGCACTACTCCAATTTTTTTCCATTCGCCCAGGGTTAATACCGGTGGCACCACTTTATTGAAGGCGTCATTGGCGATGACTTGCGCGCGCGCCTGCGACAATCGCGCCGGCACTACGACCGCTTTACCACTTTGCCAACCGTGTTTTTTAAAATAGTTGGCGACACTGCCGATGGCATCGGTTGGGTTATTCCAAATATCAGTGAAGCCATCACCACTGAAATCCACCGCAAAATTGCGATAGCTGGACGGCATAAATTGCCCGAACCCCATAGCACCGGCATAGGAGCCTTTAAATTCCAGGGGGTTATGTTTTTGCTCGCGCGTGAGGATGAAATAATTCACCAGCTCCGAGCGAAAAAAAGGCGCGCGCGGAGGATAGTCAAACGCCAGTGTGGTGAGTGCATCAATGACTTTCCAACTGCCCATATTGCGGCCGTAATTGGTTTCCACACCAATGATCGCAACGATAATTTCAGCGGGCACACCGTACTGTTTCTCTGCCGCTGCCAGTGCGGCACGATGCTCCTGCCAAAAGGCAAGCCCATTTGTAATGCGCATGGGCACAATAAAAATGGGGCGATATTCTTTCCAGGTTTTGGATTTTTCCGCCGGCCGCGCAATTGCATCCAGAATCGGTTGACGCTTCTCGGCACTGCGCAGGATCGACTCCACTTCACTGGCAGTAAAACCGTGCTGTTGTACCATTTCATCGATAAACGCCGGCGCCAGTGGATGTTTGCTGTAATCGGCAACAGCAGGCGCGGTCATTGCCACCCCCAGCATCAATGGCAGCGCTTTGTTGAACAGGCGGGTTTTGAAAAATCCGTGGATAAAAGACAAGATAAAACCTCGATATTGAATTAGCGGCATCAGGATTAACATCAGCCTTGTGGTGTCATCACCCGTTTTTTCTCGGTTGAGATAGCCATCAAAATGCCGAACCCGGCAAAGAGCGCCACAATAGCAGTGCCACCCTGACTAATCAGCGGCAAGGGCACCCCCACAACAGGAAGCATGCCGGACACCATACCCATATTGACAAAGACATACACAAAAAAGGTGGAGCTAATACTCGCCGCCAGCAGGCGGCCGAAAGTGTTTTGGGAATTCACTGCAATCATCAAACCGCGAATAATCACCATGGCATAGATGGTCAGCAGCAATAGCACTCCCAGCAGACCAAACTCCTCCGACATCACCGCGATAATAAAATCAGTGTGTCCCTCGGGTAGAAAGTCCAGGCGCGACTGGGTGCCTTCCATCCACCCTTTGCCCGATAAACCGCCTGAACCAATAGCGGTTTTGGACTGGATAATATTCCAGCCAGTACCGAGCGGATCCTGGGTTGGGTCGAGCATGGTTAACACCCGCTGGCGCTGGTAGTCGTGCATCATAAAATGCCAGATAGGCCAGAGGCTGGCGAGAAAAATGACCACCGCCGCGGCGATGTAACGCCACAACAAGCCGCTAAAAAACAGCACCATAATGCCGGAGGTGGCCACCAGGATTGAGGTGCCCAGATCAGGCTGCTCGATAATTAACGCCGTAGGCACGCCGATAAGCCCAAGCACTGCCACTACATGCTTAAAACGCGGCGGCAAAAAGCGCCCGCTCAAGTAAGCGGCAATCGCAATCGGCAGGGCGAGTTTCATGATCTCGGAGGGCTGGAAGCGGAAACCGCCGATCTGCAGCCAGCGCTGCGCGCCCATAGCCACGTTGCCAAAGATGGTGACCGCCACCAGCAAAATCACGCCGCCTACATAGGCAAAAGGCGCCATACGCCGCATGAAATCCACCGGAATCTGCGCCACGGTAAACATAGTGGCATAGGCGATTGCAAAAAAAGTGGCCTGCTTTTCAACGCTCGGCAAGTTGTGACCGCTGGCGCTGTAGAGCACCAACAAACCAATCACCGTCAGCGCCATTAACAGTGCCAACAAGAAAAAGTCGATGTGCAAGCGCTCCGCCAAACGTGCGCGCCGGCTAAAGGCACTGGCGGCTTCCGGCATACGGCGTAAAAAGTCCTGACGACTCATATCAGTTACCTACCGCCGCTGCAGAGGATACCGATGCTGAACTCTGGGCGGCGGCCTGCGCCTCGCGGGCGGCCTTGCGTTCGGCAATATAGTTGTTGGCGCGTTTGATGATCGCGGCGGGGTGAAAGCCCAGGGGTGGCACAAAGTCATCCTGCCCCAGGTAATAACCCAACAGGTGCGCATCCATCATGGCGCGTGCAACCGGCGCTGCCTGACTGGAACCACCCTCGGCATTTTCCAGCATCACCGCCACCGCAATCTGCGGGTTCTCGACCGGCGCAAAAGCGATAAACAGGGCGTGATCGCGATGACGCTCCTTGAGCAGTGCCGAGTTGTATTTGGCATTTTGCGCAATACCTACCGCCTGAGCAGTACCCGACTTACCGGCCATGCGATATTCCGCGCGCTCTGATACTCGCCGCGCCGTGCCGCGGGCACCGTGCATTACCTCTGCCATACCCTCGTAGATGGCATCCCAATATTCCGATTTGGTGTCCAGTTGGCTCTCCACAATCGGCGCCAGCGGTTGATCACCGATCTGACGGACAAACTGCGGACGGTAGCGCACCCCGCGATTGGCGATGGTGGCGGTCATAACCGCCAGTTGAATGGGGGTCATGAGCACAAAGCCCTGGCCTACAGACATATTTACTGTATCCCCCGGATACCAAGCCTGCCCTTTGGCACCGCGTTTCCATTCACGCGATGGCCAAACGCCCTTGCGCTCGCTCGGGATATCGATACCGGTCAACATGCCTAACCCAAAATGGGAACCGAACTTGCTCATATGGTCGATTCCCATGCGCACCCCCAGATCCCAAAAATAGGTATTGCAGGACTCAGCAATCGCGGATTTGAGGTTGACCATGCCGTGGCCACCGCCGGTCTTGGCCAGAATCCAGTCGCGATAGATGCGCGAACTACCAGGCAGAGTGTAAAAGCCGCGGTCGGCAATCGCGCGATTGACGTCGGTGAAGCCGTGATACAAACCGGCCAGCCCCATTACCGGTTTTACCGTTGAACCGGGCGGGTACTGGGCTTGCAGGAAACGGTTAAACAGCGGGGTATCTATGTCTTGATTGAGCGCACGGTAGTTGGGCACGCTGATACCTGTCACAAACAAATTGGGATCAAAACTGGGGTAGCTGACAGCGGCCAGCACGCCGCCCGTTTTTACATCTATCGCCACCACAGCGCCGCGCCGGCCGCGCATCACCGCGGTTGCCGTCTCCTGTAAACGGGCATCCAAATACAGGTGCAAGTCGCTCCCCTGTTTGGGGTCGATACGATCCAATACCCGCATTACCCGCCCGCGCGCATTAGTCTCCACATTCTGGCTACCGACCTGCCCGAGCAACACATCCTCATAACTGCGCTCTATGCCATTTTTGCCAATCGAGTGAGTACCTGAATAACGCTGCACTTGCTCAGGTGTAAACGCGGCAACTTCTTTCTCGCTAATACGCCCGGTGTAGCCAATCACATGGGCAAAAAGGTCGCGGTATGGATAGTTGCGCACCAACTCGGCATTTACCTCCACGCCTTCGAGCAAATGCTGGTTCACTGCAACTTTTGCAATCTCCTCTTCAGTCAGGCGATAACGCAGGGGCACAGGGTCGAGTGCGTGGCGGCGCTGTTTTTTTGCTTTATAAAACTTTTCCAGATCCACCGGGGTTATATCGATCAGTGTTTTCAGCAAATCCAGGGTGGTATCCAACTCAGCCTGATTGTTACTGATGACATAGAGGGTAAAGCTGGGCTTGTTGTCAGCCAGTAACTCACCGTTGCGGTCAAAAATAAGCCCGCGCGTTGGCGGAACTGGCTGAACATGCACGCGATTGCGCTCGGATTGGGTAGCGTATTCTTCGTGATTAACGATTTGCAGATCGTAATAGCGGTAAACCACTGTAGAGGCCAGAATCAGCATAAAGCCAGCCATCACCAGAATGCGATTGCGGAACAGTTTTGCCTCGCGCTGGTAATCTTTAAACTGTTGCTCTTCTTGCATTCCGGGGCCAGGGTTTAATCAAAAGGTTACAGATAGGGAGCTGCCATCACAGAGGCAAGTCACCAGTTTATTTATGGTAAGGATGGTTTTGCAGAATACTGCAGGCGCGATATAGCTGTTCAATTACCACAATGCGCACTAGCGGATGGGGCAACGTCAGCGGCGACAGCGACCACTTTACCGAGGCCAGAGCCAGGCACTCGGGCGCAAGACCGTCGGGGCCGCCAATCAGCAAACAGTAATTGAAGCCACTCATTTTCCAACCAGCCAGATTCTCCGCCAACTGCTCGGTAGACCAGGGCTTGCCTTTGACATCCAGGGCGATCACCTGTTCCCCTTTGCCGCCCTTTTCAATCGCCGCCAGCATCAGCTCGCCCTCTTTGGCCATGGCTGTCGCTATATCGGTGTTTTTGCCGCGTTGGGCGAGCGGTAGTTCCAGCATCTCTACTGTCACATCGCGCGGCATACGCTTGGCGTACTCGGCGTAACCCTGCTCTACCCAGTCAGGCATTTTTGTGCCCACGGCAATAATACGAATGCGCATTGGCTATTAACCTAACCCGCAGTTAAACGCGGTTAGCGGGTTTCATCGACCAGAGTTTTTCCAACTCGTAATAGTCGCGGGTTTCCTGCTGCATGACGTGAACAACAGTATCGCCGTAGTCCACCAACACCCAGTCACCCGCCTCCAAGCCTTCCACACCCAAGGCGCGGAAGCCGGCTTTTTTGGTTTCTTCTACCAGGTTTTCCGCCAATGAGCGGGTATGACGGCTGGAGGTACCGCTGGCAATAATCAGGGTATCCATTACATCGGTGAGTTCATGTACGTCGAGCGTCACTATGTCTTTGCCCTTGAGGTTTTCCAGGGCTTCAATGATCGCTTGGTTTAAATCTGACATTCAGTTACCTATAAAAGTGTTTAAAAAATTTTAAGTTAGCAATACAGCTGCTGTGCATGGATGTAATTCAGCACCGCATCCGGCACCAAAAATTGTGGCGATAGCCCTGCTTGCAGCTGCGCGCGAATATCGGTGGCAGAAATTGCCAGGGCGCGCGGCGCACAGACTACCAAAGCGCCAGCTGCTGCTGAGCGCACCATCGCCGGTTCAGCGCTGTGCCGACGCACCAACTCTGCCACAGGGCCAATTTGCGGCAGCTCATAGCCCGGACGCTCCACCACTACCAAATGCGCCAAACGAATCAGCTGCTGCCAGTTGTGCCAGGTGTCCAGCTTGCAAAAGCTATCCATCCCCATACACAGCACCAGGCTGGTATCGGGGCCGGTTTCTACTCTCAACTCAGCCAGGGTATCCACTGTGTAGGAAGGTGTATCGCGTTTCAGCTCGCGGGTATCCAACTGCAACTCGCGGCAATCCTGCAGCGCCAACTCCAACATAGCCACCCGCTGCAAAGCACTTGCCCCGGGTGTTGCACGGTGCGGCGGCAAGTAACAGGGCAGCAGGTGCATTTGATCCAGTTTCAGCTGTTGCTTTAATTCCAGCGCAAGACGCAGGTGTCCAATATGCACCGGATCAAAAGTACCGCCAAAGAGCCCTATGCTGGGACGCATGGAGACTTAGACCCGAATATGCCCATCGCCAAACACAACCCATTTTTGCGAGGTCAAACCTTCCAGCCCCACAGGGCCGCGCGCGTGGATTTTGTCGGTAGAAATACCAATTTCCGCCCCCAAGCCATACTCAAAACCATCGGCAAACCGGGTGGAGGCATTCACCATCACCGAGGCGGAATCCACTTCGGTGATGAAGCGGCGCGCGCGGGTGTAGTCTTCAGTGATGATGGAATCTGTGTGCTGCGAGCTGTATTGGTTGATATGCGCAATTGCCTCATCCAAACCGCCAACCAGCTTGATCGATAGAATAGGTGCCAAATATTCGGTCGCCCAGTCCTCTTCGGTTGCCACATTAGCTGCGATGATCGCGCGAGTTTTTTCATCGCCGCGCAGCTCCACGCCTTTTTCGCCATAAGCCTGTGCCAAACGCGGCAAAATCTGCGCCGCTACGGCTTCATGAACCAGCAAGGTTTCCATGGCGTTGCACACGCCATAGCGATGGGTTTTGGCGTTCATCGCTACTGTGAAGGCTTTTTCCAGATCGGCTTTATCGTCGATATACACGTGGCAAATGCCATCAAGGTGTTTGATCACCGGCACTTTGGCATCGCTGCTGATGCGTTCGATCAACCCCTTACCGCCGCGAGGCACAATCACATCCACAAATTGCGGCATGGTGATCAGCTCGCCCACTGCCGCGCGGTCAGTAGTTTCAATAACCTGCACCACATCGGCCGGCAAACCAGCGGCTTTTAAACCCGCCTGCAAACAATTGGCGATAGCGCGATTGGAGTGAATTGCCTCACTGCCACCGCGCAAAATCGCGGCATTGCCAGATTTTAAACAGAGACTGGCAGCATCAATGGTCACGTTGGGACGCGACTCATAAATAATGCCCACCACGCCGAGCGGCACACGCATTTTGCCCACCTGAATGCCGCTGGGGCGATAACTCATGCCGGTAATCTCACCGCAAGGATCGGCCAGTGAAGCGACCTGCCGCAGGCCTTCAATCATGCTGTCGATTGCCGCTGGCTTGACCGCAAGGCGATCCAGCATCGCCGCATCCAAACCGTTGGCTTTACCAGCAGCCAGATCTTTCTGGTTTTCAGCCACTAGCGTAATACGGGACTTATCCAACTCACTGGCTATGGCCAAAAGTGCCGCGTTTTTAACCGCGGTAGGGGCTGCAGCAATAATGCGCGAAGCGGCACGCGCCTTGCGACCAACCCCAGCCATATATTCTTTGACGTTTAATTCAGACATGAAACAACCTGTTGCGGGCAATTCAGAAAAAATGGCCGCGATTATAACCTGAGTACCGCCCAAAATTGGCGCAACTTGCAGCTTTATTTGTGTTTTTACCTGAGCGCAAGCATTTGCGACCAAGCGCACAGGATCAGCCACCCAGGCATAAAAAACGCCGAATAATTTCAGTTTTGATTCAGTTTGTGAGGACTAGTCTGACCCTAAGCAATTATCAGGCGCGGGTTTGCCTGAACTTGCAAACCATTTATCCCTGTTGGCGTTAACCGCCAACCCCATGAGGAGCAACACCATGAAAAAATTGTTAGCAATCAGCGCGCTGGCCAGCATCAGTTTGTTGCTGGCTAACAACGTTTTCGCCGACGGCAAACATAAACATCATCACAAGCATTACCACAAACACGAACGCTACGTGGAATACCGCGATGATTACGCCCGCGTTGTGCGCAGCACACCGGTGTATCGCGAAGTAGCCGTGCGCGTGCCGGTCGATTCATGCCATGTGGAAACCGTGGCTTACACCGAGCGTCGCGGTGGCGGCGACTCCTTTGAAGGCACGGTGGTGGGTGGTTTGATTGGTGCAGCCATAGGCCACGAAGTTGGTCGCAACGGCCACGCCACGGCGGCCGGCGGCCTGATTGGTGCAGCCATAGGCAACAATGTGGCAGGTGGCAGCCGTCGCGTCACCAGCTATGAAGATCGCGAGGTGTGCACCACTCGCTACCGCACCGAGTATCAACGCGAACTGGTGGGCTATGATGTCACCTATCGCTACGATGGCCGGGTTTATACTACTAATACCCGCCATCATCCCGGCGACCGCATAGTGCATGTTAGAGAGCGTTACTGATAAAGCGCGAGCGGGGCAAGGTCTGATTGACCTTTACCCCTGCAGCGGCGATATTGAGATGGTGGTATTTCCCAGTTGGAATTTGTTATGTCGCAGTCAATGACCTTCCGCCTCCGCATATGCGCCGCATCGCGCCACCTATTGCTGACCAGTCTGGCCATTTTGGGACTGCTAAGTTCATCACACCTGCCCGCCGATGACTCACTGCTAGACGGCAACATGGGGTTCACCTCCAGTGCATCGGGCAATCAATTGATTGATAGCGCCAGTACGGACGATGAAACCATTCCTCCCAAATTATCGCCCGCCCAGGCAGCGGCGCTGGTGCGCACCAAAGTAGGCGGCCAAGTGATGAGCGTAAACAGCCTGCGCAATGAATCCGGTATTATTTATGGCGTAAAAGTGCTCAACGATGGCCGTATGCGCATTATTAACGTGGATGGCCAAACCGGTCAGCTGCTCAACTATTAACCCAACCCATTTAGCAATAAGGTCAGGATCACCATGCGCATATTGATCGTCGAAGATGAAAAGCCCCTGCGCGAGCAGATTCTCGCCCTGATGGCCACCGAAAAGTACGCCTGCGACAGCGCCGCCGATGGCCGCGAGGGTTTATTTTTGGGCACTGAATATGACTATGATCTGGCGATTATCGACCTAGGGCTCCCGCTGCTTGACGGCACCCAGTTGATCCGTGAGCTGCGCAGCAAATCGCGCAACTTTCCTATTTTAATCCTCACCGCACGCGGTAATTGGCAGGACAAGGTGCAGGGGCTGGAAGCTGGCGCTGACGACTACCTCACCAAGCCCTTTCACCCGGAAGAGTTGCGCGCGCGCATTCACGCCTTGCTGCGCCGGGCAAGTGGCCATGCCTCATCAGTGCTGCGCTATGGCCCTATCACCATAGATACCAGCGCCAAGCGAGTGCACCGCGATGACACCGAAGTGGAACTGACCAGTTTTGAATACAACACCCTGACTTACCTTGCACTGCATGCCGGCAAGAACATCTCCAAAAGTGAGCTAACCGAGCACCTCTACGCCCAAGACTACGACCGCGATAGCAATGTGATTGAAGTGTTTGTAGGGCGCTTGCGCAAAAAACTTGACCCGGACGGCAGCCTCAACCTGATCAGCACCCAGCGCGGTTTGGGCTATCGCTTCAACCTGGACATTCAGTAAGTTTTGCCAAAGCTCAAAGCGCGACTTTCATCCATTGCTGCCCGCCTGTTACTGGCGTCGGCGGTGTTGTTGCCTCTGTTTTTGGGCTTGACCGGCTATTTTCTTAACAGCGCCTTTGAAAACAGCCTAACGGAAGCTGAAAGTGCGCGCCTTCGCGGGCACATCAACCTGCTGTTTAGTGTGGCCGAACCCCAGGTGCAAAATAATCGCTTCGAGCGCCTGAAAATGCCGGTGACCCTCAGTGAAGCAGACTTTGAACACCCCAATTCCGGCCTTTACGGTTATATCTTTAACGGCAAGGAAAAACTGGTATGGAACTCCAATTCTGCCGCACTGCTTGCCCCGCCCGCCTTTGATCAGGTGGTGACCAAAGACTCCCCCGGACAACTGGTGTTCAGCGAACAATTGCTGGACAAAAAAAAGCATTTTGTCGCCAGCTACGCGGTGAACTGGGAAGACACCAGCGGTAAGCCCGCGCCCTTTTATTTTGTAGTAATTCATGGCGCCACCGAGTTCAAAGCGGAACTGAAAGCCTATCGCCAGCAACTTTGGCGCTGGCTCGGCGCGGCGGGTTTTTTCCTGTTAATCGCGCAGGTGGTGATTTTGCGCTGGGGCTTGCGCCCCTTGGGCAAACTCGCGGTGGCGCTGAAAAAAATGCAGAGCGGTGACACCAGCAATATCGCCGGCGAACACCCCAAAGAGCTGCAAAAAATTGTCGACAACCTCAACCAGGTGCTAGAGCGGGAGCAGGCACTGCGCCAGCGCTATCGCAACAGCCTGGCAGATTTGGCGCACAGCCTGAAGACACCACTGGCCGTGCTTCAAAGCCGGTTAGGTCAAGGACTGGAATCGGATAGCGAACTGCAACAAATCGCCAGCGAACAGGTGGCGCGCATGAGTCAGGTAGTGACTTACCAGCTGCAGCGCGCCGTCTCCAGCCAACAGCAAGGCAGTTTCCGCCGCACCCGTATAGAGCCAATCGCCCAGCGGTTGTTTGCCGCCCTGCAAAAAGTCTATGCCAGCAAACAGATGAAACAGTCGCTGGAACTCTCCCCTAACGCACTGGTTGCCGGCGACGAACAGGACATTATGGAGCTACTCGGCAACCTGCTGGAAAATGCGTTCAAATACGGCCGGAGTGAAATTCGCATGAGTTCTCACGCGGTAGGCCATCAGCTCTGTATCGATATAGAAGATGACGGCCCCGGTGTACCGGAAAACCAGACCGAGCGCATTCTCGAACGCGGCCAACGGCTGGACACCAACCAACCCGGCCAGGGCATTGGCCTTGCGGTCGCCGCCGAAATTATCCGCAGCTACGATGGCGACATACATATCAGCCGCTCACCGCTAGGTGGCGCCCGTTTTAGCATTTATCTCCCCCTTCCCACCGCTTCAGACTGACAGCCTGTAAGCCAAAGCGCACAAACTCTTCCTCCAAACCTCACAACACCGGTGGATTTTCGCGACTATCGCAAAACTCCCCGCCACCTGATACTGGCCCCATGATCAGCCAGGTATTCACAGCGACGTGAACACCAACATTTGCTCATGGATGACGCCATCTTATTCAAAGATTTCATTTGCGAGAGACTTCGAGGAGAGAAGAACCATGACCGCCAGGACCTGCATAGCCGTTGATTCAACCTGCGACTTACCGGCCAAATTTATCCAACAGCACAATATCGAAGTGCTGCCGATTTACATCAAGCATGCCAAAGGACAAGAGCTGGACTACCGCGACCCACAAACCATGCTCAACTTTTACAAAAACCACAGCCGCGATGTGTACGGACTGGCGCAATCCGACCCGCTTTCAGTCAACGACATGACTGACATCCTGAAAAAACGCCTGCTGCCCAAATACGATTTGGTGCAAGTCGTCACCATCAACAGTAAAAAAAGCGATGTATTCAAACGCGTATCTGAAGCGGCGCTGGTGAATGAACCCAAATTTCGCGAGCTGGAGCGCAACGAGGGGCGCGCGCCCTTCCGCATTCGTTTATACGACTCTATGTCCATGTTTACCGGTCACGCGCTACTGGTTTACGAGTTGGTTAAACGCATCCAGGTAGACAATTTGCCGCTCAATAAATCCATCCGCGAAATCGACAATATGCGCGATCAGGTGTACGGCTATTTAATCCCCAATGATTTGTCTTACATGCGCGAACGCCGTCACCTGCGCAAAGGCGATAACAATATTTCCTGGATCAACTTTAAATTAGCCAGCGCGCTCAACTTGCGCCCAATAGTGCAATTGCATCGCGGCAATACCGACAAAATCGATACCGGCCGCGGTTTTTTGGGCGCGCTGGAGAAACTGCTGGCCCATGTGAAAAAACAAATTCAGCAGGGGCTTACTAGCGATGTAGTGGCCATGAGTTACGGTGGTTTGCTGGAGGAAATTAAAGACGAACCAGTACTGGTGGAATTCCGCGAATTCTGCAAGCAGTACAACATCAAAACCATGCTCTCCATGATGAGCATGACCGGCGCCGTGAATGTAGGGCCAAAATCTTTTGCACTCTCGTTTGCGACCGATAAAGATTTGGTTTAACTCATTGATGCCATGCAAAAACAACAAACCCCGGACCAAGCCGGAGTTTGTTGTTTTTAGGAGGGGTATTGGCAGGCGGGATTAGCCTTGCAATCCGAACATGGCCGCAATGTAAGTCACATAAGCACCGAGCAAAATTGCCCCCTTGAGGCGCGATAAACGTAAGCCAAAAAACAAAAACAACAGCAACAAGACGGCAGCGCCCAACATGACAAATTGGTCAATAGTCAGCAGACGACCCTCCAGCGGCAGCGGAGTAATGACTGATGAGATACCCAAAATACACAAAATATTGAAGATGTTGCTGCCAACAATATTCCCTACCGCCACATCAGCGTGCTTGCGAATCGCCGCGATAATGGAAACTGCCAGCTCAGGTAAAGAGGTCCCTACCGCTACCACAGTCAGGCCAATAATCGCCTCGGGAACACCCAGCTGCTCACCCAAACCCACAGCGCCCAGCAAAAAGCGATTGGCACCCACAATCAACATCGCCAAACCACCCACTGTTGCCAAGAGAGTCATGGGAATACTCATGGGCACAACCTCGATCTCTTCTGACTCTGCTTTGTGCAGTTGTGCTTCAGGGCTGCTGGTATCCTCGCGCTCGGTGCGGTAAGCCCATACTAAATAGGCAGCCAGCGCCGCCAGCATCAGAATGCCTTCCAGACGCCCCAAACCACCAAAACTTGCCAGCCCCATAAACAGCAGAGTGGCAAATAACATGGTCAGGCCATCGCGGCGCAGAGATTGAATATGGGTTACCAGCGGCATAATCACCGCGCTGATCCCCAGAATCAGCAAAATGTTGGCGATATTACTACCCACCACATTGCCCACCGCGATAGCAGGAGAACCGCTTAACGCCGCTTGCAAAGACACCACCAGCTCAGGCGCCGAGGTGCCAAAACCGACAATCACCAAACCCGCCAAGAGCGGCGACACACCCAAGCGACGCGCCGCCGCGAGCGCACCACGTACCAGAGCCTCACCGCCCACCGTTAGCAAAACCAGGCCGACAAATAACCAAAACAAATGAATCATGGACAAGTCCTCTGCAGTTGAAATTGGGCGCAACTATAACGGGAATTACAAACTTTGCCTAAAAATCCACAATAGACACCTATAAAAAAGCCCGCACAGGGGGCGGGCTTTTGAATATGGAGCTGAGCGCTTATTAGCTGTCGTAACCATTCGGGTTTTGCGACTGCCAGCGCCAGGCATCTTGCATCATACGCTCAAGGCCGAATTCTGCCGTCCAACCCAGCTCGGTTTTCGCCTTAACAGGGTCGGCATAACAGCTCGCAATATCACCCGGGCGACGCGGTACTATCTTATAAGGCACAGGGCGACCACTCGCCGCTTCGAATGCCTTGACCATTTCCAGCACCGAATAGCCGCGACCGGTACCCAGATTGTACGCGCGGCAACCTGAGCCAGATTTTTCCAGGCCTTGAAGTGCCGCCACATGCCCTTTCGCCAAATCCACCACGTGGATGTAATCGCGCACGCCGGTTCCATCCACCGTGTTGTAATCATTGCCAAACACACTCAACTCTTTGAGTTTGCCAATCGCCACCTGCGCCACATAAGGCAATAAATTATTGGGTATACCGGCAGGATCCTCCCCAATCAAACCACTTTCATGGGCGCCCACTGGGTTGAAGTAGCGCAGCAGTGAAATATTCCACTCACTACCCGGCGCGCGGGCGATGTCTTGCATCATTTCCTCTACCATCAACTTGCTGCGCCCGTAAGGGTTGGTTGCCGAGGTAGCAAAGCTTTCATTGATCGGCACCGAAACCGGGTCGCCGTACACAGTGGCTGAGGAGCTGAAAATCAGCTTCCAGATCTTGAACTCTTCCATCACCTCGGTGAGCGACAAACTGCCCGCCACATTGTAGCGATAGTATTTCATCGGGATCTGGTTGGATTCACCCACCGCCTTAAGACCAGCAAAATGCATAACAGCAGCAAACTTATGCGCCGCAAAAACATTGCGCATAGCTTCTTTGTCATTGATATCCACTTGGTAAAACACTGGCTCAAGGCCGGCAATTTTAGCCACCCGCTTAAGCGCTTCAGGCTTGCTATTGCAGAGGTTATCCACCACCACCGGCAAGTAGCCGCTATTGATAAGTTCGACACAGACGTGGCTGCCAATAAAACCAGCGCCACCAGTGACCAAAACAGGAGTGCGAGACATGTAAGATTCCTTATAAATGAAGAGCCGCAGGCACGCATTGAACCAGACTTGCGAATGCAGCATAAGGGCTTGGAAAGAATCTTTTATTAAATCATATAATTATTATTTTAAAAATCAAATTAATAAAAAGGGCGAGCCAAAGCTCACCCTTTCTGAAGTAACCGAATCGACCTGGATTACATAATTGGCAAAGACAGGGTCACAACTACGTTCACTTCATCGTCCACAGCACCATCGTTATCGTCAATGATTTTGCCTACGGTGAAAGAGAGCTTATCGTTGTACTTGTAGGTAGCATCCAAGTGAGAGATGCCATCAACTGCACCTACATCATCCATGTGCTGACCATATTTGAATGCGAACTTTTCGAAATTCAGCTCAGCAGTCACGTAACTGTAGTCTTCATCTCCCAAAGGAGCATGGTCGGCAACTACTGCATCGTAATAGGTAACTTTAAATGGGCCGTAACCGATGAAAGGAATTACTTCAACATACTCACCTGGTTTAACTGCGTAGGGTTCACCTTCTTCAGTCTCTTCACCCAAGGTTGGGTAAACGTAAGATACAACACTCACGCCGTAAGAAAAGTCACCCGCACTACCCGAGTAGCCAGCATAGATATCGTATTCAGTACCCAGATTGCCGTCACCGGAAGAAGTCCACAGGCCAGCAACAAAACCATTGCTGCTAACGTTGATGTCGCCAATCAATGCAGCACCACCACCCAAATCAAAACCACGCCAGTAATACATGTTGGCGGCGCCTACAGAAGCGGCCACTTCGGCAGCGTGAACGGCTGGCACAGAAAAACCGGCCATTGCAGAAAGAGCGATTGCACCAGCAACTAACTTTTGTTTCATTTTCATGAGTTCTTCCTCTATTTAATGGTCTTTTCAAAATGTCTTTTGATGCAGCTATTGATAATTCACACTAGCCTGACCCTACCTTTGCAGATACCAAGCCAATTTTGTTTTTTCCATTAAAATCATAAAGTTACTCATTGAATACAAGTTTGGATACCACATTTCAAATAACACAAGGCACCAAAACAGTGCGCACATAGCGAGCAGTTCTGCAGTGTGCGCACCAATAACACTCATTTATAGCGAGCCACATCCTCACGCGCTTTTTCCAGCAAGATTTGCGCGCCACTTTGCCCATCACCCGAGCGGCGCAGAGAAGCTGACAACGCAGAAACCAAGCCGTCGCACCAACTCCGAACCGCCCAGGGCGAATAAAGCAAAAGTCCGGTAAACACCAGAGCAATACCTGCCAAAGTGCTCGCAGGCAACTGCTCCGCCGCCAAGTGCTTGCCAATCAATATGGCTAATACGGGTGTCATCAAGGTGATCAGCGATACTGCATTAGCCGATAACCGCTGCAAGATAAAAAAGAACATCACTGCCCCAAGGAGCGAGCCAACAATCGCCAAGTACACAATTGCACCCGCTGATTTAAGCGAGACGGCGACTGGGAGGCTGCCGTCCATCCACCACCAACTTATCAACAAACCCGGCAAGGCAAATAACAAAGCTCCCGTTGCCTGTTGAAAAGGTGATGCCTGTTGAGCGCTGGCTGCACTTAATTTTTTTACCCAGACACTGCTAAAACTAAACAGCAAACAGGACAACAAAATTCCGACAACACCGTAGATTGATGCGGCATCAAAATGCAGCTGCTGATAAAAAATTACCAGCAAACCACAAATCGCCAATAGCAGTGCCAGCACACGTTTAATGCCAAAGGGATTTTGCTTTAACAACAGCAGAGTCATCACACCGGTAGCAAAAGGTGAAAACGCAAAAATAACCGCAACCAAACCCGATGGAATAAATTGCGCCGCCCAATACACCAAGGGCATGTTCGGAAAAATTCCCAAGGAGGCAGCAAAATAAATATTGCGCTGTTGCCAATAAACGGTAAGCGACTGACGCAGAAAGGCGTGAATCAATATTGCCAGCGCAAAGGCCAGCGACATGCGAGCGCATACAGCTGCGATAAAGCTGAGACTATCGCTGCTCCATTGAATGGCAAGCGGAGTGGTTGCCCATATGAGCACCACGGAAATATAAGCAAAAAAAACGGCCACGGCATAACTCCTTATTGCCCCATGAGCAACATGCAAGTAATAGCCGCAGCACAACGTCAGCCTTGTTTCACTGAAATTTTAAAAACTGAAACCTTGAAAACAAAAAGGCCGCAGTTTTTATGCTGCGGCCTTTGTTTATAACGATTATTCAACTAATCAACAAAATCCGCTCCGCAAAATAGCGACGCCTGCAAACCAAATAGTTGGTCGCAGTGCGCAGCGATGTTTGACAGAGTTCATTTGGTACATAATTAATTGATCTAAGGTTATAAGGTTTTTTGTAACTGGATCGAGAGTAAGTTAATTTTTGTTCAGCCACAAGTCATTTTTAACGTTTTTTTTAATCATCACTATCACCTATACTTTCCTGAATTATTTTTTGCGATTGTACCCATGAAAATATATCTGGTTGGCGGCGCCGTCCGCGACAAATTATTAAAGCGACCGGTAACCGAGCGCGACTGGGTTGTGGTGGGCAGCAGCCCCGAACAAATGCAGCAATTGGGCTACTCACCAGTAGGCAAAGATTTCCCGGTGTTTTTGCATCCACAGTCCAAAGAGGAATATGCCCTCGCCCGCACTGAACGCAAAACCGGTCGCGGTTACGGCGGCTTCAGTTTTTATTGCGGAGCCGAGGTCAGCCTGGAGGAAGACCTGATTCGTCGCGACCTGACTATTAATGCCATGGCGGAAGATGAACAGGGCAACATCATTGATCCATACAATGGTCGTCGCGATCTCGACGAAAAAATATTGCGCCATGTATCGCCGGCATTTGCAGAGGATCCGGTGCGCATTTTACGCGTTGCACGTTTTGCGGCGCGCTATCACCAATTAGGTTTTAAACCTGCAGATGAAACCCTTGAATTAATGCGCAGCATGGTGGCCATGGGTGAGGTAGACCATTTAGTGGCCGAGCGCACATGGAAAGAAACCGAGCGCGCGCTGGGTGAACCCAATCCTGAAATTTTTATCCAGCTATTGCGCAACTGCAATGCATTGGAGCGCTTATTTCCAGAGATAGACGCACTGTTTGGCGTGCCGCAAACCGCTATCCATCACCCTGAAATTGACACAGGCATTCACACCCTGATGAGTTTGCAACAAGCGGTAAAATTGACAGGTAATGTCTGTGTCCGTTTTGCAACCCTGGTGCATGACCTAGGCAAAGCCACCACACCAAAAGAGGAATGGCCGCGCCATATCGCCCATGAAGAACGCAGCCTACCTTTGGTAAAACAACTTTGCGCACGCATCACTGCGCCCAAGGAATTTAAAGAACTCGCCTTGTTAACAGCACAATGGCATACCCACTGTCACCGCGCACTGGAGTTAAAACCTGCCACAGTGTTAAAAGTGCTTCATGCGACCGATGCATTTCGTCGCCCTGAACGCTTTGAGCAATTTTTGCTGTGCTGCGAAGCAGACGCACGCGGTCGCACAGGCTTTGAAAATCGCGCTTATCCGCAAGCCGATTATTTTCGCCAATGCTTAACCGTCGCAAAAGCAGTAGATATAGATGCCGTCAAAGCACAAGGTTTAAGTGGCCCGGCGTTTGGCGAAGCACTGGACAAACAGCGCATGGAAAAACTAACCGCGCTTAAACAGCAGCACAGCCAAACATTAATCAGCGATTCCTCGACCATATCAAAAAAATAACAACTCGATTACACAAAACTCACAACCAGAATTCACCAGCGGGGGAGAAAAATCTATGTCTAACCAGCAAAAAGCTGCCTTGGTTACCGGTGCAGCAAAACGTATAGGCGCTGAAGTAGCCCGTCACCTGCACGCCGCCAACTTTAATTTGATTATTCACTATTACCACTCCGAACCTGAGGCATTTACGCTTGTTAATGAGCTAAATAGTCAGCGCGCAGATTCCGCAATAGCTATCAAAGCCGATCTGAATAACCATGCACAATTGATGACTCTTGCAAAACAAGCCAGTGAACAATGGCAAGGAATTTCCCTGCTTATCAACAATGCTTCCAGTTTTTATCCCACGCCATTTGGCAAGGCAAGTGAAGCAGACTGGGATGATTTGATTGGATCAAATTTAAAAGCGCCTTATTTTCTTGCGCAGGCTTTGGCGCCGGCACTGGCTGCAGCAGCAGGCTGTATAGTGAATATCGCTGATATTTATGCTGACAAACCACTGCGTGGTCACAGTATTTATTCCATCGCCAAAGCAGGTAATCTGATGTTAACCAAAAGCCTCGCGCAAGAATTGGCACCGCGCATTAGGGTGAATGGAATAGCGCCCGGCGCTATTTTGTGGCCAGAACAAGAAGGCAAGTTATCTGACGATGACAAAGAAAAAATGCTGAATAAAATCCCATTACAACAGCGCGGACAAGCACGGGATATCGCCAAAGCGATTATGTTTTTGGTGACAGATGCTCCCTACGTAACAGGCCAGGTGTTAACAGTGGATGGCGGCCGTTCACTCACCATATAATCACTAACTACTTCATCGACAGTTATAGCGAGCAACCATGATCAGAGCGCAATTATTAACACCGACAGGTGAATGGATTGTTGGTGGTGAAGAACTGGTAACTCGCTGGCGCGACGGAAAAGGCTTTATTTGGATTGACCTTTTAGGCGAAGAGCCTGCAAGTGAAAAAACATTTTTAGCCGCTATGGGCTGTCATCCTCTTGCTATTGAGGATGTACAACGTTTTAGGCACCCACCCAAAACTGAAACATTTGATAATTACACACTGATTTTATATCGCGGCATCACCGAATTTAATAAAGATTTAACCATTCAACAAATGACCATCGCGCTCTTTGCCGGGGAGCGCTGTTTGATCAGCTGTCACCCGCGCCACTCTATGGGCGTAAACCACTATTGGGAGAATGCGCAGAGCGAGAACCTATTGGTGAGCCCCGGTTTGTTAGCATCACGCATCATGCGTTTTTCCGTTGGGCGCTACCTTGAGGCCATTCTTGCGTTTGAACCGTCACTCAATGAGCTGGAAGACTCGATGCAAGAAAAGCCCAATGATGAAGTGATGCGTGAATTAATTGCCTATCAAGCCCGCCTGCGCAAACTGAAGCGCATATTTAGCTACCACGAGAAACTGGTTACCAATCTTTTGAAAGACATTCCCCAGCAACTCATAGAAGAAGATGGCGATATAGAACACGCACTACAAGATTTATTTGAACGCTGCGAACGCTTGCATGGGTTGTGCACCATGTATTATGAAATATGTGGCGATTTGATTAATGGCTACCTGTCCATTAGCTCACATCAACTGAACAACACCATGCGCATACTCACGGTGATTACGGCGATTTTTGTTCCTCTCACATTTATCGCCGGCATTTACGGCATGAACTTTGACAATATGCCTGAGCTGCGCGAACCCAACGGTTATTTTTATACGCTTGGCGCCATGTTAATTATTGCGTTGGGCTTTGGATCTATCGCCTATAAAAAATGGTTTTGAGTGAATAGCATTAAGTGAGTGCAGAAATTTGTTTGCCGCTCCACTCAAAATCAATCGCCCACAACAACTGGGATTCCTGATCATAGCCTTGCCAAAGCTCGGCATAGGTTTGCTGCAACTGAGGGTGTTTTACTTGCGGGGCGATCATCGCTAAAGGCAATAACACAAAGGCATTTTTAGTAATTTCAGCGCGAGGTAACTCAATGCCTGAATCCACGCCAACAAAATCGCCGTAGGTTAAAATATCTATATCCAAGGTACGCGGGCTGAATTTAGGGCCGTTGCGCTTGCGCCCATTATCGTCTTCTATTTTTTTGAGCAACTCCGATAACTCAGCAATGCTCAGGCTGGTATTGGCACCCACCACCAGATTGAAAAAATTGCGACCATCAAACCCGATAGATTTACTCTCATACACTGGCGAAATAATTAATTCACCAAAATGCAGCGCCAGAGCATCCAAGGCCGCAGCTATGTGTTTGTGGCGCTCAACATTACTGCCTAAGCTCAGGTAAATCGCGGTCATAGCGGCGCAGCCCCCGGCCTCTCACCGCGCTCAATAATCAGCCCCACATCGCGTGCACCGCGCACTGCACCGGGCTTACTTAAACGCAAGCGCAACCAAGGCACGGAAAATTCTGTTTGAATTAATTGGGCAATCTCTTCCGCCAAGGTTTCTACCAACAGCGCATTGCGATTTTCCACATAAGCAATCAAGCGCTTAGAGACTGCTTTGTAGTTAAGCGCAAACTGAATGTCATCGGTCGCAGCAGCTTGACGAATATCACTCGCCATTTCCAAGTCGATACTCACGGTTTGGCGCACCTCACGCTCCCAATCGTAAATACCAATAATGGTGTCTATGCGTAAATCGCGAATGTAAACAATATCCATAGGAAAATTCTTTTAAAGAGAAGAGAGTGTATTCAGCGGCCAACGCGCCTTTACATTGACCGCCAAGCCCTCCTGCTGACCTGCTAACAGGCGCTGGCAACCGGCGTAAGCGATCATGGCGCCATTGTCGGTGCAGAATTCATGGCGCGCATAAAATACTTTTGCGCCAATTTTAGCGAGTTGGATTTCCAACTCAGCACGCAGTTTTTTATTGGCCGATACGCCGCCGGCAATCACCAGGGTTTTCATCCCGGTTTGTTCCAGAGCGCGCTTGCACTTAATCACCAGCGTATCCACCACCGCTGCCTGAAAGGCATTGGCAATATCGGCGCAGGTTTGATCGTCGGGTAAACCATTGTCTTGTGCGTGATTGTTCACCGTTGTCAGCGTAGCGGTTTTCAGGCCGCTAAAACTGAAATCCAACCCGGGGCGGTCCACCATAGGGCGCGGAAACTTGAATCGCCCTTCAACACCCTTTTCCGCAAGCGCTGCAACCTGCGGCCCACCGGGATAATCCAGATCGAGCATTTTAGCAGCCTTGTCGAAAGCCTCACCGGCAGCATCGTCGATGGATTCACCTAACAATTCATATTCGCCGAGCGCATCTACCTTCACCAACTGGGTATGCCCACCGGAAACCAATAGTGCAACAAAAGGATAAGCCGGCGGATTGGCCTCCAACATGGGCGCCAATAAATGCCCCTCCATATGGTGCACACCGATGGCAGGCACCTTCCAGGCATAGGCCAAGGCGCGCCCCATAGACGCACCGACCATCAGTGCTCCGATTAGCCCCGGCCCGGATGTGTAGGCAATACCATCAATATCCTGTGGGTTTGAGCCGCTCGCCGCCAGCACCTCATTGACCAAAGGCAATAGCTTGCGCACATGGTCGCGCGAAGCCAATTCAGGCACTACACCGCCGTAATCAGCATGCAGTGCTATTTGACTATAAAGCGTATGCGCTAACAGGCCTTGCTCGCTGTCATAGACGGCCACGCCGGTCTCGTCACAGGACGTTTCTAACCCCAGTACACGCATAAGACTAACCTCAAATAGCCAGGATGGCAGACAGCACCCAAAATCAGGTCGCCATCATAATGGCTGGCCTTGCGAAAACCCAGCGCGCCAATCCCAATGAGGAAGATGAGACAAGGTTGCGACCGCCATCATAAATGTATAGAATCCGCACCCCTCGGAGACTTCGCGGTATTTGTACGCCCGCAGCCATCCGCAAGACATCATTTTTAAGCACTCTTTTTAAAGGTAACAGCATGCCTTCAGTAAAAATTAAAGAAAACGAACCCTTTGATGTAGCTCTGCGTCGCTTCAAGCGCGCTTGTGAAAAAGCAGGTATTTTGGCTGACGTTCGCGCTCGCGAATGCTATGAGAAGCCAACCACTATTCGTAAACGTGATGCAGCCGCTGCTGTTAAGCGTCACGCTAAAAAGGTTCAACGCGAATCTAAAAAGTTTACCCGCCTGTACTAAGTTATTAACTGCCGCACTTATCGGCAGCTACTGCTTTAGTTCAATCGGTTGCGCTCGTTAGCTTTGTTTGCATCTGTCAACTAACGAGTTGTGCGTTCCACTCCTGTATTACTGACCAAACGGTGAATCATGAGTCAACCAACGCTAAAAGACCGCATAAATGATGCCTTGAAAACCGCGATGCGCGCTAAAGAAAAAGAGCGCGTCGCGGTTTTGCGTCTTGTGATGTCTGAATTTAAAAAAATTGAAGTCGATGAGCGCATCGAATTAGATGATTCTCGTGTCCTCGCCGTGCTGGACAAGATGGTCAAGCAGCGTCGCGATTCTGAAACACAGTACCGCAATGCCAACCGCCCTGAACTTGCCGAACAAGAAGCCTATGAGATCGGTCAAATTCAAGAGTTTTTGCCCGCTGCCCTCACCGCTTCCGAGCTTGAAGCTATAGTGGTTAACGCCATTGCCGATGCAGGCGTCAGCGAAGCGCGCGATATGGGCAAAGCCATGGCACTGATCAAACCCCAAGTCCAAGGCCGCGCCGACATGGGCGAGGTGAGCAAACTGCTCAAAACCAAACTGAGCAACTAGTCGTCACCAGTCATTCCCCCAAGCTCATAAGCGACGCACCTCATGGCCGGTTTAATCCCGCAGAGTTTTATCGATGACATGCTCGACCGCCTCGACATAGTCGATGTGGTCGATAGTCGCGTCAAGCTGCGAAAAACTGGCAAAAATTACAGCGCCTGCTGCCCCTTTCACGACGAAAAAACTCCCTCCTTCACCGTAAGTCCGGAAAAACAGTTTTATTACTGCTTCGGCTGTGGCGCGAGCGGCAACGCTCTGGGCTTTGTGATGGATTACGAGCGTCTGAGCTTCCCGGAAGCCGTTGAATCCCTGGCGCGCCTAACAGGGCTGGATGTACCGCGCGAGGTACAAACCGAAGCCCAAGCCAAACGCGAGCAGGAAAAACGCAGCATTTATACCCTGCTGGAGAAGGCAGATGAGTTTTATCAGCAGCAGCTGCGCCACCACCCCAGCAAACACTTGGCAGTGAACTATCTGAAAAACCGCGGACTGGATGGCAAAACCGCCAAAGTCTACGGGGTAGGTTTTGCGCCACCGGGGTGGGACAATCTACTTAAAGCGCTCGGCCAAAATGATGAAGACAAACATCTGCTGATCGAAGGTGGCATGCTGATTCATCAAGAGCAGGAAAAGAAACTCTACGACCGTTTTCGCCACCGCATTATGTTCCCTATTCGCGATACGCGAGGGCGGGTGATAGGTTTTGGTGGTCGCGTCCTGGGGGACGACAAACCCAAATACCTTAACTCGCCAGAAACCCCCGTATTCCACAAGGGACAAGAGCTTTACGGGCTATATGAGGCGCGACTCGCCTATCGCGAATTACCGCGCCTACTCGTGGTAGAGGGCTACATGGATGTCGTGAGCCTTGCACAATTCGGCATAGGCTATGGGGTTGCCACGCTCGGTACTGCCTGCGGGCCAGATCATCTGGATCGCGCCTTCAAATACACTAACGAAGTTGTATTTTGTTTTGATGGCGACAAAGCCGGTCGCAGCGCCGCACAGCGCGCACTTGAAGCGGCCATCGACACCATGACCGACGGCCGCAGGGTCAAGTTTCTTTTCCTGCCAGAGGGCGAAGATCCGGACACCCTGGTGCGCCAAATAGGG
Source organism: Cellvibrio fontiphilus (assembly GCF_042646205.1). Lineage (NCBI taxonomy): Bacteria > Pseudomonadati > Pseudomonadota > Gammaproteobacteria > Cellvibrionales > Cellvibrionaceae > Cellvibrio > Cellvibrio fontiphilus. The sequence continues at coordinate 551,079 of NZ_JBHRTF010000004.1, read as the reverse complement.
CCAGACAAGTTTGAACGCATGATTGAACTGGCAGTGCCTTTTGAGGACTACCTGTTCGATGCCGTCGCCGATGGTTTGAATATTCGAACCATGGAAGGCCGTGCCAGTTTCAGCAAGCGCGCCGCGCCACTGCTGGATCGCCTCCCCAAAGGGGTATTTCGCGAGCTAATGTTTGAAAGCCTGGCTACACGCACCGGACTTAATCGTAACGTGCTGCAAGAGCTGATACAGGAACAAGAAAAAGGGGAAGCGCAACCATTTTTTACGCCTTCAACCACCCCACCGATAACAGAAGACACCACACCCAAATTCGCAACGCTCAAAAACATTGAGCCAGAATTTAATCACCAGCCAAGACCACCGGAATATCTGGACGCAGACTACAGCGATTTCCCGCAAGAGTTGCCACCGCCGGATTATCACGAATTTTATGAAGACGCCCGCCCGCGTCGCGTCGTAAACCACCCTTATCAGCCCGAACTCGGTGCCGCCAAGCGCAGCAAATATTTGATGCCCCCTGCGCGCAAGGCGCTTGCACTGCTACTCACTTATCCCAGTCTTGCCACCCTGGAGCCGGATCACGACCAATGGCTGAACTGCGAGGATGATCTGGACTGCCAGATGCTGGGAAGACTACTGAAAGTACTGCACGAGCGACCTCACTACAATTTGTCACATTTAATTGGTTACTGGCGAGGTATTTATGGCACCGAAAGTACAGAACGATTAGCAGCCGTTGCAGGTCACGATTTATTGCAAGCAGCCAGTGCGCTAGCGCAAACCCGGCAAGACAAGCCGGCCAAGGCCGATTACGATACCGAAGCGGCATTCACGCACGCCATGCAAAAACTGCGTCTGCAACAAACACAAAAAAAAGCGGAAGAATCCTTGGCCAAGTTGAAAAACACCGACTTTAATCAACTCAGCAAGGCCGAGCGAGATGCGCTGGTGCGCGCCGCTCTGGATAAAAAATTGCAACACTAAACACAAAAGCCGGTCAAATACCTGCAAATCACCCCAAAACTGTCCGAAGAACAGGGCGCCACGCAACTGTCGCCTAGAATCCACACTCGCAAGTGGAGTATAATTTCGGGCTTTGCATTTCACACATCAGGTTTCAATAGGGTTTCGAATGTCTGAAGACGTCCAACAGCAACAGTCCCGTATCAAAGAACTGATCGCCCGCGGTAAAGAACAGGGTTATCTGACCTATGCCGAGGTAAACGATCACCTGCCGGAGGACATCTCTGATCCGGATCAGGTCGAAGACATCATTCAGATGATCAACGACATGGGTATCCGCGTGTACGAAACGGCACCCGATGCCGATACCCTACTCATGACCGATGGCGACGCCGCCGCTGACGAAATCGCCGCCGCTGAAGCCGCCGCCGCACTGGTCGCTGTGGAAACCGAAACCGGCCGCACTACTGACCCGGTACGCATGTATATGCGTGAAATGGGCACGGTGGAGCTGCTGACGCGCGAAGGCGAAATCGTTATTGCCAAGCGTATCGAAGAAGGTGTGCGCGAGCTTATGCATGCCATCGCCTACTGGCCTGGGGCAGTGCAACAAGTACTGGACGAATATGCGCTAGTCGCCAAAGAAGAACGTCGTTTGGCGGACGTGATTATTGGCTGGTTGGATCCAGTCGAAGACATTCCTGCTGCACTCGCCGAAGTAGAAGAGATACCGGTTGCTACTGCCGCCGGTGCCAAACCTGCTGCTGATGATGAAGAGGAAGAGGCCGCCTCGGAAGACGAGGAAGAAGCGGTTTCCGGTGTAGACCCGGAAGAAGCCCGTGTCCGCTTTGAAGAATTGCAAAAGCAGCAAGACAAAACAGCTAAAGCTTTGGCCAAGTATGGCTACGGCAGCAAACAAGCCGAGAAAGAACTCTCGACATTGGGCGACCTGTTCAAATTCTTCAAATTACCCGCACGCCAATTTGACCCTATCTACACCAAAGCACGCGAAGCCTTGGATAACGTGCGCAAGCACGAGCGTCACATTATGGATCTTTGCACACGCAGAGCCCAAATGCAGCGCAAAACCTTTATCAAGGAATTCCCCGGCAACGAAACCAATGAAGCTTGGTTGCCAGAAATGCTAAAAGGCAAGGTAGACGCACCTGAGAAGTTGGAGCGTGTTCTGCCCGATGTACAAACTGCCCAGCAACAGCTGGCACAGATTGAAGCGGAAAGCGGCCTAAGCCTGGCTAGCATCAAAGACATCAACCGTCGCATGTCGATTGGTGAAGCGCGTGCGCGTCGTGCGAAAAAAGAAATGGTGGAAGCCAACCTGCGCTTGGTTATTTCTATCGCCAAAAAATACACCAACCGCGGCCTGCAATTCCTCGATTTGATTCAGGAAGGCAACATTGGCCTGATGAAAGCGGTGGATAAATTTGAATACCGTCGCGGTTATAAATTCTCTACCTATGCCACCTGGTGGATTCGCCAGGCGATTACTCGTTCCATCGCCGACCAAGCGCGCACCATCCGTATTCCGGTACACATGATTGAGACTATCAACAAGCTCAACCGTGTATCGCGCCAAATGCTGCAGGAAATGGGGCGCGAACCCACGCCCGAAGAACTGGGCGAGCGCATGGAAATGCCGGAAGACAAAGTTCGCAAGGTGCTGAAAATCGCCAAAGAACCCATCTCTATGGAAACGCCTATTGGCGACGATGAAGACTCACATCTGGGCGACTTTATTGAGGACACCACCATTATTTCTCCGGTGGAGTCAGCAACAATGGAAGGCCTGATGGAAGCCACCCGCGAAGTGCTCGCCGGCCTCACCGCGCGCGAAGCCAAAGTACTGCGCATGCGCTTCGGTATCGACATGCACACCGACCATACCCTGGAAGAGGTGGGCAAGCAGTTCGATGTAACCCGTGAACGTATTCGCCAGATCGAAGCAAAGGCCTTGCGCAAACTGCGTCACCCTTCCCGTTCCGATCACCTGCGCAGCTTCCTGGACGATTAATCGCCCAAATACTGCACAAAATAAAACCCGCTCCGGCGGGTTTTATTTTTTAAGCAATACAATAAGTTAGGAACTATAGCCACACACTAAACTTCCACCTATAATGCGCATCCCTGCCCTACGGCAGCTATTTTTTGGGCCTATAGCTCAGTTGGTTAGAGCATCCGACTCATAATCGGCAGGTCGCTGGTTCAAGTCCAGCTGGGCCCACCACATAATAAAAAAGCCCCCTATGAGTTTACTCAAGGGGGCTTTTTTATTGGCAAGAGCTTTTTGCTCTTTTGCTTTGCGACGAATTACATTCAATGAAACTTATGGGCAATAGATTCCAATGAACGCCCCTTGGTTTCCGGCATCATCCAAATCACAAAGGCTAATTGCAGCAACATCATCAAGGTGAAAAAACCAAAAATATAATGGGGCTGATAACTGCTTAAAAAACTGGGCATTAACAGGGTAATCAGCGCGGCATAAATCCAATGGGTACTGGCACCGAGTGACTGGCCTTTGGCGCGCACGCTGTTGGGAAAGATCTCCGCAATAAATACCCAGATTACAGCGCCCTGCCCTATGGCGTGGGCGGCGATAAAGGCAAATACAAAAAACACCACCAGCATTCCACCCACACCGGCGTAAAACGCCCAGGTGATTACACTCAGGGAAATGAGGTAGCCAATCGAGCCGATGAGCATCAGGGTTTTACGCCCCAGCTTGTCGATTAAGGCCAAACCGAGCATGGTAAAAATCAAATTAATGGTGCCCACCCCGGCGGACGACAGCAGCGACGAAGCGGCATCCAAACCCGCCAGATTAAAAATGCGGGGGGCAAAATAAATAATAAAGTTAATGCCGGAAAGCTGGTTAAACGAGGCGATTAAAAATGCCAGCACAATCGGCATGAAATATTTTTTTTGCAGCAGCGGTTCGTGGGTACTGGTGCTATGGGCGGCGGTAATTTCGTTAATGGCAGCATCCGCAGACTGCGCAGTCTCGCCCATTTTTAGAAAGATAGCGCGCGCCGCCTGCTGGTTATTTTTTTCCAGCAACAACCAGCGCGGACTCTCCGGCACTGAAAATACCAGCAGCAGAAAAATCGCCGAGGGAATAGCCACTACGCCGAGCATAAAACGCCAATCGTTTTCACTGCTGCCAGCAATTAAATAATTGCTGAGAAAGGCCGCCAAAATGCCAAAGACAATTTGGAATTGATAAGTGGCCACCAAGCGCCCCCGGTATTTTGCCGGTGCAATTTCCGACACATAGGCGGGCACAGCAATGGACGAAATCCCTATACCAACACCGCCAATAAAACGCAGCAGCGAAAATACATAGGGGTCATTGGCCAGGGCTGAACCTATGGCACTAACCACATACAAGACTCCGATAATAATCAGAGTCGTTTTGCGCCCTAACCTGTCGCAGGGAATGCCGCCAAATAAAGCGCCCAGCACCGTGCCCCAGAGTGCGGACGACATAACCAGCAAGCCGTGAATTAGCGGGCTGGTATTCCACAGAGATTGCAGGCGCAAGTCGGCGCCAGATATTACCGCTGTATCAAAGCCAAATAGAAATCCGGCAAGGGATACCGTAATTGCCCACAACAAAATATTTCTCATCTATTGCCACTCCTGAACCACTTAAAAATAACCGAGGGAAGCTGCGCTTAATTGCAGCGGATTATTGGTTTTGATCAATATTTCCCGCGGTTTTTTAGGTGATACAAATTGCGTGGGGAATATTTGGTTAGTGAAAACCAGTTCACCGTCGTTGATAAAAATCTCCAGCGATGACTTATCGATAAACAATTCCAGCTTGAGTGAGCCTTGTTGATTATTGAATGGCGCGCGCTGCACACCGGTAAACTTATCGGAGAATTTCACCAACCCGGATTGGTTACGATCAAACAATACCTGCTGTTTTTCCCCATCGATAATTAAGCGCGTCTGCTCGCGACCGGCACCCAGTGAAACTTCCACCTTGCCCGCCACCGGCTGGGCAAATTGCAATTGCACATACTGGGGAAATTCTTTCACGCCTTGGGCACTTAACAACTCATAGCTGCCGCTGATGTTGGTGGGGGTTAAGGCAATCTTTTTTTGCAGATGACCGGCCACTTCACGCGCGGGCACTGACCTAAGCAGATAGCGGCCATTGCTTTGTACCAGGCTCAATTCACGCGGCAGGGTCATGGCGCCGCGCCAGGTTTTTAGCGGGGTGATTTGTGCGTAGTCCCAATTATTCATCCAGCCAATCATTAAGGCGCGTCCATCCGGCAGGTTTGACCAGGTCACGCCAGCATAGTTATCCGCACCATAATCCAACCACTCTGCAGGTGATTCGCCCTGCTGGCTTTTCTGCTGCAATTGCGCGCTGAATTGCGCATCCAACTGGAAAGTTTTACCGTCAAAATCACCCACAAAATACTGGGTACCCGAACCGCCGTTGACTGCACCGGGGTTGATGCTCACCAGCAGCACATATTTTTGTACATCGCTGCCCTCAATGCGCAGCGGAATTAAATCCGGGCATTCCCACACGCCATCCTTAACGCCAACGCCCTCACCAAAATCACTTTCGTGGTGCCAGTCGCGCAAATTTTTGGAGGAATAAAAACTGATTTTCCTGTCCACCGCGAGGCTCATAATCCATTTATTGCCCGCCGCAAACCAAAAGACTTTGGGGTCGCGAAAGTCGCGCTCGGCCGGGTTGGTTAACACCGGGTTATGCGCATATTTTTGCCAGCTGCGGCCCTTGTCCAGGCTGTAAGCCAAGGCCTGCGATTGCCCTGTGGGCAAACTCTGGTGTTCGCGGAATTGGTGGTTGTAGGTGTAAATCGCCACCAGCGGAGGATTTTCTTTGCTGCCAAGGCCACTGGTGTTGTGTTTGTCGAACACGGCGCTGCCCGAAAAAATGGTGCCCAATTGATCCGGGTATAAAGCAATAGGCAACTCCTGCCAATTGCGCAAATCACGGCTAACGGCATGGCCCCAGTGCATTGGCCCCCAGGCGTGGCCATAGGGGTTGTACTGGTAGAACAGGTGATATTCGCCGTCCAGATACACCATGCCGTTGGGGTCGTTCATCCAATTGTGTTGGGGCGCATAGTGGAAGGCCGGGCGATATTGCTCATCGCTGGCAGCGAGTGGCACGGCTTGCAAGGCAGACACGCCAAGGCATATTGAGGCGATGATGTTTTTTAATGTCACGGTTCTCTATCTCCCAATAAAAAAGCCCGCTACCCCCAAAGATTAGGGGCGCGCGGGCAAAGGCTAAAACACCGGGCAAACCCTATTGCAGGGAAATTGCTTTTAACGACCAATAATCCAGCGCGCTGAATGTTGCAGTGCCCTGCGCCGCAAACACATTGATGCCATGGCTATCAGCCTTGGTGGGATAGCTGCGGAAGCTAAAGGCGGCGGCATCGTTAATAAATACATCCACTACTGAACCGTCGATAAACACATGGAATTTGGTGGGTTTACCAAAAGCCGCTTCATCGTAATTTTCAACAATGAGCACTTTATCTTCCTCGTTGGCAGTGGTGCTGTTGCGTTTATCCAGCACTATGCGTTTGCCAATAGCGTCGTAATACACGCGGGTGTACTCGGAGCGGTCGGCATTGGCCAGCACTTCAAAACCGTAGCGTTCGGCGGTGCTGCTGTTATCCAGTGTGAGTACAAATTCCAACTGGCGGCCAGTTGCACCTGTGGCGCCAACATCGGTGGTGGAGAGATTAGCTACCGAGGTTGGGGTAGCAGCCGTGCGCAGGCTGGTTAAATGTTCGCTGGGGCGCTGGCCTAAAGTGGCGTTGTCGGGCAGCAGATACCACTCGCGCGCCAAACTGAAGGTGTGAGCCCAACCGGCATCCAGCTGCGCTTGGGAACTGCGGCGCTCATCCACAATACCAATGGCCGTCAATACACCATCATCGTTGCGCTCAACCGTGGGCGATAAATGGCCGCGCACCAAATCGAGTTTTTTCGGCTGTTGGTAGTCGGGAGTAAACACACCGTTAGCCCAGGTGCCTATCCAATAGAGGCCGCGAGTTGGGTTGGTGTTGTCGTATTTGCTCACGGCTCCGCCTACCGGGTTCACCAGCAAAATGTGCTTGCCATTGCCAATAGGTTCAAACACCGGCAGTTCCCACACTTCGGAACCTACATCCATAGTGGCGTAGCTCAGGCTGCTAAACGTGGGTTTGTAGGTCCAGTTCAACAGGTTGGTGGAGGTGTAGTAGGCCAAGCCACCTTTACCCTGCACTTTGGCGCCAATCAGCATGTGCCAGGTGCCATTTTCTTCCCACAAATAGGGGTCGCGGAAATCCTGCACCTGATCGCTGTCGATCAGCGGCTCTTGTTTTTCCCAGGTGAGGAAATTTTCGCTGTCACTGGTGGCCAGGGCGATGCCGGGGTTGAAATCGCCGGAGTGATTCACGTTGGTGTAAAACGCATAGGCTTTGCCATTGCTCACCACCACATCGCCCGCCCAAATACCTTTCATATCAAAACCGCTGGTACTGTTGGGCGCGAGCGTTGGATAAAGCGCATCGTGCAGTACTGTCCAATTCACAAAATCCTCGCTCACCATATGGCCCCAATGGGATTGGGTTTTAAACGGGCCATTGGGTGTGCGCTGGTAAAACATGTGCAGTTGGTTACCGCTGCGCACTAAACCGTGGGGCTCGTTGGTCCAGCCGGCCGGTGGCATGGCGTGGAATTTGGGGCGCTGTAAATCTGTAGCAAAACGGCTGGCAGGCGTTTTGATGGCGGCATCGCTATCGGCACTGCTGCCCGCTTGGTAGTTGGCCAAAAGTGCCGCACTGGTGAGCGGGTAATCGTAGACGCGGGTATCGTCAAAAGCGCCGTTGATACCATTCAACAGGAAAATGCCATCGACAATATCGGTATGGCTTTTACCCACACGCAAGGGGCGCTCGGCCAGTTGCAGCGTTTGGTTTTTACTGATGTTGGCAGTAGCCACCACCACACCATTGAGCAACAAATTGGCTTTGCCTTGCACGCTATCCACTACCGCCGCCACATGGGTCCAGCGATACAAGGGAAAACGCTCACTGGCTTTAAGGGTGACCAGGGTGCCACCCACATTCACTTTGAAGCTGTATTCGCCCCAGGTGTTGATATCCAGAGTAAAACCTTTGCTGCCATCAAATTGCGACACCAGAGCCGAAGGCTTGTGCTGGTCGTAGGGCAGTTCGCGATCCGAGGGATAGGATTCCAAAGCCACCCAGGTTTCCACTGTGAGATTTTTGGGATTGGCCAAGCTAAACGTGGCATCAAGGTAGGTAGAAAAACCATCGGTGCGCAGGGCATTGCCATTCACGCCCACTACCCGCTCGGCATTATTGAATTGGTTATTAATAACCACTGCCGCATCGCTCACCTGCTCCTGGGTATTGCCGGAGGCTTCGTCGTAAGCGAGATGAAATACCAGGTTGCCAGTAGCAACCGGCGGCTCTTCTGGTTCGTTGTTGGATTTGGGCGATGGGCCGACCTCGCCCAGTTTGCAACCGGCAAGCGTCAGGCTGGCAATCAGCGACACCAGCAGGGTGCGTTTGGGTAGGCGCAGTTGTGAAGCAAATATTTTCATGATGTGACCTATAGCAAATGATTCGGGCGAAAAACCTGGCGGCGACTTTTCATCAGATTCCAGAAGCAGAAAACCGCCAGGTTCCGAAACTCGCAGTGCACTAAGGCAGCTGCGCGACAACACTGCTCATATGCAGGTGATCAAAACTCAGGAAACCGCAGCCACCGGCTTCGTTGTCGTAAATTTCCAGGTAGAGGCTTTCACCCACATTGGCGCTCAGGTCCAGGGTTACCCAGTCGTCGTCGCCATTGATATGGGATGGGCCGCAGCTGTTGGGGCTATAAGCCGCCACTTCGCTGTCATCGCTGGCGCGTTTTACGCGGATACCCACAGGCGCTGAACCATTGCCGCCGGCCATCAACATATTCAGCTTGGTGCGCGCCGCATCCACGGTGAACGCCGGTGAGGTCAATGTGCCTACCGGTGCATCGCAGCCTTCGGCATTGCCGTTCATTTCACAGGTGCTCACGGCACCGGCGCCCACACCCGCCGCGGCGGTATTGCCAGCGCGGGTAGTGCCCTGCCAGGAATCCGCTGCCGCCGGGTTAGCAAAAGCACCTGTGGCAACCCAACCGGAATCCAGCATGGCTTGGGCATCATCAAAATTGCCCAGCACTTGTTCAAAGGCATCCGCTGGTACAGTCACATTGCGGGTTGCGGTTGGATCTACCACTTCACCTTCATCGCTGGCCGCCGGGTCATAGGCTTCGCCATTGGTCATGTGCACATGGTCGAAGCTGACAAAACCACAACCGCCGGGTTCGTTATCAAAAATTTCAATTTTGACTTGAGTGCCGACATAGGCCGTTAAATCCAAAGTCACCCAATCTTCATCACCAGTGATATGGGAAGGGCCACAGCTGTTGGGCGTGTGTTTTACCAACTCGGCATCATCGGCAGCGTTTAATACCCGCAGGCCCACAGGTGCACTGCCATTGCCGCCGGCCATCAAAAACGCCAGCAGCGGTTGTTCGGCAGTCACAGTAAAGGCGGCCGAGGTCAGGGTGCCTACTGGCGCATCGCAACCTTCAGCGTTGGCATTCAGCTCACAGGTGCTGACCGCACCCGCCCCTACACGGGCCGATTCGGCAAAGCGGGTTGTGCCCTGCCAGGCATCAGCATCGAGCGAAGCAGCAAAAGAACCGGTGGCTACCCAGCCAGCGTCCAGCGCGGATTGAGGTGAGTCAAAACGACCAAGCACATTGCTGCCGGAATCGGCATAGGGCAGCGCGGTATTGAAGGACAAGTTGGCGAGTGTCTCGTCAGTCAGGCTTACCGCACCGCCGTTAATCATGGGGTTGGGCAGCACACCGTCGTTGCTGGCGGGGTCGCGCTCAGTTTGATACAGGTGATCGAAGCTGACAAAACCACAACCGCCCGCCTCTTCATCAAACAATTGGAAGCGCACGCTGGCATTGCGGATGGCGCTCATATCAATGGCAGTCCAATCGAAATTGTCATCGATATAAGACGGGCCACAGGAGTTGGGCGAGTAGCTGTGCAGCACATTGCCGATGCTATCCATAATGCGCAGACCAACCGGCGCCGAGCCGTTGCCGCCGCCCATCAGGAAATACAGGAAGTCTTGCACCACGGTAGTAGCGGGCGAGGTGAGTGTGCCGGTGGGTGCATCGCAACCTTCGGCGTTGTTATTGATTTCACAGGTACTGACGGAACCTTCACCCACCCGGGCAGCGGCATCAAAGCGGGTAGTGCCCTGCCAGGCAGTGGCGCTGGCGGGATTGGCAAATGTACCTGTAGCCACCCAGCCGGATTCCAACATGGCCAGTGCCGAGTTGAAGTTGCCCACCACCTGACCTTCGGTAAAGGCATCGGCGGCTACCGACACATTAAACGCCTGGAATTCTTCGGGAATATTGGCCACGCCAGCGACTGGTGGCGTTACAGTTTCGCCGGCCTCATTGTCAAAACTGGCGTTGCCGCTTTGATAAATGTGATCCACCGCGATAAAACCACAGGTAGCCGTCGAGCGGTCGGCAATACGCACTTTCACTTCCTGACCGAGAATGGCGCCCATATCCACCTTGTACCAATCGCTGTCGTCGGTGATATAGCCCTTATCACAGGTTTTGGGGGTAAAGCTCACCAGCACCTCATCGGTGGCAGCGCGCAAGACTTCTACCACGGCATCTTGATTGGTGTCTGAGCCACCCGCTGCCAAAAGGTAGAGATAACTTTGAGTCACGGTAAACGCGGGCGATGTCACTGTGCCTTGCAGCGAGGCGCAGCCACCGGCAAAGGTGCTGCAGCTGGAGAAGGCGCGGTCGCCAATGCGGGCCGAGTCTTGCGCAACACTGGCGCCCTGCCAGGCACCGGGCACTTGCGGATTGGCAAAATCGCCCGTGGCAGCCCAACCAAAACCGTCAAATTCGGTACTGGTTGCCATTTTCACCGCATCATCAAAGTTGCCGACAATATTGGAGATACCATCTTCCGGCAGGGTTACACCCACGCCCGAGGTGGGTTCACCCGCACTGGCCGCCATTTGGCCAAAGGCGCTGCCACTTTGATAAAAGTGATCGAAGGCCACAAAGCCGCAACCGGCGGTTTCGTTGTCAAAAATATACAACTGCACCGATTGGCCTTTGAGTGCGCGCACATCAAAGTGGAACCAATCGTCGTTGCCACCCAGCACTGGTTTGCTGCAGGAGTTGGGCTGGAATTGCAGTAGTACCGTTTCGGTGCCCGCCAAACGCACCTGTACACCTACTGGCGTGGCGCCACCGGTCATCAGGAAGTTGATGTAGTCGTTATTGATGGTGAAGGCCGGGGTCAGCATGCTGCCGGTATTGCTGTCGCAATCTTTGCCATTAATTTCGCAGGTGCTCACCGCCACCTTGCCAATACGCGCACCTTCCAATTTGGCAGTGAGCACATTCCAATCCTTACCTTCGGCAAACTGGCCAGTCACCACCCAGCCATTGGCCGGGTTCTGGATAAAGGCAGGATCTTCAAAATCGGCAATCACATTGGCCGGGTTAAACAGTAGCGGGTCGCTATTGGTCACTTTAAACAGGGTTTCGGAATTGCCCTGTTGCGGCTCCACATAACCGGTAAATTCAAAACCGGCACCGCCGGCGTCACCGCCACAGGACACCAGCGCGCCAGACACGGCCACCAGTGCGGTCAATTGCATAAGCTTGGATATTGTTTTCATTATTCGTCCTCTCGACATCAGAATTCGTAAGTCAAACTGAGTTTGATAGTGCGCCCCATGAGTGGCCGGCCCAAGGCGATATTGCGATCTCCCTCTTGGGTAACCACATTCACATCCAGGTTGCCGCCTTCGGTCAGAACGGCCTCATTGGTCAGGTTGGTGACATGCAACTGCGCGCTGAACTGGTCATTCACCTGCCCCATCACACCCGCTTCGAAGTACCAGTAGTCGGGGTAGATAATCAGGTTGTCGTCCTCGCCGAACCGCTCACCCAAATACTGGGCGGCGCCATACACAGTCACCGGCACACCGGTGAGATCCTCAAAGTTGTAGCTGGGGCGAATATTGGTCATCAGGCGGGCGAAACGGCGCGGAATATTGCCGTCGATACCCGATTCAATGGTGCGGTAGCCGGTGGTCACAAATACCCCATCAACCTCTTCGGTAACTGGTTCCACAATCGGCACATTGCCGCCGGAGTATTGTGGGTCTTGCCAGGTGATGGTGGTGCTCAACGCAAAACCGGGCAGCAGCTCCGGGCGCCAGTTGGTTTCCAGCTCTACACCTATGTTCTCGGTGCCACGACGGGAAATACCCTGAATGGTGCGGCACTCGTTCAAGTCGATAAGATTGCCGTCGGTCACCTGGCACGCCGGATCTTCGATATCTTTGTACTCGTGGTTGTTGCCGGTGGCGCGGAATTGGTTCCAGAACACGGTGACAAAGGCGTCAAAGGTGTCGCCCATCAGCTTCACCCCACCTTCGAGCTGATCGATGGTTTGAATCGGGTCGGCCGAGGTGCGATCCGCCCAGATGACTTCCGAGCGCGGCATACGGAAGGATTCGGATACACGACCAAACAGGGCAAGGTTATCCAGCAAGCGGAAGTTGGCGCCCAGGGTCCAGCCGTTTTGGTTGAACTCGATTTCGCGCGCCTGTACCCGCCCGGACAAACCCACCACACTGTTGTCCGCCAAGGTGTCCGAAGTGCTGCCCACCTCCACATCCGCGGCGGTAATGTCCGATCCGGTATCGGCAAAGAAGTAGTTGCTGTCGATATTCAACTGGTGCCAGCGCGCCCCCAGATTCAAGTCCAAGCGGTCAGTCACCGCCCAATCATCATTGATATAAAACGCAAAGGCCTGGTGTTTGTCATCCACCTTGAGGAAGGTGTTGACGTGGCGATAAATACCGTAATCGGTGAGCGACGGGCCGATTTGTGCACCCGAGGCGTTGGTGGCCACCAAGTCCAGCTTGCGCGGGCTGCCGGTTACATCGGTAATCATTTCGGTAATGGTCAGCTGGGTGCCCAGATCGTAATTGCTGAAGTAGGTGCCAAAAGTCAGGTTGTGCTCGCCAAAGAAATCCAGCTCGGTGTGCAGGCGCAGGTCGTCCACAAACATTTCCGCTTCCACTTCCGCCAACCACAGGGTTTGGAAAGCCACATAGGGTGATTGGGCCAAATCCAGCGGCGCGCCGTCATCGGCATACTTGAGTGCAAAGTCGCTGTAGCTGCGGTAGCGATTGGTGAACTCGGTGAGGTTAGCGGCATTGAGGTTATCGCCGCAGTTGCGTTCATTCACACCAAAGTAGGAGAGGTAAACCGAGCCCAGGTCACATTGCTGGGCGGCGGTATAGGCGCGGTTGGCCACATCGTTGCGCTCGCGGTCAAATACAAACTGCTCGGCCTTCACCGGCATACCGGCAAAAATTGCGTTAAAACCACTGACACCAGAGGTTTTGCGCATGTTGTTTTCAATTTTCCAGGTGTCAAAATCGCGGCTGAACTTCAGCGTCCAGATATCAAAACTGGGATTGATACCATTGGCCAGGTCGTATTCGCGCTCGCCCTGTGCGGTTTTAATGGTGCCGGTGCGCAGGTCGTTGGAGGCGAGTGTGCCATTGGCCAGGTCGATGCCCAGATCCTGGATATTGTCTACCCGCGCCGGGTTATCCACCGTGGGGCGCTCGTCTACACGGGGAATGGTAAAGGGCACGTTTTGGTAGAAAATGGTTTTGTCGCGCAGCATATGCGCATGCATTTCCACCTTGGTCAGCTCGTCTTCACTGGTCCAGACCAGGTTGCCGCGCATTTGGCCGCCGTCGTTACCGGTATAACCCGGGTCGCGAATACCGTCAGATACACGATAGAAACCACCCACCGCAAAGGTAAGGCGATCAGTGAGTGGGCCGGAGACAAAAAAGTCATTGCGCAAATGGCCCCAGTCGCCCACTTCCACCTTCACCGCGCCTTCATACTCCTGACTGCCGGTGCGGGTAATAAAGTTGGCGGCGCCACCCAGTGCATGGGAGTAGAGCACCGCTGAAGGGCCGCCACGCACCGCTTCCACGGTTTCGGTCATCAAATCGGCGCGGATAAACACGTCGTTGTTCATAAAGCCGATTTCCGGCTCTTCGTACATGGGCAATCCATCCACCAGCAAGGGCAGGAACTTGAAGCCGCCTGAAGAGGGAATACCGCGCACGTTGGCGTTGTTGCTGGCCTCACCGGCGGTGCCGCCCTCGGTGAAAATACCGGGCACTTCACCCAGCAGGTCGGCGGTGCTTTGCGGAGCTATCGCTTTCATCTGCTCCTGGCTGATGGTGGTGATACCAAAGGAGGCCTCGAACTTGGTCATTTGGCCGCCACCGGCAGTACCGGTCACAATGATTTCTTCCAGTTTCAACCCCTCGTCCTGGGGCTTTTCTTTTTTGCCGGCAGCTTTTTCTGCTGCGGGTTGTGCAGTATCAGTAACCACTTGCGCGCAAACGGCAAAGGGGAACAACAAACTTCCACCCTGCACTAACAGCATCGCCGCGAGAATTTTATTTATTTTCATAATCTTCATACCCTGCCAGGATTTACAGTGACCATCGTTAGACATTTTCAACTGGACTATAAGCCTTAACTCAAAGCAAAGCTTATTTACCAGCGCTCCTCCCCTCCCTTCGGGCGCGAATTCCATGAATCATGAACCTGAGGGAGTGTTTTGATAAAAATTTGACCATCGATAGACATAATAATATTTGAGTCGTTCAATGCAAGTTTTTTTGTGTGTCTGCAGCAAATCACGCATATTTTTGCTGCGCGGCGTTACGCTTTTACCCAACATTCGGGCCTTAGAGAACCCACTGCCCGCTCATCACCGCCGCGATTTCATCACCAGCAGGTGGTTGGCAACCCTGGCGGGTGACATTGATAGCCGCCGCCGCACAGGCTCGCTGTAGCGCCTCCTGCAACAACCCATCCCCAGCCCAGCCGTGCTGCAACCTCACCGCCGTGTAGATGTGCGCCACAAAGGCACCGTAGAAGGTATCGCCAGCGCCGATGGTGTCCTGCACCCTGCTCACCTTATAGGCTGGCACACTCACCTGCCGCCCGCCGGAATAGGCACTGGCGCCGGCATCGCCACGGGTCAACACCAACAGCGAACCGGCAAAGTAGCGCTCCAGCACTGGCTGGAGCTGGCCAATATCGAGGCCCAGCAACGCCATATCCTCGTCACTGGCCTTGATCACATCAGCCAAGGGCAGCAATTCCAGGATTTTGCGCCGATATTCCCCCAGATCGCGCACTACGCCGGGGCGCAGGTTGAGATCCAGACTGATCACTATGTCGCGCGCGCGCAGCTGCTCCAGCAGCGAGGCAACCCGATCGATTACCGCCGGCACCAACATCAGCGAACCTGTATGGAACAGGCGGGTTTCGGGTGCTATCTGCGCCAGAATGGCCTCGGGAGTAAAATCGGTATCGGCAATACCTTCGCGGTAAAGGCTATAGCGCGGCTGGCCATTATCATAGGCAACCAGCGCCAGCGAGGTAGGCAGTGGCGAGCGATTGGCAGGATCAAAATCTATGCCCTGCGCCTGCATCTCGGCCAGCATGCGCTCGCCCAGCGCATCGCTGGAAATGGGTGACACGTAACGCACCGGCGCGCCCAAACGCGCCAGACAGCGGGCAAAATTAAAGGGTGAACCGCCCACCTTAGGGTCATACAAGCCCTGTTCGGTAGGCACTAGATCCGCAATTGCCTCGCCCAGTACACAAATCGTCATAGCCGCTTACTCCAAGTGGTAAATCTGTGCGGACACCGCATCCAGCGCGCCTGCACGCAGGTGTAATTGCAGTGTTGAATAGGGTGATTGCGGGAAACAGCAGCTGGTCACACAGGTCAGGCCGCCATTGGCAAACACCTCGATGGAGGAGCGATCCACAAATAAACGCAGCTCCGCCATACCGGGCGCCGTTGCATACAACTCGGCGTGCATGGCGCGCCCAAAACCTTCCTGATCCCAGCCCGACTGGCGGCGATCAAGACTAAGACTAGCCTCTGCGGCGTCCAATACCAGGCTCAACTGCTCGCCCTGCGCATTGATCAATTGCCATTCCAGTACCGGGGCAGCCGCCGACCAACGCAACTGCAGCACAATTTCCGCCACCGGCGGCAGCTCCTTGGTGCTGAGCAATTCACCCACTCCCAACGGGCGATCCTGCAACCAGTCAAACCCGGCGTGGCGCGCCGCCAGCAAATTGGCGTGCGGTTCACTGGCCACGCGGTAGTGGCCATCCACCTTGCGTAAGGCCATGCGGCGCGGCAGCGACATAGCGCCGCGCCAGCTGTCAGTGGGAGTTTTGTTGGCGTACTGCCAGTTGCTCATCCAGGCGATCATCACCCGCTCATCACCCATGGTTTGCAGGCCATCCCAGGTGATGCCCGCGTAAAAGTCGGTGCCAAAATCCAGCCAGCGGGTATCTTGGTGTTCCACCTGAAATACCTGGCCATCAAACTGGCCAACAAAATATTGCATGGCCGAGCCGCCATTGGGGCCACCGGGGTTGAGACTGATCGTTAAGATCCAGCGACTTTCACCCGTCTCGGCGCAGGTGAGCGAGAAGAGTTCGGGGCATTCCCACACTCCGCCGTGGGCGCCATGTTCAGCGCCAAACTCCGAGGCAAAGGTCCACTCGCGCAGGTTGGTTGAGGTGTAAAAATGCGCGCGATCACCCGCCACCAGCGCCATTACCCAGCGCTGGCTTGGCTCATGCCAGACCACCTTGGGGTCGCGGAAATCTTTCAGGCCCGGGTTGGCAATCACCGGGTTGCCGGCATAGGGCACAAAACGCTTACCGCCGTCGGTGCTGTAGGCAATGCTCTGCACCTGTACCGCGTCTTTGGAATGCTGGGTATAGGTGGCGATAATCGGTGGGTTTACCCCATCGCCCAAGCCGGAACTGTTATTCCAGTCGATCACCGCGCCGCCGGAAAAGGCGTAACCCAGACCTTCCGGCTCAGCATCTAATGCAATGGGCAGCTCCTGCCAGCGCAGCAGGTCAGTCGAGACCGCGTGGCCCCAGTGCATATTGCCCCAGACGCTGTCGTCCGGGTTCATCTGGTAGTAGAGGTGATAGACACCATCTTTGTAAAAGAGACCATTGGGGTCGTTGATCCAGTTGCCGCGCGCACTGTAGTGCAACTGGGGGCGCCAGGCTTCTGCCGGCGCCAGAGGGCTGATAAAACTTGTCATAGGGAAGTCTCGGTTATTAGTGTGGATTGCATGGGAATGTGGAAGTCGTCCACATTGAGATAAGCGCGCGGGCCTTTGGACTGATCGCGCAGGATGAAGTAGAGGGTTTTGCCCAGGGCGCTGCTGGCGTCCCAATAAACGCGGCGCAAACCGTGCCGGGCGCCATCCGCCTGATCTGCAGCTTCGGTGCCGGTGGCGCGCATCAGCTCCTGGCCGGTGTCCGCGTCAACCAGTGCGACATAGAGATTGTCCCTATCCATACCGCCGCCGATCAGGAAATTAAGCTGACCATTGCCCCCCAGCACAAAGCGCGCCGAGCGCAGCTCACCGGTGGCATCGCCGCCCGCCAAACTACCCAGCAGCTGACAAGCGCCGGGGATACGCCCACTGGGATTTAGCTCGCGCTGATCCGCCACCACTTGCGCCGGGGTAAATGCCTCGCCTTGGGCCTGCCAGCCGGCGAGGTTGCACAGGCTGAAATCGTGGTTGGGCAGCGCGCTCTGCCAGGTGGTTTCGCTGTAGTCAAACGCAGCGGGCGCGACCGGTGCAGCATCCCCCTGCGCCGCATTCATGGGCCACACACGCAAGCGCTTCACGACTGCGGCGGGCGGCAGTTCAAGGCCCAGCCCCAGCGCATCCAATGTGGCGGGAAACAAGCGGCTGGTCAGGCTGGCGCGGTCATTGACATACACCTCCAGCATGGAGCGATCCAGAAAGACCCGCAGCCGGATTTCGTCATCCAACACCAAGTCACCACCCTGCACGCCATAACTCAATACGTCCGGGTCGAGACTGGTGCGGCTGCGATCCAGCTCAAGGCGCCAGTTGCGCCCGCCACGCGGAAGCAGATTCAACCGGGTCAATTCAGTGGCGCGCGGGTTCTTGCGCAGCGCCAGCCCCAGCGAACCTTTACCTGCAGTGCTGACCAATTGGGCAGCATCCAGCACCAATTCCAGCTCTAACAAATCACCCTTGACCGGTGCCAACAGCGCCTGTGCCTCGGCACCGCTGATATTGGCAGCATCCACCAAAGGCTCACCGCGCAGCGAGGCCAGCTCGGCGATAGGCGCAAACCGCAACTGGTCGTCCTCACCCAGCCACAGGTGTAGCGGCAGGCCGCCGTTGTGCGCCCAGCCACTTTCGGCCTCCTGCTGACGGGTGGTTTCGCCCTGGGCGATGCTGAATAAAATGCTGCGCCCGGTCAGCGGATCAACCATGCCGCTGGGGCCAGTGAATTTGCGGTCGCCTATATCCATCAGGCGCGGCTCGGGGTGATCCGGGCTAAAGCGGCCGGTGGCGGCATCCCAAACACCAATCCAGTAATAGACCTCCACCACCGCCCCAGCGCCGTGGGAATTGATGCCAAACCAGTGGCGCGGGCGACCATCGCGCCCAGTACCCAGAGGCAAGAGCACCGGCAGCTCCCACACCGGGCCAACCTGCGGATAGGCTTTTATGTCGGTGCTAAACAGCGGCCCTAAATAGTCCCACTTGAATAAATCGCTAGAGGAAAACACCAGCGCCGTGCCGCTGCCATCTGGAATGCCAGAGGTCACCAGTTGATACCACTTGCTGACTGTTTTATCCCAAAACACAAAGGGGTCGCGGAATTGACCAAACAACCCCCAATCGGGCTGCTGGGTAATCAGCGCCTTGGGGTGCGCAACCCACTCGCGCAACAGTGGATCAGTCAGATCTTTAGGGCGAGCCAGCGCCATGCGCTGGGTGGGAAACAGCTGGTCGTTACCGGCGGTAAAAAACAGCACCGGGTTACCCTCGGCATCCAGCGTGGCACTGCCCGACCAGACGCCATCCGGTGTTAAATCCCCCGCCTCGGGGCGCAGCGCCATGTCCACCTCGCGCCAGTGCACCATGTCGTCGCTGACCAGGTGACCCCAGTGGATCTGGTGCCAAAACGGCCCGTGCGGGTTTTTCTGGAAGGTAATGTGGTATTTGCCTTGGTAATAAAACGGCCCATGGGGTTCATTCATCCAGTGGGCGTCAGGCATCAGGTGATACTGGGGGCGATGTTTGTCGCCATCAAATTCCCGCCGTGCGATGGTGGTATCGGCCAATGACAGCGCGGGCAATTGGCCATCCGCCAAAGCGCGGGTGTAGAGCGCTTGATGCTCGGCGATGGGGAGCGCCCCATCCAGTACCGCCAGCTCATCCATCAAGCCATTAAAACTGTGCAGGTAAAAATGCCCCAGGTGCAACATGGCGGCCGGGTGGCGGCCAATAAACAGCGGCGTATCCGGCAGTTGGAACTGGGCCAACGCAGACAGCCTGTGCTCGGCCACCAGCTCGCTATTGCGGTAGAAAGCCAGGGTCTGTGCGGGTTTATCTATGCGCAGCGCCAGATGGGACCAGCTATCCACCGGCAAGCGCTGCCCGGCAGTCACTGTGTGGGTTTCCAGCCCATCGCCAAGCTGCACCAGCCACTCACCGTGGCGCCCTATGCCCAGCACAAACCCCTGATGTGCCGCCGCCTGATACTGGCCAAGCAAGCCCGAGGGCAAACCACCATCACCCCATTCATAGGCTTGCGGTGCCACCCACAAGCTGAGTGTTATCACCCCGGATGCCGGCATGACCAGCGGCGCTAACTCAATGGCATTGCTGGAGCCATCAAACTTCAAACATTGCCCGGCGATGCAGTGGCTGCGCCAATAAGGATCAGACACCGGCTTATAACGCGCCTCGCGAAACCGGTGCTGGATGCCATAGTCACGGCCCGACACCACCTCTCTGAGTTGCGTACCCGCGCCCTCATCAAAGTTGACCTTAACCAGCAGCGGCGCTTGGCGCGCGGGCCAACAGGCCAGCAGCAGCGATGCCGTCAGGGCCAACCCCAACAAGCGCGACAATTTGATTGATCCCATAGCGACTCCCCGGATAACAACACCGTTTTATTGGCTTTATTTGGCGATTGACAAAATGTCTATCGTTGGTCATTATAGTGAAAAGGGTAGGAAATATGTCAAGCTAAATGTTCCTGAATGGACAAGTCTGATAATTAACCCACCACCTGGAACGCACATGACTTCTATCAAAGATGTAGCACTACATGCCAACGTATCGGTAAAAACCGTTTCCCGCATTTTGAGCGGCTACGATGGTGTGAGTGAAAAAACCCGCGAGCGTGTCAACGCCGCCATGCAAGCGCTGGAGTTCTACCCCTCCGCGGCAGCACAAGCCTTGCGCGGCCAGGAGACGGGCATTGTGTGCCTGATTACCGAGCGATTAACTACCACGCCCGACTCCTTCGACATTATTGCGGGCATCCAGCACGAGTGTGAACGCCAGGGCAAACTGCTAATGATTGGCGAATCGGGCGGCAAGGCCTCCAGTTTTGAGCGGTTGGTGAATGACTTTCGCCGCCAGCGTGCCCAAGCAATTATTTTTGCCACCGTGTATCACCGCGAAGTAGCAATTGAACAAAGCTTCAATAAATGTCCGCTCATTCTGGTGAACTGTTTTGAAAAAAAATTGCGCCACCCCACCATTATTCCCGACGATGAAACCGGCGCTTACGAAGCGACAAAAAACCTTTTAAAAGCGGGTCACAAACGCATCGCCTTTTTAACCCTGTTTGATGATATGCCGGCAACCGTATTGCGTCTGCGCGGCTACAAAAAAGCACATATGGAAATGGGCATTGAAATGCAGGCCGAGCTTATCCATGAAGGTGTATGCCGCGACCCGGACGATGAGTTCGCCACCATCCCGGAAATACTGCGCGACATAATGGCGCGCTCCGAACGCCCCAGCGCCATTATGTGCGGTAACGACAAAATGGCGATGCGTGTGTACATGCTTATTCGCCGCATGGGTTACAAAATTCCCGAGACCATTTCTATTGTGGGTTACGACAACTACCGCATGATTGCGGAAAACCTGGTGCCCAAACTCACCACCGTGTCACTGCCCTATTTCCAAATGGGACAAAAAGCCGCACAACTGGCATTGGAAGAAAACACCCCGGTAAAAACTTACTTGATTGGCGGCGACCAGGTCATCCGCGGATCGGTAGCGCCCCCCACCGCCAGCTAAACGCTGGCATTTTTCAGCCGAGAATAATGATGAGCCTGAGCCGTGCAACAAAAAATTATTGGTTATTAAGCTGCTGTTTATTCAGTTTCTTCCTCACCTGGTCATTTACCTTTTCACTGTTTCCCATCTGGCTGAATCAATACATAGGTTTATCCGGCGAGCGCACGGGTTTTATCTTTAGCGTCAACTCTCTCACGGCATTACTGATTATGCCGATCTACGGTCTGATCCAGGACAAACTCGGCATCAAACGCTCGCTGTTATTTGCGGTTGGTGTACTTCTGGTATTAAGCGGTCCGTTTTTTATTTTCGTTTATACGCCACTGTTACAAACACATTTTTACCTGGGAGCCATTATCGGCGGCCTGTATTTTTCCATTACCTTTTTAGCTGGCGTTGGTGCAGTGGAAACCTATGTCGAACGCATTGGTCGGCGCACCGGTTTTGAATTTGGCAAGGCGCGCATGTGGGGATCGCTCGGCTGGGCCTGCGCCACATTTTTTGCCGGCTATTTATTTAATATTAATCCACACATTAATTTTTATCTCGCCAGCGGTTGCGCATTTATTTTTATAATCGCATTGCTGTTGGTATCCACAGCCCCCGCCGCAGAAGAGCAAACCACAAACAGCAATACACTTAACACACGCGATGCACTCGACTTACTGCGCCTGCCGCAATTCTGGGCCTTTGCCACCTACGTGATTGGGGTCAACTGCATTTATTATGTTTACGACCAGCAGTTTCCTATTTATTTTTCCTCGCTCTTTCCCTCCAGTGCCGAAGGTAATTCCATGTACGGCTACCTCAATTCATTGCAAGTATTTCTGGAGGCGGGCGGTATGTTTTTAGCGCCCTTTATTGTAAATAAAATTGGAGCCAAAAACGGCTTGTTGCTTGCCGGCGCGATTATGGCTTGCAGAATCCTGGGCTCGGGATTTGCTGCAACTCCGGTAGAAATATCGGCCATGAAACTGCTGCATGCGGCTGAATTGCCCATCATGCTGATTGCGATTTTTAAATACATCACCAGCAGTTTTGATCCGCGGTTATCGTCCACACTCTATCTGGTCGGCTTTCAATTTATGACCCAGGTTGCATCCAGCGCGCTCTCCGTTGTAGCTGGTTCAATGTATGACCATTATGGTTTTGCCACGTCCTACAAGATGATGGGAATAGTGGTTATTATTTTCCTCATAGTCTCCGCCTGCGTGTTGCGCAGCGACAAACAAGCCAAGCTGCAACTGCAAACCGCCAACTAAACCACCATGAGCCAGGGGCAAAATTCATCCATTCAGCGCGAACAGAATGAACGCCTCATTCTGTTGCTAATGCGTGAACACCGGCAATTGTCAAAAACAGACATAGCGCTGCTGACCGGACTGACCTACCCCGCCGTGGCAAGAATTGTGGACACACTGGCAACTAAATGTTTGGTGAGAAAAAAAGGCACAGAGAAAAAACAGATGGGCAAACCCACTGCCCTGTATGAAATTGAAGCCAATGGCCGCTTGGCGCTGGGTATAGAAATTCTCAGTGACACACTCGCAATTGCCGTGATTAATTTTCACGGCAACATCCTGATGATTCAGAAGCACCCACTCAAGCAGCAAACAACCGCCGCCGTTGCAGAGCAAATTTATCTCCGCGTAATTGAACTGGTGACATCCATGCCACTGGAGCAACAGCGAGCACTGGATGGAATAGGAATTGTTGGCAGCAGTAGGGACAATATCTGTTTGGCAGAAATAACAAGCCAGCTCACCAACCAGCTAAAATCTCAACATCACCAATCGCTGCATCAACTCACCGCCGGTATTGCCACGCAGGGCATTGCCGCCGCGGCGGCGGAACTCATCACCAACCCCGCGCGAGCAAATAAACAGCTGCTGTATATTTATATCGGCAACGACATAGATGGCTGTTTTATTTTTGCCAATAAAATTAACCACCACAGGCCCAGTGAAAAACCTTTTCTCGCCTCAATGCCGGTCGGCCTGCCATCGCAAACTTCCGGCCGCAACACCGGCAGCGATTCGCTCAACACCCAAGCATCACTCAACAGTCTGCATCGGCAACTGGATCTAACCTGTGCATCATCTGGAAATCATTTGGATTGGCAACAGCTCAACCCAATAACCCATAAAGTTGTCGCCGACTGGTTTCAAAATGCCGCCCGAGCCTTGGCCTTTTCCATTGAAGCCAGCGCCAGTTTGCATCAACTGGATGAAATTATTATTAGCTCGCCCATCTCACCCGACTGGTTGCACACGCTCATCAACCAGATAAAAGACAACACCAGCTTACCGCTACAAAAAAAGATTCGCAGCGGTGTAGCGGGAGAGAATAAATTAATTATCGGCGCAGCAGCGCTGATGTTGATCGACACCCCAAAAGGATAAATACGCGCACACAGCGCAGCTGCTCGCGTCAGGAGTAACGCTGGGCAAGTTGAATTATTTACTCCGCCTTGCCCTCCACCAGACGTTTCCATTGCAGTGGATTTTCATCGCGCAGTTCAGCGGGCAGTAATTCAGAGGGCAAGTCCTGGTAGCAGACGGGGCGTAAAAAACGCTCCAGTGCCGCGGTGCCGACTGATGTGGTGCGCACATCGGTTGTGGCGGGCCAGGGGCCGCCGTGAACCATAGCGTTGCATACTTCCACGCCTGTCGGCCAACCGTTGGCGAGTATGCGCCCGGCCTTGCGCTCCAAGAGCGGCAGCAGTTGTTGCGCAAAGGTAAAATCAGCGGCGTTGAGCTGCAGGCTGGCGGTTAATTGCCCGTCCAAATGGCTCACTACTTTTATCAATTCTTGTTCATCGCGGCAGCGCACCAATAGCGATGCGGCGCCAAACATTTCCTCGTGCAAATTAGGGTCAGCTAAAAACGCGCTGGCGCTGGTGGCAAATAAAACTGCGCGACAACTGTTGGGCGACGCAGCCTCTGGCCCCTGCGCCAGGGTTTGCACTTTGCTGTTATTGGCGATGCAGGCGGTGCTGCGCTCATAGGCGTTGTGAATGCCTGGGCTGAGCATGGTTTGCGCATTCGCTGCTTGCAATGACTGACTGGCGGATTGCACAAACTGATCCAGTGCCGGGCTTTCTATCGCCAACAATAAACCGGGATTCGTACAAAATTGGCCTGCACCCATAGTGAGCGATGCCACAAATTGCCGCCCCAAATCATCGGCTTTTTCCGCGAGTGCACCCGGCAATAACAACACCGGGTTGAGTGCACTTAATTCACCATAAAATGGAATGGGTTGCGCGCGCGCTTGTGCAATACGCATCAGCGCGATACCACCCGCGCGCGAGCCGGTAAAACCTACCGCTTGAATAACCGGATGCGCCACCAGTGCTGCACCCACTTCGGCGCCGGCACCAAAAATCAGCGAAAAAACGCCTTCGGGTAAATTACATTCCGCCACTGCTTTTTGAATCGCCTGCCCCACCAATTCCGAGGTGCCCGGGTGCGCAGAATGGCCTTTCACAATCACCGGACAGCCGGCCGCTAAAGCCGATGCGGTATCGCCACCGGCAACCGAAAACGCGAGCGGAAAATTACTCGCACCAAATACCGCCACCGGGCCCAGTGCAATACGACGCTGACGTAAATCTGCACGTGGCAGCGGTGTGCGTTCAGGTTGACGCGGATCGATCCGCACGCGGTTTTGCTCACCGGAGGTAATAGTAGCGGCAAACAAACGCAACTGATTACAGGTGCGTGCGCGCTCACCTTCCAAACGCGCCTTGGGTAAACCTGTCTCGGCCATAGCGCGGGTAATTAATTCATCACCAAGCGCTTCAATCTGGCACGCGATAATATTTAAAAAATTCGCACGCACTGCAGCAGGTTGCTGGCGATAAACATCAAACGCCTGTTCGGCCAATTCACAAGCGCGCGCCACATCGTCAGCACCACCCAGAGTGTATGCTGGTTCAAGTGTTTGACCGGTGGCAGGGTTAACGGCATGCAACACACCTTTATTCCCTGCTACTTGTTGGGCACCGAGTAATAATTTTCCGCTTAACGTCATAACAACAACCCTTTAGCAAACCGGCAACAGCTTATTAACCAGTGATTAAAAAACAATATTTTTGATGCGCGCTACCAATGCGGACAACTCTGCTACTTCTGCCTCGGTTAAATCGGTGAGCGGTGTGCGCACGGGGCCGGCATCGCGCCCGACCACTTTCATACCGGCTTTTACAATGGATACCGCATAACCCTGTTTGCGATTGCGAATATTAATGTAGGGCAACACAAATTCATTGAGCGCTGCATAAACTTTGGCGTAATCGCGTGCGCGCACAGCTTTATAAAAATTCAGGGCGAATTCGGGTACAAAATTAAAAATCGCCGATGAATAGGTAGTCACACCCATTTCCAAATAGGGCAAGGCAAAGGTTTCAGCCGTTGGCAAACCGCCAATGTAAGTGAGACGATCACCCAAGCGTGCATAAATGCGCGTCATTAATTCGATATCGCCGATACCATCTTTGTAACCCACCAAATTGGGGCAGCGCTCAGCCAAACGCGCCAGCTCCACATCATCCAAACGCTGGTTTGCGCGATTGTAAACAATCACACCCAGCTTGGTGGATTTACAAATGGCTTCTACGTGCGCAGCAACACCGTCTTTAGAGGCTTCGGTTAAATAAGGTGGCAATAACAAAATACCATCCGCGCCGGCAGCTTCAGCGGCCTGGCAATATTCAATAGAAACCGCCGTGCCACCGCCCGCCGGTGCAATAACCGGAATGTGTTTGGTTTCTTCCACCGCAGCGCGCACAACACGGTCAACTTCTTTTTGTGTGAGCGAGAAAAACTCACCCGTGCCACCCGCCGCAAACATGGCTGCCGCATCGTGTTTAAACAGCCAATTTAAGTTGGCGCGATAGGCGTCCTCATCAAAAGAATAATCGCTCGCTTTAAAATGAGTAATCGGGAAAGACAATAAACCGCTGCCAACAACTTGTGCAAACTCTGTGGGTGAATAACGGGTCACGACGTATCGCTCCTCTAGTGGATAGTAGGAACAAATTTTTGCACCCGAATCTATAAGGGTAAAGATTAATTGCTGACTGGGTTAATACGGTTTTTGTATTGATATAAAACAGGAAAAATAAGAGAGAAGATAAATGAGGCAAGAGAAAAAATATAAAAGCAAGGAGATAGCAAAAAACGCACAGCACTAACGGCAATCAATTTATTGCCTGTTGTGCTGTGCGTTTATCGGTAGGATTTTGTATTAAGTCACAGGCGCGGGATTAAACAACACCAACGCATTGTGCAACTTCCACTGCTCCGCCCAGGTTTTTTTACCACTGGCGACATCCAGCATCAATTGAAAGACTTCCCAGCCCAATTGTTCAATGGTTTTTTCGCCATCGGCAATTTGACCGGCGTTGACGTCCATCAAATCATGCCAGCGACGCGCCAGGTCAGTGCGCGTTGCCACTTTAATGACCGGGCATTCAGCCAAGCCATAGGGTGTGCCGCGCCCCGTAGTGAAAATATGCAGGTTCATACCCGCCGCCAATTGCAAAGTGCCACAAATAAAATCACTTGCGGGTGTGGAGTTGTACACCAAACCATGGGGAATTTTTTTATCGCGCAAACGCTCACCCGGAGCAACCACTCCCACAATCGGCGAAGAACCCGACTTCACGATGGAACCCATGGCCTTTTCCACAATATTGGATAGCCCGCCTTTTTTATTGCCCGGCGTAGTATTTGCGCTGCGATCTACCATGCCGGCGGCCAGGTAATCGTCGTACCACTGCATTTCGTGAATAATGGCTTGGGCAACATCGGCATTGGCAGCACGGGAAGTTAATTGATCTATTCCATCGCGCACTTCGGTATTTTCCGAAAACATGACGGTTGCACCGGCGCGCACTAATAAATCTGCAGCAAAACCCAAAGCCGGGTTGGCGGTAATGCCGGAGAATGCATCGCTACCGCCACACTGCATACCCACCACCAATTCCGATGCGGGACAAGTTTCGCGCTGGCGTTTATTCAACCGGATTAAATGGGTTTCCGCTTGCTGCATAATCGATTCGATCATGCTCATAAAACCAATATGCTGCTCATCCTGCAGGCACACGACTTGTGGGCCATCCACCAGCGTAGCGGGAATAGTGTCCGGCGGCATTAACCGCGCAGGCTGCATTTTTTCGCAGCCCAAACTCACAATCATTACCTCACCACCAAAGTTGGGGTTGAGCGCAATATTTCTGAGTGTGCGAATAGGAATCGGCGCATTGGGTGCATCGATTGCAACACCACAACCATAACTGTGCGCCAAACCCACTACACCATCCACGTTGGGATATTTAGGCAACAATTCTTCGCGAATGCGTTTTACGGCAAATTCCACTACACCGGCCACACACTGTACGGTTTGGCTAATGGCCAAAATATTGCGCGTACCCACACTGCCATCGGCATTGCGATAACCTTGAAACGTGTAACCACTTAGCGGCTCAACGGCCGCGGCAATACGCGTTGCTATGGGCAAATTTTCCAAACCCAAAGCCGGTGGCATTTCCAGTAAATTTTCATTTACCCAAGCGCCCGCGACAATGGTTTGTTTAGCGCGACCAATCACTACGTTATAGCGAATAACCGCATTGCCCTGCGCAATAGTTTCCAAGGCAACCTTATGGCCCTGGG
Source organism: Cellvibrio fontiphilus (assembly GCF_042646205.1). Taxonomy (NCBI): domain Bacteria; kingdom Pseudomonadati; phylum Pseudomonadota; class Gammaproteobacteria; order Cellvibrionales; family Cellvibrionaceae; genus Cellvibrio; species Cellvibrio fontiphilus. Next base: position 523,043 of record NZ_JBHRTF010000004.1, on the reverse strand, counting down.
GAATATTTTCAACAAGCGACAAACCATCGGCCACTTGTGTTCCTGCGGGCAATCCACCAGCAGTTACCACTACGGCAACATTGTCCGCCGGATGCATTTTGATAAGCAGTTGGGTCATGCAAAACCTCTACTAAAAATAGGTAGCGCTTGTTTTAAAAAAATCGCGCAATTTATACCGATGCTTTTTCAGTTGTTTGGCTATTCAAACATTTGCTTAAGGTGATACGTTTTATATCGCCCACAATAAACAGATAGCTGATAATCACCAGCGCAGCATGGGCGCCGACATAGGCAAGTGCTCCTGCAAACGAACCGGTGCTATGCACTATGTAACCAATCACAATGGGCGTCACTATGCCCGCGGAATTACCAAAGGTATTGAATAATCCACCGGAAAGGCCGCCGGCCTCTTTGGGCGACGTGTCAGCAACTACGGCCCAACCCAAAGCGCCCACACCCTTGCCAAAAAATGCGAGCGACATAATCGCAATAATCAGCGCATCGGTATCCACATAATTGCAGGCGATCATGGAAGTGGACATCAGCATACCGACTACAATCGGCAATTTGCGCGCAAAGGTCAGTGAGTAACCTTTTTTTAATAATCGATCCGAAAACCAACCACCGGAAACACCACCAAGGAAACCGGCAATGGCTGGCAGCGATGCTAAAAAACCGGCCTGCAAAATATTCATGCCGCGCTCTTGCACTAAATAGAGTGGGAACCAGGTGAGGAAAAAATAAGTCAGTGCGTTAATACAATACTGGCCAATATACACACCCAGCAGCATGCGTGAACTTAATAATTCTTTAATACAGGCCAGGGTATTCACAGCAGGAGTTTGCTGCTGACGATGACTATCCAATTCGACCAGCGCGCCGCCTTGGGCAATATAATCCAGCTCACTGCGGCTCACACCGGGGTGTTCTTTGGGGCTGTAAATAACCTTGAGCCAAATCATCGCAATAACAATGCCCAGCCCGCCCATAAAATAAAAAATACTTTGCCAGCCAAAGCTGTACACCATCCACCCCATCAGCGGTGCAAAAGCAACGGTGGCAAAATATTGTGCGGAATTAAAAATGGAGGCCGCCAAGCCGCGCTCATGGGTAGGGAACCAAGCCGAGGTAATACGGCTATTGCCGGGAAAGGCCGGCGCTTCTGCGGCGCCCACCAATAATCGCAATACAATTAATAACACCAGCGCCGCTGCGCCATAAAAAAAGCCAACAAAACCCTGCAATAAGGTAAACAGCGACCAGAGGAAAATACTGAAAAAATAAGTGATTTTGGAGCCGAACTTATCTAGCAACCAACCACCGGGAATTTGCGCCAATACATAAGACCAGGCAAAGGCTGAAAATACATAACCCATTTGCAGCGATGTTAAACCAAGGTCTTTGGCAAGGTCGGGGCCGGCAATGGCAATAGTGGCGCGATCGGCATAATTGATAGTAGTGGCAACAAATAACATCGCCAAAATTCCCCAGCGTGTGCGCGATGCCGCCGATATTTTGCTGGTGGAGCTAATCACTGGTGCGCTGCCCATGACTTTTACCTCTCAACGTCTTGGCTTTTTATTGTTAATTTTCTTTTGGTCAGGCGACAAATTCGCACTGTCAATTTTGCGAGCTTATTATTACCGAATCAAACCAATCGATAACTAAATTGATTTACTTTGAGCATGAATAAATGTGGCAGGCTAGTGGTTATAACTCAGGGCGCGGGTTTAGGGAGCTCAACAATCTCTACCCAGGCCGGATTTTTTCCGGTTGAATGCGCACCGAGCAAACGCAATTGGCCGCTATTTTGGTCGATGGCATAAATACTCATACGCTGCGATAGCTGGCCAACCACCGCCAACCATTTACCATCAGGCGAGATACTAAACGCACGCGGCTGCTGTTCAGTTGACCAACTACCAACAGGCGTTAAACGCCCGCTGCGATGATCGACACTAAAGCCCACAAGCTGACTGGTGCTGCGCTCGGTGGCATAGATAAAGCGCCCGCCTGCTGTCAGGTGTATGTCTGCAGCCCAAGCTTTTTTGGTGGCACTGGTGAGCAAATGGCTTTGTAATAAACTCGCCTTACCACTGCGAGCATTGCGTTTATACACCTGTAAACTGCCGGCCAACTCATTAAGCAAATATAAAAATTCCCCTGTGGTAGAAAACACAAAATGTCGCGGGCCTGAACCTGGCGCCGTGTGCAGTGCTGGCGTTTGGGCAGGCTCAAGTGTTTTGACGCTAGACGCATTTTTATTTAAGCGAAAATAATCCACACGATCACTGCCTAACAGGGAAACATAAATAAATTGATTTGCCGGATCTGCAGTCACCTGATGCGGGTGCAGGCCAAGTGGAATGACACTGGATTCGGCCAAAGGAACACCCTGTTTATTGAGCGGATGAAGGTGCAGGCTATTCCCGCTATAAGACACGGCAAACAAAAACCGGCCGCTGGCATCCAGTGCAATATTTGCCATATTTTGTGTAAGCGGCACAGCGGCGCGCTCACTTAAATGGCCCGTTGCGGGATCAATTGAAAATGTCAGCAGCTGATAAGGTTGTGAGCGGGTCGCAGCATAGAGCAAAGGTTTATCGCCAGGCGATTTACCGGGAGGCAATTCAAGAGACAACTCACCAGGAGACAATTCACCAGAGGACAATGCCATAGGCATAACCGCGCCGCCGACGGGCACAGTTTGCTGCAGGGTTAGATGATTGGCTTCAAGATCAAAACCAAATACAGAGATCGAATGTGAATCGCTATTGGCGACATAAATAACATGGCGCGCCTGAGCAACAATTCCCGCTGTGCCCAACCAGAGCAACAGCAGGAATTTTACGCTACGCAGCAAATGCAGGGAGCGGTATCGCAAGGACTAAGACCTATTCAAAATGAGCCGATAGTTTTTGGCCGTTAACCTGCACATCACTAAAGGTCACATTTTTCAAACCAGTGAACTCCATAAATTCACCGGCGGATTTAACCTTGATGTTTTTAAACAACACGTCTTCCAACGGCTGCACTTCCGGTGCATGGCTGATAAAAAAGGTGTCCACTTTTTCAACAGCAATATTTTCAAACACTATATCCTGGTAGCGCGAAGGAAAGTTTCCCCCCAAATAACCCGCCACGTAGCTTAAATCAAACCAAAATAAATATTTGGCAGTACCTATATTCATATTGCGGATACGCACATGCTCCACACTGCCGCCGCGATCCAGATTGGCTTTTAAACGAAATGCTGAAGTGCCTTTTAAATAATTGTTGTCAGTAAAATAGACGTTTTTAATCCCGCCCGACATTTCACTGCCCAGTCCTATGCCATCCTCACCATCTAACAAATTATTTCTCACCACAATATTTTCACTGGGGCGAGCAATGGTGCGGCCGTCCAAATCGCGACCGGACTTAATCACAATAGAATCATCGCCGGTTTTGAAATGATTGTTTTCAATCACTACCCAGCGCCCTGAATCAATATCAATTCCATCGTTATTGGCAAACATACTGTCCACTTTCACACCGCGCATTTGTGCGTGATCGGTATACACCAAATGGTTAACCCAAAACGGCGAATTTACCGCGGTGTAATCTTCCAGCAATACCCGCTCTGCGTTCACAATTTGAATCAGCGATGGGCGCAGGTAATGACCTTTACCAAATTGACGCTGCTCTAAGGGCACACCATCAAACCCCATCTGCCGCAATTTAGCGATGTCAGGTGCCTGCTTTTTTGCCCAACTTAAAAATTCACTTTTTGCATTGCCATCAATTTTGCCTTTACCGGTAATCGCTACATCGGTCACTTTATTGGCATAAATAAGCGGCGAGTAGCCGTAAATTTCCGTACCTTCCCAGCGGGTAAATACCACCGGCAGGTAGTGTTTGGTTTGCGCGCTAAACAATAAGGTAGCGCCCTCCTGCAGGTGTAAATTAATGCGGCTTTGCAATTGCACCGGACCATTGGATAACCAGGTGCCGGGTGGAATAACGACGCGCCCGCCGCCTGCTTGGGCGGCGGCATTAATGGCACGCATAATTGCCGGGCGCGCATCCGTTTTTGCATCCTTGGGCGCACCAAAAGCAGTAATGGGGAAATCCACTGCCGGAATTTTTGGCGCTTGGATCTTGGCAAGGATCACATCCATTTGCTGCCAATCTGAGGGTTTATAAAAATCGGTATTCGCTTGTGCCAGTGAAATCATTAAACACTGCACTAACACAACAAACAGGTTTCTTGTCATTTTCATCTTGAATTCTCTTTGGTTTTTATCGCCCGCACGTTTAGCGGCGCAGGGCAAACACTCACTATGCAATTCCAGACCAGGCATTATTGGAAAGCGGCAATTTCAACACCGGCCAATATAAAAGGCCCCAAGCCGTGAGGATCATCGGTGCGAATGGCTTCACTCACGTAATATTCAAAAGTACCGGTACGATAAGGCTCATTACCCAGCCCGGCACTGCCACAGGTATTTTTTAAATGCAGCTGACCTTGTTTATCAAATTCAGTATGGCCCTGCACTATGCCGTTAAAAATATCGGTGGCGATTTGTTGATACTTTTGTGGCAGGTATTTTTTATTCACCCCCTTGGCAAACGCGTAAGCAAACATGGCGCTGCCGGAGGTTTCCAGATAATTGCCGTAACGATCCCCCTGATCCGTGACTTGATACCAGAGGTGGCTGGGGTGCTGCACCGTCAACAATGCTTCCGCCAATTCATTCAACAGGCGAATTAATTCTTTGCGTTTTGGATGTTTAGCGGGGAAATAATCCAGAGTATCCACCAGCGCCATGGCGTACCAGCCCATGGAGCGCGACCAGAAATGTGGCGACAAGCCGGTGTCTTTATTCGCCCACAATTGTAGGTGGCTTTCATCCCAGGCGTGATAAAGCAATCCGGTTTTTGCATCGCGTGTTTTGCTTTCAATTAATAAAAATTGGTGCGCAATATCGTCAAAAGATTTGGCAGGCTCATTAAATTGCTGCGCGTACTGGGCGTAATAAGGTGCGCCCATATACAGGCCATCCAACCACATTTGCCAGGGGTAAATATTTTTATGCCAAAAACCGCCGCCAGTGGTGCGCGGTTGCCATTGCAGTTGCGTGCGCAGGGTTTGCATGGCAGTTAGATATCGTTTGTCCTGGTATTTTTCATGCAGCAGGAAAAGTAATTTCCCGGGGTTGATGGAATCTATATTGAATTCGGTAATCGCATACCCTTTGATTTTTCCATCGGCATCAATCAATTGATCGACAAAGGTTTTGGCATAAGCCAGGTAGGCCTCGTTACCGGTTTTTAAATACAGTTTTTGAAAACCATAGAGCACCAGCGAATAGGGATAGCCCCACTCAGGCTCTTTTAATTGCTTGAACTCACGCATAGCCCAGGCTTGCGGATGGCGCTGCATAATGGAATTAGCCATCAACTCGGTAGTAGCCAGCGCGCTGTTGTCGGTAGACGTTTGTGCGTGAACAGAAATGCAGAAGCTAAACATAGCACCAGCTATTAATAGCCGCACAGAGAAGAGAAATTTTTTCATGGCGATTGATCCAGGAAATAAAATTTGCAGGAGAACACTGAACCATCGGCAACTGCCAATGGTTCATTGGATTAATGCAGGAAAATAACGACTAATAAACCTTAGAAGGTCGCACGAAGACCCAAACTAATTTCACGACCGGTATTGTTGATCTCACGCACGAGGTTCAAATCGCCGCCTGATGCCTGCGGGCCGGTAGTGTAGAGACGCTCGTCCTCTTCAGTCAGGTTGATGACTTCCAGGCTCACTTTGACATTTTCAGTAATGTTATAAAACGCTGACATATCTACCCGGGTTGGGCCGCTGGTGTTTTCTGAATAGTTGAGATCACTACCGGGAATAGCAGTAACATAATCATCGCGACCATTCACTACCAAACGCGCACCAAACTGTTCGCGCTCAAAATAAACACCGTAGTTGTAGCTGTTTTCTGATAAGCCAGTAAGCGGACCTTTTACATCACCAAAACTGGTTTCATAAGTTGTTTCTGAACTGACATAGGTGTAGTTGGCAAACATACCTAAGCCTTCCAAGGCACTGGGCAGAAAGGTAAAGGGTTGCTGATAGGAAATTTCATAACCGTCCAGCGTTGAACCTTTACTATTAACGGAAGTATTGATATTCCAGTTGCCATCCAATGAAACAACATTGGGATCATAAGACGGTGAATTGGGATTGTACTGAGGATAAGCGCTGCCAATAATATTGCGCAGCTCCGGTGTTAAGGTGGTGTTAACCACTTTGCCCAGCACAAAACTGTCAATATCTTTGCGGAAGAAAGTAATACCCAACACAGCCTCTTCAGCAAAATACCATTCAAATCCCAAATCAATTGCATCGGCAATCGTTGGATTCAACGCGGGATTTCCCACAGACACATTACCGTTGACGGGTGTTGCATTGACCGTTGCGGTCATACTGGCCAAACCGGGGCGAGTCAAATTTCTATTCGCACTCAAACGCACCACAAAATCTTCCACCACTTCCAATGTGGCGTTAGCTGATGGCAGCCACTCAGCGTAATCATTAGTTAATTTACTTTCACTTTCACCTGCAACACCGAGCGACGTTACTTCAGTTTCTACATAACGCAAACCACCATTTACCATCAATGGCATACCTGCCAATTCCATATTGCGGTTGTATTCCACATAGGCACCAGCAGTCTCTTCGGTAATATCAAAAGTTTGACCACTATTTTTTTGTAGCTCAAATGAACCGGCATTGTACGCAGCGCGAGTTGCAGCAAAATCTGCAATCACAAAGTCAGTGGGGAAACCACCCGGTGGATTCACCGCATCACCGTAGCCATTGGTTACCGCCGATAAGGTTGTTACCAAACCGCGCGTCGCTTCGGTAATCGGCAAAATAAAGGCGCTGCCCGAACCTGTACTGACTCTGGCGACAGGCTCAGTGATAGAGCCAGCAACCGGCTGATAGCGCTCAGAGGAAATATTGCGCTCATTAAAGATGACACCGGTTTTTACACTGGATTCATCCAGATCCCAAGTAAGGTCTGAGCGGAAAGTATCATTATCGCGGTCAACAATATCTTTTTGAATGGTAGGCCCGGTGAAATGAAAATTGAGTGGGTCGGTTATATCAAAACCATAAGTCATTTCTGCTATGTCACTATTCGCGCGGAAATCATAAGAGAAATAAGTGGGGTTTAAACCATTAATCGCTTGACGGCGTGGCGCGGCGGGATTGGTGTAACTTGCGTTAAGTGCATCCAGATTAAACCGATACTGCTCTTCATCGTGTACGACATTGGCATTACCGAACATTACATCCAATTTTAAATTATCGGTTAAATCTATTTTTCCCGACAGCACCACCTGCTCAAATTCAGTATCACTAAATTGACCGCGACTTTCAGAACGCGGACTAACACCAGTAAATTCACCGGCTACCGCCACACGGCCAGCATCATCCAACACAATGCTAGTTGGAGTTGTGGTATTAAAAACATTGCGGAATTGCGCAAAGAAATTATACGAAGTAACTTCGGTACTTAACTGCGAATTTAAATAATCCAAGGTAAATTCCATTCTATCGTTAGGACGGAATTGGAAGGAGCCGGTCACACCGGTGCGTTCTTGGTCTGTGCTAAAAGAATCCATACGCGGCAGACGCGGGAACAACATAAAGTCGAGTTTTTTGTTTTGTAGTTGCTCCCTTAGTTCATCAGTTAAAAGCTCTTCTTGAAAAAGTGGACTCGAAGAATCATAGATTGGGTAATTAGCTAAAGGATTGGCAGTACCTTGAATATCAACAGCAGAATCATTGACAGGAAATTTTCTTTTGGAATTATCATGAGGCGAGGTATACCGCACACTGCCAAAACCTTCCTGGCGAATATTGCGCTCGGATTGGGCAAAACTCACCAGCACACCAAACTTATCGTCGGCAAAGGTATTGCTAAACATGCCCACTACGCGCGGGTCGTCTTCACCGGTTAAATTATCCACCGCCATAGAGCCGCCAATCACAGCGTGCGGGCCAGGGTTATCAAAAGGTTTGGCAGAATAGAGTTCCACGGTGGAGGCCAGGCCACCCTCTTCCAGTGAACCCTTGGACGATTTATTCAAAATAATTTTATTAAACAGTTCCGACGCAAATACATTGAAGTCAAACGAGCGGCCGCGGTTTACGCCGCCAGAGGAATCCAGACCACCGGTACTGGAGGGTACTTCCATGCCGTTTAAGGTGGTGGCAGAAAAACCGGGGCCAAGGCCGCGTACGGTAATATTTCTACCTTCACCGCCTTCGCGGGTAATGGCAACACCGGGCACACGCTGCAGGGATTCGGCGAGGTTAAGGTCGGGCATTTTGCCCATGTCTTCCGCCACAATCGCATCGACATTGTTGGCTGAGTTGCGTTTGGTATTTAGCGCGTTGGCTAAACTCGCGCGAAAACTGCCGGTAACAATCACTTCCTCCAGCTCTGCGTCTGCTGCATCCTGCGCATAACTAACCGCGGGCAACATACTGGCGGCCATCGCCAGAACCAAGGGTTTGATGGTGAACTTACTCATAGAGACTCCTCGCTGCTTTTTTAATTTGGATAAGGTTTTAGAGTTATTCCTGTTATCCACTGCCGTTTTTCGATGCTTTCTATTTATAACTACTTGGCACTTTAAAACTCGTTTGTTGCACAGCAATGAGCTGCGACAAAAAATAAAAAGCCCACGCTTCTATTCAGAAGCATGGGAAGTTCGCTATGAGCGAATGTAGTTGGTTAACACTGGCGCGGTATTGTGAATGTACATATTCACCTCTCATGTTGAGTTGCGCAGAGCCTGATGGGCTTTATGGTTTGGCGGTATGCGATTTATTGCTGTTAGCGCTGCCCAAACCACGAGTTGATGTGATTGATTCTGAGCGCTGTTAGTGGATGAATCAAATCAATGAATAACTAAAACGATTTAATTCATGTATCAATCTCGCGGTGCAATTTCGCTATCAAGTCAGCTTTTAAATGCCGGCAGTACCTGATTCAGAAATATCTCCAGTGCGGGATTATTGTTGTCCTTGCGATAGCTATAGACCATTTCTACCGGCTTGGGCGGGGTGGTGGCGATTTGCCGCAATAAAATATCGTCAAAATGCAAACTGGTGGCCGATTTGGGAATAAGGGCCACACCAATACCGGATTGCACCAGCGCGAGCATGGTGTGCATTTGCGCTACATACTCCACGATTTGCGGCAGCACATCCTCCCGCTGGAAACAATTGGACAGCAGGTTGTGGAAGTAACGCGCCTCGTAAGGGGAATACATAAGGAAGGGTTTGTCTTGCAAGCAGGCCAGGGTCGGTTCGGCGGGCCAGAGATCGGCATCCTGTTTGGGAATGGCCAAGTAAAGCGCCTCCCCCGCGAGGAAAACCGTCTCCAATTCCCCTTCGTGATTGTGCGGGCGCACCAGGCCTATATCCAACACCCCGGAATGCAGGGCCTCCAGCTGGGCACCAGTGACCAGCTCTTTCAGGGTGAGCGAGACATCCGGCGCACATTCACGCAGCTTGCGCACCATGGCCGGCAGCAGGTGATAGCCGAAGGAGGCGGTAAAACCTATCGACAGCGAGCCCTTATCGCCTTTGGCGTTTCGGCGGGCGGTCGCAGCGGCTTCTTCCGCCAGTCGCAAGATGCGTGCTGCATCCGGGAAAAAGGCTTTGCCCGCGGCAGTGAGGCGAACGGTGCGACTGGTACGCTCCAACAGCTGCGCGCCGACATGATGCTCCAGCAAACGAATTTGTCGACTCAGGGGCGGCTGGGTCATATTCAGCCGCTCAGCCGCCCGGCTGAAATGCAACTCTTCGGCTACAGCCACAAAACAGCGCAACTGGCTGATCTCAAACATTTATTCACCCCCAGCATTAATGACACACAAACAATGCCATTTTTAGATGCCTGCAGAAGAAAATGCAAGCCAGCGCCCAGCCACCCCGCATTGCACATTGCATTGATAGTTATAGAAATTATTGGCAATAAGATTGAAACCGCCGCACCGCCCCCGAGCTTTTCCGTAAAAAAAATTGCGCTGCAATTCTCAACAGAAGTGTGATTTAACAAGCAACACAAGCCACCTGTCCGATGCGAATTGACACTTCTATTGTTTTAAGATTTTTTAAAATCGAATCAAAAAAATAAAAAATTCAGACATAAAAATCCCTACAGCCAATAAAAACAACGCATTGAATCAAGCGCCAAAATAAAGATTTAAGCGACAAAATAATTTTTTCGTGACTTATTCCGCCAGAGCAACTGAAATTTTAGTGGACTAGCACACAATATTTTGTATGATTTACGAGCAACATGACTGAGCACATCAATATCGCTTTTTGCAAAAGTTTTTCCACTGCAACCTCAGTGATTTGATGAACAACTAAAAAACATAAAATGATTAGCAAAAAACCAGTCAATTAGTTGTTGCACATAAATAATAAAAAGTTTGACCGAGCCGTGAGAGATAGCGCAATTCAACGCGCGCAATGCCCCGTAAAACGATGCGATTTATCTTTCGTTTTACAACCATCATCGACCAGCCACCTTCGTTTTTGTGCGTGCACATGACGCAGTGGTTTCTATTGCCTTAAAAATTCTTTTTGATTTTTTGAGCGGGCTTCCGCTTTTTTAAAATTTCAAAAAGTTAGCGCAATCATTTCGCTGCATAGCGATATTGATTGAATCAAAAACAACAATAGAAGAGCGGACTGGCTCATGAAAACCTTAATTGTGTATGTGCACTTAATTGCTGCCTGCGTAGCCGTGGGAATTATGCTAATTCAGGATCTGGCGCTGGCAAAAACGCGCGGCCAAAGCCTTTCAAAATTAGCAGTTGAAGAGTTACAGCGCGCGGCAAAAACCATTTCAATGGCACTAGTAGCGCTATGGGTTTCCGGCTTATTACTGGTAGTGATTGGCTATGCAGAAAACCCGCAGCAATACCTGTTAAATCAAAAGCTTTGGGCAAAATTTACCGTGGTGGGAATTCTCACGCTGAATGGTATTGCACTACACCATTTCAGTTTTCCGCGCGTTGTTTCCAGCCGCGGAATTTCTGGCTTGGGCAACATTGAAAAAACATTGGTGGTATTAACTGGCGTAGTGTCTAGTGTGTCCTGGTTATTTGCGTGTTACCTGGGCATAGCTCGCCCGTGGAATTACACAGTGAATTACAGTTTTGTTATGACGGTGTATTTCAGTTTGTTAATTCCTGCCTGCATTGGCGGTTGTATTTTAATTCACGCCTTGCGTTTTTTTCCGCAGGATTTTTTTCGCGAACCTGCGCATCAATCTTTTCCGGATGCAATTCGCCACCCGGCTCATCACCCGGTGCAACCACAACTAGCGCGCGACACTGTGCAGCGCTCGATTGCACCCGCGCAGAAAAAAGTTCGCCCGGCCACACATCACCCGGAGCCGCCACTACTTACTGACGCAATTCAATTACCCGATTCCATGCGGTTGGGCAATTCCATGCAAATGGCTAAACGCGCATCCAAAACATGAAATCACAACAATTTTTTTTGCGCTTTGGCGAGAGCCAGCGCGCAAATCACTTACCCCTCAGCCAACAAGCGATGTACAGATCTGTGCATCGCTTGTTGGCTAAGGGCCCATTGCCGGGTTCGCCCGACATCCACTCAAGAGGAAAACACCATGAGTAGTTTGACCGCCTCTGCGATCACCCCGCGCCCAAGGGGCAGGGTTACACGATCGCTCTGCCTGCTGGGTTTCAGCTTGGCAACAGTTGTACTTTCAGCCAAGGCTTCGGCGGGCTGTGAGTATGTCGTCACCAACCAGTGGAATAACGGATTTACCGCCGCGATTAGAATAACCAACAGCGGAACCAGTGCGATTAACGGCTGGAATGTGAGCTGGCAATACAGCGGTGACAATCGCTTAACCAGCAGCTGGAACGCCAATTACAGCGGCACCAATCCTTATTCCGCATCCAACCTGAGCTGGAACGGCAGTATCCAGCCCAACCAGACAGTTGAGATTGGTTTCCAGGGCAGCAAGGGCAGTGCTGCACCGGAAGTGCCACAAGTAACCGGCAGTGTTTGTGGTGCGGCGGCCTCTTCGGCGGCGACCTCCCAAGCCAGCTCTACCCCATCCTCAGTGGCATCCAGCACACCTTCATCGGTGGCCAGTAGTGTTGCCAGCAGCACACCGTCGTCAGTGGCCAACCAGGCGGCGTGGGACTTGAACAGCAGCGCCTCCTACCTGAACTTTGTGACTACCAAAAACACCCACAATGTTGAGGTACACAATTTCACAAGCCTTACCGGTGCGATTGGCAGCAATGGTGTAGCAACCGTGACTATCGACCTGAACAGCGTCAATTCAGGAGTTGCCCTGCGCGACCAGCGCCTGCGCGATTTACTGTTTGAAACCACCAGCTACCCGACCGCCACTGTCAGCGTTGCGGTGCCAGCCACCCTGCTCAGCAGCCTGACCCTGGGGCAGACCACCCAAACCGACATAACCGCCACCCTCAACCTGCACGGAGTCAGTGTTCCGCTCACCACCCGGGTATCGGTACAGCGCCTGACCAATTCACGCATTCTGGTGCAGAGCATGGCACCGGTACTGACCCGCGCGGGCGACTTTAACCTCACTGCCGGCGTGGAGGCTTTGCGCTCTATCGTCAACCTGACATCCATCAGTGCGGCAGTCCCCGTGGATTTCGCGCTTGTGTTTGACGCGCGCTAACTGGAGGCTTACGAGAAATTATCATGAAAAAATTACGCAAACTCTCCGCGCTCTCCCCATTTGGTTTGGCCCTTGCTCTTGTAGCGCCAACCACCGCACTGGCCCAAAACCTGTGTAACGTGACCTATACCACCGCCAACAGCTGGGGCAATGGGGCGCAAATCGGTGTATCCGTTAAAAATAACGGCGCCGCAGTGACCAGTTGGCAAGTCTGCTGGGCGTTAAGAGGCGGTGAAGCCATCGCCAATGTATGGGATGGCACCCTGACCACCAGCGGCAGCAATGTCTGTGTGTCCAACGCTGGCTACAACGGCAACCTGCCAACCAATGGCACCGCGCAATTTGGTTTTATCATCAATAACCCGGTGGCTTCAGCCCCTACGGCGTTTACGCTGAACGGCGCCAGCTGTAGTGGCACTGCGACCAGTAGCACTCCTGCCAGTAGCAGCCCAAGCAGCCTGTCATCCAGCAGCGCTAGCAGCACTGCGCCACAAACAGCGGCGCGCTGGTTATTGGAAGCCGGGAAATCCAGCTTTCACTTTGTGACGGTAAAAAATATCAGCACCGCTGAAACTTTCACCTTCACCCAGTTGCAAGGCACAGTAGCCACCAACGGCAATGCCACCCTGAGCATTCCGCTGGCGAGCATTTCTACCGGGTTTGATATCCGCAATACGCGTATGCAAAACCTGCTGTTTGAATCCAACTATCTGCCGCAATTGCACTTCACTACCCAGCTGGACCTGGCTGCGTTGGACGCCCTGCCAGTAGGTGCTATGCAAGTGCAGAGCATGACCGGCAACCTGATCCTGCACGCAGTGAGCAAAGCCATCACCTTTGATGCGACTATTGTGAAACACAGCAATACCAGCATCAGCGTATCGCCACGCCGCCCGATTGTGGTGAACAGTGTGGATTTTGAAATGAACGCCGGTGTTGAGGCGCTGCGCGCAGTGGCCAACCTGGGCTCGATTGGGGAAAAAACCCCGGTTTACTTCAAAATGTTCCTGACCCGCGACAACCCCACCAATATCGCCGCGATCAGCCTGCCAGCCGCACCTGCCGCACCCGCGAGTTTGATGGGCAACCTGAGTCAGGTAACGGGTGATACCAGCCTGAACTGGGCAGATGTGAGCAGCACCGAAACCGGCTTCCTGGTGCGCCGCCGCGGTGCCGATGGACGCTGGACTACCCAGAGCAACCTGCCGGCCAACAGCGCCAGCTTTACCGAGAACCTGCTTTCGGCTTACGGCAGCTACGACTACAAAGTCATCAGCTACCGCGACAGCGTGCCCTCACTGGCCAGCAACAGCATCAACCTGGTTTACACCAATGGCCAAAGCTCCAGCAGCAGCTCCAGCGTGGGCAGCACCGGCTCGCTCAGCTCTGCCAGCAGCTTATCCAGCAGTTCCAGCTCCAGCAGCTCAGGCGGCAATGGCGAGCTGATTGGTGACGCAACACGCGGCGCCTCGCTCTGGACCAGCCAAAGCTGTGTGGCCTGTCACGGTGTCGATGGCGAGAAAAACGCCAATGGCACACCGGCCTTCTCTCCACTCAACCCCAACCGCTCGGTATATCGCCACAGCCAGGACACCCAGGATCGCAGCCTGCGTGACTTTATCGCCATGTGGATGCCACAAACTGATCCGGGTTCTTGTACTGGCCAGTGCGCGGCTGACCTTGAGGCTTATATCCTGACCTGGCGTCGCCCTGCAGATGGAATCCCGGATAACCCGGTATCCAACTTCAGCTGCCCTAGCGATGTATCGCCCTATGGCCAACGCACCCTGCGTTTGTTGACCAAACAGGAATACCAACGCTCAGTGCGCGATTTGGTGGGTTACACCCAGGATGTGATTTCACGCCTGCCGGATGACTTTATTGCCGGTGCCTTCACCAACAACAACACCCTGTTGGTGGATAAAAACCGTTACACCAGTTACATCTCTACCGCCGAGCGTATAGCTACCGATGTGGCCACCCGCTGGAATGCGGTATTGGCTTGTAGCCCGAGCACAACCTGTGCTGACAAGCTGGTCAGCGACCTGGCACCACGCATTTTCCGGCGCCCATTAACCACCGATGAAGCCACTGCTTATCGCAATGTAGCCCGTGGCACCACCGGTGGCCGCACAGTGACCGAAGGTATGCAGGTCGCGCTGGCCGCTATGCTGTCATCGCCCCAGTTCCTGTACCGCTCCGAATTGGGTAACCCCAGTGGCAGTGGCTACAAGCTGGATGGCTACGAAATGGCCACCTTCATGAGCTACACCTTTACCGGCACCACCCCCAGTACAGACTTACTGGCCGCGGCCGGACGTGGCGACTTGAATACCATTGCCGGCGTGCGCCAACAGGCAGCCCTGTTGCTGAACTCTGCCAATACCCGTGTACTCCTGGGTGATTTTGTGAACCGCTGGCTGGGCACCGAGCAGCTGGAGATCAAAGAGAAGACCGGCGTAGCCAACTTTGCCACCCTGGCCAACGACATGAAGCTGGAACTGGGCAAGAACTTCTCCCAGGCCATGCTCAGCAGCGGCTCTACCTTCGCCTCGGTTTACAACCCCAGCTACACCCACGTGAACCAGCGTTTGGCGACCCTGTACGGCTTGTCCTATAACGCCTCAGGTGCGGATGCCGATGGTTTTGTGAGCACGGCAGCGGGTGATCGCGGCGGTATTTTGCTCTCCGGCGCCTTTATGTCGCGTTACGCCAGCGCCACCGATGCCAACATGGTGACCCGCGCTGTCGCCCTGCGCCGCCGCATGATGTGTCAGGACATTCCTGAGCCACCATCAGGTGTGAGCCTGGACCGCGAAGCACTGGCTGCACGTGACAAGGAGTTCTTTGAGAACCCGCACACCACCCAGCGCATGATCTTCGACCGCATCACCTCGGGCACCAGCTGCTCTAACTGTCACGGCGAGATCATCAACCCACTGGGCGGCACTATGGAGAACTACGACACCCTGGGTCGTCTGCGCAGCGTGGATTTGAAAGGCAACGCCATCAATGCGGCGGGCACCTTCTTCTCGCCCTTCCCGCAATTGCAGTTCCTCAACGACCCGGATCGCGTGATTCACTCACCCGCCATCCAGGTTAATGGCGGTAAGGATCTGGCGCGCACCATAGTGGAAGACCCAATGGTATCCAGCCTGGCGCAAAGCTGTCTGGCGACCCAGTTCGTCAGCTACAGCACCGGTATCCATTCGATCTTCCTGATCGATTCAACAAGGGATGTGGGCTACTCACGCATCAGCAAGGCGGAAGAAAACGCCTATCGCTGTGATGTGGCCGACCTGACCAACGTACTGACCACCCGCGGCCCAAGGGCGATGCTGGAAGAAATTCCCGCATTGGATTCTGTGATGTACCGGCGGGAGTGGGCGCGCTAAGGCGCGCTCCTTCCCACATCACCTTGTTAACGAATTGGAGTAAATAACATGAGATACAAAGACTGCTTCGACAAAGAACGCAGAGACTTTCTGAAAGTCGTTAGCCATGCCGGTATAGCTGCGGGATTGATCCAGGCCTCCAGCATGCTCGCGGGTGTTATGCTCGCGCGCACCGCCGAGGCCCAAACCGGCACGCCCACCAAACACTGTTTGGTATTTAACGGCGGCGGCTGTCACCCAACCCGCTGGTTCCCTACTGGCAGCACCCTGCCGGTGCAATCGGCGCCGCTGCAAACCCACTACAGCCGCATCGCCCTGCTGCGCAACGCCTCGCTGAGCGGCGCCGGCCACGGGGTTATGTTCCATCGTTTTAACAACGGCAGCTGGTCAGAGGACAGTTTTGATGTGAACCTGGGCCGCACCATTGGCGCCAACTACCCGGTGAAATACCTGAACGTAGGTACCACCGCAGAGTCGGCCTTGAGCCGCGAGGGCTACAACGGTCGCCCACTGATTACCAGCCCGCAAGCGGCACTGGATGTGCTCTTCTCCGGCGGTGGTGGCGGTGGTGGTGGCTCAGGCACAGCGCCGCGCCAGTCGGTGGTGGATTTGCACTACGCCGCGATTAGCAGCCTGCGCACCAAACTCGGCCAACATGAAAAGGACAAGCTGGACAGCCACTTCACCGCCATCCGCGAGATTGAAACTGCGATTGATTCCGGCGGCGGCAACTCGGGCGGCTCCTGCCCTACGCTGTCTAACACCACAGCCAGTGGTTTTGACGCTACGGCAAAACTGCATGCGGATATTGTGGCGCTGGCACTCAGCTGTAACCTCACTGCGTCTGTGTCTATCGCCTTTGGTACCGATGCCCATACCCACTTCCTGGATGTGCTGGGCCGCGAGTCGCACCAATCGCACCATAACCAGGGCAATATGCCTAACGCCTACACCGAAGATATTGTGTACATGCAGGGCCTGACCCGCTACCTGATGGACAAGATCAACGAGCGCGGGCTGTTTGGCTCCACCATAGTCACCCAAGTCTCTGACATGGGCGATGCCGACTCCCACGGCAATAGCAATGTGCCTATGCTGGTGGCCGGTGCGGGTATCACTGGTGGTCGAGTGGTGGATGCTGGCGGTAAAACCCAATCCGAGCTGTACCAGACCATCGGCTTGAAATTGCGTGCAGACCAGAGCCCGAACGGTTCTGTTTATCGCAACTGGGCCAGCTCCACTATCACCAGCTTGTAAGCCAACCCGCTGCCAAGCCTGACCATCGCCCCGGGTTTTTGATACCAACAAAGGCTCGGTGGCGAGTTAACACCAAGCCCCGGAATGAATGTGTACAACGCATTTATCCGGGGCTTTTTTATTGCGCTTTTTATCGCACTTTTAATTGCCTCCTGCATCGCGCGTTGTGTTGCAATTTGCAGCGCACTTTTTACCTTGCCAAGGCGATTTTTTTTGCAGATAAAACCCAATTTCAGCGCACCATTTTCTCTTGCCAAATTTTATTCGCCAGTAAAAAAATGACGCGAATCCCAACAAATTTATTCAATAGCTAAAAAATTATTTACGCATGAATCACACACAAAAGTTCTAAAAAAACTCAATATAGTTTAAATGACAATATGCTTATTGTTTTATTGACAACAACATTGCCGCAGGACTATAAATTTCCCATCGAATCGCCACGCCGTTTTTAACAATAACAGCATGTCGTATGGCGTTTGATAAACATCTGCCCGCAATAGGCAGGTCATCCTTCAACAGTCCCTCCTCCTCTATAGGCGGTATTGGTTGAGCGGCTCAAATGAGAAACTAATAATGAAATTCACAACAGGCAAAACGTTTTTTGGTGGTTTGATCGGCGCGGCGGCACTGTGTGCTTCAGTGGCCAGTGCACAAACCCTCAGCTCCAACTCCACCGGCACCAACAACGGTTTTTATTACACCTTCTGGAAAGATTCCGGCAGCGCGACCATGACCCTGCAAGCCGGCGGACGTTACACCTCGCAATGGAATAGCGGCACCAATAACTGGGTGGGCGGAAAAGGTTGGAACCCCGGCAGCAGCTCACGTGTAATCAGCTACTCCGGCAGCTACAACGTGAACGATTCACAAAACTCCTACCTTGCACTTTACGGTTGGACACGCAGCCCGCTGATTGAATATTACGTGATTGAAAGCTACGGCTCTTACAACCCTTCCAGTTGCGCCGGTGGCACCGACTACGGCAGCTTCCAGAGTGATGGCGCCACCTACAATGTACGCCGCTGCTTGCGCACCCAGCAGCCCTCTATCGATGGCACCCAAACCTTTTATCAATATTTCAGCGTGCGCACGCCGAAAAAAGGTTTTGGCAATATCTCTGGCACCATCACCTTTGCTAACCACGCCAACTTCTGGGCGAGCAAAGGTTTGAATTTGGGCGCGCACAACTATCAAGTGCTGGCGACCGAAGGCTATCAAAGTAACGGCAGCTCTGACATCACTGTGAGCGAAGGCAGCAGCGGTGGCGGCAGTTCCAGCTCGGCGCCATCAGGCAACAAAACCATTGTGGTGCGCGCACGTGGCACTGCCGGTGGCGAGCAAATCCGTTTGAAGGTGAATAACACCACGGTGCAAACCTGGACACTCTCTACCACTATGTCTAACTACACAGTGTCTACCAGCTTATCCGGTGGTTCATTGGTGGAATACTTTAACGATTCCGGCAACCGCGATGTGCAGGTGGATTACATCAGCGTGAACGGCAGCGTGCGTCAATCTGAAGCGCAAAGCTACAACACCGGTGTTTACCAAAACGGTGCCTGTGGCGGCGGCAACGGTGGCAGCGAGTGGATGCACTGCAACGGCGCTATTGGTTACGGCAATTTGTAATTTTTTAACGGCTAGCCAACACCACACGCAAGGGGCAGGCACTCTGCCCCTTTGCTGACAACAAATTTATAAACAATCAACAATAAATTGATAAACCATCAACAACAAAATCCATAAACCACAAACAATAACAACAAGGGGATTTACCATGAAAACTGCCGCGCTTTTTTCCATACCCACACTGTTTGCTGCACTGGCAGGTGCGTTTATCACCTACACCACGTTGCAGGTCACCAGCGATAGCCAGACACACAAACAAACCATTCGCGATTTGGAAAATAAAATTGTGCATCTGGAATTTTTATTGGCGCAACACAAACAACCGCGCAGTGCTGCAGCGGATTTTGCATTCGCACAAAACCGGGAAAATACCGGCAACATGCAACAACAAAAATCGCCTGAATTGATGGCCGGCGCCAAGAGCGAATTAACGACTACTGCAACTGACAACACCAGCAGTGACAACCAAATTAACAGCGATCAACTGATTAAAGATTTAAGCACAGTCTCCGAGCGCGACCCGCGCCCGTTTAGTAGCAAGGTGCGCGATTTACTGCAAACCAATAACTCGGTGGAAACGGTGGCGCTGGTGAGCCAGAGCCTGGCCTACCTCGCAGGCAATACCGAACTCTTGCCCGACCATGAATTGGATACGCTCTACCAGCAACAACAGAGCGATGAATTAAAACGTGTGGCCGCGCAGATTATGTCTGCACGGGGCGATAACCGCCTGCTGGAGCAACATATCACCAGCCTGCAACCCAAACTCAATAGCGAATCCGCACAAACCCGCCAGCAAGCGCTGGTAGAACTGGCCAAAACCGGTTATGCCAATGCCGCCAATGCCATAGCGCCACTGTTGGATGATGAAGACTCCGGCGTAAAACTGGATGCGCTCTTGGCGCTACGTGCGACCGGCAACCAAAGCCATATTTACCTGGTAGAAAAACTGCGCAACCACAGCGATCCTTCCGTCAGTTGGCTCGCCGAGGATGTAATCAACCAATTGCAAAATTTGAGTAGCATTGCGCGCACAAAAGTTAGCAGCAATGACATTACCGCCAACTTGCGCCCGGTCGCCGCCATTAACTAATTTGCACTAAAAACGGCGCCATGATTTGAATTAAAAACTGCACCAACATTTTCAAACATAATTCAAAAAACACATCAAAAAACACATCAAAAAAAATGCCGCTGGCGAAACCGCCAGCGGCATTTTTATTTCAGCGCTTTGAAAATTACGCTTTATTGCCCAAGGGTAAACGCGTGTAAGTTTTTCCGGTTGCAGCAAATAACGCGTTGGCGACAGCGCCGGCAATAGGCGGCAAACCCGGCTCACCCACGCCCGAGGGCATTTCCGCCGAAGGCACAATGTGTACTTCTACCTTGGGCATATCGCTAATGCGCAACAGCGGGTAATTGTGGAAGTTGCTCTGCTCCACCGCGCCTTTGTTCAGGGTGATGGCTTCGCCCAACGCTGCACTTAAGCCCATACCAATGCCGCCTTCCATTTGCGCGCGGATCACATCAGGCGTAATCGCCACACCGCAATCCACGGCGCAGACCACACGCTCCACCTTAAAGGTTTTATCCGCATTGATACGCACTTCTGCCACCTGCGCCACCCAGGTGCCAAAGGATTTATGCACCGCAATTCCGCGGCTGACACCGGCGGGTAATTTTTTATTCCACTCACTTTTTTGCGCCGCCAAATTTAAAACGCCCAAGGCGCGCGGTTCACTGGCGAGCAGCTCGCGGCGAAATGCCACCGGATCTTGCTCAGCCGCTTTGGCGAGCTGATCGACAAAAGTTTCCACCACAAAAGCATTGCCGGAATGGCCCACCGAACGCCACCAGAGGGTAGATAATTTCACCGGCAGCTCTGTGGCCGCAACGTGTAAATTTGGAATCGCGTAATGCATATCCTCTATGCCCTCGGCGACTGTGCCATCCACCGCGCCCTTGATCATGCCCTCAAAGGGCGTGCCGCGCAGAATGGCCTGGGCCACGGCGTGATGCTGCCAGGCGATGGCTTTGCCCTCTGCAGATACCGCACCTTTAATATGGTGTACCGCCATGGGCCGGTAGCGACCGTTGAGGATTTCATCCTCCCGCGTCCAGAGCATTTTTACCGCCCGCCCGGGCAGTTGTTTGGCGATATTGGCAGCATCTACCACGTAGTCGCTGGGGCAGGCGCGGCGACCAAAACTGCCGCCGGCATAGAGGGTATTAATTTTTACCTGCGCAGGTTTCAAACCCGTGGCGGCGGCCACCTCCTGCTGATCCACCGTGGGCATTTGGCAGGCAAACCACAACTCGCAGTGATTTTTTTCTACTTTCACCACGCAATTGATCGGTTCAATCGCCGCGTGTGTCAGGTAGGGCAATTCATAGGATGCGCTTAATACCTTGTCGGCCTTGGCAAGGGCGGCTGCCGCATCGCCGTTGGTTTTTACCGACGTGCCGGGCTTTTCCGCGAGCGCATGGGCGGCAGCAAATAATTCGCTGCTGCTGCGGGTTTCACTCGCCGATAAATCCCAGTCCACCTGAATTAATTTGCGCGCCTTTTGTGCGGCCCAAAAATTCTCGGCAACCACGGCAACACCGCGCGGGAATTCCACCACCGCCACTACGCCGGGCGATGCCTTGGCTTTCGCAGCATCCACTTTTTTTACCTTGCCGTACATTTTGGGCGGGTAGACCACCAGCGCGGTCAGCATGCCGGGCAACTGGATATCCTGGGTGTACACCGCGGTGCCATTGGTTTTTTCAAGGCTGTCTTTGCGCGGAATATTTTTGCCAATTAATTGAAATTCTTTTGGGTCTTTAAGCGCTGGCTTTTCCGGCACCGGCATAGTGGCCGCTTTTGCGGCGAGGGCACCAAATTCTGCCTTGCGCTGGCCGTGGGAAATAATCCCTGCGTTGACTTTGATTTCACTGGCCGGCACTTTCCATTCAGCAGCGGCCGCAGCGACAAGCATTTCGCGCGCGGCGGCGCCCATCTGGCGCAACTGCATCCAGGAGTTGGCAATCGACGATGAACCGCCGGTGCCTTGGGTTGGCCCCCAAAATAAATTGTTGTACTGGCTGGCATCGGCGGGGGCAAATTCCCACTGCATTTGCTCCCAGCGTGCGCCCAATTCTTCGGCGACAACGGCAGTCAAGCCGGTGCTCACACCCTGCCCCATATCCAAATGTTTTACCAAAATAGTGACGGTGTTATCCGGCGCTATTTTTACGAAGGCATTAAAAAATGGTGTGTCGCCACTTGCCATAGCCGGCGTGTTATCGGCCGCAGAAACGGATGCGCTACCCGCGATAAAACCGCTGCCCATTAACAGGCCACCGCCTATACCCATGGCCTGTAAAAAATCGCGGCGCGATACATTGGTCGCTGCATTTTTCTGTTCAGTTATTGCTTGGCGTTTCAGGAAGTTCATCAGGCTTTACCTCCCAGATTTTTGGCGGCGTGATGAATCGCTCCGCGAATACGATGATAGGTGGCACAGCGGCAGAGGTTGCCCCCCATAGCCGCATCGATTTGCGCATCGCTGGGGTTTTTATTGCCTTGAAGCAACGCCGTGGCCGACATAATTTGGCCCGACTGGCAGTAGCCGCACTGGACTACATCCAGCTCGCGCCAGGCTTGCTGCACCGCTTGAAAGGCAGGCGAATTAATTCCCTCGATGGTTTCGATGGTTGCGCCCGCCGCTGCCGAAATAGGCAGGCTGCAAGCGCGCACCGGGCTGCCATTCATATGCACAGTGCAAGCGCCGCAGAGCGCCATACCACAGCCGAGTTTGGTGCCGGTCAGCTGCAATTCATCGCGCAGCGCCCAGAGCAGTGGGGTGTCCGGGTCTAGGTCCAGCTGTTGTTCTTTTCCATTGATCGTCAGTGAAATCATGGGTAGCTCCTTGGCGGAAAAATCAATTCAAGATGGCGGTGTTATTGGCATTGCCGCATTAGCTACACCGCTTTGCGTAAATATTTGGAGAGATCAGCCGGTGTATCTACATCAAACTCTGCCGAAGGCATAGCCACAGGCATTACCTGATTGCGATAGCGCAGCAAGATATTTTTTGCACCGCGATCACCGCGACTCTCATACAAACGCGCTTTAAAGTGTGCGGGAAATAGCGCAGGCACACCGAGGGTGTTGGCAAAACTGGCGCAGGCGATTTTTTCTGGCTGGGCGCACCAGTGGCGATACAAATTTTGCAGATCCTGCGCGCTTACCAAAGGTTGATCGCCCAACAACACCAGAACCGGATTGCTGTTTTGTAAATGTTTAATGGCGTGCGCGAGCGAGTGCCCCAAACCCAAATTCCAGGCGCGAAATTCCAGCAACTCCACCGGCGTGTTACAGCCTTTGCCCGCGCTGGAGTTCAGCGCCGGCAGCGCCTGCAATAACTGCGGATAAAAAGCACCGCCCACCACCAGAATACGCGCCGGGTTGAGCTGGCGCGCGGCGGCGATAGTCGCCGCTAACAGGGGCTGGCCCTTCCAATCGGCCAATTGTTTACAGCTGCCAAAACGGCTGGCATTGCCCGCCGCTAAAATCAGGCAGTCCAGCGCGTGGGTTGAATTATTCATGGCGCACCTCGCTAATTATCTGGTTGATGGATGCAAGCTCGGAATGACAATGACCAAGGGCCGCCACAACACCCAAAGGCTGGGCACTGCTACCGTAAATTCTGGCGTGGCACTCGGCCAATACCGAGAGCGCAATGCTCTCGGGCAAATCGCCCCCCAAGGCCAGGCCCATAGGCCCGGCAATGGGGTAACGCAGTTCGGCTTCGGTTAACCCGGCAGCGGCCAGCACGTCGGCCTTGCGCTTGGCTGGCCCGAGTAAACCTATGTAGGGGTTGGACAATTGCATTGACTGTAATGCTGCAATGGCCGCCGCATCCAGGCGCAGATTGTGATGGGCAATAACTACCCCATCGACCCGCTGTAATAACTCGGCATTTAGGTCGGCAACCGCCAGATTCAGCGCTTCTATTTGCGCGGGAAAATTATCGCGCTTGGCTGCATTCAAACGCGCATCGGCCAGAGTCACGCGCCAGCCCAATACCAGCGCCAATTGGCACAGGGGAATTAAATCTGCGCCGCTGCCCAGCACCAATAAATGCGGCAGCGGGTTGATGAGGGTGGAGAGTATTTGGCTGTCGCCCGGCATGTCGCTGTTATCCGCCGGGCTGCGCCGCAAGGCACCATGTTGGCGACGGGAGAAATCGCGCAGGCAGGCATTAAAACGCGCGCGCGGTTTATCCAGTTGCAATTCCAATTCGCAGGCGAACTGTTGTTGCAGACAACCAAACAGCGCGGGCAATTGCAGGTAATCATTAGCGGCATTACAGGGATGCAGAAGAATTTCCGCTGCGCCGCCACAACCTATGCCCAAGCGCCAGGCAATGTTGGTGTCATCGCTGGCGTCGTAAATAATCCGCCGCGACTTGCCCAGCGCAATTACCTTGCGCGCTTGCAACAACAGATCGGATTCAATGCAGCCACCGCTCAACATACCCAGCTGATGGCCGGCATCACTCAGCAGCATCAGCGCACCGGTTTTGCGATACACCGAACCGCGGGTATCAATCACCGCGCCCAGCACCCAATTGGCCTGGTCTTTCAGCGGCAGCCAGCTGGCCAGTAAGTGATAAAACTGGGTAGACATAAACAAGCATCCGCGTTGTCGAGTAGTGCACCAGCAATTCGCTCGATAATCCCACCAGCCTTGGTCAGAAAAAAGCCGATTTAACAAAACTAAACCCATCAACACATTTCCCAGCGTTTGGAAAAAGTGCCACCCCATGTTATGGTTAATTTAACTATTATAAGTTTGGCGCCAAGTCGCCGGGCACAACAACATCAACCCATCGGCATGGTTATCGGTCAGTGAAATTCACTGCTGTGGAACAATAACCATGAACAACATTCTGAAAGCCGCCACCGCCCTGTGCCTAAGCCTTGGCGCCGCTGTTGCCTGCGCACAAAACCCACTCAACTTTGGCAGCAATATCAAAACTGCAGATCCTTCCGCGCGCGTTTGGGCCGATGGCAAGCTGTACCTTTACACCTCACACGATGAGGAATGCCAAGCCGATTTCCACATGAAAGACTGGCATGCCTTCTCCTCCACCGACTTGGTGAATTGGACCGCACACGGCGCTATTTTTTCGTTGGAACAATTGAGCTGGGCAGACAATTACGCCTGGGCGCCCGATGCGGTTTACAAAAACGGCAAATATTATTTGGTGTTCCCCGCCGGCACCGGGTTTAAAGACCGGGTAAACCCGGAAAAAAGCACCAAGTGGATGGGCATAGGCATAGCCGAGAGCGATTCCCCCACCGGCCCCTTCAAAGACATGATCGACGCGCCCCTGTGGCGCACGCCCTATGCCAACGACCCGAGCATGTTTATCGACGATGATGGCAAAGCCTATTTGTATTTCCACGGCATGAACAGCGACTACCAGGTAGTGGAAATGGCCGACGATATGCGCAGTATCAAGGGCGATTTTTACAAGATGGATATGGGCGGTTACGAGCCCAAAATGGAAGGCCCCTGGATCTTTAAACGCAAGGGCATTTATTACTTCACCATGCCGGAAAATAACCGCGTGCTCAGCTATTACACCGCCACATCGCCCAAAGGCCCCTGGAAATATCAGGGCGTGATTATGGATGAAGAGAACAACGCCAATAACCATCACTCCATTGTGGAGTACAAAGGTCAATGGATTTTGTTTTATCACCGCTGGTTAAAAGACGAGTCCTCTAGCTGCCACAAAAAACAGCGCTACAGCACCGCCGAATATTTAACGTTTAATGAGGACGGCACCATCCAAAAAGTGCAGCGCACGGCACAGGGCGTGAGTGATTTTGCCGCGAGGGTTAAAGCCGCCCCCAAAGCAAAATAGTGTTACCGCAATAAAATATTTCCAACAGGGCGCCAACTGGCGCCCTGTTGCCCTGTTGGTTGGTGCGCAACATAATTACGCATTCACTGCATTGTTGACCTGCTCTTTCCATGATGTTGTCGGACGACCAATTAATTGGCTGAGCTGATGACCGTCATCAAACAACCCACCTTTGGATGCACCCACATCGGATTCAGACAAAAGTGTTGCCAGCCATTCCGGCATACCTGCCCCCACCAAGGCGGCTTTAAAATCAGCCTCGGGTAAATTCTGGTACACAATATTTTTGCCGGAGTGCAGGGCGATTTCCGCGGCAAATTCAGCCAGCGAATAACTTTCATCGCCCGCCAATTCGTAGACTTTCCCGCTGTGATTCTCCTGCGTCAGTACAGCGACAGCGGCCGCTGCGTAATCGGCACAGGCAGCCGAGCTAATGCGCCCCTCGCCCGCACTGCCGTACACAGCGCCCAACTGCAATGCTGAACTCACCCCGGCCACATAATTTTCGGTGTACCAACCATTGCGCAGGATCACAAAAGGAATACCGGAGGCGCGAATCAGTGTTTCGGTTTGGGCATGCTCGGCGCACAGCGGTAAGGGTGAGGTATCCGCATGCAACAAACTGGTGTACACCAACTGGCCAACACCCGCTTGTTTTGCCGCCGCAATCGCAGCGCTGTGCTGCGCAAACCGCCGGCCAATTTCATTAGCCGAAATCAGCAGCAACTTGTCTGCCCCCTTAAACGCCGCAACCAGGGTTTCTGGCTGGTCGTAATCGCCCTGGCGCACCTGCACCCCCAGCGCCGCAAAATCTGCCACTTTTTCCGGTGAACGCACCACCACCGCCAACTCGGCTGCAGGCACCTTTTGCAACAACCCATTAACCACAAAACGGCCCAATTGGCCGGACGCACCAGTAACGACAATCATGACGAACTCCTTTATTTCAGTGAGAGAAGTTGTCACACTAACAGCCAAGCTAACTTTTAGTAAGTACGCACAAAAAGGTAAGTATGATGAAAAATGATTCCGGCTCCGACAGCGACAACTGCCCCACTGGCCTGCGGGAGATAATGCAGCGCGGCAATGTGATGGCCGATAAATGCCCATCGCGCGCCATACTCAACCACGTCACCAGCCGCTGGGGTGTGCTGTTATTGATCGCGCTGCGCGGCGGCACCCACCGCTTTAGCGAACTGCGCCGGCGCGTTACCGGCATTAGCGAAAAAATGCTCGCCCAGACCCTGCAAACCCTGGAGGCCGATGGCTTTGTGCAGCGTATTTCCTACCCGGTAGTACCGCCCCATGTGGAGTATTTACTCACCCCCATGGGCGAGCAGATCAGTGAAAAAGTGGAGGCACTGGCGGATTGGATTGAAATGAATCTGGGCGATATTTTGAAAGTTCAGCTGGAGAAAGCGGGCAGCATTGCCACGGCTTAAGCGCGTATTGAGACAGACTCCAACATGGTGATCCAGCCGGGAGCTAATCGCCTCCCGGCTGTTCAAGGTTAAAAGCGATGAAGGGTTAAAAGCGATAGCTCACACTCGCTTTGAAATTGCGCCCCGGTTCGGCATAGCGATTAATGCCGTCACCCGTCACACCACCGCGTGCACCACCCGCGCCCTCGGTAACAAATTGCACGCGCTGCCAGCGCCAGTATTGTTCGTCGGTAATGTTGTACAAACCGAAGGTCATTTTTAACGCGGGCGTGATTTGATAACGGCCTTGTAAATCAAACAAAGTAAAAGCATCCGTTAAAAATGCAGCGCCTTGGGTTTGGCTGCCGTCGGCGGCGGTGACCACGACATCATCCGCCTGTTTACTGCCTGAGCGCGTCATGCTCACACTCGCCGCCCAACGGCGATCATTGGGCTGGTACTCAATACCCACAACACCCGAGTGCGGCACAATGCTTAACAGTGGATCACCATTTTTCTTTTCGCCGTCGTTGTAAGAGTAGGCAAAACGCAGCGCGAGATTGCGATCCAGATTCCACTGCCCATCGATTTCAAAACCTTTCACCACTACTTCACCGCTATTAACCGGCATGGTGTAGGTATCGCCCGTGGCATTAGTGCAAGTACCGCGACTGCAGCTTTGGAAAACCGTGTCGTTTAAACGCGTGAGCGTTTGGGTTTCTATAAAATTGTTGTAGTCATCGTGAAAAATAGCGGCATTGATTTGCACACGATGATTGGCAAAACCATACCGCAATTCTTTATTCAAACTTTCTTCAGCTTTTAAATCGGGGTTGGCGACTGAATCCCACAGTACGACTTCTGCGCCGCTGCTTGCATCAATGCCTACACTGGTGACCGGTGCGTAATACAAATTTTCAGTAGAGGGCGCGCGAAAGCCAGTGCCCAGTTGCACGGCGAGGTGTTGTTGCGCGGTAAATTGATAATTCGCGCCTAGTTGCCAAGTCGCTTGGGTAAAATTTACATCGCCAACGGTGTTGGATGCATCCTGGTATTGCGGATTAAATTCCGGTGAATAGGCGTAGCTATCAACACGCGCGCCGGCATTAAAAGTCCAGGGGGAATTGAGCGGGGAAATTTGATCGCGCACAAATCCGTGCCAGTGAGTCACTGCTGTTTCCGGCACAAAATCCGGGTCAATCTCCACCAGTGACGCGGTATTACTGGTGCCAAGGTATCGTGTATCGATAGAGGCATAACTCACCTCGCGCTGCTCTGCGCCCAGGCCGTAGATTAATTCCTGCTCCAGCGCATTGCCGGTAATATTTTTACTGAATTTAACACGCGTGCTGTGAGTATCCTGCTCGTAGTGGCGATCTTCCGAGCGATAACAGGGCGATACACCTTGCGGGCAAGTGGTGGATTTAAACAGCATTAAGGTGTAGCCGCTGTTGTAGCTATTTTGATAATCGTAATGCCAATCAAACACATCAAACCAACGGGACTCGGCAAGCCATTGGTAATTCACGCCGAGGCGATCGCGCTCGTTGTCGTCATCCGTGGTGCGCGTTAAATAACTTGCATCCACACGCGATAAATTATTCAGTTGCGAATTAGCGCGATAGGTTTCGGCAACCAATCCCAAACGGTGCACTGGGTCAGCATAAAAATATAATTTAAATAAAGCATTGGTAGATTCGGCATCAAGCGGGTCGGCAATTTCGCGCGCACCGCCGGTAATATTTTCACCCTTGCCCTGCACCTCCAGCTCATGACTATTGCGCTGGGTAAGTACCAGTAAACTCTCCCAGGCACCGGTGCGGTTAGCGAGTGTTGCGCTGAGCAGCGCTTCATCAGCATCGCTGGCGTAGCCGGTTTTCAAGCTGAAAAAAGTATCGTCGCCCTGCGCCGCCAAATAATCGGCTGGGTCTTTGGTGACAAACATCACCGCGCCCGACAAACCACCACTGCCGGCAGCGATTGAATCTGCGCCCTTAATAATTTCTACCGATTTCAGTGCGTCTATATCCAACCCGCCGCGTGTGGAGCGAAAAAAATCGTAGGCTTGATAGCTGGCCGGATCCAGCGTTTCGCCCATGGATAAACCATCCACCGTCATGGCCACACGGTCGCCATCCAAACCGCGAATATTAAAACCATTGGCACCAAACCGGCCTATTTCGCTCACACTTACGCCGGGAATGTAGCGCACCAGATCATCCAGATCAGTTACCTGTTGATTATCCAGCGCCTCGCGATTGACAACCTGACTGGATGGATGCGCCGATTCCTGTTCTGCTTGCGCCGTGACGACCACTTTGCCCAATTTCTTTTTGGCGGCAGTGGCTGAACCTGAATCAGCGGCTGATACAGCGGCAGAGGCAAACACAGCACCGAGTATCAAGCCACTGCATAAATTACGGGGAAACCACTTTTTCATTTTGTCCTCATTAACCAATACAACATCGTTTTGTAAATGCCGAAACGCTTGTGGCAATTCGGCACGTATATTTTTTTGGCTAACAAGGCACGCTCTTCAAGGGCTTTTGATTTTTCTTTTTTTGGATAAAAACTGTCGGTAAAAAACCGCAGATAAAAAATTATTTACGGCGAGGGCAAGGGATCTTTCTCGTTGATGACACCATCCTCCTCTAAATCCCAGCCGGCGAACATCCGTGTTCCTGAGACAGCAAATTCCTTCACCGTAATATCTCCATCCTTGTCCTTATCCAACACCCCAAACCGCACATGGGCCTGTTTGAGCTGTTTGGTTCTGTGTTCTTTTTGTTCATCCGTCATGCGCGCTGCAAATTCCTGCACATATTCTGTTTCATCAATGCGCTGATCCTGATTGCTATCCATAGCGCGTAAATGGGCGGCGCGCGCATGATCAAATTCCGCACGGGTTAGTTCGCCATCGCTGTTTTGATCATATTCTTTGATAAAAGCGTGGCGATGCCCAGCACTCGCGCCGTGGCTGCGCTGATGAGGTGTCGCGCTGTGCGTTTTTTTAGCGACTGCGCCCTGCTCTTTTTTAGGTGCTGATTGACAGGCGGTTAATGCCAACAATAGCGGTAGCAGCACAAAATATTTTTTAGCCATCATAAAAATTTTCTCGTCATCAATAAAATCGTCATCAATAAAAATAGTGGAACACTCACAGCGCCGGTTGCACGGCAAAACTCAGGGTGTAGATGTAACCGTAATTGGGCGCCTCAGCACCCTTGGGCGCGGGCGCACTCTTGCGCAGATGCAGCAAATAGATACCGGCGTTATTGAGCACAACACTGGCCTTGCCGCTGCGATTGGTAGTCGCTGTGTAAGCCGGCTGTTGCTGCCCGGTGGAGTCCTGCGCGCTGAAAATACTGACTGGCTGATTCACCAGCGGTTTGCCATCCAGCAGCACCGAAAATTCAAACACCTCACCCGCATATAAATCGTTGGGATGGGTGATGGGCACTAACTCCAAACCTTTGTTATAGGGTTTCAGCGCGCCATTACTCGGCGCTTTTAAGGTCACATAGGTTTCCGCGAGGGTGACAGATTGATAGTGATCCAGCAGTTTGTGACCTTTGGGCAACACTTCTTTGGGGTCGCGGGTATGTTTGCGCTCGCCATCGAGTTCATACATGCGAAACACCGCGCCCAAGCGCGTGCCGGTGGTGAAGCGATAAGTGCCCTCCTGCTGCGCTTGGTACTCCAGCACACTGCGGCTGGTAAATTGCTCCACCCGCGCCGGAGCCACCCAGTTACCCGCCGGAGTGAGCACCTGAAAAGTGCCCTTATCAAAGGCGACGTCGGAATGGAAAAAGGTTTCAGCAAACCCCGCATCCAGGCTGATCCAGCCTTTATGGGCAGGCTCAAACGCAATGGGGGCGATAAACGGCGTGTGGGCATATACCACTGAACAAAAACCGAGCACAAACATAAAAGAAAGGGACAACGCAAACAGGGTAAAACCCGATAAAGCCTTCATGAGCAGCTCCTCTACTAACCCAAACCGGGGCGTTAAATTGAGGCGCCATCATAAGAAATATGAGAATTATTATCAATACAAATGATAATAATTATTATTTGATAAAATAATTCATTTAGTGTCGCACCGTCGGCCAGCAAACCTGTCTCAAAACCGGCATGGGACTGTATCAAAACGAGCCCTCCCGTCACTGGGACGACACCACACCTCGCACTTTGGTTAGATAAGTTAACCGCACTGGCGGTGTTCACAATAATCAATAACGAGGTATACAAGATGCAATCCTGTAGACGATTGATCGGCAGTATTTTGCCCAAAATACTATTGCCCATTGCCTTGCCCGGTCTGTTCACCGCGTCCGTCGCTGTGCAGGCGGGTGAAGTCGCTGCTGGCGCCGGTAGTTACACCACCGAAAAACCCAGCCATCGCTGGGCGCCATCCACCGCCGAAGGCTATGACCAAACCGTACCAGAGGGTCAGCCCTGGGGCATTTATGTGCCGCGCCAGGAGATCAGCCCCAAGGTATCCAACCGTTTTAAAAACTCCGGCAAACCCACGCCTACCCATGAATTCTGGTCGTCGGTTGCCTGGCCTCACGCGGTAAAAAACCTGATCCGCAATGAAAATGGCGGCATTATCGAAACCAATGTGGATGCCGTGCCTTATTCACACTGGATGACCAACTCGCCCTACACCCTCAAGTTCACCAATACCGGCATCAACCTGACCTATGCACAGATCCCGCTGCTAGTGCCCTACCGCTACGAAGACCCCAATTCCGACAAGCGCGTATTGCCCTCCACCAGCAACCCGAAATTTACTGCCTATACCTATCCAGCGCGGATCGACCCACGCCTTGACCCGCTGGGCGGCACCGAGCTGAATATCCGTTTTGACGGTATGGATGCCGATGAAACCCTGCTGGATAACTACAGCGATTTTGCCGCGACTGTGCTGCTCAAAAATCCCGGCGCCAATGAGAACACCCAGGCAGCGCGGGTCACTATGGTGAATGGTTCGCCCTTCATCCATTTCCAAAAAACCGGCCTGAGCACGGTGAGCTTCACCTACTTCAACGGTATGCGCATTATTCACGAGTCAGACGGTGTGCTCGCGCTCTACCTGGGTGATGTGCGTGCGGGTTACGCCATTTTTGCCCCGCCGGGCACCCAGTTCAGCTACAACCTGGCGAATCTGGACCTGAAAGAATTGGCCAGTAATGGCAAGATCACCATGACCATTCCGGCCAGCCACCAGTATTTCAGCGTGGCTGTTCTGCCCAACGAAATTAACGATATTTTCAAAGCGCCCATCAGCTACACCGAGCAGGGTTTTGCGATTGCCGCCGGTACAGCCGTTAGCGATCTGCCCACCCATATTGCCGGCACTCGCCAACCGCTGGTGGTATCGCGTTTGGTAGGCGACTTCTTCCGCGAGGATGAGCCCGGTGACGGTGTAGGCGTAGAGGAGCTGGACGCGCTGGTTGCCGACTATCGCCGCCATGCGTTTGCACTGCCCATTGATACCCGCTTTGACTACCGCTACGACGAGGCCAGTGCGGAGGTGGAATCCACCTACACTGTGACTACTTATCAGGTAGGCACTGAACAATACGCCGACCCTAACGCCATCAACCAGACCATGATGGGCTTGTATCGCCACCAGTACATCAATACCAGCGGTTTGGATTTTGCCTACACCTACGCCACACCACGGGGTGAGATGAAAGTGATCAAAGGCAATAGTTTTACCACCCGCATCCCCCACCCCGGCTTGCTGCCCAACCTGCCCAACAAACTGGAAGGTGCCGAGCTGACCCGCTTGATGACGCTGTTGGATCAGGACAAAAACGGGCAATTCGGTGCGGATGGCCTGACTCGCGATGACGTGCTGGATACCTACAACAACGGTAAAGAGCTTAACTGGATGCTGCAGTTGCTGCACATTGCCCAGCAAACCAACCGCCCGGATGTAGCCGCCACCTTGATGGGCCGCATTAAAGCCCACTTGGAAGACTGGTTAAGTGCCGATGACTGGCAGCAAGACCTGGCGTACAACAACAGCCACTGCAACCCTATGGCTGAACCTATGCGCAGCGACTGCTACCGCAATTTGCGCAAACAGAATGAGAAAAAATACTTCTATTACAACGCCGAATGGGACTCATTGACCGGCTACCCCGCCAGCTTCGGCTCGGATACCGAACTCAACGACCACCACTTCCACGCGGGTTATTTGATCTCGGCAGCAGCGACCATCGCGCGCTATGACCGCAACTGGGCCACCCAGTGGAAACCCATGGTTGATTTGTTGATCAAGGACTCAGCCAACTGGGATCGCAACGACACCCGCTTCCAGTACCTGCGCTATTTCGACATCTACAACGGCTATTCACTGGCCAACGGTCATTTGAATATGGATGCCGGCGGCAATCAGGAATCCTCCTCTGAAAGTATCAACTTCGCCCAAGCCGTTGCACTCTGGGGTTCAGAGACAGGCGATACAGCGATCCGCGATCTGGGTATTTTCCTCTACGCCAGTGAAATCCAGGCGATCCACCAATATTGGTTTGATGTGGACAATGAAGTGTTCCCGCGCCAGGTGTTCTGGGATAACGGCAGCCAATTTGTGAAGAAGGATTTCGACCGCGCCTCCGTTGGCTTGGTGTGGCACAGCAAAGCCGACTACGGCACCTGGTTCTCCGCCGCACCGCGCATGATTGCCGGCATTAACTTCCTGCCCATCACTGGCGCCTCGCTGCATTTGGGCCATATGGATCGCAAACTCAGCACTGGCGGCACTATTCCCGCGGTGCAGTTGGTGGTGAATCGCCTTGCGGAAGATACCGACTTTTTTGCCACCCAACTCTGGCACCGCGACTTGCCAGCCGAGTACACCCAGTACGATTTCCGCCGCAAAACCAAATTCTGGGATGACTTGATGTGGCAGGCCGAAGCGCTGGTAAACCCGGATGCCGCCGCGCAAAAATTCAACGCCGCGGGCAATTACAAAACCGAGTTTGATCCCACACTCGCCCCCATGTACCCCAACGATGAAGTGCGCAGTGAAGCCGGTGCCAGTAAAACCCACACCTACCACTGGATTTTCAACCTGCGCCAATTGGGTCGCCCGGTGAAAGGCGTAACGGCGGATACCGCGCACTACGCCGTGTTTGAGAAAAACGGCACCCGCACTTATGTGGCTTACAACCCCACCGCGACACCCAAGGAAGTTACTTTTAGCGATGGCGTCAGTATTGCCGTTGCGCCCTTCAGCATGAGTGGTGATGCCGATGTAGCGCCGCCGCCAACAAATCTGGCGGTAAGCGCGATTACCACCAATTCCGCCACCGCGAGTTGGGTAGCCGTATCCGGTCAGTGGACTGGCGCCAGCTACCGTATTGTGGTGAAAAAGACCGATGGCACTGAAGTGTTCAACCAACTGGTGACGGGCAACTCGGTGGCAATCAGCAACCTCGCGCACAACACCAATTACAACCTGACCGCCACCACGGTATTCAACGGGCTCAGTGGGCGCTCTGCGTTTAGCAGCTTCAAGACCGCTCTGGATCTTAGCCAAGTTCCTGCGGTGGAAAACCTGCGCACCAGCGGCCTGACCCACAATGAGGTGACAATTGCCTGGGATGCCATCCCGGCGGCTTATACCAATGCGGATTACGCCATAGTGCTGCAGAAGGATAACGCCACAGTGCAATCCATCCCCTCCACTGGCGGCCTTACCGAGCGGAAATTCACCGGCTTGAGCGCATCCAGCAATTACAAGGCAATAGTGGTGGCGCGTAACGGTAGTGTGGAATCCGAACCTGCGAATATTGAGTTTGTGACACAGATAACCCCGCCAGCCTGCGACACCGCCAAGGACTACTGTGTGGAAGTGACCAGCTGCAGCGCGGTGCGTATCACCCTCAACCGCACAGCGTCCTGGGCCGATATTTTGCTCAGCTCGCCCATGCAGTCCGGTGGCTACCGAATGCCCAAGCTGGCCGATGGTCGCTCTTACTTCGATGTGACTGGCCTGAGCAACAACAGTCTGGTGAATTTCCGCTTCACCTACTTCGATAGCGTTGGCCGCGACCTTGGGCCATTCAACTACACCTTTAACACGGCGAACTGCGGCACCTCGTCCAACTCATCAAGCTCATTTAGCTCGTTCAGCTCATGGTCGACCAGCGTCTCAACGTCCAGCTCAACCAGTATTTCAAGCTCCTCTTCCAGCAGCCTGTCTTCCAGCAGCTCGTCGGTGGTGGTTGAAACCGGTGTGGTGAAGATGACCGCGCTGGCCAATGGCGGTATGCAATTCAGCATTCGCTTGAATGAGCGCAAGCAGCAAGTTCACTTCTTTGCGCGCCGCAACGGCCTGCAGGATTATGTGATCAACGACCTGCAAGCACAGGCGGGTGGCGAAGTGAATAACGGTGATGGCACTTACACCTATCAAGTTACCCGCAGCGCGGCTTACACGGCGGGCAATCTGGTAGAGGCGCGCTTCTACACCTTTACCCCTGCCAGCGACCAAAGCTTCTACCCTGGCCCGGTGGAGAACAGCTGGACTTCCATGACCTACCCTGGCGGTTCGTCTGTGTCCAGCTACTCGACCTCTTCGGGTCCAACGGGCTTTTCATCTTCCGTTGTCAGCTCGTCTGTTTCCTCGGTGAGTAGTTCGTCCGTAAGTAGCTCCTCGGTGAGCAGTTCGTCATCGGTGGCCAGCAATGGTTACAGCGCCACCGCTACCCTGCCTAACGGCGCTAATGTGGCCTATACCACTACCGCGACCTACAGCAACGGCGGGGTGAAAATCACCTTCACTACCCAGGAAAACCTGAACTGGGCCTGGGTATTTACCCCCGGCTGGAACAACATGACACGGGTGGTGGGTAATAGCTTTGAAGTGACCATCCCCAATGTGGCACCGGGCACGGCGTTGAGTTACTACTTCACCGTAAGCACCGCCAGCCGCGGGGAAGCCAATAACAACAACCAGCCTCATACATGGACAGTGCAGTGAGTTGGTAATCTGTTAGCACCCCGGATTCTCCCGGGGTTAAACGAAAACCGGCGCCCATGGCGCCGGTTCCGATGACAAACAAACCCCAAGTTAAAACCTGGGGTTTTGCTTTTTTTGAGCCAGGCAAGCCATGCCTAGCGCTTCAACTCAGTGAGCTGGATCAGCGAAATACCCTGACGCGGCAACTGCATGTTTACCGTCACAACCCCGCCCTTAACCGCCAGAGTTTGCGCAGGGCTGAGTTGCGCCAACTCGCTGGCCGCATGCAGCTTGGCTATCTGGCTGGCACTCGGCTGCTGTGGCGACCCCATTTGCTTCCAGGCACTGTAGGAATTACTGTGCTCCTGGTCGATACGATAGTGGGATAAGCGGACACTGCTGGCCGCGACACCTGTGATTTTCAATTCAACCGGCGCGCCTTCGTTAATCACATCGTCGTCGTGATAATTCCAAACCATCACACTGATGGACGACTTATCTGCCGCTGCCAGAGCGTTGATATCGGTTTTAGCTCCACGCACACCGCTGGCGCGAATCGATTGGGCGTTGTAGGCCAAATCACCCGACACCGCGAGGCGATTGCCACGCATCATGCCCAGCATTTTGAACACATTAAGCACCGGTTTATTCACCCCGTTGGTCGCCAGGTCGCGGTAGCCTTCAAACCAGGGTTGGTCTTCAAACTCAAACGACCAGTTCACCGCCCCGAGCAGATTCACTCCGAATTCCTCAGCCAAATCATATTTACGGGCGATAGAGGCAGCGGTGTAACTCGCATAGAGGGTGCCATTGCGATAGGCATTTTCCGGGTTGGTTTTCATGCCGCAGGCAGCACAGCCCTCTGGGTCTGACTCACCGATAATAATCGGAATGTTCTTCAGCTCCGGGTGTTCAGCGACTGCCGCAAAACCATCACTGATATTTTTGAAGTGGGTATTCATGCCCATCTGTACCCGACCATTCACCAATGCCGGCGCACCTTTGGCATGGAAGGCAATAAAGTCCAACGGCGTGCCCACCTTGCCGGTGACATGGTTGGTGCCACGCAGACAGTGCTCAATAAAATTGCGGAAAAACTCACCGCCGCGCGCCGTATGTGGGCCACCCATCCGCGCCGTTGGCAGCGCACGTTTCACCGCAAAATAGGCGTAGTCGTACATTTTAAAAAATTCTTTTTGCACATCCGGCGCAATCAAATAAAAACCATCCGGCTCGTTCCACAGTTCCCAATACCAGCTTTCAACCTCGGCCCTACCATAGCGCTCCACCGAGTGGCTGACCCAAGCGCTGATGAGGTCGGCCCACTTGTCATAATCCTTGGGCGGGTAAGCCCAGCCGGTCATTATCTCCTGATAGGGTTTGCCCGGCGCCCAGCTGTGCTGGTAGGGCTGGGGTTTGGCGGAGAGCGCTTCTGGCATAAAGCCAATTTGCGCTATGGGCTTCATACCGCGCTCGACATAGGCATCAAAAATCTGGTCAACAATCGTCCAGTTGTAGATAGGCTTGCCGTCCTTGTCCTCGGTATACATGTTGGTAGAGCCCCACTTGAGGGCTGCCGTACCATCGCCGGTATTCATCAAGTTATGCACCCGCACGTACACCGGCACTGGACTGAGCGCCGCTATATCACTCAGCAACTTTTTGCCGTCTTTCATGGTGGTGTAGTTGGGCTCGTCGTAGCCAAACCATGCCCAAATCGGAGTGAGCGGGCCTTTTTGGGCCTGCGCATCCACCTGGATTTGCACAGGGTGATGTTGGGATTGAAGCGCCGGTTGATTCGTCGGTTGCGGCCCGGGAGCAGCGGATAACGCGGTCAGCGAAAGGCCACCCAAGAGCGCCATGAGGAGTGTTTGTTTCATTATTGTTTCCTTTGAGTTTTATAAGAATAACTGGCGCAACCGCTATCGATGCCCCGATGGCGGATAGCCAGCACTATAGCCATAATTTGTATGACTATAATATATTCTGAATATACTCAAGGAATTTGTCTGCCAGGTAAAGCGATAAGCTAGGTAAAGGTGAACAACAAACCGGCAGAGCAAAATGCTAAAACTCAAACTCCAATCCCATACGCAGGTTGGTATCCGGGGTTTGTGAATCCAGCGCCAGCAATAGCCCAAACTCCCAGCGCAGTTGTTTGCGCCCACCCAGTTTTTGCACGCCCATTAGCGCCGGGCCAGCGGCCCAGTCCTGATCATCCAGATAGACTTCCAGCGCCGGCTCAAAGGCGGCGGAATAGCGATAGCGAAATTGCGCGCGCAGCGCAGTTTCCACCTCGGCCTCCACATCATCGCCGTATTCGTACTCGACAAACGCGTTGGCCGTGGCCACCCAACGGCTGCCCAGTTCTTTTGCCCAGAGCAGGGCGACCGCCAGTTCGCGCCGGTCTATGTCGCGCGCGCCACCGGCTTCAAACAGCAAACCCCAATCTGCCCAATACTCGCCCTGTTCGGTAATTTGCCATTTGGTTTCAAATTCGTAGCCCTTCAGGGTTTCTCCCTGATGATCCACCAATTCATTCAGCAGATAAACTTCGGTAAAAATCTTGTCGCTCCAGGCGTAACCCACACCCACACGCTGCAGCAATACATCCTCGCCACCCAGGTCGCGCAGGGTTGCGCCGTATTCCAGTTCGCGCTCGCCCTGCTCCACATAAGGCTGGTAAACGCGGGTCATATCCGCGCAGGCCCAGGGCGATAAAAAACTCGCCACCACTACACACCAGAGCGCTTTACGCATTTTGTTTATTCCTCAATTTGTTTACCCAGTGCCAGAGCGCAGCACACAACACCGGCGTAATAGCGGCGCCGTAAAACAGTAATTGCACGGGCGTTGGTTGCGCGTCATAACCCAACAGCGCGTAGAGTAACTCCCCCAACCAGCTCTGCTCAGCCACCAGAAAACTGCTGTCCCATACTGGCCCGGCAGAATCCAACATACCAATTTGCAATAAGGCTTTTGCGATTTGCATGGCCAGCCCACCCGCGAGCAAAGTGATGATGACTAAAAACGTCGGCAGGAAAAAACGCGGGTGCATAAAAATCAAAACATAATAGGTAATAGCGCCCAGGCTCATGCCAATGCCTGTGCCTATTACCGCGCCGATCAGGGCAGACATCAAGGCATCGGGTTGCTGCTGAAAACTGGATAGGTATATCCAAATCTCCGAGCCTTCGCGCATGAGCGACAAACTGACAATCGCCACCAATACTGGCAGCAGCAATAGACGGCGCGGCGGCGCAACCCTGTTATCGGTTGGTGAAAAAGGGGGGGTTAAAAATCTGCCGGGTGACATCAGCCTAGGTAAAAACAACAGCGCGAGGAAAATAAAACCCAGCGCCACCATGGCATACAACAGGGCGTTTAGTATTTCCTGACCGGTGCCATCCAGCGCCTCTGCGATTGCATAGGCGTTATTTGCCAATAACCAGGAACCGGCAACTCCCAACAACAGCGCCCACAGACTCCAGGCCAATGGCAATTGGTATTGCCGGCTCAAGGCCAACAACAGGCTTAACATCAGCGCGGCTTCCAGTACTTCGCGCAGCACCAGCAAAACGGCATCGACCATGTTATTGCTCCACCCGAATGATTCCCTGTGCGGTTTTAGGATTGAACTCGCCAAAAAAAGGATAATTTCCCGGCTTGAGTGGGCCGATAAAAATCGTCGCCCGCGCACCGCCCATAATCACTTTTTCGCGGTTGAGTTCGTAGCTTTCAAATTCTTCCGGCGTTGCATCCTTATTCAGCACCAACAGTTTTATTTTGGTATTGGCGGGCACAACTAATTCCGAGGGATAAAATAAATTCCCGCGAATTTCGATGGTAAAGGTGGGCACATCCGCCTGCAGCAGCGGGCTGATAAATACAGATGCCAAGCCAACCATGACCCCAAGCCTGCTAATTATTTTTTTCATCGGATTCTCCTGCATCACTTGGGTCAAGTTTATTCAATTCGGACGGGCTGTTTATTGCCGGGCGCGGCGCGGCAAGCGCAGCAAAAGTGACCATCACCAACAAGCCCTGCTCAAAACGCGAGGAGGTAAGCGCAATTTGCGCGCCGTGTAACTCCACCACTTGTTGCACAATCGACAACCCCAAACCGCAACCCGGGGTTTGGGAATTGTGGCGATCACCACCCAGCCGATAAAAGCGATCAAACACTCGCGCCTGCTGCTCAACCGGAATACCCGGGCCGTTATCCATCACTTCCAATACCACATCGCGGCCACGCAACCAGGTATTCACTGCAATCATGCCGTTTGGCGGCGTGTATTTAATGGCATTGCCCAACAAATTATTGAGCAGCGACGCCAGCGCCGCAGCGTCACCCAGTACCCAGCAGTCATCGCCATCAAATTCTATTTGATGATTTTTTTGTGCGAGTAAAGCGCTGTAATCCACCACGCAGTGTTTGGCCAACCGGGTCAAATTAACCGGCGCAAACTGCCCCATAAAATGATCCGGCGCGGTGCGGTTCAGCAATAAAATTTGCTCCACCAAATAACTCATGCGCTCTATGCCCAGTTGCAATTTAATGACTGACTCAGGCACGGGTTGTAATTCCTGCAACAAATTTTCGCAGTGGATTTTTAGTGCCGCGAGCGGTGTGCGCAATTCATGGGCGGCATCGCCAGAAAAACGTTTTTCGCGCGCAAAGGAGGCCTCCAAACGGCGCAGCAATTCATTGGCGGATTGGGTTAACTGGGTTAGTTCCTCGGGCATATCCTGCTGCGCTAGCGGGCGTAAATCCGTTGCCTCGCGCTGGCGCAACTCGCTGGCCAGGTGCGCCACAGGCCGCAAACCAATGCCCGTGACCCACCACATAATCAGCGCTAACAAAGGCAGTGCAATAATCATGGGGAATACTGCTTGCAAAATCATGGATTCCGCCAGGCGATAGCGCTGGTCATCGCGCTCCGCCAAAATGTACCAGCTCTGTTTGTCGCTGCTGGGCATCACCAATAGATGCCAGCGATAGTTATTAAAATTGAAATAGCGAAACCCCTCTTGCAGCGGCACCAACACACTGTCTGGCATAGCGGCGGAACGCGCCAGCAGCGCGCCGTTATTATCCAACCATTGAAATTCCAGTGAGGATTCTGCATTGCTGGTGCGCGCCGGAAATTCCAGCGGCTTGCCGGCAACCGCGGCGCTTTTGGGCAGCGCGTAATTTAATAAATCAACTTGCTGCAACAAGCGCTGGTTAAACAACCGCTCGGCTTCATCCATACTCGCCAAATAACCGCGCAGGGCTGCAGCAAAATTGGCCAGTGTCACTATGGCAACCATCAGGATCACCAAAAAGCGGCGAATGGATTTCACGGTTTAGGCACCATGTAACCAATGCCGCGAATGGTGCGAATAAAATCGGCGGGCAATTTTTTACGCAAATTGTGGATGTGCACTTCAATCGCATTACTCGCCACTTCATCGCCCCAGGAATAGAGTTTTGCTTCCAAACTTTCGCGGGTTTGGATCACTCCCACATTTTCCATCAAGGCTTTTAGCAGCATATATTCGCGGCGCGACAGGTTTAACGGCTCACCCGCCAGATTGACCTGATGCTGCGCGGTATTGAGCGCAACGTCATGCAACGTAATCATCGAGGAAGAGGCAGTACCTAAACGCCGCTCCAGAACGCGCAAGCGCGCGAGCAATTCATCCAGAGCAAAGGGTTTGGTGAGGTAGTCGTCGGCGCCTAAATCCAGCCCGGCAACTTTATCGGTGGTGCTATCGCGTGCGGTGAGAATTAATACTTGGGTGCGCAATTTTTTTTGGCGCACTATTTTTAATATATCCAGGCCATCCATATCCGGCAGGCCTAAATCCAACAGCAAAATATCGGGCGGTTCAGCAACAAGATGTGTACACGCCGCTTTACCGGAAGCCAGCCAATTAACGGCAAAGCCAGCGCGTTTGAGCGCGCTGACAATCCCCTCGGCCAACAAACTGTCGTCCTCTACCAACAATAATTGCATCAGTTATCTATCCGTCATAAATGTTGTTTCGCCTTATTCAGGGCGACTTCAATTTCACCCTTGCGCCCGGCATCGGCGGATTCACGACCGGGGCGAGCGGGCGCTTTGAGCGCTGTTTCAAACGCGGCAATCGCTTGCGCATATTGTTTCTGCTCAAGCAGATAATCACCGTAAAAATAATTGGCGTCTATGCCATCGGGATTATAGCTCAAGCCTTTAAGCAGCATCTCTTTGGCTTTTTTGTCATCGCCAAAACCTACCGGCCAGCCGGGCACTTGATAATACAGTGAACCTAAACTGGTGTAGGCAGATCCCTGCAGCGCATCTGGCTGGAGGCTGATCGCGCGTTCAAATAATTTTTTGGCTTGTTTTACCTGATCCAGCGCACCCAGGCCACCTTTGGCACCGGCGTAGGTAGAGCGCACTATGCCTTCCCAAATTAAACTGGGAGCACTTTGGTATTGCGCAGATATTTTTTCCGCTTGCGTCACCAAAGCCGCAAAGGCTTTTTCTTGCTCCGCCTCCGGGGTAGCGTATTTCACTTCTGCCCAGCGGGTTTGCAGCTGGTGAATATCACTGGCTTCATCGGCATAGGTGTTTGTCGCCACTAAGGCAGCGCAAGCAATAAAAAATACCTTTATCGCGGTTGAATAATAATTAATGAGTTGGGCGTTAATTGTTTTCATCATTTCACCTTCAAGATAAACGTGTTGAAATTGTGGCATTGTTAACCGGTGCAACCGCCACTGGTGCAGATTGTGTGTTGGCATAGCGGCGAATAATCGGTAATTGTTTGCGCAGTGCTGCATCGATAATGCGCGGAAAAATACTGTTGATGCGTAAAAATAAACGCTCTGGCCAACCTATATTGCGATCGCGCATTTGTGTTGCTTGCAACATTTTCACTGCAATTGCGGCAACCAGTTCGGGTTCATCCATCGCATTACCCAGGGTGTTATTCATCGCCATAATTGCCGGGCTATTGATTGCCGTGTTAGTTGCACGCGGTGCCAGGTAACCTACTTGAATCTGGCCATCGCTGAGTTCACGGCGCAACGCTTCGCTAAAACCGCGCAGTGCAAATTTACTGGCACAGTAAGCCGCAAACCCGGGATAACCCAAGCCACCAAAACTGGAACCCACGGTGAGTATGCGCCCCTGCTCGCGGTGCAAAAATGGCAACACCAATCGTGTCAATAAAATACTGGCGGTGACATTGGTCGCAATCACCTGCTCTATCGCCTCGGGGCTATTGTCTGTTAAAAAACCAAACAAACTAATGCCGGCGCAGTTGAGCAATACATCGACCGGTTGCGGTAAGGCGAGCAAGGCAGTGCGAATTTTTTCGCGCCCGCCATGGGTTGCAATATCAGCCTCAAGCACAAAACCGTTGTTGGCTTGCAGATCCAATTCCTGCGCTAATTGTTGTAACGCCGGCAGGGTGCGCCCCACCAGAATTAATATTGCGCCCTCGGTGGCCAAACGCCGGGCAATAGCGCGACCTATGCCACCACTGGCGCCCGTTAACAACACAATTTTGCCATGCAGGTTCATAAGCCTTACCTCCCCGTAACAGGTGAATAACGACACTGATCAAGCGGCTTGAGCTTGATGCTGCAACTCAATCGAGCGAAAAATATTGCCGTACAAAGTGAAAAACATTTTGGCGGCGTGCACTATGTCGTCTTTATCTTTTTGCTCAGCCAAGCCATTCATCAACTTGGCAAAAAACACCATGTGTTCCTGATCCAAACTGCCGTGGGAGCGCAAATAGGAAAAGGCTTTATTTGGCAGGCCCAGGTGTTGCTGGATAATATCGGCCGCCTGTGTTGCCAAATTAATACTGGTGCCTTCAAGCACCAACACCATGCCAAAAAATGCCATGGGGTTATTGCGCATCACTGTGTCGTAGGCGTAAGCCACCATCAATTCAGTAGCCGCATTGGGGCGGCCATGACGCACTTTTTCTTTATCCACGCCACAGGCCGCCAGGTCATTTAAAATCCACTCCTGATGGCCCAACTCCTCTTCAATATATTCAGCAATTGCTTCGCGATATTGTTCTTTTTCTGCAGGCAGGCGGCTGCCAACCGCCATTAACAGCGGCACAGTATGTTTAACGTGATGAAAAGCCTCGGTTAAAAAAGCGATGTATTCCTGCAAGCTGAATTGCCCTTGGCCAATGCAGCGCTGGATGATCGGCGCCGACAATAAATATTCACGCTCTGTTGCAGTTTGTTTTTGTAGATCATCAAAAAATGTCATATACAGCTCCAGCGGTGTCATTAGTGGATGGCAAAAGGTTGGGTTGATGTTCGTAGATAGCGGCAATCGCCTGTGTGTAAGCCTGGGCGATTGCCTCGCGACGCAGGCGTCCGTTGTCAGTAAGCATTTGATTGGCAGAAGTAAATGGCGCAGTGGCCACAATGATTTTTTTAACCTGCGCATAATCCGGCAAGTTTTTATTGATGCGCACAATTTCCCCGCGCAACTGCTCCGGGGAAATAGTGGCCGCCGGCACCAGAATCGCACTGCAAAACGCTTGGGCATCGCCCACCAACATGGCTTGCGCAATAGCAGGGCTT
This sequence comes from Cellvibrio fontiphilus, assembly GCF_042646205.1. Taxonomy (NCBI): domain Bacteria; kingdom Pseudomonadati; phylum Pseudomonadota; class Gammaproteobacteria; order Cellvibrionales; family Cellvibrionaceae; genus Cellvibrio; species Cellvibrio fontiphilus. The sequence goes on along the minus strand of NZ_JBHRTF010000004.1, from coordinate 478,072 downwards.
AAACAAAGTTCCGCTTCAATCCACTCGGGGGAAATATTGCGCCCGTAACTGGAAATAATTAAATTTTTCACGCGCCCGGTGATAAATAAATAACCCTCATCATCCAGCTCACCCAAATCGCCGGTATTCACCCATTCATCACTGCCGACCGGAAAGTTGAGATAGCCATTAAACGCATTGCCGCGGGTAAAAATAATGCCGTTCTGAATACGCACTTGCACATGCCCCAATGGCTTGCCAACACTGCCGGGTTTATCTATGCCGGGAGCATTTAAACTGACCACGGATGCGCACTCCGACAAACCATAACCTTCATATACCGGAATACCCAGAACGCGCGCTCGCGCAATTAAACTCGCAGGCGTTTTAGCGCCGCCCACTGCAATAAATTTCAGCGCGGAGGGCAAACCAAAACCACGCTCGGCAGCCACCACCAAACCCTGCAATATTTGCGGCAACAGAATCACACTATTGGGTTGATACTGGTGCATGGTTTGTAATAGTTGCGGCAGCGACAATTGTGAACTGCCGGTTAAACCCAATTGGGCGCCGGGCAATACAACAATGGTTTTGCCCAAATACAAAGGCAAATAAACACCGGCGATATTTTCCAGCAGCGTGCTAAAGGGTAAGAGTGTCAGGTGTTGTTGAATTGTGTCGGCGGCACCGGGTGCAGCGTAAATGCGCTCAGCCAAGGCCAGAGTGACATTTTCCAGCGCGGCAGTGGACAGGCAGACACCTTTGGGGGCGCCAGTAGTGCCCGAGGTAAACGTAATTTTTGCAACATCATGTATGCGGGCCGCAGCGCCCGGCTGCGCCAACTTATCCAAATAGATATTGCGCACCGGTGTATTACTGCGCTCACTGACTGCCGTGACCGGCGCTATATCACCGCATACCAACAAACTGGATAACTGCGCTTCCGCTAACAAATGTTGTAATTGCGAGGGCGAAAAAAACCGTGGCAAAGGCACCAGCGTGACGCCGGCTTTCCAGGCAGCCAGATCAGCCACAATCCACTCGATGGAATTTTCACCCCACAAGCCCACGCGACCCAGTTGCTGCGCCATTAACCAATCGCTGAGTTGGTTCAGCCACGCATTTAATTGCGCATAATTAATTTGCTGGTCGGCATTTTTTAGCGCAATCGCCTGCGGTGTGGTGCGCGCTGTATGTTCTATTGCCGCGAGAATTTTATTCATCTGCTTGCTCCATCAAACTTGCGACAGGCAAGGGGTTGGCTTGCAGAAATTGGTTTTTTAATTTTTCAATCGCGCGATTAATCGCTGCAACCGTGGTGCGGTACATGGGGTTTTTGCGTGCGGCCGACAAAGCGGGGCGGTTATCGCCAAACATCACTTGTGGTTGGTGGCTGTAATAACTGCCCCAGCTGGCGCCGCCATCGGCTAAACACGCGGGGTTGGCATCGGCCAATACCATGGGCGAATAATGCAAACGCGCCAACAGCGCTTTTACTTCGCGCGTGCCGGTGAACAGCACATAGTCGTAACCCAAGCGCTCCAACAATTCACCAATCACAATAAACAACAACAAACTGCTGCCTTTCCAGGTGGATACCAAATTGCCGATCTCCACAATTTGTTCACGCGCAACCGTTACGCCCAAACGCTCACTGATGACCTGCTCTATGGGGGCAGACAAATATTGCTCGGCAAATAATTTTCCGCTGGCAGCTGGTGCCAAACCCACAGCAGCAGAAAAATCACCACCGCAGCGAACGCTGAGAATATTGGGTAAAAAATGCGTAACTTCAGCACTGTGGACTTTGGCAAAACGCTGCTGGATATACGCCTCCACTGCACTGCGCTCGGCACTGGTATGGCTGTGCAACTCAAAACGCGGGATACGAAATTGCGGCAGGCGCGGCATATGCCAGGTTTGGCTGGGGGATTCTTGCGCGCTGGTCAGGTCAAGCAGTAGCTCTTTCATAGGGCACCCGGTATTTGGAGTTCTTAGGGTGCAGAATAGAAAAGTAAACTTAAGGAAAAATTAAGGGAATCCAATCTGAATCAAATAACGCGATAGGGATAGTTACTGCTGGCGGTTATACTGCGCGCCCGGTTTACTGTGCCGGCGATGGGAATACTCACCATCGTTAATAAATGCTGCCAAGAGAGCCTGTTATGAGCCAACTCCCACCCTGCCCCAAATGCAATTCCGAATACACCTATGAAGATGGCAGCCTATTGATTTGCCCCGAGTGCGCACATGAGTGGTCGGCCGATGCCGCAACCGCCAGCAGCGACGATGAACAATTTATTGTGCGCGATGCCAACGGCAATTTATTGGCCGAAGGTGATTACGTCACCGTGATTAAAGATTTAAAAATCAAAGGCTCATCATCGGTAGTCAAAGTCGGCACCAAAGTAAAAATTAATCGCCTCGTCGATGGCGACCACGATATCGACTGCAAAATTGATGGCATAGGCGCGATGATGTTGAAGTCGGAGTTTGTGAAGAAGGCTTGACCCCATATTCCACCCCACCCTAGCCCTCCCCTTCACAAAGGGAGGGGACTAAACCCTACCCTAGCCCTCCCCTTGTCAGGGGAGGGGGATGTAAGAGCAACCCCACCCTAACCCTCCCCTTCATAAGGGGAGGGGACTGGAGCTTCGTACAAACTTTATCGCACTGGGAGTCAGCCCCTCCCCCCTTATGAAGGGGGAGGCTGGGTGGGGGTTACTTCAATCGAGCACTAATTACCGCAATCACCCCATCCAAATTATTCATGACCTCGGCATTGGTAAATCGCAAAACGGTTAAACCTAATGCGCGCATAAATTCATCGCGAATGTGATCATAATCTTGCGCAGCATTTTCATAATGGCTGACGCCATCCAGTTCAATCACTAACTTATATTCGGCACAATAAAAATCCGCAATGTAGCGATCAATACCATGTTGCCTGCGAAATTTAACACCGAGTTGTTGATTGCGAATTTTTGCCCAGAGAATTTTTTCCGGTAGAGGCATATTGCTGCGCAATTCTTGGCGCTGTGTTTTTTGTTGTTGAATATTAAAAATTCTTCCGTTTTTCATATTCGCTCCTTGTGTGTGAAAAGATAGAACCACGCCCTTCCGGACTCCCCCAAAAGCGGAGGCAACTAAACCCCACCCTAGTCCTCCCATTCATAAGGGGAGGGATTAAAAGCGACCCCACCCTAACCCTCCCCTTGTCAGGGGAGGGGACTGGAGCTTCGCACAAACTTTATCGCACGGGGAGTCAGCCCCTCCCCCTTACAAAGGGGGAGGCCGGGAGGGGGTTGGGATTACGCGGTATAAATCCCCTGACTACGCAAATAATCTTCATAGTTACCGTGGAAGTCCACAATGCCTGAAGGCTGCATGTCGATGATGCGGGTGGCGAGGGAGGAGACGAATTCCCGGTCGTGGCTGACGAAAATCAGCGTGCCGGGGTAATTTTCCAGTGCGAGGTTTAATGCCTCGATGGATTCCATATCCAAGTGGTTGGTGGGTTCGTCCATGAGCAGCACGTTGGGGTTTACCAAACTGAGTTTGCCAAACAACATGCGGCCTTTTTCACCGCCCGATAAGACTTTCACGTTTTTCTTCACGTCGTCGTTGGAGAACAACATGCGTCCGAGTGCACCGCGCACTAATTGTTCGTCGCCTTTGGTCCACTGTTTCATCCAGTCAAACAAATTGCTGTCGTAGGAAAAATCGGCGGCGTGATCCTGCGCAAAGTAACCAATCTCTGCTTGCTCGGCCCATTTCACTGTGCCGCTGTCGGGTTGTAAATCTCCGTATAAACAGCGCAGCAAAGTGGTTTTACCCGCGCCGTTGGGGCCGATAATCGCAATGCGTTCGCCCGCTTCCACTTGCAGGCTTAAATCGCTAAACAAGGTGCGATCAAAACCTTTGCTCACGGCTTCCAGCGTCACTGCCTGGCGATGCAACTTTTTGTTTTGCACAAATTTAATGTAGGGGCTGACACGGCTTGAGGGCTTGATGTCATCCAGTTGGATTTTTTCAATTTGTTTGGCGCGCGAGGTAGCCTGTTTGGCTTTGGAGGCGTTGGCGGAGAAGCGGCTCACAAAGGTTTGCAGCTCGGCGATTTGCGCTTTTTTCTTGGCATTTTCGTTTAATAATTTTTCGCGCGCCTGGGTGGACGCCATCATGTAGTCGTCGTAGTTGCCGGGGTAAACGCGCAGCTCGCCGTAGTCCAGATCTGCCATGTGGGTGCACACCGCATTCAAAAAGTGGCGGTCGTGCGAAATGATAATAATGGTGCTGTTGCGCTGGGTGAGCATGCCTTCCAACCAGCGAATGGTGTTGATGTCCAGGTTGTTGGTGGGTTCGTCCAACAGCAGTACATCCGGGTCAGAAAACAGGGCTTGCGCGAGCAAGACGCGCAGTTTCCAGCCGGGTGCCACTGCACTCATGGGGCCAAAATGTTGTTCGATAGGGATATCCAACCCCAGCAATAATTCGCCGGCGCGTGATTCAGCGGTGTAGCCGTCCATTTCGGCAAAGGCGACTTCCAATTCAGCGACACGCATGCCGTCCGCTTCGCTCATTTCCGGCAACGCATAAATACGGTCGCGCTCGGCTTTAATTTCCCAGAGTTCGGTGTGCCCCATGATCACGGTATCCACCACCGAGAATTCCTCGTAGGCGAATTGATCCTGTTTCAATTTACCCAAACGCACGTTCGGCTCCAGCATCACCTGCCCGGCCGATGGCTCCAAATCGCCCCCCAGAATTTTCATGAAGGTGGATTTACCACAGCCATTGGCGCCGATCAGGCCATAGCGATTGCTGTTGTTAAATTTGACCGAAACATTTTCAAAAAGCGGTTTGGCACCAAATTGCATGGTGATATTGGCGGTGGAGATCACGGGTAATTTCTCTGCGACTGTGCGACTAAATAGGGGTAACCGGCGGCTACTGGGGTGAAAAAGGCGCGCATTTTAGCCTAAATGGAGGCAAACAGGGCCTAAACCCTCCATTAAGCCAATAAAAAAGCCCGCATAGCGCGGGCTTTTTAGCAGTGCGAGTAGTTTTACAGGGCTTTCTTTACGGGTTAATGGGGCTTCCGCCAGAGGCTTAGGGCACCTTAAAAACGACCTTTACCGAGGCATCCACTGCACTGGCGTCGATATAGCCGATCATATTGGCATTGGCCGCCACCAGCGCTTTCACGCCGGCATCATCGCCACCGTCTTTGGGGGGCGTGCCTTTACCGGTAAATACCAGTTGCGACCAATAGGCTTTGTATTGGCTGGCATTTTTCTTACACACGGCCACATTGAATGCTTCCCGCGCGGCCGCGCCTTCATTTTGGTTGATAGGAACTGCTTGTGCACCATTGGGAAAACTTTTGCTTTTGCCGAGGAAAAGACGCGCTATGTCGTCCTCCGTCAGCGAATCAAAAGCGGCCGAGGGGTGCACTATCACTGCCACTTCTGCCGCACACACCAGAGGCATTAACATTGCGCAGCTAACCACCAGCGAACTGAATAATTTTTTCATGGAATCGCCCCCTTAAAACACGGTTTGCACAGCAACGGAATAGACTTTTTGATCGCCTCTGACCTCATCGTCTACATCGTCAATTTGCAATTTCAGCGCAACCCCCGAGGCGACATCCCAACGGGTTCCCAATGAAATAACATCGCGTTTATCGGCTTGCGCCTCAGCAATCGCATTTAAGGTTCCAATCAACACCGCCGTTTGGGGCGCGGCGGGAATGCCTTCGGCAAGGTTCACTGCCTCATCATCGGCTCGCGCTGCCGTGAGGTGAAATAGCCAAGCTCCTGCGCGCACACCACCCATCACATATTCGCGTACATTTTTTGCGAACAGAGAGTTCTCCGGCTCAAATTCCACGTGTTCTGCCGCTGCCACAAAACGCCCGGTATCTATAGTGAAACCAATTTGGGTAAAGCTGGCTTTATCCTCCTCGACCAACACCCGCGGCGCCACAAAACTGAATTGCGCTGGCAAACTTCCAAGGAATTGCCCCAGGGTTAACCCAGAGGTTGGATCAAGAATAGCGCCGTTCACATTTACGCTTAAATCGGTTTCATGATAAGCCGCACGCAGTGTCCACCAATCTTTACCCAGGGTTGCTGCCACCCCCATTTGGTTGCGGGTTTTAGCCTCGGTGGTGACACCGTCCAAATTAAATTCATCATCAAAACTGCCAAAATATACTTGTAGGCTAGTGTCAAAAATGCCCAGGGTTTGGGTGGTGTATAGGTCTATACCATCCACATTGTTAAACGGCAGGTAATAAACCTCACTCGGTGGTGTGATCCAACCGTAGCTATAGCCAACATCAAGAAAATCGGAATAAATGTAGAAGGGTGTACGCAAGCGACCGCCGCGCAATTTAATATTATCGCTCGCCTGCCAGGTTAAATATGCCCACTCGGCATTCACTTCATAGCTGTCATTTTTGCGCGCAATTAATTGGGCTGTTGCCGATACTTTTTCATTGACTTGCCCGGTTACTTGCAAACCCAGCAAGCTGCGATCAAAGGTCAGATCCTCTTCATAACCGCCGTAATTTGCGCCGGTTTCATTGTCGTCATCCACCATGCCGCCGCCCACGGAAAGGAAGCCGGAAATATTTAAATCTGCTGCCTGTACCCCGGGTATCGCAAGGGCAATTAACATAGCGGCAGCCAGCGAATTTCTTTTAAAACTTGAGCTGTGTTTTAGCATCGATTTCTCACTCCTGATTGTTAACACTTCCTGTGTTTGTATTCCTTGAAAAATAAATTACACGCGGAATTGGCTGGCGATTTTGTGCAATTCCTGACTGATGTGGTCTATGTCGCGGCTCACCTCATCCAATTCATTGGTGCTGCTGGTAACCAGTTGGGTGTTGTGATAAATCCCGTTGACATGCTCGGACACCTGCGCAAATGTCAGGGTTTGTTCATGGGTAGCAGCGGCGATTTTTTCATTAATACTGCTGATGTTATCGACATTATTTAAAATGGAATTGAGCACTTCACCCGAGGCTGTTGTAGCCTCCACACCGCGATTAGCGCGCTCCACACTGCCCTGCATAGCGGTGACCGCACTCGCTGATACGCTGCGCAATTCGCCAATCACTTTATGAATTTCTTCGGTTGCCTGGCGGGTGCGCACCGCAAGCCCGCGCACTTCATCGGCCACTACCGCAAAACCGCGCCCGTGTTCACCGGCGCGCGCCGCTTCAATAGCAGCATTCAAGGCCAGTAAATTCGTTTGCTCCGCCACGTTTTGAATGGTGTTTAACAAGCTGCCAACATCGGCAGAAAATTCTTCAAAACGGTTTACCACACTCGCTGCGCTGCGCACTTCCTCAGCCAAAGTGCTAATCGTTGTTACATTCGTAGTCAGGGTTTCTTTCCCGCGTGCGGCGGCTGAGCTGGCGTCTTGTGCTTGCAGTGAAGCATTGTCGGCAAATTTTGCGATTTCATTGACGGTTTGCAATAAATCATCAATGGAGCTGCGCATCGCCGATATAGCATCGGCCTGATCGTTAATACGCAGCAAATTTTGGCTGCTGGAATTGGTTAAGCGGCTGGCCACTTGTGCAAGTGCACCTACATCCTGACTGACATTGCCAAACGCGCCGTGCAGTTTTTCTACAAACGCATTAAAAAAACGCACCAGATCGCGAATCTCATCATCGCCGGCATAATGAATACGCTTGGTTAAATCACCTGCACCAGAAGACATTTCTTTGAGTGATGCTGTCACTTCATTAATGCTGGACGTAATGGAGCGGCTAATCACCAAACTGATTGCAATCAGCGCCACAACTGCACAAACCGCAATCGCCAATGCAATTTGTGCAGCGGCTTGTGATGATTCAACCGTCTCACTAATGGATTCATTAAACCGTTTAGCCGTTTCACTTTTCATGGTCGCCAATGAGTCGCGCAGGTTTTGCAAACGCTCGGCATTGGCTGCCGCTTCTGCACCCACTTGTTCAAGGTCAACCGTGCTATCAATAAAACTTTGTGCGATACGTGTGGCAGTGGTGTACCAGGTTTGTAATTGGTCATCGATAACTTTTACCTGGCTGGATAAATCACTACTCAGGCTGGAAAGTTGTGCGAGATTTTTGCGAATTTGTTCGTAGTGCGCGGCTGAATCTGCCAGCACCTGCGCATCACCGGTAGTAACCGAACTGTTGATTTGCTGCTCCATTAACAACAGCGAACCTAAATTAACAGTGGTCAATTCCAATGTCGGATAAATACGTTTTTCTACTTCCGCTAAACGGCTACTGTTGGCGCGCTCAACCCACAGTGAATACACCTGACTGATGACAAATCCAAGCAGAGCAATGCTAACCAGCAGCATCAGCTTTTTAGCAATGGTGAAGCGAAGCATTGGTATCCCCAAGAAATATAGTTATGCACTTGTTTATAGCAGCGGCATTTGTGTTGTGCAAAAAAACGCCAAAGGAATTTTTCCAATATTTTCAATTGTTTCTGACGATAATATTTTTTGACGCTTAAAAAAAAACGCCTAATCACTTTTGGTGATTAGGCGTTTTAACAACAAGGCCTGGCGATACAATTAAATCAAGACAGCGTCAGCTATCGCTGTTAAGAATCCACGCGACGGGGGCGACCACCAAGGCAAAAAATATTGCAATCGCAATACTGATCAAACTGGTCATATCCAGCAGTAAAAACCAGGCGTAAACCGGCTGTACCAGGTCGCGCCAAGGCAAGTGACGCAATACCAAAAAGGCAATTATCGCGACCGGCAGGGCGATAAGTGCTTTTTCCAGCCAAGGCTTGAGCGGTTTTTGTGCCGGCAGGGAGGCCATCACCTGGGCAGCAAAACCATTGTCGTCTATGTAATTGCTGTGCAATTGCTGGCGAAGAAAGTTATCGAAGGGATCTTCGCGATTCATGTGTTGTTTCAACTCATTGTCATTCATCGTCAACCTCACTTGGCTGGTTAGTGCGGCAAGGCATCCTGCCAGGATGCCAAAAGGCTTTGCAGCTTGGTTTTGCCGCGCGCTATGTGGGTTTTTACGGTACCGAGAGGAATACCCATAATACTCGCCGCTTCCTCATGGGAGAAGCCGTCCTCGTAACAGAGGCGAATGGCTAACTGCTGGCCCGCGCTCAGGCTTTGCATGGCGGCCTCCACGTCTTTTTGTGCATGGAATTGTTTTACGCTGCACTGCTCTGCTTCGATTTCCTCGTTTTCATCCAGTTCACACCATTCTATTTTTTTGGCGCGCCAGCGATTCGCCGCAATATTAAAGGCGATGCGATACAGCCAGGTGGAGAACTTGGCCTCTGCACGAAACGCACCCAGCGCGGCGTAGGCCTTCATAAAGGTCTCCTGCGCCAAATCGTCTGCGAGGTGGGTGTCGCCGTTGCACAGGCGCCGCGCCCAGATACGCAAGGCCGACTGGTACCGCAGGACCAGCTGCGCGAAGGCGTGCTGATCCCGGCGGTTTACCACCCGCGCAATTAATTCCTGATCGGAAAGGGACATTGCCGTTTAGTCCTGCTGCTCAACCTGTGGTGCAAGCGACTGCCCGGCTTTGGGCTGGTTCAGGTACCAAATCAATACTTGGGATACACCCAAGGCAATCCAGATAAACGCCAGCGAGCCTACATCAAAGCCCACCATAATGGTCAGGAATAGGAACCACCCGGCGCCCAGACAAATGTTGCGAATACCTTTGCTGCGGTTGCCGTTATCGTCGGCGCCTTTGGGTTCATCGCCACGCAGCAGCTCCACCGGGATATCGCGGCCGGCGGCAAGTAATTTATCGATATTGTTGTTGATGTTCTGCTGGCGCAGTTGGCGATAGTGGTAGCGCTTGGAGATCAAATAACAAATCAGGAAAACCGGGCCGCCAAAAATGAAAATCACTGCAAATAGCGGAATCAGCACGGCCGTTTGGACGGCGTCTTCATAATCATTTTGCTGATGGCCGCCAAAAGCCCCTTTCAGACCGGCCTCCAGCTCCCGTTCCCAATCGCCGTGTTGCGGATGATGCGGCGGTTCTGGGGCTACCGGGGGCGCAGCGGGCGATGGCGCAACTTCTGCCGGCAGGGTCGCAGCAGCAGCGGAAGCTTGGCTGTCGCTACTGGCCTGAAGCGCCGGGGAATCGATGGGAACGACTGTGCCCTCCAGCTCCGCTGCCTGTGCAGAAAAAGCATGGGCCAGGGGCATAAACCCGACTAGCGTGACGCCGGCTATGGCCAACAGGCGATATGCGACGCGAGGAAATAATGTCATGGGAAAAACCTCTCAGGAAAAATCCGGGCAGGATAATCATATTTGCCCCCAACTCACTCACTAGGACACAGTCTAGCGAGCGCCGGATTCACCTGAGTGATTTATTTTTTTAGGCGCCATCGCCCGCCAATAATGACTAGTTGACCAAACGCTGCCAGAAATTTTTAACCGGATTATTGCTGTTGGGCAGCAGGCAGCTGGCCGACTCTTGCGGGCGGGCGTCGTCGCGCAGCGGCAGCCAAACAGCGCCTATACAGCCTTCGGCACTGAGCTTGCCGCTGGCGCCATCCAACCAATCAAAACTCACACCCGGTGGCGGTTCCTGCGGCAAGCTCTGGCTGGGCAACTGTTTCATAAACTCAGTCCACACCTGCAGGGCGCCGCCAGCGCCGCTCAGCGGGGTGGCGCTGTTGTCATCGCGCCCGAGCCAGACCACCGCCAGGTGCTCACCGCTGTAGCCAGCAAACCAGCTGTCGCGCTGCTCGTTAGTCGTGCCGGTTTTACCCGCCACTTCAAGGCTTGCCGGCAACTGGTTGTAGGCACTGCGCCCGGTTCCTTCGCGCATGGTGCGCTGCATGGCGTACTGCAGCTGGAAGATGGTTTCGGTGTCAAAACGCTGCTCCAGCTGCAGCGGGTAGCGCTTGAGCGGCTTGCCATCCGCCGCCAGCACTTCGCGAATCGCATTCAGCGGGGTGTAAACACCTTCCGCGGCGAGGGTGTGATAAATCCCGGCCACTTCCAGCGGCGACATCTCCACCGAACCTAACAGCATGGCCGGTAGTGCTGGCACATCGCCCGCGTAACCGGCGCGCTTGACCACCTGGGCGACTGTATCCAGCCCGAGGGTCATACCAAGGCGCGCAGTGGCCTGGTTGTAGGAGAAGGCCAGCGCCTTGTAGAGCGGGATATCGCCGTGGTTTTGTTTATCGGCATTTTGTGGCGCCCACCATTTGCCACCGGATTTGTAACTCACCGGGTCGTCGCTCACCGTGGTCGCCAGATGGTATTTCTGGGGTTGCTCCAGCGCCGCGAGGAAGACAAAAGGCTTCATTAGCGAGCCAATCTGGCGCTTGGCATCCAGCGCGCGGTTAAAGCCCACAAAGCGCGGGTTGCGATCCCCCAGCAGTGCCAGGATCTCGCCACCGCCGACCGAGGTCACCACCATACTGGCTTGTACATTTTTGGTTTTGAAACGCTTTTCCAATTCCGGCAGGCGCGCCTGCATAGCGCGCTCAGCCTGACGCTGCACCATGGGCGACAGGCTGGTAAAAATCCGCAGGCCTTCGCTGCGCAGATCCTCTTCGTTGTAGTCCTGATTCAGCTGGCGTTTGACCAGCTCCATAAACGCGGGATAAGTCGTGGTGCGCGATTCACCCTCGGCCACTATGCCGAGCGGTGCCGCCTGGGCGCGCTTGAGTTGCGCCGCATCGATCAACCCCTCTTGATGCATTACCCCCAACACCACATTGCGCCGGGCCTTGGCGCGCTCAGGATTGCGCCAGGGGTTGTAGTAGGAGGCACCTTTGACCAACCCAACCAGCAGCGCCAGTTCATGGGTATCCAGCTCGCGCAATGGCTTGCGGAAATAATGCTGGGCGCCCAGCGCAAAACCATTAATCGAGCGCGCACCGCTTTGGCCTAAAAACACTTCATTGATGTAAGTTTCCAGAATCTCGGATTTGCTGTAATGCACCTCCAGCAAGATCGCCATAATCGCTTCCGGAATTTTGCGGCGCAGCAGACTCTGCTCATTAGTGAGGTAAAAGTTTTTCACCAATTGCTGGGTGATGGTACTACCGCCCTGCACCACCCCGCCGCTGGTGGTATTCACCCAGGCCGCGCGCAAAATCGCCAAGGGCGATACGCCGCGATGATCGAGGAAATGTTTGTCCTCCACCGCCAGCAGCGTCTCGCCCAACAGCGGAGGCAGGTCAGCCAGACGCACCAGCAGGCGATCCTCTTTATCGGCCGGATAAAAGCCGCCAATCTCTTCCGGCTCCAAACGTACCAGCGGTAAATCGCCACCCGCCAAATTGATAAGCCCCTGCACACTGCCATTGGCAACGCGCAGCATAAATTTTTGCGCAGGTTCGGTTTTATCCCAAAAATTAAAACCGCGGCTGTGGATGTGGTAAGTCACCTCATTGGAGCCAGCGCTCACTTTTTTAACCACCTGCCCCGGCGCGTTAATATTGCCCTCAAAGCGATACCCCAGCGCGCGTAGCTCCTGCTCAAATAACACCGGCGACAGCGATTGCCCCAAATACAATTCCAGCGGGCGCGCATAAACTCGCGCCGGCAGCGACCACTTTTTGCCCTCAAATTTGGAGCGCACAACCGAATCCAGATAGAGCGTCCACACCCCCAGCAGGGCGACTAACAGCAACAGGCCGTAGACAATCCAAATACGTGCCAAAGCCCAGGTTGTACGCCGGCTGGAGGATTTGGCGCGGCCCTTGTTTGAACGGCTGGAGCTGGAGCGACTGGTGCTAACACGGCGTTTGGTCATGGGGAGAATCTTAGAAATAGAGGGGCTAAAAATTTGTGCGCAAGTTTAACTGCCACCCCCGCTGAATGCGAGACAAAGGGCAAGCGCTTTATAGCGCGAATTGAATTTTGCATAATGCCGCCGGTTTTCACTTTACATTCACTCCTCCAAGGCATTCACATGAGCAAGCAATATCATATCTACGGCATAGGCGCCGCGCTGGTCGATACCGAAATCACCCTCACCGATACCGACCTCACCCGCATGGCCGTTGCCAAAGGTGTGATGACGCTGGTGGACGAAGCGCGCCAGAAAGATCTCATCGAATACCTGAGCGATCATCTGGTAGCCTCCCATCGCGCCAGCGGTGGCTCCGCCGCAAATACCATCATCGCTGCCAGCTATTTTGGCTGTGACAATTTTTACTCCTGCAAAGTCGCTAATGACGACAATGGCGCGTTTTACTTAAATGATATTCACGCCGCCGGCGTAAAAACCCCAAGCCATATCACGCCGCCCGCGGGTATTACCGGCAAATGTCTGGTGATGATTACCCCCGATGCCGAGCGCACCATGAATACTTTCCTCGGCATTAGCGAAACCCTCTCGGTTGACGAATTGGATCTCGATGCCATTGCCCAATCGCATTACGTTTACATCGAAGGCTATTTGGTCAGCTCCATGAGCGGGCGCGCCGCCGCGATTGAGTTGCGCAAGCAAGCCGAAGCCAACAACACCAAAACGGCACTGAGCTTATCCGACCCGGCGATGGTGCAATTTTTCTATGACGGGCTGGTGGAAATGATTGGTGAGGGCGTGGATTTAATTTTTTGCAATCGCGATGAAGCCATAGGTTTTACCAAAACCCATAACCTGGAAGACGCCTGCATGGCGCTGAAAAAATACTGCAAACAATTCGCCATCACCTGCGGCGCCGAAGGCGCGCTGGTATTTGATGGCAATGAATTAATCCAAGTGCCCGGCGCAAAAACGACTCCGGTGGACACCAATGGTGCCGGCGATATGTTTGCCGGTGCATTTTTGTATGCCATCAATCAAGGGAGAAACTTCAAGGCCGCCGCAGAGTTTGCCAACCATGCAGCAGCCAAAGTCGTTTCACAATTTGGCCCGCGGTTACAACCGCAACAACATGCGGAATTAAAGAAAGGATTTTTTAATTAGTTTTTGTTTTTTGAAAATGGCAGGCCAGGATTCGCCTGCCAATCACAACTGCACCAGCTATACCCGAGCGGCTACTGCAGTAGGTCGGTTAACCCGGATTTTATTTGGGGCCAAATAAAAACCACAAAATAAAACCCAACAAAGGCAAGAGCAACAACACCACAATCCAAATCACTTTAGCGCCGGTGCTGGCGCGACTCTGGGTAGTTTTCACAATCGCATAAACCACACAGATCAGCAGAACAAGCCCTAAAAAACCACCGACTTCAACGTTCATAAACCGCTCCTATTGTATAAATTCATGCGCCATCAAACTAGCATAGGCCAAGACGTGGAGTAACGCACTGCGCAAAAAATCAATGACCGTTTTTATTGGCTGAACTTACTTTTTGCATTAGCCAATCGGTGTAGGCAATACCTATGGCGGAGAAAATAAAGGTCATGTGAATGATGGTTTGCCACATCACGCCTTCTTCGGTGAACTTCGCACCGGGCATACCAATATTGCCGGCTTCAATAAAGGTTTTTAATAAATGGATTGAGGAGATACCGATAATCGCCATCGCCAGTTTTACTTTGAGCACAGTGGCATTTACATGGCTGAGCCATTCAGGTTGATCCGGGTGACCGTCCAAACGCAGGCGCGATACAAACGTTTCATAACCGCCAACGATCACCATCACTAACAAGTTTGAAATCATCACCACGTCAATCAGACCCAACACGATCAACATGATGGTCTGTTCACTTAATGAATTAACATCAAGTACCAAGTGTGTAAGTTCTTTCAGGAAGAGAAATACGTAGGCGCATTGGGCAATAATCAAACCTAGGTAAAGCGGTAGTTGTAGCCAGCGCGAACCAAAAATCAGTGTGGGGAAAAAACCGGTTTTGTAGGCAGAAGGAACGTCGCTCATCAGAACACCTTTAAGTGAGTAAATGTAAATGGAGTAAGCTGTGGATGGCGCCAATATAAAGGCACCATTGCAAAAAACAAGTTATTTACACAGGTGCGGAATGAGCACATACCGGGCACTGCGGATCTTTAGGTAAAGCCAGTTCGCGCCACTGACTGTGGCGCGCATCCAATAGCAATAAACGCCCGGCGAGGGTCGTACCAAAACCGCAAATTAATTTAATTGTTTCCAGTGCTTGCATGGAGCCGATAATGCCCACCAGCGGCGCGAGCACACCATTGGCTGCGCAGGTTAAATCATCGCTGTCCTCTGCATATAAACAGCGATAACAGGGTGCAGTTGCCGAGCGTGAATCGAATACCGCTACCTGCCCTTCCAGGCGAATAGCGGCACCGGAAACGAGCGGCACTTTTGCCGCAACACAGGCGGCATTAATCGCAAAGCGCGTGGCAAAATTATCAGTGCAATCAACGACAACATGGGCACTCGCGATTTGTTCGGCAAGATTTTCTGCATCTAAAACCTGTTCGATGCAATCAACCCGCACCTCGGGATTTAATTCGCGTAACGCCTGCGCCGCCGATACCGCTTTGTTCATCCCCAGTCGCGCACCAGTATGCACAATCTGGCGTTGCAAATTGGTTAAATCCACCGCGTCAAAATCGGCCAGCACTAAATGGCCAACACCGGCAGCGGCGAGGTACATAGCAACCGGAGAGCCCAAACCGCCCAGACCGATAATCAACACCCGCGCGGCCAATAATTTTTCCTGCCCGTCCAGATCCACATCCGGCAACATAATCTGACGCGAGTAGCGCAGCAGTTGTTCGTCGTTCATGAATTACTCCTGACCTTTTCTGCCCAGCGTGATGCGCTCATTACCACCCAGATCTAGCCGGGTTTCCACCTGCACAAAACCTCGTTTGAAAAATAAGTTGCGCACCGCCTGCGCCTGATCAAAACCATGCTCAAGCAACAGCCACGCGCGCTCGTGTAAATAACCCCAGCTTTGCTGAAGAATCAATTCGATATCCGCAAGACCACTATTCTCTGCCACCAGCGCCGAGCGTGGTTCAAACCGCACATCACCTTGTTCAAGGTGCGGATCTTGCGGATCTATGTAGGGCGGATTACTAACAATTACGTCAAACTTTTGCTGCGGAATCTGCGCAAACCAGTTGCTTTGCGCAATGGTCACATGTTTGAAGCCAAGCTGCTCACAATTGTGTTGGGCGAGCGCAACGGCATCTGCCGAAAAATCTACCCCCAATAAATTCCAGTGTGGTTTTTCGCTTGCAATGGCCAACACAATCGCACCGGTTCCTGTACCCAAGTCCAGACACTGACGTAATTGCTGTGGTGAATCCTGCGCAAATAATTCCAGCAATGTCTCGACTAATAATTCAGTATCCGGGCGCGGAATCAGGGTGGAATTATTTACCGCGAGCGGCAGCGACCAAAATTCGCGCTGACCGATAATGTGGGCTATTGGCTCGCCGGATTTACGGCGATTGAACAGCTGCAAAAAAATCTCCGTCTGTTCTGCCGATAATTGTTTATCTGGCCAGGTAAACAGATAGGTGCGATTTTTTTGCAGCAGATGACAGAGGATCAGTTCGATATCAAGACGCGCGGAATCGCTTATCGACTCCAGCTCGCCTGCAAGTTGCAAACATTGTGCAACACTAATATCGCGCATTAATCCGCAATCGCCGCCAACTGATCAGCTTGGTATTCATTGGCAAGAGGGCCAACAATCGGGTTGAGATCACCCTGCATAATCGCATCCAGCGAATAGAGTGTAAGGTTGATGCGATGGTCAGTAACTCGCCCCTGCGGATAATTGTACGTGCGGATACGCTCGGAGCGGTCGCCGGAACCCACCAGATTGCGGCGCTCATCGGAGAGCGATTTATGCGCGGCATCTTCCTGCATGGTTTTTAATTTGGTGGCGAGCAAACTCATCGCACGCGCGCGGTTTTTATGTTGCGAGCGCTCGTCCTGACATTCAATGACCAAACCAGTGGGAATGTGCACAATACGAATCGCCGAATCGGTTTTGTTAACGTGCTGACCACCGGCACCCGAGGCGCGGAAGGTATCGATGCGCAAATCGGCTTTGTTGATATTGATCTCTTCCATTTCGTCCGCTTCCGGCATAACAGCAACGGTGCAAGCAGAAGTATGGATACGCCCTTGGGATTCGGTTTCCGGTACACGCTGTACGCGGTGAGCGCCCGACTCAAATTTTAGTTTTGAATACACGCCCTGCCCGCTGACCAGCGTAATAATTTCTTTGTAGCCGCCGTGCTCACCTTCGTTCTGGCTAAGCACTTCTACACGCCAGCCCTGGGTTTCAGCATAGCGCGAATACATACGAAATAAATCGCCGGAGAAAATCGCTGCTTCATCGCCGCCGGTGCCGGCGCGAATTTCCAGGTAGCAGTTTTTCTCATCGTTAGGATCTTTGGGCAACAAGAGTTTTTGCAACTCCAATTGCATCGGCTCAAGTTGTGCCTCGCAGTCTTTTAACTCTTCCTCTGCCATTTCTTTCATATCGGCATCACCATCCACCAACAGGTGTTTGGCCTCTTCGATATTGGCGAGCAACTGCAAATAATTTTTATAACCCTGCACTACCGGTTCAAGTTCCGCATACTCTTTGGAAAGCTCGCGAAACTTATTTTGGTTGTTGATGACATCAGCTTCCGACAAAAGCGCGCTCACTTCTTCATAGCGCTCTTTAAGTCGATCCAGTTTTTCTAAAATAGACGCTTTCATTATGACTCACTTGCGGCGCTGCTATTGGTTGCAGCAGGGTTAACAGATTCTTTATCGCTACCGGCAGATTCAGCGCCCAGCGACAACTCAAACAATTCATGCGCCACTTGCAACACATGATGGCGCGAGCTGGCGCTGGCTTCTTTTAACACGGTGGTGGGCGAATGAATTAATTTATTGGTGAGGTTGCGCGCAAACTGATGCAGCACTTGCTCCGCATTGGCGCCCGCCTGCAAACTGCGCAGCGCCTTTTGCAATTCCAAATCGCGTAATTGCTCCGCTTTTTGGCGATAAGCTTTTACCGTTTCCACGGCATTGAGTGCGCGCTGGTGACGCAAAAATAATTCCACGCCCTCGTTGATAATTTCTTCAGCTTGATCGGCGGCCGCCACGCGGGATTTTTTGTTTTCATCAATCACCGCATGCAAATCATCTACGGTGTAAAGATAAACATCATCCAACTCACCCACCTGCTCCTCAATATCGCGCGGCACGGCAATATCGAGCATAAACATGGGTTTGTGTTTGCGTTTTTTCAGTGCCGATTCCACCGCACCTTTACCCAGTAGCGGCAATTGGCTGGCGGTGGACGAAATCACAATATCAGCGCGATGCAAATACTCGGGAATATCGGCGAGCAAAATCGCCTCTCCATGAAACTCCCGCGCCAGACGCTGGGCGCGATCAAGGGTGCGGTTGGCAACAATAATGTGCTTGATGCCCTGCTCTGCAAGGTGACGCGCCACCAGTTCGATAGTTTCGCCTGCGCCTATCAACAGGGCGGTATCCTGTTTTAAATTGGAAAAAATCTGCTGCGCCAGGCTCACCGCCGCATAGGCGACAGACACCGGATTTTCACCAATCGCCGTTTCCGTGCGCACCCGCTTGGCAATATTAAAGACCTGCTGGAAGGTGGCATGCAGTTCAGCACCTAATGTGCCCGCCTCTTTGGCAACGGCAAATGCCGATTTCATTTGGCCCAAAATTTGCGGCTCACCCAGCACCAGGGAATCAAGGCCGCCTGCCACTTTCATCATATGGCGAACCGCTTCCTGATCCGCGTAACAGTAATAGCTGTTGGCGAGGTCAGATGCATCTATCGCCGTGTGATTAACCAGCCACTGCCGGATTGCGCTGGCGTCTGACTCGCTGGTGGCGTAAATTTCAGTGCGATTGCAAGTGGATAATATGGCCACTTCACTTAAGCCCGCCTGCGCGCAGGCCTCCTGCATCGCCGACTGCAGGTTTTCCGGCGCAAAGGCCACCCGCTCGCGCAGGGCAAGAGGTGCAGTCGTGTGGTTGATACCAAAGGCTAACAGGGTCATTGGGGGCGCTAGTAGTAATTTAGGGCGGTATTGTCGGGTTCGCCGCTTGGCGTGACAAGAGGCAAGCCGATAATCCCTGCATAAACACCAGCTAATTTGGAGCCGCCACGCCCCATTTATCTCATTATCGAAATGCACCTTGAGGATTTGTTATGCGCCAGAACCCCTGCCCCATCATCATCGATATTGAAGCCTCGGGTTTTGGCAGCAACAGCTATCCCATAGAAATAGGCGCAATAAAGCCCAATGGCGACCGCTACTGCGCACTGATCAAACCGCTCGACGACTGGCAGCATTGGTCCACCGATGCGGAAGCTGTACACGGCATTAGCCGTATCGCCCTGTGCAACCGCGGCAAACCGGCTAGCGTGGTATGCACCGAACTCAATGCTTTTTTAGGTGAGGTGACGGCTTATAGCGATGCCTGGACACACGATAGCGCCTGGTTGAACCGGCTGTTTTTTGCGGCGCGTACCCAGATGCGATTTCATTTGAGCCCCATAGAGATGATCGCCAGCGAAGCCCAGCTATTACTGTGGGATGCCACCAAAAAACAACTCGCCAATGAGCATGCATCGCGCCGCCACCGCGCAAGCCTGGATGCCTACTTGATCCAACAGACCTATTTGCGCACACGCACCATTCTGCAGGCGCAACCCCATCTCGCCCAGCGCCGCGGGCTACTTTAGATCAATAGCTCCGGTTACCTAACCCCAACTCGCCCGGAGCCGGCATTAACGATTAATGACAACTGTCCCCTTTTTATAAGCTAGTCGCCCGTTTATCATGGCAAGCCGCGCCGCCGTTTGCGCTTTCCATTCCTGTTACTGGTCGAGCATGATCAAACACCGCCCCCTGATATTGTCGAGCATCACCCTTTACTGGGTGCTCAGCGGCTGCAGCCTACAAGCCAGCCGTAGCGCAGCGGCAGTGGAGCAAGCACCGGAATCAGCGCCGACGGCCACCGAGGTCAGGGTGCAAATCCCCGCCCGCCCATTTCCGACAGAAACCCTTTATTCACTGCTTGCCGCCGAAATTGCCGGCAGCCGCGCCCAGTATGATCTGGCGCTGGGTAACTATGTACAGCAGGCACGGGAAACCCGCGACCCACAAGTCGCCGAGCGCGCCACGCTCATCGCGCGCTACCTAAACGATTACAACACCGCGTTGGAAATGGCCAAACTCTGGACCAATGCCGCGCCACACAATCAAGATGCCCTGGCTAACGCTTCGCTCGCACACTTGCAACTTGGGCAATTGCGGGAGGCCTTTCATTATTCGGTGCTACTGCAAGACGAAGGTGGCGAACCGCTGTTTCAAAACATTGCGGCCAGTGCCGCCAGTATCGATGAAGCCGCCCGCAGCTTACTGCTGGAAGATTTCTCCCGGCAGCTAGCGCGCCACCCGGAAGATGAACAACTATTGGTAGGCAAGGGCATACTGCTGCAACAAAGTGGCGATTACCCCTCCGCCATGGAGCAGGTGCGCAAAACGCTCACCTTGCATCCCCGCAGCATTCCTGCCGCGATACTAGAAGCGAACCTGCTACATCAACTCAAACGCGACAATGAGGCCATTGCCAAAATGGCCAGCCTGCTGGAGTTCTATCCGGAAAACACCAGCCTGAGGCAGCAATATGCGCGCATCTTGACCCATCACGATCTAGCGCTGGCCCAGGAACAATTTGCCATTTTGAGCCAGCAGCAACCCGCCAATGGCGACATACTGCTATCACTCGGCATTATTTCCCTGGAACGTCAGGATCTGGAAACCGCACGCACCAGTTTTGAGCAATTATTGGATCGCGACCAGCACACCGCCACTGCCAATTATTATCTGGGGCGCATGGCGGAGGCCCGCAACGACATGCAAGAGGCGATTATTCATTACTTGCAAGTAAATAATGGCAATGACTTCCTGTCTGCCACCTTGCAGCTACTGGACATCTTTGTGCGCCAGGAGGATTTCCTCAGCGCCGAGCAACACATGAATCGAGTACGCTTGCGCTTCCCTGACCAGAGCGAAGCACTTTATGTGCTGCACAGCCAAACACTAGTCAGACACAATCATGTACTGCAAGCCGAACAAGTTCTGAACGAAGGGCTCAGCCACTTCCCGGTTAGCACCCGCCTGTTATTCGCACGCGCCATGCTTAACCATGAGCGCCAACGCCTGACAGCAACCGAACGCGACTTAAGGCAAATACTGAAGCTGGACAAAGACAATGTCGCCGCGCTCAACTCCCTGGGCTACATATTGGCAGACCGCACCCAAAGGTTTGACGAAGCCTATGAGTTGCTCGAAAAAGCGCTGCGCTTGAAGCCCGATGATGCCGCCATTATTGACTCCATGGGCTGGCTACACTACCGCACCGGCAAATACCCCGATGCCCTTCACTACCTGCGCCAAGCCTATGAAACTGCCCCCAATGCTGAAATCGGTGCTCATTTGGGAGAGGTGCTCTGGGCCATTGGCGATCAAGAGGAAGCCCGGCGCATTTGGCGCGAAGCCTTACAACGCGAACCCGGCAACAAAACCATCCACGAAACCATCACTCGCCTTAAGGCCGATCTATAATGCTGAGCCGCTGCTTGCTGCCATTGCTTCTCTTGCTGTTGATTTCAGGCTGCGCTCATCGCAGCACACTTACACCGCCACCCGACCTGCTTGCGCATCAACAACAACTACAAGCCATTAGCCAATGGGAGCTAAACGGCAAGCTAGGCATTCGCACCAGCGACGACAGCGGCAGCGCCTCGCTCAAATGGGCGCAGCAAGCTAGCGATTATCAAATTAATCTCAGCGGCCCACTCGGACAAAAACGCATGATTATCACCGGCACACCACATAAAGTGCGCCTGGAACAGTCGGGTAGCGAACCACTCGAGGCAAGAAGCGCCGAGGCGCTCATCAGAAAAGCTGCGGGCTGGACACTCCCTGTAGCCCAGCTCACCTACTGGGTGCGCGGCGTACCGGCGCCCAAACAACGAATCACCCACCTGCAACAGAATGCGGCAGGGCTGCTGGCACAGCTCGAACAAGGTGGCTGGTCAATAGCCTACAGCCAATACAAAAACTACCCGCTAGGGAATCAAACCTTCGCCCTGCCCGGCAAAATCACCGCCGAACACAAAGATGTACGCCTGGTGCTGGTGGTGCGCGACTGGAAAATGGCCCAACAGAATAAGTAGTACAACAAGCCGCCACTGGAATCGATAAATGAGCAGCCTGACCCTGTTATCCCCGGCCAAACTGAATCTGTTTTTACATATCACCGGCCGTCGTGCCGATGGTTACCACAATCTGCAAACCTTATTTCAGTTGCTCGACTACGGCGATGAAATGACTTTCTGTACACGTCACGATGGCCAAATCAGCCTCACCCCAGAACTACCTGGCGTAGATTTTGAGCACAATTTGATTATCAAAGCAGTGCGCAAACTTGAACCCTACAAAAAACCAGATGACGGGGTAGATATCCAACTTCTCAAACGCTTGCCTATGGGCGGCGGTATTGGTGGCGGCAGCAGCAATGCAGCAACCACATTAGTGGCACTTAACCATTTGTGGGGTTGCGGGCTAAGCAAAAACCAATTGCAATCCCTTGGCTTGCAATTGGGAGCAGATGTACCCGTATTTATTAATGCCCAAACCGCTTGGGCAGAAGGGGTGGGCGAGGCGCTGGAACCTATCAAAACGCAACCAAAATGGTTTTTGGTTGCACAACCTGATTGCCATGTATCCACTGCAGAAATTTTTTCACATAAAGATTTGACAAGAGATTCGCCCGCCATTAAAGTGGCGGCCTTCCTTGAGCGGGGCGGTAAAAATGACTGCGAAGCGCTAGTGAGAAGGCTCTATCCAGCAGTTGATAAAGCACTCATTTTGCTACAGAAATTTGATCGCAACGCGAGAATGACGGGAACCGGAGCCTGCGTTTTTGCAAGTTTCGAATCGGCAGAACAAGCACAGCAAGTGCAGGCAAATTTGCCAAAAGATCTGCCCAGCTTTATAGCGCAAGGTGTTAACCAGTCGCCGTTATACAAGCTGCTACCGTCAGACTGATCAAGCACAACAGGGGCGTCGCCAAGTGGTAAGGCAGCGGGTTTTGATCCCGCCATTCGTAGGTTCGAGTCCTTCCGCCCCTGCCATCTATTTCTCAGTATGAACAATCAATTTCCCATCTCGTTTACTCTTTTCCAGCTGCTTTATCAGCAGGCTTTTCCTAGGGTAAAAAAACCTGCTTTGCAGAAACAGGTTTCCAAGAGTTTCAAATTCAGGCTTCCAGCATCACCCCAGCAATCACCAAAAGGTATCTGACGTGACTGACTTAATGGTCTTTACCGGCAACGCAAACCCTGATCTCGCCAAAAAAATTGTCGACCATCTGGGCATGCCCCTGGGCAACGTATCTGTTTCTCAATTCTCTGATGGTGAAATTGCGGTAGAACTGCACGATAACGTGCGCGGTCGCGATGTGTTTGTGGTGCAACCAACCTGCGCCCCCACCAATGACAACCTGATGGAACTGATTGTGATGGTGGATGCGCTGCGTCGCGCCTCCGCCGGTCGCATCACGGCGGTAGTCCCTTATTTTGGTTACGCCCGTCAGGATCGCCGCGTGCGCTCAGCCCGCGTACCCATTACCGCTAAAGTGGTAGCAGACATGATGGTAGGCGTGGGCGTTGACCGCGTACTCACCGTTGACCTGCACGCCGAGCAAATCCAGGGCTTTTTTGATGTTCCGGTAGATAACGTCTACGGCTCACCCGTGCTGCTGGAAGATATAGAACAGCAAAAATTTGAAGACTTGATTGTGGTATCACCCGATATTGGCGGCGTAGTGCGCGCCCGCGCAGTGGCCAAACAATTGGGCATAGACCTGTCGATTATCGACAAGCGCCGTCCGCGCGCCAACGTTGCCGAAGTGATGCACATTATTGGCGAAGTAGAAGGCCGCACCTGTCTGTTGGTGGATGACATTATCGACACCGCCGGCACCTTGTGCAGCGCCGCCAAAGCCCTGAAAGCCCAAGGCGCCAAGAAGGTTATCGCCTACTGTACCCACCCGGTGCTGTCTGGCAAGGCAATCGATAACATCAACAACTCCGAATTGGATCAGTTGGTAGTGACCGACTCAATTCCACTGAGCGAGGCTGCCAAAAACTGCCCGCGTATTCGCAGTTTGACCTTGTCAAAAATGCTCGCTGAAGCGGTGCGTCGCTTGAGCAATGAAGAATCCCTGAGCGCCATGTTCCGCTAACCTGTCAAGGCTAGCCACTGGCAATCCGGTAAACCGCCACACAACATGCTGCTGTGTGGTCACTGAAACCCGGTAGATTCTGGTCGCGGATCTACACGGAAAATTGAGGACGATAAAATGTCTGAAGACTTTAAATTAGATGCAACTGCCCGTAACGACTTGGGGAAAGGTGCGAGCCGCCGCCTGCGTCGTTTGGCTGCTCAAGTTCCCGCTGTTATTTACGGTGGCAACGTAGCACCTGTTAGCGTTTCTGTTTCTGCCAACGAGCTGATGAAGCACTTGGAACACGAAGCTTTCTACTCTCACATCATCAGCCTGAACGTTGATGGCACTGCACAAGATGTGATTTTGAAAGACGTTCAACGTCACCCATCCAAGCCAGTTGTGCTGCACCTGGACTTCCTGCGCATTGACAAGTCAACCAAGGTACACACTCACGTACCTCTGCACTTCATCAATGAAGCGTCTTCTAAAGGCGTGAAAATCCAGGGCGGTAAAGTGGTTCACAACCTGACTCAATTGGACGTTGTGTGCTTCCCGCACCAATTGCCAGAGTTCATTGAAGTGGACTTGGCCAACGTTGAAGTGGGCACCATCCTGCACATTTCTGACCTGAAATTGCCAAGCGGTGTTGTTTCTACCGATTTGCAAAAAGGCGCAGACCACGATTTGGCCGTTGTTACTATCCAGAAGCCAAAAGGCGGTGCAGAAGGCGAAGAAGCTTAATCGCTTTTTTCTCCCTGCTAAAAAGGCTGGATCTGCGGATCCGGCCTTTTTTTTGCCCGCCGTTAGGGCGACAATGCGCGCCGCGAGCGCTGTAGCGCCGATTAATGTTTACTCATCAGCGACGGCTGCAGAGGTTCACTATGAGCAACCAAATTCAATTAATTGTCGGCCTCGGCAACCCCGGCAGCGAATACGACCGTACCCGCCACAACGCGGGGCAGGATTTTGTGATCGAGCTGGCGCACAAACTGGGCACCAGCCTGAGCACCGACAGCAAATATTTTGGTTTAACCGCGAAGGTGAATTACCAGGGGCGCGATTTGCGCTTGCTAGTGCCCACCACCTATATGAACCGCAGCGGGCAAGCGGTGGGTGCGCTGGCGAACTTTTTCAAGATTGAACCCGCGGCAATTCTCGTCGCTCACGATGAGCTGGATTTAGCCCCCGGCGTCGCTCGGTTCAAACAGGGCGGCGGTCACGGCGGTCACAATGGCCTGCGCGATATCATCGCCGCGCTCGGCAACAACCAGAATTTTCCGCGCCTGCGCCTGGGCATTGGCCACCCCGGTGTGGCCGCGCAAGTGGCCAACTTTGTGTTGAAGCGCGCGCCTGCCGCCGAACAGGAATTGATTGATGAGGCAATCAACCGGGCGATTAACTGCCTGCCTGACGCCATCAAAGGTGACTGGAACACGGCGATGAAAGCCCTGCACACCGATGCCAAAAAGGCGGAAGCTAAAAAAGCTCCCGCCCCCAAACCCGCCGCGGAAAATACCTAAGCTGTTTATCGCAGGCGGCAAGCCCGGATAAGGCGGCGCAAGCCTATATATGGCAAGCGCAAGCCTATATAATCGCGCACTTTTCACGCAGTACTCTTTTACGCAGCACTTTGCTACTTCTTCTCGAATTGACTTTGGATACACACCATGGGTTTTAACTGCGGCATCGTCGGCCTGCCCAACGTCGGCAAATCTAC
Source organism: Cellvibrio fontiphilus (assembly GCF_042646205.1). Classification (NCBI taxonomy): domain Bacteria; kingdom Pseudomonadati; phylum Pseudomonadota; class Gammaproteobacteria; order Cellvibrionales; family Cellvibrionaceae; genus Cellvibrio; species Cellvibrio fontiphilus. Next base: position 452,154 of record NZ_JBHRTF010000004.1, on the reverse strand, counting down.
TCTGTTTAACGCTCTGACCAACGCTGGCATCAGCGCGGAAAACTTCCCCTTCTGCACCATCGAGCCTAACGCCGGTATCGTGGTGGTGCCGGATCCGCGTTTGGACACCCTGGCCGAGATAGTCAAACCTGAGCGCATCGTGCCTACCACCATGGAATTTGTGGACATTGCCGGTTTGGTTGCCGGTGCCTCCAAGGGTGAAGGTTTGGGCAACAAATTCCTCGCGAATATCCGCGAAACCGATGCCATCGCCCACGTAGTGCGCTGCTTTGACGACGATAACGTGATTCACGTGGCCAACGGTGTAGATCCGGCAGCGGATATTGAAGTGATCAACACCGAACTGGCGCTGGCCGATTTGGAAGCGGTGGACAAAGCCATCAACCGTTATGCCAAATCCGCCAAGGGCGGCGACAAACACGCCATCGCCATTAAGACCCTGCTGGAGAAAGTCCAGCCACATCTGGATCAAGCCAAGCCCTTGCGCTCCTTTGGTTTGGACAAAGACGAAGTGGCGATGCTGAAAGAGATCAACCTGCTGACCCTCAAACCCACCATGTACATTGCCAACGTGGCGGAAGACGGTTTTGAAAATAACCCGCACTTGGATGTAGTACGCAAAATCGCTGCGGAAGAAAACTCCATTGTGGTGCCGATTTGCAACAAGCTGGAAGCCGACATCGCCGAACTGGAAGGCGCTGACAAAAAAGAGTTTCTGGATGAAATGGGCATGGACGAACCGGGCTTGAACCGCGTGATCCGCGCTGGCTACCAGTTGCTGGGCTTGCACACCTACTTCACCGCCGGCGTCAAAGAAGTGCGCGCCTGGACTATTCCGATTGGCGCCACCGCACCACAGGCCGCCGGTGTAATCCACACCGATTTTGAAAAAGGTTTTATCCGCGCTGAAACCATCGCCTATGACGACTTTGTGCAATACAAAGGCGAACAAGGTGCTAAAACTGCCGGTAAATCCCGCAAAGAAGGCAAAGAGTACGTAGTAAAAGACGGCGACGTACTGCACTTTTTGTTTAACGTGTAATTATTTATTTAACATCTAATTATTTATTTAACATCCAAGCAAGCACAGCGTAGGCAGCGCCACACATCGCCCGCACTTGTGTTTTTAGGCTCTACAAAAGCCGGATATTTTTTGGATATCCGGCTTTTTTATTGAACATAACCGCTGCTATACCTGTCGCAATTGATAGATATCAAGGAGTTCGCCCAAAGTCTGGTTTCCAATGGACCTGGACACTATCGAGCAAAACTGTTTACGGCGCTATCTATGTCAACTCCGATTCTCGCTTACCCCTTTCGCCCCTTCTTCTTGCTAACCGGTATTTACGGCGCCATCACTATCCTGGCTTGGATGGCTTTTTTACTGGGAGGACTCCCCCTGCCACTGGGCTGGTCGCCACTACATTGGCATAGCCATGAAATGCTGTTTGGTTTGGGCAGTGCCGCTATTGCGGGCTTTATTCTGACCGCTATATGCAATTGGACTGGAGCCGCGCCCCTGCGCAACAGGGGTTTGCTAATGCTGCTGTTGTTATGGCTGATTGGGCGTATTGCCTTTTGGACTGCCAGTTATTGGCCTGCCATAGTGGTTGCAGGTTTGGACATGGCTTTTCTATTTGCGCTCACGGTGTACGTCACGCGGGTGCTCCTGTTTCATGGCAACAAACGCAACTTGCCGCTGGCGCTTATTCTGGTCTTACTCACACTCGCTAATGCCCTCATGCACTACGGCTTTGTGGATGGTCAAATACAATGGTTGCAATGGGGCGAACAGCTGGCACTGGGGCTAGTCACCTTGATGATGGTGATGATAGGTGGGCGAATTATTCCGCTATTTACCGGCAATTGGCTGCGCAACCGGGGTGCAACAGGGCTCCTGCCCCGTTCATACCCGGCACTCGACGCTGCCGCACTCCTGAGCACATTGCTGGTAATACTGGTTGATTTGTTTGGGCCTACACACGAACCAGGATTACTGGGGGCAATCGCTCTGGTCGCAGCCCTTGTCAACGCTCTGCGCCTGCTAGGCTGGGTGGGTTGGCGCACCGCACCTGAACCCCTGCTGTGGATACTCCATTTGGGTTATGGCTGGATTGTGCTTGGCCTGCTGCTGAAAGGGCTTGCCGCGTTTGCGTGGGTTGCCCCCAGCGCTTGGTTACATGCCTTGGGTGCTGGTGCCATGGGAACCTTGATTCTGGGTGTAATGAGCCGAGTCGCCCTTGGTCATACCGGCAGGCCCTTGTCATTGCCACGCTGGGGTCTGCTGATTTATATCGCGATCAGCCTCGCGGCAGTTGCCCGCGTCTTGGCAGCGTTGGATTGGTTGGATTATCAAATGGGATTGGTCATCTCCGCCTCGGGCTGGACCATCGCATTCGGCGTTTTTACCTGGATTTATTGGCCGATCCTGACAAGCCCACGAGTCGATGGCCGGCCCGGTTAAGCGGGCCGTGTTAACACACTGACTAATCAGAACGTTTTATTACCGAACCCAGCGGGCAAACCGCAATGCAGGTTTCGCGCTCGTAAAAACCCTCGCACAAAATGCATTGTTCAGTATCAATTTGATAATGCACAGCGCCCATACTGATGGCCTCGCTCGGGCACTCAGGTACACACATGTCGCAATTGATACAGCTGTCATCAATCCAGACGCGGTAAGCCTGCAGGGCGCTAGTGGTGGAGCCAGTCATTTCAATTACCGTCCTTGATCAGCATGACACTGGCCAACAAATGTTGATCCAGCGCTTGCAGCAAATTCGCCTGCAGTGGCGCGGGCAATTCGATACAAACTATGTGACCTGAACCTGGAGCCACTGTGATTGGCTGGCCTTGTAAGTGGTAGATTTTTTCCAGTGTGAAATTGATATTGCCAACCGGCGTCATGAGCACACAAGCATCGCCCACACTGAAGCGATTTTTTACATCGATAATCAATTGTCCAGTCGCTGTGCGATCAATCACCTCGCCCACTACTTGCTGCAAACCCACACTAAAATTGCGCTCGTAATTCTGCAGATTTTGCTGCTGGTGGCGACGCAAAAATCCTTCGGTGTAACCGCGATTGGCCATGCCATCCAATTCACGCAGCAAATTATTATCAAAAGGTTTGCCAGCGACAGCATCATCGATAGCACGGCGATACACCTGCGCCGTGCGCCCAACGTAATAAGGTGATTTAGTGCGGCCTTCGATCTTGAGTGAATCCACTCCAATCGCGGCGAGTTTTTCCACCAGAGCGACCGCGCGCAAATCCTTGGAGTTAAATAAATAACTGCCATGTTCATCCTCCTCCAACAAATAGTGGGAGTGCGGATCATCCGCCGCTGTCACCGCCAAGGTTTTGTAATCCGTGTGGGAGGCACAGCCAGAAGCCTCTTGCGCGCTGGAGGATTTATCGCACACATCATAGGACCAGCGGCAGGCATTGGTACAAGCACCCTGATTGGGGTCGCGTTTGTCCATGTAGTTGGAAATCAAACAGCGACCTGAATAGGCCATACACAAAGCGCCGTGCACAAACACTTCCAATTCCATATCCGGGCAGCGCTGTTTTATTTCCGCGATTTCATTTAGGCCCAACTCGCGCGACAAAATAATCCGGCTAATGCCCTGCGCCTGCCAGAATTTTACCGCCGCCCAATTCATGGTATTGGCTTGCACCGACAAGTGCAGCGGCATATCGGGAAAAGCTTCGCGCAATAAATAAATAACGCCCGGGTCAGCCACAATCAGCGCATCGGGTTTTAAGGCCACCACCGGCGCCATGTTTTTTATCAAATCCTGAATTTTGGCGTTGTGGGGCATGAGGTTCACCACCACATAAAAACGCTTGTGCTGGCGCTGCGCTTCGGCGATGCCCAGCGCTAAATTTTCTAAGGAAAATTCGTTATTGCGCACGCGCAAACTGTAGCGCGGCAAACCGGCATAAATGGCATCGGCGCCATAGGCAAACGCTGTGCGCATGGCTTTCAAACTGCCGGCGGGTGATAAAAGCTCCGGCCGTTTAAGCCGGGTATTTGTGGTTGGAGGCAAAGGCAAGTTCATACACAGTCCGGGGCGATAAAAAACCTACGGCTTGATGCGCCGTCAAAAAAGGCGCAGAGGCTAAAAGATTTTCAACCCGCGCTTTTTGACCTAACGCAAACTGGCATGAACTTTTATAAGAAGGATTAAAAAAATAAACGTGAAAATAAATATTAACTAACGAATAAATTCATCGAAGGGAATAACCGATACAGTTTCACCCGCTGCGACATTGCCGCGCTCCGCTTCAAGGCAGATATAACAATTCGCCCTGGCCATACTGCTGAGCACGCCCGAGCTTTGCGCGCCAGCGCTGTAGACCTTATTAAGCCCCTGCTCGGTGCGCAAAATGCCGCGCTGGAAATCCATACGCCCCGGCTGTTTTTTCAAGGCTTGCCCCGCCACTGCTATTAAAAGCGATACCGCCACAAGGTTTTCTCCAGCCATGTAACGCAATGCCGGCACTACCAGTTGGTGATAGGTCACTGCCGTGGATACCGGGTTGCCCGGCAAACCAAAAAACCAACCATGCCCAAGGCGCCCGAAAGCAAAAGGCTTACCGGGTTTCATGGCGATTTTCCAAAAATCAATCTGCCCCAATTCTTCCAACACATCCTTGGTGTAGTCCGCATCGCCCACCGATACACCGCCGGTAGAAATCACCACATCGGCCCATTCACTGGCCTGTAAAAAAGCCGCACGCAGGGCGGTAATGTCATCCGCAATAATGCCCAAATCCTGTATCTCGACATTCAAGCGCTGCAATAAAGCCACCAGTAAAGGGCGATTGGAGTCATATATTTTTCCGGCTTGCGGCGCAGCCAAAGGTGACGAGCCGGGCGACAAGCTGAGCGGCAATAATTCATCGCCAGTGGTTAAGAGTGCCACCCGCAATCGGCGATAGACTTTTACCTGAGCCACGCCAATAGACGCGAGCAGGCCTATATCCAACGCCGTAATGCGCCGCCCTTTGGCCAGCAGTTCACTGCCCTGCGCTATATCATCGCCGGCGCGACGAATATTATCGCCTTGCACCACTGCCGCATCGAGTTGGATGCGATTGCCACTGCGCGTGACTTTTTCCTGCATGATCACCGTATCGGCCCCCGCAGGAATCACCGCGCCGGTCATTATCCGCACCGCCTGAAATGCCCCCAGTGCAGCGCCCGAGGCAGGCACAAAGGGGTGGCCCGCAAGGGATTGGCCAATCACCTCGAATTCCGCGCCCGAACTGGTATCTGCACTGCGCAGCGCATAGCCGTCCATCGCAGAGTTATCACTCGCCGGAACATTAATGGCAGCGCACACCGGCTCGGCCAATACACAATCCAGCGCGGCCGCCAAATCCACCCACTGCGTTTCGCGCAGCGGAACCAATTGTGCGTAGATTCGCTGCATAGCCTCTGCTACCGGCAGCAAACCGGGTGATGAACAAAAATCCATTCGCTTATTTCTCTCAAATTTGTTTCAAAATATTGGAAAATAGCCGCGCCGATTTTTTTGCCAGCGCAATTCAGGCCGACACAATAACACTGCCATTTTATTCACAGGAAAAAACCTTTCATGCGCTCCAACACCCGCTCCTGGTTTGCCGCACTGCTGTGTATTCCGCTATTTGCCATCAACAGTTTGGCTCAGGCACAAGCCTTAGCACCTAAATCCAAACCGGTGCCTAAGCCCATTGAAGAGGTGATCCAGATTGTGAATCACCACTGCGGCGCCTGCCACAAGGTGCCGCCGCCGAATATTTTGCCCAAACAAAATTGGCCAAGAGTAGTGCAAACCATGGCGGATTTATCCCACAAAATGATGAGCAAGGTTTTTATCAGCGAAGAACACCTGCACGATATCAAAGCCTATTACTACGGCAGCAGCCCAACCGAATTGCCGCGCCTGCCCTATTTACCGGCGAGCAAATCGCCGGTGGTATTTCAGGTGCGCGAACTGGGTGCCCGCTCCAGCAAACCACTCGCGGTGGATATAGCACCAGGCCTAACTGGCACCGCCCGGGATTTTTTATTGGCCGATGCCGAACAAAAAAAATTGGTGCAATTATTTCGCACCGGTGATGAATGGCAGGAAAAAATTCTCGCCAGCGCCGAGGTGCCCGTTAATACCCAAGTGATAGATATAGATGCCGATGGCGACAAGGATATTTTGTTAGCCGACCTGGGCATGATGCCGCCGGCGAGCGATAAAGTCGGCAAGGTTTATCTGTTGCGCCAGCAAGCAAAGGGGGAATTTAAACAAGAATTATTGCTGGGCGGTTTAGGCCGCGTCACCGATGCACAAGCGGCTGACCTGGATGCCGATGGCGACCTGGATATCGCCATCGCCGTATTTGGCGGCAACAATCAGGGCGAAATTATCTGGCTGGAAAATCGCGCAGGCCAGTATCACAAACACCAGTTGTTCGCTTTCGCCGGTGCACTCAACATCACTCCCGCTGACCTCAACGGCGATGGCCTGCTGGATTTGGTAGCGCTCATTGCGCAAGAGCATGAAATGATTGTGGCGTTTATTAATCGCGGCGCAGGCCAATTTGAAAAAGGTGTACTCGCCCGCGCGCCCCACCCCATGTTTGGCTCCACCTCAATGACCCTGGTGGATATGGATAAAGACCGCGATGTGGATATTGTGTTCACCAACGGCGATGCTTTTGATTTGCAAACCGAACCCAAGCCCTACCACGGTGTGCAGTGGCTGGAAAACCGCGGCACACTGCAATTTCAATTTCACGACATAGGCCGTTTTTATGGCGCCGCCCATGTAGTGGCCGGCGATATAGATGGCGATGGCGATGTGGATGTAGTGGCGAGCAGTTGGGTAAATTTTTGGCGCGACCCCAACCGCCAAACGTTGGTCTGGTATGAAAATAATGGCCAGCAAAAATTTACCGCCCACCCCATCGCCAGCCAACCCGCCGGGCTGGTGTCGCTGCAATTGGTAGATGTCACTGGCGATGGCCGCCTGGATATAGTGGCCGCCGCGTTCCGCATGGATTTATTGCTGGACGATCTAGGCTTTAACAGCCCACCCGAAGCACGCCCCGACCCAACCACCCATGGCAAACAAAATGCGCGGGTGTTGGTGTTTGAAAATAAAGCGGCGGCTAAATAACACGGCAATAAAATATCCCCTGTCATGAGCAGCGGACTGTTCATGACAGGAGATTATAAATAGGATGATTTAGGCGAAGTATAATAAATACCTTCCTCGCCGCTGCCATTCATGGATGCACACCATGGCACTCTTTGATACGGTCAACATCATCGGCTCAACCATTTATTTTGTCTTCGCGGTATTGCTGGCATGGTTGAGCAGAATCCCCCGCACACCTGCCGGAGCCGGCTGCTGGGCGCTGGCGATTTTTTCTGGCATGTGCGCGCGCCTCAGCCTGTTATTGTTGCCTGCCGATTATTCCTCCGCTGCGATTGAATTCATTTACACCAGCTTCATCATGCTGGAAAAATGTTTTTTATTAATCGGCGCTTTGCAGTTTTTTAACCTGAGGCGCTACACCTACCCCTATTTAATTTTTATCGCCTGCGGCTTTTTATGGATACTATTCAGCTGGCGCAGTGACATTGACCGCGTTATTTTTTCAATGGGCATAGGTCTGTTTAACGCTGCCGCTTTATGGTTATTGGCGGCCATTTGCTATCAAAAACGCTACAGCCTTAATCGCCCGATACTGCTGCTAACAGCAACGGCTTGTAGCTTGCTTGCACTGCACTGGCTGAGCTATCCAGTACTGCGTTTTATCGATTTTTGGTTAGCGCCAGGTTTTTTAATTGGCACACTGCTCGTGCTCTTTGAATATCTGTGCCTGACATCCATTGTGTTATTACAATTTCAAAAACGCTTAGTGGAAGCCGAACACCACGCACTTGAACTGGCCTACCACGACCCGCTCACCGGTTTAAATAATCAGCGCTACATGAACACCCTGTTTGAACAAGCCCTGATCCTGGCCCTGCGCCCGCACCAACTACTCGCGCTGTTTTATATCGACCTGGATAATTTCAAACCGATTAACGACACAGCCGGTCATCACATGGGCGATGAAGTATTAAAAACCATCGCCCAGCGCCTGCTCACCAGCACCCGCAGCACCGACATTTGCGCACGCATCGGCGGCGACGAATTTGTCGTTATTGCCACCCAATTAGAAAACGAAACACAAATCCAACAAATCGCCCACAAACTATTGCACCAGTGCTGCCTGCCCCTAACCATCGCACAACAACAATTCCAACTCGGCGCCAGCATCGGCATCAGCATCTACCCCCGCCAAGGCGAAAACCTGCACCAACTCCTGAAACAAGCCGACCAAGCTATGTACCAGGTTAAAAAAAATGGTAAGAGTGGGTTTCTGGTGTTTGATGCAGGAATGGATATATGAGGCATAAATAATTGTTACTTTTTGACAGTACCGCTATATCTAACCTGCTTCACACCAACGCATTGATAAAACCGATAAAATCACTTTGCAACAACCCACAATTAATCACAGCCAATCCCAAGGAAAGAAAATGAAAAAAATACTACCTGTTCTAATAGCATTATCACTTTGCTTATTCGGCTGCAAAGGTGAAAGCGACTCCCCCGAAAAGACCATTAAAAGTCACCAATTTCAATGGGCTAGCTTTGAGCAATATAAAATTAAAAACCTTATTAATGAAAAACTAGTATCTAAAGCAAAATTTCCTGATGAACTTAATTTCGATGAAAGCGAGTTCTATCGTAAAAAAAACAATCTACAAAAAACTCTACTTCAGTTAGAGAAAGCCGGAAAAGAAAAATGTGACAAAAAACTTCTTCCTGAAGATGCTAACGATTCACTTCCAAGGCAGATAAGAAATATGGATGGTGGCGCAATAATCACCGATCCCGACTGGGACAAGTATCACTCGATACGGTCAAGCAAAGAATATATAGATTGCGTCTCTAACGAACGAAACAGCAAAGAAATACTCGATCTCAAAGCATCTCTCGATAAAGAGGAGGCTCTTAGAACAAAGAGGGCAAACTTTATAGAAAATGTAAAGAAAAACTCCGATCATGTTCTACGTAAACTGGTTGCGGAATATGCGGAGACCAACCAATTAGATCTCGTAATTTTAAGACAAAGCGATTCAGTAATTTATAATAAAAATGATGGAGTTCTCGATATAACCAATCAACTTGAAGCCTATGTTGAAGCTAACATCGATGCACTTGCAAACACACTAACTCAACCGTAATTACCATACCCCCTGCCATAATACTCATATGACAGGGGGAGCTATTCACTCCATCCTAAAAAACGTAGCCCGATAATGCTGCAGTTCCGCAATCGAATCCTTAATATCATCCAACGCCAAATGTGCGCCGGATTTTTTCACGCCGGCAATGACATCTGGCCGCCAGCGGCGGGCTAATTCTTTTACGGTGCTTACGTCTAAATTGCGGTAGTGGAAATAATCTTCCAGTTTGGGCATGCCGCGCACTAAGAAGCGGCGGTCTTGGCAGATGGAATTGCCGCAGATGGGGGATTTGCCTTTGGGTACCCATTGCTCCAGAAATTTAATCGTCTCGGCTTCGGCTTGTTCGAGGCTGATTTGGCTTTCGCGCACGCGTTGGGTGAGGCCGGATTTGCCGTGTTGGTTGGTGTTCCAGTCATCCATATTTAACATGATGCTGTCAGGCTGGTGGATGGCGAACACGGGGCCTTCGGCGAGAATGTTGAGGTCGGCGTCGGTGACTATGGTGGCGATTTCGATAATCACGTCGGTATCCGGGTTGAGGCCGGTCATTTCCAGATCAATCCAGATCAGGTTGTTTTCATTCAGCATGGGGTTTTCCTCGGCAACATGGGTTTTTACGGCGCAAATAAGGCACAATTGCGCGCAGCTTAAAGTAAGAACCCAGTCTAGCAAACATCACACACCTCACAGAGCAAGATCATTCGCGCATGTCTAAACGCAAACTCACCCGCCGCCAGCAGTGGCGTATCGACAAGATTCAGGAAGAACGTACCGCGCGTGTCGCCAAGCGCGACAAGCAGGCCGATGAACAACTCAACGAGAGCGATTTGGGGCCGGAGCAGCTGGGGCTGATCATTACCCACTACGGCACCCAGGTGGTGGTGGAAGCGACCGAGGGCGAGCTGGCGGGGCAACACCAGCGCTGCCATTTCCGCAGCAACCTGGGTTCGCTAGTGACGGGCGATAGAGTGGTGTGGCGCACCGGTAACCCTATGGGTGTAGTGGTGGCGGTGATGCCGCGCGACTCTGCACTGCAGCGCCCCGACCCCCACGGCGATATGAAAACCGTGGCGGCCAACATTGATCGCATCATGATTGTGGTCGCGCCCTACCCCGAACCCCACGCCAATTTGATCGACCGCTATTTGGTCGCCGCCAATGCGATTGATATTGAGCCGGTTCTGGTGATTAACAAAATCGACCGTATCGATGACAGCACCCGTGAAAAAGTCAGCTATTTGGAAAGCACCTATCGCCAGTTGGGTTACACCGTATTGATGGTATCCACCAAAACCGAACACGGGCTGGATGAGCTGCGCGAGTATTTAAAGAATTACACCAGCGTGTTTGTGGGGCAGTCGGGCGTGGGCAAGTCCTCGCTGGTGAATGCGCTGCTGCCGGAATCGAACTTACGCGTGGGTGATTTGTCGGAAAGACAGCAAGGCACGCATACCACAACCAGCGCGACCCTATTGCACTTCCCCGGCGGCGGCCATTTGATCGACTCCCCCGGTATCCGCGAATTTGGTTTGTGGCATATGGAGGAGGACGAAGTGCTGGAAGGGTTTATCGAGTTCAAACCCTTTATTGGTCACTGCAAGTTCCGCGACTGTTCGCACCGCCACGAACCCGGCTGTGCGATTTTAAAAGCGCTGGAGGATGGCACGATCAGTGCAACCCGTATGGACTCATACCGCTATATTTTGCGCACGTTAAACGAGAATTAAAGCACCCCACCCCTGCCCTCCCCTTAAAAAAGGGAGGGAGCTAAAACTCCTCCCCCTGCCAAGGGGGAGTTGGGCGCCCGGCTAGGGGAGGGGGTAAAAACACTTTTCAAAGGTATAAAAATATGGCCCTGCCCTTTGTGATTGAACCTACCCAGTTGGCCGCGCTGCTCGCGCAACCCACCAGCAAGCTGCTGGTGATTGATATGTGTGCCGAGCAAACTTACCTGCAGGGGCACATTGATGGTGCAGTGCATGTGCCGCCGCAAAAAATCCTTGCTGCCGAAGCGCCATTTCCCGGAAAGATCGCACCGGTAGAAAAGCTCAATCGCGTATTTTCCTTTTTGGGCTTAACCCCTGACACCCATGTGGTGGTTTATGACGACGAGGGTGGCGGTTGGGCTGGCCGGATGATCTGGACGCTGGATGCCATAGGCCACAAAAACTACTCCTACCTGAATGGCGGATTGCATGCCTGGATCGCCTCCGGCCAATCGCTTTCCACCGAGGCGCCGGTAGTTACCCCGAGCGACATTAAAGTGAAAATCGACCCGCGGGTGGTGATTGAGTTGACCGATGTGCTGGGGGAGATGGATCGCGCCGATTTTGTGGTATGGGATGCACGCAGCCCGGCGGAATATCGCGGCGAGCGCATTACCGCGCAGAAAAATGGCCATATTCCCGGGGCGATCAATTGCGAGTGGACCAACCTGATGGATCGCAACAATGCGCTGCGTATTCGCACTGATGCCCGCGAGTATTTGGCAAGCCTGGGACTAAACGCCGACAAACGCATAGTCACCCACTGCCAGAGCCACCACCGCTCGGGCTTTACCTATTTGGTTGGCAAGGCGGTAGGTTTGAATATTCGCGCCTATCACGGCTCTTGGGCGGAATGGGGCAATCACCCAACCACGCCGGTCGCGCAGCCAGAGGCGGAAGAGGCTTAAACCTGTTAATCAACGCCTCGCCCCACTAAAAAGGGGCGGGGCGTTGTAAGTAGACCATTTATTAACGGCGCAGACGCACTAACCCCAAGCCCATCAAACCAAAACCAAACAGTAACAATACCGACGGCTCAGGCACCACCGCCGGAGGTTGATCACCGGGAAAACCCTGCACAGTTTGCAGGTTGCCGGAAATGCCCGCCCCCAAAAAGCGCACCCCATCCAGGTTCAAACCATCCCCCAGTTGCATATAGGCATCGGGCGCTATGTAAGTACCCTGCATACTGCCGGCGGCAACATTCACATGGCCGGCATTGAGCGCACCGTGCATGTTAAACAGCAGGTTTTCTGCCTTGATGCCATCCAGAACAATGGCCGCACCACCGCCCAACATAAACCCGAAATAGTCCACATTGACGATAAACACATCATCCGCATTGCCTTTTAAGGTCAGGCTGTGGCCCGCACTTAAATTCAAACCGGTGATGCTGAATACCGAGACATCGCCCTGGCGGTGAAAAGTCTGGGAGCTGTTGATATAACCGGCATTGGTGCCGCCCAAGGCTTTAGCCGCGAGCGATGCCGCCTTGAGATCGCTGTAGAGCGAATCCCAGAAAGCGCTGCCCTGCTGGTTGGCATCGCCCTGAATAGCCGCACCGGGGTTTTGATAGAGGCTGCCAAAATCAGCATTGCCATACACAACTGCACCATGGGCCATGTTCAGGGTATTGCGCACCCCCACGTTGCCGTGGATATAAGCCTCTGAACCCAACTCCAGGTTGCCATACAGGGGAATGCCATGATGCACATTGGTGCCCGTGGCGAGCAGGGTGTAAGCCCCCGCTTTGCCCAAATCGACAGGCAGTGCATAGCTATTGGCAGCCATCAATAAGCCGATGGCGATAGAGTGAAAAATACGCTTGATCACATGAACACCTTAATCATTAGTCAGGTCTCATGCCGTATTTATAGTATTTGTATTTAAGAGAAATTGTTTTAATAAGTAGTGGCCATTACGGCGACGCTTAAATCAGCAATTTGCACACCACAAATAAAAAAACCCACACAAACAGTGATTTAAGTCACACATCAAACGCCAACTTAAACAAAAGTGTAAAACCATCCGACAAGCCGCAATAAGCCCGCTGATGCTGTGCTACTTTTGTTTAAAGCGAACACAATTCGTTCATCGGCAGTGATAGCGCGATGAAACGCCCACGTATGAGATAAGAAACGCCAATAAACAGGATAAGGTTATGAAGTTTCTGAAACCGGCAAGTGTGCAATCCTCCAAGAGCGCGCTGGGTACACCCTGGAAAGTGGCGATCATCGACGATGAAGAACAGATTCACGCCGTTACGCAATTGGTATTAAAAAACACCCGCATCGATGACCTGCCGCTGCAATTCCTGAATGCCTACAGCGCCGAAGAAGGCTTGCGCCTGTTTCAGGATCACCCGGATATAGCGCTCGCGTTTATCGATGTGATTATGGAAAGCGACGATGCCGGTTTGCAATTGATTCACAAAATCCGCAACCAGCTGGGCAACCACAGCACACGCATAGTATTGCGCACCGGCCAGCCCGGCACAGCGCCAGAAGAAACGGTGATTCGCAGCTACGACATCAACGATTACAAAAGCAAAACCGAACTGACCGACACCAAATTAAAAACCTGCGTTTACTCTTCCATTCGCTCCTACCGCGACATAATCACCATCGAAAAAAGTAAACACGGCATGCAAAAAGTGATTGCGGCTTCCGACTCGGTATTGCGCAGCCAAACGCTATATCAATTTGGCAACGCGATTTTGAATCACACCATCCAGTTGCTGAATATCAAAACCGCGGAGATGTATTTAATCAGCCGCCATGTGGATTTATTTGGCGATGCGGAAATGATGCTGCTGGCCGCCACCGGCGACGAGGTAAAACTCGATACCGAATGGAGCGCCGACATAATGCCGGCCGATGTAAAAAAAATGATTGAGCAAACCCTGGCGCAGCAACAATCCTACAGCGATGACAATATTTTTATCGGCTATTACCACACCAATAGCAGCACTGAGAGCGTGCTGTATACGCGCTTCCACGAGGCACATAACAGTCAGCAAGATGAAATTTTAAAATTATTTGCCGCCAACATTACCCTCATATTCCAAAACCTGCACAACCGCGAACATATTCAGGAAACCCAAAAAGAATTGCTGCTGGTTCTGGGCGATGCCATCGAACAGCGCTCCAAGGAAACTGGCTCCCATGTGCGCCGCGTTGCACTCATGTGTGAACTTATCGCGCTGAAACTCGGGCAGACAATCGAATACGCCGAGACACTTAAATATGCCTCCCCCCTGCATGACATAGGCAAAATAGGCATCCCCGAAAGTATTTTGCACAAGCCCGGAAAACTCGATGACACCGAGTGGGAAATTATGAAAACCCACGCGCAAATTGGTTACGAGCTGTTAAAAAATTCTACACGCACCATCGCCAAAATGGGCGCACGTATCGCGCTCAGTCACCACGAACACTGGGACGGTAAGGGCTACCCTGGCGGTTTAAAAGGGGAAGCTATTCCGCTGGAGGGGCGCATAGTGGCGATTATTGATGTCATAGATGCGCTGGGCTCAGAGCGCTCCTACAAAAAACCCTGGCAGGAAAATGACATCATCCAGTACGTGCGCGAGCGCAGCGGTAAACAATTTGATCCGCAAATAGTTGCCGCCGCACTGGAATTGTTTGATCACTTTCGCGAGATTCGCCGCAATTTTCCCGACTACCCATCACACTGACGACTATGCCAAAAAATCTTTACGATACGCTGCTGGATGTTTCCAAATCCTCCATGATTGATGCGGGGGATATGCAAACCGCAGGTTTGTTAATTCTCACTGCAGCGATTCACGGGCTGGGCATCCAGCGCGCCGGAATCTGGCTGCTCACCGAGGACAAACAGGCCATTTGCGGCAAGATGTTAATCGACGGTGACGATTGCAAATTGGACTCGGATTTGTGCCTGGCAAGAAGTGACTTCCCCAATTATTTTGCCAGCCTGGATAGCGAGCGCGCGGTCGTTGCGAACCATGCCCTCACTGACCCCAGCACCTGCGAATTTCGCGATACTTATTCAATTCCTCACGGCATCAGTTCCATGCTCGATGCGCCTATTCGTCACCACGGCATAATGCTCGGCATTATTTGCTGTGAGCATCAAGGCGAGGCGCGCGTTTGGACCAACGAAGAAATTGCCTTTGTGAGTGCGCTGGCCGACACCTACGGGCGCGCCGTGAGTGCTGCACAACGCAACGATTACGAGCGCAAGCTGCAAGAAATTAATAGCCAACTCGAACAAAAAATTAATGAGCGCACCGAGGGTTTACAGCGCGCACTGGAAAATTTACATACGGCCCAAGCAAAATTAATTGAAAGTGAAAAACTCGCGTCACTGGGGCGCTTGGTATCCAGCCTCGCCCACGAAATTAACACGCCACTCGGCATTGCAGTCACTTCTTCCAGCCACTGCGCCAGTGAATTAAAAAAAGTGCAGCAACTCTATCGCAATGAACAATTAAACGAGGAAGAGTTCGCGCAGTTTCTGCAGGGAATGGACGATGGTTTGCAACTGATTAATCACAACCTTACCCGCGCGGCAGGTTTGGTGCGCGACTTTAAATTATCCGGCGCCATTCATATCGCCGATGATCAGGAAGTGTTTGATCTGCGCGCCTGTATCGAACTCTCACTTAAAGGCTTGCAACCACTGCTGCGCAAACACCAAATTCACTGTGAATTACTGCCCGGCAGCGCACAGCCTTTTAACGGCTACCCCGGCGCCATAGCGCAAATTATTACCAACCTGATTACCAACTCAATCCATCACGCGTTCGCCGCAACCGACCAAAAACACATAACAATCACTCTGGCGCTAGAGGCTGAACATATTCATTTGATTTACCGCGATAACGGCTGCGGTGTACCCGCCGACATACGCGATAAAATTTTTGAACCCTTTTTCACCACCGCACGCCGCACCGGCGGCTCGGGTTTGGGCCTGTCGATTGTGTACAACCTGGTGACGCAGAAATTGGGCGGGCTAATTGAACTGGCGGAGGATCAGTCCCGGGGCGCCGTGTTTATTATTAAAGTTCCAACTGCAAGATAATTAATCTATTGTTTAACAGATACATTATCATTTTCCACATAGACTTTTGCCCAAAGTTGATTGCGAAAACGATATTGGGGGTCAACTGCTTTTTTTAATGCGAAAAATTCCTGCGCTCGAGGGTAAGCGGCCATAAACTGGGCAGGGGTTTCATAGACTTGATAAGGCAAATAATAAGCACCACCCAGTTCAATCGCGGCATCATTCATTGCGCGCGTCCACAGCTCAACCACCTGCTGTGCTTCGCCACTAGTTCCCTGGCGATAATAAACTACAAAAGCAAAGACTTCCGTTTTTGCCCAAGCTAATAATGTACCTGGATCTCGATGGGCGTGACGCACCGAAACATTAATAACGGTTACATCATAGGCCTGAAAAATAGCGCGCATTTTCGGCAAAAACTCATCAAATTTTTCTACCGGTACAAAATATTCTCGCAATGCATAGGTGGTTGTTAAACGGCTTTCCGGCTCCAATTCGCGGACATCGTAACTGGCCTCATAATTGCGCCATACCACAGGAGATGATGCATAGATAATCGGATCAACAACATACTCGCGCAACCAA
The DNA here is from genome assembly GCF_042646205.1 of Cellvibrio fontiphilus. Taxonomy (NCBI): domain Bacteria; kingdom Pseudomonadati; phylum Pseudomonadota; class Gammaproteobacteria; order Cellvibrionales; family Cellvibrionaceae; genus Cellvibrio; species Cellvibrio fontiphilus. The sequence goes on along the minus strand of NZ_JBHRTF010000004.1, from coordinate 435,458 downwards.
AGCCCAATATCGTAATCGGCAATCCAATCAACAACCTTGGGGCCCCAAAAATATTCTGCATCGCGCGGAATTAAACGAGCCTGTTCAGTTAAGGGAAGCTGTGTGTTGTACCAGGTCACAGAGCGCAACTGTTCATACGCAGGGGGATAAATATCGGCATTGGTAAATACCGCATGGGGGTCGTCGCGAATTTTTTCGAAGAAGAATTTTTTGTACTCAACAACTGGCATGGTCACATCAGTGCGTGCAACTTTTTGATTATCTTCCAACTGCAACGTTGCTTCAGTAATCACGCCAATTCCACCATAGCCGCCAATTGCGGCGTAAAACAGTTCTGGATTTTCACTGGGACTGGCAACTTTCAAGTCGCCATTGGCCAGAATCAATTTAATACGCTCAACCGATTTCACCAGCGGCCCTTCACCTACATAGCGCCCATGAACATTGACACTGAGCGAACCACCTACCGTAAAGTTGGCATAGGTTTGCATAATTTTTAGCGATAAATTGTGCGGATCAATATAGTCCTGAATATCGCGCCAGCGAATACCCGCTTGCACTGTGATTTGTTTTTTATCTTTATCGAATACCAACACCTGATTAAATTGGCGCATATCAATGTGCAGGCTATCGGGATAAGCGACCTGCCCGCCCTGACTGTAGCGTCCACCGCCAATAGAAACCGGCCCCCTTGTGTGGGTGATGGCGGTAATAATCTCTTCCGTGGTAGTGGGAGTAATCACTTTCGCTACCCGCACCGGGTTTAGCTGCGTTACGTTGTCGATCAGTAGGTTGTCATGTAAAGGTTCGATTTGAGCATCATCAACAGATGACATCCGTATGACAATGACCAATACACCGCCCAAAAACAAACACCAGAACAAAAGTCTCGACAAAGGGCGCGCAAACGTGGGCCGCATGAAGATTTCCTTAAATTTATGGCTCGTGTGATGAAGCACCAACTGACTGCAATAAGCTTAGAAGTGTAGCCGCCAGAGTTGCATCTGGGCAGATGTTCCGCAATCAGTAACCAAGGACCGTAACACTGGCATCTACTACCTCATAAGCCTACAATTTCCCACCTTTGCCACAACTGGTCATGCCCGACCCTGCCCTATGAGTTCATCGCTACTACCCGAACGCCCACTGCTGATTTCCCCTTCGCTGGCCGCCACCATTGGGCTGGAGGAGGCTTGTATGCTGTCGATTCTGGGCGATATGACCAATTACCTGCCGCTGCAGCCGGCCAATAATCGCCAGTGGCTGGATATAGATGAAAGCTGGGTGAGCCGGTTGATGCCCTTCTGGACGGATTTTGATGTGCAGCGCATCAGCCGCAGCCTGAAGGATAAGGGCATTATCCTGCTGGCGTCGGCGCCCTACGTGGAGAGCCGCCGCCTGACGCTGGCCTTTGATGGCGCCGCTGCCGCACCGTTCACGGCGCCCGGCAGCGCGGCGGCACCGGCACCGATTGCGCCTATAGCACCGGCAATCCATACCGGTGCAACGCTGATCTCGCCCGGCTGGCAGCCGGATCAGGAGCTGCTGCGCCAAATCGCCCAGTACAATATCCCGCTGGATTTTGTCCGCCTGCAGGTGCCGGAGTTTGTGACTTACTGGCGCGAACGCGGCGAAGCCAACCACTCCTGGGGCGCCAAGTTTTTAAAAGATCTGCTGCACAAGTGGCGCAACCACGAGACCCAGCTGGCACGTTTGCAGCGCGAAGAGCAGGAGCGCGCCAGCCGCGACCGCGACACCGAATTCCTGCAGCGCGATTTGGAAACGCCCATGCATAGCCAATGGCGCCCGAGCAAAGATGCGCTGGAGGTGTTGGTGAAACACGCTAATATCAGCCTCGCGTTTGTGGAGGATTCCATTCCCGAGTTTGTGGTGTATTGGCAGGAGCGCGGCGATGTAGGCCGCACCTGGAACAGCAAATTTATCCAGCATGTGAAACGCCAATGGCAGCGTTACCACTCGGCGCTGGAACACGACACCGAACCCAAACGCATCCCCGAGAACTGGGCGCCCAGTCGCGATGTCTATGACGTGCTTAAACTGGCCAATATCGATTTACAGTTTGCCCAGCAGCAGGTGGCCGAGTTTGTTTTATTCTGGCGCGACAGCAACCAGGTCTATGCCAGTTGGAACACTAAATTTTTGCAACACGTGAAATACCACTGGGCGAAACAACACGCCCTGGCAACCGTTAATTCGCAGCAGGTTAATTCAAATGCAGGACAGCAATTCGCTCATCAACCAGGTCGCACACGCGATAGCAGCCTCGCACAGCAACTCAACGACCGCAGCTGGGCCAGCTGACCAGAATCAGCGGGAGCGCCGGCAGGATCAGGCGACACCGACCGATGCACATATAGATGCCATCAATCAGGTGTTTGCGCTGTTCCGCATCAATTATCACAACCAGTATTACGCGGCGTTCAAGGACAACGAGCTGCTCAATCAAGCGCGTCGCCTCTGGTTGAATTCACTCGCCCAATTTGCGCCGGAAACGATTCTGCGCGGTGCACGCAAAGTGATTGAAGAGTCTGAGTATTTGCCCACGCTCAACCGTATGATTCGCGCCTGCCAAGGCGACCCGGAAAAATTTGGCCTGCTGGATGCCCACGCCGCCTATGTGGAGGCCTGCCGCGCGCCCAGCCCCAAGGCCGCGCACAACTGGAGTCACCCGGCGGTGTACCATGCCGGCTGCGCCAGCGACTGGTACTTTTTGATGACCAATGCCGAGAAGGTAGCCTTCCCGATTTTTGAGCGCCACTATTTAAAATTGTGCGAGCGTGTGATGAACGGTGCCGAACTGCCTGCACCTAACGTGCAATTGCTGCCGGAGACCATAGAGACGCCGCTCAGCAAAGAGGAAAACCTCAAGCGCATGGAAGAACTGCGCAAACAACTCGATTTGTAATTCCTGTTTAACCTTTCCTGTTTGGTAATGCTTGTTATGAATAAAAATGCTTCACAGTGGTTTTTGGGCCTGTCGCTCATCGCCTTCCCGGTTGCCACCCTGGTTATGGTGTTGTGGATGATGTCGACGCCGATTTACGAGGTATTTGTCGATGAGGATGAACTCACCAGCAGCACCCTGTTGCCCGACTTCGCCGCTATCGAACAAACACCCGAGCGCAAAGAGCAATTCCTGGCCATGCTGCGCCCTTTGATCGATGAAAAAAATGCAAAGTTGTTACAGTCGCGCGAGCGGTTGTTAAAAATCAAAAGCGAATGGGATACCAGCAAAACCATTAGCGGCGTGAACAAACGCAACCTGGAAAAACTGCGCGCAAAATTCCACGTGACTTACGAAACCTACCCGGAAGATGAACGCGCCATCGAAATCCTGCTGCTGCGCGTAGACATGATTCCACCGGCGATGGTGCTGGCACAGGCCGCCGTAGAATCCGGCTGGGGCACCTCGCGTTTTGCAGAGGAAGCACACAATTTATTTGGCCACTGGTGTTACACCCCCGGCTGTGGTTTGGTGCCCAGTCGCCGCGCCGCTAACGCCAAACATGAAGTTAAGAAATTTAACAATGTCGAAGAGTCGCTTACGGCATACTTCAACAACATTAACACCCACAACGCCTATCGTCCCTGGCGCCAGCTGCGCGCACAATTGCGCCACGACGAGGCGCAATTCACCGGCAGTGCCATGGTGGCGGAACTGGGTAAATATTCGAGCCGCGGCTCGGGTTATATCCACGAATTGCGCACCGTCATTCGCAGCAACAAACTCGAATAATCAAACCTACTCATCAGCAAGGATTTTCTATGCGTAAACGATTGGTTAGCTCCCTTTGTAGCCTCGCACTGGCCAGCAGTGCGGGCGCCTTTGCCCAAGGGCACTCACAGGATCAGGGTCTGCCGCTGGCCTACCATGTCTCTGGCCAAGCCACTTACACCCGCATCAAAGCCGCCGGGGAAAACTTTTCGCCCAGCCTGTTCCAGCTGCGCGCCGATGTGGAAGTCACCGACGGCGTACTGGATGGCATAGGCCTGCAGGGCATGCTGGGTGTGCCCATGAGCGACGATAAAAAATACGGCGTGACCATGGACATCAGCCAGCAAAGCGGCGCCTACATCACCCTTGCCAACCCGGATTATCAACCGGGCGATATACGTGTAGTGGTGCTGCTGGGTTATACCTCGACCGAATTGGAAACCCATTTGCCCACACTCGGCAATGCGCAAAAAGATCGCTTTGGCGGGTTCACCTACGGCTTCTCCCTGCAAGACCGGGTGATGGAAGGCAAAAACTATTACTGGTCGCTGGATTGCGCCCGCTACTTTAAAGATGACGACTTACGTATTGATGGCTGCGGCCTGGGAGTTTCTTATGCGTTTTAAAGGATTGGCGGTTCCCTGCGCACTGCTGTTGGGCGCAACAACACTGGGCCTGACCGGCTGTGGCGGTGGCGGCGATAGCGCGCGTGTCGCGCAAACGGTAGATGCCGGTAAAAACGGCATTACCCGCGTTGAGCTGGAAGACAACGAAGGCTACGCCCACTACCAAGGCCGGCTGCAATTAAACCTGATTGGTCGCAACAGCGAAAACCTAGCAACCAACCTCAACAACAAAGCCACCTGGAAAGTAAGTGACGCCAGCTTGGGCAGCATCAATAACGGCTTGTTCACCCCCTCGGGCAAAGTTGGCGAATTGACTGTGACCGTAGACTACGCCGGCCTGAGCGACACCCAAAACGTGATCGTATCCGATGCCAATCTGGTCAGCATTACGGTAAATCCTGTCAGCGCGCCCATTGATGAATGCCAAAACGCCACACTCACCGCCAATGCGCTATTTGATAATGGTTTAACCCTGGATTACGACCTGAATTGGGCAGTGACCGAAGGGGCCAGCCTGGCCAGCTTTAGCGATGTTAGCAGCGGCACACTGAGCACCAAAAATAGCGGCGCCGTTACTGTGGTGGTGAGCGCAAATAACAACAGCGGTGAAAAAGTTAGCTCTACACCGGTCACCCTTAATATTGCCGATTCACTGCGCAGCCTGACGCTCACCTCCAACAAATCAGTCGAGATGCGCGAAGGCGATTCGGCCACGGTGAGCATCAAAGGCACCTACGCCAACAATGCCTCGCTCGACCTGGCTAACGCCGGCCTGACCGCCACCCCGAGCAGTTCGTTAACGATTGAAGGCACTAAAATTACCGCCAAAAACGGCACTTATGCCGGCACCGACGTTGAGCTGGTTGCCAGCTGCGGTGGCGAGAGCGACACATTGGAACTGGTGGTATTGAAAAAGGAACTCAAATCCATCGAGATCAAAAACAGCAATGGCGGTACGGATAATCTCTCGGTAACCGAGGGCAGCAATCTGGAGTTGAACGTCACTGCTACCTTTGCCGACAACGCAACCGATAGCAATTACGATTACAACCTCAACTGGTCGATTGTTGATTCCAAATCAGACGATTTTGACGATGACCTGATCACCCTGGATCAAACCGGAAAGTTGTCCGTGAGTTCCGATTTGGATCTCGCATTGAATCAACAACTGCGGTTGGTCGTGCGCGCTGAAGTGCGCGATGAGGACAACAGAATTGCTACCAATGCCCAAGGCCAGCAATTGGTGGATGAAATTAATATTGTTGTACGCCCCTGAGTGAGTTGAGTAAACGCTCGACTTAACGAACAGGCGATCAACAATCACGCCTTAAAAAAACGCGCCAATCAACGGCGCGTTTTTTTATATCCGGCGTTAATTGTCAGCGGGCAGATCCACAGCAAAAGGCACCAATAATTCTTCGCTCTCACTGGTGTATTCAATTTCAAAACGCGTTGGCACCTCGCTGATTTCCAAGTTAAGTTGGGGCTGACCGAAAATCGCAGAATACTGCGCCGGATGACTAACTAAATCCCCCGCCGCATTAAATGCTTTGAGCCCTACAATCTCTTCGTAATTTCCCTGCACGTTGAATACCAGGCGGCCGGCTTTCCACTCCACTAGTTCCACTCGAGATTTAGGCCCACCCCAAATTGGGCCCAGCGCAAACGGCAGGCTGGCAGTTTGCAAATGCCGGGGCTGATAAAAACGCAGCTCACCCTGTAACTTGCTGATTTTTTCCACCTGTACATCGGCCGCCCTGAATGAAAAATCGGCGCGCAGCCAGGGTGTTTTTTCATCCGGTTGATACACCCCATTAAAAGTCATGCCACCCTGCCGCTCAAAATACAGTGGCACCGTTTTGTTCACCGGAAATAGTTTGCCCTCGGCATCTGCCACCTGTTGAATAAACAACTGGGCAACACCTATGTGCGCATAAAGTGGCAGCGCCAAATCGGTATAGGCAGCACCTTCAATCGATAAACCAAAACTGCTGCTGCGCACATCATTAATCGCCAATTCCACCGGTGCGGCAGTCACGCGCGCCTTGGGTGGATAAAATGGAAATTCATTAATGACCGGCGCCTTGGCCAAGACCAATTGTTCAAAGGCTTTATCGTCAAACCGTGGCGGAATTTCGCGCTCGCTGAAAAACGCTTTTGCCGGTGGCGCCATGTGCGTCAAAACAAATTCATAGCGCTGGTTTTCAAACGCACTGGCAACCATTATTTCTGCGGCCGCCACTGAACCTTTTATCTCCACACTGGCGGCTTTACCCGATCCAAAAAACATGCCCCTGCGCATGGCACCACTGGTCGCCAGCACCTGGCGCTTGTCATTCAAGGCATTTACCTGCAAGAGGCGATTGGTATCGCCGCTGTATTCAAAATCCAAACTGCTCGCCGCCGCTGATTTAAAGCGAACACGCAGCCCGTGCAAGTCAACCAACTTGCCGGCGAGTGGTGCCTCGATAATTTTTTTCTCGACCGTGGTGGGCAATCGGTAGTCGATATAACCCTTTATTTGCGCCACTTGGGCGAAGCCGACACCCGCTGGTAAGGAAAGTGTTTTTTCACCGCTGAGCACCTGGCCGGAAACCAGTTTGCCATCTTCAAAGCGGCTGCTCGGGTAGGTGTGATCAATGGCGGTAGCCGCACGCACATCAGCCTCGCCGCAAGAATGCCGGGGTAAAAGTGAATTGCCCTGGGCGTCAGTCACATCGGTAATAACCAGTTCGGCAGGTACGGCCTCTTCACCCAGGCCAGGCAGATCATAGGCTTTTACGCCCAGCTTCATTTCTACCTTGCCATCTTTGAGCGCGAGCGATTCCACGCCCACACCAAAAGGGCCGGCGACGGTTTTATAAACCGCATCCATAAATTCGTCTTGCGCCGAAAAACTGCGCAGCTGGGCGATGTTAGCGGCGGTGAACACCGGCGGGTTTTCATTCACCACTTCTTGCTGCACCAGATTGGCAGTGCCTTGATCTGAGGAAAAACGAAACAGCGAGGAAAACCAATTCGCCAGTTCATCTTTTATCTGGCGATCAAAACGCAACGAAGCTTGCAGTTGGTTACTGGAATGATGGAGGCTCAAGCGATTGTAAGTCGCAATCACATCGGGAAAATCCTGGGCAATTTCCTTGCGGGTTTCATCCAGCCAGTTTTTGGCTGATGCATGGCTATCGCTGATAAATTTTGTATCCTCGCTATGAATACTCAGGCTGATTTTTATCCCTTGCGTGGCAAGCTCAGGTTCAGCATCCAGATAAACCTCACGCACCGGCTGCATAACAGCGGCGGCTTTTGCCAGGGCATGCTGCACCATGCCTTGTTTATCGCCCTGCCAGCGCGCGGGCGAAAAAATAGCGAGCGAGAATAATTTTCCCGCCAAGGTTTCTTGCCAATCATTGGTATCTAAATTGGCAGGAGCATTGCCTTTAACTCGCCCGACAATACGCATTACCGCCGCTGGCGCACCCAGAATCACTTGGCCCTGTTGAATATTCGCCAGCAGCGGTGCGCCTTTTTCACAATTGCTGGGGTCGATGCGGGAAAACCAAATACCCTGTTCGTCTTCCTTGTCGATACCGTAACGTGAAGCTATCCAGCCTTTTATTTTTTCCGGGGTTAAATTGCCGCGAATTACGAGTGCCGCATCCACCTCCTTATCCACATAGGCAAGTGCATAAATGTGCGTGGCTTGCTGGGGTAAATTCACGCCTGCACGCTCAAGGCTGGACCAAAAATCGGCCTCCAGTCCGGGCAAGTTTTCTTGCAGTGCTGCGCTGCTGGCGGCACTGGCATCCAACCGCCGCAACAGCGCAAAATCCATACGCGCAATTGCCAATAAATTGGAATCTGCCAGCGCATTCAGCAAGGTTTTTTCTTCATCACTCACTGACGAAAGCAGCCAGCGGTTCACATAACCCTGCTGCCAAAGCAGCCCTATACCTGCCACCACAAGCACTAGCAGCAGCGCAGCGCTTAGGACTATTTTCTTCCCACGCTGAATAGTCGCCGCACTGTTTTTTTCATCCACCGGCAAGACTGCGGGCTGTACCACCACGCCTGCCATTTCGTTAGCAGGCAATACAGCCTCTTGCTTCGCTGCGTTGTTTGGTTCGCGAGGAGCAATCGCCTCCTGTTGAGTGGCCGGCTCCGCCTCGATCACTAACTGCGCACCGGCCTTGGCAAATGCGTTTTGCCATTTGGCAGCAAGGTCAGCCGTATCAACGCGTTTAACCACACGCGCACTACCGCTAAAAAGCAACTGTTCAATGCGCTCGGGAGATTGTTTTAACAGGCGGGATAAATTGGCAATGGTCTGCGCGCGCTCTGCGCCCGCCACCAAGTCGCCGCGAAAAATTAATTTATACACATCAATTCCTTAATTGAATCATCATGTTTATTGTTGTTATTTGAGTTGTTGCACTTTTTTGAATCGCAATTTTTTCAATAGCGGTTATTTGAATAGCTATTCTTTAAATAACCGTTGTTTCAATTCGGTTGTTTCCGGCTTATTTAAAAACTTAATCTCGATAAGTCCAGTTACCCTGTTTATCGGTCGCCAGCCATTGCTGGGTGTACCAATAAAAGCGGCCTTTTTCGCCGCTGTAAGCGGTGCAGTTGTAACGGGTGCGGCCCGCAGTGAGCGGGGTATTAGCCTGTGCCCAGAGTTGGTTATTCATAATTTGAGTGGGAATAGCGCCCTGCCCGGTGGCAAAACAATTTATTTTTTTCAGCAGCGCCGGGTCATTGGGGGTTAATACCAACCAGGGTTTTTCACCGGCGCGCACAATCAGACTGTTGGTTTTATTTTTTTGATCGTCAAAAAACTCAACCGCTTTAAGTGGCATGGCTTTGCTATTCACCTTGAGAATAAAATCATCCAGATCACTGAAACTGCCACCAAAGGGAAAACGCGGCACTGACTGTAAATCGCCCTCGCTGTAGAGCACACCGGATTGTTGGCCAAACGCGATATAGCCGAGTTGTTTGGCGATGCGCTGCACTTCATGATCATATTCACCAAAGGGATAGGCCATGACCTTGGGAGCAGAACCTATTTCATCAATAATTTTTTGCTGCGCCTGATTAATTTCTGCCCTAATGCGCGCACGCCACTGCGCCAGAGTTTCATTTTTTTCACGGCGCGGCAAATGGGTATGGCTGCTGCTGTGGTTGGCGATAGTCACCCCCGCCTTAGCCATTTCACGCAGCTGATCCCAGTTTACAAAAACCTTACCTGTGCCCACCGCATCGGTATTCACAAAAAAGGTAAAAGGCCAGCCGCGTTTTTGTAAGCGCGGAAACGCTGAGCCGTAAACCGACACATAAGAATCATCAAAGGTAATAGCGACGGTTTTATCTGGCAGGGGTTCGCCCTTGCGCAATTTTTCGGTGAGTTCCAGCAGCGGCACTACCGTAAAATGATTTGCCTGCAGATAATCCATTTGCGCTTCAAACGCTGCCGGGCTGATGCTGGTGGATTTTGGGGTTTTATCACTCACGTGGTGATACAAAAGCACCACGGCGGCACTGGTGGGCAGCGCACAGGCGGCAATAAAACTGACAAGCACTAAACGCAACACAGTCAACATCATCTAACCTGCTTAATCTTCTTGCACAAAACGTAAACCCACACCCGCTGGCTCCACGCGCACCACTTCCATTTCCAAAATCGGCGCATCCTCCATCAAGCCCTGTACTTGGCCAATTAAATGCGTACCTATGGGTGGTATATGTTCGGGCTCCAACACTACAAAAACACCGCCGTCAGAAATATCGCGGGTTTTTACATACAGCTCACCAATGGAATCGTGTTGGATTTTAATGCGGCAACTAAAATTGGTGCGAACATGGCGACGCTGGTCTTTGTCCGGCATAACAACTCCTGTTTAATTTTTACGTTATTGTTTGTGTAATTGTTTGTACGAGTGTTGCAGGCAAAAATAAAGGCGGAGAACCGCCTTTATAAATTGCTGTTACTTGTCACTGACTTCGGCTTTATCCACTTTTTGGAAACCGCGCGGCAATTTATTACCGCGGCGACCACGCTCACCTTTGTAGTGTTCAAGGTCGGCCGCTTTCAGGGTGATAAAACGTTTACCCGAATGCAGGGTAAGTAATTGCCCCGGGTGAATCACCGCCAGCGCCACCACAAACTCCTCGCGGCTTTGCACTTTTGCTGAAGGGATATTCATAATTTTATTGCCCTTGCCTTTGGCCAGTTCCGGCAATTCGGTGACGGGGAATACCAGCAGGCGACCATCATTACTCACCGCTGCCAATTGTGCCTGCTCGGGTGCATGAATTAATTGCGGCGGCAACACCTGCGCGCCCTCGGGCAAACTGAGCAGCGCTTTGCCCGCTTTGTTTTTGCTCGCCAAGTCTTCCAGTTTGGCGACAAAACCATAACCGGCATCTGAGGCAATTAATACGCGCTGATTGTCGGCGCCCATTAATGCGCCTTCAAAGGTCGCGCCGCTCGGTGGACTAATGCGACCACTTAAAGGCTCGCCCTGACCACGCGCCGAGGGCAGGTTGTGCGCGGCAACGGAATAACTGCGCCCGGTGGAGTCAATTAATATCACCGGCTGATTGCTCTTGCCCTGCACGGCAAATTTAAAACTGTCACCGGCTTTGTAACTCAAACCGGTTGGGTCTATATCGTGCCCCTTGGCGGCGCGAATCCAGCCCTTGTCAGAAATCACCACGGTAATTGCTTCCGCGCTCACCAATTCAGTTTCGCTCAAGGCCTGGGCTTCCGCACGTTCAACAATCGGCGAGCGGCGTTCATCGCCAAAGGCTTCAGCAATTTGCATTAATTCTTTGCGCACCAGATTTTTTAATTTCACCGCCGAGTCGAGAATTTTTAACAGGCCATCGCGCTCTTTAATCAGTGCGTCTTGTTCTTCGCGGATTTTCATTTCTTCCAAACGCGCCAACTGACGCAATTTGGTTTCCAGAATATATTCCGCTTGCATTTCAATTAAATTGAAACGCTCCATCAGCACTGGCTTGGGGTTTTCCTCTTCGCGAATAATGCGAATCACTTCGTCCACATTGAGGAATACAATCATCAAAGCCGCCAAACGCAGCAAGCGCTCTTCCACTTTTTCCAAGCGGTGTTGCAAACGGCGGCGGGTAGTGACGGTTCGGAAGCTCAGCCACTCGCCCAAAATTTTGGCGAGGGATTTCACTGCGGGTTTACCGTCGATACCAATCATGTTCATGTTGACACGATAGGTGCGCTCAAGCTCAGTGGTGGCAAACAAGTGCTGCATAATCTGTTCAAGGTCAACACGATTGGAGCGCGGCACTATGACCAAACGGGTGGGGTTTTCGTGATCGGATTCATCGCGTAAATCCGCCACCATGGGCAATTTTTTCGCCTGCATTTGCGCAGCGATTTGCTCCAGAATTTTGGCGCCACTCACCTGATGTGGCAGTGCGGTGATAATAATATCGCCCGACTCTTCATCCTTTTGCCAGACTGCGCGCATGCGCACACTGCCGCGCCCGGTTTCGTACATTTTGAGCAATTCATCGCGCGGCGAAATAATTTCCGCCTCGGTGGGCATATCGGGGCCGAGAATGTGCTGGCACAAATCCGCCACTGTCGCTTGCGGGTTATCCAATAAATGCACACAGGCATTGACCACTTCGCGCAAATTGTGCGGCGGAATATCGGTGGCCATACCTACGGCAATACCGGTGGTGCCGTTTAATAACACGTTGGGAACGCGCGCGGGCAATACCACCGGCTCTTCCAGCGTACCGTCAAAGTTGGGCTGCCAATCTACTGTGCCCTGCCCCAACTCTTCCAACAATACTTCGCTGTATTTGGTAAGGCGCGATTCGGTATAACGCATAGCCGCGAAGGATTTAGGATCATCCGGCGACCCCCAGTTGCCCTGGCCATCCACCAAGGTGTAGCGATAGGAAAATGGCTGCGCCATTAACACCATGGCCTCATAGGAAGCAGAGTCACCATGCGGGTGGAATTTACCGATCACATCGCCCACGGTGCGCGCGGATTTTTTATATTTGGCGCTGGCTTTTAACCCCAGTTCACTCATCGCATAAACAATGCGGCGCTGCACGGGTTTAAGACCGTCGCCTATGTGTGGCAGGGCGCGGTCGAGAATCACGTACATGGAATAATCGAGATAGGCTTTCTCGGTGTAATCTTTTAGCGCAATGCGCTCATCGGCTTCGGGCAGGGTAATGTCGTCTGTCATTGAGAATCCTGAAAATGCATAATTCAGTGAAAATACTTTTGCTAAAAATCAGCGCAGTCTATTGTTAAATTCAGGCTAATTTTTCTGTCACTTTTTTGCGGTCACTGTTTACTGCCGCTGTTTACTATCAATCTGACGGTTAATTTTTTAGGCCTCAGCGCTTTTTGGCCACCAGCGGAATAGAGCCTTTTTCGTTCACGCGCAGCGCTGGCAACCAGGCACTGAAATCCAATTTGGCAGAAAAATTATAATCAACATTTTCTTTCATACCATTGCGACCAAAATGTTCAATCAGGCGCACCAGCTGCAATACATTGGCAGTCACAACGACTTTTATCGGAGTTTCCTGATAGGCCGCGAGCGTTGGCAACTCGTTGCTCACACCGCTTAATACATCAAAATTTTCTATGCCTACCGTGTAGGACATACCGCGCAGTGATAAATCGCGGTCGTTGGGATTGGTCACCAATAAACTCACTTGTATCGGCTGCAATAAACCCTGCGCCGGCAATAATTGCAGCCCCGTCACCTTGACGGTTGGCTGTTCCAATTTGGGTTTCATCGCCGCACAGCCACTGAGCAGAACACACAGCAGAAGACCTAGAAAAGCGATGGATGGGCGGGTTGGCAGGATGCCGTATGTAGGCAGTAAACGCATTGCAAGCTCCGTTTATCGGGTCAGTAGAAGAACAAAAATGTGAAAGGCCGCACCCGGGGATTAACAACGCTGTGGTCTAATTCCCGCGTTTTTTACAGTCTATTCGTCTTTGGCTTTGTCACAGTGGATAGCTACACTAGGCGCTTGTTATAGCCTTGTCAGGATACTGGTGCGCTGCACCCCATCGACCACGAAGGTCAGCCTATTCGTCAATAACGTATAACTGACTTTATCTTATGCTGCCTGCACCGCACAAATCTTTGCTTGATCCGGACGCTATTTTCGCCAGCCGCGAGATTCGTTTTCAGGGCCGTGGCGAATCGCAGTACACCCTGCTGATGCGTCTTTGCACTGATTTTAATCTCTCGGTATTGCAGCTACAGCGCAAACTGTTTAGTCACTTGAGCCGCAAAACCGTGCCCGGTGCGATGGAATTTATATTGGCAACGCGCGATGAAACAACCAACCAGTGGTACAGCCTCAGCCCCGGCCTTGCCGATTTAAAATCACTGGACGATTATGCCAAGCGCCATGAGGTAGATATTTTGCACTTGCAATTATTTGGCGAAGATATAGACCTGCAACAGCTGAACGACGGCTTTTATTAAATACCCGCCGGCACTGCATAAGCACCAGCGGCGCCGGTTGTCAGTCACTCATTTCCTGTTCAAATTCTTCCAATAAATCCAGCGGCTCCAGCTCTTCGCCCTCCAGATCCTGATTCCAGTTAACGCCCACCAGCAGCACATCTTCATGCATACCTGGCAGCCAATCCTCCAGAAATTCTTCCAGATCTATGGCGACCGCTTCGTAATCTTTCCAATCATCCTGACAGTGCGCACGGGCAAAACTTTCCTGCGACCAGAAGGGCATTACATCTATATCTTCATGTTCATCAGAGCCACTCAGCGCCCAACCCTGCGGGCCTTGCAAGCCCCACACACAGCCCTGCTCCATGGCCTCCACAATAAAACGATCCAGGTTTTCAGCGGGATCGTCCCCCAGGGGCTCAATAGAAATAATGTCACTCATAATGCAGACCTCTGGTGTTTATAAACTCAGCTGCACGCCATTGGCTTTTAGCCAGGCGCGATCAGCCGCAAAACTCGGGCAAACACTGGCAACCAGCGCCCAAAAATCGCGGCTGTGATTGGGATGGCGCAGGTGGCAGACCTCGTGCGCGACAAGATAATCGACTATGTGTTCAGGTGCCAGCAGTATATTCCAGTTGTATTGGATAGCGCCGCGACTGGTGCAATGGCCCCATTTGGAGCGGGTCGCTTTCACCGTCACCGCAGCGCAAACCAGCCCCATACGCGCGCACAGCTGCGCCGTTTTAGCACCGAGCAAACGCAGCGCTTGCTGCTGGTACCAACGCATTAATAACTGCTGGATTTGCTGCTCGTCCGCCAGACGCGAACGGTTCGATAAAATCAGATGCAATTGCTGGCCAACTCGCTGGATTGCCGCGCTGGCACCGCGCCCCAGCACCAGGGTTAAACGCTCATCCATAAAACGCAGCTCACTCCCCTGGCCATAGCTTGGCTTTACCGGCATGGGTTGTTGCGCCAGCCGAATGCTTTGTTCGGCGATTTTCTGTTTTACCCACAGTGTTTTTTGCTGCAAAAAATCCAGCAGTATGGACTCGGGCGCGGCCAGCGGCGCACGAATAACTACCTGCGCACGGCGAATTTCAATGCTGATGCTACGCCGCCGCGCCGAGCGCACAATCGTAAATTCAAACCCGGGGTTCCAGGCCTCATCCCGAGCGGGTTTGGTTTT
Organism: Cellvibrio fontiphilus; assembly: GCF_042646205.1. Classification (NCBI taxonomy): domain Bacteria; kingdom Pseudomonadati; phylum Pseudomonadota; class Gammaproteobacteria; order Cellvibrionales; family Cellvibrionaceae; genus Cellvibrio; species Cellvibrio fontiphilus. The sequence goes on along the minus strand of NZ_JBHRTF010000004.1, from coordinate 420,413 downwards.
TTTCAGATCGAAGGAGAGCGCCATGGAATGCTTAACCGTAGTGTTTATCGGCCACAAAAGGGTTGGTGACACGCTCATGCCCGAGGGTGGACATAGGGCCATGGCCGGGAATAAAACGCACTTCATCCCCCAGTGGCAATACGCGCGTGCGAATAGCATTGATCAGCTCGGCGTGATTGCCGCGCGGGAAGTCGGTGCGCCCAATGGAGCCTTTGAACAATACATCGCCCACAAGCGCCAGTTGCGCGCTGCGGCTGTAAAAAATCACATGGCCGGGGGTGTGGCCGGGGCAGTGCAATACCTCCAGCGCCTGTTTGCCAAGCATCACCTTATCGCCGTGGCCGAGCCACTGGTCGGGGCTGAAACCGGCGACCGGGGTAAAGCCCATCATTTGCGCCTGCTGGGGTAAGAGGTCGATCCAGAATTGATCATCCGGGTGCGGGCCAATCACCGGCAGTTGTAACTGCGCCACCAACTCAGCGGTGCCGCCGATGTGATCCATATGGCCATGGGTGAGCAGGATTTTGCACAGCCGCACGGCTTTTTCAGCGACCACTGCGAGGATGCGAGCCGTATCGCCGCCCGGGTCAACCAGGGCTGCATCGCCGGTTTCGTCGCACCACAACAGGGTGCAGTTTTGTTGGTAGTGGGTGACGGGAATTATCTGGTATTGCAGCAAGAACCACCTCCTGAAGACAGGTCGCCACCTTATCACAGCTTGGTTGCATCGAGCCTCCCACCACGCCCCTGTGCGCATACCTCGCCGTGATTTATGGCCTGTCGCCGCTACCAGATGAGTTTGTTACACTGCGCCGCCCTGGCAACCAGACACTAATCGCCCCGACAATAATCACCGCGCCGCCGCAAAAGCCGGCCGGGAGCATAGGACACTACCCGCAATGAATCCCAAACTGTTTATCGGCCTGCAATATTTAGTCCCCCAACACGCGCTTTCACGCGCCGCAGGTTGGCTGGCCAGCAGCGAAACGCCTTTTATCAAAAATACGTTTATCAAATGGTTCGCCAAACGCTACAACGTAGATATGAGCTTGGCGCAGCAGGAAAACCCGCTCGAATACCGCAGCTTTAACGACTTTTTCACCCGTGCGCTCAAGCCCGATGCACGCCCCCTGGACACCAATCCGCACAGCCTGGTGTGGCCTGCCGATGGCGCGGTCAGCCAGCTGGGCAAGATTGTGAATGGCCGGATTTTTCAAGCCAAAGGCCAGGATTACAGCGCCGCAGAATTACTGGGTGGCGATGAACAACTGGCCGCTGAATTTGCCGATGGTGAGTTTGCAACCGTGTATTTGTCGCCGCGCGATTACCACCGCGTTCACATGCCCTATGGCGGCAAGCTGCGCAGCATGATCAGTGTTCCGGGCGAGCTATTCTCGGTAAATACCGTCACCGCTGAAAATGTGCCGCGCTTGTTTTCACGCAACGAGCGGGTGGTAGCGATTTTTGATACCGATATAGGGCCAATGGCCCTAGTGCTGGTCGGCGCCATGATTGTGGCCGGTATAGAAACCGTGTGGGATGGCGTGGTTGCGCCCTTCGCCAGCCGCGAAATTGCCACCTCCCACTACCCCTATCAAAACATCCAACTGGAAAAAGGCGCGGAGATGGGCCGCTTCAAACTGGGTTCAACCGCGATTGTCTTGTTTGCCAAAGATAAAATGCGCTGGGATAACCGCTACCAAGCCGGCAGCCCCACTAAAATGGGCGAGCTGATGGGCACAGCAAACTAGCAGCAACAGATTACCTTTAGCCTGCACCTGATCATCGGCGCCGCAGCGGTCTGCCGATGATCAAAAATCCCTACCCCTACCCCTTCCCCCTACCCGGGATCAATTCGCCAAATGTTTTTTCCGGTCAGTGAGTATTTGCGCAAACAGCGCAACTAACTGGCGATTGCCGTATTCACTCAAGTGATCGTCATCGTAATAACGTGAGCGGCCATCCACCGAACCCCAGCACATAGTGTCATCACACAAGTAGGGGACAGGGTCGAGGATTTTCGCCCCGCAAGCCTGCACCAGCCCGCGGTTCAAGGCCCGGATTTCCTGATGGCGCTGGTAGTACTCCTGCAGGCTTACCCCGATATCGGCGGTTTGCCGGTGGAATAATTGATTTCTGATCAGCGTTTGGGGCACATCCACCCCCATCTCCGGTATAGGGTCGAGCACATAAACAGCCCTGTCTGCCGCCACATCACACAGGGTTTTTACATAGCTCTGTTTAAACAGCTGCGCAAATTGCTCGTGGGTACTGGGTGTATCCCCCACGTAACTGAGCGATGGCCGCACCTGTTCGTTAGGGCCAAGCAGGCTTGCAGTAGCGCGATTGATAACCAGCACGGGAATATCGGGATAGTTTTTATCCAATAATGTGGCAATTTCAGCGTTGTATTTTGCGCAGGCCGGAAAGAATTTGGTCGATAAGCCCTGTACGTAACTGCAGCCATCGGCGCCCAGGTACAAGACCCCGCCATCATTGCTGGCGACGGCTTCGGCCACGGCAGTAATTGTGGCGTTGGCATGACTATCGCCAATAACAACCAGACTGACCTTGTGTGGATCAGCACCAAACACACACTCCGGTGATTTTGGGTTGGCAGATACAGTGACATTGCACTCGCGCTGGCGCGGGTTGCGGTTGGATTTTTCACTGTCGGCATGCACCACAATAGGGTCCATACGCGCAGGCACTCCCTGCAGCAACAAAACACCAATCCCCAGCGCACAAACACTGCTGCAAAGCAGTGCATAGCCGGTCAGTGCGCCCATACCCGAGCTAGCCTTAACCGGCTTGGGCGTCACCTTGGGGGCGCCGCGGGTTGGCGCTTCAATCAAATAATAAGATCCCAGCGCCAATACCACCGAACCAGCAATACCAATAGCCAACCAGAGCGGTTCGCTATTCAGATCCACATAATTCAACCCGACATACACCGGCCAGTGCCACAGGTACCAGGAATAGGAAATAGTGCCAATAAACTGCATGGGCTTGTTGCCAGTCACAGGCGATTCATTTCTGGCGGCATAAATCAGCAATATCGCGCCGGCGACCGGAATAATCGCCTGCCAGCCCGGCCACTGCGCGGTGGGGGAAAGTAGCAGTATCGACGCCACAATCAGCGCAAGACCACCCAGCTCCAGCGCCAATGCCTGCAGCTTGCTGAAACGGCGGGGAAATAAAAATATTAACCCGCCAGCCAGCATTTCCCAGGCGCGGGTTGGCAAGAGGAAAAAACCAGCGTCCGCCCAGCGGGACGGCAAGACTGCTGACAGCGCAAATGATGCCAGCGCCGCCACCAGTAATAACCAGCGCAGGTGCGCCGCCGCAAAACACTTTCTGAGCAGCAACAGCACAACGGGATAGACAATATAAAACTGCCATTCAACCGACAGCGACCAGGTGTGCAGCAACCACTTTTCGTGCGAGGCGGTATCGAAATAACCTGACTCACGCCAGTAGAGAATGTTGGACACAAAGGTTGCACTGCTGGCGACCTGCCGCGCAAATTGCATCATCTCCGAGGGTGGCAAAATCCACCACAAGCCCAGCAGCAAAACCCCACACAACCCCGCCAGGGCCGGAATAATGCGCCGGGATCGCGCCAGATAAAATTGCGTCAGCGAAAAAGAATCCGTCGCCAGTTTGGAGAAAATAATTTTTGTCATCAGGTAACCTGAAATTACAAAAAAGATATCCACCCCAACAAATCCACCGCTAAAACCGGCGACATTAAAATGAAAAAGCACTACCGCGATAACCGCAATAGCACGCAATCCGTTTATATCGTTGCGAAAATTCACCTGTTGCTCCCTAGCCACCTGATAATTAACCATTAACCAAAAACCCGCTGGGCCCACACACCCAACCCCGCCGCCACACTGCCAAAGTGATCACCGTCTACTATGGGGATAGCGTCACCCAATAAATCGCGCACCAACTGGCGAATTAGCGGCGATTTGGCGCTGCCGCCGGTAATGTAAACCAGATCCGGGGCAGTACTCGCCTGCTGGCACACTTCGCTAATTAAATCCGCAATTTTTTGCAGTAATTTTGCACTCGACTCGGCATAGTCTTGCGCGCTGCACCGGGGGGCAAGCCCGGCTTCAATAAAATCGAGATCAAAACTGTGCTGTGCTTGGGTTGAGAGCGCAATCTTGCCCAGCTCCGCCGCGCGCACTACCGCAAAATTGTGTTTATGGTCGCGCATCCGCACAAACCGCTGCAACAACGACGGCTCCAGTGTTTCGCGCTGCAAACGTGCCAACAAATGCCCGGTATTGGCCTCATAAAATTCCATTTGTGCGCCTATGTCATTAATAGCCATCGCATTAACAAACGGCATCAGCGGCATGGGCAAACCGGTTTTTAAGGGCGACAACATACCAAAATGTGGCATCAATATTGTTTGCGCGAGCTGGATGTCAAAATCATTGCCGCCAATGCGCTCGCCAGTGTGCCCGAGGAAATCCGCGCTGCGCTCGCGCTGCTGGATATGCTGTGGCCCCATTAGTACCAGCGAGCAATCCGTAGTACCACCGCCCACATCCACTACCAATACTTTTTTGTTTTCGCGCAGCCGTGTTTCAAAATCAAAACCTGCGGCAAGCGGCTCAAATAAAAATTCCACCTCGCGTAAACCTATGCGCTGGGCGGCGGCGGCAAGAATTCGCTGCGCTTGCGCATTGCTCTCTTGCGCATTAATCCCCTGGAAGTTTACCGGGCGACCAATCACCACCTGGGTGATAGTTTGTTGTAGATATTGCTCGGCGCGCTGCTTGACGTTGAGCATCATCGCCGCCACCAAGTCTTCAAAAAAATCGACTGATTGCGGGCGCAAACCACTCGCCCCCAAAAAGGATTTGGGCGATTTAATAAAATAACCTTCACCCGGCGCCGCGATGTATTGGGCTATAGCCTCAGCGCCAAAAAATATTCCGTCACTCACCTGGCTGATGTCCTGCTCAAGCTTGCCACTGCGAGCCTGATTTAAGAGCGCAGCACGGCTCTGGGCATAACGGCGCTTCTCTTCGTCATCGCCAATCTGTGTCGCAACCAGCTCTGCAATAAATGCACGCTCCAACGCATAAAGTGCAGAGGGCACAAACGCCTCGCTGCCATAAAGCGGGATCAACTGTGCTTTGCCTTGATGGATAAAAGACATAGCGCAATTGGAGGTGCCGTAATCAAAACCCACAAACATCGTTTAACTCACCACTAAAAATAAAAAAGCCGCACACATGAAATCACGTGTGCGGCTGTGTAAACACAAGGGCGTTTACACAGTATCTGTCGCCGGCGCACCGGCAAATAATTGCTCAATCACCTCGGGCACAAACGGGCGGCCGCGTTCATTGAGCGAGGTGCCGGTAATTTTGGCGCTGAGCATTAATTTTTCATCGCGCTTGCGATAAATATTTTGCAAAAAATCAAACCGCACCCGCGAGGCCGGCTCTACCTTTACCGTCACATAAAACTCATCGCCACTGGCCAACGGCAATTTGTAATCCAGCTCGGCGCGCACCACCACCAAGTGAATTTTCTGGCGAGTTAACTCAGCAAAATCCACGCCCTTGGCGAGCAGGTATTCGTGGCGCGCGTGCTCCAAATAGTTTTGGTACACGCTGTTATTCACTATGCCTTGCATGTCGCATTCATAGTCGCGCACTTTAAAATCAACACGAAATAATTCCTTATCCATTGCCATCCTCCTTATTTCACGACAGACGCAAACACATCAAAGTAGGTGGGAAAGGTTTTAGCAGTGCATTTTGGGTCGTTAATACGCACCGGCACACCGCCAAAAGTCGCCAGCGAAAAACACATCGCCATGCGATGGTCGTCGTAGGTATCAATCGCCGCGTTGGGAATTAGCTTTTCCACTGGGGTAATGCGCAACCAATCTTCGCCTTCTTCCACAAGCGCACCCAGTTTGCGCAACTCGGTCGCCATGGCGGCAATGCGGTCAGTTTCTTTTACGCGCCAGCTGGCGATATTGGTCAGGCGCGAGGGGCCATCGCAAAACAGCGCCACCACCGCAAGGGTCATGGCGGCATCGGGGATATGATTAAAGTCGCGATCAAATGCTTTCAAGGGCAGTGCAGGCGCCGAGGCTTCAATCCAGTTGTCGCCCTTGGTGATGGTTACACCAATGGCTTCCAGTGCATCGGCAAAGGCCACATCGCCCTGAATACTCTTGGCGCCCACACCCTGCACTCGCAAGGGGCCGCCACCTAAAGCGCCAGCGGCCAGGAAATAGGAGGCAGAGGAGGCATCGCCCTCCACAAACACAGTACCGGGGCTGGTATAGCCACTCGCCGCGGGAACAGTAAAACGCTCCCAGCCGTCGCGCTGCACATGTACACCGAATTGCGCCATTAACTTTAAGGTGATTTCAATGTAGGGCTTGGAGATAAGCTCACTCACCAGCTCGATATGAGTCTCTTTGCCGGTCATGGGCAATGCCATCAACAAGGCAGTAAGGAACTGGCTGGACACATCACCACGGATTTTGATGCTGCCGCTAGCGATCCCCTCCCCAGCCAAGGGGAGGGCCAGGGTGGGGTTATCTATTTGCGCAGGTTTAATCAGCAGTGGCGGGAAGCCTTCCTGACCGAGGTAAGTAATATCCGCGCCGATCTGACGCAGGGCATCCACCAAATCGCCAATCGGGCGCTCGTGCATACGCGCCACACCATGCAGTTTGTAAGTGCCGCCGCTCAGCGCCAGCGCTGCGGTCAAGGGGCGAAACGCGGTGCCGGCATTGCCGAGGAATAAATCCGCCTCTTTATTGGGAAAACTGCCACCAGTGCCAACCACGCGATAATCCATCTCGCCGGTTTTGGTCACACTCACACCCAAGGCTGCCAGTGCTTCCAGCATGCGGTCAGTATCGTCGGACTTGAGCAGGTCGCGGATCTCCGTCTCGCCCTGCGCCAAAGCCGCCAGCAGCAAAGTGCGGTTGGAAATACTCTTGGAACCAGGCAGATGCACAGTACCTTGGGCACGGGTAACGGGGGAGAGATCGAGAAATTCCATGATGAAAAACCCACTGAGGCTCGTCGAACGAGCAATTAGATTAAAAGGCGCAATAGCTCGCCCCATCCAAAAACAAAACCCAATAAAAAAAGCCATCTTGGTCTCCCAGGATGGCTTTTTCATATATATGGTAGCTAGAGGCGGACTTGAACCGCCGACCCCAGCATTATGAGTGCTGTGCTCTAACCGGCTGAGCTATCTAGCCATATTTGTGAGGCGCGCATTTTGGCGATAAGGAAGCTGGCTGTCAACCCCATAAAAGTGATTTCACCGGCACCATGAAATGACAAAAGCACCCAATAACGGACTTACCACTCGATCACATAAATGTAATGTGCTTTTATTGATTTAATTACTTCATCCATTTTTAAAATCCATTATTTTTATATCAAATGTTCAAATTCGTTTAGCTTTTGAGAAAAAGCAGTTAATCCATTCACAGCAAGACGCTCCAAATATTCAACTGCTGCACAAGGCGGGCTAATCATTCTGGAGCGAATATTTTTTACAGCATCTAACACCCTGGCATCACTTAGATCAAACTGATTAATAAGGAAAACATCAGGGTGTATTGCTTCAATATCCAACTCCTGTAAAACATCAGCAGGGAAATCTTTTAGATTATTGGTAACTATTGCTTGAGCCTTACATCTAATTGCAGCTGCTAAAACATGGCGATCATTTGGGTCTGGCAAGGTTAAACCAGCCTCCAGCTTTTCGTAATTCGCCACCATACAATCAGGAACCGCATTACGCATTAACTGAGCTACTCGCTGAAGCCTCGCAGGATCCAAATCAGGGCGATTTTTGATTAAATTATTTAGCCATTCAGATTCTATGCGCTCAGTCCATTTTGCCTGAAATAGCCCATAGTGCGGCATAGCCAGTTCTATTAGAAGGTCACGCGACACTGATGGATACAAAACGCACGCATCATAAAGGACTATATATTTCATCAATAACCTATACCCAGCTCCTGAGAAAGCTTCATGAGTTCATCCATTGCCGCCTTGGACTTGTTAACCATCTTTTCCCTGTAGGCCAGCAGATCATCAAACCTGATGCGGCGATGAGTGCCCACCAAGGTATGGTTTAACTCCCCCTGCTCCAACAAGCCAATCAGGTAAGGGCGAGAGACATTCAGAAAGTCAGCCGCTTGCTGAGTGGTTAGCTCCTTAGCCATTGGCACAATATTTATAGTTTTACCTGCTGACATACCAGCCAAAATATCGCGCAACAGCTCGACAGCGTGCCTTGGGACAATTAAGTCCTCTCCTCCCATCTTGATATTGGCTCGGCGATCATCAGGCAATGCCTGAAGAAATTTTGTAAGTGATGCAGCACTTACCCTAGCGAGATCTACTTCTTCGCTGCTAGGAAGCTCATATTTGCGATTCGTCATTTTTCATCCTACCCACAGATCCTTGCGGGCTTCCCCATAAGTTGAATATGCCGGAATTGACATGCCTGTCAGTATAACCACAAACGCAATATTCGCAACAAACGAAATATTCGAAAAACCACTATTGACTGGAACTGACAGCTTGAATCACCACTCTGACATCCACAATTTGACTATTCAGCGTTGTGTAATGAGGTTAGAGCACAGCACTCATAATGCTGGGGTCGGCGGTTCAAGTCCGCCTCTAGCTACCATATTTGATAAGGGTTTGCAGGTTAGTGCTTGCAAACCTTTTTTATTTTTAATCCACGAAAAATCCATAGTCACAAAAAAACCTCCCTAAATACCAGTTAGGTGCCACCTATTGCCGTGTGGACAAAAGGCGATAGATCCACCTTAACCGGAAGCACCGAGCCGCCTTGTTGCCCACACTACCCGCGCTCACGCGCCCTTACGTCCTATCCGGACGCCAACATTTACAAATAAAAAATTAAATCGGGGGACAGGTCACGGACTCTTGCCATGTAGTCAGGAGCAAGGTGCGCATAGCGCATGGTGACCTTCAAATCGGAATGACCAAGAATTCTTTGTAAGGCAAGAATATCGCCACCATTGATCAGAAAATGACTCGCAAAGGTGTGGCGAAGGACGTGCGTTAACTGACCATCAGGCAATTCAATGCCGGAACGCTCCACAGCCTTGCGGAAAGCACCCTTACAGCTTGAAAAGAGCCTTTGCCCTACTGGATATGCCACATTGCGCAAATCGACAGCCAGAGCGGGTTTAATCGGCACAACACGAATGCGACCATTCTTGGTATCAGAGAAAATTACACGATCATCAAGCAGATTAGACGGGGAAAGGTTATTTGCCTCACTCCAACGAGCACCAGTCGCTAAACACAACCTAGCAACAGCACCGCAATGGTTGTTTGACGATTTGTCACACTCAGCAAGCAACACCGGTATTTGCTCAGCAGAGAGGAATGACAATTCACGTTCGCGCTCAGCAAAGGTACGAATGGTAGCAAGAGGATTTTTACCGTGAAATTGATCAAGCCGGATTAATTCAGCAAATACCGCACGTAAATAGCGTGTTTCGTGATTTACCGTAGAAACTGAAACCTCATTTAAACGACGCTCTCGATAACGAGAAAAATCCGCCGCCGTAAATTTATCAATCGTGGGATCACCCAGAGCATCACATACCGCAATAGTACGGGACAAACGATACCTGGCATCGCGCAAAGTAGAACCATGAACCGCATACCAAAGATTTACCAAATCAGAAAGGCGGCGCTTATCAACAGTAAACCGGTCAGGTGCACGCTGATAATCCAGCTCAAATTGCGCCTGCAAAGACTTGAGTTCTTTTTTAGTGCCAATACGCTGAATACGTGGCCCCTTTGCTCCTGCAGGGTAGAAATCCAACTTGTAGCGACCATCAGGTAATTTCTTAATCACGCAGCCACACCATCCAGAATTAAAAACCGCATCTTTTCAGCAACAAAGTCATAAAGCACTTCCTGCAACAAATCAGACTCACCAAATAATCGCACACTGAAATAATCAGCTAGCTCAGCTTGCAAACCAGACGACAGCAATTTATTAACAACAAAACGAGGATCATAACGTTTGCGAGCATAGAGCCTGATTTGATTACCAAGCCAAAACGCTACATTACGCCTAGTGTTTTGAGAGGGCGGCTTTTGTTCACGACGATAGAGCAATGCAGGAGCAGGACAGAAGAACTGAATATCTTCGATCAAAAACTGCCACACAGGATCGATGTAAGAGGTGGAATGTTGAAGACGGAAATTATTGAGCGCATAGCGCCAAAGAGCGGTTAAATGTGGAGCTAAATCAGCAAAGGTTTTAATAGAAATATTTTTTCCATCAGCACCTTTTGTGCCCCAACAAAACTGATTAATGACCGAGTGATGAAAACGCGCCTCTATACGATGAACAGTATCCACAGGCGAGTATTCAGACATAGTGTCAGGCTTGGAGAAATCGCCATCAAAATCAGCTGCAGGCACTTTAGACCAGATACCTTGCCAGAAATCGAGTTTATCGCTTTTTAGTGCTTCAGCAGTTTTATCATAAATACAGAATTGTAATGCACCAGCAGAGCCAAAAGTATAAGACTGCCCCGCCCCATAAATAACTGCCGTTTCATTTAAATCAAGTTGCGCGTTAGAGATTGAATTGAACTTGTACTGGCGTTTGGCTTTTGCCACCAGTCGAGATTCTAAATCTGCAGGCACCTGAAAGCCTTTAACATCAACAGCGATATGACAAGACACGCCAGCAGGAACGAGCTGATAACCAAAAAGAGAGGCAATAGCGTGTATTTCTCGAGTGAGGGACTCGGGCGTATGTTGAGCAATTAGTTGCGGTGTACATTCAATTTTAATATGAGAGCCAGAGAGATCATGCTCTGCATAAAACGACTTCAGCAGAACAACAAAGCCGAGATCCAAATTTTTGAGAATGTACTGATAACCGGAGGCTTTGCTGGAGCGAGTAATCATCCAGTCAACACCCTTGATGAAAATAAAACGATCAGATGCATCATGAGCACTTTGAATGGTCTTAAGTACATCTTGATCAAGCAAGCAATTGAACAGCTGCTTAACAGTATCAACACCACAATGGAGATACTTCAGTTCAGAAAGATCAACAGCGGTATTCTGGTTAAAAAAGCGATTACCAACACGGTGCCAAAACTTATTTTCGTAACGCATGCGGATATTCCTAAAAGGCGGTTAAAGAAATAATTTCCAAAAACTAAAACAGAAAAAAACAAAAAGCAAAATAAAAGTGCGAAAAGGGTTTAGTGAGGTTTTATGAGGTTATGCACCCCCCTTATTATTAACGTGTTACAGAGACGTTAGCGGTGCCCGCCAGAGCGCGGGGCAAGCCCTGATCGCGCTCTTGGGCGGGAGCACCGCCCATAGAAGCAGAATTAAAATCAGGCCGAGTGTGATCAAAGTAACCATTATCAACATAACGATTACAGGCCTTTTCAGAGATGTTTAACGGTGTGGCTTGTTGCGAATAACACTTGCACACCGGTGGGCTGTCATAGCCACGATTAAAGCGAATGCATTGCGGCCGAGGGAATGTTTTAGGAACCGTTAAGGCATCATAGACAGGGGCAGACCAAGGAACATCAGGAATTCGCGGAGTATGGACTCTAATGTAATCGTCGGTAGACAGTGAATTATGTGTCCCATTACTACCATCAACACTAACAGCAGTAGACTTAACCATACCCGCCAGAGTTTCAACGGGCGCAGCAATAGAATCGGGAAGCTCAGCGTTATCAATTCGATTACCCCACGAGTTTAAAAAGTAAATAACAAGACCAATCAGAAAAAATAATGCAATAAATGGAATAAATACTTTTGCCGGTATTTTCCGTTTATGGGTATGCACTTCTGCAGATTTGTAAGTCCCAAAATATTTTTTATCAAAGCCAACGCGCTTAATAACCGCTTCTTTTCTTTTGAAATGATCATCAACTTCAGTGACGCACTTTTCCCATGTAAGCCACTTGGCAGACTCTAGGCCGAAGATGCGTTCTATATGGGTATGGCGCCCCACAAAGCGGCGAAAGCCGGCATCAAGGAGATTGGGGGACTGGGTGAGAAAGATCAGGTCATAGCCTTTGTGACGATGCTCAGACATTTTCAGAATCCATTCTGGTAATGGTTTGCGCGGGTCGCGTACTGGCATTAAATATTGCGCTTCATCTACGACCAACACCGCACCACTGGGCAAGGTATCCCATTCTTTTACTTCGTTTTCATCAAGGGATATCCACGGGAGTTTTAATTCTTTAATGCGGTGATAGTAAATATCACGGCCTTTAAAGGTGGAATCCTCGGAAATCATTTTGATCACGTTAAGCGTTTTGGATGAACCTGGCGCACCGGTAAATAAATAGATCATGGTCAGGCCTCCATTTTTCCTTTAAACACCATCTTGGTTGAAGATTGGGCCAATTTAAAACTGATAGCGATTGCCATAGCTGTCAGCACAATTTTGAAACCGGCATCGAGCTTCATGATTAGAAAGATTTGCAATAAATCTTGCGGTAAGCCGTTTAATTTTGTGAGTAAAAATTCAGAGAGTTCATCAACAGTAAGATCAACACCGGCATAGGAAACCACGCCAATTCCCAGCAGTTTGATTGCCTTTTCCAATACCAATGGCAGGGCAAATAAGATAAACGCCCACAGGCGAGTCCAGAGTCCAAAAAAGAATGCGCGCAATAACGCGTAAACGGCTTGAATAGCAGCAACAATTGCCAACGGCATAGATACCCCCTCTACCAATTAAGTGAGCGATAAATGATGATTGAACCGATGTAGGAAAAAATCAGAATGACCAAGCCGGAAATTTGCGCGGCAAAGTCGCAGAGAAATTGATAAGAAATATTGAAGTTGCCCAACCCGAGGCCGATAGAGCGATCAGGTGGGCATGATCCACCGCCGCCAGAACCAGCAGCATCACCAAGGCCGGATAAATCAAGACCGCCGCCGCTACCTGTGCCCGACCCGCTACCACTTCCAGTGCCATTCCCATTGCCACCATTGGGTGTCATCGCATCCAAAATACCTTCGGCATTAACAGAAGGTTCAGCACTGGACATCAGCGCATCAAAATTACTTTGAATAGCGTCGTTATCGTCATCAGGGTTGTTGGTTTCTACATCATCATAGCCAGCACAATTATTAATCCAGAGCTGAACCAATATCGCGCATTGAATTGGGTCGCCATCACAATGCGGTTCACCGTTTTCACATTTGGAGGCATCAGCTTCACCGCCATTGCCTATGCCTGAACTTGCAGAGCCAGAACCACCGGAAGGGGACGAAGAGGACGCCGAAGAGCCGTTTCCATTACCTGAACCATCACCAGTGCCTGAACCACCACCGGAACCCGTGCCAGAGCCGTTATCGTCATCACCACCGGTAGATGGCGCGGAAGAGTTGGTATTAGGGGAGGACGCCGCCGGCGAAGAGGAACCACCGGAAGGTTCGGAAGAATTACCATCATCACCAGAGCCACACACTTTCCACGAGCCTTGCGCATTGGTGAAAATAGTGGGCGTACTGCCATCACCGCAACTTTCGTCATTGCTACAAACATAACGGCCATCGACAAAAACAGCGGTTGTATAGTTATTGCCACACTCAGCCGGAGAATCTTCTGCATCACGACACAGGCCGGCATATTCAACTTGGGGAAGCTGGCATTGATCATCACCAGAGGGGTCATCAATACACGTAGCAGTATTGCCTGAAGAGGTGACAGTCCAATTAAGGATTTGTCCAGCAGGGCAGCTAATGGGTGCGCAGCCGCCCATAGTGGCATCCCATTTAGTGCCTTCGGGGCATTTACACAGTTTATCGATTAGAACTTGCCCATTAGAGCATTTACATTCGGAACGGCAGATTAATAGTGTTCCAGAATTACTTGTACCGCCGCATGTTCCAATAGGTGTAGGTGATCGACTGGCTGAACAGGCAGCTGGATTGGTCACTGTTGAAGAGCACCACTGGACACCACCATTTGAGCCGGTACATTGTGCGTAGGACTCGCCTTCGCCTGGGGAATAGCCAAAAGCAACTTGAGAGAAAACAACAGGGCTGAAGCAGAGAAAAACTTTTAAAAACAAATAAATTAAAGCGCGCATGCTACACCTCATATCCCGTCAGCCATTACAAAGAGTGCGAGCACGTACACGAACAATAAAAATGCGTAGGGATCGAAAAACATTTTTTGTAGCCCTCAAATAAAAAAGGGAGCCGAAGCCCCCTTGGGTGATGGATCGATTAACCGAAGAAAGTCGCCTTCACCCACTTGATACCAACCGCTACTACGGCCAGTGCGATCAGTGCACCGCCTACGGTGGTGATATCCGCGCTCACACCATCCATATCAGTTTGAAAAGAAGATGGCAGGATTGACGCATTAGCGGCACCAGCGGCAACCAATGCAGACGCTGCCGCAGCAACTTTCAAACCTTTGGAACGTAAAACAGTAAATGTATTTTTCATGAGTCATTACCTTTCGAGGAATTGAACAAGAGTTTTAACAACACACGCACACCGATAGCGGCGCACATGATTACCGTGACACCCGCACCAACAATCAAAAAATCCTCTTGCGAGAGCATTGATGAACGGACGAGGGCGCCAAGTAATTCATCCTCCGAAACGCTTTGCCATGCGGAGCAATGAAGTGAACCTTCAATAATGGTTATTTCACTTTCGCACCGGAGATAAAACGACATACATCACCTACCCTTCAGGCTTAGGTTATGCAGGCTTATTTGCAGAAACAGTTGCAGCCGATTGAGCTTGGCCACCACGCACATTCACGGCAGTGCAATGCTGCCCGAGGCGACCACCCGCGGCTTTTTTAAGGCGAACATGCATTTCAATTTGCGCAGGCCATTTAGTGACACGAAGCGAGTCATACACTTCAGGATCACACGGCAGCTTCATCATCACGATGCCTTTTGCGCCCTCTTCTTTTTCATCAACAACGTGTTGACCGACATACAAAGATGCGTACTTTTTGCCTTCAACATCAGCGAGAGAAGCACCATACAGTTCAACGTTCATTACTTGGTTCATATGATTTACCTTTTGATTGAAAGAGCTGGAGTTGAATTAATCCCGCGCCCCAGCTTGTCAGCGCAGAATGTGGAAGAAAAAGGGGACGCACACTCACTGACTTGCCGCATCAAGTCATTTGTGTGAGTAGCGTCCAAAGTGAATTGATTAGTCATTACCATAATCACCACGACTGAAAATAGTTTTTCCATTTTTCAAGTCATCAACAAAAACAATCACATTAATAAAACGCTGGCGGCCCAACTTGACGTGAGGAAGCGTGTCGTTTTCTATCCAACCACGAACGGTGTCAGGAGTTACACCCAGAAAAGTCGCAAATTGCTCTTGAGATACAACCGGAGAAATAGCAGAGAGATTGACGATAATGTTTTGATCGAAAGACATTAGGCCACCAACCTGGCAGCTTTTATTTGCTGCAAAAACAAACGAAACTTTTTTAATTCTGTAGCGGGAAATACAACGTAAGCAGTCGCAAAATAGACAGAGAAATTAATTTGGCCGGCTTGTATATCGTGAGTGATATGCGGGGAACACAGAGAGAAAGAACCAGAGGTGATAGAGGCGAGATAAACAGAGTTAACGGTATAGGCAAAACGCCACTCCACACCATCAACAGCCTTTAGATGAACGTCCACTAGTGACATGAAAATACCTTTATGTGGTTCAGTGAGGTTCATGGCTTGGTTTTTAGACCTTCGTGCGCCAAAATGAACTCTATGTTTGGCCTATTTACAAACAAATATTGAATCTAATATTTAGACTAAATATTAGATTCCTGATATCAATCTGTCTAGATATTAGATAGACAATTTAGATATAAATAATGAGCTACATAGAACGCATAAAAGAAATAGAAAAAGCAGAAGGATTGAGCCGAGAAGAACTCGCGATGAAGTGCGGGATGAAATACACGCGCCTTAGAAATGTTATTGGAGGACAAGCCGAGGTCAGAGCAAGCGACTTAGCAGTAATTGCAAGCGCATTCCCTGAGTATGAGGTGTGGCTATTTACAGGCAAGGAATATCCAAATGAAGGACAAATAAGTCCAATTACAAAAATCACACTAGGTGAATTAGGAACACAAAGGAAGGCCGAATAATAGCGGCCAAGGTTGCCAGTAGATGGAGGAAGGTAAAGTGAAAAGAATAATCACACTTTCAATTGCGGCACTGATCGCAAACATACTGATGATAAACACCGCCAACGCAAATGAATGCTGGAGAATAGAACGGCAACTTAATGAAGCAGAATATAGATTGCGGCAAGGCGGCAATCAAAGCTACATGAAAATGTGGCAAAAAAGCAGAGATCATAATGCTGAAGAGCTACCGAAATGCCTAAAAAGGTTTGGCATTAGCAATCCATCAATCAGCGTAGCGAACGGCTCAGGCGCAGCCAATCATCAGTACTACGCCAACGAAGCATTAGTCCCCATCGATACAAACAACCCGCAGCTACAGCAAGTAATAAAAACCTGCAATTACTGGATTCAGCAACATAATCAAAACGCCGATGAAAACAATCGAGTCATGCGCAATACTGCTTGTGAGAACGTAAACAGAATGCGAAGGGAACTTTCAAACGATAAACCGCAAGAACAATTCACCCCAGTACGCAGTCTAAAAGAATGCGCCAAACCGAATAATGTTTTTGATAATGAGGTGAAGGAGTGTATGCAGGGGTTGAGAGAGCCGAAATAGAAGCGAAATATTAAGGCAATCCAAAATGAGAGCACGTTTTGCTTAAAAAGTACCTTTAAGAGCTGAAAAGAACGGGGTGATCATTGACTGCTATATGAACTTCTCCCGCCAGAGCACGTAGCTGAATATGGCCAACAAAAGAATCTATTGGGATTATTTGTTTAGCGCTCGATTTTATAGCTGCCTCTACAATTTTATCTCGCTTGGGAACCTTTTGTGCGGATTTACTTTTTGCAAGAGCAAATACTGAAGACAATGTAGTTATGCGCTCAACATCTGTAGGTCGAGGTAAGCTTGAGCGAAAAAAAGGAGTTGTTAATGAAGTAGGTTTATCAGACAACAAGTCCTTCCATATTTTTTCATGATGACCAGTATCACTACCATGATGGGGAACCTTAAAAATAGTCGCCTTAGACAATTGTAGTTGTGAATATATTTGATCATTCAGCACCGCGTGCCATCCCACCTCTGAGTTTTCAGACCATTCCAAATCAGACCCCAATAAAGCGGACATTCCATCAAAAGAAAGATGCAATGCTACCGCGTTTAAATTTGGGCCAGAAGGGAGAACCAAGGGAAGGCGATCTGAATTAGGAATGGGCATTAACTGAGTCAATGCCGAAATAGATTGATTGATCGCTGATGCACTAGGTGATAATGCTATTAATCTCGCACCTAAATCTTTGTTGTCAAAAAAAATATAATTTGCACCGACGACACGCAATCTACTTTTAGCGTTATTTTCCATAAGAAAGTTTATAATTTCACTATATTCCTTTAACGGCTTATAAACCGAAGAAAACTTATTCTTTTGATAAAGCATCAAAAGCTGCAGAGCTTGCTCTGACTTGAGAGCATTAGGGATGTAAAGATTTGCATTTTTGCAGCTTTTAAATAGCCTTGCTACCCCAGCGGTATGATCTGAATGCCAATGTGTAATCAGAATTCCCTTCACCTGATCCAAAGAAACACCAATAGCCTCCAGATAGTCAACCGCAACTGGATTCTTGGTTTGCGGATCAATACAGCTATCCACAATAAACCAATCACCACCACCAAAGTGTATTACCAAACACTCGCCAGTACCTGGACCAAAGAGAGAAATTTCAAGGCAATCTATTGCTGGTTTAGAGAAACTAATCTGCTGAGAAAAATGCTGCATACTCTTTAGCTTTTTGAGAGGCGGAATCTATTTCAACTTGCGTCCATTTTGGGAAATTACGAAACCTAATCTTAGAAAAACGCTGCCTCGGACTTCTCTTCCCCTCCCTATACCCAATATGCCAATAGAACTCAGCCCCCTGCTTAATAGAAGACTGCAAATGAGGATCTATCTCTTCTCTATAGATAACTGCAAATTCATTAGGATTATTTGGCTGAGATAAGTCCTTAAGAATTACATGTACTTCTTCATCATTAGATTCAATGACGATACCAGACCATTTTTGTTTAATAATTTCAAACAACAATGATTCTTCGCCAGAATTATTTAATTGAGAAACGAGCCAGCCAGGCTTAACGATCTGGGGTTTATCTGCAGAAGAGGCACAATCTGACAACGTGTCCACACTATTCCGTTGTGACCTTGGAGTAGGCAGAGCACGGATATCAGGTAAATTTCTTAGCCCACTCTCTGAGACAGTCGAATATGTCATTTTACGAGCTTTGCTAACAGCCATAAGTCATCCTAACTGAGTTTTCACAATGTTATTTATTATTTTTGTAGCAAGCGTAAGCGAATCATCCCAATGAGACTCTAATATGGAGTCCACCCTTGTTGACTCTTCTAATTCCACGTGACTATTTATAAGAAAAACTAATTCTCTTTCTTTGATATTTTTAACGGAAATTTTGGGGCGAATACACCCTTTAAGAGAATCAGGACGAGGCAAGAAAGCTGTCATCTCCCAGAGCCCGGCTTCATCCATCTGATCATCATTCAAATAACCTGCAGCATCAATCCACAACTGTTTCGGAGCAAGTGTAGCTCCAAACTTGAGCCATTCGTCATTTGTATCCAATTTTATCGTGGCACTATAGTTCATACCTAGCTGATACAAAGGAGTTTCAGACAGGATAGAAAAGGTGCTTTGCACAATGTCCTTTATCGATAATTGTTCGCTGGCATATGGAGTAGTTATAGAAAACCTGTCTAACAGAACACTAACGCGTTTCTCGTCAGGAAAGCAAAAGCCAGCGTAATCTTGAACCTGTATAAGCTCCTTATCATCTTCATAAGACCAAGGCTCAACGATACCCTTTCTGATAAACCACTCAGGATGGAAAATTTTAGGATTGAAGCTACCGACTAAAACAATCGATGCTTCTTCCTGTATGACTGTCCAAGCGCACATTTTTAGTCAGAACCATAAGAAGTTTTAAATAGAAACATAACAAAACCTCATAGCGGCGAAATAAAAAGCTGCATCAAAATAGCCAAAAGCTATCAGAACAGGGCCGCCTGTTTGCTACCCACAATATTGAGCCATTGTATATATATAAACTCCAAAAATCACAAAACTATAGCTAAATCACCTCATTAGTTCCATATTTTGGTTATTGGGCAAAACCCACATCACCAAGTCAACATCCATTCTCCAGAATACTAGTTCAATTTAATGAGTTTTAATGAGGACTTAAGCCACTGATTTACAAGGAATTGAGGTTTTGTGAGGATAGGTTATCAGCTCTCATAATGCTGGGGTCGGCGGTTCAAGTCCGCCTCTAGCTACCATATTTGATAAAGCCAGCTTGGTTAACGCCTCGCTGGCTTTTTTATTGCCCCGAATCACCCGCGCCACTGCATTTAAACAACTGCTCTTGCCATCACACCAGCAGAATCCAGCGCGCGCTATGATTGCTGCGCAGCTGAACGCTCAGTTACTTCACAATTCCACCATCACCTCAAGGAGCAGAGGGCATGAAATACACCATTATTCTTTTCATCGCGCTGGCAATATCCAATGCAGCTAGCGTCGCACACGCCAATGACTGTGGCCGCTGGCAGTCCAAACTGAAATCCACTGAACGCAAACTGGTAAACGGGGGTAATCAGAGCGAGCGGCGGCAATGGGAAAAAGAAAAAAACTATTACGCAAAAACGCTGGAGAACTGTCATAAGAAAAAGGGCAGCTACCACTGGATTCAAACCACCAGCAATACCAAAGCGCGTGCAGACGGCAAAACAAAAACCAGGAAGCTTCGCGAAAAGCGCCGGACAGCCCACTCAAATGACCCCCGGGTTCAGCAACTCATCAATACCTGTAACTTTTGGATAGAGGAATACCAAGCCAATAGCAGCGAGGATAATCAAACCTTAATGACAACGGCTTGTCGCCATGCTGACCAGATAACAACTCATGCACCCGCTCCCACCCAAGGCGATAAGTTTGTTGCGACTCGCCCGCTGAAGGCCTGCGTCAAATCCGGCAATGTGATTGATGATGATGTAAAAAATTGCATGCTGGGAAAAATAAATCCCACATGGAAGATGGAAAAATAGAAATTTAGGCGCCAAATTAAATTGACGCTTTAGCATAGACAGGGAATATTCAAAAAATTTCCACAAAATGTAGATTTAAGCGACATAAATATCAATTGACCTTCTCGCCAGGGTTAAACGATGGTGTCTTGTTTGGCGCTTCATTACTCTAGGTCAGCAAATGAACAATTCATTTGCATCAACGACTTTTTATTTTTAATGAGGATTCAAACATGCAAACTATTAACGCTTCTGTTGCCTACCGTGCTGACGATGTAATTAATAACTGGCCAACAGCGAAAGCCTGGCCGATAGCACCACAGACCTACACCCAAAAATTCGAGACGTCACTCAAACACTCCAACGCCACACAAAACGTTTATTTTTCTAACTTTTTTGAGTGGCAAGGTGCTGTGCGCGAGCGCTGGTTCTTTGAATGCATTTCTAATGACATGCTGCAAGATCAAGGGGTTTTTATTACCAAGCGTGCACACAATGAGTATTTAAAAGAGGCCTTCCCCTTCCAGACGGTCACCTGCACGCTCAATGCGTTTAACATCCAGAAATGTTCATTTTATTTGCTCTTCAGTTTTTATATTAACGACGAACTGGCATCGCGCGGCTATCAACAAATTGTTTTTGCTGACAAACAAAAACGAATTGCACGCCTACCCGACCAGATCATCCGCAAGATTAAAAAATTTGAGCGCACGGACATAGATCTGGACGACCTGTAATCGCCGGTATTCTGGTACGCAGCGACAGCCCGAGATAAGAACATGAGAAGGGTGTATTTATAAATATCTTTTGTAGTCCAGTCACAACGTCCTGACCGCGGGCTGCCGCCAGGACGTTGCTTTTCTTCCCATTCACGCGGGCTGGACAAGGTTAATCCGGCCGATAACTGTATAAAATCAGATCTTTTGTATATATTTAACTGAGGTAGCCAACAATAGTCACTATAGTGACATCATCAACATCAACGCATTTGCCGATAACAGGACACCACTTTGAAATCCCGGATTCCGCTATTTTTTTATCCCGCCCAGATAGTGTTTATCGACGACAACCCTGATTTTCTTGCGTCGCTGGAAATGATATTCGCCGGTGACTTCAACCTTAAGCTGTTTGATGATACCAAGCAGGCTCTTGCCTATATTAATGCGCCTAAACCGGACGCCCAGCACAGCCACAAGAAGAACACACCCGAACTGTCAGGCGACTCTGACAAATGGGTTAAAAAAGTGCTTAATCACTCGCACTTGAAAGGACGCAATACCGAGCGCGATATGGAGATATCGATCGTGGTTGCTGACTTTTCCATGCCTGGCCTGAACGGCATTGAACTTTGTAAAAAAATTACCAACCCGGCGATTAAAAAAATCCTGCTCACCGGTCACGCCACACCCAGCGATGCGGTGAATGCATTTAATGAAAATATCATTCATTACTACATTAAAAAAAGTGATGACAATATGTTGGAGCAATTAACCAACGCCATTAATAAATTGCAAAACGCCTATTTCCAGGATTTAACCAGCCACATTAAAGCGGAAGCGGTGGAAGTGAATACGCCATTTTTTGCCGATACGCAGCTGGCTGAATATTTTCAGAATGTGTGCAATGAGCGGGACGTGAAGGAATATTTTTATTTACCAAACCCCTCGCGTTTTATGCTGAAAACCAGAGACAACAATGAGCTGCTGTGTTTGATTTATACGGAAGAGGATATTGCCGAGCACTTGAAAATTCTGGAAGAGGAAGAGGCTCCCGGCGATCTGATCCTGCGTATCGCCTCGCGCGATTTTATTCCACTGTTTAATTCTGAGGACGGTTTTTACGAACCGGAAAGTTTCAACCACAGTGTGCAGCTTTTTCCTGCCGAACGGGTTGCCGGGAAAACCAATTATTATTGCGCCGTTATCCCCCAGCATGAGCCTGCAGCAGAGCCAACCCCCATCATCCCTTTTGCCAGCCACAGACAATTACATTAAGCAAAAACACCTACCCAATACCTGTTTTATTTTTTAAAGGACAACGTAAAACGGGTATATTCCCCCAGTTTGGATTCACAATTAATACTGCCGCCAAATGACTCCATCACTTTGCGACAAAACGTCAGCCCCACTCCGGAGTTGCCGCTGCGATCCTTGGTGGTAAAAAAGCGATCAAAGATGTGCGGCAGAATCTTCTCGTCTATTCCCACCCCGTTATCTAAAAACTCCAGCCGGTTGCCGGCTTGGTCGGCAATAATGGTGATCTTGATACTGCCGCGCTCTTTACCGCGCAGCGCATCCAGTGAGTTTTTGATTAAATTAATCAGCACAAAGGTGAGGAATTCGTTGGACGCCAGTACAACAAAATCTGATTTCACATCCACACTCACGATTTTTTCGGCATCATTTTTATAGGGCACCCTGCTCACCGCTAGCTCTACGCACTCCTTCATAGAGAAATGTTTAAAGTCTTTTTCATTCAAATAGTGTGCGGTAGTGAGCGCCATCAACATATCAATCGCATGATTAGCCTGCACCACTTCACGCTCAAGAATTTTGGCGGTGCGCCCCAAGTGCACCAGCGTTTGTTCACTGATCGGCTGGCGCAGCAAGCCCTCTTCACGCGCAAGGTTGTAACCGGCAATAAGCTCTGGAAGGTGTTCGGTTAGCACGCGGGACTGCAATTTCAGTGAGGCCAGCGGGGTGCGCATTTCATGGGCGATACTTGCCACCAACATGCGCGAATCATCCATCGCGTGGTAGCGAACAGTGGCCAGTGCAATCAACCCTAAACCTACTGCGATAAACACCACACCAGGCGGATAAAATTCAAAACCGTAGTTACATAAATAATCCACCGCCGAGAGTGAAAAAATCAGCAGCGCGACACTGCAGTACTGCAATTTGGTTTTCTCACCGGCCTGTACCAATTGTTGTTTTCGATAGGCGATGTAAAGCCCATAAATTACTACGGTAGCGGTTTGCAGCACATGCAAAAAATGCAATAGGCCGGCTTTAGGGTAATACCCCCAAAAATAGTGATAGCTGCCGTTAATCACTAAATCTGTGGTGACATGGGTAGCCGCGAGAAAAGTAGAAAAAATGTAAGAGGCATAAACCTTTCGCTTTTGATTTTGCTGCCCGGTAAGTTCCACCAAAAAATGAAACAAACTGGTCGGCAAAAACAAAATCAGCAGCCAGCCCAAATCCATCAGATTCTGCGCCAGCTTGGGGTTCTCCACCTGAAATAGAATCGCCCACACAAACTGCCAAAAAAAAGTGGTGATACACAGAATCAAAAACGCAGCGGTCACCCGATTGAGCCCTTTGGAGTGGGCGACATACAAACCGAAAAATAAAAATAAAAAGGCGACTATGGCAGGCAGTATCGAATACATGAGCGCTCATCTGGAGGGGAAAATAAAAAGGATTCTGCGGGCTTGGCGCTAGTTTGTCACCCGCTTGGCCAAATAAAAAACTGGCGCCAATAATGGCGCCAGTTTTTTGGATGCCCAAAACCAGAACTTAAGGCAGGGTCAATACCCATTGTTTGACGCTGATTGCCTTGGCGCCGGAGCCGGTAAATGTTTCACCGTAAGAGCTGCTGGTATTGGTCACGCTGATGCTGGCAGAACTGACCGCGTAGCTTGGCGCTTTCACCGTCCAATTAAGGGTTTTGGTTGCGCCATCGGCGAGGGTGCCAGCACTTTGGGTTAGCGCACCGGACACCAGCGAGAAGCCTGCAGGTAAATTGATTTTTACATTCACATTGTGCGCGTCCAAATCACCGGTATTTTTAACCGCAACCGAGTAGGTGAAGCTGGTCCCCAGCAGCACACTTGCCGGTGCAGTGATGCTGTTGCTAAACACTGGCCCACTCGCGGCAACAAAATTTTCCTCTGTCGCCAGTGAGAAGGGTTCGCTGCTCGCACCATCGAAGGAGCTGCTGTAAGCGTATACCTTAACGACAGCCGATTGAGTCGCGGTGGCAGCGACCTGATGCACGTTGTCGCGCACGCTGGTGTCGGAATCCAACTGACTATTGCTTGGCTCGGCATAGAGTTTCAAATCCAAATCCGAGAGCGCGCGGAAACTGGTTGGCGTGGCGGCGTTGTTGTAATCCACATCGCGCTCCCAGACCAGGGTTGCCTTGTCGCCCTTGTACATTGTGCCCTTGTAGAGCTTGAAACTACCGGTTTGCCCTTTGGGTTTGACCGAGCTGGCAAAAAAGTCGTTGCGATGGAAGTGGGCGTGCGCCAAATCCATGTAGCCCCAACCGTAGGTTTTATTCCACTCCTTACCGGTTTTGGCGCCGTCATCGGCGGTGGATTGGGTGTCATTGTCCTCCCAGGAATCCGCCGTATTGATCAACACCGCTTTAATAGAGCGCGGGTCCCAGTTACCGGCATCGGTCAATAAAAGTGTTGCTGCGCCGACTTTGGGAGCTGCCGAACTGGTGCCGCCAAGGTCGGAGTAACCACCGGAGGCATTACAGGTGCGGGTTTGATTGCCCGGTGCAGACAGGTCAGGTTTTTTGCGGTTATCGACAG
This sequence comes from Cellvibrio fontiphilus, assembly GCF_042646205.1. Taxonomy (NCBI): domain Bacteria; kingdom Pseudomonadati; phylum Pseudomonadota; class Gammaproteobacteria; order Cellvibrionales; family Cellvibrionaceae; genus Cellvibrio; species Cellvibrio fontiphilus. The sequence continues at coordinate 395,576 of NZ_JBHRTF010000004.1, read as the reverse complement.
TTGGGCCACGGCTGCTGGAGGCGGTGATCACATCATCAGCACGCGAAACCGTGTTGTTGTCCGCCATGTTGGCAACGGTAAGACCGTTGTAGTTGGTGGCCGGCACAGTCATGGTATTGGTGCCAAAACCCTGATTGCCCGCGGATTTGGCCCAGTTGGTGGCGTAATCAAACACCACACCATCGACAAAACGCGAGAGCGGATGCCAATCACTGCCGGTCGCATCGCCATTGCCCCAGGAGTAGTTGATGACTTCCGGATCATCGCCCGCCGAGCGCAGCATCCAATCGGCGCCAGCCATGGTGGTCGCTTCATCACCGGCGTTTTCCACCAGGATGGAATCCAAACCGAATGCCAAACCGCGACGGGTGGCATCTGTGCCCGCATACATACAAGCGACACCGGTGCCGTGGTTGCCGTTGCCGGCAAAATTTTCATAGAAGGTGTGAGTATTCAGGCCAGTGTGGGTTTCCAGCACACCGTCATCAATCACACCCACATCCCAGATACCGCCATCAAACCCGGTGGCCCACCAGTTGTCGGCACCCAGTGAGGTCGCCTGATTATCCAGCTCGGGTTTACCGGGCGTGTTGTAAATCACTTCCGCCACGCCTTGCAGCGCGCCAAGTTCCTTGAGGGATGCCGCCGGTATAATCGCGCTGATTGCATTGGTGGTGACCAATTTTTCCTGCACCTTGGCCCCCAAGCGGGTGATGGCATCCAGTTGCGATTCCTGCACACGGGCCACGGCCAATTCCGATTCGCGTGCAATTTCCTGACGCAGTTTGCGCATCAGGCTTTCACGCTGTTCATTAAGGGCGCGGATTTCTTTTTTATCGGCATCGGTAATGTACTGCGCCAATAATTTGCTGTGCTCGACTTCCTTGTCTTTGCTGGCCAGCGACTCCTTGGTGAGGTAGCGGTCGTAAATGGAGCGCACACGCGCCGCCAGGTTATCGATATCGCGCTCGTATTCTGCGTTGAGTTTACGGGCGATGGCGCGCTGGGGCTGGTCGCCAAAAATGATGATCACCGGCAGCGACGCCTGTTCTGCAGCCATACGCTCCAAAACAGGGTCAATACGCACCACAGTGTCGATACGGGGAACTTCGGTTTTTTTATCTGTATCTGCCAGAACTCCGCTGGCAGCACAGGAGATTGCAATCAAAATGGCGTGAGTGAGTGGTTTAACAATAGCGTGAGGCTTTTTCATGATGAGATCCTTCCTGATTAATAACCAACATTTGGCACCGCAGTGCCGCTCCTTTAATGCCTGAACAGACTGTGCTCAAGCAATGAAGTTATTATCGGTTAGGGCAGGATGGCGTTCTGTATCAAAATCCCGTTGGAGTTTGTGAAATATTCACACGCGGTGTCGGCAAAAAAGAAACTACTTTAATGAAGGTGCGATACGCGCCGCCAACAGTACCAACGCCGCAAAACTGGCCAGCAGTAACCAGCGCCTACCAGCCTCGGACTCATCGCCAGCGACAAAATCAAAACCGACTGGTGCTGTCGTTTTGGCGGCGGCGAGATTGACCGCCGGCTTGTCAGCGGCGGCTGGGTGTAAGTCATTGGGAAATGCAGCACCGCAATCGCGCCCACCAACAGATTCCTGAGCCGCGGCAGCTTCGCACCCGGGCTTAACGCCGGAGGAGAGGTGTGAATAGGCGGGTGATGCGAGAGGAATTAACAGGAAAATAACAAACAAGAGGAAAAGACTGGTCCGGTTCATATGCAGAACTCCTTTGCGAAACAGGCACTTAGCCAACACAACGAACGTAACCGGGCGCCCTGCCTTCCGGCATAACCCGACCGTCCTTGACCGACAAAACTACTGCTTCGCTCGCCCATCCTTGCGGGCGCCCTGCTACAGAACCCACCTTACCCCAAGCGAAAGATGAAAACTGTGACAAATTGTTGAGTGGCTTTGTGATTTTTTCACATAAAAAAAGCGACCGTAGGGTCGCTTTTGGGCAGGTTACAAATGAAGTTTATATTCAATGACGTCTTACAATAATCTCTGGATCAAGCTCTTTACCATTAACAATAACGCCGTAGTTAAACTTGAGCTGGCCGTTTTTACGGTATTCCTCTACAAACTCGCGCTGCTCAAAAACTTCACTGGGAACATCAATTTTAACTACGCCGCCTCTGGATGGATTATCGATTTTGCGATTAGGACTTTTTTTATTTTTGAATGTTACCGTGAACTCATCCGGCCCAGCAAAAAGGATTTTTTGCCCTGGAGCAACGATAATTTCTTTAGCCGCTACAAACGGAACCCCGTTTTTATCTATACCAATCCCCACCACCGCAGTATTGGTTCCGGCCATAGGGTAAATCGTATGATGGTTTTTAACTTCAGAACTGATAGCTGAACAGCCAGTAACAATGAGAACACCACATAGCGCAATTAACTTGATAAAAAATTTCATATTAAACCTCCCGGTTTATTAAATGTAGTTAACGAGTCCGATCAAATAAATCACTAAATCTTGGCTCCTTTAATACACCAAAGTCAGGATTAGCGAGCAGCAATTTATCTGAATACTTAGATTCGAGCAATTTCTTAGCATAACTCTTTATTTTCCCATCATTTTTCTCAGCAATAGCAACCCTCAATTTACACGACAGCACATCTATACTCTCTCCATCCAGCTTAGCTGCAAAAGAAATAGAATCTTCGGCATCAGAAATTTCACCAAAATAGGACTGAGCAATAGCGAGATAACGGTAGCTCTTTGCAATACTGGGGTTAATCTGAATTTCTTTATGAGCCGCCTGAATTGCATTTTTAAAATAGAAACTAGCCAGATCCTCTTTCCCTGGAATGTATTTATAGGTATCGGCAACATAAACCATAAACTGATAATTTTCAGGCTCCAGCCTCATTGCTTCTTGATATGAAAGCAAAGCTTGGTCAAATTTTTTTGACAAGTAATACATGCTTCCAATATTTGCAAAAACCATGCTATGTGGTTCTACCTCTGCAGCCATACTGAAATATTCAGCAGCCTTATCGAAATTGGCATTAAACAGGTTCATAGCTGCAATATTGTTTAATGCCAAAGCATTATGCGGCGTGATATCAAGAATTTTCTCATATACATCTATGGCTTTATTGTATTTTCCATTTCTAAACAAATGATAACCATATCCGTCATACGCAATCCAATTTTCAGGAAATCTTCTTATAGCTTCAATATGGAGCTTTTCAGCTTTTTCTTTTTCACCTGTGTCGTTATACACAGCTGCCAATTCAACAATCACCGCAACATCGTCAACACTGATTGAAATAGCCCTCTCAAGATATTTAGTTGCAGCATCATATCTACCCATCTCTGAATAAATTCGCCCTATCGCTTTGTAGGCTTTTATAGACCTGTCATCGTAATCTAGCGCACTCAGACAATATCTCTCCGCTTCATTTAACCAGTGTGCCAACTTAACTTGTTCATATTTGAGACGATATGCCTCACACAACCCAGTGTTTGCTAAAGAAAATTTTTCGTCATGGACTAATGCTGTATTAAATAACTGAACTGACGCATCTATAGTTTCATGGGAAGGAGATTTTTCAAGATACTCCAACCCCCTTAAATAATAATCATAAGCCGTAACATCCCCCGTCAACCGCAAAGGTGCTGGCCTAAAGTTCTGTAAATCAAATTCATCCGCTAAGTAGCGGGCTATTTCGCCTACCAACCTATCCTGCAAAATAAAAATATCCTGATAGGCGCCGTCCAGTTTTCCGCCGGCGATTTGCACGTTGTCTTTGCGGCGGAATAAGCGATAGGCGATGCGGAGATTATCGCCCAGGTGCTGTACGCTGCCCTCCAAACGGATGGGAGCGCGAATACCCTCTTTGGCATCCACTATATACACATCGCGCATATCCGCTAATTGCGAGCGCACCGCTTCGGTGATACCGGCAGAGAAATAATCGGCATCGGATTTTTCATTCATCAGGTTTTGGAAATCCGCAATTTCTACATAGTTTGCGGCATAACCGGGTACCAACCAGCGCGGGATAAAATAAAAACCGGCGGCAATAATGGCAAACACACAGGCGACCAAAGGGTAGCGATAGGCGACAATTTTTTTATTCAGGCCGCGCAGAAAATAATGCAGGTGATCGCGCCAGTTAATACCGGCAGGTTTGATGAGATAAACGCGAATTTTTTGCTCAATATTTTTTAGGCTTTGCACACCCAGGCGTTTGGCCGGCGCCGAGAGGCTGTAGCGAATATCATCATAGACGGTTTGCGAAATACAAATGCCATCGGCAACGGCTAGGGGTTCAAGGCGAGCAGCAATATTTACTGTGTCGCCAAAAACTGCACCATCGCGCAGGGTGATTTCACCTTTGTGTAAACCAATTCGGGTTTGCAGGCGCGGTAATTTTTTGTCGCGCAGCTCGTTAAACGTTTGCAGGTGCTGTTGGATGGCAATGGCGGCGGCGGTGGCTTGGGCGGCAGTATCAAAACGGGCAAAAATGGCATCACCAATACATTCCACCAATTGGCCGCCCTGCGCTTCAATATGCGCGAGTAAAATCTTGCGGTATTCACCCAGCAACTCTATCGCCATGGCTTCATTGCGCCCCATAAGGCGTGAATAGCCAACGATATCGGTGAACATGAGAGTTTGTTCACAATGACGTGAATCAGCAACAGCCATAGGCCGATAGCTCTCCGTGCGATAATAAGGGGGATTTAAAACCGAATTATGATCCTTGCCCGACTAAAAGGGGCATAAGTGGTAGCGATTATTGTGGGTTTTGATGACAATAACAATCCATTTCTTCACCGGGAAGTACATCGCCATGTTAGAGAACGTCCGTTTATTTTCTGCCGTTCCAGCGCACTACCTCGCCGAGCTGGAAAAACACAGCAGCCTGCGCAAATACCCCAAAAATACGGTACTGGTTACCGAGGGTGATGAGTCCAGTCATTTGTATGTGATTCGCAAGGGAACCCTGAGCGCCTACCTGACCAATGATGAAGGCCGCCAGGTGAATTTGAATTACATGCAGGATGGTGATTATTTTGGCGAGTTATCGCTATTGGATGGCCAGCCGCGCTCGGCATCGGTAATCTCCCTGAGCGATTGCGAAGTATTGCTGCTGCCCAAAGCCAGCGTGCATGAGTTGATGCGCAACTACCCGGATTTTGCGTTGATGATGATTACCGAGCTGACCCGCCGCGTGCGCGAATTAACCGATAGCGTAAAAGATCTGGCGCTGTTGGATGTTTACGGGCGTGTTAGCAGCGCGCTGGAAAAATTATCGGATGCCGATAAACGCATTCACAACCCCAAGGTGACACATCAGGATATTGCCAATATGGTGGGTTCATCGCGCGAGATGGTGAGCCGGATCATGAAACAATTACTGATTGGCGGTTACATAGAGCAGTGCACTGGCTATATTGAAATTAAAAAAAATCTGCCGCGCTATTGGTAATTTTTTTGCTGTTTAAATGCACCTGAAAACAAAAAGGCCAGCACTAACTGCTGGCCTTTTTTATTGTTTGTTATTGCAGGTTACTGCGCGACTGTTAAGCGCCAAATCAATTAAATGCACCTACCTGTACCAACCAGGCTTTTAACTGCTGTATAGACATAGCGCCGGAAACGCGCTGCACTTCTTTACCGCCTTTAAATAAAATCAGTGTTGGAATACTGCGAATCCCCCAGCGCTGGGCGATAGAGGGCACTGCTTCCGTATTTAATTTCGCACAGCGCAAATAGGGTTCGGATTGTGCCGCCAATTGTTCAAACACCGGGGCAAAACTTTGACAGGGCCCGCACCAGGGCGCCCAGCAATCCACTAGCACTGGAATATCATTTTTCTCCAGGGTATTGGCAACATTGCCCGGATTTAACTCCAGCGGTTTACCCACAAACAGGGCGCGTTTGCATTTACCGCAATTGGGCTTATCGGTGAGCCGTTCAGAGGGCAAACGGTTGGTCGCAAAACAATGGGGGCAATTAATTTGAACCGGGTTCATACAATATCCATAACTTAACAAGGTAGATAATCAGGAGATGGGCATTAACCCATGGGCTTCAAGTGCAGACTCAAATGCAGACTCAAGTGCAAAAGAGTATAGCCGTCCCGATAAAAAAGCCCATGGCTGTAAGGGGACAGCCACGGGCAAAAAGGAAAACGTTTACCATCGCACCATTAGGCGTTAGCGCTAAAACACTAATGGCGCCCAGCCAGAGCTGATTGCCGGGCAAATTCCCAACCACCACCCAGGGATTTGTACACCGCAATCAGATTCAGCAAAACCTGCATATCACTCTGCGCTAATTGTGCACTCAGGGTTAATTGCGAGCGCTCTGCATCCAATACCGTGAGAAAATCGCTGCTGCCCACTTCAAAACGCTTGCGGGCATAAACGGCAGCTTGATTACTTGCCTGCAAAGCGCGCTGTAAAGTGATGCGGCGTTCTTCTTCGCGGGTAAAGTTTTGCAGTGCATTATCGGTTTCCGCCAAGGCAGTGAGCACCTGCTGCTCAAACTCGGCGATGCGCGCTTGGGTGCGGGCATCAGCCGCATCGATTTGCGCATCTACCCTGCCCAGATCAAACGCGGCCCAATGAATGCGCGGCGAAAATAAAAAGGTATCGCTATTGCTGTTGCCCACACGCGTCCAATCACTGGACAAATAACCCAAACCGCCAGTAAAAGTAACACTCGGATACAAATCCGCTACGCGAATGTTGTATTCCGCTACCGCACCGGCCAGCGCTTGTTCGGCGCGGCGAATATCGGGCCGACGTTTTAATAAATCGGTGGGATTACCCACCGCAAAAGATGCCGGAATCTGCGGTAGCGATTTCACCAGCGCCAAGGCCGTTTTTAATTGCGGCGATGGTTTTCCGGTTAAAACGCCAATACGATTCAAGGCAATATTAATTTCTGCATTTAACGCCGGAATACTCGCGCGGGTTAATTCCAATTGCGCTTCGGCGCGCGCCACATCCAGTTGATCGCCGCGGCCCACTTCGGAAAAGCGTTTGGCCAGATCCAGAGTCTCTTGCTGATTGAGCACATTGCGCAACGCAACATCCAACAAATATTGATTGCCGCGCAAGCTGATATAAGCACTCGCAACTTCTGCCGCAATACTCACCTGCGCCGCTTGTAAATCAGCTTCCCGCGCCTTGAGTTGCGCTTGGGATAATTTCACCCCGTTCCTCACGCGGCCAAAAATATCCAGCTCCCAGCTCGCATCAAAACCGGCTTGATAAGATTCACTGATGCGCGAGCCAGCATCACCCACCAGATCGGCACTCTGTTTCTGCCGCGTACCACTCACACTGGCTTCAACGGTGGGGTAGCGATCCAACTTGCTGTAGCGCAGCAAGGCGCGCGACTCTGCCAGCGAGGCCTGCGCGATACGGATGGAGTGATTTTGTTGCAGCGAATCGGCAATTAATTGATTCAACTGTTCATCATTTAATTGCGCCCACCAGGCTGCAACTGGCTGCTGCTCATTGGCTGCTGCAGGCAAAACAAATGCTGCCGGTGGCGGTTGCAACTGCGCCAGCTGCGCAGACTGTTCAACTGATTTAAAACTGTGACAGGCGCTGATCATGGCGGGCAATACAGCGACTACAAAACCTTTTATAAACACCGATGAAATGTTCATGCTTGCAACTCCTTGTGGCTTGCAACAGCAGGCGCATCTGCATGCACTGGTGCCGGTGAAAAGGCCTCTTTACCTTCAACTTTATAATTGCGCTTGCCTTCCAGCTTGCGCAACAGCACATAAAACATCGCGGTAAAAAACAGGCCAAAGAAAGTTACGCCCAACATGCCGGCAAAAACGGCAATGCCCATCACGCTGCGCATTTCAGCGCCGGCGCCGGTGGAGAACACCATCGGCAGCACGCCCATAATGAACGCAAAAGAAGTCATTAAAATCGGACGCAAACGCATACGGCTGGCAGTGATTGCCGCCTCATAAGTCGCCATACCACGCTGTTCCAATTCGCGCGCAAATTCCACAATTAAAATCGCGTTTTTGCTGGCAAGACCGGCGAGCACAAACAAACTGATTTGGGTGAAAATATTATTGTCGCCATTGGTTATCCACACACCAAAGAGTGCCGACAAAATGGAAAGCGGAACAATGGTCACCACCACCAGCGGCAATGCCAAACTTTCGTATTGCGCGGCCAACACCAAAAACACCAGCAGCAAACACAGCGGCAAAATATAAATCGCGGTATTGCCTGCCAGCACTTCCTGATAAGTTAAATCAGTCCACTCATACACAATGCCGCTGGGCAACACCTCATCCAGAATTTCATCAATCGCATCCTGCGCCTGGCCACTGGAATAACCGGGTGCGGCGTTACCGTTAATATCTGCAGCCAAGTAACCGTTGTAGTGCGCGGCACTTTCCGGGCCGTAACTTTCCTCCATAGTCAACACGGCACCCAGCGGCACCATATCGCCCTGTGCATTGCGCACTTTTAAATTGAGCGCATCGGCGGGCGTGTTGCGATATTCCGCATCGGCCTGGGCGATCACCTGATAGGTGCGGCCAAATTGATTGAAATCATTGACATAAAGCGAACCCAAATAAATTTGCATAGTGTCAAAAATGTCTTTCACATTCAGGCCAAGTTGTTTGGCTTTAGTGCGATCCACATCGGCATACAATTGCGGCACATTGATTTTGTAGTTGGAAAACACACTGGCTAGTTCAGGGCGCTGCATGGCTTTTTGTTGCACCTGCGCCACTACCTCTGCCAATTTTTCATAACCCAAACCAGCGCGGTCTTCAATTTGTAATTTAAAACCGCCCGTAGTACCCAAACCACGCACCGGCGGTGGTGGGAACACAGCGATAAACGCCTCTTTGACACCGGCAAATTTCATTTGCAGTTTTTGCGAAATAGCCGCAGCCGATAGATCGGCACCATTGCGTTCATCAAATGCGTCCAGCGTTAAAAACACAATGCCGGCACTGGAACTGTTGGTGAAGCCGTTAATACTTAAACCCGGAAATTGCACCGCGCTTTCCACACCGGCTTCAGCCAAACCAATTTCACCCATCTTGCGAATAACGGCTTCGGTACGCTCCAGTGTGGCGCCATCCGGCAGCTGTGCAAAGGCGATTAAATATTGTTTGTCCTGCGCGGGCACAAAGCCCTTGGGAATAATATTAAAACCCACCGCCGTCACCGCCAGCAGCACCGCATACACACCAACGGCAGCCGCTTTGCGCCCGAGTATTTTCCCGACTTTGGTGGAGTAATTACCCGAGGCGCGATTAAAACTGCGATTAAACCAGGCAAAAAAGCGCCCAAAAATTTTATCCATAATGCGCGTTAGGCGATCTTTTGGTGCATCGTGACTTTTTAACAAAATCGCCGCCAATGCCGGGCTTAATGTCAGCGAGTTGATGGCAGAGATCACGGTAGAAATGGCGATAGTTAACGCAAATTGTTGGTAGAACTGCCCGGTCAATCCACTGACAAAAGCGATAGGCACAAACACCGCAACCAGTGTCAATGAAATTGCAATAATTGGCCCGCTCACTTCCTGCATGGCCTTATAAGTAGCCGCCAGCGGTGTTAAGCCTTCTTCAATATTTCGCTCAACGTTTTCCACTACCACAATGGCATCGTCCACCACTATGCCAATAGCCAACACCAAACCGAACAGCGACAAGGTGTTAATCGAAAAACCAAAAGCCCACATCAACGAAAAGGTTCCAACGATGGATACAGGAACAGCCAGCAGCGGAATAATGGATGCGCGCCAGGTTTGCAAAAATAAAATCACCACTACCACAACCAACGCCAGCGCTTCGAGCAAGGTTTTGATAACCGCGTTAATGGAACTTTTTACAAAAATCGTAGGGTCGTAAACAACTTTGTATTCCACCCCTGCAGGAAAACGCTCAGCCAATTGCGCCATGGTTGAGCGCACCGCATCGGAAATTTGAATAGCATTGGCACCAGGCGATTGAAAAATAGGAATGGCTACTGCCGGTTGGTTATCCAGCATGGCATTCAAACTGAATTCTGATGCGCCCATTTCAATGCGCGCCACATCTTTCAAGCGAGTAATTTCACCGGTTGCACCCGCGCGAATAATAATTTCACCAAATTCTTCCGGGTTATCCAAACGGCCTTTGGCATTAATGGGCAATTGCACATCCACCAAATCAGTGACGGGCGCACCGCCAATCATACCGGCGGCCACTTGTACGTTTTGCTCGCGAATGGCATTCACTACATCATTAGCGGTGAGATTTTTTTCGGCAATAGCTTCCGGGTTTAACCAAATGCGCATGGCGTAATCACCCGAGCCAAATAACCGCACCTGGCCCACACCAGCCACTTTGGCGAGTTCGTCTTTAATATTCATCAGCGCGTAGTTGCGCAAATAGAGTTCGTCGTAACTTTTATCCGGCGAAATTAAATGCACCACCATGGTTAAATCGGGCGAGCTTTTAACTACTGTGACACCACGCTGGCGGGTGACATCCGGCAAACGAGGTAGTGCTTGCGATACACGGTTTTGCACCATTTGCTGAGCTAAATCGACATCGGTGCCGATTTTAAACGTGACGGTCAAGGTCAAGCGGCCATCGGTAGTCGCTTGTGAAAACATGTACAACATATTTTCCGTACCAGCCAATTGTTCTTCCAGCGGCGTTGCAACGGTTTCAGCAATCACCTTTGGGTTAGCGCCAGGATAAGCGGCGCTAACCACCACCGAAGGAGGCGATACATCCGGATACTCCGAAATGGGCAATTGAAACATGGCGAGCAAACCGGCGATAAAAATCAACAGTGAAATCACGCCGGCAAAAATGGGACGATCCACAAAAAATTTGGATATGTTCATGATAAGCCTGCTGCATGGCTGCAATAAAAAAGTAAAGGTCAATACAAAAGTAAAAGGCGTGTTTAGAGACTGCTGGCGCACGGCACCAGCAAAACTCATTACACAAAAACGATGAAGTTAAACGGAGATCGGTTTAGGGGTTGGATGCAACAGCGGCTGCTGCACCCGCTTGCGTCACACTCGGATTGACCAGACTATTCGGTCGTACATGGGACAGGCCATTCACGATAATTTTATCGCCGGCATTCACACCTGCCATCACTACACGCTGGCCTTGATAGTGATCGCCTAACGTAATTTCCTGGTATGTCGCGGTGTTATTTTCATCCACCACCAATACAAACTTTTTACTTTGGTTGGTGCCGATTGCACGCTCGGGCACTAACAGCGCCTGAACTTTTTCAGCAGAACCCAAACGCACATTGGCAAACATGCCGGCGGTTAAGGCGCCGTCTTTATTGTCAAAAATGGCGCGCGCACGAATAGTGCCGCTGTTGGTATCCAGGCGATTATCAAAGGCAGAAATATTGCCGCTGTAGGTGACGCTGCTATCGCTGGCAAGCGTCAATTCCACCGGCATCTCGCGGGTGTTTTTGGTGTTGCGCACAAACTGGATGTAAGTGGCTTCATCCACATTGAACTCGGCATAAAACTTATCATTAGCCACGATTTGGGTGAGCAGCGGCGCATTGGCACCAGCTTCCACAACGTTACCAATCGTCAGCTCCGCACGGCTGACACGACCACTAATGGGCGCGCTGATATGGGCATACTCCAAATCGAGCTTCGCCTGACTCAGCGCCGCCTCTGCTTGCTTCACATCCGCCTGCGCCACCTGATGAGCGCTTAGCGCCGAGTCGTAAATACTTTGCGACACCAGCTTGGCAGCAATGAGCTGCTGGGCGCGCTTGAGTTCATCCTGTGCGAGCTTGGCGCGCGATTGAGCCGTGGCCAATTGTGCCTGGGCGCGCTGCACCGATGCTTGATGCGGGCGCGGATCAATCACAAACAGCGGCTGGCCCTGTTTGACCTGCTGACCCTCGGTAAACAACACCTGCTGGATAGTACCGCTCACCAGCGGTTTGACGGCCGCACTCTCCACCGGCGCCAGGCGACCGGAAAAACTGGCCCAGGTGCGGATTTCTTGCGGCTGCAAAATCACCACATCCACCGCCGGGGCGGGTGGTACGGCAGATGGTGCAGAAGCTTCCACATGGGTGACATAATAAAAACTGGCAATACCTGTGAGTATGGCCAGCGCGCTGAGAGTTAAGAACTTGCGGGAGGAAATTGTGCTACTCATGTTAGTCTCCTATTGCTTCTGAGCAAATCAATGCCACGCTAAAACTCCCTGGACACAACATCGGCGGGGTTAAACCGGTCATTTCGGAAAACTATACATACCGGTAGGTATGGCGGTCAATAAATTTTTATCTTTTGCCGCAAGAGAGCACTGCGCCAGCATAGGCAAAATCCATAAAAGCCCTATAAATCAACAAGATTGCCCCTTTAATCACTCCACTGATACTAAAAACAGTCTGAGCGGAGGTGCATATAGCGACACAGGGGCGATTGAAAAACATACCACCCGGTATCATAATAACCATATCGTTTGTACGAGATTTCACATGATGAACACTAGCGACACCCGCACCTTGTTATTGGAAACCGCCCTGAACCTGATATGGAACAGCAATTACAATTCCGTTGGGGTGAATGAAATATGCAAGCAGGCGGGTGTAACCAAGGGCAGTTTTTATCACCACTTTGAATCCAAGGCTGAGCTTTTTTGTGAAGCCACCAGCTATCACTGGGATCAGATTCGCCAGGATTTGGACTGCATACTCTCGCCCATCAATACGCCGCTGGAGCAATTGGAAAATTGGCTGCAGTTTATTTACATCAATAAACTGGGCGATGAAAAAAATGCTATGCCCGGTTGCGCCATGTTTAATGCCGGCATGCAAACCGGCTGCGAAGACGCGCGAATTATTGAAACGCTACAACTTATGACGGAGCGCGGTGCGAAATACAACCAAGCGCTGGTGCGCAGCTTGAAGGACGGGAATTTTTTAATCGACTCAGCCGATCAGGATATAGAACAGGTCGCGCGGCTGATGCAGCAGTATGTGCAGGGCGCCATGAGCCACGCGCGGGTTACGCGCAATATCGACAATATCAAACGCGACTTGCCGGCGGGGATTTATCGCCTGATAGGATTAAAACCGGAATTCTGGTTCAGCACCAAACCTACCTGGCCGTGCAATAAAACGCTCTAGCCACCCATCCGACAGCCAAAAAAATGCCCGATCAACCCGGGCATTTTTTTTGCAGCAGCACTCAGCCAATTAATCGTGATGGTGCCCGCCAACGCCGTGGGCGTGACCATGGGCCAACTCTTCTGCGGTTGCATCGCGCACCTCCACAACTTCTAATTCAAAGTCGAGATTTTTGCCCGCAAGCGGGTGGTTGCTATCGATATCCACATTAAATTTACCCACTTTTAATACCACCGCATCCCAAGGGCCGTGCTGGGTATTTACGGCGACTTTCATGCCGGGTTTGATTTTGTTTTTGATTTTTTCGTAACCGAGCAAATGCTTGATAGGGATACGCTGGGTTGCACCCTCCTGACGCTGACCGTAGCCCTGCTCCGGGGTGAGGCTTACAGTCACTTTATCGCCTGCTTGTTTACCTTCCAAAGCCTCTTCCAGCGCCACCAACAAACCGCGATGGCCATGCAGGTAAAGGGTTGGATCCGAGTCATATGAGGTTTCCAGCAGCTCACCGCCGGTTTCGCTCAGGCGGTAGTGAAAACTGACAACTTTGTCGGCAGTGATTTGCATAACAACTCCAAAATGGGGTGACGTGATAAAAGGGCGCGAATTGTCGCTGATTTATCGAAACCGCGCAAAGCGCCCAAGCCAGTCACAAATAGGGAGCCAGAGCGTATGATGGGCGCCTGCCCTCACTCAAACATATTCAATAATGCCGCTACACACACCGCCCAGCACGCCAATATTTGCACAGCCCTCTCCCATCGCGGCTCAAGACCTAACGGCGCTGCACATCTATTGCCTGGATATCCGCCAGCTCAGTGCACAGGCTTACGTCGAGGCCGAAACCATGATGAGCGTCAGCGAGCAGGCGCGGGCCGCCAGCTTTGTGCGCGGCAAGGCGGCCTATATTGCGAGCCGCTGGTTATTGCGCAAGGTTTTGGGCGCGCATCTCGCGATTGCGCCGGAAGCAGTGGTGTTTGCGCGCAGCGATAAAGGCAAACCTTATTTGCCGGGGCAAGCACTGCAATTCAGCCTCTCCCACTGCGAGCATTGGGTGCTACTAGCGGTTGGTTATGCCGAGTCTATCGGCGTGGATGTTGAGAGCCTCAAGCGGTCGCGCAACCTGAGCGCTATTGCCGAACGCTACTATCACCCCAGTGAATTTGCCCAATTGCAACAGCTGGGTAAGGATGGGCAAACCAGCTATTTTTATCGCCTGTGGACACTGAAGGAAGCCTTTTTTAAAGCCTTGGGCTCCGGTATTTCCACTGGCCTGGAGAAAATCACCTTCGGCGTTGAGGGAGAGAAAATTCAGGGGGCTATTCATGGGATCATTCAGGAGACTATTCGGGGCACTATGGATAAATCGCTTATCGATAACACCGATGCGGCAGGGGCAGCATGGCACTTTTTCCAATGGGCGCTGAGCGATGATCACTACGTGGCACTCGCCTGCAAAAGCCCAATGCCACCGGATGTGCACTGGCACAAACTAGCCGGCGCGCCAGCTTTTCCTTGACTCTGGCCCCTTCACTGCTAGCATTGCGGGCTGATCGCTTGCCGTGGAACCTGCAATTAACGCCGCGCCCCCAATCGACCGACCCTGACAAATCCATCCAGACATACACTTCCAGATAAATAAGAATTCACCATGTTGCCATTTCACCGGGCCGTCCAAGACGACTTCAGCGCCGTTAACCAACTCATTATCGACAAGCTCCATTCCGATGTAGGTCTGGTGGAAAATATTGGTCACTATTTGGTGGAGGCTGGCGGCAAGCGTTTGCGCCCACTGCTGGTGCTGCTCACCGCCAATGCGCTGGGCTATAAAGGCAAGGATCACCTGGCGCTCGCGGCGATTATCGAGTTCATCCATACCGCCACCTTGCTACATGATGATGTAGTGGACATGTCCAACCTGCGCCGCGGTCGCCCCACCGCTAACGCCCAATGGGGCAATGCCCCCAGTGTATTGGTGGGCGACTTCCTCTACTCGCGCGCATTCCAAATGATGGTGGCGATAGGCAATATGGATGTAATGGCCATTCTCAGCGACACCACCAACATCATCGCCGAAGGTGAAGTTCAACAATTGGTGAACGCCAAAGACCCGAATGTGACCGAAGCCAATTACTTCGAGGTTATCGATAAAAAAACCGCGATTTTATTTGCGGCCGCCTGTGAAGTTGCTGCCGCCCACTGTGGCGCCAGCAACGCCCAACGCCAAGCCCTGCAAGCCTATGGCCGCCATGTGGGCATCGCCTTCCAACTGGTAGATGACGCCCTGGATTACACCGGTGACGCCGCCACTCTGGGCAAAAACGTGGGCGATGACCTGGCCGAAGGCAAGCCCACCCTGCCATTGATTTATGCCATGCGCACCGGCACCCCAGCGCAAGCCGAGTTGATCGCCACCGCTATTCGCAATGGCGATGCCAGCCAACTGCCCGCCATTCTGGAGATTGTTCAAGCCACTGGCGGCATGACCTACACCCTGAACACAGCCAAGGCTCAGGTGCAATCCGCCCTCAGCCAACTGCAGCAACTGCCCGACAACCACTACACCCAGGCGATGCGTGAACTGGCAGAATTCTCTCTGGCGCGCAGCTTTTAAACCGGGCTGCCAGCCGTAGATTACCGCAAGGAAAACCTCAGGCCATCTGCGTTGGCTACACTGATGGGAGCAATCCCTGTAGCTGGACAACTCAGCCACAGCGGTTAGAATGGCGCACTTTTGCGCGACGGCCGCCTTGTGGCTATCACTAACTACCAGAGTATTTTCAATGACCACCTTTGAACCACAAAGCTCTTACAGCCGTGAAGACCTGCTGAAATGCGGCGATGGCCTGCTATTCGGCCCCGGCAATGCCCAATTACCCAAACCCAATATGCTGATGCTGGACCGTATTGTTCACATTAGCCAAACCGGCGGCGAATTTGGCAAGGGCGAGATTGTGGCGGAGTTGGATATTTCCCCCGACCTCTGGTTTTTTGACTGTCACTTCCCCGGTGACCCGGTAATGCCTGGCTGTTTGGGTCTGGATGCCATGTGGCAGTTGGTTGGTTTTTTCCTGGGCTGGAAAGGCAACCCCGGTCGCGGTCGCGCACTGGGCTGCGGCGAGCTGAAATTTACTGGCCAGATATTGCCCAGCGCCAAAAAAATCACCTACCACATTAATCTCAAACGCGTCATCGAGCGAAAACTGATTATGGGCATAGCGGATGGCCGCGTTTCCTGCGATGGCAAGGATATTTATTTTGCCAGTGACCTGCGTGTCGGTCTGTTCCAAAACACCGACAGTTTCTAAGGCTCGCCGCTCGCATCAAACTTCACCATAATTACAAGCCATAACTCAAACAAAGTCCTGGAGTGGGCAGCAGGCCTTCTGTGGCATACTGACACTCCGTTTAACTCGCCAGACGCTGTGAAAACCTACGGCTCAGGCGCTGTAGCTAAATACAAAAGAGGTAGCCTATGAAACGCGTTGTTGTTACCGGTATGGGAATTGTGTCCTGCCTGGGCAATGATAAAAATGCCGTCCTGGATGCATTACGCGCTGGCCGTTCCGGAATCAAATTTCAGGAAGCTTACAAGGAGATGGGATTCCGCAGCCATGTTGCCGGCTCTATCGATATCAACCTCGCCGAGCTGATTGATCGCAAGGTGCTGCGCTTTATGGGCGATGCAGCAGCTTACGCCTATCTTTCCATGGAGCAGGCGATTGCCGACTCCGGCTTGACCGAAGCTCAGGTCTCTAACGAGCGCACCGGCATTATTATGGGTTCAGGTGGCGCCTCCTCCAAAAACCTGGTGGAAGCAGCGGATATTTTGCGCGAAAAAGGCCTGAAGCGCGTTGGCCCTTATCGTGTAACCCAAACCATGGGCAGCACTACCTCCGCCTGTTTAGCCACCCCCTTTAAAATCAAAGGTGTTAACTATTCCATCTCCTCAGCCTGTGCCACCAGTGCCCACTGCGTAGGCAACGCCGTTGAACTGATCCAGTTGGGTAAACAGGATGTAGTTTTTGCCGGCGGCGGCGAAGAAGAGCACTGGTCACTGACGGCATTGTTTGACGCCATGGGCGCGCTCTCTACCAAATACAATGAAACCCCCGCCCAGGCCTCACGTGCCTACGATGCCGAGCGCGATGGTTTTGTTATCGCTGGTGGCGGCGGCTGTCTGGTACTGGAAGAATACGAACACGCCAAGGCGCGCGGCGCAAAAATCTATGCTGAAGTGGTTGGCTACGGCGCCACCTCTGACGGCTACGACATGGTTGCGCCTTCCGGAGAAGGTGCCGTGCGCTGCATGAAACAAGCGCTCGCCAATGTTGATGGCGCTATTGACTATATCAACTCCCACGGCACTTCCACTCCTGTGGGCGATCTGGCGGAGCTGCGTGCGATCAAAGAAACCTTTGGCGATAAAATTCCGGCCATCAGCTCCACCAAATCACTCACCGGCCACAGCCTGGGTGCTACCGGTGTTCAGGAAGCTATTTATAGCTTGTTGATGATGGAACACGATTTTATCTGCGCTTCTGCCAATATCACCCAACTCGACCCTGAAGCCCAAGGCATGCCAATTGTGCTTGAGCGTCAGGACGGGGCTAAGCTCAACCGCGTGATGTCCAACAGCTTTGGCTTTGGCGGAACCAACGCCACGCTGGTATTCCAGCGCGTGTAAGCCAGCTGCTTCCACTGTAAAAAACGCGAGTCGCCGCAAGGTTACTCGCGTT
The DNA here is from genome assembly GCF_042646205.1 of Cellvibrio fontiphilus. NCBI lineage: Bacteria > Pseudomonadati > Pseudomonadota > Gammaproteobacteria > Cellvibrionales > Cellvibrionaceae > Cellvibrio > Cellvibrio fontiphilus. Next base: position 377,677 of record NZ_JBHRTF010000004.1, on the reverse strand, counting down.
TTTTTCGCCTAAAACCTCATGGTATGAGGCTTGCAACTCCCTGCGTAATGACGCTTTATCAACACAGGGATCGCCGCGATGAACTTATTTATCCAAGCTGCACGCCAACAACCGGGGTTCTCCCTTCCATTGCATGCTCTACGCGGTTTGGCAGCCGTCATCGTGCTGCTCTTTCACTTGCAAGGACGGGTGAGCGAGGCCTTTCCCGGTATCAGTTATTTTCCAGTATTTAATGGCAGTGCCGCGGTTATTTTCTTTTTTGTGCTGAGTGGTTTGGTGGTGGGGGCATCACTGGCCAAAAATGGCCTTACCCAGGGCTCGCTCGCGCTATATTTCCACCGCCGCGTGTTCCGCATCATGCCGCTGATGGTCTGCACTGTAACGATTGGCGGGCTGTACCTGCTCTTCATCGATCCTTACCAATACTACTCACTCAACCCCAAAGAATATGGCGACTTCAGCTTGCTGAAATTTATCGCCGGTTATGTAGGCTATTCACTCAAAGCCAACCCACCCATCTGGTCGATTTATGTAGAGCTGATTGCCTCACTGCTTATCCCCTTGATGCTCCTTTTTGGCAGCAAGACCAGTCATATTGCACTGGCTCTGGGCGCCTGTATCCTGCTGTCATTGATTCCCCTGAATTTCAAACACCATTGGAATTTTTACATTTTCAGCTTCTACGCAGGCCTGAGCATACTGCTGTGGGGGCGCCAGCTGGCGAGCGCCATGCGCTCATTGGCCGCACCGTTATTTTGGTTAGTCATCGCCCTATTGGTGGCGGGGTTTTACCTTGCGCGCCCTATGACTGGCGCAGGTTATGGTGACCTGTGGATCGTCTACTGGGAAACCCTGTGCATTACACCGGTGGTGGGAATTATCTATTACTCACCCGAGCGTTTTCGCTGGTTGGAGGGGCGGCCGTTCCGCTTTTTGGGGGATGTATCCTACAGCCTGTACCTCACCCACTCGATCCTGCTGGTCATTTTGCTGAATCTGGTAACCAGCCTCATGGGGACAAGCGCGATTGCCGCGCTGACTTATGTGATTGTCGCCATTATCAGCAGTCTGGCGATTGCCCAACTATCCTACCGGGCGATAGAGATGGAAGGGGTTCGTCTGGGCGAGCGGTTGCGACGCCCGCCAAAACCGGCGATAGACTTGCTCTAGCGCGGAAACAACGCGACTTACTGGAGGGTGTGTTTCGTCTGCTCGCGGTTATGAAGCCACTGTTTCACCAGCGGCAGTAAACTCGGACGCCAGGAGCGCGCCTGGATACCAAAATTATCGCGCGCGTGGCGGCAACCTAAAATAGCACTGGGCGGCTCGCCCTCCGGCTCGGTATCCACCAGGGTAACGCTGGGTTCAGCGGTTAACAGCTGTTGCTGGATCAGAAGCTGCAGCACCTGGTCGGCAAACTCATCCTCCGAACAGGCATCGCCACTGCAATAATGCATAACACCCCAATTCTCTGCGCCACAGCTGATTTGTTTGGCCATTGCCACGGCCACTCGGGCAACATCTGACTGGGCGGTTGGCGAACCGCGCAGGCGGCGATTCACATTGACCGATGCGCCAGCGAGAAATGCACTGAGCAAGCGCGTCAGATGATTATTGCCATAGGCGCCAATCACCCAGCTCAGCCGCAATACGATAAAACGCTGCAGCACCGAGGTAATCAGTTGCTCGGCCTCAACAAAAGCGGCGCCGGTTTCGGTGTTAGGGGCAGGCAAGTCTTTTTCGCTGTGGGTGCCTTTTGCATCCGCACCAAAAACGGTGTAACTGGAGAGGTGGATAAGCGGTAGTTCAAATTGCCGGCAGGCACTGGCCAGACAGCGCGCCGCATTGATCAGCTGCCCCTGCCCGCCTGGATAATAGGCCTCTTCCCAGCCCCGACAATTAATCACCAAATCCGGCTGTTCACGCTCAACATAGTCAATCACCGCCGCCTCATTCGACCAGTCCAGCTCGCCACCGGAGGGCGCCAGCAACTTGAAGGGCTCGCGCTCCAATTCGTGTTCCAGCGCTTTGCCCAGGGGGGAATTTACATCCGTTAACAACAAGGTGAATGACATCTTGATCCGCATACCCGTAAAATTTTTATGCAGTTTAGCAGCACCCGTGCCTCACCCGGCAAGGGTAATTCACCGTTGAAACACTTATACTGCGCCGCCCCAGCAGCTCGCCACCGGAAATTTTCTGCCAATGAGTAATCCCCCCCGCACGATTCATCTGGACGTCGCCATTATTGGTGGTGGTGTGGCGGGTTTATGGCTGGCCAACCGGCTGAAAAACAGCGGTTTTAGCCTGGCCTTGTTTGAATCCAAAGCCTTGGGTAGCGACCAGACGCTTGCCTCGCAAGGCATGATCCACGGCGGCATGAAATACACTCTGGCCGGCTCGCTTACCGGCGCCTCTGAAGCCATTGCCGACATGCCCCGCCACTGGCGCGCCTGCCTCTGCGGTGAAGGCGATGTAGACTTGCGCCACACACGCATCCTGAGCGACCACTTCTTTATGTGGTCGGGCGACGACTTGGGCAGCAAGGTCACCAGTTTTTTTGCCAGCAAAATTACCCGCGGACGGGTCGATAGCGTTGCCTTTGATCGCCGCCCGCCCCTACTGCGCCATCAAGACTTCAGCGGCAGCCTTTATCGTCTTGAAGATCTGGTTATCGACACACCCAGCCTGATCGCCAACCTCGCCAACAACATTGATGGCAACTGCTATCTGATCGATTGGAAACAGGCGCAATTAAAGCGCGATGGCAACAAGGTCTACCTCGACATCACCGGCCCACAGGGTGATATCCATGTCCACGCCCAAAGCGTTGTACTGACTGCCGGCAAGGGCAACGCCGATTTATTGACCTCGCTGCAACTGGATCAACCCGCCATGCAGCTGCGCCCGCTACAACAGGTGATGTTGAAACATCACCATCCTTTTGACTTTTACGGGCACTGTCTGGGCCGCGAAACCACCCCGCGCCTCACTATTTCCAGCCATCGTTTACCCGATGGTGGCCATGTTTGGTATCTGGGCGGCAGCCTGGCGGAAAAAGGCGCTAGCATGGAACCCGAGGCGTTAATCGAACAGGCTAAACAGGAACTGGAGTCACTGATTCCCTGGGTTAACCTGACGGGTGCCGAGTGGGCCTGCCTTGCCATAGAGCGCGCCGAACCCCGACAACCGGGTTTGGTTCGCCCCGATAATGCCTTTGTTGCACCTACCCCCGGGGTAGACAACCTACTGGTGGGCTGGCCAACCAAACTTACGCTAGTCCCCAATCTGGCAAACCAGGTACTTGACTGGTTTAACCGTGGGCAGATTAATCCGGCCTATCCGCCAACCACTGAACTGACCCAGTGGCTCAACCCGGCGCCGCTGGCCAAAACGCCCTGGGAGCAGGCCTTTCCTCCCAGTATGAGTGCAGAGGACTCACTCGCGTTGCGCTTTTACGAACCCGATGAGGAATAAAACCATACGATGTTACCCGTGCCCCCAATGTTAAAGGACTCATCCACATGATGCCGCGCAAGCGCCTCGGCAGTACCGACATAGAGGTAAGCACCCTGGGCTTGGGCACAGTGAAGTTTGGCCGCAACCAGAACCTCAAGTACCCGGCCAGTTTTGAACTGCCCAGCGATGCACAAATAGCCCGCTTACTCGACAGCGCACAGGCCATGGGGGTAAACCTGATCGATACCGCACCGGCCTATGGCTACAGCGAGGAACGGCTGGGTTATGCCCTGCGCAAATCGCGCAAGGACTGGGTGATCTCCACCAAAGTTGGCGAAGAATTCACCCCGGATAAATTCACCGGCCAAGGGCTCTCTCATTTCGACTTCAGCGCCAAACACACCCGTTTCAGTGTGGAGCGCTCACTGCGCCGCCTGCGCACCGATTATCTGGATTTGGTATTGATCCACTCCGACGGCAATGACCTGAACATCCTGCTGCAAACAGAGGTAGTGCACAGCCTGCAACAACTCAAGCAGGAAGGTTGGATTCGCGCGTTTGGCATCTCCAGCAAAACCCTGGAGGGCGGCCTGTTAGCGGCTGAGATCTGTGATGCTGTGATGGTAACCTACAACCCCGGCCAGCAGGAGGAAGCGCCTGTAATCGCAAAATCTGCGCAATATCGCAGGGGAGTACTCTTGAAAAAGGTTCTCGCCAGTGGCCATATCTGCCATGATGCTGCCGCGCCAGAGGTATCGGCCATAGACGCAGACTCCTCCGCCGACCCCATTCAACGTGCACTGGCCTTTGCCTATGCCCCTGAAGGGGTGAGCAGCGCCATCATTGGCACACTGAATGAACAGCATCTGCGCGACAATCTGCTCAAAGCGATAAAAGCGCAAAGTCCGGCAGTGAAGATAAAAGAGTAAACTATGAGTAATTGGTTAGATGCTGTCAGTTGGAACAGCGATGGCTTGGTTCCCGCTATAGCCCAGGACGCCAAAACCGGGCGCATTTTGATGATGGCCTGGATGAATCGCGAGTCACTACAGCTCTCCGCGGAGCGCGGCGAGGCGGTGTATTGGTCGCGCTCGCGCAACAAACTTTGGCACAAAGGCGAAACATCCGGCCATATTCAAAAACTGCATGAAATTCGCCTGGACTGCGATGAGGATGTGATTGTCCTGCAAGTGGAACAACTCGGTGGAATCGCTTGCCATACCGGGAGAGAATCCTGCTTTTATCGGGTGCTCAAAGACGGCGAATGGCACAGTGTCGATCCGGTGCTCAAGGATCCAGCAGAAATTTATTGATGAGCGCTTTTTAGCGCAGTTAAAAAATCAAAAGAGAATTTATGAGTAACGATATTTTGCAACAACTCACGGCTATTCTTGAGGCGCGCAAAAATAACGCCGACGCAGAATCGTCCTATGTTGCCAGCCTGCACCAAAAAGGCTTAAACAAAATTCTGGAAAAAGTGGGCGAAGAGTGCACGGAAACCATTCTCGCCGCCAAGGATGCACAAACCAGCGGCGATAACAGCGAGCTCATTTATGAAACCGCTGACCTTTGGTTTCACAGTTTGGTGATGCTCTCTCATTTGGGAGAGAACGCCGATGCAGTATTAAACGAATTGGCGCGCCGTTTTAACGTCTCGGGTCACGACGAAAAAGCCGCACGCAACAACTAATAACCATTTCCTTTGGAGAAACACTATGGGTATCAGCGGTATCAGTATTTGGCAACTGCTTATTGTTTTGGCGATTGTTGTTATGTTGTTTGGCACCAAACGTTTGCGCAGCTTAGGCAGTGATTTGGGCAGCATGATCAAAGGCTTCAAAAACTCCATGAGCGAAGAGAACGCCAAAAAAGAAGAGGAAGAGGCGCAAAAGAATCTGGAGCAAAAGCCAGCAGTGAACGCCACCAGCACCGAAAAAACTGAACAAAACAACACCAAGGTTTAATTGTGTTCGATATAGGTTTTACCGAACTCCTGGTGTGTCTGGTAGTTGCGCTAGTGGTCATTGGCCCAGAGCAGCTACCGGGTACGGTACGCACTATCGGCCTGTGGATCGGCAGATTAAAGCGCAGCCTGCGTGAGACTCGCAGCGAAATTGAGCGGCAGATAGGTGCCGACGATATTCGTCGACAACTGCACAATGAGGAAATCCTGCAAAACATTGAGGCAACACGCCGTCAGTTTCAGCAGTCTATTGATGAATCGGCCAATGCGATTCAATCCAGCCTGAATGAACCGGATAATTTAGATGAGCAGGCGCGGCGCGAACGGATTGGCCAGTACGGCCCGCCCGCTGAACTGCCCGATCATGCGCACACCGATCCAGCCTCACCGCAAACGACCAGTGCCCCCGCGCAATCGGTCAATACGCCAGCAACAGACTCCAAAACGGTATGAATCCATCTCACAACGATAAAGAACAGCCTTTGGTGCAACACCTGATCGAGTTGCGCACACGCTTATTACATACGGTGTATTTCCTGCTGGCAGTGTTTATCTGCCTATTTCCTTTTGCAACGAACATTTATGGGGTTGTTTCTGCCCCCTTGATCGCAGTGTTGCCAGAAGGCAGCAACATGATCGCAACCGATGTTATCTCTCCGTTTTTAACGCCACTCAAATTAACTTTTTATGTTGCTTTGCTCCTGGCCGTACCTTTTATTCTGTATCAGATATGGGCGTTTATAGCCCCGGGGCTCTACCGACACGAAAAACAACTGGCAGCACCGCTGCTGATATCCAGTGTTTTGTTATTTTTTGCTGGGATGGCCTTTGCGTACTTCCTGGTATTGCCCATGCTATTTAACTTCACCATGGGCATCCAACTGGAAGGCGTAAGTGCAATGACCGATATCACCAAGTACCTGGACTTGGTGCTGCATATGTTTTTTGCATTTGGTTTTGCCTTTGAAATTCCAGTCGCCACGGTGCTGCTTATTCACTCAGGGGTAGTCACCCCCGAAGGTTTGGCAGAAAAACGGCGCTACATCATAGTGGGCTGTTTTGTAGTGGGAATGCTGCTGACACCGCCCGACGTTTTCTCGCAAGCGATGCTCGCTATCCCCATGTGGATGCTCTTCGAAGCAGGCTTGTTTTTTGGCAAGATGGTCAAAAAACGCAGCCAGGAGCGGGAAGAGACCAGTGACTCGCCCGAGTAACTTTCTCAGGCGAGCCACACTCGAATGCGATTGGTAAAGAGCCTGTTATCGCAAACCCTATTCGGTCGCGTTTAAATAGCCCTTTGAGCCATAGCATCCGCAATCACCGCCTTGTGCTCGTCAAACTTCTTCCATCCCAACTCATGAAAGTAAAACGCGACAGTGTTAATAGCTGGCTCTACTAATGCCATAGTTCCGCCGATTAATACGCTCCCCGTCAGGGCATAACCCACAGAAAAAGCGACGGTAAAGTGAACGGCGGCGAATGTTGCTGTCTTGGCCATGATCTTCTCCCCGGTAGGTATTTGGCGGTTAAAAAAGTCACCGCCGATGAACCTATACTAGGAAAAAATGATGAATTGCAAAAGAAAATTAACCCTAACTAGTTAATAGCAAACTGCTATTGCCACAAGAAGCTACCAGCGGCTAAATGGCATCTGCACCAAACTGGAGTTGAAATAACGCACATCCCCTGTCACCTCAGTGCCCAACCAGTCGGGCTTTGCAAATTCCGTATACTCAGTTGGCAATTCAATCTCCGCAACAACCAAGCCATGGTTTTCACCCAAGAATTCGTCTACTTCCCACAAAAAACCGGCGTAATGAATCTCGTGGCGATACTTTTCAATAAGCGGCTGCTCACACAGCTCAAGTAATTGCCGGGCATCCGCCAGCGGAATTGGGTATTCAAATTCGGCGCGACTGGCGCCCTTGCTTAACCCCTTGACCGTCAGAAAAGCCGCTGTGCCCGCAATACGCACCCGCACCGTTCGGGCCTTATCGCTATTGAGATAACCTTGACTGAAATAAGTTGGGGACGCGCTGCGCCAAGCATCGCCTGTGACCAAAAATTTACGCTCGATTTCAACCGCCATCGCAACTGTTCCATTACATATTGGATGGCAAATACTAACACTGGGGCACGCAAAAAAAATATTGGCAAATACACGAGGAGAATAATGCGAAGGAAAAACTAAAACTCAGGACAAAAAAATGGCGCAGTCTTGCGACTGCGCCGAATCATCAACAGCGACGATATACAACAAAAAAGATGGAGATAAATGTCATTGCCAGAACCCAAAGTCACCAACAAAACTACTCTGGTAAATCAATGCAATGAAGCTATCTTAGGCGCAACTTAGACGCCCCTCAATTGGCTACATACGTATTCATCCCGTGGCGGCAATTACATACGTATGTAATTGCCATTAACTTTCTTTGGTGCGCAAAACTTTAGCTTGGATCATCAACAAACAACCCATCAACATAAATAAAAGCATCCAATCTGCCTGACCACCACCAGACTTTTTCGGTGTGGTTGGCGTTGGAGTAACAACGGTATCTGTTGATGGTTTTTTAGTGGCCACAAATACTGCAGTGGTACGCGCAGGAACCGTGAATTCACCCTTGGCATTATCCACCGCAGACTCTCTCACGCGCAGATCTGTTGACTCTTTTTGCACAGGGTGCAACGCAAAATCAGCATTTTTCAAATCCGCGAGCGAAAGTGTTTGCGCACTGGTGTTGGCATTGAAGATGACCAGAATCATTTCAGCGCTGGCATCCAGATTGGCACTGCTATCGCTTAAAAGCATCGCAATTACACCCGGTGTTTGGCTGCTGCCATTGTTAAAAAACTTCAACTGGTCTTTGATCTGCGCAGCGGTTTCCAAGCGGAACAATTTGGAACTCTTACGAATTTTTAACAGCTCTTGAGTATGCTCGTGCGCGCGCTGAATATCAGCTGGTGCAGGCATTAACGCAGGGTTTGCCAGTAGCAATCGCGATTCGTTCCAGTTTTGCTGGTTATCACCTTTAAGTGGCAAGCCGCGCCCCCAACCATTTTGTTGATAAGTGAAATCCAACAGGTTGAACCAATCGCCAGCATCATAACTGTTGCGGTCGGTAGATTTGGATCTAATCATTTCCTGACCGGCATGCAGGAATGGTACGCCCTGAGCCAATAAGACTATGGAGTTACCAAGATTCTGCATACGCACACGATCAACCATACTAGTCGCTAAAGGCGCTTTGTATTGAATCATGTCGAACAGGGTTTCATTGTCGTGGGCTTCGATGTAGTTAATAGACTCCTGCGGATCCAGGGTATAGCCAGCGCCATCAATTGATGCAGCCTCTTTGGTAGCGCCGGTGTAATCCATCAATGAGTAATCTTTTAAACTACCGGCTAAAGCGACTTTCAATATGTCAGTTTGCTTCAGCAATGCTTCTCTAGCACTGGCGCTCGCAGAATTTTCAGCATTTGGATCAAGATACAAACCATTTATAAAACTTTGATTCTGTACATGGGCAATACCGGAATCAAAAGGCCCGCCACCACGCACCGCATCGCGAATGAAATTATTAAATGTGCCCACGCCAGTACCACTCATATTGCCAATGCGAGCCTGTACAAAACGAGCATCATTTTCTACTTCACCAAAATTCCAGCCTTCGCCGTAGAAGTAAATTTTACTTCCATCAACACCATCGGCTGCCACAGTTAATGCCTGGATATCATTTTTGATATTCACAATATTATCTTTGCTGTGATGTCCCATGATGTCGTAACGGAACCCATCCACCTTGTATGCTGTAGTCCAGGTTTTAATGGAATCGCGCATTAATTTTTCCATCATCAGGTTTTCACTGGCGGTATTTTCACAGCAAGTACTGCGCTCTATATCGCCCTGGGCATTCAAGCGGTGATAATAATTGGGCACAACCTTATCCAAGACAGATTTGTCATTCAGCAAAGCGGCACTGGTATGGTTGTAAACCACATCCATCACAACGCGCAAACCAATTTGGTTTAAGCCGGCAACCATGCTGCGGAATTCACGAATACGATGCACACCATCAGGATCGGTTGCATAGCTACCATCCGGTACAGTGTAGTGATGCGGGTCGTAACACCAGTTAAAACCATCTTCACCACGTATAGCTTCGATAGCCTCTTGTTGCGCCTCACTATCAGGTGCATAGCCCGTCAAATCTTCTGTAACTGTTTTTTGCTCGGTTTTATTTTCGTTGATAGTTGCACAATCAAACGCGGGCAATAGATGCACATGGCTTAAACCGGCTGCTGCCAAACGCTGTAAATGTTTAATGCCATTTGACTCTTGTTGTGCAAATGCAGCAAATGTTCCGCGCTCTGCGACAGGTACAGTTTCATCGCTGATACTGAAATCGCGCACATGAAGTTCGTAAATCACCATGTCTTCCGGTGCGGTAAATGCAGGCTTAGCCAAGGTATCCCAGCCTTCTGGTTTTAAATCTGCATCCGCCAGGTTAATAAATTGGCTGCGTTTGCCATTGATAGAAGTGTTCAGGCTGTATGGATCGGTGACCCAATTTTTTTCAATATTGCCGGTGTGACGAACAAAAACTTCTACTTCAAACAAATAATACTTACGATTCCAGGATGCATCGCCCTCGATTGACCATACCCCCTTGGCAGCATCCAATGTCATTTCATGGGCACTGGAGGAAGTCGCAGGGTTAGCGTCGTCGAATAGATGCAGCGTTACTTTTTGGGCAGTGGGAGCCCAGAGGCTTACCGATGGCACAGCACCGTTATAACTAACACCTAATTCACCGTCATAGGCAAACAAATCATCAAGTACACCGGCAAATTGCAGCGCAGTTGCTTCAACCAAATTGCCATTGGCATTGGTAACAGAAATAGCAGTTTGGCCCTTGAGGATAGTGCGTAATTGATCTGCATCAGCAGACGCCAATTTAAATACAGAGAGATTTTTTAGATGCGGGTATTTGGTTTTCAGTGCATCACTTAACCCGGCAGCATCATAATTCAACGCAATAGATTCACCGCCAGCAACGCCGGCAATACTGGTCGTTAAGTTAGCAGTTGATGAGTAGTGTAATTTTGCCGAGGCGCCCTGCAAATCATCCGCGGGAATATTGACTGCAAAGGTATCGCGAGTCAGCCAGTGGGCTTTGGCAGTTTTTAAATTGCCAGACACCAATTCGTCACCGACGTATACTTTTTTATTGACCGAATCAAAAGTGAACACCACTTTTTGATTCGCGCGAGTCACTTCAAACGCGATATTGTTACCATTCTCGCCATAACTCTCATCCCACTTTTCATCTATAGCCACTTTGGCTTCATAAGAACCTACAGGTAATGCGGTTGTTGTATAAGTGTAGAGACCATTGCCGTCAGGATCTTGCATCCAACTGCGCAGGCAGTCCGGCTGCCAATTGCCCGGGCACCCAAGGAAAGTTTGGAAATTCCCCACAGCGGTAGCAATTTCCGAATTTACATTTGAGGTAATCCAATGAGTTTTATGGCTGTAATAAAACTTCACATCCTGGGCGGCCGCGAGGGACAGCGAAATATTAGCGCCGCCCGATGCACCATTTGCACCATAGTTTTCAGCCCAAGAGCCATTTAAGGCAGCCTTGAATTGCCAGTCCCCGGCAGGGATGTTCAGTGTTTTTTGCCAGATCTGATCAGTCTCTTCGAGACTCATTTGAGTCGCTGTACACTCAGGCTGCCAATCATCCGGGCAACCGGCTTCAGACTGCAAGCTACCTGCAACAGTCACCGATACAGGTTGCGGCTCAACCGGAATAGTCACACCGTCTTGTGAATCATCGGTAATCGCATGGGTCACTTCATCGTAGGTAAACGTGACTGCTTTTTCTTCCGCAATGGAAAATGCAATATTGGCGCCGCCGCTAGCACCACCGGCGCCGTAGTTTTCAGTCCAGGCACCATTGATAGCTATTTTGTATTCCCAACTTCCAGCCGGCACAGTGAAGGTTGCCGACCAAAGCGTGCCATTTTTACTCAGGAACGTTGTCTGGCATGATGGCTGCCAATCAGCAGAGCAACCCAGCTCCGATTGCAAACTTCCCGCTAGCGTTACGGTATCCGGAGCTGCATCCGCCGATGCAACAACCCCGTTACTTAATACAAAGGCAAAAAATGCCCTGGTTAGGCTAAGTTTCATAAAATGATCTCGCTTATTGTTATAAAAAATATTATTGGTCAATCAATAGATTTCAGGAGAGGACCTTAGGGGCCAAACCCATATCAGCGATTAGCACGAGCAATAAAAGAAGAGGATTACTTTTGGAAAAGCCTGGCACTCGCCCATTAGTAATGGCGAGATACTAGGCTTTAGCTAAAAAGCACAACAAGCGGCTACATACGTATTCATAGAATCATCAAAATTACATACGTATGCAAAAAGGTTACTCTGAATTTTCAACCCTTAAGGTGATACCCAGAGTAACAATTTTTTCCGGGATGCAGCCTTTAGTTTTTAATTAAAAAAACCTGGGACTCCAGAGGATCAAGCAACAGTGGACGGGAAAGGGTAATAGTTTCTCCGGTTATAACATTGTGGGCGCGGCTAAGGCCGCCAAATGAAGCTTGAAAGCGATCCAGATTTAATGCAGTTGGCTGTTTGTTTTTATTTATCACCACCATCACCCGCTCCCGATCATGCACGCGGAAATAAACATAGTGACCATTTTCGGGGATGTAATGGATCAACTTACCCTCATGAATAGCAATGCTGGATTTACGCCAATTCAGTAATTTGCGCAAATACTCCTGGGTATCGCGCTGCGCGCCACTCAAACCCTTACCAGTAAAACCATTGACTTGATCTCCGGCCCAGCCACCGGGGAAATCAGCGCGCAGCAAACCATCGTTACGCACCAATGGGCTTTTAGTAAGCACCTCGGTTCCATAATAGTATTGCGGAATGCCGCGAGTCGTTGCAGTGAATAACAGTGAACTTTTTAACAGCTCAAGATTTTCGTGCAGCAGCGAATAAATTCGTGACATATCGTGATTATCAGGAAACAACATCAATTTCATCGGATCGGCATAAACAAAATCATTCGCGATCATTTCATAAAGTTTGATCAAACCACTATTGCTAGTCTCTTCTGCGTTAAGCACTTCCGGCATTAAAAATACAACCGGAAAATCCATCAAGCTCGGCAGATGGGAGACATAACCATCGCGATTGATAACTCCTTTTTGCCAATAGGCCAAAATATGCGGATTGGAATTCATCTCCTCTCCAACAATATTCAGGTTGGGATATTCTTCCAACACCGCTTTGCTCCACTGCGCCAGAAATTCCTTATCGGAATAGGCATAAGTGTCCTCGCGAATACCACTTAAATCGGCAAACTCGATCCACCAAATAGTGTTTTGAATTAAATACCGGGCCAGGAGCGGATTGCGCTGATTGAGATCAGGCATGGATTGCACAAACCAACCATCGGTGAAATTTTTTACATCCTCCGGTGCGGCATGAATATCCAATACGGTGGTGTGCTGGTTATTGGTAGGCACAAAACCGGATTGAAAATTTAGCCAATCACTTGCCGGTAAATCCTGCATCCACCAATGCCCGGTACCTATGTGGTTGAGCACTATATCCTGAATAAAACCCACCCCTTTTTTGCGCGCCGCGGCCACCAGATTTTTATAATCCTGGTTAGAACCCATGCGCGGGTCCATCTGATAAAGGTTAGTGGGCGAGTAACCGTGGTAGGAATATTCCGGCTGATTATTTTCAATCATCGGCGTAGGCCAGATCATGGTAAAACCCATGCGCGCAATATAGTCCAGATGTTTTTCAATACCTTTAATATCGCCACCATGCCGGCCTATAGGACTATGGCGATCTGCGCGCTCACGCATACTGATGTGACTATCGTTCGATGGGTCGCCATTGGCAAAACGATCAGGTGTTATCAGATAAACAACATCTTTAGCGGAAAAACTGCTGCGCTGGGCTGAACCAGCGCGACGCGCATGCAGCTCATAAGCTACGCGCAATTGCACACCCTGCTTATCGCTAAATTGCAACTCCATCTCACCGGGTTTGGCATTGGCGGCAATATGTAAATTGATAAATAAGTAATTGCTATTTGTTGTTCGCTCCAGGGTGGTAATGCTAACCCCCGGGTAACTTACACTCACTTGTAAATCAGCAATGGCAGGCCCATGCACCATGATCTGTAATTCAGGGTTTTGCATCCCCACCCACCAGTGCATGGGCTCAAGGTGTTGGATGTTATATTCGCCTGTTTTGGTAATGGCAACCGCACTATTTGCGCACAAAAAAGTAGCGAGCAAAGATAAGATCGCGGCAAAATATTTTGCTTTATATACAGGGTAACAATAGAAATTTATTAAAACTTTATAAGTAGCGGATAGATTCATAACGACATCCCGGTGTGGTTGATTGGTTATTGTTGTGCAGCTGCGCGCGCAGCATAGGCGACCAACAAAACCTCACCAATCCGCTACATACGTATTCAGAGAGGGGCTTAACAATTATTGAAAAGTTGTTTACATAACCTGCTTTTTCGCAACTAAATCATTCAATTGCTCGCGGTGTGGTTTGAAATTAAGTGCACAGCGACGAATGAAATCCTGGATATTACTGATGTTATATTTATGGGCAATTTCATTACCGGGAGATAACTGTTCCTTTGTGGGGAACACGCCATAACCTGCCAATAAACAATGCCAGGATGCCGATGGATAATAACTACCGATTTTTTGTCGCTCTATCTCCTGGGTAAGGTTTCCGCCACCAACCCATACCTGAAGCAACTCTCGCAAAGAGTCAGATAGATAATTATTGTTGGCGTTATCGAGCCAATATTGGCTGTCTGTTCTTGAGTTAACGCGGTAATGACAAACAATGTAATCGCGCACGGCTTCAAATCGCTGATTAATTGATTGGTTAAAATTTTTCTGTTCCCGCTCGGTGAAATCGCCTTGTTCCATTGCCTCGGCAAAACCCAGGATGGTCTCCTGCACAAGATGCAAAGCGGTTGCCTCCAATGGCTCAATAAAACCCTGAGACAAACCAACCGCCAAACAATTTTTTACCCAGTGACGTTCAACCCTTCCAACTCGCATTTTTAAATGCCGAACTGCCACATTGGAATCCAACAAATCAAGTTGCTTACGAATTTCTGTTTCGGCTGCATCTGCGGAGAGGTAATTCGAGCTATAGACATAGCCATTACCTGTGCGATTGGTCAGCGGAATGCTCCACATCCACCCCGAGCTGAGAGCGGTTGCTTTGGTTTGCGGCGCTATATCGGCAGCGGCGGGGGTAGGCATAACAACGGCAGAATCATTAAATAAATTTTTACCAAAACTGACAAAAGGCGTTTTTAATGCTTGTTGAATCAGCGTGGCAGAGAACCCGGAACAATCGATATAAAAATCAGCATTAATCGCCTGCTGCTGATCGGTAACTAACTGTCCAATATTTCCGTTGGCATCGAGTTTTACATCGGTAATTTTTGCATCAAGATAATGAACACCCAACTTAAGCGCGTGCTTTTTTAAGAAGGCACCGACAAGAGACGAATCAAAGTGATAGCCATAGCCTAATTGAAAGGGAAAATTATGGTCAGGCTTAGGCCCTAATAAATTCTCGGCCAGATAAGTTGCCAGAAAAAATTTATCCGGATGGGCGTCAACATCTATCCCTTTACGCCGAACAAAACTATTGTAAAAAAATGCAGGGGCTGAGTAATCATCAGGCTGTGCCGGAAACGGATGAAAGTAACTATCAAAGCCGGGCTTTGATGACCAATTGGAAAAGCGGATACCTGTTTTGTAAGTTGCATTACAGGCAGGCATCCATTCTTCTTCTGCAATCTCCATATAATCAAAAAATGATTTCAGTTGTGGTGTAGACCCTTCACCAACGCCAATAATGCCAATATCACTGGATTCAACCAGAGTTACCTGAATCAAATGTTTAGCCCAGCGCTTGGCGAGAATGTTAGCGGCCATCCAGCCAGCGGTACCACCACCTAAAATAACAATATTCTTGATCATAG
Organism: Cellvibrio fontiphilus; assembly: GCF_042646205.1. NCBI lineage: Bacteria > Pseudomonadati > Pseudomonadota > Gammaproteobacteria > Cellvibrionales > Cellvibrionaceae > Cellvibrio > Cellvibrio fontiphilus. The sequence goes on along the minus strand of NZ_JBHRTF010000004.1, from coordinate 362,173 downwards.
TATCTTCATCTTCAGCCTGTTAATTAGCGGAACCCATCTCCAAAACCAACGAATCATAGGGTGACAAGCTAAGCTCAAGTGTAACGTCCGTATCGGTCACTATTAGTTTTGAAAAAGAGGAACTGTGATTTAGCTTAGCTGAAAGTTCATATGCGGGATTAATCAAATTCCAACTGTCTCTATATGTGGCAGGCAGGGATAATCTAATAGGCCCTGTTTGCTCACCGGAAAAATTACTGACAACAATCCACTGTTGGGCGCTGCTGGTACGTGTGAACGCAAAAATCTGGTTGTTGTACCCAGCCGATGTCTTAGCAATATTGTGAGTATGCAGCTCCTGATATTCCCCTTCAGCAATTACCTCTTCATGGGATAAGTTGAGCAGTTCGCGATAGAACTCGCGCAAGGCCTTTTCTGCTGGGGTGGATTGGCCACCATCAAATTTTCCGCCGTTCATGTAGCGCTGGTGCGCGGGAACGCCAGCATAATCAAAAATAGTGGTGCGCGAAGGATCGCCAAACCCGGAATCAATAGCCCCGGCTTCGCCAACATCCTGACCAAAATACAACATGGTGGGCGAACGACTGATCAATGTAGAAACTACCATCGCCGGTTTCGCTTTTTCCGCACTGCCGGCAAACTCGGGGCTGGCGATGCGCTGCTCATCGTGGTTTTCCAAAAAGTGCAGCATGTGCGCCTCTATATCACTCATGCCGGCTTGCACTTGGGCGATTACTTCAGTGCCGCTTTTACCTTGCATAATGGCTTTCAAACCGTCATACATTTCCACCTTGTCATAGAGGTAATCCATTTTTCCCATTTGAATGTAATTGCGGTATTCAGCCGGGTTGTATACTTCCGCCAATAAAAATGCCTGGGGATTTTTTTGTTTGATAGCAGAGTTCAAATAGCTCCAAAACTCAACGGGCACCATCTCCGCCATGTCGTAACGGAAACCATCTACACCTTTATCTAACCAATACTCGGCAATCTGACGAAACTTGACCCAGGAATCAGGCACATCTTTGCCCTGCCAAAATTGCGCGTGGGCGATTAAATCTTTTTGTGCGTAGTCCGCTGGCAACTCGGGAAAATCTTTGGTGCCGTCCGGGCGAACACCGTAATTGATTTTTACGGTTTCATACCAATCGTCAAATTTTGGCTGCGCGAGGCGCGATCCATTGCCGGTCCATTTAGCGGGCTGCTCATCAAACTGGCCATCGCTTAATGGATGTGCGTCGCCACCTAATGGGCGGTAATTACCTTGTGCTTCGGGCACTTTAAAATTTTCGCCCACTACATAATAAAAATTATTGTCGCGATGGTATTCCACACTGACATCATCGCGCGCACCAAAATTTTCCACGCCCGGTGGATTGCTGAGCGACTCGTAGCGACGCGCAACATGGTTAGGCACTATGTCGATAATGACACGCATACCCTGCGCATGGGTGCGCGCAATCAAGGCTTCAAATTCTTGCAAACGCTGCGCTGGGTCAACAGCCAAATCCGGGTTTACGTTGTAATAATCTTTTACCGCGTAGGGTGAACCCGCGCGACCTTTGACAACATCGGGGTCATCATTGCTGATGCCATAGGCGGTGTAATCGCGAATCACCGCATGATGTGGCACACCGGTGTACCAAACATGGGTAACGCCTAATTCCTTGATTGATTTCAACGCAGTTGCAGTAACGTCGTTAAATTTACCTACACCATTTTCCTCCAATGTTCCCCAGGGTTTATTGGTTGTATTGGTATTGCCGTAGAGACGGGTGAACATTTGATACACCACCGGCTTGCCCTGTACCACAGGCGCTGGCGGTTGCTCGGTGCGCTCGCTGGATTGATTACAAGCAACCAACCCTACTATGCCCAGACTCAATACCGCCATAGCAGCAAGGCCCAGAGTTATCTTTTTATAATCGTTCATTCACCCTACCTCTTTAAAAGGGTTGGCTATTTGCGCCAACCCGAACTGATACCACTAGTCAGCTAATAACAAATACAAAAACCACGTAATAAAAAATTTATAATTCCAACACCAGGGAAGTTTTTGCTGGAAGTTTCAGGCTCTCTCCAAGCGTTATTGTTTTGCCATCAATAACGTTGCGCGCAGCTTTTTTGCCCGCGGTAAAATCACGATACGCTGTCAAGTCCAGCTCTTGCTCCTGTGCATTTTTATTCAGAATCACCAGTACAGTTTTATTCTGCATATAACGCGCATACACATAAAAACCATTTACAGGCGAAAAGTGCTGCAATTTTCCGCTGTGAACCACCTCGGATGACTTGCGCCAGTTAAGTAATTTTTTGACAAAAGACTGCATGTCGCGCTCTTGTGGGCTAAGGCCCTTGCCGGTGAACGCATTTTTAGCATCGCCCTTCCAACCACCGGGCATATCGGCGCGCACGGCGCCATCATCGCGTTCACGCGGGCTAGTCATCAACACTTCGGAGCCATAATAAAATTGCGGAATACCGCGCATGGTGGCCATGTAAATCATCGCCGTTTTGAATAAATCCACATCGTCATTCAAGTAGGAGTAAAGGCGAGAGGTGTCATGGTTTTCAGGGAAAATCACCAAATTAAATGGATCGGGGTAAACAAAATCATTGCCCAGCATTTCATACAAACGAACCCAACCCTTATCCCAGGACTCTGCTTCGTGTAACACTTCGCGCAGGGTTTCATGTATCGGAAAATCCATCACACTGGGCATGTGTGGCACATGGCCACTGGCATTTATTTTCCCGCGCTGCCAATGCGCCACTACTGCCGGGTTAGGGCTCCACTCCTCGCCCACGATATTAAAATGAGGGTATTCATCCATAATGGTTTTGGCCCAGCGCGATAAAAATTGCTGATCGGCATAACCATAGGTGTCCTCGCGAATGCCGCTTAAGCCGGCATACTCAATCCACCAAATACTGTTTTGAATCAGGTAAGTTGCCAGTTGTGGATTGCGCTGATTTAAATCCGGCATGGTTGGCACAAACCAGCCACTGACAAATAATTCTTTATCGGCAGGCGCCGCGTAAGGGTCTTGCACCGTGGTGCGGCGGTGATTGGTTTCTTTATATTCTGCCGGGAAATTTAACCAGTCTTTTGCCGGTAGGTCTTTCATCCACCAGTGATTGGAACCTATGTGATTGAGCACTATATCCTGAATCACACCAATGCCTTTCTGTTGCGCTTTTTGTACAAAGCGTTGGAACTCTTCATTGGTGCCGTAGCGCGCATCTATTTTGTATAAATCCGTCGCGGCATAACCGTGGTAGGAATATTTTTCCATATTATTTTCGGTGAGCGGGTTTGGCCAAATTTGGGTAAAACCCATGCGCGCGATGTAATCCAACTGCTGCTCCATACCCGCAATATCACCGCCATGACGCCCGCCTTTATAGGCGCGATTAGGCTGCTCCAACATGCCGGGCATGGCATCATTGGCTGGATTGCCGTTGGCAAAACGATCTGGAGTAATTAAATAAATCGCATCTTTGGGCGAAAACCCCTTGCGCTCGGCGGATTTTTTTTCACGCGCCAGCAGCGCATAGTCAACCTTGGTTTTTAATTTACCGTCCAGGGTAAATTCAATAGGAAAGTGCCCCGGTTTTGCATCGGGCGCTATTTCAATAGTGACAAATAAATAATTAGCACTATCGACTTTTTTAACCTCAACAATATCAACACCCGGATAACTCACAGCTGGTGTAGTTGTACTAATGTCATCGCCATGCACCAACAATTCAACGCGATTGTATTTCATGCCGACCCACCAGTTGGCGGGTTCAATGCGATTAATTTCCATGCCATAAGCAATGGCCGGAAAAACATAAATGATTGATAGCAACAACATGAGTTTTTTCATTGTAGTTATCCAGATAGGTGTCTTAAGCAAAAAGCATATTCAGATAAAAAATCACCCACATGGATAGCCATGCGGGTGATTGATTGGTCAGCCAACAAACAGCCGTTATTTACATCTTGTAGTTCACACCAAAGAAGTATTGACGACCGAAGTACTGGATTGAACCGGTTTGAGCTTCTGAGCCGAAATAGGTTTTGGATGGTTCGTCAGTCAAGTTGTTAACTTGGAACACCAGCTCAACACCATTTTCAAATTCATAAGAAGCTTGGTAGTCCACTACTGATTCATCAGCGTAGAACACTTCTTGCGTTTCAACCGCTACCTGGTTGGCAACAAAAGCCTCGCGGTAACGGTAGTTCAAACGGGTTGAGAAGCCTTCGTAATCGTAGAACAGGGTAGCGCTCAGGTTGCTTGGAGACAGACCTGGCATACCGATGTCTTTCTCTTCACCGCCCAAATTGTTGATACGCTCAACGTCACTTTCAGTGTAAGAGTAGCTGCTGCTTACACCCAGACCTGACCACAAACCTGGTAAGAAGTCGAAGGTTTGTGTGTAGCCCAATTCAATACCCTGGATGTAACCACCCTTGGTGTTGTTGTAAGCAGTTTGATATTCACCACCTGGCTTCAATGGATTGCCGGTATTTGGGTTAATTTCTGGAACATTAAAGCCCAATGCTTCAAAGTCCACACCACGCAGAGTGATTTGCTCGATAAATGACTCAATGTCTTTTCTGAACAAAGCAACAACTATCGCACCTTCGGTATCAGCAAAATAATGCTCATAAGAAAGGTCGTATTGGTTAGCGTAGAATGGATCCAACAATGGGCTGGTGTTGCCCCATGCGTTAAATCTGTCTTCACCGTCAATCCAGGAACCTGCACCTGACTTCAGCTGGCTAACTGGTGGACGAGACATTACTTTTGCTGCTGCAAAACGAACAGTGTCTTGCTCAGTAACTTGGAAATTCAAGTTCAAAGAAGGCAGGTAGTCAGTGTATTTTTGACCCATTTCGTTACGAACATAGTCGTTGCTTACCACACCGCGCTCATCGGTAATTGCTTCACCTGCACCAGCACCAATCTGCAAGTAGCCATCACTGGATTGATCAGACTCAACCACACGCACACCGAAGTTACCGGTTACTGGAGTAGCACCCAATTCAGTTGCGAAGTTAGCCATTACGTAAGCTGCAAGCACATCTTCAGTAACAGTACCGGATTGAATCATGGTCCAGTTGTTATCCCAGTTTGCAACAGGGTTCCAATCGCGACCGCGAGCGGCTTCAACAGCAGCAACAGCGTCATCGAAGTCAATTGCAAAGAAGTTAGGCATACCTTTAAGGTCACCACCAAACTCAACTACCTTAACCATATCTTCGGTCAAAGCGATAGGGAATTGTGATGGGTGATTACCAAACTCTGAACCGTAACCGTCTTGACCACGCGCACCAGTGTATTCACGAGAAGAGTTGCGAATACCGGCTTCAAGAGATGTGATAAATGGAGTTTCCATTTCGTATTTCACATCAATTTTTTGCGCGTTAATTTCATTGTGAGTAATGAACGGCCACTGACCTACTTCGGTCAATGCAATACGATTCAGGTTGGTGTAATTCTCGCTAGCAAAGAAATCTGCTGGCTTCAAACCTTTGTTGAGATAGGTGATAGATTCTGGTGAACGAACAGGGTTTGCAACACTGGTATCGTTGTACAGCAGCGCACGAGTACCACCGTTTTGGAAATCACCATCTGACTCAGAGAAAGACACATCTGCGTTGATGGTCCACTTGTCGAGGCGCCACTCTGCATTCAAACCGTAAGACAATACTTCCGCTTCACGTGAATCATTGTCGTTAACAGTAAATACCGCAAAGTTTGTATTGCCGTTACCAGATACTGTACCGCCGATCATGTTGTTATCGACGATTACAGGGTTAGTGATAACTGTATTCTCGGAATGCAGGGTTTTAACGCGGAAGCCGCGCGCAAACGCTTCAGAATCAGCCTTGGTATTAAATACGTCCCCCTTCAGAGTGAAGCTGTCGCTCGGTTCCCACACCACGGTAGCCAGATAGCTATCGCGCTGCTCTTCACCACCGCGCTGTTGCATCTCCATACCTTCGCTGACATATTCGTTGCCTGCGTCAGCATCGATATTGCGTTGGCCGTTGTAGTTCAAACCAATGTATTGGTTTGCAACACTTGGAGCGCTCAGTTTGGCGTAGCCAAGTGCAAAACCAAGAGTGTCATCTGCAAATTTACCTTGGTAAGAAGCGTTGAAACGATGACCTAAATCAATTGCATCTTCCACTTCTGAGGTGCGGCTGTTTGAGCTGCCACGAACACCAAGGTTTATAGAATGTGCTTTGTCATTTTTGAGTGGGTTAACAGTTGTCAGCTCAATAGAACCAGCAACGCCACCTTCGATTAATGACGCTTTTGGCGATTTGTAAACAGCCGCTTGAGAGATCAATTCAGATGGGTAAACATCAAATTCGATTTTACGACCAGCGATAGGACCAGTACTGGTACTTACTTGTTCACGTCCGTTCATGGTGGCGAATACGAAGTCACCGCTCATACCACGAATGTTCAGCTCACTCGCCTGACCACCGGTACGCACAGAAGTAACACCTGGCAAACGAGACAGAGAGTCAGCGATAGATACATCTGGCAGACCGCCGATATCATCAGCAGAAATAGCTTCGATAACAGTATCGGAATTACGCTTTGCATCAATTGCATTCAAAACGCTTTGACGGAAACCGGTAACAACAACTTCTTCAATATCCTTCTCTGCAGTGGCAGCTTGGGTATTGGCAGCTTGGGCGTAAACAGCTTGTGAACCCGACACCAGAGCCATGGTAGTGGCCAGTGCGAGCATGTGATTAAACGATTGTTTTTTCATGCTTATTCTCTCCGCGGAAAGCGTACTTATTTTTAACATTGTGTGTAGTAACAACAGCTACTGGGTGTAAAACACCAGATAACACAATCCTGTCGTTGTAATGATGGTAGGCTTTGGTGGATAGGAACCACAATAGAATGCATACGTATTCAACTCACCGCATACGTATGCAGTCACATTTAAAGGAACTGGCTTTTTGCTTATTAAAAAAACTGAAGTAGTGAAATTTAAAGCAAAAAAAAGAGGGCCGAAGCCCTCTGTATTGACCGAATATAATTGTTGGAAAAATTAGCTGGCAATACGCGCTATCAAGGTTCCATAAGCCGCTACCGGCAGGTGGCTGGACGGCCCGCTGAAAGTCGCACAACCGTGGCCATCTATTGCTTGCAAACTGTATGTGTTTTGCAAGTCGATGGTTTTTTCCTGTGCGGAGAAATTAAATGCACAGAGCAAAACATCATCGCCGTAACAACGAGTGAAGACCAAATAATCCTCAGCATCGGCCACAAATTCAATATCACCCAAACGCAGGGCTGGCTGCGTTTTACGCCAATGCATAAATTGGCGATAGGCATTTAAAATGGATGATGGATCATTCTCTTGCAAACTAACCGCTTGCTCTTTATGCGCACCGGGCACCGGCAGCCAGGTTTTTACTTGCGAGAAGCCGGCATAGGGTTCGGTGTGATTCCAGGGCATTGGCGTGCGGCAACCATCACGGCCTTTAAAGCGTGGCCAGAAGGTAATGCCGTAAGGATCTTGCAGCTCGTGCTGTTGGATTGGCGCTTCAATCAAGCCCAACTCTTCACCCTGGTAACTGCACACACTACCGCGCAGTGAAAAGAGCATGGCATTCAGCGTTTTGGCTAATTGTGGCGACTGGTCTTTACCGCCCCAGCGCGACATAAAACGCACTACATCGTGATTGCCAATTGCCCAGCAGGGCCAGCCTTCGAGTAAATTTTTCTCCAGGGTTTCAACCGTTTCGCGGATATAGGAACCGGAGAGATTATCAACCAGCAATTCAAAACTGTAAGCCATGTGCAAGCGCGAATTACCGGCAGTGTATTCGGCCATGGTTTTTAAAGAATCTTCCGAGGCGATTTCCCCCAGAGTCACTGTGCCGGGGTAGCGATCCATTAATTTGCGCAGCGATTCCAAAAATTCCAGATTTTCCGGGCGATCACAATCAAACAAATGGCGCTGGAACGCATAGGGATTATCTTCACGGAAGCCGCGCCCTCTGCGCTCTGATTCCGGCTTGGCAGGATTGCTGCGCAGCAGTTTGTCGTGGAAGCAAAAAATAATGGCATCCAAACGCAAACCATCAACACCACGTTTCAACCAGAATTCTACTTCCTGCAAAATTTGTTCGCGTACTTGCGGGCAGTGGTAATTTAAATCCGGCTGGGTTTTTAAAAAATTGTGCAGATAGTATTGGCAGCGACGCGGCTCCCACTCCCAGGCAGAACCACCAAAAATGGCGAGCCAATTATTGGGCGGCGTACCGTCGGGTTGCGGGTCGGCCCACACATACCAATCGGCCTTGTCGTTGTCTTTGGATTCACGACTTTCCAAAAACCAGGCGTGTTGGTCTGAGGTGTGACTCAACACCTGATCGATAATAATTTTGATATTGCGCTTGTGCGCTTCGGCAATTAATTCATCAAAATCGGCCAGGGTGCCAAAAATAGGATCTATATCGCGATAGTCAGAAATGTCGTAGCCAAAATCTTTCATCGGCGATTTAAAAAAGGGCGACACCCAGATGGCGTCCACCCCCAAGCTGGCAATGTAATCCAGCTTGCTGATTATTCCGGGGATATCGCCAATGCCATCATTATTGGCGTCCATCAAGCTGCGGGGATACACCTGATAAACCACCGCGCCACGCCACCAAGGAGTTGTAGTCATTACCTAAGTCTCAATTTTTATTAATGTCACAAACACTTCTGTGAGTATTTGTATTGCGTGATATCAACATACGCCAGCCTCGTTTTTTCGCCAAGTGACTACATACGTATGCAGCTGGGGCTGATGATATATATCGGTCTAAAAACCATAGAATACGTATTCATTGGCAAACCCTCCGGTTTATGCCTGCCGTTTTGCTGCGACTTTTAACAGCCAATAAAAATTTGGACTAGGCTTCACTGCATACGTATGCAATCTGAATACGTATGCACCGGCTTGAGTTGGTCAGACTCAACACCTAATGTGACTTGATTGTCATTTCTGCTATGGCTGGAGACTGCTGTAATAATTTCCAGCGCAGAGAATGCTGATAAATAAGAACGTTAAGAATGTATTGATACGAGGATTTTGTCATGAAAAAAAATGTACTCGCCCTGCTGGTGAGCAGCAGCCTATTACTGGGCGCCTGCTCCGATAAATCATCGACAACCTCGGCACCCGCTGCGGTAGCGCCCGGTGCTCCCGGCGCCGCTGCGGTTTGGTCTTATGCCGGAAAAACAGGCATAGGCACCTCTTTTGAAACCTATACCGATGGTGCCTATAAAGATTCCGGTGCGAGTGGAACCATCTCCAAAGTCTGGTTCTCTGTCGCCCAGGGTGTATTGACCGAAACCATGTACGGTTTAATTCACGAGGCACAACTGCAGGAACTGCAATTTTTTATCAAAGGCAGCGACTGGTTGGATGAAGAGAAAAAAGACACCATCTCCAGTATCGAATATTTAAAAACCGATGAGCAGGGTCGCCCGCTGTCGTTGGCGTATAAAATTGTGAATCGCGATAAAGACGGAAAATATGAAATTGAAAAACATATTTTTACCGATCCGGATTCACAGAGTTTGATGATGCGTGTGGTTTTCCGCGCACTCGCTGCCGATGTAACTCCCTATATTTATGTGAACCCCTCCATCGCCAACACCGGCAGTAATGACACTGCAAACTATGCCGATGGCCAGTGGGTAACCACCGATGGTACCAACAGCATGACGGTAAAAACCACTGCTGCGGTTACCCAAAGCACAGTTGGTTTTGAAGGTGTTTCCGATGGTTTGGCAGACCTGCAACAAAATGGCAGCCTGACCAAGCTCTACAACAGCACAGGCAGCACCCCCGGCAATGTGGCCATGACCCTGCAACTGGCAGATGTTAAAAGCGGCACCAACGCCCAGTGGGATCTGGTGCTGGGCTTTGGCAAAACCCCAACCGAGAGTACTGCGGCTGCCGATCAAACTCTGGCTAAGGGCTACGACAAAGTGTTGGCCCATTACAACGGCGATGGCGATGCCATTGGCTGGCAGGACTTTCTGCAAACCTTGCCTGCGCTCGGCAAACTGGCCGCCACCGCCACCGATAGCGGCAAGCTTGCCTACACCAGTGCCATGGTGTTAAAAGCCCAGGAAGATAAAACCCACGCCGGCGCCTTTATCGCTTCATTATCCAACCCTTGGGGCGATACCAAATCGGCGGAAAAATCCGCTACTGGTTACAAGGCCGTTTGGCCGCGCGATTTTTATCAGGTAGCCATGGCTATGCTGGCGCTGGGCGACCGCGAATCACCGCGCATTGCGTTTGAATACCTGGAGAAGATCCAGGCCAGTGAAAAAATTGCCGGCTACACCGGCACCCCCGGTTGGTTCCTGCAAAAAACCCATGTGGATGGCGAAGTGGAATGGGTTGGCGTACAGCTTGACCAAACCGGTATGCCGTTAATGCTGGGCTGGCGCCTGTGGAAAGAAGGCGTATTCAGCGATGCAGAAATCACCCAGTGGTACAACAAAATGCTGAAGCCGGCGGCCGATTTCCTAGTGGATGGCGGTCAGGTGAAAATCCTGTGGAATGACACTCTGATCAAACCACCCTACACCCAACAAGAGCGCTGGGAAGAGCAAAAAGGTTATTCCCCCTCTACCACAGCGGCGATTATTGCTGGCTTGGTATCTGCCGCTGACATAGCGACCCAAGCGGGCGATAGCGAAGGCGCTGCCAAGTACCTTGCGGCGGCGGATAAATATTCCGCCGAACTGGAGGCCAAAACCTTTACCACTAATGGTTCACTCACCGGTGACCTGGGTAATGGCCAGTACTATTTGCGCATCAACGCCAACGAAGACCCGAATGACCGCTCGGCACTGGGCACCAGCAATGCACAGGTGATTGAGGATGAATCGCAAGTGATTGATGGCGGCTTCCTTGAACTGGTGCGCTACGGTGTTCGTTCAGCGACGGACAAACACGTACTGGAAACCATCCCCGAGTACGACAACCAGCAGCTGCCTGACTTACTGCGCACCAAATATGAATTTACCTTCCCGGGGGTAGAGGGTGTTTTCCCCGGCTGGCGCCGTTACGGTATTGATGGTTACGGTGAAGAGATCAAAGGCGGCAAGGGTTATGTGGAAGCCAATAACTCTACCGATGGACGCGGCCGTGTATGGCCCTTCTTTACCGGTGAGCGCGGCCACTATGAACTGCAACTGGCCACCGCAAACGCCTCTCTGGACATAGATGCCCTGCGCAATACCTACGTCAAAGCCATGGAGCTATTTGCCAACGAGGGCATGATGCTACCCGAACAAGTGTGGGATGGCGTAGGTAGCAACGATGCCTACAACTACCCGCTGGGCGAAGGCACCAACGGCGCTACCCCGCTGGCATGGACCCATGCGGAATACATCAAACTCTTGCGCAGCTATAGCGACGGCAAGGTGTGGGACAGAAACGCCAGCACCGAAGCGCGCTACGTTAAGTAAGCACTGCTGCACCCATTAACCCGCTTGCCGGAATATCCGGCAAGCGGGTTTTGATTAGTGAAATTGCACTAGACTGAAAGTAGTCACCCGATCAATAACACCATCACACCAGTCAACAATTAAACCAATAACAAAGGCATCATCACGATGAAACAACCCACTCTCCCCTTTTGGCAGGTTTGGAACGTCAGTTTCGGATTCCTGGGAGTGCAACTCGGCTTTGCATTACAAAACGCCAACGTCAGCCGCGTACTGTCTGACCTGGGCGCAGACCTTCACTCACTATCACTTTTCTGGCTGGCCGCGCCGATCATGGGCCTGCTGGTTCAGCCAATTGTTGGCGCCGCCTCGGATCGCACCTGGAACCGCGTTGGCCGTCGCCGCCCCTATATTTTGGGTGGTGCTATAGCCGCGGCCATCGGCATGCTGCTAATGCCCAATGCATCGCTATTTGTCGCCTTCATGGCGCCTATGTTGTTTGGCGGCATTATGCTCGCCCTGATGGATGGCGCCTTTAATGTGACCATGCAGCCCTTCCGCGCGCTGGTTGCCGATATGGTGCCAGACGAACAGCGTACCCTGGGCTATTCCATTCAAGCGCTCTTGATCAACATAGGCGCGGTGATTGGCTCCATACTGCCGTTTGTATTGACCAATGTAATCGGGCTGGACAATACAGCGCCCAAGGGCGAGGTGGCACCCACCGTAACCTGGGCCTTTTACATAGGCGCCAGCGCCCTGTTCGTGACCGTACTCTGGACAGTTATTCGCACCAAGGAATACGCACCGGCAGACTACAACCGCTATAAAGGCCTGACGGCAGCTGTCGCACCTAGCGTAAAACCCTCGCTGGGCAAACGCCTCGCGAACTTTTGGAAATTGTTCATCAACATGCCCAAAACCATGCGCCAGCTGGCAATAGTGCAATTTTTCTCCTGGTTCTCCCTGTTTATCATGTGGGTGTACACGACTCCCGCGATCACCCAATACATTTGGGGCATAGAAGCCAAATGGTTCGACTCGGATTATTTGCACTCACTGGAGACTATTCCGCCTGAAATCGCTGCCGCCAAAGGCGCCGCGGGCGACTGGGTGGGTATTATTTTCGCCGCTTATTCACTCTTTGCCGCGCTCTTTTCCATAGTGCTTACGCGCATTGCCAACCGTTTTGGGCGCAAGCTCACCTATTCGCTGTCGCTGCTCGCGGGCGGTCTGGGCTACCTGAGTTTTATCCTCTTCCAAAACGCCGAGGTGGTGCATGTAGACCTGTTGGTGACCCAGGTGGACATCCCCCAAGGCGCGCTGGATTTGTTGATTCCGATGATTGGCATTGGCATCGCCTGGGCCGCTATTCTGGCCATGCCCTACGCGATTCTGGCGGGTTCATTACCGGCGGACAAAACCGGCGTGTACATGGGCATTTTCAATTTCACCATTGCCGCGCCGCAAATTGTGTCTGGATTGGTGGCAGGGCAAATCCTGAAATATGTATTCCACAACGAGGCGATTTACATAGTGATGCTGGCCGGTGCTTCCATGATTCTCGGCGCACTTTCCGTGTATTTTGTGCAGGACAGCGCCTCCAATCGCGATACCATTGCCGTACCTCAGGGGCATTAAGCTGCTCAATAGGGTTCAATAGCACCAACCAACCCGTTGCAGGTTCGCTTGCAACGGGTTTTTTATTGCCCGCGGCAGCTTGTTTGGCGCACTAGCGGGTGATCAAAACATTATTAAACACTCCGCGAAAAAGCCCTGTGCTATAAACGCTGCTCACCATTGCGCCGGGACGCTTATGCCAGCAACAATCGAAAGCCAGATCAATGCCATTTACCGCACTGAATCGCGCCGGGTGCGGGCAACGCTTATTCGTCTACTTAACGATTTTGACCTGGCCGAGGAGGCAACCCAGGATGCCTTTGCCGCCGCGCTGCAACAGTGGCCAATAGAAGGCGTGCCGCAACACCCGCGCGCCTGGCTGGTCTCCACCGGGCGCTTTAAAGCGATTGACCAGTTGCGCCGGCGAGCGCGCTTTCATAGCGCTCTGGGGGATATAGCCGAGTCACTGGAAGCCGCCAGCAGCGACAGTGATGACTGGGATGAACAACTGCTCGCCGACGACCAGTTGCGTTTGATATTCACCTGCTGCCACCCGAGCCTCGCGCCGGAAGCACAACTGGCACTCACCCTGCGCGAAGTCTGCGGCCTGACCACAGAAGCCATCGCCCGCGCCTTTCTCACCAGCCCCAGTACCCTTGCACAGCGCATAGTGCGCGCCAAAAACAAAATCCGCGATGCGGGCATCCCCTACGAAATTCCCGGCCGCAGCGAATTGCCCACACGTTTGGATGCCGTCCTGCAGGTTATCTATTTAGTTTTCAACGAGGGCTATTCGGCCACCTCCGGCAGTGAATACATCCGTCAGGAATTAGCGCAGGAGGCGATTCGCTTGGGGCGACTGGTCGTGGAGCTGCTACCGGAAGCAGAAGCACAGGGCTTACTCGCGCTGATGCTGATTCAGGACTCGCGCCGCCTGGCCCGGCTTGATACGCAGGGCGATTTGATCCGTTTGGAAGATCAGGATCGCCGCCTCTGGGACAAGGAGCAAATTGCCGAGGGTGCCGCACTGATCCAACGCGCCCTGCCCAGCGGCGAAGCCCACAGTTATTGCATCCAGGCGGCCATCGCCGCACTCCATGCCCAGGCCCCGAGTTTTGCCGATACCGATTGGCAGGAGATTACCGGTTTCTACGACCTACTCCTGCAGATAAACCCCAGCCCCATAGTAGAACTCAATCGCGCCGTTGCGCTGGCGATGCGCGATGGCCCCGCCACAGGCCTGCAATTAATTGACGATTTGCTCGCCCGCAACCAGCTAATTGACTATCACCTCACCCACGCCGCACGCGCTGAATTCCTGCAGCAATTAGGCGACCGCGAGGCGGCCAAAGCGGCCTTGGAACAGGCGCTGTTATTAGCCCCCCAAGCCGCCGAACAGCGCTTTTTGCAGCGGCGGCTGGCAGCATTGGAAAAATAATATTCAGGCGTGTCGATTTACTGCCGGCGCAATCGACTATTGGATGAAGTTGTCATTTTGTCGCCTTCATTTAGGCCTGCTGATTGTTTCTATTATCCAAAGGAGAAAGGTTATGACTCATTATGTCGATGGTTTTTTACTGCCGATTGCACCGGAACATATTGTTGAATACCAAAAAGTAGCGAACCTCGCCGGCGCCGTGTGGAAGGAACATGGCGCCATCGCCTATTGGGAATGCCTGGGCGATGACCTGGATATTCCCGACATGGTTTCCTTTAAAAAATCCGCCGGCTGCAAGGACAACGAAACCGTTGTGCTTGCATGGATTGTCTATCCATCGCGCGCGGCGCGCGATGAAATTAATAGCGCCGTGATGGCAGACCCACGCCTCAAGGATATGTGCCAAAACGATTCGCTATTTGATTACCGGCGCATGGCTTACGGCGGTTTTAAAGAATTGGTACGCCACGATTAATTTATCGCCCACCACTTTATTTTTAGCCGCGCAGGAATTGCCTTATGCCGACACAAGTATTTATTAATTTACCGGTGAAAAATCTGGAGAAATCCAAAACTTTTTTTGCTCACCTGGGCTACACATTTAACCCACAATTCACCAACGCTGACGCCGCTTGCATGGTAGTGAGCGACACAATTTATGTAATGCTGTTAACCGAAGCTTTTTTTCAGGGATTCACTAACAAAACAATTGCCGATGCACACCAGAGCAAAGAAGTTTTAATTTGCCTCTCCTGTGAGAGTCGCGCGACGGTAGATGAATTGGTAAAAAAAGCCTGGGAAGCAGGCGGTACTGCACCTATGCCCGCGCAGGATCACGGCTTCATGTACTACCACAGTTTTGAAGATTTGGACGGACACCACTGGGAGGTGATGTACATGGACCCTTCCCATTTACAAACCTGACAATCCGCACGCACAGGAGCAGCTGCAATGAAATATCTATGCCTCGTGTATTACGACGAAACTATTATCAACAACATGAGCGCCGCCGAGTGGAAGGCGCTCAACCGCGAGTGTGAAGCCTGCGGCGCAGGTTTGCATGAAAGTGGAAAAATGCTGGGTGGCAACGCTTTGCACCCCACCAGTACAGCAACTAGCTTGCGCATTCGCGCGGGAAAAACGCTGGTAACCGACGGCCCCTTTGCAGAAACCAAAGAGCAGCTCGCCGGATTTTATTTACTGGACGCTCGGGATTTAAACGAAGCGATCCAGCTGGCCAGCAAAATTCCACCGGCGCGTTTGGGCACCATTGAAATCCGCCCGGTGCGTGAATTGGATCCGGAAAAAGACGAGCGTTTTGTCCAACAGTTTGCGTAAAAGAATCAGCACCACTTTCTGCCGGGATTTCGCTACACACAAGCGTCATAAAAGTGTAAAAAACTCTTCGTTAAAAGCCGCTATGCTCAATCGATTAAGGACTGCTTGCAGTGAATTGTTTGTAGCAAATTGTTTGTAGCGAACTGTTTGTAGCAGATCGCTTTTAGCAGATCGCTTGTAGCGGATTTTTTTGCGGATTGTTTACATGAATATGCACAGCGCCACTGACACCGGAAGCAGCGAGGCAAGATTTGCCGGCGCGCACCTCACTGACCAGCGCGGTGCAGCAGCAGTCAAAGATTTCCAACAAAAAATCCCGGAATTATTACAACTTGAACGGCTGATGCGCGAGCATGGAAATTGGTTGCGCAGCCGCTGTGAAACAACCCTGTTGTATCGCGACCAGCACTTCCCGGTCTATTCACTTTCACTCGGCGCGCAATCGGCCAAGGCGCCGACGGTGTTGTTTACGGCAGGCATTCACGGCATTGAGCGGATTGGCAGCCAGGTATTAATCGCCTGGTTGCAGTCGCTGTTGGAGCGTTTGCAATGGGATGCGGAGCTGCAAGAGCGACTGCAGCAAGTGCAGTTGGTGCTTATGCCCATACTCAATCCGGTGGGCATGTATCTCAACCGGCGCGCCAATGGCAATGGCGTGGATTTGAATCGCAACGCACCGATTGATGCCGAAGGGCGCGTGCCGGTACTGGGCGGCGGCCATCGCATTGGGGCCTTTCTGCCCTGGTATCGCGGGCGCCGGCAGGGGCAGATGGAAGCGGAAAATATCGCACTGGAAAATCTCTTGCGCCGGCAAGTTCTGAATCGCCCGTTTGCAACGGTGGTGGATCTGCATTCCGGCCTCGGTATGCGCGATCGCCTCTGGTTTCCCCATGCCTATCGCAAACAGGCCATAGGCAATATTGCCGAGTATTTGGCATTAAAAACCCTGTGGGAGCGCAGCTACCCCAACCACACCTATATTTTTGAGCCCCAATCGATCCATTACCTTTCCCACGGCGATCTGTGGGACTATTTTTACTACCAGTCGCTCGCCCATCAACAACCGCATTTTTTACCGCTAACCTTGGAGATGGGTTCCTGGCTGTGGGTAAAAAAACGGCCGCGCCAGTTATTGAATGCGGCCGGTTTATTCAACCCGCAAACGCAACATCGCCACTCGCGAGTATTGCGCCGCCACTTATTACTGTTGGATTTTATGGTGAGTGCCGCACTCAACCACAGCAACTGGCTACCCGATGCCGCACGTAGCCAGCAGCTAAAACAGCGCGCGCAGGATTTATGGTTTGATTAACAAGGAATAACAACATGCATTTCATTTTACTGCGCGGTCTGGCGCGTGAAGCGGGTCATTGGCTGGAGTTTCCCGCCAGTTTGCGCAACAGCCTGGGTAGCCACTGCAAGGTTCACTGTATCGACTTTCCCGGCTGCGGCAAATACCACCGCGCCCCAGCCCTCAGCTCCATTACCGCTATGACCGACCATGCCCGCACAGAAATGCAGACGCGCATTCATCAATCACAGGGTGAGCCG
Organism: Cellvibrio fontiphilus; assembly: GCF_042646205.1. NCBI lineage: Bacteria > Pseudomonadati > Pseudomonadota > Gammaproteobacteria > Cellvibrionales > Cellvibrionaceae > Cellvibrio > Cellvibrio fontiphilus. The sequence continues at coordinate 344,740 of NZ_JBHRTF010000004.1, read as the reverse complement.
GTTTATCTGTTGGGGATTTCTATGGGCGGTATGGTCGCCCTGGATTGGGTACAGCGTTTCCCCCAGGAAATCAACGGCCTAGTGCTTATCAACTCCAGCAGCGGCAACCAACCTTTCTGGTGGCGCCTGCAACCGGGCGCCTGGCCAACCATGGCACTTGCCCTGCTGCTACCGGAGCGCCAGCGTGAGGCGCTGGTATTGCGCCGGGTGAGTAATCGCCCGGTGGATTACCAACAGCGCCTGCAGCAGTGGCTGGCGATTCAAGCGCAGCGCCCCATCAGCCGTGAAACCATCATCACCATGTTAGGCGCAGCCGCCCGATTTGTTCCACAAGTAAGCCACTTCCCCCAGGGGTTGATATTGGCCAGCCAAAAGGATCGCCTGGTCTCCGTGCAGGCCAGCAAGGCACTGGCGCAGCGCTTTCAATGGCCGCTGCACATACACCCCAACGCAGGGCATGATCTGCCGATGGATGACGGCGATTGGGTTGTACAGCAGCTTGCCCAATGGCTACAGGGAAAGCGCTAAGCTAAAAACCTTTTTTGGCGCAGACCAACACCCGCTCGCATTTGCTGATTAGCAGCGAAAAAGTGACTTTTCCTCGATTGTAAACGTTTACATATTTACAAATATTGACTTCGCTTTTCGCCAAGTGAATCTACACTGACACTGAAATCGCCCAATATTGGGGCGATTTCAGCACAGACACGCATGGCATTCATCGATTAAGCGCTGGAGAGAGAGGGTTCAACATAGAACCACGTAATAAGCCGCTGCGGTTCTGACACCTGGTTCGCCAGATGTGCTCACAATCTATTGACCAATAACAACGAGGCTCTCCATGACCTTTCCGGCTCTATCTCTGGGCGGCACTGACGCATCCCGTCGCGCAGCCCTGAAACAATTGGCATTTACCTGTGGTTTAGTCCTGTCCAGTGGCTCGCTCTCCGCCCTGGCCGCCAGTTTAGCGGCGCCCACCGACTTCAGTCGCCGCCAAAAAACGCTGCTGGATAGCGCGCAGCTCAAGCTACTGCAAACCCTGGGCGAGATTATTATCCCCGCCACCGATACCCCTGGCGCCAGCGCGGCGGGTGTACATCATTTCATCGATCACTTCATGGTCTATTGTGCGAGCAAGCAGGAGCAACAGCAGTTGCTCACCACCCTGGCCCGCTTGGAAACCGCGGCCCAAAGTGAGTTTAGCAAGGCTTTTTTAAGCCTCGCCCACCCCCAGCAATTGCAGCTACTCAATGCGATGGAGCAGGCACAACAGGGCTTCAGCCAAAGCGACCGCCGCGGCTTGAAACAGCTCAAATCACTCGTCGCATTTGGTTATTACACCTCTGAACCTGGCGCTACCAAAGAGCTGGCTTACCTGGCGATCCCGGGTGGTTACAAGGGCAATTTCAAACTGAAAGCCATAGGTCGGGCCTGGGCGCAGAATTTTTAAGCCCCCGCTCACACGCGCTTGTTTTGCACTCACATTCGCACAGGTGACAACACCTTTTACATTGGTGACATAAGATCATGGAAAAAAATATTTACATCATCAAAGCTCAGGAAGTGTTTGATGCAATTGTGGTCGGCTCAGGTATTACCGGCGGCTGGGCCGCCAAAGAGCTGACCGAAAAAGGACTCAAAACCTTAATGGTGGAACGCGGCCGCCCGGTGGAACACCGCAAGGATTATATCGGCGAGGGGCTAACCGCCTGGCAGATGCCGTTTCGCGGTGAAGTCGAGCAAGCACTGGTCGATGAGCAGCATTACGTGCAGAAAAAATGCTATGCCTTCAACGATGCGACCAAGCATTTTTTTGGCAATGACAAAGACCTCCCCTATAGCACCCCCAAAGGCAAACCCTTTGATTGGATTCGCGGCAATCAACTTGGCGGCAAGTCACTGCTCTGGCATCGCCAATCCTATCGCTGGAGCGACCATGACTTTAACGCCAACGCACGCGATGGCGAGGGCGTCGATTGGCCGATTCGCTACCCGGACTTAGCGCCCTGGTACGACAAAGTAGAGCTACATGCTGGCATTAGTGGCTCCAAGGAAAATCTGGAAATCCTGCCGGACAGCCAGTTCTTGCCACCCTTTGAAATGAACCCGGTGGAAAAAGAAATGAAGGCGCGGATCGAGCAGAAATGGAGCACCCGCAAACTCATTATCGGGCGCACCGCGCACTTGTCGGTGCCGGCACCGCAACATCTGGCGCAGGGCCGTATGCAATGTCAGGCGCGCAATGAGTGCCAAAAGGGCTGCTCCTTTGGCGCCTATTTCTCCACCCAAAGCTCGACCCTACCCGCTGCGCTGGCAACCAATAAGCTGTCCATCGCCACCAACAGCATTGTTCACAGCGTGATTTACGACCCCAAGACCAACCGTGCCACAGGGGTCAGGGTGATAGACGCCGAAACCATGGAAACCCGCGAGTATTTCGCCAAGGTCATCTTTTTGTGCGCCTCTACTCTGGGAACCACCCAGATCATGCTCAACTCAGTGAGCGAGCGCTTCCCCAATGGCATAGCCAACTCTTCCGGTGTACTCGGTCATTACCTCATGGATCACCTTTACGGCGCTGGCGCCAAAGGCCGCGTGGAAGGTTTTGAGGATGACTACTACTCCGGTCGCCGCCCGATTGGACTGGTCATGCCACGCTTTCGCGACTACAACGAAAAAAGCCCCAACTTCAAACGCGGCTATTTCTACATGGCCGACGCCCAGCGCGCCGGCTGGGAACAGATGAGTTCCAGCGACGGGTTTGGTGTGGACTTCAAAGCGCGCCTGCGTCAACCCGGCCCCTGGTATTTCAACCTGAGCGGCTCGGGCGAGATGTTGCCGCGCTATGAAAATCAGGTGTCACTGCACCCAACCCTGAAAGACAAATGGGGTATGCCGCAGCTGCACATTGACTGCTCCTTCTCCGATAACGACTGGAAAATGATGGAAGACATAGCCGATACCGCTGCCAATATGCTGGAAACCATCGGCCTGAAGGATGTCACCAAAGACATACGTGCAAAACGCGACTGGCACCCGGGTTTATCCATCCACGAAATGGGCACAGCGCGCATGGGTAAAGATCCGAAAACATCGGTGCTTAACGGGTGGAATCAGGCGCACGATGTGCCCAACCTGTTTGTTACCGATGGCGCCTGCATGACTTCATCCGCATCGCAAAACCCTTCGCTGACCTATATGGCACTTACCGCCCGCGCAGCCGATTACGCGGTGCAACAACTTAAACTCGGCAATATTTAACCCACAAAAAAAGGTAACTACTATGACTTTGTCCAGCACGATAAAAGCAATAACCATGGCGGCTATCGCCAGCGTCAGCATCTCTACCATGGCCGCCGATGTAGCACCCACGTCACCGCAATTGAGCGTGCAGTTGTGGTCGATTAAAGATGATGTCGCCAAAGACTTTGAGGGCACCCTCAAGAAGCTGAAGGCTATGGGTTTTCAGGGCGTGGAGTTCGCCGGCAATTTCGGCCCCTATGCCAATGACCCCAAAGGCCTCAAGGCGTTTCTCGATAAAACCGGTTTGAAAGCCTCTGCCGCCCACGTGCCCTTTGAAAAACTCAACGCCGAAAACTTTGATGCGACTGTCGCTTTCTACAAAGCCATCGACTGCAAATACCTGATTATTCCCATGGATATGCGCGCCTTTACCACTGATGGCGCTAAAGAAGTCGCCGCCGATTTGGCCGCCATCCAAACCAAACTCACCCCCCATGGCATGCACACCGGCTACCACAACCATGAAGGTGAAATGCTGGGTGAAATGGGTAAAACCCCTTGGGATGTGATTGGCGGCAATACCTCACAAGCCGTGGTATTGCAGCAGGATGTGGGTTGGACTGAAGTGGCCGGCAAAGACCCTATCGCTTTTATCAAAGCCTACCCGGGTCGCACCATTACCACTCACTACAAAGCCTCGGCGCCCAAACCCGGCAACACCGAACACCCGATCATCGGCCAGGACACTACCGACTGGAAAGCGCTGATTGAGGCCAACAAAACCTACGGTGGCACCCTGTGGTTAGTGGTTGAGCAGGAATCCTACCCTGAAGGTATGACGCCAATGCAGAGTGTTGAGGCATCGCTCAAAGGCCTGCAAAAAGTGATCAGCGAAATGTAATCACCCGCTGGGGTAAACCAATAAAAAAGCCGATCGATTGATCGGCTTTTTTATTGGTAAGGCGACAAGCACTAAGGCTTAGTCGCGCGATCCGGTTTGATCGCCGGGGTAATCCTTGCGCAGCTCTACCGGCTTGTCCTGGGTTTTGCGCATTTTTATGTTAATCATCTCCACACCCAAGGAGAAGGCCATAGCAAAGTAGATGTAGCCTTTAGGCACATGTACATCAAAACCTTCCACCAACAGGGTGAAGCCTACGATCACCAGGAATGACAAAGCGAGGATTTTAATGGTGGGGTGTGAATCCACAAAATCGCCAATCGATTTGGCAGCAAACAGCATCACCCCTACAGCGATGATAATTGCCGTAGCCATGATTGGCACCTGATCCACCAAACCAACGGCGGTGATCACTGAATCCAGCGAGAACACAATGTCCAGAATCGCGATTTGCACCAGCACAATCAATAAACCATGGGCGGCAATATTGCGCTCGGTTTCTACTGCACCTTCCAGGCTGCTGTGAATTTCATGGGTCGCCTTGGCGATAAGGAACAAACCGCCGCCGATCAAAATAATATCGCGCCCGGATATTTCCTGACCTAGAACACTGAATAGCGGATCTACCAAACCCATCACCCACGCGAGCGAGAAGAGCAACGCCAAACGTGTGAGCATCGCCAGGCCCAAGCCTACATTGCGCGCAAATTTGCGTTGGTGTTCTGGTAGACGGCCCACCAAAATGGAAATAAAAATAATATTGTCGATGCCCAGCACTATCTCCAACGCAGTGAGCGTTGCCAGTGCAACCCAGGCTTCGGGGCTTGCCAACCATTCAAACATGATATCTCTCTCGGTAATAGTGGATGCCGCGCTAAGCGGCGCGCCATTCTAACCAGACATAAAAAAACCGCATTAGCTAAATGCGGTTTTTTTACTGCAACTTAACAGCTTGCGTCTAGCCGCGGGTTGTGAGGCGACTGAGCAGCGCCATCAGCCCCTTTTTCTCGGTACGCATCAAATAATGATCGCGAATACCGGCAATATCCACATCGTAAGTACCCGGCTCAAGGTCGCGGGCAATTTCGATCTTTTCAACTTCGTGGCGGCTTTTTTTGCCGGAATCAATCAGTTCCTGTTTGCGTTTATCATCTTCCGATAAGTCCAATAACAGGTATTCACTCATGGGTTGTTTGAGCGTATCCAAAACAACTATGACTTTGGGCTTCAAGCGGCGCTCAAAATTCTGCTCCACTACCACGGCCACTTCACCGGTACTCAGCTCCACCAGAGTTCCGGTTGGGTATAGTCCAATGGCGCGGATAAACTCCACCACTAACTCTTCCTGGAACTGGATATTGCGCAGTTCATACAATTTGGCCACTGCTTTTGAAGGCGCAATGGGGTCGCGTGCGCCGCGAGGGTTGGTGACATGATCGTAATAGGTCACTATGCCGGCGATTTTGCCCATCAGCGGGATTTTGTCGCCCGACAACCCCTGGGGGAAACCGCTGCCATTCAAGCGCTCACAGTGCGTTTTCACCACAGCAATCACACGCGGCTCAACACCTTGGGTTTTGCGTAGAATCTCGCAGCCTATCTCCACGAAACTCTCGTATACCGCCTCCTCCTCTGGAGTGCGATTGAGGTTGGCAATCAGGGCAGCATCCAACATCACCTTACCGACATCCTTGAGCAGTACCCCCATCGCCAACACATCCAGATCGCGCTTGGGCAGGCCTATGTGACGGCCAAATAATATCGCCCACACCGAGGAGCGCACCGCATGGCTGTAGGTGTATTCATCCTTTTCCTGCACTCGCGATAGCCAGGTGAAGGCGTCCGGGTTGCGCACCACGCTGTCGACCATTTCGCTGGCGACGCGTTTGGTCTCCCCGAGAGAGATATCATCAAACTGGTTTTTCTCCAGTTGTTCCATCACTTCCACTACCGCGCCATAGACCTTTTGGTGAAGTTGGCGCGCCTGTTTTACCTCGCGCTGTAATGGGGTGACGTCGCGGTAGAGGCCGCGCTGGATTTTGAGAGGTGCAAGGGTTTCATTGAAGCTGTTGACCCGCTCGCGGGTACTGGTTTTTTTGGCTGCGGGGGCAATGGTTTTTAGATTGGCAGAAATTGGCCCACGCCCTTTTTCCACGTCGATGTACACATAGTTGCACAATGCCTTGAGCTGATTAATTTCGCCAAGATCGCGGAGATAAAAACCTTGCAGGGGAAAAGGCGTCTGGGACCAGGGGCGATCCAGACCGGAGATATACATACCGATGGTTAATTCGTTGACGTCAACTTTAACCTGTTTAATTGCCACGCCTAGCTCTCCATATCACCTAATGGTGTTATCAGCCTTATTAGATCAGGGATACTGGCTTTAAGAGACGCCAGCAATCGTAGGGTACCGGGGGGTGAATCTTCCTAAAAACCGGATATTGCAAGGAGTGTAATGAAGATAATGACGCGGCACCAGCACCCGCCGCGGAATCGCGACCAAAAGATGCTGGCGACTGATGGCTGGCGGCAAATTATGCGTGATAGCTAGCAGACAATTCGTGAACTGCGTTGATAAATGCGCCAGCGTGCTCTGGATCAACTTCAGGCGTAATGCCATGGCCCAAATTGAAAACATGCCCTGAGCCGCGACCATAGCCGGCGAGAATGGCGCCAACTTCAGCGCGAATCCGCTCGGGGGAGGCATACAAAATCGTAGGGTCCATATTGCCCTGCAGCGCAACCTTATCGCCCACCCGGGCGCGAGCTGTTGCTATATCTGTGGTCCAATCCAAGCCCAAGGCGGTTGCACCGGTAGCCGCCATGGCCTCCAGCCACTGACCGCCGCCCTTGGTAAACAAAATCACAGGTACTTGACGACCTTCATTTTCGCGAATCAAGCCAGAGACGATTTTGTGCATATATTTCAGCGAAAACTCCTGATACGCCGCATGGGATAGCGCACCGCCCCAGGTATCAAAAATTTGCACTGCTTGGGCGCCCGCCCGGATTTGCGCATTGAGGTAGACGGTGACCGAATCGGCTAGCACGTCCAGCAATTGATGCATCACTTGCGGTTGGTTGTAGAGCATTTCCTTGGCACGACGGAAATCGCGGCTGGAGCCGCCTTCGATCATATAGGTCGCCAAAGTCCAGGGGCTGCCAGAAAAACCAATCAGCGGTACACGACCATTCAGCTCGCGGCGGATGGTTTTGACCGCATTGACCACATAGGGTAAATCCTGCTCGGGATTGATTACCTTGAGTGCATTCACATCGGCTTCGGTGCGCACCGCTTTCTTGAACTTGGGCCCCTCGCCTGTTTCAAAATACAGGCCCAAGCCCATGGCATCGGGAATGGTGAGGATATCGGAGAAAAGGATCGCTGCATCGAGACCGGGGTAGCGGTCAAGTGGCTGCAGAGTCACCTCACAAGCCAATTCCGGATTAGTACACAAACCCATAAAATCGCCCGCCCGGGCGCGACTGGCACGGTACTCCGGTAAATAACGGCCGGCTTGACGCATCATCCATACTGGAGTCACATCCACCGGCTGCTTGAGTAGTGCGCGCAGGAAGCGGTCGTTTTTGAGTTCAGTCATGTTCTAATCCTCAGGCTCAATCTTTTATAGGTTGGATAAAACAAACCCCGCATAGGCGGGGTTTGTTCAACACAGGTTGGCGGGTGGAGCCTAAGCGATGCCCGCCGCAATGATCAATGCACCAGTTTAACTTCCAGCCGGTTTAAACTTCCAGATAGTCCAGAATACCCTGCGCCGCTTCGCGACCTTCCCAAATTGCAGTAACTACCAAGTCAGAACCGCGCACCATATCACCACCGGCAAACACTTTGGGGTTGCTGGTTTGGAACTTGAACTGTTGTTGCTCTGGTGCCACTACGCCACCCCAACTATTCACTTTTACCCCGTTAGTTTCAAACCAGGGTTGCGGGCTGGGGCGGAAACCGAAGGCGATGAGCACCACGTCAGCAGGCAGGATTTCCTCAGAGCCAGGCACAACCACCGGGCTGCGACGACCTTTTTCATCGGGTTCACCCATTTGGGTGGTAACCACTTTCACGCCTTCCACCTTGCCATTGCCAACGACGGCAACTGGCTGACGGTTATAGAGGAACTGCACGCCCTCTTCTTTAGCATTGGCCACTTCTCGCTTGGAGCCAGGCATATTTTCTTCGTCGCGACGGTAAGCACAGGTCACTGAAGCAGCACCTTGGCGAATGGAAGTACGGTTACAGTCCATGGCAGTATCACCACCACCCAGAACAACCACTTTCTTGCCCGCTACGCTAATGAAGTCGTCAGGGCTTTTTTCAAAGCCAAGGTTGCGGTTTACATTGGCAATCAGGAACGGCAGCGCATCGTAAACACCGGGCAGGTCTTCACCGGGAAAACCGCCTTTCATGTAGGTATAAGTACCCATGCCCATGAATACCGCGTCGTAATCACGCAGCAATTCTTCCATGGTGATGTCTTTGCCCACTTCGGTATTCAGGCGGAATTCGATACCCATTTCGGTAAAGATTTCACGGCGACGACTCATCACTGATTTTTCCAGTTTGAACTCGGGGATACCAAAGGTCAGCAGGCCGCCGATTTCGGGGTACTTGTCGAATACCACCGGCTTAACACCGTTGCGCACTAGCACGTCAGCACAGCCAATACCGGCAGGGCCAGCACCAATCACGGCCACTTTTTTGTTGGTCCAAACAACTTTGGACATGTCCGGCTTCCAGCCCATAGCAAAGGCGGTATCAGTGATGTACTTCTCGGCGTTGCCAATAGTTACCGCACCAAAACCGTCGTTCAGGGTACAGGCGCCTTCACACAAACGATCTTGTGGGCACACGCGGCCACAGACTTCCGGCAGGGAGTTGGTCTGATGACTCAACTCAGCCGCTTCAAAAATATTGCCTTCGGATATGAGCTTCAACCAGTTGGGAATGAAGTTGTGCACCGGGCACTTCCACTCACAATAGGGATTGCCGCACTCCAAACAACGATGCGCCTGGCTTTCCACCTCTTCTTTGGCGAAAGGTTGGTAGATTTCCACAAAGTTGCGTCTGCGGGTTTCTATATCTTTCTTGGTGGGGTCCTGACGACCCACATCGAGAAACTGAAAGTCATTGCTTAAACGTGCTGACATGATTTTGACCTCACTCGTCACCAAGAGTTATTCGCCGCGCTGGCGGAAACTAACCAACAAACTGCCCAAAGATGCTGCTTTGGGTTTAACCAGCCAGAACTTACCGATGTAATCATCGAAGTTATCCAGCAGCTCTTGGCCCCAGGCACTTTCAGTCTCTTGTACAAATTCTTCAATCGTCGTGCGCAGGTGGTGGCGATGCGCCTCCAAAGCCTCGGTGTTGATGCGGTGAATGTCCACCAACTCGTGATTGTAACGATCCACAAAGTCATTTGCTTCATCCAGCACATAGGCAAAACCACCGGTCATACCCGCACCGAAGTTCACACCGGTTTGACCCAGTACTGTGACCACACCACCGGTCATGTATTCGCAGCAGTGATCGCCAGCGCCTTCCACTACCACATGGGCACCGGAGTTGCGCACGCCGCAGCGCTCGCCTGCCGTACCGGCTGCAAACAATTTACCGCCAGTCGCACCGTACAAACAGGTATTACCCAGAATGCTGGTTTTGTTGGACTTGAAGCCGGAACTGCGCGGTGGGCGAATTACCAGCTTACCGCCAGCCATGCCCTTGCCCACATAGTCGTTGGCATCACCTTCCAGATACATATCCAAGCCACCGGCATTCCACACTCCAAAACTTTGGCCGGCAATACCGGTCAGTTTCAGTTTGAGTGGCTTGTCTGCCATGCCTTGGTTGCCGTAACGCTTGGCGATTTCACCGCTGATACGCGCACCAATGGAGCGGTCGCAGTTGGTGATATGGAACTCAAACTCGCCGCCGGTTTTGGCTTCAATCGCGGGCAACAACACTTTAATCATTGCCTCGGCGGTTTCACCTTTATCGAAAGGCTCGTTTTTGCTCACGGCGCACAATTGCGGCTTGGTGGCCAAATAATCGTCGGTATAGATGATCGGGCTCAAATCCAATTGCTGTTGTTTGGTAGTTTCACCTTCCAGCACCTGCAGCAGATCCACGCGACCAACCAATTCACCCAGAGTGCGCACCCCCATACGCGCCATCCACTCACGGGTTTCCTCGGCAACAAACTTGAAGAAATTCATCGCCATTTCCACTGTGCCTATGTAGTGGTCTTTACGCAGTTTGTCCTGCTGGGTAGCAACACCGGTGGCGCAATTGTTCAGGTGGCAAATACGCAGGTATTTACAACCCAAGGCAACCATCGGGCCAGTACCAAAGCCGAAGCTTTCAGCGCCAAGCATGGCCGCTTTTACTACATCCAAACCGGTTTTCAAACCGCCGTCGGCCTGCACGCGAACCTTGTCGCGCAGGTCATTGGCGCGCAGGGTTTGATGAGTTTCAGACAGACCTAACTCCCAGGGTGAACCCGCGTATTTAATAGAGGTGAGTGGGCTAGCTGCAGTACCACCGTCATAACCGGAAATGGTGATCAGGTCGGCATAGGCTTTGGCCACGCCAGCAGCGATAGTACCTACGCCGGGGCGAGATACCAGTTTCACCGAGACCAGTGCGTCTGGGTTCACTTGCTTCAAGTCGTAAATCAGTTGAGCAAGGTCTTCAATCGAGTAGATGTCGTGATGGGGTGGCGGTGAAATCAGGGTTACACCGGGCACCGAGTGACGCAGGCGCGCAATCAGTGCATTCACTTTGCCACCGGGCAACTGACCACCTTCACCGGGTTTTGCACCTTGGGCAACCTTAATTTGCAGCACTTCAGCATTCACCAAATAGGCAGGTGTAACACCGAAACGACCAGAGGCAACTTGTTTGATCTTGGAGGATTTCACAGTGCCGTAACGCGCTGGGTCTTCACCACCCTCGCCCGAGTTGGAACGCCCCCCCAAACGATTCATGGCTTCAGCCAAGGCTTCATGCGCTTCAGGCGATAAAGCGCCGAGCGACATACCCGCCGAGTCAAAACGTTTGATAATGCTTTCAACCGGTTCCACTTCTGACAGGGGAATGGGTTTGCACAGGTCTTCACGAATCGCCAGTAAGTCGCGCAGCATGGAGACCGGACGCTTGTTCACCAAATCGGCATAGTTACGCCAAAGCGCGTAGTTACCGCTCTGCACTGCCTTTTGCAGGCTCTGCACTACATCGGGGTTGTAAGCATGGTATTCGGAGCCGTGAACATACTTGAGCAGACCACCTTGTACGATTGGCTTACGCTCGATCCAGGCAGTTTGTGCCAGGATTTTCTGGTCGGCTTCCAGGTCTTCAAAACGCGCGCCACCAATACGCGACGGCGTGCTCTCAAAACACATACCGATCACTTCTTCCGCCAGACCAATTGCCTCAAACAGCTGTGCACTGCGGTACGAGGTGATGGTGGAGATACCCATTTTGGACAGGATTTTCAGCAAGCCCTTGTCGATTCCCTTGCGGTAGTTCTTGTAGGCGGTATCAACGTCAGTCAGCAGCTCACCCGTTTCAATCAAGTCGTTGAGCACGTGGTAGCTGAGGTAAGGGTAAACGGCGGTTGCGCCATAGGCGATCAAAGCGGCGATTTGATGTGGGTCGCGCGCGCTACCAGTTTCCACAATCAGGTTGGAGTCACAACGCAAGCCAACGTTGGTCAGGTGCTGGTTAACTGCACCCACCGCCAGCAGGGCAGGAATAGGTAACAAGCCTTTTTCAAAACCGTAGTCGCTCAATACCATCAACACTTTGCCAGACTTAACCGTCGCTTCAACGTCAGCGCAAAGTTTGGTAAGTGCCGCCTGCAGGTTGGTCGCTTCAGGATTGTAGTAAAGCGAGAATTTCGCCACTCCATAACCGGGGCGATTCATACCCATAAGGCCACGGAATTTTTCAGGCGAGAGTACAGGCGAGGTCAAAATCACCCGATCCGCATGCTCGGGCAACTCGTCATAAACCGGCAATTCACGGCCAAGGCAAGTTTCCAACGACATCACAATCGCTTCACGCAATGGGTCGATCGGCGGGTTGGTTACCTGGGCAAATTGCTGGCGAAAATAATCGTAAAGTGAACGCTGCTGACGCGACAGCACGGCCATAGGGGTATCGTCGCCCATTGAGCCAACAGCTTCCTGACCACCCTCAGCCAGCGGACGCAACAGTTGGTCGCGCTCCTCAAAGCTAACCTGGAACATTTTCATGTTGGCCTTGAGCGCTATGCCTTCGATACCGTTTTCTTTGGTGTCGGTGTTCAGGGTGGACTCAATACGCAGAGCACGCTCTTTCAGCCACTGCTTGTAAGGCTTGCTCGACTTAAGCTGGTTGTCGATATCCTGGGTGTTGTGCAGGGTGCCAGTCGCGGTGTCAATCGACATGATCTGGCCTGGGCCAAGGCGCCCTTTGGCCACTACATCGGCCGGATCATAGGCATACACACCCACTTCCGAGGCCACAGTGATCATGTCATCTTTGGTAATCACCCAGCGCGATGGGCGCAGGCCATTGCGGTCAAGCGTACAAACCGCGTAGCGACCATCGGTAATTACCAAGCCTGCGGGGCCATCCCAAGGCTCGATATGCATGGAATTGTATTCATAGAAGGCGCGCAGATCCGGGTCCATATTCTCCACGTTCTGCCAGGCCGGCGGCACCAGCATACGGATGGCGCGGTGCAATTCCATGCCACCCAGAGTCAGGATTTCCAGCATGTTATCCAAGCTGGAAGAGTCAGAACCGGTGCGGTTTACCAGCGGAGTAACACTGTGCAGCTCAGGCAGGAGTGGTGTTACAAATTTGGGGGTACGCGCCACCGCCCAGTTGCGGTTACCCACAATGGTGTTGATCTCGCCGTTGTGCGCCAACATCCGGAAGGGCTGGGCCAGCGGCCATTGCGGCATAGTATTGGTGGAAAAGCGCTGGTGAAACACACAGATCGCTGTCTCCAAACGTTCATCGGCCAAATCCGCAAAAAAGCGTGGCAGATCAACCGGCATCATCAAACCTTTGTAGGACAGGATACCGGTGCTCAAGCTGGCAACATAAAAGGCTTTGTCGTCTTTCAAGCGGATTTCCGCTTTGCGACGCGCCATAAACAGCTTGGCGTTAACCTGCTCCAGCGGCAGGTCGGGGTTATTTACAAACAGGTGATTAAAAGTCGGCAGCGACTTCATGGCGATAGGGCCAAGACAGCTGGGGTCAACCGGCACTTCGCGCCAGCCAGCTACAATCAGGCCCTGGGCAGTCAACTCTTCAGCGACTACCGCACGCGCCTTATCGGCTTGGGCCGGGTCGCGGCTGAGCATAATCGCGCCCACACCATAAATAGAGGTCAGCTCGGCACCACAGGCTTCCTTGGCGACGGCGCGCAAGAAACTGTCCGGTTTCTGGATCAATAAACCACAACCGTCACCGGTTTTGCCGTCTGCATTGATACCACCTCGGTGGGTCATGCAAGTCAGTGCTTCGATTGCCGTAGTAAGCAGACGATGGCTGGTCTTGCCCTTTAAGTGGGCAATCAAACCAAAACCGCAGTTATCTTTGAACTCGTCTATCTGGTAGAGGCCAGTGGTCATAGGCTGATTCTCAACAAAAAACATTATCAAGGGATACGAAGGTTGGACACGCAACGTTCATGCGAGAGTTGCGCCAAATTGCATCCCAGACAAAAAAGCCCCTGAGGTGCAGGGGCTAGGCAAATGGGCGCAGGATATTACCCGCTTGAAGGGGTATTGGCAAGCCAAGTGGAATCAAACAGCCGCTGAATTATGCGACAAGCTGGCGCAAAAAGCGCCAGTGGTCGGGGCTGTTATTTTCTAAAGGAAGGCGAACTATCGGGAGGCTTTCCAGCGCTCAGGCGTCAAGGTTTGTTTGCCCCCAAAGGCGGCCTTATCGGCTTCGGTTGCACTTTCTTTGCACTCCCCCCTCACCCACAGATGGTATCGGGAGATACTGCGATCCAGCTCAAAAAAACCTTCGCGGCAATAGCCCGCTTTTTCCACCACATAACCGGTATTCTGCAACAGCCGCTCATGGGTGTTGCGCCCTACATTAACACCTCCCTCATAAAAATCACGGCGACTATCGCGACCATCGCGACTGACACGAATGTGATTGGGAATTTGCTCTTCGGGCCAGCGCAGGCGATAGGTAAACATCTTGCTTTGATTGGGAAGAACTTCCACCTCAAGCGTTTCTGCCATAGCACTTTCTACATAACTTCGACCATTGGAACTGCAGCCTGCCAGCCAGCCCGCACAAATAACCAGCAGTATCACGAATTTTTTCATCAACCTGCTCCGCAACAAATGGCGCCTCCGCCGTGATTCTTATGATTTCCTGACTAAAGAAAAGCCGCTGCGGGCCGATCTTAATCCTAGCGTTATACCTTGCATCACTATACCCGCATATCACCGGAGCCTGCCATGGGTTCAAACAGCCCCTACATCCAGTCATCCCGGGCAATTCGATGCCTGTTGTTGACCAGCATACTGGCACTGAGTTCAACGCTCGCAGCCAGCCCGCTGGTACCAGAAGATATTGCCTATAAACCGGGCAGCACTGCAGCACCGAATGAAAATACAAGCGCGGGAGTGATTGTAGGTAGCGCAGAGCTCCCCACTCCAGACACCCCCACAACCGCGCAAGTCAATGCCAGGCCAGCCGCGCGTCAAAACCAATGCACCGACCAGCGCCGGGAGCACAACCACCTTGGCAAATCACTGGTGATCACTCGCTTTACCAACAGCAACCCGCAGACCGCAAATGCCGGCAACTTGTTCGCCGCCGAATCCGGCATGGCGGAGTTGATCCGCAATGATTTGGCCCAAGCCAATCCCATGCTTGCCCCCAACTTGATCCCGCTGGGTTTCGCCCTGCCCGACCTGAGCGAAACCCAGCGCAAGCAACAAGCGCAAAAAATTGCCCGCCAAGCGCGCGCGCAATTTGTCCTGAGCGGCACTATTCATGACATGGCATTGACCGATGCCAACACCACCTACAACCCGGGAATTTATCGCCGCCTTGCCAACGGTTTTCACGACCTGACCGGCATTCAAAAGTTCGACCCGCGCACCCGCCTGTTCAGCCTGGAACTTGAGTTGCGCGATGGCTTTACCGGTGAACCGCTGCTAACCCGCCACTACACCACAAGCGGTATTTGGAATACGCGCAAACCTATAGGTTTTGATTCACCTGCTTTTGCCAAAACCCCCTACGGCAAACAAATCCGCAAGCTTGGCAAAACTATCAGCCAAGAACTGGTGCAGACTCTGGATTGCCAACCCTATATCGCCACCATTGAAGCCTACCCCGGGCAGACCCAGGTGATATTGCAAGGCGGCGCCAATAACGGCTTGCAGGCCGGCGCGACTATGCAGCTGTACCAGTTGGTGGTGGTGGGCTCAAACACCGAATACCAGGTGAGCGAAACGCGCCTGGTCAAGCGCCCAACCCAGCTGCACCTGAGCGAGGTCTACCCCTCCCATAGCACTGCGGTGATTGAGGATGGCAGCTACTTGAACGGCCAATATTTGGCCGTGATTGATTAGCCCTGCTCAACGGCTGGTGCGCCGAAGCGCCCCGCCAGATAGTCATCGTGGGTAGGCAAGGTCTTCACCATACTGAGGATGGCCGAGCGGGCAAGCTTGAGGTTTTCGTTAATTTGCTCCAGCTCGATATTATCCACCCGCGGGCTGTATTTAGCCGGGCGAATGCCCATACCCTCAAAAATGGATTGCCAGCTGGCGCTGCGGAATAATTCATCCCGCTCTTCACGCACTATGCCGTGCGCCTTGAACAAATCGATACGCTCGCGCAGCGAATCAGGTAGCGGCATGGTTTGGCACCAGCGCCAAAAGCCACTGTCGCGACGTTCACTGGTGCAGTAATGCAAGACGATAAAATCACGCACTTCCTGATAGTCCGCCGCCATACGCCGGTTGTACTCGCGCTGCAGACTGGGCTCACAGTCGCGGTCAGGGAAAAAGCGCAACAAATAATCCATGCCGCGCGCGATCAGGTGAATCGCAGTGGACTCCAGCGGCTCCACAAAGCCAGCCGAAAGCCCTAGCGCCAAACAATTATTTTTCCAAAACGCGGTGCGCCGCCCCACCCTGAAATTCACCACCCTGGGGTCATTGATGCGCGGCGCATCCAGGCTGCCAAGCAGGGTGCTCTTGGCCTCGGCATCACTGCAGAAGCGGCTGGCATAGACATAACCGTGCCCGGTGGCATTGCGCAGTGGAATACGCCAGGACCATCCCGATTTGCGCGCGGTCGCCGTGGTGTAGGGCATACGCGAACCGGCCGCCGCGGTTTTTACTACCAGGGCGCGATCACAGGGCAAGTAGTCAGACCAATCCTCAAACCCGGACCCCATCACCCCCTCACTCAGGAGCGCGCGAAAGCCCGAGCAATCGATAAAAAAATCTCCTTCAATCCGGCGGCCATCGGCCAACAATAGCGCCGACATAAATCCGCCCTCATTGCGCTCGGCCGCCACATAGTTGCCTTCACTGCGAACCACCCCGCGCGCTTCGGCGTAGCGGCGCAAATAGGCCGAAACCAGCTTGGCATCCAGGTGAATTGCGTATCCCGCACCGCCAATCGGGGTGTTAGCGGCTTGCGCAGGCAGAAAAAATCGCCCCTGCGCCGCCATGACTGAACAGGGGGCAAAATCCTGCAGCGGATAGTCGCCGCCAGCCATGGTGGACTTCAGCCAGCACTGGTAAAAATCCTGCGCACCAATACGCTGACCCAGCGCGCCATAGGGATGAAAGTAGGATTCATTTTTACAGCGCCAATCCACAAACTTGATACCCAACTTGTAACAGGCCTGGGTTTCGCGGATGAAATCCTCCTCGTCTATCCCCAGGCTGGTAATTAAACGCAACACCGGCGGGATAGTTGACTCCCCCACGCCCACCGAGCTGATTTCATCTGACTCGATCAACTCAATGGAACAGAGGTCGCGACGCACATGGGCCGCCAGCATAGCGGCCGCGATCCAACCCGCCGTACCGCCACCGAGGATCACAATTTTTTTAATGGGATTCATGACAACTCCGTCAATTCCGGCTCGGTGGTAAAACTCCAGTAGGCACCGCTGCACATTTGGATGGAGCGGCGCAACACATCTATCGCCTTGTGGCGCGGAAAACTGGCGCGCCATGCCAGCGCCAGGGTGCGACCAGCTCCGGCGAGCGGGCGCGCCACCAGCCGACTGGCAGCACAGATTCCGGGCGTAGCCGCTGACCGCGGCACCACCGCCAAACCCTGCCCCGCGGCAACCATATTGCGCAGGGTTTCAAGGCTATTGATTTCATCACCAAGGAGCACCGTCTCAGGCAGTAAAGCCAGTACCTGCTGGCGCAGGCAGTGCCCCTGCGCCAGCAACAGCTGGGGCTGCCCGCGCAGAGCAGCCAGATCCACTACCTGGCTGGCACTCAGTACATGGGTAGACGGCATTATGACTACCAGAGGCTCGTCATATAAGGGCTGCACCACCACATCCGGCTCGCTAAACGGCAGCGACACCAGAATGGCATCCAAACTGCCTGCACGCAGCTGCTTGCAGAGTTCCGCACTCATGCCCTCACTAACACTCAGCGGCATGGTCGCCACCTGCTGTGCAAGGTAGGGCACCAATTGCGGCAACAGGTAAGGCGCCAGGGTATGGATCACCCCCAGCGACAAGCGCCCCTGTAGCTGGCCGCTGCCAGCTTGGGCCAGCCGCCGGATATCACTCACCCCGGATAACACCCGCCGCGCCTGATGAATAATGTCGCGCCCGAGCACTGTAGGGTGTACCCCGGACTTGGTGCGCTCAAACAGCACCACGCCCAACTCCTCCTCCAACTTGCGCACCGACACACTCAAGTTGGGCTGGGTGACATCGCAGCGCTGGGCCGCACGGCCAAAATGCCGCGTATCCGCCAACTCAACGATAAATCGCAGTTCCGCCAAGGTCATAAAAGACACCTAAAAAATTATTGCCGACCGGTTTACCGGCAAATGAAACCGACAAACAGCTGCCACCCAAAAAATGATAGCCAAAATTTATCGACCTTACATTGCGATGGCACCCAGCTTTCCACTACAAAGCACAACCCGCCTGCGTTTAGCCGGATGCCACCTAAACGCCGGACGTATAACAACAGCAGTATCAACATAAAAATCGGATTCATCCCATGACAATCGCGCAACTTTCTATCGTCTTCTTCTTGCAGATGTTCGTTATTCTCGCAGCTTGCCGTCTGGTCGGCTGGCTTGGGCAAAAATATCTTCACCAGCCCCAGGTGGTAGGTGAAATGATTGCCGGGGTAATCCTTGGCCCCTCACTTTTTGGTCTACTAATGCCCGAGTTACAGAAAAGCCTGTTCCCCACCGAAATGAAAGGCGTGCTCTACGTGGGCGCGCAGCTGGGTGTAGGCATGTATATGTTTTTGGTGGGCCTGGGCTTCCGTGGCGACCACTTCAAAGCCAACATCAAGAGTGCTGCCGCCGTATCCATCTCCGGTATGGCGGCCCCTTTTATTGTCGCGATCCTCATAACTCCCTGGCTATTGACTGTGCCGGGATTGTTTTCTGAAAAGGCGACTGTTTTTAGTGCCACCCTGTTTATGGGCGCCTGTATAGCCATCACCGCCTTCCCTATGCTGGCGCGCATTATCCACGAGCGCGGCTTGAGCCAAACCAAACTGGGCACCTTGTCGCTGTCAGCAGGCGCTATTGATGACGCCGGAGCCTGGTGTGTGCTGGCGGTAGTGCTGGCCACCTTTGGTGCAGGTGCGGAACTGGCGATCACCACCATTGTTGGCGGCATCATTTTTGCCACTTTCATGATTGTGGTAGCCCCCAAAATCCTGGCGCCTCTGGCGCGCGCCGCTGAACAGCAACAAACCCTCAGCCCAACGCTCTTTGCGCTGGTCATTATGAGCTTCATGCTGGCAGCCTTCACCGCCGACGCTATAGGCTTACATGCCGTATTTGGCGGGTTCTTGCTGGGCGCAGTGATGCCGCGCGGCAAACTCACTCAAGAGGTGAAACGTCAACTCGAACCGTTTGTCGTGATTATCCTGATCCCCATTTTCTTCACCTATTCAGGCCTCAACACTCAACTTACCATGGTTAACAATCTGGAATTACTGGCGATTGCCGCCGTGATTTTAGTTGGATCAATTGTTGCCAAAGGTGTTGCCTGCTGGGGCGCAGCGCGCTTGTGTGGCGCTGACAACCGCACCGCCATGGGTATTGGTGCACTGATGAACGCGCGCGGTTTGATGGAGCTGATTATTATCAATATCGGCCTGCAAGCCGGGGTGATTGGCCCAGCCCTGTTCTCCATGATGGTATTAATGGCGATAGTGACAACCCTGATGGCATCGCCACTGTTCGAGATAGTCTATGGGCGCCATGCGCGCAAAACCGGTGAGCTGGGTGCAATTGGCAGTGAAGAACCCGAGCACCAGCCAAATCAAACAGCCAAGCCTCAAGCCATTTAAACCTGCCGCCTCATTAACTGCCAGCCCGGGCCTCAACCCGGGCTTTTATTTTTCACCCTCACCGATTGCCTGCCGAAGAACCTATTAACCAGCGTACGCTTTGATAACATCCGGGGAATCCAAGTGTCGAACTTCTTGTCACTTAAGCCAACGCGCCACTCTTTTGTGAACAGCATCACCTTTCAAATCAATCAATTAGATGTGCTGGCACCCAATTTGCTTTGCACCTGCAAATTGTCAAATCAACCATTTTGGATAAAGTCATGCGCACACTTGTAAACCTGCTTGGATGCTTCAGCCTGTTGGCCGCCACCTCCGCTGTGGCCGGCCCCATCAGCATCAACCTCAACACCCCGGATTCACGCAATGGCGCGCTCAACGCGACCTATGCCATGCAGTACAACTACAACGAAGGCGACATCAACCTCTCGGTTACTGGCTGGTCCTATGGTGTAAACAAAACCAAAACCTGCAAGCGCTACAACTACTGGGGCCAGTGTGCAGAATACAAAACCGTCACCAGTGTGAAGCAGGAAATTGAGCAGGACTATGTTGGCAAGTGGGATGGCCTGGGCGTGGAAAAAACCGATAGCCCCAACCACGCCGTGGATAACGAAGGCGGTGATTTTGATATGCACCTGCTCTCCTTCGACCAAATGGTGATTGTGGACAGTCTGGATATGGGCTGGATCTCCAACGACAGCGATGTGACTGTGCTGGCCTACACCGGCACCAATTTTGATAGCGCTTCACTGCTCGGCAAAAAGTGGCAAGACCTGTTGGGCATGGGCTGGTCGCTGGTGGGCAACTACTACAACGTGGACTACCACCCCAATAGCGGCAAAATCAACGCTGGCAAGGTTGTCGCGCAGCACTGGTTGGTTGGTGCCTACAACGATGTGTTTGGCGGTTTTACCGGCGACAACATCAATAAAACCGGTGGCAATGATTACTACAAACTCAAAGGCATCACCCTGGATAAACCTCCGGTAGTTGAAGTACCTGAGCCAGGCGCACTCTTGTTGTTGGCACTGGGCCTGATTGGTTTGGGTGTGCGCCGCCGCATCTAAGACTTTGACTGGTTTGCAAAAGGGCGCTCTGTGCGCCCTTTTTTATTGCCTATAAATCCTAATCGCTTATGATGGCGTCCGCTCCAAAACAATAAAAAGCACCACTGCCACAAATCGCAAACAACAATAAAAGTGTGAATTACAAAAAAGGTCAACCACAACAAAAACAATCTCTTCGCGACGAGGTACCTTCACAATGCGCAACAAGTTACTGATCTCCATCGCGCTCACTTGCTCGTTTGTCATGGCAAGCCTGAGTGTACAAGCACAACAATTTAATGTGCTTTTATTTACCAAAACCAATGGCTTTCATCACGAATCTATCAACGAAGGTGTCACCGCCATGCGCGCGCTGGCCAAACGCCACGACTTTGCGCTTGATTGGCACGAAGATGCCAGCGTGTTCAGCGATGAACGCTTGCAAAAATATCAGGCGGTGATTTTCCTGCTGACCACCGGCGATATTCTCAACGACGAACAACAAGCGGCGATGGAGCGTTTTGTGCGCGCCGGCAAAGGTTTTGTGGGTGTACACAGCGCCTCAGACACCGAATACGATTGGGATTGGTACACCAAGATGGTGGGCCGCACTTTCCACATTCACCCCGCCAATCAAACTGCTGAACTGCAAGTGCTCGACCGCAAATTTCCCGGCCTTGAGCGCATGCCCGACCGCTTTTGGTGGACGGATGAGTGGTACGAATTTGGCGCAGAGCGCACCAAAGGTTTGAATTACATCCTCTCGGTAGATGAACAAAGCTACGACCCACGCGCGCAATGGGGCGAGAAAAAAGGTGTCGGCATGGGCAAATTCCACCCCATCGCCTGGTACCACAACTATGACGGCGGCCGCGCGTTTTACACCGCTCTTGGTCACCTGCCCGCCACTTACAGCGACACACTGTTTTTAGAGCATGTTTACGGCGGCATCTTCTGGGCAGCAACCGGCAAAGGTCTGCGCAAAAAATAATTCCAACGCACAACCCTAACGTAAAAATAACACTATGAAACTTTTCCTGAAAACCTACGCTCGTTTTATTTACCCGGCGGTCATTCTTATTATTTCGCTGGGTATTTATTTTCCTTTTTACGGCAGCCCCCAAGCCATGTTTTGGGACGAGAACTATCACGTTGCCTCAGCCCAAAAACATATAGACGGTGTGATGTATATGGAGCCGCACCCGCCACTGGGCAAAATGCTCATGGCCGTGGGCGAAGTATTGTTTGGCGGCAACGGCGAGGTTGATAAACAAAAGTTGTTGGAGACGGATTATTTAACCGGCGACAACGCGCCACCCACTATGACCTACAAAGGCTTTCGCTGGCCCTCGGTCATTATGATGGCGTTCAGCGTGTTATTTTTTTACGGCATTATCAATGCCATTACCCAGCGCGCCTGGTTGGCGGCGGCGTTTACCAGTTTGGTGATTTTTGATAACGCTCTGGTGATTCACTCGCGCGCCGCCATGCTGGAAGGTATACAGCTCTTTTTTATCCTCGCTGCACTCTATTATTTTGTGCGTGTGGCAACGGATTTTATCCACCACCAAAAAGCGATTTTATTAAAACACTATGCGCTGCTCGGTGTGTGGATTGGTTTATCCGTCGCCGTAAAAGTAAACGCATTTATTTTGCTGCTGCTGTTTGTCATGCTGTTTGGCGTAGACCAATGGAGCAATATAAAACAATGGCAATGGCGCAAGCTGTTGAGCCGCCTGGCCACCACTGTGCCCGCGGGTGTTATTCCTGTTGCCGCGGTTTTTTTCGCAGTGTTTTATGTGCATATCGGCATGGGCACCAAGGTTATTAATGACCGCACCTACAAAGCCTCACCGGAATACCTGGCGGAAATTCGCGCGGGCAACACCTGGTCGCCCTCCACTTTTATGCTGGGCATGGCCGACAACTGGAAATACATGTCGGAATATGCCGATGGTGTTCCGCGTTTGGATATTTGCAAACCCGATGAAAACGGCAGCCACGCCATGGGCTGGCCACTGAGCAAAAAAACCATCAGCTACCGCTGGGATAAAAATACCGTAGACGGCAAAGTGGTAGTGAAATACAAATACCTGATTGGCAACCCGATTGTCTGGTTCTCGGTGCTGGGCGGTATTATTTTATCGGTGGGTTTGATTATTGGCCGCTACGTTTACAACAGCCCGATTAAAGATGAAAAACTCTTTTACTGGATCTGCGCCTTCACCTCGCTTTACCTCTGCTACATGATTGCAATTTTACAAATCGAACGGGTGATGTACCTCTACCACTATTTAGTGCCGCTGGTATTTGGCGCCGTCAACCTCGCCCTGGTGTTCAATTACATTTATCGCGATCAGGTAATCGCCAATAACAAACACACTATTATCAACGTGAGCTTGTTTGCTTTATTAGTGATTGCTGTGTTTGCATTTTTCTCACCCTTCACTTACGGCTTTGGCCTGACCGAAGACCAATTTGAAATGCGCAACTGGTTCAGCTTCTGGAAATTGCAGGTGGTGAGATAATCATGGCAACACAAACCAAAACCCAAAACAGGCTTTTCACTACAGAAATGCTGTTCAATAAAAACTCCATTTTTTCCGCGCTGCTGGCGCTGGTAGTGGTGCTGATTCTGGTGCGTATAACCCCAGTCAGTGTCGATCCGGTGGTGAAATTGGTCATCAGCAAAAACCGGGTAAGCATCACCAATATTTATCAGGCACGCGATATTGAATCCAGCCGCGAAGTCATGGTGGATCGCTTGGAGCTGCTTGAAAAAAGCCGCTTCCGCCACCCCGAACTGGGCAACGTCGCTATTTTCAATGATGATTTTTTTGTGGATGTAAACCACACCATCACCGTTAAACAAGCAGACACTTACCGCTTCCTCATGGGCAGCGACGATGGTTTCTCCCTGCGTGTTGACGGCAAATTAATCTGCGAACACCTGGGCGACCGCCCCTACACAGTTCAGGTCTGCATGATTCATTTAAGCGAAGGCCAACACCAGGTTTCCATGAGTTACTTCCAAGGCTTCGGCAACTCCGGCTTCACCGCCCAATACGCCCGCGGCGACGAAAAACCCCGCTGGTTTGGTGAGGATTCGAGTAGCGTGAAGTTTTAATCGCTTAATCAACAAAAGCGCCCGCAACTGCGGGCGTTTTTATTTAATGTTTATTGAAAAGTGGTTGGCAACAAGTAGCCCGCATAAACCTCTCCATTAAGGCAACAAATCAATCTCCCGCTGCGTTTCATTCACAACATGCAGTTGTGATTTTCCTTGGCGCATTCTGCGCTCACCCAGCCACAATAAAATCGGCGCGGCGATAAATATCGAGGAGCTGGTGCCTATGACTATGCCGAATAACATGGGCAGGGAAAAGCTGGATACCGCGCTGCCGCCCGCGATTGCCATAGGTAAAAGCGCGAGGAAAGTAGTCACCGAGGTGAAGGTGGTGCGGGTCAGGGTTGAGGTGATGCTTTCATTTAATAATTGCACCAGCGGTTTGTTGGGATTGATGCGCAAATATTCGCGGATGCGATCAAACACTACCACTTTGTCATTCACCGAATAGCCGATTAAAGCGAGCAGCGCCGCCACGGCAGTGAGGTTAAACTCCACGCCGGTGAGCGCAAAAAAGCCGATGGTTTTGGTGAGATCCAGCGCGAGCGTAAGTGTGGCAGCCAGCGCAAAATGCGATTCAAAACGCGCCCATAAATAACCGAGCATGCCCAAACCTGCCACAATAATGGCGAGAATGGTGGCATCGCCAAAATCGCCGCTCACGCGCGGCCCCACCATTTCCACACGCGGGAATTCTGCTTGCGGGGCTATAGCCTGCACGGCATTTTTTATCGCCTGCACACTTTCTCCGCTGGCGACATCCTCTGCAGATTGCATTGGCAGGCGCAGCAAATAATGCCCCTCATTGCCGAACTCCTGAATTGCCACCGCACTTTCACCTTGGGCAGATAAGCCATTGCGCAAGGCACTCACATTGGTTTCCGGCGCGCTGACTTCAATCACTGTACCGCCACTGAAATCGATACCGTAATGCAGGCCCGGGCTGAAAAACAAACCTATTGCAGCAAGTGATAACACGGCTGATGCCGCGATTCCAAAAAAGCGTGCGCGCAAAAACGGAATAGTATTTTCACTGACCTTATCCAGCCAGGTTAAACCGGAAATTTTTAACGGCGCGCGACCTAATTTGCTCACCCGCCACTCCATAATCAGGCGAGTAAAAGCAATCGCCGTGAACATGGAAATAATTAAACCGACTGCCATGGTCACGGCAAAACCGCGCACCGGGCCGCTGCCAACTAAAAACAACAAGCTGATGGCAATTAACGAGGTGACGTTAGAATCCAGAATAGTGCTGTAAGCGCGCTGGAAACCGGCACGCAATGCTTGCGCTGCAGTTTCACCGCGCCGCGTTTCCTCGCGAATGCGTTCATTAATTAAAATATTCGCATCCACCGCCATGCCGATACTTAAAATAAAACCGGCGATTCCGGGCAAGGTGAGTGTGGCACCCAGCAAACTCAGCACACCGAAACTCAGGCCTATATTCACCGCTAAGCCGACACAGGCGATTAAGCCCCAGCGACCATAAATACCCAGCATAAATGCAAACACCAGCAGCGCGCCGATAATGCCGGTGTTGACGCCCATGGCGATGGAGTCGCTGCCCAAATCAGGCCCTACGGTGCGCTCCTCGATGACTTTCAGCGGTGCAGGCAATGCACCAGCGCGCAATAGCAGCGCCAGATCATTGGCCGATGCACTGGTAAACGAGCCACTAATTTCACCGCTGCCGCCGGTAATTGCACTGCGAATCACCGGTGCGGTAATCACTTTGTTATCCAATACAATGGCTAGGGCGCGACCAACATTGTGCTGGGTCATATCACCAAAACGGCGCGCACCGTCTTTGTCCAATTTAAAATTCACCACTGGCTCGCCACTATCGGGATTAAACGCCAGGCGCGCATCGCTAATGTGTTTACCTTCCAACGCCACTCGCTCTTCCAATCGATAGCGTTCACCACCCTCACCTTCCACTGTGATCAATTGGGTATGACCGGGCGAGTGTGTATTGGCCGCCCAATGAAAAGTCATGCGCGCCGTAGTGCCGAGCAACTCACGGATATGGTGCGGATCGCTAACACCAGGTAACTGCACCAGAATACTGTCGCTGCCCTGCCGCGTAATCATTGGCTCCACCATGCCGGTTTCATCCAAACGGCGACGCACAACTTCCACGCTTTGCTCGACTGCATCGCGCACAATTTGGTCGTGTAGAGCAGGATTTTTATTGCGGGTTAATTCACTGGTATCCACTTCCAACAACAGGTGCGAACCGCCGCGTAAATCCAGGCCCAGCGTGAGCTGGTTGTGTGAATACCAATCCGGTAATTTTTGCAAAGTGGATTCAGGTAAAACATTAGGCAGGGCGCTCAGCAGCCCAAATAAAATAATCAGGCCGTACACCAGCGCCCGCGAAAAAAGGGTTTTCATGTTTAATACTCCGCACTGCTCGCCAACGCGAGCAGAAAAATTTCAGTCAGTTTTTTTAACGGGAGTGATTAAAGGTGCGGTGGTGCGCGCGGAGTATTCAGCGAGCGATGCTGCGGCCAATCCAGTCGCGGCGCATCGGCAACAGCCGCAGTGATAACCTGCACTGTGGGCAGCAGAATAAAAAAATCGCCGAGTGCACCCCAGACTGGATCTGAGTGATCAGAATCGCCCGCTGGATTGGCGGATTGATTTCTATGCTGGGAAAAATAGCGTTTGAGCGAGAGCGCGTAATCGCCACTCACATGCAGTGGTGCATCGCGAGTGACATTCAGGCTGCGCTGATCCGGCGTTTGCGCGGGCGCAGCAATGCCCAAACTGTAAATAACAAACAGCCACAGCAGACTTGCCGGCAGCAATCCCGCCATTAACAAGCGCGCGCAATGGCCGGGCATAACAGGGCCATTGCAAGGCAAAGCAGAGGCGCGCGCGGGCAATTGGGCGGGATGTTTGGGCATGCAGGCAACCGTCAGACTGATTGCCCCATGGTTGGGGCCCGGCAGCGCTTATTCAACGCCAGCAGAGTAAATTCAGCGTATAGGATTACCCAGACACCTGCGCCGATATCCTAAATTTCAATTAGATCAGTGGCTTAAAGTGAATCAACGCACAAGAAAAGAATAATTTTCATTTGACCTTAAGTCGCAACTTGATTAGGGTGGCCGCGCCTTTTGGCACTCTTTTTATCTTGTTTGAATTGCTGATATTCAGACTCACTTATTAGCCGCACTAGGGAGTTTTACCGTGAAAAAATCATTGGTTGTTATGGGTTTGGTTGGTCTTTTAGCAGCAAACGCACAGGCAAATGACCTGTTTGGGTCGCTCAAAAAGGCATCCGAATCGGTGGACAAGGCACAGGCAAAAGTGGCTGAAACCCAAGACAAAGTGGAAGACACCAGCGCTGCAGCGAGCGCCACAGCGGCTACACCAGAGGAATCTGCCGTTGCTCTGGTAAAAAGCAAATTGGGCGATAAAGCCACCAAAGCCCAGGTAGAAGCCAAATTGGGCGCACCAGTCTCCAAAAGCGGTGAAGCCGATGCCGAAGTATGGTTTTACAACGCCAGCTCAGTGAACGCTACCGCTGCGCAAGCTGCACAAGTTGCCGCCGCCCTGGGCGTAAGCGCTGCCGCTACCGCCAACAAACAAGTTGCCGTGCAGTTTGCTGGCGATGTGGTAACTGATGTAGCTGTTGCTGAAGCTGCTGCTGCGGAATAAAACACTACGCATAAAAATAAAAACGCGCACCAGATCAATCTGATGCGCGTTTTTTATTGCCGACTATTTATACAAACAGATTGGCTTAACGATTTTTCGCCTCAATCCACTGCGCCATGTATTGGGTGCTTTTGTGGTGATGGTGGCGCAGCATGTGGCCGATAAAATTCTGCTGCCGTTCAAGGTGGAGATTTTCTGCCAGTGTAGCTAAACGCTGCTGCAAGTCCTGGCTGTAGTCGCGGCGATAAAAATAATCGCGCAGAATGAGCCAGCCCTGTTGCTGCTTGTTTTGCCACAGACCCGCTTGGGTATACAAATCAAATGCGGCGCGCGCAAAGGCAGCGGCGTCATCTTCAATCGCACCACACCATTCCAAACCACCGCTCATGGATTCTGCGCCTATGCGGGTGGTCACGCTGGGTGTGCCGCTGTGCATGGCATCCATTAACTTGCCTTTTATGCCCGCACCAAAGCGCAAAGGCGCGAGACAGACGCGCGCGTTTTGCATCACTTCCTGTGCATCCTCTGCCCAACCTTTAATGAGAAAACCTTCTCTGGCGTTATGCAATTGGGTTGCTTTGGGTGGTGGGTAGGCGCCGTAAATATGCAGCTCGGGCGGCGCCATATTCGCCTGCAAAAACTGAGCGCGAACCAGTGGCCAGAGCTGGTGTTTAAGCCACTGCACGGAATCCCAATTGGGTTCGTGGCGAAAATTGCCGATGGTAATAAAATGCTGGCGCGCAGAAAAATCCGGCAGTTTTTTATCAACAATTTCCGATTGGGATAAAAACGGGCAATAAAATAATAATTGCGCGGGCACCGCAAAATAGTGTTTCAGCAATTCCATTTCCACTTCGGAAATCATTAGCGATAAATCACAGCGGAACATCGCTGCCACTTCGCGCTGCGCCATGTCGCTGCCTGACATCTGCGCATAGAGTTCTGCGGCAGTTGCACTCACTGGCGGCACCGCATGGCGCGCGACTTCGGTGGCAGCGTGTTTTTGTGCAGCTTTTAATAATTGCTGGCGCGCATGGCGCAAGCTGTGAAAATCCTCGGTGTCTAAAATGCGCAGCGCCTGTGGGCACTGCTGCTCCACCCGCCAACCAAATTGCTCCTCGGTAAAAAAGCGGTCGAACAACACTAAATCCGGTTGCAGTTCTGTTATAAAACTATCGAAGCTACTGCAATTGAGTGCGATGGTTTTTTCAGTGATGCCGATTTGCTTTAAATCGAACCGGTGCTCCGACAGCGCCGCCGCAGAGGCAAAAGTGACGTCACACCGCAGAGATAAAAATAACTGCACCAACTCCAACATGCGGCTGCCCGCGGCAGAGGAGTTTGGCTCCGGCCACACATAACCAATCACCAATACTTTTTTCATAAGGTTCAGGCCTGGGCGTGTAAATAACTGAGCAGGCCATAAGCCGCAGCGCGGCCCGAGGCAAAGCAGCCAGTTAACAAATAGCCGCCGGTGGGGGCGTCCCAATCCAGCATTTCACCGGCGCAAAATACCCCGGGAATTTGTTTGAGCATGTAGGAGGAATCCAGCGCTTTGGCGGCTACACCACCGGCGCTGCTAATGGCTTCATCTATCGGGCGAGTGGCGGTTAAGGTGAGCGATAATTTTTTCATCGCCAGCGCCAGCAACTCGGTGTTTTCCACAGTTTGTTTACTGGTGAGTTCACGCAACAGCGCAACTTTTACTGGTGGCAAATTAAATTGTTTGCGCAGGAAATTACTCAGCGAATTTTTCTCGCGCGGTTTATTGAGTTTTTGCAGAATTTTTTCGTGGGATAAATCCGGCAGCAAATCAATATTCAACATTGCTGAACCGTTGTGCGTGAGACTATCGCGCAGGTATTTGGACAGTGCATAAATTCCTGTGCCCTCTATGCCATAGGCACTAATGATGGCCTCCGACAAAATCCGGCGCGGCTGGCCGTGAACATCCACACAACTTAACCCAACGCCATGCAAGGGCGAACCAGCCTGTTGGCTGCGTATGTGCTCGCTCCAATTCACTTCAAACCCGCAGTTACTGGGCAATAAATCATTCACAACCACACCGCGCTCGCGCAGCAGCGGCACCCAGGCGCCGTTGGAACCCAAACGCTGCCAACTGGCACCGCCCAAGGCGAGCAAAACAGCATCGGCCTGAACGCTTGTTTCACTTAGCGCATTATTTTCCTGCACCGCAAATTGCAAAGCACCCTGCGCATTCCAACCCAGCCAGCGGTGGCGCGGATAAAACTTCACCCCCAACTCACGCAGGCGATGCAACCAGGCGCGCAACAGCGGCGCCGCTTTCATATCCGCCGGAAACACACGGCCAGACGTACCCACAAAAGTTTCAATACCCAAACCATGCACCCACTTGCGCAGGGCATCGGCATCAAATTGTTTGAGGGCATTGATAAATTGTGCGCTGGCGGTGTAACGCGCGCGAAAATCTTCCGCTGGCTCTGCGTGGGTGATGTTCATCCCCCCCACACCCGCCAATAAAAATTTGCGCCCGACCGAGGGCATAGCATCGTAAACCGCGACCGCATGACCGGCGCTGGCAATAACTTCTGCCGCCATTAACCCCGCCGGCCCGCCGCCAATAATGGCAACGGATTTGGTGCGTGGGAGATCAAAAATATCGAATTGTTTCAAAATAAAAACGCCGATGAGAAATTAATTCTGCATCGGCGTTTTAGTGTTAAAAATTTAGTTTACTCCCTCGTCGCTAGCGCAATGGATTCCGGAATTTGCTCGGAGACCGTGGCCCGCAGGGACGCGGGCGACGAGCCCCCAAGGACGGGTTCACGGCGAGTCTCCGAGTGAAATCCGGAATCCATCGCGCGGGGGGAAATACACTAATCCAACACACTGGCCTCAAACGGCGATGCAGGCAGACCGGCGCTATTATACAGATTTGCCCCCTCAGGGTTATCCGCCCAGGCATAACGCACCCACTTAGGCTCGCTGATGCCATTCGCCGACACGCGCAGTGTATTTTTCTTCAACTGCACCTTAGCCCACACAAACTTTTTATCCGCCCCCGCGATGGCCATATGTTTAACCTCACCACCGCCGCGCACCTGCAAACCTTTACCAACCTCGGTAAAACTCAATTCCAAGCTATCGCCCTTGCGCACGACTTTTTTCAATACCGGACCAGATGCCAACAGACCTTTTTTACCATAGGCCACCTTTAGCGCGCCCAAAGCCAAACGCTCACCCACCGATTGTTTATCCAGCGGGTGAATATCGTTCCACTCACCCACATCAATCGCCACCGCCATAGCCGTATTTTTTAACGCAAGCGTTTGACGCTGCGCCTCGCGCAATTCCGCCCAAGCACTTTCACCCGGTTCAGGATTCGCTGGTAAAAAATTGGCGAGCTGGGCGTAAATAAAAGGAATATCGCCCTGCTGGAATTGATTGCGCCAATCCACAATTAAATCGCTGAATAATTGTTGGTATTCTGCTGCACGGGTTACGTTAGATTCGCCCTGATACCAAATAAACCCTTTAATTTGCAGCGGCAATGCCGGCGCTAATTTAGCGTTGTACAGCGCTGCGGGCAGGTAATGCAACGTCGTGCCGGGTTGCATATTGCCCACACGCGCGGCGATTTTGTATTGCCAATCGCCCTCCAGCGAAACCGCCTCGCTACCTGAATAACCCGCGCCCAATTCGCTTTCACCCAACATCAAGGCGTAGCGTTTCTCCCGCACGAAACCGGGGTTGCCGGAATAACTGGTGATGCGAATCGCAATAGTATTTTTACCCGCTTTCAGCAACTTTTCCGGCAGCGCATAAATACGCGGTGGATATTGATAACCCGTTTGACCAACGGCCTGGCCGTTCACAAACACTTCATCGCCATCCACAATGCAACCCAACCAGAGTACCGCTTTTTGTGCAGCTTGGGCTGGGCTTAACTCGATGGTTTTGCGCAGCCAAACTGCGCCGTTAGTAAAATCGCGATCTGCTGGCGCTGCATTTTCTTTAAAAAAACCGGGCAGCTGAATGGTTTTCCAATCGCTGCTATCAAGCTCCGCTTGCGACCAATTATTTTTCAAGCCTATGTCGGCTGCCGCCAAATCGGTATACCACTTACTGCTGTTGGCTTTGTCCGTGGCGATGGTCGCCTGCACATGGGCATCGTTTTTAAACGGCTGTAATTTTTCCAAATAGTGCGGATATTGTTGCAGCGCCGATTCACTCATCCAAGCCTCTGCCGGTGAACCGCCCACCGGGATGGTGATGATGCCCACCGGCACTTTGGTGTGCGCCAGGATTTTTTGCGCAAAGAAAAAGCCTACCGCCGAAAAACCTTCCAGATGTTCAGGCGTTGCCGTTTTCCATTGCCCCTGAGTGTAATCCTTTAGTGGCCCCTTAAAGGCGTAAAGCACCGGCACATTAAATTCGCGAATGTCGGGCTGCTGCGTGGTTTCAATCAACCCGGGATATTGGTATTTCACCCGGCGCAGTGGTAATTCCATATTGGATTGGCCCGAGGCGATCCACACATCGCCCAATACAATACCGCTGCGGCGCAGGGTATTTTTGCCAGTCACCACCAAGTCGTAAGTGCCACCGGCTTTGCGGGCGGGGAAAGTCACTTGCCACTGCCCCTGTTGCGCTACCGTGCTTTGCTCTTTGCCGGCAAAACTGACTTTCACTTGCTCACCTTCATCCGCCCAACCCCAAATGATGATGGGTTTGTCGCGCTGCAGCACTGCACCGTCACTTAATAAACGCGGCAGGCTGACATCGGCATAGGCGGGAGAACACAAGGCGAACACTGCACAGAGCAGCGCTAAACAGCGCGTTGAAATAACCGATTTATTATTCATAGCTGGCTCTTTCCTGGGTTTGGCTTACATTTTGGACTTTAGTTTTGGGCTTTGGCTTTTAACCCTGCCCTTAGTTATAGTCAAAGTATAAATTACCAGCTAATCGACTTGTATACCAGACAAGTCAGGTAAAGGCGGCTAGCCCCAGGCATAAAAAAAGCAGCCGAAGCTGCTTTTCAATTCTCCATCCGTGCCGGCTACTCCTCCGGCAATTCGCGCACACCAATCAGGGTGGCGTAATTCTCGCGGTAATCCTCCATATGCTCTTTGAGAAAATCGCGATAGCGGCCGGTCAAATAATTGGTGGTGCCTTCTACATCTTCAGCGAATTCATTTTTATCCAATGAACTTTGCGCGACGACATAAGCGTTAAAACGCGCAGCGGCATTCATGAGCGCGGCGCTTACTATGCCGGGATCAGTGCTATCGCAGGCGGTGTTCGCCTGGTCGATAAACTTCTCCACCCACTCCCAAAAAATATCATCGTCAGTTTTTGTGCTCATTGTGTCATCTCACCAGTTAAACATAACAACTATTCTACGGCAGCCGGCTGCGAAATGCCTCTGGCAATCATGCCAGAGGCATTCGCTATTATTTTACCGGTGCAAAGTTCTGGTTACGGTAATTGGCACCGCGGGTTTGAATCACCAGATTTTGGCCTTTTTTACCCAATACCAACTGCTGGTAGATACTAATCAGATCCGCCTTGGTCACTTTTTGCAGCTCGGCAACAAACTGTTCCTTGCGATCAAAACTGAATTTTGCCTCTTTAAATTCCTGCAAATGGCGCGCTGCCTCTGCGCGATAATCGTTCGGCTTTTGTAGTATCTGCGCAATTTCTGCCGCTTTTAATTGCTCCAGCTGCGCCGGCTCAAGGGCTTGCAAACTGGCCAGATAATCGCGGCGGAATTTATCCATCCGTGTTTTTAAATCCGCAAGACTGGTGTTGGTGGTTTGCACATAAAGGCCGAACAGCGGGTAATCATTCAGCGCAGAGGCAGTGCTACCCACCACATAACCCAACTGCTCATTGGTGCGCAGCTGGGTGAAAATATCGGTGCTGAATAAACCGTTTAACAACATCAACTGCGCCTGCTGGCTTAGGTCTTTTTGGCTGCCTAGATAAATATCTACCAAGGCATTGTCAGTCGGGTCTATATCCACATTGTCACTCACCAATTTCCCCGCTACCGGGGTAATGGTCTGCATTAAATAACGCTCGGCCGGTAATTTGCTGCTGCCCAAGGTCGCTGCCGATTGGGTGGCAATATGGCGCACTGTGTTGTCAGTAAAATTACCGGCGGCATAAATGCGCAGCAGATGATTGGCCAGCACTTGTTGGTGATGCGCTTGAAGTTGCGCGAGCGATATTGTTTGTGCCGCAGCGATAACTTCATCGTCACTCCAGTTACCTTTGGCGCGGGTCAGCAAACCAAAACGGTTAAACGCCTGACGAATCGGAATTTCTTTTTTATTGTTGGCAATATTTTTTACCAACCGGTCTTTGGCTTTTGCCAGATCATCTTCACTCAGGTTGAGCGCGACATAATCCTGCAGCAGGGTTTGCACCAGGCCAGCTTGTTTTTCGGTGTAGCCATAAATACTAAATAGCTGCCCCTTCTCTGCACTTAACGCCAAACCTATGGTGATGCCTGCACGCCCGGCGCGATCCACCAGCGAGGTTTGGTGCATGCTGTAAATATCGGAGACCAGATTTGCAGCAACCAATTCCTGAATAGTGTTGTAGGCAAAATCGATATTCAGATTTAATTCGAGCAGGCCTTTATCTTCCTGAAAGTGTTCGTTGTGCACTAACCAGGCCTCTACACCTTTTTGCTCTATTACCTTGTGTGGTTTGAGATGGGTCGCAGCAACAATGGGCGCCGGTTTGTCGGTAAACAAATCGTTTTCCGGCGGCAATTTAAATTCCATGGTTTTACCCAATTTCGCCCAGTTTTTTAATTCCGCGCGGGTGAATTTTTTCACGGCATAACCGCCCTCGTAAAAAGGCACTGCTTGATCGGTGGTTTCGCTATTACTCACATGCCAAATACGGGCGCGCTCGGGCGTTAATTGTTTGAGTACTGCATGAATTGCCTTGGCATCAAAGCGCTCATACACGAAGCCTGAATTCAATAAATTTTCTACCGGGTAATCAAATTGTTTGGGCGATAACTCCATCGCCTGTTGCAGCGGCTTTTGTTTTTCCGCGCTGGCAAAATCCTTGTCCCACATGGCTTTGATTTCGCGGTAATAGCGCTCATCTACACCCTTGGCTTGCATTAATTCAATGTAAGCAAAAATCGAACTGATAATCCGGTCTTTGCTGTCCATGCCTTTTGCGGTCAGGTCGACATACACCGAAAAGGTGCCGTCCATACCGTATTCATCCGGCGATACACTCGCGCTCACCGAATTGGCCAAGCCTTCGCGGCGCAATTGTTCACCCAGGGTGCCCGGCTCTTCCGAGGAAATCAGGTAGTGCAAATATTCATTGGGTTTTACCCGCCACAAATCACCGTTATCAGCGATAGGGAATTCAATAAATAATTGTTTGAGATCTTTCAGGGTTTTTACATGGATATGCTGGCCCTGCTCGGCTTTGGTCAAGCCGGGTACTTTCACTTCAGGGCGCGGCGTATTTTTATTGGGGATAGAGGCAAAATGTTTTTCAGCCAGCGCTTTTAATTCGGCTTGCGATTGGTTGCCCACAATCGTGAGTTTCATGTTGTTGGCGGAGTAATAGCGGTTGTAAAACGCGCGCAATTCCTCCTGCAGCAGTGAGCCGGGTTTATCTGACAGCGTCTCCAAATTGCCGGTGGTAAAACGGTGTGCGGGGTGCGCCGGGTTGGAGGTCAGGCCGCTGATGCGATACATGATCCAATTGTCGTTAGTGCGCCCCATGGACCACTCGCTATTGACCGCGTTGCGCTCTTTATCGCTGTACTGGGGGTCAAAGGTGGGCGCGCGAAAATAGTCGCTGAAAAAATCCAGCGCTTTATCTAACTGATCAGCTTTTAACTGGAAAAAATAATTGGTGTGGTCGCGCGCGGTGTAGGCATTCCATACGCCGGCATTGCCATCCACAAATTTTTGGAAACTGTTGGGCTCGGGATATTTTTCAGTGCCGAGGAATAACATGTGCTCAAGGTAGTGCGCGAGGCCCAATTGTGAATCCGGGTCTTGATAGCTTCCCACTTTTACCGCAAGGGATACTGCCGCGACTTCACTGGCCGGGTCAGTGACCAAAACGGCTTGCAAACCGTTGGGCAGTAGCACCGCCGAATACTGGCGATCATCATTCGGGCTTTTAATGATGCGGGCATTTTCAACCGCAACCACACCAGCCTGCTGCCCCTGTGTTGCCGCCGGGGCGGGGCCGGTGGACTCGCAGCCCGCCAACCAGAGTGTACCCAGCAGCAGGCTCGCTGCCAGCAAAGAATAGCGCTTTAACATAGCGTAGTTCCCTTTAGAGTTAGAATATTTACCTTGGGCACCCGGCACTGCTACACACCGGAAATGCCGCCACAGCCTAACAGAATTTAAATCGCTTGGTGCCCCGAAGCCGCCCGCTATTATTCAGACGCGGGCGTGACCAGGCTGATGAAGTGACGCTCACTTTGCATGGTCGCACCTTCACTTTCATCGTTCACTTCGCGGCGCCGGGTGATCAGGCGATCGCCCACCCGCTGGTATTCCATTTTCACCTGATTTTTAAACTGGAACCCCACCACCACAAACACTCGCCCGGTGCCCGCTTCCGTCATCTGGCTGGCAAGCGGCACACCTTGCTCATCAATCCACAGATCCAGCCGATTGCGATATTTTTTAACGTACTTGCGATAGCGTTTATCAATTTTTTCTTTGGGCAAACTAAAGCGCAGCAGGCGCGCCGGTTTAGCCTCGTAGTAGCTGTCCGACTCACTGACAAAATGGTAGCGCGCCAGCATCAACTCCAATTGATCAACCGGGTACACCAGCTCGCGCCACTCCCAATAATCGAAAGGGCCAATGGCATTGAGCGCAGAATTTTTGACATCCTCATCCACGGTTTTTGCCAGCTCTTCATCGCGCAATTGGTGAATCACGGCTGGAGCGTAGTGCATTCGCAAACCGCTGGGCGAATCCTCCAGTTGCAGCTGCAATAAACCTTCGCGCGCCTGCAGATCCTTATCGTCGCCGCTGCGCCCAAAGAGTTTGAATTGCACATCCAGCACTATGGGTTCACTGGTGCGCAGGCTCTGCAGTGCGCGCCGTAAATCCGCCACTCCGGGTGACTCCGAATGGCTGGCGGTGTGCGCCCAAGCCGGTGCAGCCATTGCCTGCGCAACAATCAGCAGGGCGATGCGCAGAGGTGTCTTAACCGCAGTAGATAAAAAAACATTAACCATCACAAAAACTCCGTATGAATCTACCCCGGTGAATGGCTTGCGCTGTCATCGCAAACTTCAGGCGCAACAGCTATGCTTGAGCTTGAATTAAGCAGGCGACAATCATTTTCACTGGAGCAGTAAAGACAGCTATGTCCACCCTCAGTTTCCCCACCTTGGGCAAATATATCGATTTGTTAGTCGATGCCGTTTGTGTGGTGGACAAACACGGCCATTTTTTATACGTAAGCCCGAGCGCCGAGCGCATTTTTGGTTACACCCAAGCCGAAATGATGGGCATGCAAATGCTCGATTTGGTTCACCCGGATGACCGCGAGCGCACCCTCAATGCGGTTGATAGCATAGTCGCCGGCGAACCTGAGCCGCACTTTGAAAACCGCTACCAGCGCAAAAATGGCGAGATTGCCCACATCATGTGGTCGGCGCGCTGGTCGGAGGAGAATCAGTGCCGTGTTGCGGTCGCGCGCGACATTACCCTGCGTAAACGCGCGGAGGCGGTGCAGCAGGCAGTCTTCGCGATTGCCGAAGCCTCCCACAACACCCAGGATTTACCCAGCCTTTATCGCCATATTCATCAGATTATTGCCGCCCTGCTGCCGGCCGATAACTGCGTGATTGCACTTTACGATGCCGCCAGCGATTGCATTAGCTTTCCCTACCATGTGGATCAACACCAGCCGCTACCGGCTACCCAACACCTTGCCAGCGACAGCGATTACGCCCGCCTGATTCGCCGCGGCCAGCCCCTGCTGCTGGACACCGCAAGAGTGGCCCCCACAGGCGAAAACCAGATGCAGGCACGCTCCTGGCTTGGCGTTCCGCTGGTGATCGAGGGGCGCACTATGGGTGCGCTGGTGATCAAGAGTTACAGCGAAAGTGCAGTCTACGATGACGAAACCCTCAAGTTGTTGCAGTACGTATCCAATCAGGTCGCCGCAGCTATCGACCGTCGCCAACTCTTGTTGCGCCTGCAGCAGCGCGCGCTGTATGACCAATTGACCCGCCTGCCCAATCGCGAGCTGTTTTACGATCGCATTCAATCCGCGCTGGCCAGAGCACGGCGCAACAACGAGATGTTATCGCTGGTATTTATGGATCTGGATAAGTTCAAAGCCGTGAATGACAACTACGGTCACCCGGTTGGTGACCAGCTATTGGAGGCAGTAGCGCGGCGGCTGGAACTGAGTGTGCGCGAGTGCGACACCATTGCCCGCTTTGGGGGCGACGAATTTGTAATCCTGCTGGAAAACATTGAACACCCGCAACAGAGCGAGACAGTAGCCGCGAAAATTCTCGGCCAGTTTGCAACGCCTTTTGCACTGCGGGATCTGGAATCAAATCAGATTCATTTGCCCATCACCCCCAGTATTGGCATGGCGCATTTTCCGCTGCATGGCGACAACGAAAAAGACCTGCTGCACCACGCCGACAAGGCAATGTATGGCCTTAAAAATCTGCAGCGATAGCCGCTGGATTAATCCCGCGCATTAACATGACTGGCGCCAGTCGCCTTGGATTTGGCGCGCGGTGTGCCGGAATACTCCACACTGGAGGCGCCGCTCGCATCTGCAGTGAGCATTTCGGTGACGGTGGCGTTGATGTGTGAGGCGCCACTGGCATCCAGTTCTGCTTGACGCGCGACCAATGGTTTGCCGCGAAAATTGCTGGCGCCACTGGCGCTGACCCACAGGTGATCCGCATGGCTGCCTCCTTTGATATCCACATTGGATGCGCCGGAAATATCATAGCGCTGCGCCGGCACCATCACCGCCGCCAGACGCGCATTGGCAGCGCCGGATAAATCCACGGATAACTTATCCAGCGTCAGCAGCGCAAAATCGGCATTGGCGGCTCCGCTAGCATTAAAGCGGAAATCCCCACCGCGCAGCTCACCCGCCCGGGCATGGGCACCACCGGATAGCTCCAGGTATTCCAACTGCTTGACCCCGAGAATCACTTTCACCGGCTCATTGCCCTGGCCAAACCAGTTGAACACACCGCCTTTGTCACTCTTGAGCCAGACGCTGACCCGCTTGCCGGTCTGATCCACCTTTACCCGCTGTATAACCTCGGCATCTGCCTCTACCCGCAGGTATTCGTTGTCGCTTTGGGTGATTTCGATTTTGGTATTGCCGCCGCTCACAAACTCGCTGAAATCCTTAACCGGGTAGACTTTTGCCTGCATCTCCGCCAGTGCCAGGGGCGCCGCCAGGGTGAACAATCCCCCCAACAACCATGCCGTTAAAAAAGCTGTGCGAACCACCATAAAAACCTCCAAAAAATCTGACTGAGAATAAATAACTTTTCTGCGCATACCTCCTAAGACACAAGAGCCTGACCTGTGGATTCAGCACCATGAAAAAAATTGTGCAAGGCCGCGCCCGTCACAAAGCCGGGGCAAAAACAAGTCTGGCAGGCGGGGGGATTTTGGCGATAATGGTGCCCTTTTCCATAAGCCCGATAGACGAGTTTCCCGCTATGACCAGCTTACCCAGTATTGCCAAACGCATTGCCGACGAATTAAACGTACAGGAGCAGCAAGTGAGCGCCGCTGTTGGCCTGCTCGATGAAGGTGCCACAGTTCCCTTTATTTCCCGCTACCGTAAGGAAGTGACCGGTGGTCTGGACGACTCGCAAATGCGCCTGCTGGAAGAGCGTTTGCGCTATCTGCGCGAACTGGAGGATCGTCGTGCGGCGATTTTGAAATCCATCGCCGAACAGGACAAACTCACGCCGGAACTGGAGCGCGAAATCCAGATCGCCGATACCAAAAACCGCCTGGAAGATTTATACCTGCCCTACAAACCCAAGCGCCGCACCAAGGGCCAAATCGCCAAGGAAGCCGGCCTTGAACCGCTGGCCGAAGCGCTGCTGGCCGACCCAACCCTCGCGCCCGACGTGGAAGCGGCAAAATATTTCAATGCCGAGCACAGTATTAACGATGTGAAATCAGCACTCGACGGCGCCAAGTACATCCTCATGGAAAAATTCAGCGAAGACGCCGAACTGCTCGGCCGACTGCGCCATTTCCTGCAACAGGAAGCGACCTTTTCCGCACGTGTTGCCACCGGCAAAGAAACCGACAGCTCGCAGGAAGTGCAAAAATTCCGCGATTATTTCGAACACGACGAGCCGCTTAAATCTGTACCTTCACACCGCGCCCTCGCCATGTTCCGCGGCCGCAATGAAGGTGTGCTGACCATCAGTATCAAAGTGGGCGATGAAGACAGTCGCATTGGCCACCCCTGCGAAACCATGATCGCCGAGCACTGGCAAATTCATGACAAAGGCCGCGCTGCGGATGGCTGGCTTGCCGAAGTGGTGCGCTGGACCTGGCGCGTCAAATTGCTCACCCATTTGGAAACCGATTTACTCGGTGAGCTGCGTGAAAAAGCCGAAGAGGAAGCGATTAAAGTGTTCGCATCCAACTTAAAAGATTTATTACTCGCTGCGCCCGCCGGTCAAAAAGCCACCATCGGCCTGGACCCAGGTATGCGCACCGGCGTGAAAGTCGCGGTGGTGGATGCCACCGGCAAAGTGGTAGATCACGGGGTGATGTACCCCACGCCGCCGCTGAACAAAATCGCCGAATCCGAAGCTATGCTGGTGCACCTGTGCAAAAAATACGACGTGGGTTTGATTGCCATCGGCAACGGCACCGCCTCGCGCGAAACCGAAAAATTTGCCAAAGATGTATTAAAAAAACACACTGACATTAAAGCCACTACGGTTGTTGTGAGCGAAGCCGGCGCCTCGGTTTATTCTGCCTCTGAATACGCCGCCAAAGAATTTCCGGATTTGGACGTGACCATTCGCGGTGCGATTTCTATCGCCCGTCGCCTGCAAGACCCACTCGCCGAATTGGTAAAAATTGATCCGAAATCCATCGGCGTTGGCCAGTACCAGCACGATGTGTCGCAATCGCAACTTGCGCGTTCGCTGGATGCGGTAGTGGAGGACTGCGTAAACGCCGTGGGTGTGGAAGTGAACACTGCATCGGCCGCACTGCTCGCGCGCGTCTCCGGTTTAAACACCACACTTGCCAATAACATTGTGGAATTCCGCAACCAGAACGGCGTATTTAATTCTCGCGCCGCGCTCAAAAAAGTGCCGCGTTTTGGTGAAAAAACCTTTGAACAAGCAGCGGGCTTTTTGCGGGTTGCCGGTGGCGATAACCCGCTGGACGCCTCTGCAGTTCACCCCGAATCCTATTCGGTGGTAGAAAAAATCGCACAGAAAAACGCGCGCGAATTAAAAGGATTGATTGGCGATTCATCATTCCTGCGCAGCTTAAAAGCGGCAGACTATACCGATGAAAAATTCGGTGTGCCCACCGTCACCGACATCATCAAAGAATTGGACAAACCTGGCCGCGACCCGCGCCCGGAATTTAAAACGGCGCAATTCCAGGAAGGTGTGGAAGAAATTACCGACTTGGTGCCGGGCATGATTTTGGAAGGTACAGTCACCAACGTGACTAACTTTGGCGCCTTTGTGGATATAGGTGTGCATCAGGACGGTTTGGTACATATCTCCGCGCTGTCACACAACTTTATTAAAGACCCGCGCGAAGCAGTGAAAGCCGGCGACATAGTCAAAGCCAAGGTGATGGAAGTGGACGTGCCGCGCAAACGTATCGCCTTGTCACTGCGTTTGGATGATACGCCCGGTGAAAAAGTGGAAGGTGGCAATAAAGGCAGTGGTCGCCCATCGCAAAATCAACAGCGCGCCGCGCAGAAAAACAACCCGGCGCCCGCCGCTATGGGCAGCATGGGTGCGTTGTTACAACAAGCGTTGAAAAAGAAGTAATTTTTTAACGGCAAAATATTTGATGTTTGGCATTAGATATTTGATGAAACTTGCTCCCGGTATAACACCGGGAGCCTTTTGCAGATTTTTAAAAACCCAGATGCACACAAGGAGCACGCAATGGAAATCGGGGCAAAAACATTAATTGCTGGCGCAGGTTTATTTTTACTGGGAGTTGGCTCAACTTACTGGTTAATGGCGGATAACCAAGCGCCCGCAGCTGCTGAAAAACCGACAGCGGCGCATCATCAACCCGCGATGCAAGCCGCGTTAAACCAACTCGGCAACAGCGCCACAGAAACGCCAACTCAAGAACCGGCGGCAGCATTGACGGAAGCAGGAAACCCGCACACTGCAGCGGCAAGCGATGCTGAAACCGAAACGGCCAGCGAGACCGAAACACTTACCCACGAAAGCTTCCTCGCCGCCGCCGAAGCGCGCCGCGAACAGCAACTGGCCGATAAAGCCGAGACAGAGCGTTTGGATAAGTTGCGCCAACAAAAAGCCGACAGCGTGGACTGCAAGTTCTGGCGGCAACAACAAGCCAGCTCCAGCACGGCCGCTAAAATAGAGGAGAAAATAAAAACCTTTTGTTTTATTGCGCAGGACTTGGCGAGCAGCGAGAGCAGTAGTTCTGACGCAATCACACCTTAAATAAAAGGTCGGCTAAAACACAGGGAAACGAGAGAAGGGAATCTTGATTTCAGGTTTTACGTGGAAATGGGATAAAAATAAACGAGAGATTCCTTTCTCTCGATCTGAACTTAAAAATCAGAAGCGATAATGTACATTCGCGGCCAACGCATTCAAATCACTGGAATAGCCATCGCCTTCATCACTTGCCAGCAAACGATACTCAAGACCAACACCAAACTGTTCGCCAATCAGCAGATTAACACCCGCACCATAAGAAAAGCTTGAAATTGTATCGCTCTCTTTATCTACCTCGCCCGTTTCTTCATCAGGTTCATCTTCAAACTTAGTATGAACCGATGTATAACCGAGCAAACCATAAAGCTGCACGTTGGATAGTTCAACACCGGGGCGATAATACAAGGACGCGTAAGTGAAGCTCAGCAGTTCATCCTTATCACTCACCCCAAAGCGTGCTTCAACAGTCGCCAGCGAGTTATAACGATAACCGCCAATCAACTCTACCGCATTCCACTTCAGATCCGGCGCACCGTCTTCGGCATCTTCATCATCCAATTCTTCGTCGAGTTCATCATCAAACTCATCTTCTTCATAGGACTCATCTTCACTCAGCTCGATTTGAGCCACACCAAGGCCTGCATAAAATCCTGCATCAGTCGCTGGTGTAAACGATGCTTGAGCCCCACTGGCGCCCGCCCTAAAGCCAGAGAAGCGATAATCCATACTGAGCGCAAATGCACCCATATTTACGTCGGCATCACTATCATCCACTAACATGCGATATTCAAGGTTGAGGTTGAAATTGCGACCAACCGGAAACCCAACACCCGCGCCGTAGGACAAACCGGAGAGCGAAACATCATCACCAGCCTTGCCTTCAATACTGGCCCCCGCAAAACCCAGCAACAGATAAGTTTTTGCAGTGTCATTGGCGCTTTCTGTGCGGTAATAAACACCGCCGTATAACAGTTCAGGTGAGCCAGCAAAACCAAGGCGCGACTCTACGCCCACAAATGGGCTGTGTTTGTAGCCGCCCGATAACTCCAATGCTGTCCAATCCGGCTTTTCATCCAGCGACAAAGGCAGTTTGCCTGAATAATCAATTTGGCTTACCCCAACACCCGCGTAAAACCCTGCAGGTTCAGTGTTCACTGCCCAAGTAGTTATAGGTAAGGTTAATAACCCGGCCGTTAACAATGCACGCATAATCCATTTTCCTTTTTGTTTCAGTTTTTCGTTTCAACTTTCGTTTTTTTACCATCCAAACAATTGCGCGCGAATCATATAGATTCCCCTTACAAATAGCAGCCCACCAGAGTTAACCAAAGATTCCCCCAGCACCTTCATAAGTCAACTTAATACCCGCTAACAACAAAAAGCTGTAACTGATCCGGTAAAAAATACGATCCGAGACGCGGCGATGTAAGTACACGCCCAGCAGTACACCCAATGGGGCAAGCGGCAGTAGCAACAGCGAGGTGTAAAAAGAGCCGCCGGAGATTTGCCCGAGCAGGGCGTAGGGAATAAGTTTTACAAAATTGATGATCGCAAAAAATAAAATGGTGGTGCCGGCGAGCGTGGATTTGGGCAGGTGTTGCGGCAATAAATAAATCGCAACCGGCGGGCCGCCGGCGTGGGCAATGTAGCTGACATAACCGGATACAGCGCCCCAAAAACTACCGGCAGTTTTACTGGGAGGGCGCGCTGCCATGCGCTCCAAAAAATGTTTGCCCCAAAGGTAGTGAATGACAAAATAAATCGACAGTAAACCGATGAGCAATCGCACCCAATCGGCGTTGGCCATTTCAAAGGTGAGCGCACCGGCGAGGGTTCCCAGCAGTGCGCCGGGCAGCAGGATTTTTAAATTGAGTTTGTCCCAGGTGCCGCGAAAACTCCACAGGCCAACCGCATCCATGGCACAGAGGATTGGCAACAAAATCGCAG
Source organism: Cellvibrio fontiphilus (assembly GCF_042646205.1). NCBI lineage: Bacteria > Pseudomonadati > Pseudomonadota > Gammaproteobacteria > Cellvibrionales > Cellvibrionaceae > Cellvibrio > Cellvibrio fontiphilus. Next base: position 300,530 of record NZ_JBHRTF010000004.1, on the reverse strand, counting down.
CCGCCAAGCGCGGATCTATAAGCAGTGACAAGAGCGGAACAGCGAGCATACCAAAACCGCCGCCGAAGCCGCCTTTGGACATGCCCACTAAAATAACCACCGGAATGGCGAGGCAATAAAACAGAGGGTCGCTAATCATTATCACTGCCGCAAAAAAAGCGGCAGCATGAACTTATCGCAAAAAATTATCCAGCCTTAACACCGGCAAACTTATTCCAGGGTGACGGGGTAATAATCGTATTCACAGTAGCCGGAATTGCGGTCGCAGACTTCCAACAATAGAAATACCCGCTGGGGCAGTTGATCAATCAATGGATAGATATCCACCTCGCGCGATGAAGTGTCGCAAGACATAAAAAAATCATTGGTGTATTCACAAATCCAACCGCCGCCCTGATCACAGGCAAACCCGGCACCGCACACTTGCGAGCTGATTAAAATGCTGTTGGCGATGGAGGCGCGATCATTAATACGCAAGCTAACGGTGTAATCCTCCAGGCTGTTGACCGACCAAAAGACTTCAAACAAACCATCGTAAAAATACGGGCTGAGCGCCAGTGGCGGGTGATTGGGTTTGGCGGTATCTGTGTCGTAGCTATCGATAATATCGAAGGCGCGCAACTCGGGGCGATAGTCCTCGCCGGGGTCAGAAGCAGCACTGCCGCTACCGCCGCAGCCCACCAAAAATAAAACCGCTGTAACAAGTGCAAAGTAACTGAGGAATTTGGGCATGGCAGCAACTCCGGTGGATAGTGGAATTGATGCTAGGCGCGCCGCACTGAATCGCGCCTGAATAATGTTTGAGTCAATGTCGTAAATGGATTTGCGGTTTTAAATTGACTGAACCGTCCTCTTCCAATACCGCGTGCTGGGTTGACTCACCGTTGGCAACCACGACTACCGCGGGCATAAATAAAGGGCGACGCACAAACCAGAGGCTCCAGCCAAAACTTTCCAGGCTGTGCAGCGCCAACATTTGCGATTCATTAAGGAAACTGCCCAGGTTGATAGGAACTGCTTTGTGAGCACCGCGTCGATCATCCACCAAATGCTGCAAACGCTCGGCAAGGCTGGGTTTGTTGGGGTTTCTGGCCACTCTGGATTCCGACATAAAAACACTCCCTCTGCGATGGAAACACCGGTTGCTGACCACAAAAATAACGCGACCAGCTTCACATCAGTGTCGTGATAAACATCATGCTTGTCAAAAACCCGATTGGAATATCAGGCCTTTTTGACAGGCTGGATTCACATAACCCATCGCCCTGTGAATCGGTCGCGCCAGACTTTGCCCTTCTTTAACGCACAACCACTGCGCTAGCCGCTACAATCCTGTTCATCGGCAACTTCCATTTGGGCAACAACAAGAGCAATGCCCACCACTCGCGGAGAAGCACCCATGAAACCACTATTACTCGGCCTGTTATGTGCCAGCCTCGCCTGCACCAGTTTTGCTAGCAGCGATCAGCAACAACTGGAGCAAAAGGTGAACGCCCTGCGCAGCGCCATGATTGAAGGCGACCGCGCCGCACTGCTAGCACTTTCAGCGCCGCAACTCAGCTATGGACACTCCAGTGGCACCATGGAAAACCAGGCCGAATTTGTGGAAAAAATTGCCAGCGGCAAATCCGATTTTGTGACTATGGATTTACACGAGCAAAGCATCACCCTGAGCGGCGACACAGCGCTGGTGCGCCACCGTTTAACCGCCGATATAAAAGACGGCGGTGTGCCCAACAGCATTGAATTGGGTGTGTTGTTGGTGTGGCAAAAACAGGCGGGCGATTGGAAATTACTCGCCCGCCAAGCGTTTAAATTTCCCCCTAAACAATAAACCGAGGCAGGCATGAAACTTTACGGCAGTTACACCTCCCCTTTTGTACGCCACGTGCGCATAGTGCTGCAGGAAATACAGCAACCCTGCGAATTTATCGAAACCGATCAGGCGGGCAGCGCGGCGAAATCGCCCACCCAGCGCGTTCCTTTTTTGGAAGACGGCGATATTTTTTTAACCGACTCAGCGTCCATCATTAAATATTTGCGCGAAAAAGCCGGACAACATTTTTGCCAAAGCGCGCAAGAGTTGGATCAGCTGTGTTTGGTGAATACCGCGCTGGATGCCACGGTGAATTTATTTTTTCTCAAGCGCGATGGCGTAGTGATTTCACAGGTGCCCTACTTGCAGCGCCAAGCCGCGCGTGTACACACCACACTCGCCGAGTTAGAGCAAAGCGCTATTACGCAGATTGCTGCGAATGGGCGATTTAATGATGCCCAATTGCGCCTCGGCTGTTTTATGGGTTGGAGTAAATTCCGCGAGCAGATTGATTTTTCTCCCTTCGCCAATTTGGAAAACTTTTATCGGCAAATCTGCAATTACCCGCCGTTTAACACCACCCAGCCGCCACAGTCTTGATAGGCAAAAAACAAAAGGCGCCGCAGCGCCTTTTGTTATCCGAACGTAAAACAACTTCACATCTATAACCACGAATTTAATAGCTACAAACTTTTAGCTACAAACTTAATAACCACGAATCAGCAGACGACGCACTTCGCGGCTGTTAGCGGCGACCGACATTACCGTCACCAAATAGCGCTCGCGCCAGGCCGTTTGTGCCAGATCGTGAATGGCGCCTTCGCGGCTGAAAAAGCGCAGGTGATTGCCGGCGTAGTTTTCCAGGGTAAAGCCTTCAAAATCGCCAAAGTGATCGTACAACAGCCCACTCACCTTGCCTGACCAGATACCCGCTTTGGCATCGGCCGGGGCCGGCAAGCCCTGGGCATCCACCAGCCACTCATCGGCGCCCGGTTCAAGATAACCCTGATTCGCGCCGCCTACGCCGTTATCAGCAGCACCCTGCCCCGGATTAGCGGGTTGATCGCCCTTGGCATCCAATTGCGGAATTTGTCCGTCCGGGGTTGCGGGCAGGTTGAAGGGATCGCCACCAAGTGCGCGCACCTTGTCGGTCAACAGCTCGACGTAGCGATTAAAACTCGCGTACCAGCGGCTGGTGCGACTGAGTTTGGCCGCGCGCCAGGTCATGACCGATAAGAGGCGCAGGTGATGCAGCAGCATCTCGTCCTTTACCGATACCGGAATACCCAGCTGGAAGGCGCCCAGGGTTTGGCGCCACATACGCGCCTCGCGCCGCGCCGCTTCCACAGCTTTGGGGTCGGGGTGTTCGATAATTACTGCGTGGTCGCCCTGGGCATCCAGTACCGAGAGGTCGGTGACCAGGCTGCGGTTATCGCCCAGGTCAAATACCCCGCCTTTGGCACTCATCAGCTGGCGCACCTTGCTGCTGTCACCTTTAGCGGTATCGCCCCCGGTTTTGAGCAGCCCGGCAATAAGTTTTTCCGCTTCCTTACGGGAGATCTCCCGCAATTTGGGCGCCGGGAAACGCACGTCGCGGCCGCGGTTGGTGATTTGCCTTATCGCCACATCAAAGCGCTGGCCCTTTTTGATACCCAGCGGTAATTCCACGCTGATCACCCCGGTCTGGCGATGCAGGCTGCGCGGCAGGGGCAGATAACGGCTGCCACCGGCCGGCATCTGGATAGTGCGTTCATCCAGCGCGCGGATATTGTGCAGGGGGTATAAACGGTCGGCCAGTGCCACCACCTCGCGCGCGCGCCAGGAGGGGATTTCGATATTCACATAAGTCCCCTCCGGCAGGTTGCGCGACCACTCCAGCAGTAATTCGTCGGGCAGGAGTGAGTCACTAATCGGCTGCGGCCGGGCCTCTATCTCAAAGGTGTGCAGCGCGACCCGTGAAGCCGCAAGGCCGGGGTTGGCCACTTCGCTCAGGGCGATATTGCGCTGCGACAACTTGTCGGAAGTGCTGGGATTGGCGCCGTTGGGAATGGGCGTGCCGGCAAACTCGATTTGCGCCACCAGACACTGGTGTTCACCCATTAACAAATCGGGCAGCGACTGCACCGCACCGCCAGCGGGTGTGGAGGGCAGGTAATTGCCGGTCAGGTTGTTATCCAGCAGTACACCAAAGAACTTATTGCTCTCGCTGGTACTGATGTCCTTCACATTGTTTGTATCCTGCTGGCCGGCCGGTGTCGCCGCGCGCGCCTCGGCAAAACAGGGGAAGGACAACCATTCGCCCCCGGCCTGCCCCGGCAGGGCAATGGGGTTGGCACCGGGGGTTTTGAGGTAACCCTCCAGCGGCGCGCCCATGGCTTCGCGATAAGTCAGTGCTGCGGTGGTTTGGGAGGTAAAAATGCGGAAGAACAACCGCACGTCGTCTGCCGCCAGCAGCGTGCCATTGCGCCTCACCCGGGCGACGGCAAAGTTGTAGACCCTGCGCCCGCTGGTCGTCAGCGGAAATAGGCTGAGCGCCGATGCCGCCTGATTGCCCGTTAACGCCTCAAACTGCGCCGGGGTGATGGATGAGGTGAGGCTGTTGATGAACTGCAGCGCCTGGGCGCGGCTGGCGCCATTGGGCAGGGTTACACCATGCACCGACTCGCCCTCCACCACGCGGAATACCTTGAGGTCAGAGCTGAGCCAGGGCGTGGTATTGCCGCCCTCCAAATCGAGCATAAAGGGGTTGGCGGATTTCACCAGCTGAATCCAGGCGGTGTCGGTTAATAGGCCGGAGCTGGCATTCAGCGCAGCGTTTACCTCCAGCGTGCGCTGGGGTTCGGCAAAACCAAAGGCGTTGCCCACAAACCGCACCCGGTAGGTGAAGGTAAAACGCTGCAGCCGCGCCGCCAGTACCGGATCATCACTGGCGATGGCGGTAGGCACCACTTCAATGGCGGGCGCGCCCGCTACACTGATCGCCGGTGCCCAGGCAGCCAACTGCGATGCCGAGGGGCTGAGGGTGGAAATGCCGCCGCCGGGGAAGTCCCCCGGTTTCAGACCATCAACCGTGACCAGAAAGGCGCCGGCAAATTCCGGGTTTACCGTCACTTCATCCTGCCCGAAGGTGCTGCGCTCCAGTATCAAACGGACTGCCGGCCGCGGCCGCGCCAACCAGCGGGTGATATTGATATACACCGCTTTGATGTCGTTAAAGGTTTGCTCGGCACCGGGGAAACCAAACCCCTGGCCCTTGGCGGCATCGGCACCGGCTCGGGTCTGCCGCACACCGGGGGTGACACCGGAGTCGCCGGTCAGGTTGATATCCACATAGTGGTGAAAGGTAGCGCCGGTCACGATACGGCCCACACCCACACGGCGACCGTCATAGACACTCAGGGTATTCACCGATTTGCTGGAGGCAATAGCCGCATCTGCCGTGCCGCCGCCGGCAAAGCGCGAGGCATTCTCCAGCACCTGCCCGGTGGCAATCACCTCTGGCTTGGGGTGCTCGCCGGCCATGCTGGGGAATTCCACAAAGGACTCACCGTCAAAACTCAGCGTCTGGTTGTAGTTATAACCGGGCACCTCGCCCAGAGTATTACCCTCGTGCATGTGATCCGGGTAGATCTCTATATCCCTGTCGCCATTGCGCAAAATGGGATGGGCGGGCGATGAAACCGGTGTGATGACTTGGGGCACAGAGTCAGACTGGTTTTCAAACCAGACAAAGGGCGCCGCAAATTCGCTGTAATTCCCCGCGGGGTTGGTGCGGGTAGTATCGGCACGGGCCACACTAAAAGGCGGGAAGTTTTTGGGGAAATCGGCTGGCATGGGCGAATGGGGGTCGGGCGGAGTAGCGTCAGCACCAGCGCCGTACCAACAGCGCGCCGCCCGCACCCGCGGAATTCGGCCGCACATATCGGCGCCCAGGCTGTCATGGTCACCGGTGGCAAACACACCGCCGCCGGCATCCATAAACCGGGTGATAGCCGCAATCTCTGGCTCACTCAAATCAAAAGTGCCACTGGCACCAAACGACAGGTTGCGCCCGCGCAAACCAATCAGCCAAATCACATCGTATTGCAGCAGGTTCACACCCGGCGCCGCAAAATCAAAGGACTGGATAACACCGGGGGTAGAGTCATTGTCGCGATGGGCACGGGTGATCTGGAAGCCCGCACTGGTCAGGGTGTTAACCAGTGTGGTGTAAGTAAAATCGGGGCTACCGCTGGGGTCGGTATCAAAGCGATAACCGCTTTCAAGAACAATCAAAACCTTGCTAGTCATGATGCACCTCCTTGGTGGCTAGACGAGATGTCTAGACCGTTCAGCATCCTCCCTGCTGCCAGATTGCTCTATGACTTTTACCACAGGATTCCGGTGAATTATGCCCGCCCCCGGCAGCAGGTATTAACCCGCGCCATACACAATAGTGGGTTTGCGCAATTGCTGCGCGGTAAAGGTTAACAACAGGGCGGCAAGAATCACTGCCACCACCCAAGCCTGGGCAAATGCCTGCAGCGACAAAGCGCCACCCAGCAATAAATCTTTCACCACCAGTTGCTGCGCCAGCACCGGCACCCAGCGAAACCAGTCGGTGTAAGCGCCGGGGTTTATCAGCGTATAAAAAAGCGGAATCATGGGAATAAAAATCATCAAGCCCATATAGGTTTGTGCATCTTTAAAACTGCGCGCAAAAATTGAAATTAAAAATTGCAGCGCCGTTGCCACTAATGCCATGGACATTAACACCGCCAGTGCCAGCAACAAATCCAGCGGCGTGACATCCACCCGCAAACCTAATTCCTTAAACGGCACATAGGCAAAGGCGATGGCCAGCAAGCTCAATTCCACAATCAATACCAACAAGGTGAGCGACAAACTATTCAGCCATTTACCCAATAACAGCGCGCCCGAGGGCGCCGGTGTAATTAACAGCGATTCCAACGAGCGACGCTCGCGCTCACCGGCCGTCATGTCTGCACTAAAACCAACGCTGGCCATAAATACCGTGAGGATTAACAACATGGGTAAACTTGCCATCACAAAAAAACCCATTTTCTGATCGCTGGCGACATTTAAATCGCGCACAACAACTGGATTAACAACAGCCGGCGAAATGCCGCGCGATAATAAACGCAAACTGCCAATGCGCCCGTTCCAACTCCAGATTTGTTGCCGCACAAAATGCAGTGCGCCCTGCAATTTATTATTGGTGGCATCAAACACCAGTGCCAATTCAATGGACTCGCCTGTCGCGAATTTTTCACGCGCGTCCTCCGGCACAATTAACGCGTAATCCAGTTGGCCGTTTTGCACTTGTTGATAGGCTTGTTCATCGGCCGCTTGCACCTGCACGCCCCGCTCTTCCAACCACATGACCAGCGCGGGCAATTGTTCAGCGCCCACTACCGATAATTTAATCGGCTCACTCGTAGTGGCGCGCGACTGATTGCTCATATGAATAATAAATAGCGATGAAGCCACAAACACACCGACAAAATACACCGGCATTAAAAATGCCATGCGCAAACTTTTTTTATCGCGCAGCGCATCGCGCCACTCTTTGCGCCACACAATTAGCAGGGTTTTTATAAAATTATGCATTGTTATTCTCCGTGCTGGTGGCTTGCACCAAACTCACAAAGGCATCTTCCAGGTTGTGCGCTTTACCGGCCGCCATAATCGCCTCCAAATTGCCATCGGCCAAAATGCGCCCCTGATGAATCACTAAAATGCGATCACACAAGCCACTGACTTCATGCATTAAATGGCTGGAAAAAATCACACAGCGATGTTGCGCTTTTAATTCGTGCAATAAACGGCGCACCGAGCGGGTGGTGATTACATCCAAACCGTTGGTGGGTTCATCCAATAACACATGTTGCGGTTGATGCACTATGGCGCGCGCCAGAGCGGTTTTCATGCGTTCGCCCAGAGAAAATCCTTCCGCGCGCCGCTCGGCAATATTGTGCATGCCCAGCCAATCAATCAGTTGATCTATCGCCGCTTCCAATGGTGCGCCCGCCAACCCCTGCAGTTCACCAAAGTAGCGAATGTTTTCGCGCGCGGTTAAGCGTTTGTACAAACCGGTATCATCCGGCAGCACACCCAGTTGTTGCCGCGCCGCATTGGGGTTCACGCTGAGCTGATATTCATTGACCCACACATCGCCAGCGGTGGGGTGCAGCAGGCCGTAAATCAAACGCATCAGGGTGGATTTACCCGCGCCGTTTAACCCCAATAAGCCGGTAATTTCACCATCGCGCAGGGTAAAACTCACCTTATCCAGCGCGGTGATGGCCGCATTATTTGCGGGCAATTGACCATTGGACGCCAGCATTTTTTTTGCATTTTTTGGATAAAAAACTTTAGTTAAATTTTCAACCCGAATCATGGTGTCGCTCCCTGGCTTGATGCACTGCTGGTAGATGATGCAGAACTTGCCGCCTCATTCGCGCCCAGAACAAAAGGCAGGGATTTGATCTTGGTTGCGCAATCACCATTTATTCCCGTCATGCTCGCGCGCTCAATAAATTGCGCAATAATTTGCGGCATGCAGCCCTCGGTGGACACACCGTGGTTGCCACCCTCCACCAACAGGCGCGTGGAATTTGGCAAACTGCTCGCCACATAATCGGCCCAGGTCGATGGCGTTACCGGATCGTATTTTCCCGATAACAAGAGTGCCGGCACACTGCTGTTAATAGGCTGCCAATAATCATCGGGCAAACTGGCCGCTGGCCAAAAATCGCAAATAGCGCCCTTCTCTTCCACCGGGTTAAAACCAAAAAACGGTGCGGTTGTCTGGCGTTCACTCTCCGAAATTTGCGGCCAGTCCTCATTGCAAATCACACCAAAATGCATAGCTTCGGCGATATTCATTGAGTGCGCCTGCTCCGCCGTTAATGCCAGCAAAGCCGCCAACAAACTGTAATCCTGCTGTTCGGCACGGCTGATCATTTCCGGCAAAAGTACCGTAGTATCGCGCGAATAAAGTGCCATAAACATCAGCATGGAAAATGCGCGCGGTGTCAGGCGATGACTGGCCAGTTGTTGGTGACGCGGGTGCTGGTAAGTGACTTCTACTGGCTGACCCGCCGTTTCCGCCGCCAGCAATCGCGCATACACCATTTCTGCTTTTTGCAGCGGGTTACCGTAGTGCGCCGCACAGTCAACCTGGGCCATACATTCGCTGCTGACCGACGTGAGTGCGGCGAGCATATCGCGCGCCGAATATTTACCCAGTGCAATCGCGGTGGGCGCCACTGCATCCAAAATAATACTGCGCGTGTGATCGCCAAAGCGGCGCGCATATTCAAGCGCAACCCGGGTGCCATAAGAGACGCCCCACAAATTGATTGTTTGATAACCCAGCGCAACACGCACTGCGTCTAGATCCTGCACGGCGTGCCGGGTGGTGTAAAACGGCAGGGATTGCTGATAGCGCACTGCGCAGTTGCGCATAATTTCCAACTGTTTTTGCTGCTGCACCGCATCGGGTAGCTTGGCATCCTGCAGCGACATTTTTTCGCAGTGCAATGGGTTGGATTTTCCGGTGCCGCGCTGATCCACAAAAATTAAATCGCGGTTTTTGCGCACATCGGCAAAAAAACCGTGCAGCTGATTCGCCATATCGATGGATGAACCGCCAGGCCCACCCTGAATTAAAAATAAGGGATCTGCTTGCGCCACCGGGCTAATCGCAGGCAGGCGCAAAATGGCAATGGCAATTTCCGGGCTGTTTGGATCATCCGGATTTTCTTTCACCTTTAACTCGCCGCACTGGGCGCCATAAACCAGCGGCGGCTTTCCGGTTTCCGCAAAACCCGGGCAGGCTTGCAGCAGCGATTTTGCCGCGGCGGGTGCACTTTTTTGTTCATAGCACGCCGATAACAACAGCGGCACCAAGGCGCAACCCAGCGCGGCAATCAAACGAAATTTTTGCATCCGTTAATTCCTTTGGGGATTAATAAAAAAGAAAAATTTGGCTTGGGCATTAATTATTTTCCGCCAATAAATCTCGCAAACTGGCGAGCAGCAATTTATCGGGTATTTCCAATTGCCGCGCCGCGAGCACCAATTGCTCCAGTTGCGGCTGCAAATGCGCAAGCCGCTGCTGTTCGTTGTGCGCCGATTTTTGTTGCGCCGCCACTTGCATGGGCTTACCGCGCTGACGCACCAAGATGCCCTCCACTTCCAACAAACTATAGGCTTTGGAAATAGTCATGGGGTTTACCGCATGCTCCAGCGCCAGCTCGCGCACCGAGGGCAATTCATCGCCCTCTTTTAATTGGCCACCGGCCACCATACGGCGAATTTGTTCGGCGAGTTGGCGATAAATAGGAATTCCGGATTGGGGATTAAGCGTGAACATTAATTTTTCACCCTGAAAAAATTAATGCTATGCCACTGGGATTTAACCCAGGTACGCCCCACTAAAACCAATATGAATAACCCGGCAGAAAAGGCCAGATAATCCCGGTGCTCAACGCTCGGGTCAGCCCCAAACAGGATATTGAAATAAACCATAAGGCCAATTAGCGCGATGTTTACTATTGGAGTTACCCAATTGAGCCAGAGAAAACTGGCAGCAGTCTTGAGGTAGATAAATAGCCCCAGGTAAAACGACATGCCGCAGATTAACAAACCAATCAGCGATAAATAAGCAAGGTGGAACAGGCTTAACACATCATTCAAATAATAATGGTTTATCAAACCAACAACGAGGAAGGCAGGCAATAAGGATGCGATTAATAACAGGATATATTGCTGTTCGATATAAGTGAGAAGTGCCGCTCTGGAGTAGGAGCTATTCATCCATAGGCGATACAAATTGCGGAAAATGTACTGAAAGATAACGCTGCCGCGAATACAGATAAAAATAAACAGATAAATACTCAGCATAATCCCCGCTGCTGCGGGCGGTATTTTTTTTACCCAATAAAACACAAACGCGAGCATAAGCACAAAAAATACCAGCTGCCCCAGCTCACGCTTGCACCAGGCTTGAGTGCCGTCTGACGCGCCTACTAATAAGCTGCCGGCAAGGGTTTTAGGCACCGCCGAAAAGGCTGCCGCTAGCGCCTGGGTATTAGTCATTTGCAGCCGCTGCATTTCTGCTGCGGGCAGGGTCAAAAAATTCACCAAATATTTTTGTGGCTGCCAGCGAAACCACCAAATAAACATTACCAGCCACAATAACGCGCTGACTGCCCAATAGATTCCAGCATTTTCTTCAGCAAATAAATTCGCACTTTTTGCGGAGAAAAATAAAATCCACACAAACAACGGCACAAAACCCTGCGCGGCTTGCATATAAGAACCTACTACAGCAAAGAGTAATGCCACACAGCTCATTGCCATAAACGCCAGGGCAAACACCGAATGAAATACAAAGCCTTTGGGTTCAAAAAAGCTCATAGTCAGGGTCAGAATCAATGCAGCCAACATCCAAAAGCAAAAGGCAATAAGAAAAAGATGATGGCGCAGATCTGCCAGACATTGGAATTGTTTACTGCTGCGGAGCGCAAGTATTTGCCCCGGCACCAACATCCCTACCATCATCAGCAACAGAAGGGTTAATGCGGAACCTATATAAAGCACAAATGAAATATCAAAAAAATACAGCACTATCCCGGGCGTTAACACCGCAAGGGTTAAAATACCGAGCCACTTTACATAGCGCGCCGGCAGCAGCATCACCAACATCAAGCGCCAATATTGGTTGAGTAGGGGTTGGATATTCATGGATTCATCTCCAGAAAAATATCTTCCAACCCCAAATACTCCACCCTCACCTGCGCAGAAAATTCCTGTGCAAGTTGCTGCTCCATTTCTGGTTGCCAGTGTTCAACAGTCAGCTGGATTTGATTGCCGCTCTTTTTTTGTTTGATGACCTGCGGCCAGTTAATTTTTGGGTTAACGGGCTGATCAAACGTTAAGGTGACACGCACAAAACTTTCTTTAAGTTCATCCAATCCGCCTTGATAAACCAAATCGCCATCGCGCAGCATCCACACCTGATTGGCCACGCGCTCCACATCGCTCACAATATGCGTGGAGAAAATGACTGCGCGATTTTCATCGGCGGCAATATCCACCAGCTGTTGCAAAAACTGGCGGCGGGCGATGGGGTCAAGGCTGGCAACGGGCTCGTCCAAAATTAATAATTCCGGCTCATGGGCGAGCGCCAACAAAATAGATAATTTTTGCCGCTGGCCAACGGACATTTTGCCCGTGTGCATATTCATGGGAATTAACCATTCCGCGATTAATTTATCCACCAGCGGTTGGTTCCAGTGCGCGCGAAAACTTTTGAATAATTTCAGGTGATCATTACCCGTCAAGCTCGGCAATAATTCATCCTGCTGGGGTACAAAACCAATACGCTGTTTTAGTTCGCCGCTGATATCGGTCGCCTTAACTTGCCACAAGGTTGCTTCGCCACCCGAGGGAAAACCAAACCCCAAAATCGTTTCCAGCAAGGTGGTTTTACCGGCGCCGTTTTTACCGAGCAAAGCAATCACCTGCCCCGGAAATACCCGTGCATTAATACCCTTTAGAACAGTAACGCGAGAAAATTGGCGCTGTAGATTGTTTAGCGATACGCAGGCGGACATAAACATCTCCTTGAGCAATGTGCTTATTGTTGATCCATAAATCATGTGTATCACTACACTAATACACAATCCGCACCATCACAAGCCTGGAGTGATAAATTTATATTTTCTGACGCAAAAAAAAGCCCGGGCAAGCCCGGGCGTTACTGGATGGAACACTCAGCGCTAACTTATTGCGGCGCTAACGCATCCAGGCCGATTACAGACAGGGGCGCAGTCAAACCAGCACCATCGCGGGCAACAGCGGTGTATACCATGCCGTTGGCAAAGGTCAGGCTGGCTTTGATGGCTTCGGTCTTGGTACCAGTGGGCGCAACAATCACATCGTAATCACCCGCCGCCAGCGATACATAACCGGTGTCTGCTTTGAAGGGCACATTGCTAAACGCCGGAGCAACATTGGCAATAGAGGCGCCTGCAGCGACCACATAGATATCCACGTTGCCCGCCAAGGTGGAGGCATGTACCAAACGCACTTTAGCTTCGGTCGCCACTTTGCGGTTGTTGTCAGTCAGCAACAGCGGCTCTATGTCAGCCAATGCACCTACCGCCAGCAGGGTGTATTCAGTGCTGTTAGCCAGTGGCACGTCTGCATTAATCACAACGGGACTAGTCACGCCAGTAGGAACCACTTTGAAGTTGTAAGTGGCGGCAGGCAGGTTCAGGTAGTTGGTAAACGCCGGGAACGCCAGGTTAGCCACAGCAGGTGTTGCACCGTTGTTAGCCAGCACATCAACTGCCGGAGCGTCGGCAGAAGCGTGTACCACGCGCAGGTTGGCACCGGCATTCACATCACTCAACACTGCCACGTTAGCGCCATCAACCACAATCAGTTGGATGGGTGCTGAACCAGTGCCTACATTGGGCACAGCGCCAATCAACAGGTCTTTACCACTGGTGAGTGCAACAGAACCTGAGTCAAACACTACTGTGTTGTCGGGCAGGGTTACACGGATTTGATAAGTACCTGCAGGCACTTCTACCGGGCCGAGGGTTTCTTTGAACTCAAAGCTGCCCAAAACGGTAGCGTCGCTCAAAGTGGCGCCCGGTGCAGTCACATGTACACGCACTTCAGGCGCAGCGGCAGCCAGGTGCGCAACACGTACACGCACATTGTTGCCGTTGGCCAGTTTGCCCATGTCGCTCAACAGCAGCGGCTCGATATCGGCAACGCTGTTAACCGCCAGTACGTCGTAACGGGTATTGGCATCAAAGGTCAAATCCACAGGGCCGATCACAGTCGCATTACCGCCGGGGATCACACCTTCCACAGCAATATTGTGGGTGCCAGCGTCCAACTCCAGATAACCAGTGGTTTTTTGATAATCCAAACCAGAAGCTACTTCGCCACCATCAACCCAGAGATTTACCTTGGGTGCATCAGCAGACGCATGAATCACACGTACATGGGTTTTGTTTGGCGCCAAGCCATCCAAACCAATTACGCCCAGCGCAGCAGTCAGGCCGGCACCGTCACGGGCGATAGCAGTGTAAACACCACCGTTTTCCAGGCTCACCGGGGCTTTAATAGCTTCGGCCTTGGTGCCGGTCGGGGCGATGATCACATCGTAATCACCCTGCGCCAGGCTCACGTAGCCAGTGCTGGCCTTGAAGGGCACATTGCTGAAGGCGGGCATTGCGTTAGCTATGCCTGCGCCAGGAGCAACTACATAAATGTCCACATTACCGGCCAGGGTAGAACCGTGCACCAAACGCACTTTGGCTTCGGTAGCCACTGAGCGGTTGTTGTCGGTCAACACCAAAGGCTCGATGTTAGCCAGAGCACCCACTGCCAGAATGCTGTAAGCACTGCCGTTTGCCAGAGGCACGTCAGCATCAATCACTACTGGCTCAGTCGCAGCGTTAGGAGTGACTTTGAAGTTGTAGGTCGCCGCTGGCAGGTTCAAATAACCAGTTGCTTCAGGGAAAGCCAGGTTGGCGATTGCAGGAGTAGCGCCATCGTTAGCGGTGACATCTACTGCTGGTGCATCGGCAGAGGCATGCACTACACGCACATCAGCACCGGCATTTTTGTCGTTGATAATGGCAACATTGTTACCATCCAAAACAGCGAGACTGACGGGTGATGAGCCAGTGCCTACATTGGCCACTGCACCGATCAGCAGGTCTTTACCCGCGGCCAGAGTAACGGCGCCAGAGTCATAAACCACAGTGTTGTCGGCCAGCGTCACACGGATTTGATAGGTACCTGCATCTACTTCTACCGGGCCGAGTGTTTCTTTGAATTCAAAGGTGCCTAATGGCGCAGCACCGGCCAGGTCGGCATCGGGAGCGGTAACAAACACCTTAACTTCGGGCGCTGCAGCGGCCAGGTGGGCAACACGCACGCGCACTTTGTTTGCATCACTCAGGCTGCCGGTATCAGTCAGAACCAACGGCTCTATGTCGGCAACCGCACCCACTGCAATAACGTCATAGTCGGTATTGCCAGCCAGTGTTAGCGGCACAGGGCCGATCACTGTGGCATTGCCGCCGGGAATTACACCTTCAACAGCGATGTTGTAGGTGCCTTCATCCAGCTCCAGTACACCGGTGGATTGTTGGTAATCCAAACCGGATACCGCCACTGCACCATTCACCCAGAGATTAACCTTGGGCGCATCGGCTGAACCGTGGAATACACGCACAGTGGTTTTGTCCAGTGGCACAACTGTGACCGTTGCCGAGGCTTTTTTGGTTGTATCCGCCGCACTGGTTGCCGTCACGCGGTAAGTGCCGGGAGTTGCCGGCGCAGTGTAAATACCGGCCGAAGTCACAGTGCCGCCATTCGCCTCATCAACCGACCAGGTCACCCTGGTGTTTTTGTCGCCTGCAACCGTCGCCACAAAATTTTGTGTCATGCCAACTTTCACCGTCACATTGGCTGGCGCCACTGAGACAGTCACATTTTTCTTGTCGTCATCACCACCACATGCGACGAGCACCAGACTGAACAGTGCCAGCCCCAGCCCTTTCGCAAGGGTAGAAAAACCTCTGAGTGATTTCATTTTCCTTACCTCTGGTATTGATCGTTTTGATGTTATCGGCACCGGTAAAGGTGCATGTCTGGATCGGAAACACAGGGCTAAACCCATTACTTCGTTGGGTAACAGCGGGTAGGGTTTACGCCCCACTTTTTTGGGAAGATCAAAAGAGCGTAAAAAAAATGAAAAATAATTGTGCAATCGCGCTCTTCGGCACAAATTCGCAATTAACAGCTAATTTGTAGTGAAAAAGGTTGATCCAGAGGCAGAACCAGCGCGTAAAAGCCAGCTGGAGACTATCTAAAACTACCCGGTGAGCGATAATGAGACATCAAATGACGACGACAAAGGCCAAGTCGATGAATGACTCAAGCGCAGCAAACGACACCCAAGACTGGGGCGCACTGCTGGCCCGCGTGGCCGAGAACGATGACAAAGCGGCCTTTCGTGAGATCTATAAACACTTTGCACCACGTATCAAAGCCTATGCGATCAATCAGGGTTTTAGTCAGCACGCAGAAGTTCTGGTGCAGGAAGTAATGACCAGCGTGTGGCGCAATGCGGGGAAATATTCAGAGGCACTCGCCTCGGTATCTACCTGGATCTTCACCATCACCCGCAACCAGCGCATCGACATGCTGCGTAAGTTAAATCGCACCCGCAATGAAGTCGTCGTAGAAACCGAAGATTTGTGGCAGATCCCCACCGAGGACACCACCATCTGTTCCATTCAAAATTTATCGACCGAAAAGTTTGTAAAAACCGCCATCGATAAATTGCCAGAGGAACAAATGATTGCTCTGCGCAAAGTCTATTACGAAGGTAAAACCCACGAGGAAGTGGCTGAGGAGTTAAAAATTCCTTTGGGGACAGTGAAGGGCCGCCTGCGCCTGTCACTGCAAAAATTAAGAGTTATGTTTGAGGCAAAAGAAATATGAGTGCCTATCATCCCGATGATATGACGTTAATGAATTACGCAGCGGGCAGCTTGAGCATTCCCCAAGCGTTAGCGGTATCTGTGCATCTCTGCTTTTGCCACGAGTGCCGCGATCTGGTGAAAAATTTTAATCACCTGGGCGGCGCCCTGTTGGAAACTATCAAACCCGCCAGCACCGAAGACGATGCGTTTGACGCGCTGATGGCAACGCTTGAACCGCACGATCACAGCCATGTTCCCAAGGTGAAAATGGAAGCTACCGAGACGGGTCGTATCACCCAACATTTCCACAACCCGCTGCTGCGTTATTTACCCGCACCGCTGGCGGAATTGCCTTGGCAACGCCAAACCAAAGAGATCAGCAAGTTCGATCTAACATCCTTGTTAGGCATTAAAGGCTTCCAGATCGCACTGCAAAAAATCAACGCCGGCGCCAAGGTTCCCAACCACACCCACAAAGGTTTTGAATACACCGTAGTTCTCAGCGGTGGCTTTTCCGATGAACTGGGCGTGTACCACGAAGGCGATTTCATCGCCCGCGACACCAGCCACAATCACAGCCCCACCGCACTGCAAAATGAAGATTGCATTTGCCTAACCGTACTCAATGCACCACTGAAATTCACCGGTTGGCAACGCGTTTTTAATCCGTTTATGGCGTGGCACTAGTAGTTACCCTGAAATGAAAATCCCCGCTACGTGCGGGGATTTTTATTTGTAAGCCAAAAAACAATTTGCCAATAAAAAAACGCCCGCGTCTTGCGAGGCGGGCGGTTTCTTAATTGTTTTAAACATTTTCTCTAAATGCGTTCACGCACTTTTCTGCCACCAACCTCGATCAAGCCATTCTGGCCGATCTTACTGCCTCTCCTTTTCAAACATTTATTACACCGAACTCAACCGCCCCAACTCATGAAGCGCTGCTTGTGCTAAAAAGCCCGAGCGGCTTTTGTAGATTGGTTGGCGCGCGACTGTGTCGTCGATTCGTTTAATTAATACATCCGGCAGGGTCACATTTACTTTTTGGCTTTTGCCCAGATAAGGCGTGATATCTACCTCCACCAAGGCCCACACCCAACCTGCATAATCTTGATTATTCAAGTGTGATTGCACATCACTTGCCTGCGGGATATCCAAGCCATCTTCGCAGAGAATTTCCAAATGCCCTTCGATCGCTTCGCGCGCATTCAGTACTGCTTCTTCAAAGGTGTCACCAGCTGAAAAGCAGCCGGGGATATCAGGCACTACAACGCCAAATGCGCGGTTTTCATCTCCGGGCTCAATCACTACTGGATACAACATATGTAATACCTATTTTTTACCGGATAAATATTGATGAAATACTGGTGGGTTTTGTGGATTAATCGCTTTCACAAAAGCCCCGCTTGTTTTTTGATTTCCCTAACCAGACCTATTCCCAATGCTTTTTTGGGATGGGGAACAGTAATCGTCCCAGGTCTTTCGGGATGCTTGAAGTGATGATGGCTGCCTTTGGTTCTCACCAAATACCAGCCCTCGGTTTCAATCAGCTTGATCAGTTCTGCACTCGTCAATTCCAGATTCCCACCTTAATTACCTACATCCATATTATTGGCCAAGCTCACAAATAATAACCCCAATAACCCCAAAAGAACAAGCAAGTTGACCGTGAACAAAAACGCCCGCGTCTTGCGAGGCGGGCGTTTTTATTAGCGTGGAGCTGGAAAAATTACTCTTCAGTAACTTCCGCTGGTGCTGCTGCACCTGACTCTTCTGCCAAGGCTTCTTTGATGGAAAGTTTGATGCGACCGCGTTGGTCTACATCCAAACATTTCACTTTAACCACTTGGCCTTCTTTCAAATAATCGCTCACGCTGTTTACGCGCTCGTCGGCGATTTGAGAGATGTGTACCAAGCCGTCTTTGCCTGGCAGGAAGTTAACAAATGCACCGAAATCTACGATGCGCACTACAGTGCCTTCGTAGATTGCACCGATTTCAGCTTCAGCAACAATGCCTTGTACGCGGTAAATAGCAGCGTTCAATGCATCGGTGTTGTCAGCGTAAATCTTCACGGTGCCATCATCATCGATGTCGATAGAAGAACCGGTTTCTTCGGTGATTGCACGGATAGTCGCGCCGCCTTTACCGATGATGTCGCGGATCTTGTCCGGATGGATTTTGATGGTTTCAAAACGTGGTGCATTTTCGCTAACCACATCGCGTGATTTTGCGAGCACTTTGTTCATCTCACCGAGAATATGCAAACGCGCGGCCAGAGCTTGCTCCAGTGCGATTTCCATAATCTCTTCGGTGATACCTTCGATCTTGATGTCCATTTGCAGTGCAGTCACACCGCTGGTGGTACCGGCTACTTTAAAGTCCATATCGCCCAGGTGATCTTCGTCGCCGAGGATATCGGTCAATACCGCAAAACCGTTGGCTTCTTTCACCAGGCCCATCGCGATACCGGCAACTGGTGCTTTCAGCGGAACACCCGCATCCATCAATGCCAATGAAGAACCGCACACAGAAGCCATGGAGCTTGAACCGTTAGATTCAGTAATTTCACTCACCACACGCAGGGTGTAAGGGAAATCTGACTCTGCTGGCAGAACCGCAGCAACACCGCGACGCGCCAAACGGCCGTGACCGATTTCGCGACGGCCAGTAGCGCCCATACGACCACACTCACCTACAGAGAAAGGTGGGAAGTTGTAGTGCAGCAAGAAGGCATCTTTTTTGGTGCCTTCAAGGAAATCGATGATTTGTGCATCGCGCGCGTTACCCAAAGTCGCTACTACCAGCGCTTGTGTTTCACCGCGAGTAAACAACGCAGAACCGTGGGCTTTGCCCAGTACGCCAACTTCTACTTTAATCGGACGCACGGTTTTGTTGTCGCGGCCATCGATACGTGGCTCACCGGCCACGATGCGTGAACGCACCAAACGGTATTCCACCATGCCAAATTCGGCTTTAACGTCGTCGGCAGAGAAACCGGTCGCTTCAGTTGCCAATTCTGCAACAGCTTGTGTACGCAGCTCACCCAAACGGTCATAACGCTTGGCTTTGTCGGTGATGCGGTAAGCCATGCCGATTGAATCGCCAAAGTTTTTCACCAAAGCATCGGTCAGTGCAGTGTTAGCTGCTGGCGGCTGCCAATCCCAACGCGGTTTGCCAGCATCGCGCGCCAATTCCGCACAGGCTTGTACAACCGCTTGCATTTCCTGGTGAGCGTAAAGAACAGCGCCGAGCATAATGTCTTCCGGCAATTCTTTTGCTTCAGATTCCACCATCAATACGGCGTCTTTAGTGCCTGCAACTACCATGTCCAACTCAGAGGTTTCGAGTTGTTTGAAGCTTGGGTTGAGGATGTAACCTTCGTCCTGGGTGTAACCCACACGCGCAGCACCAATCGGGCCGTTAAATGGGATACCAGAGATCGCCAGCGCGGCAGAAGTACCGATCATGGAAACAATATCCGGATCGTATTGTTTGTCAGTGGATACCACAGTACAAACCACTTGCACTTCGTTCAGGAAACCTTCCGGGAACAGTGGGCGAATCGGGCGATCAATCAAACGCGAAGTCAGGGTTTCTTTTTCAGAGGGGCGACCTTCACGCTTCAAATAACCACCGGGAATACGACCAGCGGCATAACTTTTCTCTTGGTAATGCACAGACAGGGGGAAGAAATCTTGGCCGGGTGATGCTTGTTTTGCACCTACAACGGTACAAAGCACTGTGACTTCACCCATGGTTGCCAGTACTGCACCGGTCGCTTGACGCGCGATACGGCCAGTTTCGAGGGTTACGGTTTGGTTGCCGTATTGGAACTTTTTAATAATCGGATTCACTCTTTTATCCTTTCATTTTCAATTTAATTTGCGTTCGGTTTTTACTCTAGGAACGCACCTTCTTCATACACTTCATTTACTACTAACTGCTTACTACTTCTACACTTTTTACTGCTTAAGGCTTTTATTACTGACTCTTTATCACTCAACTTTATTAACTAACGCTTCAGCTTTTTAGCCGTTTATTACCGAACTGCAATTATTAAAACAATCTCACACCAAAATTCTGTTGCCAGGCTTTTTATGGCTGAAAAATAAAGTGCCCGCCAAGTGGCGGGCACAATACACACTTAGCGGCGCAGACCCAGCTTTTGGATCAGTGCAACATAGCGAGAAGAGTCCTTACCTTTCAGGTAGTCCAACAGTTTACGACGGGCATTTACCATACGGATCAGGCCGCGACGTGAATGGTGGTCAGCCTTGTGGCTAGCGAAGTGACCTTGCAGTTTGTTGATGTTGATAGTCAACAAAGCTACTTGAACTTCGGGCGAACCAGTATCGCCTTCTGCTTGTTGGTACTCTTTAACGATTGCAGCTTTTTCTTGAGCACTCAGTGCCATGATGTTTTCCTCAATGAATATGCAAATTAATTACAGCCCAGCCGCGCATATTTACAGGTGGGTTGTTGCGGTGATTATCCGGCGCTCATATAAAACGCTGGATGTCAGCCGCGGCTTTTTATCGATTAGCAAATTGCCATCTCGATAAACTCTGCTGCCAAACTCGCGTGATCTTGTGAATCAGCGATTGGCCAAAATACGTTTGGGCGCGACGCCGCCCTCATCATTAATACTGCCCAAACCGAGAAACGCACGCGGCGATTGATCGGTTTCTGCACAAAAGACGCGCACAATATCACCTTGCTGGCCAAATCGGTAGACCTTGGACACCATCACCGGATTGCCCAAGCGGAAGTAATAGGCGCTGTTAGGCGGCAGGTCTATGGCAGGCAAACTGGCCACCGGTGCATCGGCGCTGAGCAAGTAGCTATCCAACGCGGCATAGGCAGCTTCATCGCCTGCTTCAGATTGCACTTGGATAAAACGCGCTTCTAACTCCTCCAAAGTCACACACTGGGTCTCATCAAACAGGCCAGCCAGTGAGCGGTGCAGGGTTTTG
This sequence comes from Cellvibrio fontiphilus, assembly GCF_042646205.1. NCBI lineage: Bacteria > Pseudomonadati > Pseudomonadota > Gammaproteobacteria > Cellvibrionales > Cellvibrionaceae > Cellvibrio > Cellvibrio fontiphilus. The sequence continues at coordinate 279,214 of NZ_JBHRTF010000004.1, read as the reverse complement.
ACGTGGGCGCCGCAGCCGAGGGCAACCCCCAAGTCCACGGCGATAGAGCGAATATAAGTGCCTTTGGTACAGCGGATATCCAACTCCACCTCTGCCGCCTCACCCGCGCGAAACGCCAGAATCTCCATCTTGTGGATAGTCACCGGGCGCGGCGCACGCTCCACCTCTACCCCTTGGCGCGCCATTTTATAGAGTGGCTGACCATTGAGTTTGAGTGCGGAGTACATAGGCGGCACTTGCAGTATGTCGCCGATAAGTGGCTGCAGAGCAGCTTCCACCTGCGCAAGGGTGATGCCCGCCGCCGATTTCTGCTCCAGCACCTCACCGTCAGCATCGCAGGTATCCGTGGTGACACCCAAGCGAATACAGGTGCGATAGCCCTTATCGGCATCTAACAAGAATTGCGAGAACTTGGTGGCCTCACCAAAACACAGCGGCAACACACCGGTGGCGAGCGGATCCAGCGCACCGGTATGACCGGCCTTTTCCACAAAAAACAAGCGCTTGGCGCGCTGCAAGGCATGGTTGGAGGTCATACCCGCGGGTTTGTGCAATAACAGTACGCCATCCACCGGACGGCCTTTTCTACGTGCCATGGATAATTACTCGCCCTTATTGGTATCGGGCGCAGCGTCATCCGCTGGCTCATCGTCATGCGGGTGCAGACTGTCTTCTTTTAATGCACGGTCAATCAGGCTGGACAAGTGCTGGCCTTTGACCGAGGTCTTGTCATAGATAAATTGCAGCTTGGGTACAGTGCGCATACTCAGTTCTTTAGCGAGGAAGGTGCGCAAAAAACCACTCGCTTTATTCAATGCAACCGCTGCTGCAGTGCTTTCCTGTTCGTCGTCGACGCCGACAAAAGTCACATAGACCTTGGCATAGGCCATATCGCGAGTCACAGTCACTTCATTGATGTTCACCAGGCCAATGCGCGGATCGCGAATTTCACTGGGAATCACCTGCGCCAAAATACGCTGGATGGCGTCGGAGACGCGGTCTGAACGGGTAAATTCTCTTGGCATGCGCCACTAACCTCAGTAATTACCCCCTCCCAACCTCCCCCTTGGCAGGGGGAGAAGCTGTTACTGCCTCACCTTATTAAGGGGAGGGCTGGGGAGGGGTCAAAAATAACAAAGCCCCACTCCTGGGACAGGAATGGGGCGTGAGTGTTGCAGCCAGCTTAGAGCTGACGCGCCACTTCTTTCACTTCGTAGACTTCGATCTGATCGCCGACTTTCACGTCGTAGTTCTTCACGCCGATACCACACTCGAAACCATTGCGTACTTCGCTGACGTCATCTTTAAAACGACGCAGGGATTCAAGTTCACCGGTGAAGATCACCACGTTGTCGCGCAGTACACGGATCGGCTTGTTACGCGATACCGTACCTTCGATCACCATACAGCCAGCCACTTGACCAAACTTGGGCGAGTTGAACACTTCGCGCACGTTTGCAATACCCACGATGGTTTCCACACGCTCTGGATCCAGCATGCCGCTCAGCGCAGCTTTCACTTCGTCCAGTAATTGGTAAATGATGCTGTAGTAGCGAATGTCCACGCCTTCGGTTTCCGCCAAACGGCGGGTTGCACCATCGGCACGCACGTTGAAGCCAACAATAATCGCACCCGAAGTAATCGCCAGGTTCACGTCATTTTCGGTGATACCGCCGATACCGGAAGAGATAATGTTCACTTGAACTTCATCGTTACCAATTTCGTTGAGTGACGCCATGATCGCTTCCAGAGAGCCGCGCACGTCAGCTTTCACTACCACGGTCAAGGTCTTCTTCTGGCCAGCTTCCATATTGGAGAACATGTTTTCCAACTTGGATGCCTGGAAGCGCGCCAATTTCTCTTTACGCTCTTTTTCCGCACGGAACTGCGCCACTTCACGGGCTTTACGCTCGTCAGTCAGCACAACAAAATCATCGCCGGCGCTAGGTGGGTTATCCAAGCCTAGAATTTCTACGGGTGTCGATGGCCCTGCTTCCTGAACTTGCTGACCGCGCTCGTTCATCATGGCGCGCACGCGGCCATAACTTTGGCCAGCGAGGATCAGATCGCCGTGTTTGAGCGTACCCTGTTGTACCAACATGGTAGCAACGGTACCGCGGCCTTTATCAACACGCGCCTCAATCACCACGCCTTTAGCTGCAGCGCTAGGTACAGCGGTCAATTCCAGCACTTCTGCCTGCAGGGAGATAGCTTCCAACAGTTCATCAATACCTTGACCTGTGTGTGCCGATACCTGGATGAACTGGGTATCACCACCGTAGTTTTCAGGGATAACGCCCTTCACTACCAGTTCGTTGGTGACGCGATCCGGATCTGCCGACGGCTTGTCGCACTTGTTGATAGCAACAACTATAGGTACACCTGCCGCACGGGCATGGAGGATAGCTTCTTCAGTTTGCGGCATCACACCGTCGTCAGCCGCCACCACCAGAATCACCACGTCAGTTGCCTTGGCACCACGGGCGCGCATCGCAGTAAACGCGGCGTGACCGGGGGTGTCGAGGAAGGTGATTTCACCGCGTGACGTGGATACACGATAAGCACCGATATGCTGGGTAATACCACCCGCCTCACCGGCGGCCACCTTGGCTTCACGAATGTAGTCGAGCAGCGAGGTTTTACCATGGTCTACGTGACCCATCACGGTTACCACTGGCGCACGGTGTACCAAATCACCCTCGGTTTCGAGAGATTTTTCCAGCGCGTGTTCGATGTCGTTCTCGCTCACCAATACGGCTTGATGCCCCATTTCCTCAACCAATAACACCGCCGTATCTTGGTCGATAGATTCGTTCATGGAGGCCATCACGCCCATTTTCATCAAGCGTTTGATCACTTCGCCAACCTTAACTGTCAGACGCTGTGCCAATTCCGATACCGCAATGGTCTCAGGAATATTCACTTCGTGAACAATCTTGGTGGTCGGCTTTTTAAAGGCGTGTTTGTTGTTCTTTTTGTGGCTGGCGCGCAGGTGGCTGCGACGCGCTAATACATCGCTGTCTTCACCGTCTTCTGCCACAAAATCCAACAACTCCAAACGCGGGTTCTTTTTAGGTACGGCGCCTTTCTTGACTGCCTTACCAGCACCGCGCTTGTTGCGCTCTGATTCATCATCAATATCATCCGCTTTGTGATGACTTTTCTTGTGGCCGTGACCATGGCCGTGTTTGGTATCTTCTTTTTCAGCCGGTGGCGCAATAATCGCTACCGCAGGCTTACCCTTGGAGGGGCCGCGAGCATCAGGACGCGCTTGCTTGGCGGGAGCAGCCGCAGCACTCTCGGCAGGTTTCTCAGCACGCGTCGCATTGCGCTTGGCTTCCTCAGCCGCACGCTTGGCCTCTTCTTTGGCTTTCAATTCTGCTTGACGCGCGGCCTCTTCCGCCTGACGACGCTCAATCGCAGCGCGACGCTTTTCCTCAATACCATCGGTAAAGGAAATACGGTGTGATGGCGCCTCAACAGCAGCCTCTACCGGAGCCTCGGCTTCAACCACAGGCTCAGGCTCGGGAGCAATAACCGGCTCCGGCTCTGGCACTTCAACTGGCGCCACAACAGGCTCAGGCACAGCTTCAGCTACTACCGATTCCTGCTCTGGCTCAGGCATTTCTACCGCAACCGTTTCCGCCACTTCGTCCTCGCGCTTGATGTAAGTACGCTTTTTGCGCACTTCAACATTCACGGTTTTCTTTGCATTACCCGTACCGGTTTTAATGGTCGTAGTGATTTTGCGCTGTAGCGTGATCTTGGTAGGCTCACTGGTGGCCTCACCATGACTGGTTTTCAAAAAGCTCAGCAAGCGCTGCTTTTCTTCGTCAGAAACTTTTGCGTCCGCGTTCTTGTGATGCAAACCAGCCTCTTGCATTTGCTTAAGCAAACGCTCTACCGGTGCACCTATCGATTTGGCGAGTTCGTTAACGGTTACTTCTGCCATTGTTTTTCCTCGGGAATTGTTCGTTGCCTACAGGGTTTTGCTCACAGGGTGGCTCACACTTAGGCAAACCAGGGCTCGCGCGCTTTCATAATCAGTGCGGCGGCACGAGTCGCATCAACACCTTCAATATCTACTAATTCATCAATCGATTGCTCAGCCAGATCTTCCATAGTCACAATACCGCGGCGCGCCAATTCGGCAGCCAGCGAATTATCCATACCTTCCATATTCAACAAGTCTTCAGCGGGAGCAACACCTTCCAGGCGCTCTTCCGATGCCAGCGCCTGAGTCAGCAGTGCATCTTTGGCACGTGCGCGCAACTCTTCCGCAATAGTTTCATCAAAACCGTCGATGGCGAGCATTTCTTCCAGAGGAACATAGGCCACCTCTTCCAAAGTGGTGAAGCCCTCTTCAACTAACACACCAGCGATATCCTCATCGACATCCAGCGCATTCATGAACATGCTGATGTAACTACCGGATTCAGCTTCCTGCTTGGATTGCCATTCGGCAACGCTCATGACGTTAATGTTCCAGCCAGTCAATTCGCAGGCAAGACGCACGTTTTGACCGCCACGCCCAATCGCCATGGCCAAATTATCTTCGTTAACCGCCAGGTCCATGGAACCTGCATCCTCATCTACTACGATGGACTCGATTTCCGCGGGTGACATGGCATTAATAACAAACTGCGCCGGGTTATCGTCCCACAGCACAATATCAACACGCTCGCCGCCCAACTCATTGGATACGGCTTGCACGCGCGAACCGCGCATACCAACACAAGCACCTACAGGATCAATGCGGCCATCGTTGGTTTTCACAGCGATTTTTGCACGCAAACCCGGATCGCGTGCCGCGCCTTTAATTTCAATCACTTCTTCAGCAATTTCCGGCACTTCAATTTTGAACAGTTCAACCAACATTTGCGGGTTGGAACGGCTCAGTAAAAGTTGTGGGCCGCGCGCTTCGGTGCGCACTTCTAATAACAGCGCGCGGATGCGATCGCCCATACGGAAAATTTCGCGGCCAATCAATTGATCGCGCGGCAAAATACCTTCGGCGTTATTGCCCAAGTCAACAATAATGCTATCGCGTGTTACTTTTTTCACGGTACCGCTGATCAACTCACCCATACGGTCACGATATTCGTCAACCATTTGCGCGCGTTCGGCTTCGCGAACTTTTTGCACTATGACCTGTTTTGCCGTTTGTGCCGCGATACGGCCAAATTCAGCGTTTTCAATTTTTTCGCGAAAAATATCGCCTACTTTCAAGCTCGCATCTTTATCGCGCGCTTCATCCAGATATAACTGCGTGCCTAACTCAGCCATGGCGTCATCGGCAACCACTTCCCAAATGCGATAAGTCTCGTAATCGCCATTCGCGCGATTAATAACAACCTCGATAGAGGAATCTTCTTCAAAGCGCTTCTTGGTTGCCGTAGCAAGTGCAGTCTCAATCGCTTGGAAAATTAATTCCTTATCGACGCCTTTTTCATTTGATACCGCATCAGCGACCAGCAAAATTTCTTTGTTCATTGGTTTGCCTCTGTTAACTCCTCAAGCCAGTGAGATGCACACACTCACCAGTAAATGACGTTTTCCATCTGATTAAGCTGCAAAAGAATTCTTGCAGCGTTTTATGACAATTACTCTTTATCGTCGAGCAAATTATGTTGGCGCATAACCTCGTCATAGCGGGGCTCAACATTTGCCTTATCAATCGTATCGATGGGCAATTGCACCTCGTTATTATCAACCAGCAAAAACACATCACCGTTTTCTACTTTGCTAATAACGCCCTTAAAACGGCGGCGCCCTTCGCGCGCAATACGCAGACGCACACTGATAGTTTCACCCACATAACGCAAATACTGCGCTTCTTTATAAAGTGGGCGATCCATCCCGGGTGAAGACACTTCAAGGGTGTACTCACCATCGATAGGATCTTCTACATCAAACACACTGCTGATTTGGCGACTGACACGCTCACAATCTTCCAACGACACACCATTAGGGCCGTCGATAAAAATACGCACAGTGGTGTAGCGCCCTTGGGTTAAATACTCCAACCCCCAGAGTTCACAACCCAAGGCGGTAGTGACGGGAACAATTAACTGCTCTAACAATTCTTGCTTGGATGCCATGCTTAAATCCGCAATAAATCAGGCTGCAAAAACCAACAACCCAGAAAACAAAAATGGGCTCAAGGCCCATTCAAACGATAACTTCACTTACCGCACAGGCCAGTGTGCGGGGTTTGATTCTGCGAGAATCAAACCGAAAACATAAAAACGACAAATACAAAAAAGCCCCATAAAGGGGCTTCTCGACTTGAATCTGCCTTTCAACAAGGCAAATTCAATACTTCTTGTTATTGGCGAGAAACGGGACACCCTATCTCAACCTGTTTCTTGCTTTAAAACAAACAAGAAGCAAAGAATTTTGGTTGCGGGGGCTGGATTTGAACCAACGACCTTCGGGTTATGAGCCCGACGAGCTACCAAGCTGCTCCACCCCGCGACTGAAACTCACATTTGCTAACTGCTCAAGTGAGGCCGCGAATTATAGGGACGCGACCTGCATCGGTCAAGGAAAAAAAACAAATAAAAAGCGACATTTCCTGGGCTGGCTGGTTTATTGAGCAAGATGATCAAAAGATGGCAATAACCCAGCCTAAACCCGCTGATTCAACAAGCCCCCTAGGCTAGGGCTGGAATCAAATACCCCTATCTCCAGCAGGCGGCGGTTAATATCAATATTGCGCTTGGCGAACTCATTAAACAGCTCCGCGCGCGCCTGACGTTGATCCAACTGACGCTGCTCAGCCTCAAAACGCTGTTGATCCTCTTGCAAACGCTGCTCCTCTTCGGCCAGGCGCGCTTTTTTCTCTTCGGCCTCCTGAGCAGCAGCTTCGCGACGAGCATCGGCATCAAACTCACTATTAGGCTCATTTGATGCTGATGAGGTTTCGCCAGCCGGCGCCGCTGCCGCAGTGCGCTCCTGCGCTTCAATTGCCTGCTGCTCGCGCAATTCGATTCTGGCTTGCTGCTCCATTTGCGCCGCTTGCGCCGCTACGCGAGCGTCTTGAGAGGAAGGCTCAGCCGGTGCGTTGGCGGCGCGACGCAACTGCTGGGCTTTACGCAGAGTAGCCTCAGGGTCACCGGGAATAGGGCTGGTGTCGATTTGCACCTCACCACCAATCGCATAACTCACACCGTCGGGGCCGCGCTGATAGGTGTAGCTGGTGCCGCGTGCATGCTGGCCCGCAACAGCAGCATGGGCTTGCTCGTGCGCACGCACTTCGCGGTCGCGTGCTGCCAAGGCCTGGATCTGCTCACGCGCGCCACGCTCAAGACGATCGCGCTCCACATCATCGTTGGGGCGCTCATCGGGAAAGCGGCGATTCAGGGCGCGCCCCGCTTCAGCCAGTTGTTCCGCTGGGCGAAAACTGGAGGATTTAAGATCTTCACTTTCCTGGCTAACAGGTGCGCGCCCCACTGGCGCAAAGGGCGCAATGGTGTTGGCATAGTTAGAAGGAATACTACTGATCACTTGGATCTCCTCGATATTTCACGCAAGTCAGCTCAAGCCCTGACGTCCAATAAAGTGCCTATAGTTTCATCCGCCGTTTTGACCACTTTGGCAGAGCTATCGAATACCTGAGCCTGCACCTTCATATTGACCATGGCTGAGGCCAGATCTTGCGATTGTCCGGACTGAGCAGCGGCATCGCTGCGCTGGGTGGTACCCATCTGCGCCACTTGCTGCGCCGACTGCAACATAGATGCCTGACTTTTCTGCATACCAATCAGGCCTTGGTTGACAACTGAACCTACGTCCATCCGCTTACCCTCAGAGAATTATGGATGACCGGCAAGCCTTACTCACAACTCGCCCACTATTAATGACAAGTCTACGCCATGGACGCACAAAAAACAGCCAGAATTGCCGCTTTCATACTTTGTTTTTAAGATGAGTTAGCTGTAAAAAGCGAAGCGATATAACCAGTAATTATTCCGGCCGGGGTAGTGAATCTTTTCCAATCAAACCAATAGCTTGCTGATGCACAGAGATTTGCTGCGCCTGCTCAAACACACTTTGAGCAGTCAGCTTGAAGGCGCTGCGCACCGGCAAGCCGGCAGCTTGCAGAGCGCGGCCGCTCCAGGTGTTGCAGTTGGCGAACAGGCCATAATCGTGGCGGGACTTATAGAAATGCCCGGTTCCTTCAAGGTAGGCGGGCAAAGGGATTAGCTGGCCGTGTGTATCCAGGGCAAACGAATCGTCCAGATAGCGAATCAGCTTGCGCATTGCCTCATCACTGATTGCGATGGGCACATAAGTATCTGCAGGAATTTGCGCAAACGGAGAGCTGTTGTAACTGAGCAGCTGCAGCGCTGAATAGCGCGAGGCGACCAGCGCCTTGGCCGCTGTGCCGACGGACTTACTCCTACCGGTGAAGTAATCGCCGTCACCCCAGCCGATGCGCACAAACTGTCGCCCCGCAGCTTCGGCTTGCATGTGACGGCTGTAACGCGCGACGGTTGTGGCATCCAGCATCAAACTGGTGTGCCACTCGCGGTAGATAAAATAGAAAGTATGCTCAACCTCAGTGACGGGGATGTTGTTTTTGTCGGGCAGACTAGTGCAAGCGGCCAACCCGCTTGCTAAGAGCAAAACCAATAAGCGCCCGATAACATTCATCACGAATACTCTCACTGACGATTAAGCGCCAGTAAACAACTGGGCGATAGCGGCTTGATTAAGCGCAACCGACACCACATTCGGCTCAGCCGGCTCCAGCCAGGGCACCACACCTAAACAGGGTGCAGGAATGCGCGCCGCGAGGCTTTGAATATTTTCCTGCAACGCAGGCATGTCTGCATCCACGCAATTAGCAACCCAACCAGCAAGGGTTAAACCATCGTTGCGAATCGCCTCAACCGTGAGCAGTGCATGATTGATACAACCCAAACGCATCCCCACCACCAAAATAACCGGCAAGCGCAAAATGCGCGCAAGATCCGCTAGGGTTTCGCTGGGGTTTAAGGGCACGCGCCAACCACCGGCGCCCTCGATGAGCGTGACATTGGCCTGATTCAAACTGCCGCGACAAAACCCGGCAAGACGATCCGCCGAGAGCACACGTTTTTCCTGTTGCGCGGCGATATGCGGGGCTATGGCGGCCTCCAGCGCGATGGGATTAATTTGCTCATAGGCCATAGGCTCGGTGATGACCGATTGCAATAACAGCGCATCGCTATTGCGCAACCCCGCGTCAGTTTTTTCGCAGCCTGCTGCCACAGGCTTTAACCCCGCCGTCGACAAACCCATATTATTTGCCGCCACCAGCAGCCCCGATGCGATTAATGTTTTGCCAACATTGGTATCTGTACCGGTGATAAAAAATGCTTTTTTAGCCATGATGTTTTTCTGCATCCACTTTAGTCGCGGTTAAATAAATAACATCGTAACTGGCGGGCAAACCCCGCACAGTGCGAAACATTTCGTAAGCCTGTTTAAACGCGGCGAGGCGTGCGCGACTGGTTAAACCTTCCGGTTTGCCGCTGTTGATATTGTGTGCGCCTAGCGCTTTTAATTCGCGCGTTAAATCATTTACCCGCGCAAAATACAAGGTCAATTCATGTTGGTTTAGCTGCACCAGCTGCAAACCACTCTGCGCCAGCGCGGCGGTAATTTCTGTAGGCGGTGCAAAACGGTTGACGTGCACATAACCATCCACCTGCTGCCAAGCTGCTTTTAATTCATACAAGGTGGATGGGCCGAGGGTGGCGATTAATAATTTTCCTTCAGGCTTTAGCACCCGCTGTAATTCCGCCATCAATTGCGGCAGATTGCTGCACCACTGAATGGCCAAGCTGGAAAAAATCACATCGACACTTTGGTCGGCAAGCGGCAGGTTTTCTGCATCGCCACCGAGCCAATAAATTTCGCCGGCGTGTGTGGTGCGCGCAAATTGCAACATGCCCTGGGCTATATCCACACCCATCATTTGTGCAGCGGGATATTTACGGCGAAGCTGCGCGGTAAAAAAACCGGTGCCGCAGCCTAAATCCAACACGCGCGCATTTGCCGGCAATTCATCGGGTAGGTATTGCAAGAGTGCCGTACCTACATCGCGCTGCAATTGCGCCACCGAATCGTAAGTTGCGGCAGCGCGACCGAAGGACTGGGCGATTTTCTTTTTATCCAGCAGGGGCGGTTGCTTTGGCGATAACTGTGGCGATAGCTGTGACGATTGCTGTGATGATGCGAGACTGAGTAAAAAATATTTCACCACCTCAATCACTGCTTGCGGTTTGCTCCAATGCAACGCATGGGCGGTATTTTCCAGCACCTGAATCTGTTGCTGCCGATTTAATTCGCGCAAGGCAGCAGCGGCAGCAACAGGCACCAGCGCATCTTTTTCGGCGAACAAATGCAAACCGGGCTGGGTCAGATTGGCAAAGGCAGCGCGGTTATCCAGCTGCGCCAGCAACACCAAAGCATCTAACCAATTCTGATTGGGTTCACCTATTTCCACGCGGCGTAATTGTTTTAGAAGATTGCGCTCTTGCTCATCGCCCTGCGCCAATAAACCGGTGAATAGTTTTAAAGTCGCTTGAGCGTCCTGCGCAAAACCCTGATTGAATTGGCGATTGACACTGCGCGCCATAGCGCTGGGGTAATCCGGCGCAGCCACAAATTTGGCGTTGGCTGCCAGCGAAATAACCCCGATGATTTTTTGCGGATGACGCGCGGCTAACTGCACCGCCAACATGCCGCCGAGCGACCAACCCATCACCACGGCATCTTGGGGCATTTGTGCGGCGATTTTATCGAGCACCGCATCGAGCGAATACTCTGCCAATAGCTCAGTCTGACCAAAACCAGGCAAATCGATCAGTTGCACTCTGGCGATTTGTTGCAGCGCAGGCAAGACAGGTTGCCAGATGCGGCTATCGCAACCCCAGCCGTGAATCAGCACCAGATTAATCATGCGCAACCTCGCGCGGCATTTCCTGCAGTATGTCGGCGAGTGCAGCCAAGAGTTGATCCACCTGCACGATACTGTGTTGCGCCGAAAAGGTAATACGCAAACGCGAGCTGCCAGCTGCGACAGTAGGTGGGCGAATCGCAATAATTAAGATGCCGCGTTCGGCGAGTTTTTGTGAAATCAATAGAGCGCTGGCTTCATCGCCAATCACAACGGGTTGAATTGGTGATGCGGACTCCATGAGCTGTAAATTTAATGCCTGGGCACCCGCGCGAAAATGTGCGATCAATTTATTCAGCTGCTCGCGGCGCCAATGCTCTGTTTGAATTAAACGCAAACTCGCGCGTGTTGCTGCTGCAACCGCAGGTGGCATGGCGGTGGTGTAAATATAGGGGCGCGCAAATTGAATTAAACTTTCCACCAGCGTTTCGCTGCCCGCGATAAATGCACCAAAACTGCCAGCGGCTTTGCCCAGTGTGCCCATTAAAATCGGCACTTCATTTTGGGTTAACCCAAAATGTTCGCAGGTGCCAGCACCGGTTTTACCCAAGCAGCCAAAACCGTGGGCGTCATCCACCATCAACCAAGCGGCATTTTTTTGCGCAACGGCGGCGAGTTCTGGCAGCGGCGCCGTGTCGCCATCCATGCTGAACACACCATCCACCACAATTAATTTGCGTGCGGCTGCGGTTTTATCCAAACGGTTTTGCAAATTACTCAAATCATTGTGCAAAAACCGCTGGAAACGGGCGCCACTTAATAAACCGGCATCGAGCAAACTGGCGTGATTTAATCGGTCTTCAAAAATCGCATCACCCTGCCCCACCAATGCGGTAATGGCGCCCATATTGGCCATGTAGCCGGTGGAAAATAACAGCGCTCGCTCGCGCCCGGTAAATGCGGCCAATTCTTCTTCCAGCGCGTGATGTTCACTGGAATGCCCGGCGACTAAATGGGAGGCGCCACTGCCCACGCCGTAGTAACTGGCGGCTGTTTGCAGTGCCGCAATCACATCAGGGTGATTGGCCAACCCCAAATAATCGTTGCTGCAAAAGGCGAGATATTTTTTGCCATCAACCATCACTTCAGGTTGCTGTGGCGATTGCAGGGTTTTGCGGGTGCGATACAAATGTGCAGCGCGGCGTTCAGCAAGCAGGGGAGCAAGCGTTTGATCAAGATGAGAGGACATGAATGAGGCACACGTAGGGCGGGTTAGCGAAGCAACCCGCCATATTGATCCATCAAGGATTGAAAGAAATTATTTCGCCGCGTTATAGAACATCGAATCCAGTGCGGCTTCCTGCAGCTTGTTCACAATCGCCGCTTCCTGTTCGCTTTCATCTTCATGCACTTCATAGGCCTCGGGTTTAATACCGAGCTTTTTAAACAGTTGCATATCTTTGTTAGCTTCAGGGTTGGGCGTGGTCAGCAATTTTTCGCCGTAGAAAATCGAATTGGCGCCCGCCAAAAAGGCCATGGCTTGGGTCTGTTCGTTCATTTGCTCGCGGCCGGCGGACAAACGCACATGGGATTTGGGCATCAGAATGCGCGCCACGGCAATGGTGCGAATAAATTCAAAAGGGTCGAGATCGGCTTCATTTTCTAGCGGTGTGCCGCCCACTTTTACCAGCATGTTAATGGGCACTGATTCGGGGTGATCGGCCATATTTGCCAGTTGCTGCAATAGGCCAGCGCGATCACTTTCTTCCTCACCCATACCCACAATGCCGCCGCAACAGACCTTCATGCCGGCTTTACGCACATTGGCGAGAGTTTCCAGACGGTCTTGATAGGTGCGGGTGGTGATGATTTCGCCGTAGTATTCCGGTGAGGTATCCAGATTGTGGTTGTAGTAGTCCAAACCGGCATCGGCCAACTCCTGGGCCTGGGCTTCATCCAGCATGCCGAGGGTCATACAGGTTTCCAGCCCCAGTTCTTTCACGCCTTTCACCATGGTAGTGACATAAGGCATGTCTTTGTTTTTGGGTGAGCGCCAGGCCGCGCCCATGCAAAAACGGGTTGCACCTGAGGCTTTGGCGGCCTTTGCCTCCTCGATCACTTTTTCTACGGCCATAAGTTTTTCGCGCTCAAGACCGGTGTCGTAGCGAGCCGATTGCGGGCAGTAGGCGCAGTCCTCTGGGCAGGCGCCGGTTTTGATTGAACAGAGCGTGCTCACCTGCACCTCGTTCGGGTTGAAATAGGCGCGATGCACACTTTGCGCCTGAAACATCAGGTCGCTAAAAGGCAGCTCAAACAGGGCAAGGATTTCAGCGCGAGTCCAATCGTGGCGAATGCTGGGAGCAAAACTGGCGTTCATAAAATGTCCATAACAAAAAGAAGATAGATGATGGCATCTTAACGAAGAGGCGAAAGCTGTCAACCTGAAAAAAAATTTTGGTTTACTACTGGTTTTTGACAAAGCCGGGAGGGCTACCGACAATATCCCACTCGCCTCCACAAACATAAGGAGTCTGTATGTGGCATCTGGCCTTGAATAGTCTTGGGAAACTCCTCCCACAGCCCTGCCTACTTTGCGGCCAAGCCAGTAATTGCAGGCTTTGCAGCGAGTGTGAGCAATCACTTCCACGACTGGATTTACACCCGTGGCGCTGTGCTCAATGCAGCCTCCCTCTGGGCGCCCATGCCACCTTGTGCGGCCACTGCCTGCGCATGCCACCCAGGTTTACCCAGTGCGCCATTCCCTACAGCTACAGCCATCCACTGGATTTTTTAATCCATCAGTTCAAATACCGGCGCCAGCTGGCAAGCGGTAAGCAGCTGGCGCAGCTGTTGATTCGCCACTGCGAACCATTGCCCAAGCCTGACTTGTTAGTGCCCGTCCCCATGCACTGGCGCAAGCGTTGGCAGCGGGGGTTCAATCAGAGTGAACTACTCGCACGGCCGCTTGCCAAAAGCCTGGATATACCGCTGGTGCAAGCACTGGAGCGCCGTCATCACGGTCACGCCCAAAAAGGGCTTGGACGACAGGAGCGCATGGGCAACCTGCGTCAGGCATTTAGCATCGCCCCCAAACACCTCACGCAGATCCAAAATGCTCATATTGCGCTGGTGGATGATGTTGTGACCACTACTGCCACGGCGCGCTGCCTGAGTGAATTGTTGATTAATGCAGGTGCCGCAAGGGTAGATATCTGGGCATTGGCACGCACCCCCGATCACTGAACTGAATTCAGCATCATAGAGCTTAGGACGGAATGAACCCCGCTCAGAACGAGTACGTAAAGCCAAGGTAAATCCGGCGTTTTATTCCTACCCCGGGTGATAAATTGTCGCTAGTATCTAGTTGCCGCCAGTATCCGGCGCCATAGCTACTCCGATTTCAGGTTATCCACAATTTAAGGAATTTCATGACTATTTCGCACCGCCTGCTGGCCTGCGCTATTTCCGTTGCAAGTATCCTGAGTGCGCCTGTAATAGCCCAACTCAAGACGCCCGGCCCGGCCGAAGCTGCTCCAAACACAGCCCTTACACAGCCCTCATCCACTGCTCAGCAACTCTACGCCGCTGCGCAGCAGGATTTATTGCAGCTGCGGGTGCTGCTGAAAAACGGCAACAGCCAGTCCTCTGTGGGTTCGGGCTTTTTGATTGGCACCTCCAATCTGGTGGTGACCAATTACCACGTCATCTCACAAATCGCACTGGAGCCTGACACCTATTTTGGCGAATACAAGGATACTCAGGGTAAAAGTGGCGCCATCGAGTTGCTGGCGGTGGATGTGCTGCATGATTTGGCGGTAGTGCGTATCGCCCGCCAAGGCACGGGGTTTTTCCAGGTGCCGCACACCCGGGATGGCACCGAACAACCAGCGCTTAAAACCCTGAGTCAGGGCGAGAAGCTTTATTCGCTGGGCAATCCTCTGGATTTGGGTTTTACCATTTCCGAGGGCACCTATAACGGTATCAGTGCACGCGGTTTTTCCGATCACCTGATGTTCACCGGCCCGGTTAACCCGGGCATGAGCGGCGGGCCTAACGTGACCGCAGAGGGGCAAGTGGCGGGGGTGAATGTCGCTCACCGCCGCGATGGCGAGCTGGTAAGCTTTTTGGTGCCAGCGCGCTATGTGCAAACCCTGCTCGCCAGCGTCAGTAGCGATATGGCCGCGCCCGGGGACTTCAAACCCATCATTGGTGAGCAACTGCTGCAACATCAAAAAGTGATGGTGGATACCCTATTGGATAAGCCTTTCAGTATCAAACAACTCGGCCCCTATGCGGTTCCGGTGCGCGAATCAGATCAGGTGCGCTGCTGGGGCAACTCCGATAGCTCAGCCAAAAAAGCCTATACCGTCGCCAGCATCAATTGCTCCATGGAATCTGCGATTTTTGTCTCCGGTGAACTGCAAACCGGCCATGTCACCGTGCGCCACCAGTATGCGCGCAACCGCAAGCTCAATAGCCTTCAGTTTGCCCAGCTGACCAGCAATATGTTCGAAGGTCAGGTGTACAGCACAGCCAAAAGCGAAACCATCACGCCGGCAGCTTGTACTGAAGATTTTGTCACTCTCAATGCCATTTCCCTGCGAGCACTGGTCTGTGCTGAGGCTTACCACCAGTTCAAGGATCTTTACGATTTCACGCTGATCACCGCCAGTACTGACGACAGCCAAATGAGCCTGCAAAGCATGATTAATATTCAGGGAGTGTCTTACACCAACGGTACGCGGCTGATCGAGCAGTTTATTCAAGGGATTGATCGCCGTCGCACTGCCGCAGGAACTGCAACAGAAACGAGTGATAAAGCCAACCCGGAGGTGCAACCATGAGCCGCCCGGTGTTTATTGAGCTCTTGACTCCCGATGGCGAAGTCCTCCATCGCCACAAGCACAACCAATTGCCAATCCGCATTGGTCGCGCCTACGACAACGACATTATTCTGGATGACCCGCACACCGCGGCGCACCATGCACAAATTGAACTGAACCAGTTGGATGAGCTGATTATCAGCGACCTGGACAGCTTCAATGGCATCACCCGCGCCAATAGCCGTGAGCGCTTTTTTGTGGTGGATGGCGATGCTGTTTATCGCCTCGGCCACACTCGCTTGCGTATACGCACTCCCGATTATCAAGTCGCCGCCGAGCAAACAGACTTTACCAATCACCGCTGGGAAGGGTTGCTACCAGCCACCGTCGGCCTGCTGTTATTGCTCACAACCGGGCTGCTTACCACCTGGCTGAGCGACCTGAACCAAGGCAGTTTGGGCAAATATCTGCTGGAGTTAGTGAGCGTATTCGGCTTCGCTTTGGGCTGGAGTGGCATTTGGGCAATTTTCAGCAAACTGTTTAGCGGCCATGCGCGTTTTGGGCGCCATCTGTTTATCGTAAGCCTGTGCCTGACCGGCCTGGAAGTGTGGGACTACCTGAGCAGCATGCTCGCCTACGCCTTCAGTTGGGAGGTACTGGCACATTTCACCGTTCACCCACTTATTTTTATCTGCGCCATAGCGCTCTATTTCCACCTGCGCACAGCCGGTAATAAAAAGCCTGGTCGCCTGAAATTCTACTTGCTGGCCTTGGCACTGGCGGGCACGGGTATTTCCATGACCAAACAATACCAAGCCAGCAATCACTTGGGCGATGCACTGTATTTGAGTCAACTCTACCCGCCAGCTTTGCGTATAAGCCGCGATGTCAGCCTTGCGGAATTGATGAGCAATATCGATGAGCTTCAAGCCACAGTGGACGCTGATCGCAAAGAAAGTAGCGAAAAAAATGAGAGCAATACCCCAGCCGGCAGCGTTGATTCTGCCGATACCAGCAGCCCAGGCACCGACACGCCAGATCAACCATGATCATTTGACAGGAGATTAAGACATGATCAAAACACGTTTATTGACCAGCATAGGCCTCGCCGCCAGCCTATTCGCCAGCAGTGTTCTGGCGGGCGATTTCCAGCTCTCCAGCCCAAGCATTAAACCCGGCGCCACACTCAGTGTGGATCAGGTTTTTAATGGTTTTGGCTGCACTGGAAAGAACATTTCTCCTGAACTTGCCTGGAGCAATGCGCCACAAGGCACCAAAAGCTACGCCCTGACGGTTTATGATCCTGACGCTCCTACAGGTTCCGGCTGGTGGCATTGGGTGGTTTACAACATTCCAGCCGATGCCAATAAGATTGCTGCCGGCGCGGGCACTGTGGATGGCAAACAACTGCCGGCCGGTAGCGCCCAAGGGCGCACTGACTTTGGCAGTACCGGTTTTGGCGGCGCTTGCCCTCCCGTTGGCGATAAACCCCATCGTTATATTTTCACCCTGCACGCGCTCAGCACTGAAAAGCTGGACATTCCTGAAGGTGCAACGGCAGCGCTGATCGGCTACATGATTAACGCCAATCGCATCGCACAAACCAGTTTTACCGCCTATTACGGACGCTAGTAACCAGTGTTAACGGCGGCGGGGGAGAGTTCCTCCGGCGCCAAGTAATTGGACAGTACAGGCACACCGCCCTAGAATGGCGCCCCTTCTGTAACCTCCCTCCTTTTTGCAGGTAAATCCCATGGGCAATAAAACCGCTCTCTATGCCACCCATCAAGCCATGGGCGGAAAACTGGTGGACTTTGGCGGCTGGGATATGCCGTTGCACTATGGCTCGCAAATCGAAGAGCACCACAAAGTGCGCCAGTCCGCCGGCATGTTTGATGTATCACATATGACCGTAGTGGATGTCACCGGTAGCGATGCCAAAGCCTATTTGCAATACCTGCTGGCAAACGATGTGGCCAAACTCGACGGGCAACTGGGCAAGGCACTCTATAGCGGTATGCTCAACCCTGAAGGCGGTGTAATTGATGACCTTATCGTTTACAACCTGGGAGATTGGTATCGTGTAGTTGTCAATTGCAGCACTCGCGAGAAAGATCTGGCCTGGATGAATAAGATAGCCGCTGACTTCAGCGTCAGTATCATCGAGCGCCCGGAACTGGCCATGATTGCAGTACAAGGCCCCGAGGCGATCCGTATCGCCAGCTCCCTTGTCAGCCCCGAGCTTGCCGCTGTTATCGCCAGCCTCAAAGTTTTTCAGGGCCTGCCTGCGGGCGGCTGGTTTATTGGTCGCACTGGCTACACCGGTGAAGATGGCTTGGAAATCATGTTGCCTAACGCTGAAGCGCCCGCTTTTTGGCAAGCATTGGCAGACGCCAATGTTGCTCCCTGTGGCTTGGGTGCACGCGATACCCTGCGCCTTGAAGCGGGTATGAATCTCTATGGTCACGAAATGGACGAGCAGGTATCACCTCTTGCCGCCAACATGGGCTGGACTATCGCCTGGTCGCCAGAAAACCGCAACTTCATCGGCCGCCAAGCTCTGGAAGCGCAGAAAGCCGCTGGCGATAGCCAGAAACTGGTGGGGTTAGTCCTGCGCGAGCGCGGTGTACTGCGCGCTGAACAACTAATTACCCTGGATGGCTGCGACGAAAAAGGCGTAATTACCAGCGGCACATTTTCCCCTAGCCTGGGCTATTCTATTGCTCTGGCGCGAGTACCGCGTGCGATAGGCAGCCAGTGCCAAGTAGAAATGCGCGGCAAGCTGGTTACTGTTGAGGTGGTTGCCCCGAATTTTGTGCGCCATGGCAAGGCCCTGGTTTAATTGATTTATTGATTGCACCCGTTTGAAAGCCGGCGCAAGCAAAACTAACATTTCACAACGTTAAAAAGTTTTCACAGGAAATAATCATGAGCGACATACGCAAAGAATTGAAATACCTCAGCAGTCATGAATGGGCTCGCGTGGAAGAAGACGGCACAGTCACCATCGGTATTACCGATCATGCTCAGGATGCCTTGGGCGATGTCGTCTACGTAGAAACACCAGAGGTTGGCTCACGCGTAGCAGTGGGCGAAGAAGCCGGGGTAGTGGAATCGGTAAAAGCCGCCTCTGACATCTATTCACTGGTATCTGGCGAAGTGGTTGCGGTAAACGAAACCCTGCAAGATGCCCCCGAAACCGTAAACAGCTCACCCTACGACGATGGCTGGTTCTTCCGTGTAAAACCTGACGATTTAGCCGAACTCGACGAGGCGATGGACGCAGCGGAATATCGCGAGCTGATCGAGAGCGAAGACTAACTTCAAATTCAGCCTCCCATAAAAAACGCGACCTAGAGTCGCGTTTTTTATGAAACTTACTCCCGGATATCACAGCGCAGACTTAATTTCCGACTGGATAGCTTTTACATCGCGCGGCCATGGACCTGCATCACGCTGTGATGCAGGCAAACGGGCAATAGCTTGACGCGCCTCAGCGGAACTGGAAAAACGACCGGTAATTACTACAAACCAATCATTTCCCTGACGCTTACTTTTAAACATCAGTAGTTCGCCCTTGTTAGGTTGGGCAGCCATATAGTCCAGCGCGGCCTTGCGATTACTCACCCCCAGTAACTGCACTGTGTATTCACTAGGGCTCCAGGCAAGAATATTGCGCTCCTGTGAACTGGCTGTTGTAGCCAATGGTTTTTTGTCCGGTATCACTTTTGGAGCGGGCTGTTCGACTAAAACGGGCTTAGGTTCAGGTTTTGGGGCGGGTTCAGCAACAACGGAGGCAGATGCAGCTGTCGATTGTGCAGCACTTGAGGCCGGCACCTGAGCAACCGGCTCGACCTTCTTGGCCGGTACCGTCGGCAACTGTGCAAGTGGAACTACCTCCTCACGCGCGAAACCAGTATCACTCTCGCCGGTTACCTGTGGTGCTTGCGACGACTCTACTGGCTGCTGGGTAGCAGCAATCTGGTTTGGCTGCTGCGGCTGAGGCAGTGTTTGAAGCAATGGCTGAACCGGCGTTTGGGTGGAGGTAAGCTCAAGCGAACTGCTAGTTGCCGCTTGACCGGTCGCAGGCACCTGTGGCGGCATCACTGCCACTGGCGGAGCCGGGTTATCATCCTCACCCATGTACAAGAAGGCCGTACCAACTACAGCAATCAGCAGTGCAATCGCTACTATGTGTGCAACTGGCAGACTGCGTTTATCGAATGTAAGTTTGGGAGTGACTGATTCCAGTAACCGCTCTTGTGCAGATTCATGAAGGATTCCCAAGTGCCCCTGCGCTTGGCGCCACCAGGGATCAACCATAGATTCCGTAAAAATTTCCGGACCGAGGTAATCAGCCATTTCCATCCGGAAGTTTAAATAATCTACAGTTTCTGCCAAGGTGAATGGCTGCAAATGAAAATCGTTGATCAACAAACTTTCAGGGCTGATGCGCTCCAGACGGCGTAAAAAACTAGGCTCAGCAAAAAAGGCAAGATGCAACCGATTTTGTTGGGGGAAATTATTAAGTAGTGCAGACAGCACAGCGAGTGTCTGATCATCCAACAACTGGGCATTATCGACAACAACAACTGCCAGCCCTTCATCCTCAACCTGTGCTTCTTCCGCAATAAACGCTTCAATCGCACTCAATAAATTTTCGGCCGACGGCAATGGCCCTGTATTGATCCCAAAGGTCTGGGTAATAGCGGTAAGCACTTGCTCCAGACTCTGGTTCGACTGCAGGCTTAAGAAACAGATTTGGTCGTGATCAGACAAGGAATCCATGAATGCATGGGCAGTGCGAGTTTTACCTACACCAACGTCGCCCAGAACAACCAGTAGACTGTTACTGAATTGGCACAGGTGCAATAACTGATCGAGCAATTGACGTCGACCTGCACCGGTGAATAGCGGAAAGGAGTAATCCTGGGCAAAAGGATCTTCGGACAAACCGTAACGCTGGCGATAATCGGCCAACAATTGTTCATCAGCCTCAGCGCCAGGTACATCAAACAAATAACCTTGCTGGCCCGCAGGCTGATCAACCAATCGACTATCAGGCTGTGCTCGCAATGGCGGGTGTCCCGTCATGAAAAACCTCTCAATACATCAATCAGATAACTGCTTTGCTGGCATCAAAAGTCTGTTGCAACATCACCAAATCTATATCGCTGGTTGTAATCGCCTTACCCATTGACTCAAGTAATACCAAGCGCAAACGACCATCAAGCACTTTTTTATCAACCCCCATTAACTCCATAAACTGTGCTGGCGACATATCGGCCGGCGCTTTGGTTGGCAACTTGGCTTTGTGCAACAAATCGACAATACGGGCAAGTTCAGAGTCACTAATCGCACCACGCCGCCATGATAAATCAGCAGCCATTGCCATACCTGCCCCGACAGCTTCGCCATGCAGCCAATTCCCATAACCTTGAGCAGTTTCTATAGCGTGACCAAAGGTATGTCCAAAATTCAAAATAGCGCGCAACCCACCCTCGCGTTCGTCCTGTGCAACAACAGCCGCTTTATTCTCGCAAGAACGCTGAACGGCATAGGTCAGGGCAAATGCGTCACCACCAAGCAATGCATCTATATTATTTTCAAGCCATACAAAAAAATCGTAATCAGATATCAAACCGTATTTGATAATTTCGGCGATGCCTGCTGATAATTCGCGAGAAGGCAAACTGGAAAGTAATGAAATATCGGCAAGTACACATTGAGGCTGATAAAAGGCTCCAATCATGTTTTTGCCAAGAGGATGATTAACACCGGTCTTTCCACCAACCGATGAATCAACCATTGACAACAGAGTGGTTGGAATTTGGATGAAATCAACCCCTCGCTGGTAACAAGCCGCCGCAAAGCCCGTCATATCGCCAACAACACCCCCACCAAGCGCTATAAGTGTTGTTGTGCGATTGTGTTTTTCGGCTAGCAAGGTGTCAAAAATACTAGCCCAAATCTCAAGGGTTTTATGACTTTCACCATCAGGCAGAATAACTTTGCTGATCTGCAAACCAGTTAAGGAACTGCAAAGTTTATCCATATACAAAGGCGCAATGCGATCATTACTTATTATGCACAGCTGCCGCCCGCGAATATGCCTAGTCAAGAGCTCAGGCTGCGATAACAATCCTTCACCGATGTAAATGGGATAACTGCGATCACCCAAATTAACACTCAAAACCTGCATATAAATCGCCTTGATGGAATAATTATGGAAAGGTACGCACTTTACCACAAAGCATCATAATCAAAGAGAAAGTGCCGAAGCGCGGCAAAGAAGAAACAACAATGAAAGGGGGGGGCTTAGCCCCCTTGAACAAGGGATGCGATTTCCTGCGCAACCGCTTTGGGGGAACGGCGATCTGTGCTTACAATAAAATCAGCAGCAGCACGATAGATCGGATCACGCTGGGTCACGAGATCAATAATCTTTTGGCGTGGATTCTCTACCTGCAGGAGCGGGCGCTTTTTATCTCGCGCAGTGCGTTCAACCAATTGATCGATAGAAGCAGTCAAGTAACAAACATAACCGGATTGTTGCATAAGATTACGATTTTGCTCTCGCAAAACAATACCGCCACCAGTTGCAATTACTGCATCAGCCTCACCTGCCAACTCCTGAAGAACGGCTGTTTCCCTTTCGCGAAAACCCTCTTCACCTTCCATATCAAATATCCAGGGAATATCTGCCCCGGTGCGCTCCTCTATGACGCGATCACTATCACGGAAACTTAAATTAAGTTCGGCCGCCAAAAGGCGGCCGATGGTTGATTTGCCGGCCCCCATGGGGCCGACCAAAAATACATTCGTTTTTCGCATTAGTTTGACAAGGTATCCGACATCAGTTTTGGCGTAACAAAAATCAGCAGCTCAGTCTTGAATTGATTATCAACTGTTTTCTTAAACAAGCGTCCCAAGTAAGGAATATCCCCTAATACAGGAACCTTGTTTTCCCCCTTCGTCCCCTCCAAAGAGAAGACTCCACCAAGAACCACTGTTTGACCATTGTTTACAAGCACTTTTGTTTCTAAACGTGTGATATCGACAGTCGGCACACCAGAAGGAGTGTTTTGACCAATCGAATCCTTCCAAACAATCAAATCCATGATAATGCGATTGTCGGGCGTAATCTGAGGAGTCACTTCCAGCTTCAGCACTGCTTCACGGAAACCTGTAGTTGTACCGCCACTCGGAGCCGTTTCCTGATAACCAATCTCTTTACCGGACTTGATTACTGCCAACTGCTTGTCGCTAGTAATCACCTTAGGTTGGGAAACGATTTCCGCATAACCAGAATTCTCCAGTGCGCTTAACTCCAAATCCAAGTAGGTATTGTCTGTTAGCACACCTATTGCTGCGCTGGCATAAGGGTTGGCAACAGCAAGATCAACTGCGTCAGCTTCATTTATATCAAATGATCTATTGTCATCAGGGCCTTGCACAAACCAATCTCGCGGACTTGTACCATCAGTATCATCTAGCCCCTCTCTTGATCCGGCAAAATCAATGATCCGGCTGCCTGGTTTTTCGTTATAGCCTATCCCCCCCCAGCGAACACCAAGCTCACGTTGGAAATCGGTGTTGGCAATTACGATTCTGGCCTCAATCATTACCTGGCGTATTGGGATATCAATTTGATCCACCAAACGCTTAAATGCCTCGATTCGCTCTGCCGTATCAGTGATGATAATAGAGTTGGTGCGTTCATCGACAACCCCCTGACCGCGCTCAGAGAGAACACTGCCAGTTGCACGGCTACCACCAGACCCACCGCCTGCACCGCCACCAGAACCACCTCCC
Organism: Cellvibrio fontiphilus; assembly: GCF_042646205.1. Taxonomy (NCBI): domain Bacteria; kingdom Pseudomonadati; phylum Pseudomonadota; class Gammaproteobacteria; order Cellvibrionales; family Cellvibrionaceae; genus Cellvibrio; species Cellvibrio fontiphilus. The sequence goes on along the minus strand of NZ_JBHRTF010000004.1, from coordinate 255,685 downwards.
GAATCACCGCGGAATAATTCAAACATTTCTTTTGCATTTGCATAACGAACACGAATGTACTCAGTTCTCAGTGGAGCAAGCTCCTCAAGTTGCTTTTTGGTCGTGATTTCCTGACGCTCACGCTCTGCAATTTCAGCAGCAGGAGCAACCATCAGAACGTTACCAACTTGACGCTTATCCAGCCCTTTATTCTTTAGAACCATTTCCAGAGCCTGATCCCAAGGTACATTTTGCAAACGTAGCGTAATTCGGCCTTGAACGGTATCACTGGCAACTAGGTTCAAGTCAGTAAAATCAGCGATGATTTGCAATACAGCACGAACTTCAATGTCCTGAAAATCAAGCGATAACTTTTCGCCGGTGTACTCAAAATCTTTTTTCTTTTCCTGCTTTTCCTGCTCAGTAAGAGGCTTAATACTAACAACATATTCCTTATCAGTTTGATAAGCCAAATAGTCAAAGTCTCCACCTGCAGCAATATTCAGCACAGCACTTTCACCCTCTTGTCCAGCGCTAACTAAAGACACAGGAGTTGCAAAATCAACAACATCAAGTCGACGGCGAAGCTCTGGAGGCAGCCATGCATCTTTGAATGTTAACCGCACACCGGCGCCAGTACCCACCATATCAGCAGAAACTTTTGGATCTGAGAGAGTAATCACTACTCGCCCTTCGCCTGCTGTGCCACGGCGAAAATCTACGTTAGTGATTCGTGTTTGACTGGGTGTAATGTCGGTATCTTTTAATCCGCTTTTTTGAGTTATATCCACGGATGGACGAACAGCTTGCTTACCCTCCATGCCTTTGGCAGCACCGACCTCGACAATAAAATTATTGCCATCAGTGCGAGTTGTGTAGGGCGCCAAATCATTGAGGTTCAATATTAAACGCGTGCGGCCTTCACTCGTGAGGACCATAGCACTTTGCCCATTATCCACAGCTAATGGATAACGACGTTCCTTAAGTGCACTCACGGCATCAGGGAAATCCAGCACAATACGCGCTGGTTTTTCAATGGTATAACCTTGGGGTATCTGAGGCGGAGAGTCAAATGACATCCGCACCTCAAAACGCTCTCCCGGCAACTGAAAAAAACCAATGTCAGTTAATGTATTTGCCAAAGATATTGGTGCCACCAAGAAGCCAACCAATACAGTTAAAAATTTACGCATATTCAACCCCGGAGTGAATAGAGCACGCATATCTGCTTATTCCTTCTCTTCTAATTTAATAATTCTGGGACGTTCAACCCAACCATTTGAACCATCACCCACGATCTCCATGATTTCGATCTGTGATGGACTAGTTGTAATAATCTTGCCGTGATTCATTCCGAGATAATTGCCAACAGTGACCGGCACTACATCACGCTCACCATTATCAATTAAAGCCCACAATTTCCCCGACTTCTCTATGGTTCCTACCATTTTCAACGCGGTTACGTTAAATCGCTCGAGAAACTCTTTTTCCCGTGTTAAATCAGGAACAACTGTACGCCCTCCTTTTGCAGCAGTCTCATCAACTGGAATAGGTTTTTCAAAAGGGCTGCGCAACGTCATCGCACTGTACGCAAATGGCTGGTAAGGGCTGAAAGTCGGCAAAGGCTCTATTTGCCCTTTAGGGCGCCGCTTAGCCTCCTCCATGAAATTAACAATATCCTGATGGCTAGACTGCTCACACCCAACCAAAAATAAGGCACACACCAAGGGGACATAACGAAAGGCATTCATCATTTGTCTCCCTCCTGAGCTTTGTAACGATACGTTTTCGCAACAATTTTCATGCTCAGCGTTTTATTTGTTTTTGAAGAGCTGATAGAAAAGTCGTGCAGAGTTACAATCCTTGGCATACCAGCAACACCACTGACAAACCCACCCATATCGTGATAACCACCATCTACCGAAATATCGATAGGCACCTCAATGTAGTATTCGGCCACTACATCAGGTCTAAAATTAATATTGATATTGGTTAAACCGCTTTCACCTGCGCGCGTCCCCACATCCTCAAGCAGACCTGGAACCTCTGTTTTTGCTGGTAAGCGAGAAAGAAGCGAATCGAATGTCACTTTCATTTCTTCCATCTGCGCTTTGTAGGCATCCAGATTAGCAGCTTCAAAACTACGCTTTTCATAGGTAGCTTTGAGCGTGGCCTCTTGAGCAACAACAGTTTCAAGTTGGATATTCAAATCACTAATCTTAAAATAGTAAGTGCCCGCAAATATCAGACAGATCAAGATAAGGCAGACAAAAAGCTTGGCGGGCCAAGGCCATACACCTGCCTTGTCGAAGTCAATATTGTTGACATCAAAATCTTTTAATTGATCGAGGGTTTCCTGAAACGACATTATTTTTTTCCTCCAGCAGATTGCGCTGCTTCGCTAAGAGGATCTACTGGAGCTGAGGTCTGAACAGTCATCTTGAATACACTTGCATCTTCACCTTCATCTGGGGCCGCATCCACAGAAATGAGATTGTGTGATGCATACCATTCAGAAGCCTCAAGATTTCTGAGAAAGCTTGCAATTCGATTATATGACTCAGCAACCCCTTCGATAGTGACCAGATCCCCTTTGCGATCAATGCTAGTCAGCCACACACCATCAGGAATGGCTCTTACCATTTCATCAAAGTAGCGAACAATAACCGGACGTGTTCCTTCCAAATCAGTAATAACCTTGATGCGAGCCAATAAATCATCACGAACCTTTTTAATCTCGCTAATTTCTTTTACCTGAGCATCAAGTTTGGCAATCTCTTGTTTAAGCAACTGATTGCGAGCATTTTGATTCTCTATTGCCGATTGCACACTCGCAACCCAAGCATATGCCCCCAGCAATGCCATCATGACAATGGCAATAATAATTCCAATAAATTCGCGCTTTTTCTCTTCGCGATAGGCTTGGCGCCAAGGTAATAAGTTAATCTTGGCCATTAGTCGAAACTCCTCATTGCCAGCCCAGTAACAATCATCAATGCAGGCGCATCATTAGCCAAAGACACGGCATTAACTCTTGAGGAAACAGACATTTTGGCGAAGGGATTGGCAACAACTGTTTGTGTACCCAATTTTTCTTCGATCAGACCAACCAATCCCTCTAACGAGGCAACACCACCGGCGAGAATAATGTAGTCAACATCATTGTATTGACTGGCGGAAAAGAAAAACTGAAGAGATCGAGTGACTTGCTGCACAACAGCATCCTTAAATGGCGCCAGCACTTCCATCTCATAATCGTCTGGTAATCCACCTTGCTTTTTAGCAAGCCCAGCTTCTTCACGGGACAAACCGTATCGACGCTGAATTTCCTCAGTAAGCTGACGGCCACCAAATAGCTGTTCACGGGTATACACCGTTTTACCATCCACCAACACGCTGAGTGTGGTCATGGTTGCGCCTATATCGATAATCGCAACTACCTGCCCCTCCTGATCCTCCAACTGCTCAGCGATCAACTCAAAGGCTCTCTCCATGCAATAGGCTTCGATATCAATCTTTTCAGCGATCAGATCTGCATCACTTAATACTTGCTGGCGCACGTCAACATTCTCGCGACGACAAGCTGCAAGCAAGACTTCGACTTGGTCAGGATTGCGTGGGGATATGCCCTGAACTTCAAAATCGAGCATCACCTCTTCAAGAGGGAAAGGAATATATTGATCTGCCTCGGCGGCAATCTGGCTCTCCATGGCGTCATCGCTGAGGTCAATCGGCATGTCGATCATTTTCGTGATCACTGCTGAACCAGCTACAGCAACAGCAGCATGTTTGAGTTTGGTTTTAGATTGCTTGACCATTGAGCGGATAACCTCAGCCACAGCGGCTGGGTCAGCTATGTTCTTCTCAACGACTGCATTTGGTGGAAGCGCTTTTACGGTATAGGACTCAACCCGATAGCGGTCGCCCACACGATTGAGTTCAAGCAACTTGACCGAGGTGGAGCTTATATCAAGCCCGATCACCGGTTTTGCTTTCTTATCGAGGAAACTGAAAATGCCCATTTTTCTATCTATATCCGTAACTTAGACGTTGTTTATGTTATAGCACTTTAACTTAAGCCTGCAACAAACCGATGAATATGTAAACAGGCAAAAAGCCCGTATAATGCCGGCCACCTGCAGCAGCTTCGCTAACCCATTAATTCACATAGAAAAAATGTTCAGTAAAAAATCCCTCTTTGGCATTATTTTTTGGCTGTTACTGGCCGGCATTAGCGTTACCTTGGTGACACTTGCCGGGCTTTATCTCTACTTAAGCCCCAAATTACCTTCAGTAGAGACTTTGCGTGAAATCAAATTACAGACGCCATTACGCGTTTATTCAAGCGACGGCAAGCTTATTGGCGAATTTGGTGAACAGCGCCGCACCCCGCTTACTTACGATCAGATCCCTCCCCTTTATATAAAAGCACTCCTCTCCGCCGAAGATGCAGAGTTCTTTGATCATCATGGAGTTTCTATAAAAGGCATGTTGCGCGCCGCTTCACAAATTCTAAAATCCGGCGCCATCCAATCGGGAGGAAGTACAATCACTCAACAGTTGGCGCGTGATTTCTTTCTCACTCGCAAACAGGTCTTCTCACGTAAGTTTAACGAAATCCTCTTATCCATTGAAATTGAAAGAAAATTTACTAAAGAGGAAATCCTTGAGTTATTTAACAACAAGATGTTTTTTGGTAATCGCGCTTATGGCCTACAGTCCGCCGCGCAAATCTACTATGGGAAAGATATTAAAGAGCTGAGCGTTGCCCAATACGCCATGATCGTGGGTGTACTCAAGGCCCCTTCCGCCTACAACCCTTTAGCCAATCTAAAACGAGCCATGATTCGCCGTGATTGGATCATCGGCCGTATGTATGAGCTGGGCCACATAGATCAGCAGACATACGAAGCAGCCATTAATGAACCCAATACCGCCAGTTATCACGGCACCACACTGGATGTTCAAGCGCCTTATATTTCGGAGATGGCTAGACAGGAAGTGCTGGATCGCTTCGGCGACAAAGCCTATACCGAAGGGTACAAAGTTTATACCAGTGTTGACAGCGCAATGCAGGCCACAGCTCAGGCGGCCGTACTAAAAGGGCTATTAGGATACGACCAGCGCCACGGCTACCGCGGGCCGGAACGCCGCCTTAAACCTTCAACACAGCCTGACCTGTCAGATTGGCAAGACGAACTGCAGACTATTCCAAGCCTTGGAGGAATAGATCCCGCTGCCGTTTTGCAAGTTACCGAAAAAACTATCAAAGTACTGCTGGGCAATGGAGAACAGATTGATCTGGATTGGAGTCAGGGGCTATCGAATGTGCGGCCATACATCACTGAAGACAGCCGAGGCCCCGCCTACACCAAAGCAACTGACTTTCTTAAAGCCGGTGATGTGGTACGTATCACTAAAAATGATGATGCCCAGTGGCAATTTAGTCAGGTTCCCGCCATTCAAGCAGCATTGGTATCGCTTGACCCACTGGATGGCGCTATACGCTCTTTGGTAGGTGGATTTGACTTCAACCAAAGCCACTACAATCGTGCAACGCAGGGATTCCGCCAACCAGGCTCCAGCTTCAAACCCCTTCTTTATACTGCCGCATTAGAAAATGGCTTTACTCCTGCATCTATTATCAATGACGCACCTATTGTCATAGAAAATACCAGCACTGGGGTCGCCTGGCGTCCGGAAAACGACGATGGCAAATTTGTAGGGCCAATGCGTCTGCGACAAGCGCTTTATCGTTCACGCAATCTGGTATCAATTCGCCTGCTGCGCAGTATTGGTATGCAAACCGCCCTGGATAGCCTTGCGCGCTTTGGCTTTAATCCTAAGGAGTTTCCGCGCGATCTCACTCTTGCCCTGGGCACCCATGCGCTCACTCCGCTACAGATGGCAACTGCTTACGCCAGCTTTGCAAATGGTGGATTCAAGGTTGACCCTTATCTGGTTACCCGCATAGAAGATGACAAGGGCAGGGTCGTTTACGAAGCGCGCCCTAAACGAGTATGTAAGGAGTGTGAAAATCGATCCATCACTTACGCTGAAGACGGTTCAGAGCTACCTGCAGTTCCCAGCCTGGACACGAGTGAGCGAGCACCAAGAATTATTGATGCGCGCATAGCCTACTTAATGGACTCAATCCTTCGCGATGTAGTTGATAAAGGCACCGCGCGCCTGGCGAAACAACTGGGACGCCGCGATTTGGCGGGAAAAACAGGCACAACCAATGGCCCACGCGACACATGGTTCTCTGGCTACAACCCCAATATCGCAACAACAGTATGGGTTGGGTTCGACCAAAATACCCTGCTGGGTAAACGCGAATTTGGCAGCTCGGCAGCACTGCCAATCTGGATTGATTTTATGCGTATCGCCCTTGAGGGAGTACCGGACAACCTACCTCGTCAACCTGAAGGCATTGTCACTGTACGAATCAACCCGGACACAGGCAAACCCGCCATGCCAGGCGACCCGGATGCTATTTTTGAGGTATTTTTAGGCGAAGACACCGCTCGCACATCAGCGGCAGGGAACGAAGCGAGTGAACAGGTTACGTTACCTGAAGAGCTATTCTAAAACCCTCTTTTAATCCTTGGTATCTGCAGCACTCACCTGCAAAGCAGCGGGTGAGCGCAATTGCACTACCAACGGCTTGAAATTATGCGTTTTTCCAGACCGGGTAACATTGCGCGCTCTAACCCAGCCTCGCAGTTGGATGTGCTGACCTTTCAGTTTCAGCCATTGCTGTTTGCTATAACCAAAACCCGCCCAATCACGCTTTGATATTTGCGCCACCAGATTTCCATCCAGCTCCAGCCAAACAGATGAATTGACATCCACTCGCACAACCCGCCCTCGTAAATAACGAAAACCTTCATCGCCGGGTTTTAGCGACTCAACGGGAAAGGCATTCCAATACCGATTGCGCCACACCCCTAAACGCTGCACTTGGGCGCGGCGCTCAACGCTGAGCAAACATGCTTCCTGAGTCACATTCGGGGGAACGGATATTTGCAGCGCCATTCCTTGTTTTAATAACTCAACCGCCAAACTACGACCGTTACTGTCGTAAACATGAGCGAGCAGTCGGCCGTAACGATCTGACTTTTCACGCTCAAATCCGAGCCGCACCCGCCCACCTGCCTGCCGGACAAATACTTGCGCCGCCGCACGGGATTCGCGACCAAGAGGCTGCGCCGCACTTTTACCATGGGCAATTTCGGGCGCATTGATACCCAACACCCGAACCGAGCGACCATCTGCCAGTTTGATGGTGTCGCCATCAGCAACCTTGGCGACCTCATAAAAGGCGCCGGCTGGATAACCGCAATCCGCCGCAGAGGAAAAGGAGAAAAAAGCACATAAAAAAACGCCGGGAATTTTCATTCCCGGCGTCTTCAGCACCTTGGCAATAAGGCTAACCGACAAGTCGTTAACCTTACTTCTTGGCGCCACCGATACGGCTGCCGAAACGCTTGGTAAAGCGATCGATACGGCCACCGGTATCAACAATTTTTTGCTTGCCAGTGTAGAAAGGGTGGCAGCTGCCACATACGTCTACGTGCAATGCCTTACCCAGAGTAGAGCGAGTAGTGAAGCTATTGCCGCAGCTGCAAGTTACTGCAACGTCAACGTAATTTGGATGAATGTCTGCTTTCATGATGAATGCCTTTGTGAGCTGTGCCGCCACCCGATCTCTTGCCGAGCACCGCACATGGTTAAGAAAAACGGCTGTTTTCAAGGAGGCGCGATATTACCAGAAACCCGGTTGGGCGCAACCCAAAACAGCCGTTTAGCGCAAAAAACATCCAGCAACATTCAAACTTGGCTTACTGCGGGCGAGGCGACCAAACCTTACACCAACCAGCAGCCTTCACTTCCTTACCGGGGAAAATGTTGCAACCCACCCACTCTCCCGCTAAATCACCCTTGGCTTGGGCACAGTTTGCGCAATTAGATCCCGCTTGCGGGCTTTGCTCCACATATCCCAATGCGCTTGCTTGCGGCTCTGTTGGGCTTACCTTGGGGGTCTCAGCCACAGCCAGATTAGTAACCGGAATAAGCGCCAAACCAGCACCAATACCAGACAGTTTTATAAAGTCTCTACGCTTCATAGGTTTTACCTCTTGGGTTTATTAATTGACCTAACACGGTGGTTTTCAACTACTTTTGATCATTTTTCATGATCTTATTGTGGCGATGCGCTGGGCATCATTTAACAACTATCCTATTAAAAAGTTATTGATATGAATCTAGCCCGAATAGCTCTTGGGGTAACCTCACTGAAAAGAACCCATATTCAGACACAACCTATAAATAACGATGCGGATACAAATACACACATACGTTGCATGGATAAAAATAGGCCAGTAACTCGCGGCCATAACACCGCTAATCAATATAGGCTATTCTTGGCGACTGTTTGATTCATCAGCCACAGTAATGACAGCCACCCAAATCCCTCTGCTCGAAATCGCGCTGCCCGTCCCACTTAGACGACACTTCGACTATTTGCCGCCTGCCGACATGTCGCCAGAACAACTGGCGCAACTAGTACCGGGAGTTTTGCTGCGCGTCCCATTTGGGCGACAGCAACTGGTGGGGGTACTGGTAGCTGTAAAAAGCCTTAGTGAACAACCCGAACATAAACTCCGCGCTGCATTTGGCGTGATTGATGAGCAACCCGCCCTAAGCCCGGAACTGCTGGAACTCTGCTCCTGGGCCGCCAACTACTACCAATGCGCGCCGGGTGAAGGCTTACACACTGCACTACCCGCCTTGCTGCGCCAAGGGGAGCAAGCTCGCCTGCGCGGCGAACCCGTTCTGCGCCTGACTACCGAGGGCAAGGGGCTGCCAGAGGGCGCGCTTAAGCGCTCTCCCAAACAGGCCGCGTTATTGGCAGCATTGCAACAGCGAGGGCAACTTGCGCTGCGCGAATTAAGCGAGCTCGACATCCCCGGCACCATTGCCAAAGCGCTTATCGATAAAGGCTTGGCACAGAAAATAGAGGTTACTCCCGATAGCGGAGTGCAACCGGCAACCCTGTTGCGCGAACCGCCACTGCTATTGAGCGATGAACAACGACCCGCCTTTGAGCAAATCCAGTATCACAGCTTTAATACCTACCTGCTGGATGGCGCTACCGGCAGTGGCAAAACGGAAATATACCTGCAAGCCATCGCAGAAACGCTCAAGAATGGTAAACAAGCGTTAGTGCTGGTTCCGGAAATTGGTCTTACCCCACAAACCCTGCAACGCTTCCAGCGCCGCTTTAATTTACCGATTGTGGCGCTGCACTCGGGTTTGAATGATCGCGAGCGATTGGATGCCTGGCTACAAGCGCGAGCAGGTATTGCACGCATTATTATCGGCACTCGCTCGGCATTGTTCACGCCCCTCAAAGAGCCGGGCATTATTATTATTGATGAAGAGCACGACGGTTCTTTCAAACAACAGGACGGTTTTCGCTACTCTGCTCGCGACTTGGCAGCAATGCGGGCGCATCGTTTAGGCATTCCGTTAATTCTCGGTTCGGCAACGCCCTCACTGGAAACCCTACATAACGCCAAACTGGAGCGTTACCGGTATTTACGCTTGCAGGCGCGCGCCGGCAATGCCAAACCGCCGGAGATAGAGCTACTGGATATTCGCGGTGAAACACTTCACGAGGGGTTTGCCCAAGCCAGTATCAATGCGATTGGCGACACTCTGAAACGGGGCAACCAAGCGCTGGTTTTCCTCAACCGGCGCGGCTACGCCCCGGCACTGGAGTGCCATGACTGCGGGTGGCTGGCGAGCTGTAATCACTGCGATGCTCGCATGACGGTACACAATAACCCGCGCCATCTGCACTGCCATCACTGCGATCACCAGCGCGCCCTGCCCAAACGTTGCCCGAGCTGCAATAGCAGCAAGTTACAACCTCTTGGCCAGGGCACAGAGCGTAGCGAGCTGGTGCTGCAGGAGTTATTTCCGGCGACCAAAGTGATTCGGGTAGACAGGGACTCCACCCGCAATAAAAACAGCATGCAAACCCTGCTGGCCGATGTGCACTCAGGCGAGCCCTGTATTTTGGTAGGCACCCAAATGCTGGCCAAGGGGCATCATTTTGAAGATGTAACTCTGGTAGTTATTATCGATGCCGATGCCGGTCTGTTTAGCACTGACTTCCGCGGGCCGGAGCGCATGGGTCAACTCCTGCTTCAAGTCGCCGGTCGCGCCGGTCGCGCCGAAAAACCCGGCCGCGTCCTGTTGCAGACCCATCACACCGATCACCCGTTGGTGCAGACACTGATATACAAAGGCTACCACGCCCTCGCGGAGCTAATTCTGCAGGAGCGCCAACTCACCCAGCTTCCGCCATTTCGCCATCTGGCACTGCTGCGGGCAGAGAGCAAGCAGGCGCAACAAGCGGTGCATTTTTTACAGCAGGCACGCCAGTTAGCCGAAGCGATACAAGCACCCAGCCCAGCGCTGAGCTACCTGGGCCCACTGCCCGCCATGATGGAAAAGCGCGGCGACCGATTCCGCTATCAACTGCAATTCAACGCCGCCCAACGCAAACCCCTGCAAGCCTTATTGTCCCAACTGGCACTCCAACTGGAAGCCCATCCGCTCGCCAGCAAAGTGCGCTGGTCAATCGATGTAGACCCGCAAGACATGGCATAAAGACCGCGTAGTGACTGGGGAAGGCAAGCCGTTTACAATCGCGCCCCTGTAGCCACCCTTCCGTGTCACCTGTTGTGTCACCCCTATAGATACCTATATTTCATGAGTAGAGATTTCGCCAAGAAGAGCCGCGCGCCGGCAGGCCGCAGTGCCTCCAGCCGCTCCGCCAATAATGGCCAAACACCTGGATGGCTATTTTTTGTGGCAGGTTTGGTGCTGGGCGCCTTTGCGGCGAGTTTGTATTTTATTAAAAACCCTACTACGACTCCTGCGCCGCAAGAGCAACCCAAACCCAAGGTGGAGGAAAACAAAACGCCAAAACCGCGGTTTGATTTTTATAAATTACTGCAGGAAAGCGAAACCATAGTGCCGGCCAGCGAGACCATCAATGACGAAAAGCCGGCCGCTGACCAACAAAAAATCGAGTATCTCCTGCAGGTAGGTTCTTTCCCCAAAGCAGAAGATGCCGACAAATTGCGCGCCCAGTTAATTATGATCAATCTGGATGCGCGCATCGAAACTGTAGAAATTCGCAAAGGTGAAGTCTGGCATCGCGTTGTGGTAGGACCATTTAACACACAAGCCGAGTTAACCAGCGCCCGCAGCCAATTGGTGAACAACCAATACAATGCACTGGTTCTGAAACGCGCTAAAACCAAGTAATCCCCGCTGATTGACATCGCTCACCCGCGCCTTGAAAAAGGCGCGGCTGCCCCCATTTTCCCGACTTAACGCGACAATACCCCGGCTGGTATACACAGCCTTTTCCGAATCAACTCAATAGGAATTCCCGTGACAACAATCCTCTCTGTGCGCCGCGATGGGCAAGTGGTTATCGGCGGCGATGGCCAGGTTTCACTCGGCAATACCGTCATGAAAGGCAATGCACGCAAAGTGCGCCGCCTCTACAAAAACCAGGTGCTGGCAGGCTTTGCCGGCGGCACTGCCGATGCCTTTACGCTGTTCGAGCGCTTTGAAGCCAAACTGGAAGCTCACAACGGCCAACTCACTCGTGCCGCCGTGGAACTCGCCAAAGATTGGCGCACCGATCGCAGCCTGCGCCGCCTTGAAGCGCTGCTGGCAGTCGCCGATAAAGATGCCTCACTCATCATCACCGGCAATGGCGATGTCATCCAACCGGAAGACGATTTGATCGCTATAGGTTCGGGAGGCAATTATGCGCAGGCCGCCGCACGCGCACTGCTGGAAAATACCAACCTGGATGCGCGCAGCATTGTGGAAAAAGGCTTAAAAATTGCCGGCGACATCTGCGTGTTTACCAACCAGAACCACACCATTGAAGTGTTGGATTATTAATTCTTGTGCAGCGCACCGCTTGCACAAACACCTTAATTGACGGGTTTTTATATGTCCTCCATGACTCCGCGCGAAATCGTGCACGAATTAGATAAACACATTGTTGGTCAGGCCGATGCCAAACGCGCAGTAGCCATTGCCTTGCGCAACCGCTGGCGCCGCATGCAAGTGCCAGCCGAAATGCGCAATGAAATTACACCCAAAAATATTTTAATGATTGGCCCCACCGGGGTTGGCAAAACTGAAATTGCGCGACGCTTGGCGAAACTTGCGAATGCGCCGTTTATTAAAGTTGAAGCAACCAAATTTACCGAAGTGGGCTACGTTGGTCGCGATGTGGAATCCATTATTCGCGATTTGGTCGATGTCGCCATCAAAATGCGCCGCGAGCAGGCGGTTAAATCGGTACAGCACCGCGCCGCCGAAGCCGCCGAAGAGCGCATTCTGGATGCACTCCTGCCACCCGCGCGAAATTTATCCCCCGAAGAAAGTAAACATGAATCCGGCACTCGCCAGATTTTCCGCAAAAAATTGCGCGAGGGCGAACTGGACGATAAAGAAATTGAAATCGATGTGGCCGCCGCAAGTGTCGGCGTAGAGATCATGGCGCCACCCGGTATGGAAGACATGACTAATCAATTGCAAAGCATGTTTTCTTCACTGGGCCGCGATAAAACCAAAAAAGCCAAACTCACGGTTAAAAAAGCCTTCAAACAATTGCAAGACGAAGAAGCAGCAAAACTGGTGAGCGACGAAGATATCAAAGCGCAGGCGATAGAAGCAGCCGAGCAAAACGGCATAGTATTTATCGATGAAATAGATAAGGTGGCGCGCCGCGGTAATGTCAGCGGTGCCGATGTTTCACGCGAAGGTGTGCAGCGCGATTTGTTGCCGCTGATTGAAGGCTGCACTGTCACCACTAAACACGGCACGATAAAAACAGACCATATTTTATTTATCACCTCGGGCGCATTCCATCTGAGCAAGCCTTCCGATTTAATTCCTGAACTACAGGGCCGCCTGCCCATTCGCGTAGAACTGCAGGCGCTCACACCCGACGATTTTGAACGCATACTAACCGAGCCCAAAGCATCGCTGACTGAACAACAAGAAGCCCTGCTGAAAACGGAAGGTGTCAGTTTGAGTTTTACCAAAGATGGTATTCGCCGCATTGCGGAGACCGCCTTTGAAGTCAACGAGCGCACTGAAAATATTGGTGCACGTCGCTTGCACACCATTCTTGAGCGCCTGCTGGAAGACGTGTCATTCAGCGCCGGCGATGCAAACAATAGCGTGACCATCGACGCTGCTTTTGTAGAGCGCCACTTGGGTGAGTTGGCTAAAAACGAAGACCTGAGTCGCTTTATCCTCTAACACATTTGCTGCTGTTAATTTCACCGCCGTAAAGGCGAACAATTAACCGCATTCTTGTTGCAGCTTACACTTTTATGACAAGTGTAAGTTGTACCGCAAATGCAAATCAGTAAGAATTTCGCAATACAGGGAGCTAGCGCTCCCGCAGCCCAAAAGATTACTCGATGACACCTTCAAAAATTCGCTTTCATAAAAACTCGCAACGATTAGAGCTGCACTATGGTGCAGAAGTGTTGTTACTGGAGGCAGAATTTTTGCGGGTGCATTCGCCCAGTGCAGAAGTTAAAGGCCACGGCCCGGGCCAGGAAGTATTGCAATACGGCAAAAAAAATGTCGCCATCACAGCGCTTGAACGTGCAGGTAATTACGCGCTGAAATTAGTGTTTGATGATGGGCACTCTACAGGCATTTACACCTGGGAGTATTTACACCACTTGGGCGTAAATAAAGAGCAGCTCTGGGAGAGCTACTTACAAGCACTGCACAAAGCAGGCAAAAGCCGGGAAGCCAATACCAGTGTGGTTCGACTTATCGATCCACAGGCTTGAATCGCAAGCAATATACGCAGCCTCTGTTAACAGGTGCAATTAACTATCACCGTTTTAATAGAGCATAGCCTTCTCTGGTTGCGCAGCCTTGGCTGACAAAACACCACATCTAATAACAACCACCGCTAATAACAAAAACGACAAACTGCAGAACTGCGTCAGTGTTTATTCACCGACACGGCATTCATTTACCTGCAATTTGTAAACTTTTTATTCCGCTCTTTATGTGAGCGAAATGCACTTGCAAAAACTTTCGTGAATATCGCTAGACAGAGATTTATATCCATGAATAAAAGGCATTTTGTTGCGCACGGCTATTTTACGTTGTTAGTGCTGCTCTTCTCGTTAATTCCTATCGCCAGTTATTGGTGGATGATGCCATCACCCGATAGCACTCACGGACAGCTATACCTGTTGAGCAGCATTGGCTATTACGGCCTCTTATTAACCATTATTGGCCTGCTATGCCTGCCGCTGGCGATGACAAGATTTACCCGTCCCCTTTATGCGCTGTTGCTTGCGCTCTGGCTTATTTTTTTAGGCGTGGATGTCGCCACATTTAGCCTGTATTTATTTCATGTGGATTGGATAATGCTGGAAATGTTTGTAATGGATTTTGAAGGACTAGGCCTTCCCAATATTATTTTGTTTACCGCTATAGCCGCAGCAGTATTAATAATTGCCGGATGCGGATGGCTGAGCCGCTGGGTACATAAAAAAGCAACACCTACGCAGGAGAGTGATCGCCTGGTTTTTGGCGCAGCACCGTTATATTTGGTGATATCAATCATGGCGATTTTATTTGCCATCAATTCTTCACTTAATATTTGGGCGAATAAATATCATCGCCAGGAAGTGAGTTATATCAACCCCTATTTACCAGTCTATCGCCCGGTCACCAGCAGCAAACATGCTGAAACCCTGGCGCAGTTGGCGCCAGCAATCTTGCCTCCGGTAAAAGGTAAAATGGATCGCGCAGCAATTCAGGAAAAAAGTGTGGTGCGCTATCCGCTAGAGCCATTGCAATGTGCAGCTCCTGCCGCTGAACCCTCCATCATTATGCTGGTGGTAGAGAGCTGGCAAGCAGCCGCACTGAATGCAGAAGTAATGCCAAACGTTACTCGGTTTAGCCAGCAAGCTACACAATTTGACCAGCATATTTCCGGCGGCTCGGCCACCATCCCGGGTTTATTCAGCCTGTTCTATGGCTTGCATGCGAGCTATTACCCCGCGTTTAAGGCAACGCCTGCGGCCAACCCCAGTGAATTTACCGAAACCCTGGCTGAGCGCGGCTATCAACAACATATTTTTACCAACTCCAACCTTGATCGCTTTGCAATGCGCAGTTTGATTTTTCCACGAGTTCCTGCAGAAAATTTTTACCAAAAAAAAACTGACGCGGCAGTAGTAGATCAATTTTTACAACACTATAAACCCTCACACACCGAGGCGCGGTTTGACTTTGTGTTTTTAACCTCGTCTCACTCACCCTATAAATATCCGAAAAAATTTACCCGATTTACACCTTTGCCCAGTGTGAAAGGCGGTTATGCATTTAATAAATACGCTGACAATACGCCCTATAAAAATGATTACTACAACAGCTTGTACTACGTTGATCATCTTCTGGGAAAAATATTAAATCATTTGAAAAAAACCGGCGCCTTGGAAAACACCTGGGTTATTGTTACGGGCGATCACGCTGAAGAATTCAATGAAAATGCGGCGGGATTTTGGGGGCACGGCAGTAATTTTACCCGCTGGCAAACTCACACCCCGCTCTTGGTTCACGCCCCTGGGCAAACCACTGCCCAGCGTGAACAGCGGGTATCCAGCCATCAGGATATAGTGCCGACGCTTATGGAAAATGTGCTTGGTTGCAGCACCGCCCGCGAAGCTTACAGCACCGGCGCCAATTTATTTGCGCTACCTGAGACACGCAGCCTGGTGATGTCCTCCTATTACAATAACGCCTACTGGGTAGAGGGCACAGTGCTGGACAGGAGCAACGGCAAACAATACGCCTGGACTGATATCAACAACACGGCGATTAGTCTGGACAAACAAAAACTGCATCAAGTACAAGATGAAGAGCGGCGCTTTTTTAGGGACAGTAATTCACGTGCACTAGTCTCCGGTAAACATTAAAAAATAGCGCCACTGTGGGCGCTATTTTTTCTGCAAAGAAAATTTATTTGGATTTTTACTGACTCATCAACACCACTGCAGTTTGCGCTGGAACACTTAAACTGATTGCACCTGCGCCATTACTAGTAAATGGCGCATCACCTGCAGGCAGTTTTTGCACAAAGGCAGTGTTATTTAACCCGGTATTGACCGTGAGATTCTGCGCGGCAAGCGATAAATTAATTAGCACTGCAGCCACCTTACCTTCACCACTGCGGGTAAAAATGACATGACTATTACCTGCCGCAGATTGCAAACTCAAATTGCCATTACCTAATAGTGGCACAGCATTGCGCACCGCATAGAGTGCGCGATAGTGTTCCAGCAATGAACCTGCAACGCCGTTCTGGGCTGCAACATTACGCGTGCTAACGTTGGTTGATAAACTGCGATAAGGTGTGGCGGTTGTAAAACCAGCATTGGTGGTATTGGCAGTCCAACTCATTGGTGTGCGCAATTTTCCGTCATCGTTTTGATTGCCGTTTGCCATACCAATCTCTTCACCGTAATACGCAAAAGGTGTGCTGGATACCAGCGTAGTGATAGCTGCCGCCACACGATAATCACCCAAATTATTTCCACTCAATTCGCCAATCGGGCGATTGCCCGCAAAAGAATCGTGATTGGATAAAATAAGCGGCATAGTCGCTTTGGTGGCAGAGTTGAGCAAAGTGGCGAGTGATGAATTCAAACTGCGATTGGTCGCCGTGGATTTAATTGCGCCCTGATAACCAAATGCAAAGGAATTAATGCAGGAAGTATCCACCGCATAAAGTGCAGGCGCATCCGGCGCTTCGCAAATCATGTAGCGATTGTCATAACTGTTAATAACGGCTTGTGCCTCTGCAAGTAACGCATGATTTTCCGTTTGATCACTCCAGGCGTTAATACCATTTTCAAACAGCACACCGGTTGCATCAAAACGGAAACCATCCACGCCTTTGTTTAACCAAAACCGCAAGTTATCCATGTGGTAAGCAACTACGCTGTTATTGCGCAAATTAAAATCCGGCAGGCTAGAGGTAAAAACTCCGTAGTAAAAACTGTTTGCTGCCGAGTGCCAGCTGGCATTACCGCCCCAGCTAGTCCAACCGGGATTGCTGCTGGAAAAAATATACCAATCGCGCTTGCTGTTGGTGGCAGTAGACGAAGCATCAATAAATAGTGGATTCGAACTTGAGCTGTGATTCATTACATAGTCGATGATGACACCTATACCGCGCGCATGGGCTTCGCTAAGCAGGGTTTCAAAATCCTCCATGGTGCCGTAGTCGCTTTCCACCTTGCGATAATCAATCACACTGTAGCCGTGGTCGTTATCGCTACTTTCCATCATCGGCATTAACCAGATACCGGTCACACCCAGCGCTTGCAAATAATCCAAACGGCTGATTAACCCCTGAAAATCACCGCGTCCATCGCCATCAGAATCCTGATAAGAACGCACAAAAATTTGCATAAAGTTGGCGCGTTTATTCCACCCATCAGGCAATTCGCTATCCACAGTCATGGGAGCCACCGGCGATAAATCCAAAGCACCGGAAGCATTGCCAATTAACGCGGCAGCGGCATTCGCCTCGGCCTCGTTAAAAAATAAATTATTATTGTCCTGCACCACCCACACATTTGCGCCATTGACGTTAGGCACAAAACTTAAATCAGCGGTGGGACTTTTAAAATCGCCTTTGTGGGTGATGAGGTTAAACGCCACGGCTGGATTTGTTACCGGCACACTAGCCACCGCCCAGCCATTTTCAATCGCATCAAACGGGTGCGGCGCCGCCCAGGTTGTCGCTGTGCTTGTGGCAATAGCACTTCCCCATAAATGTAAACCCCAGCCGGTGTAATCCTCCGCACTGCGTTTATAGCGAATCGTCACGGTGGTGATGGTGTTATTTACAGAGGACGCTGCTTGTGATGAAAGCGCTTGGGATGAAACAACACTGGCAGCAACTGAACTGGATAAACTCGAACTGGAAGCAACAGATGCCGGAGCACTGCTCGGCGGCACACTGGAGGCGGCCGGTTTACTCCCGCCACCACCGCCACCGCCGCAAGCACCCAGCAATAAGGTGAACACCAACAGCCACAGCCCGGGCGAAATAAATCGAATTGTTTTCATGGTTGAATCTCTCGTGGTTATTGTTAAATTTTTAGTGAAATATTTTTATTTGATCGGTAGCAGGAATTTTAAAATGTCCGGCACGCGCGCTTGCCAAGCCTGCTCGTTGTGTTCGGCACCGGGGAATTTTTTGGTTACCCAATCACGCCCACGGGTAAACCCTTTATCAACCATGATGGTATCGACCTGACGCTGATGTATTTCGTAATACTGATCGAGCGTGGCAGTGCCAAAATCAAAATACACCCGATGTTGACCCGCCATCGGCAGCGCAGTGCGCAAATAATCGCGCAGCTTTTCTGCTGGCCCCATACGGTCGTTATTAAAAAATAGCGGCCAGTGCGTAGAAACGCCTGCAGCACTGCCAAACACTTCCGGGTATTCCGCCAGGGCGTAAATGGAAATCAAACCACCCATTGAGCTGCCAGCAATTAAGGTATTGTCACGATCAGGCTCACTGCGATAGTGGGAATCTATATAGGGTTTTAATTCTTTGACGATAAAATTCAGGTATTCATCGGCAAGGTAATCGGTCGTTTTACCTTCACCCAAATGTTGTTTGAGCTGCGCGATAAGCTCTGCATCCTGCGTGGAAAAGTACTGCGCGGCGCGCTCGGGGAAATACTCCATGCGCCGTTTTGGCGTACTCCAAATTCCTACGATAATCGCCGGTGCTATTTCCCCCTTATCCATTAATTGTTGGGCTATATCATCCACCTCCCAAGCCACACCAAAATTAGAACTTTTTTGGTTAAACAGATTTTGTCCGTCATGCATGTAGAGCACAGGAAATGAAGCCTGGGGGTTCAAAAAATATTGACGCGGCAGCCATACTTCCACGTTGCGCGGCTGAACATACTGCGATGGAAAGGATTTCAGATAATCAATATGCGGCTGCACTGAAGCAGCCGCATAGTGTTGATGGTGAGTAGATTGACTGCTGCAGCCCAGCACAAACAGGCACAACACAAGACTGGTAACAAATTTCATAAGCAAGCCCAGTTAAGGTTTGCACAAAATAGTACCAAGTCACATTCAGGTTAAGCAGGTGCTACATACGTATTCAGTGAACACCTGTAAATAAATCAAATGCTCCAGCTTACAGCGCCCGTATAGGCGGTAATAAGTATCAATATGCCAAACGCAATGCGATACCAGGCAAAAATTTCATAACTATGATTTGCGACATAACGCACCAAGGTGCGTACTGCAACCAGCGCACTGAAAAACGCCGTGACAAAACCAACCGCAAAAATAGGAAAATCGTTCAGATCAAGCAAATCGCGATGTTTGTAGATATCAAAAACAGTTGCCGCCACCATCGTAGGGACGGCAAGGAAAAATGAAAACTCAGCGGCAACTTTGCGATCCAAACCGATAAACAATCCACCAATAATGGTTGCACCGGAACGGGATGTCCCCGGGATCATCGATAACACCTGGAATAGCCCAACCTTCAAGGCGTCTCGCCACGTCATCTGATCCACATCTTTTACACGAATATCATGCTGCCGCCGCTCTGCCCACAAAATTACCAGACCACCAAGTATTAACATGGTCGCCACACTCAGGGCGTTAAACAAATAGGTTTTTATCACTGATATAAACATGACACCGACTATTGCAGCGGGCAAAAACGCAATCAACAAATTGAGAACAAAACGCTGCGCCTGGGTATCGCTGAACATGCCAAATGCAACCTGGGTAAACTTGTATCTGTACTCAACAACTACTGCCAAAATCGCACCTAACTGAATAGCGATTTCGAACACACGCCCGGGGCTGTGAAAATTAATTAAATCACCGACTACGATTAAATGCCCTGTACTGGAAATGGGTAGAAATTCTGTAACGCCCTCGACTATACCCATCACAATCGCTTTTATTACAAGAACGAAATCCACAAAAACTCCTTTATTTAAGGCTGAAATCACCAAACAGTCGCAACACAAAAACAACGCAATTAATACGCCAAGTCTGCGGGAGCAGTAGCTATTTTGCAAATTTGCACAGCTCCACGCGGCGGCGCGGAGTATACTCGGCTTCTGTTTCTGCGCCATTTAAAGGAGTCATCATGTATCAGGCTAATACCCGTATTTATGCGCTCTTTACGCTTGTTGCCTCGCTCTTGTTTAGCGGCTGCGCCAGCGTGCACTACGCCAATGATTACAAATCCGGTACCCAATTTAACAATTTGAAAACTTACAACTGGCGTGCAATCACCCTGGACATAGGCGGCACTGACCAAGCATTACTCACTCGCCTCGCCGACAAACAACTGGCTACACAGGGATTTATTCTCGACAAAAATCAACCCCAGCTGTTACTGGACCTGCAGGTTTTCTCGCGCCAAAGCCAAAGTGGTAATAGCAGCATAGGTATTGGCATAGGCATGCCAGTAGGGCGACACGGCAGTGTTGGCTTGGGCACATCACAATTATTGAACCGCGGCAAACAGGAGGGCGTGATGTTGATTGATGTCACGCGCGCCAGTGACAACACCCTCATATGGCGTGGCAGCGCCGAAGGTATTCCACTCATTCAGTTTTCCCTTAGCGCCGAACAAAAACTGGGCGATACCATGGCGCAACTGTTAGGCCAATTCCCACCGAAAGTTGCGCCATAAAACAGCTATCCACCAAACCAGTTATACCCAAGGCGGTCGCCGCCTGAATACTCATCCGCCGGAAGATCGATAAACAACACTATGCCCAACTCACCGCGCCTTTCTGTTGAAGGCATTTTATTGTTAATTGGCTTGGCAATTTGCTGGGGCATTAACTGGCCCATCATGAAATTTATTATCAGCGAAATTCCACCGCTGAGCTTTCGCGCTTTTTGTCTGTTCTTTGGTGGATTGGGCATACTCGGGTTGGCGCGCGCCTCGGGTTTATCCATTGCACTGCCGGTGGGTTACATCAAAAAACTCTGCTGGGTTTGCCTGCTGAATATTGTTGGCTGGAATGTGATGGCGACCTACGGCCTGAGCCTGCTCCCGGCCGGGCGCTCGGCATTACTCGGTTACACCATGCCCATCTGGACGGTGTTGCTCTCGGTCTGGGTATTACAGGACAAATTCAGCCTGCGGGTCGGTATTGCCCTGCTACTGGGGATTGGCGGTATAGCTGCACTGATGAGCGAGTCTTTAATCGCCTGGTTTAGCGGCCCGCTGAACATACAACTCCTGCTCGGTGCGCTACTGATGGTAGCGGCAGCCTGGTCCTGGGCTGCCGGCACAGTGCTGATGAAACTCTGGCAAATTCCACTCAACACCGTGGTGTTAACCGGCTGGCTACTGCTATTGGCCAGCCTGCCCATTATGGTGGCGGCAGCGATAGTAGATGGGGCACCGCGGCAACTTCCCTCCAAGCTAGCCCTGTGGGGCGTGGTTTATAACGTGTTTTTTGCGTTTATGTTCTGTTACTGGGCCTGGGTGCGCTTGGTCAGCCTGGTGCCGGTCAGCGTATCTTCACTCTCCTCGCTCATGACTCCGCTGATTGGGGTGATATCCAGTATTTATCTTCTGGGCGAACAGCCGGGCTGGCCCGAATACAGTGCGACACTACTGATTCTGGGGGCCGTAGCAGTGGTCAACTTTGGCGGAAAAACCCCTAACAAACCACCGGAAGCGGCTGCACCAAACGCCAGGGATGCAAGCTAGCATCCTGCGGCACGCCATAAGCGATAACCTCAACACCGGCCGCTTTTACCTCGCGCAGGGTGTCGGCATAAAGTTTATCGATGTGATCTGCCGGGCTGACCTGCCGGATACCTGTGTGCTGCACGCAAAACAAGAGCACTGCGCGCTGCCCCCGGGCCACCATTAACTTTAATTCCCGCAAGTGCTTGGTGCCGCGGGCACTGACAGCATCAGGGAAATACCCTTCGCCCTCCGCCTCCATCAAGGTCAGGTTTTTCACCTCCAGATAACAGGCGCATTTATCCGAGCAGTGATCTGTCAGTAAAAAATCGATGCGTGATTTTTCGTCGCCATACACCTGCTCGCGCTGGATATGCTTGTAGCCCAGAAGCTCCTTAATCACGCCGGCCTCCAGTGCCGCAGCAACCAGTTGGTTGGCGCGCCCGGTATTAATGCCCGCCCAGTGACCACCCGGCGCAGTGACAATTTCCAGGGTTTGTGGATATTTGCGGGTTTTGTTGGGCGACACCGAATACCAACAGGGGCCGTCAACCACCACACAATTTTTCATCGAGCCGGTATTGGGGCAATGGATGGTTATTTCGCTGCCGTCCGCGAGGCGAACATCGGCAAGGAAGCGCTTGTAGCGCCTGAGCAGCACAGCAGGATAAAGAGAATCCACCTCCCCCACACCATTCTCAAAACCACAAGGGGCAGATAAATTCATAGTTATACAACCCAATAAAAGACCAAAAAACCCGCGATAACGGCAACAAATTGAAGCACAAATGCCGCACTTTACGGTTATAGTTTTGGTTTAGGACATAAGTCGGGGCAGGATTTGAGCCGCCAAGGCTAACCGGGCCGCATGCAGCGAAAAAACGCTAGCACTCCCATATGTTATCTGATAGCTTGCTCCCCCTTCTAATTCTGCCCACCCCCTGGTGCAGCTGATTGATGATCCAGGATGTCTTACGAGGCGCTACCTATGGCGAAAAAATCACCTTCTACTGAAACCTTTGCACTCCGCCCTTTCACTCCCTATGTGGAGAAAAAAGGCGAAGAGTATATGAACGATAACCAGAAGGCGCATTTCAGACAATTGCTGCTCAACTGGCGTTCAGAGCTGATGGAAGAAGTAGATCGCACCGTTAGCCACATGAAAGATGAAGCGGCTAACTTTCCTGATCCGGCCGACCGCGCCAGCCAGGAAGAGGAGTTCAGCCTTGAACTGCGCACCCGCGACCGCGAGCGCAAGCTGATCAAAAAAATCGACAGCACTCTGGAGCTGATTGAAAACAACGACTACGGCTACTGCGATGCCTGCGGTGTAGAAATCGGCATTCGTCGCCTTGAGGCCCGCCCAACCGCGACACTGTGCGTGGATTGCAAAACCCTCGCTGAAATCAAAGAAAAACAAATCGGCGGTTAAAGCCGGTTCGCAGAGGCGGGGAAACCCGCCTCTTTTATTTTATGCCTGCCTCATCACTCCCAGCACCAATCCCTGAACAACCACCGGTTACCGCAACCTCGCCTTATCGCGGGCGCTTTGCGCCATCACCTACCGGGCCGCTGCATTTTGGCTCTCTGGTCACGGCCCTTGCCAGCTTTCTGGACGCCAAAGCCAATCGCGGCCACTGGCTGGTACGCATGGAAGATCTAGACCCGCCGCGCGAACAACCCGGTGCAGCCGATCTAATCCTGCAAGCCCTCGAAACCCACGGACTTGAGTGGGATGAAACACTGATCTACCAAAGCAGCCGCCATAGCGCCTATGAAGCCAGCCTCAACGGGTTGATCGCTCGTGAACTCGCCTACCCTTGCACCTGTTCACGCCAACAACTGGCTGCCATGGGCGGTATTTATGACGGCCGCTGCCGTGCCCGCCAGCGGAATGACAGCAGCCCGCAAGCCATCCGCCTCAAGCTTTACGATATTCCCGGCCACCCTTGCGATGACAGCATTGAATTTGTCGATCTATTTCAGGGAGCCCAATCGCAAAATCTGCGCACCCAGGCGGGCGATCAAATCCTTAAACGGCGCGATGGCTTTTATGCCTATCAATTAGCCGTAGTGGTCGATGATATATTTCAGGGCATTACCCATATTATCCGCGGCAGCGACCTGCTGGAGGTAACCGCCCGCCAACTGCGTCTGTTTGACCTGCTTGAAGCGCCGCGCCCCGCTTATGGGCACATCCCCCTGGCGCTACAAGCCAATGGCCAGAAACTCAGCAAACAAAATCAGGCCAAAGCGCTGGATAACAACAAGGCAGGCAGGAACCTGTGGCATGGGCTAGCCTTTTTAGGGCAGAATCCCCCTGCGGACTTGGCGCGCGCTTCCACTTCCGAACTACTCGACTGGGCGCAGGCACACTGGCAGCCCCAAGCCATTAAAGGCCTTGGTTACTGGTATCAAGAAGAATAACAACCGCGAAGATTCACGGTCGCAACAAGCGCAGCTGCAAACCACTAAGGGCAGTGCTCAGGAATTACTCTCATGAACAATCAACGCCTGGTTATTTTGCTACTGCTGGTGGCCTATATATTCTCCCCTAGCCTGTTCAACTGGATTCTCGACCCCCAAGGCGCCTGGTATCGGCCGTATATTGTCTGGGTGGGCGTAATTCTGGTGGCGTTTGTGATGCAAATCCGGCGCAAGAACCATCAGGACTTTGATTAATAACCACACAGACCGGACTGATTAACCCCGGCACCACACTCCAGCCGGACAGCAATCCACTTTTATAAGAATATTGCATAATGACATTTGATCTCAGCCAAGTTGCGCTTATCGGCCTCTGCTATCTGCTCCTGCTCTTTGGCATTGCCTATATCACCGAGCGCGGCTGGATACCCGAGGTGGTCACCTCTCACCCGATTACTTACATTTTATCGCTGGGTATTTTTGCCAGCGCCTGGGCGTTTTACGGCGTTATCGACCTGGCCTTCCAATACGGGTATGGCGCGCTCGCGTATTACATTGGCACAGGCGCACTGTTTTTATTTGCGCCCGTTGCGCTCGCCCCTTTGGCAGAGCTGGCGCGCCGCCATCAGGTTCACTCTCTCGCCGACTTATTGGTATTCCGCTACCACAGCCACAGCGTGGGAGCACTCACCACCCTGTGTATGCTGTGCGGCATTTTGCCGCTGATGGCACTGCAGATTCAGGCAATTGCCGACACCATGCATATCCTCACCGTCAGCGGTAACCCATCACTACCACTGCAAGGCACAGGGCTTACCTTTAAGGATTTGATGGCCCTGTGCTACTGCGCCATCCTCGCTTTTTTTACCATTTCATTTGGCGCCAACCGCGACCAGCACCGGGGCTTGATCACCGCCATGGCGTTTGAGTCATTGGTTAAAGTCTGCGCCCTCTGTGCGATTGGATTAGTGGCAGTTTTTGGCGTATTTGATGGGCTGGAAGGCTTGGATCAGTGGCTGCTGGATCACCCGGAAAACCTGGCACTGCTGCACAGCCCCATCCACACCGACTCAACCCATACACTGCTGCTGGTGTTTGTGGCGACAGCCGTCACCATGCCGCATATTTTCCATTTGGGTTTGGCTGAAAACCCGCTGATGCGCAACTCTCGCACTGTGACCTGGGCGTTTTCCCTGTTTCTGTTGCTGATGGCACTACCGATTTTCCCCATCCTCTGGGCCGGCACCGAGCTTTCGGTTCCGCTACCGCCCCAGTACTACACCCTGGGTGTACCCATTCTGTTTGACTCACCCGGCCTGACACTGCTTGCTTTTATTGGTGGCTTATCTGCCGCCACCGGCGCCATGGTGGTTATTTCTCTGGCACTGTCCACTATGGTGATGAACCACTGGTTATTGCCCAGCCTGAAACTGCGTACCCGCAGCGATCTTTACAGCCAACTTATCTGGCTGCGCCGGATTTTGATCGCCACTATTTTCCTGGGTGCCTACCTGCTCTACTGGATTCTCGATAACCGCTTCAGCCTGAGCCATCTGGCGATGACCGCCTTTATCGAAACCCTGCAATTCTTGCCCGCTACCTTTGCGATTGTTTTTTGGAGCAAGGGCAACCGGCGCGGAGTCATTGCCGGCCTGGGTGTCGGCACCGGCATATGGGCGCTGGGGCTGTTAGTGCCAATGCTGACAGGCATGGAATATCTACCCATACCTTTAGTGGACTGGGCAATTCCGGTTGGCATCGAATACTGGAGCCAGGTCACCCTGCTGTCCATCAGCTTAAACACCCTGTGTTTTGTGGTGATTTCGCTGGCAACCACACAAACGGATGACGAGCAATACAGCGCCGATGTCTGCGCCGCCGACGAACTTAGCCATCCGGTACGCCAGGCGCTGGATGTGCATTCCGCCGCCGAATTCAAACATCGCCTCGCCAAACCCCTGGGCAAAGTGACCGCCAGCCGCGAGGTGGATATAGCCCTGAAAGAATTGAGTCTGGGCATAGACGAGCGCCGCCCCTATGCGCTGCGCCGCTTGCGCGACCAGATCGAGGGCAACCTGTCGAGCCTGATGGGTATTCATGTGGCGAGCGAAATCATGGATACCTACATCCCCCATGTGGTTGCAGAAACCCGCAACACCGTGGATATCAACCTGATCGAGAGCCGCCTCTCCGAGTACCGGGAACACTTAACCGGCATGGCCGCCGAACTCAACACCCTGCGCCTCTATCACCGCAAAACCCTGGAAGAGTTGCCCATGGCAGTCTGCTCACTGGGCCGCGATATGGAAGTGCTAATGTGGAACCGCGCCATGGCGGAGCTGACCGGCATTCCCAGCGGCGATGTAACCGGCTCTTATCTGGAGGACATCCCCGAACCCTGGTGCAGCCTGCTGATTGATTTCAGCCAAAGCAACGAACCGCATTTTTATCGCCGTGAGATAGAACTGGACAATCGCCCCCACTGGATCAGCCTGCACAAAGCCCATATTGAAGGCACACTTACCGCCGGTGTTTACGATCAGGTCATGCTGCTGGAAGACGTCACCGAAACCCAGCTATTGGAGCAAGAGCTGGTGCACTCCGAGCGTTTGGCGTCGGTAGGCCGCTTGGCAGCAGGGGTTGCCCATGAAATCGGCAACCCGATTACCGGTATCGCCTGCCTCGCCCAAAACCTCAAATATGATTCGACTGACCCAGCAGAAGTACTGGAAACTGCGGAGCAAATCCTCAGTCAGACCGACCGGGTTGGGCGCATTGTGCAGTCCCTGGTAAGTTTCTCCCACGCTGGTCACGCCAGTAAAACTGAATTCGAAGCGGTGTCCTTGCGCGACTGCGCCAACGAAGCAATTCACCTGTTGTCACTGCAAAAGGACAAAAACCAGGTGCTCTTCTGCAACGACATACCCAAAACCGCCATCATCGCTGGCGATGCACAGAGGATGATTCAGGTTTTTATAAACCTTTTATCTAACGCCCGGGATGCCAGCCCCGAGCAAGGGCGTGTTATGCTAGAAAGTAACGAAGATGAGGATTCGGTAACAGTTTTTGTTACCGATGAGGGGCATGGTATTCCACCCGAGCTGATCGAACGCATCCTGGAACCCTTCTTTACAACTAAAGAACCCGGTGAAGGTACAGGCTTGGGATTGGCCATGGTGTATAGCATTGTCGAAGATCACAGCGGCCATATGGACATCATTAGCCCCGCCGATACTGTACACAATCGTGGCGCCCGCTTTGAGATAACACTGCCGCGCCATCTTGACTCCTTAATGGATGCCTGAATGTAACCCAATCAACACCCGCGGCTCGCAAGCGCGCCTTGCCAGCTATTTACCAGTAACACTAGACGCAAGACCCGGATAGCTATGAGTAAGATTCTGATTGTTGAAGACGAAACCATCATCCGTACCGCACTGCGCAAATTGCTTGAGCGCAACCAGTACGAGGTTAGCGAAGCACCCTCTGTCAAGGAGGCCACCTCCAAGTTCCAACTAAAGGATTTTGATCTGATCGTCAGCGACCTGCGCCTGCCGGGTGCGCCGGGAACCGATCTGATCAAACTCGCTGGCGACACGCCAGTGCTGATCATGACCAGCTATGCCAGCTTGCGTTCAGCGGTTGATTCCATGCGCATGGGCGCCGTTGACTACATTGCCAAGCCCTTTGACCACGATGAAATGGTCAATGCGGTAAAGCGGGTCATAGGCAAGGCCAAGGCAGCCAATAAAATTGCCGCCAACAACCAAACCGCCAGCACCACCATCGCCGGCATGATTGGCTCCAGCGATGTAATGCAAGATTTGTATAACCGTATCCACAAAATAGCGCCAACTAACGCCACGGTTTTGATTCACGGTGAAACCGGCACGGGCAAAGAGCTAGTCGCACGCGCACTGCACGAAGAGAGTAATCGCAATAACCATCTGATGATCTCGGTCAACTGCGCCGCCATTCCCGACACACTGATCGAATCTGAACTCTTCGGCTATGAAAAAGGCGCTTTTACCGGCGCCTCCAACAATCGCGAAGGCTTGGTTGCCGCTGCCGACGGTGGCACCCTGTTTTTGGATGAAATCGGCGAGCTGCCTTTGGAAGCCCAAGCCCGCTTGCTGCGGGTCTTGCAAGAGGGTGAAGTGCGTCCACTAGGCTCTGTGGAATCGCGCAAGGTTGATGTGCGCCTTGTCGCCGCAACCCACCGCGACCTGCGCAAACTGGCGCGCGAAGGCAAGTTCCGCGAAGACCTTTATTTCCGCATTAATGTGATGCAGCTGGAATTGCCGCCACTGCGCGAGCGCGGTCGCGACATCATCAGCATTGCTGAATCACTGCTGCAGCGCTATTGCACACAGTTTGGGAAACCTCAGCTCAGACTATCTTCGGCGGCAATGGATGCAATCATGAGCTACAACTGGCCGGGTAACGTGCGCGAATTGGAAAATGCAATGCAGCGCGCGGTGATTCTCTGCGAAGACAGCACCGAAATCGGCGACCACCTGCTCTCTATTGATATGGATTCACCGGATTTGAATGACAATACCGGCAGCTCGGTATTTGAACCCGCTCGACTGGCAAGCCGTGCCAGTAGTAATTCAACCGAGGATCTCTCGCTGGAGGACTATTTCCAGCGTTTCGTACTGGAACATCAAGACACCATGAGCGAAACCGAGCTGGCGCGCAAGCTGGGAGTAAGCCGTAAGTGCCTGTGGGAGCGCCGCCAGCGCTTGGGTATTCCCCGCACCAAAGCCGGAGCCAGTAGCGGCAAGTAGCAGCCCCACCCAGCCACAAAAATCCCCGCCAGCCTCCAGGCTCGCGGGGATTTTTGTTTGGGTGACAAAATTGATAACTTTTGATGCCAAAAAACAGCTTTTGCCGCCACGCTGTTACCCCATGTCACGCAAGTGTTACCGTAAAAAATCTGTTACTTCCCCGCCTCCCGGTAACAATCACAGGCTAAATATGTAACCGTCCGAAATAACTAAAAGGTATATGAAGCCAACCAAAAAACATAACCTATTGTTTTTATTAACATTTTTAAATATGGCACAACAACTGCTTTTAGAGCGCCATAACAAAAACAAACAATAAGAATTAAATGTGAAACTCTAATAACAACAACAAATAATAAAAAACGGAAAAAACAAAATAACAACAACAAACAATAAGAAAATGAGATTAATAAATAACAACAAGAAATAATAAGAAACGTAGAAACTGAAACATAACAACAACAAATAATAACAACAGAAATATTAATAAAAATAAGTAAAACAATAACGTAGACGTAGATTGGCCACGCTAGAAAACAAGAGCAATAAGACACTAAAATAAAGCGGATACAAATCAGGCACTGGATGGGATAGCACGCGAGATTGGATATGGGCACGGAAGCACCCCATTAAATGCCATTTGCAGCACCTCGGTGCCCCCTCCAACGGGAAAGCGAAAGCTTTCCCGTTTTGCTTTTACGACACTATTAAAATTTACTGCCTTGAGATTTTCGGGTCTTGAGATCACCCAAGCTATCATTCAAGCAACCACAGCCGGGCCAAGGTCGTAAAGAACCCCGAGCTTCTGCTAAACTCGCCACTCTTGTGCAACTGACGCCCCCAGCGAGACACCATGCTCAAACGCTTGCTAAACCTCTTCACTTCCGGTTCCAAGGATTCTACAAAAACGCCCCCTGCGCGCAATCGCGATGGCGCCGCTATTATTCCTCGCGATCAACATACGATTTCCCGCAAGAACATTAGTTCAGCCGCGATTAAAATCATCAAACAAT
The DNA here is from genome assembly GCF_042646205.1 of Cellvibrio fontiphilus. Classification (NCBI taxonomy): domain Bacteria; kingdom Pseudomonadati; phylum Pseudomonadota; class Gammaproteobacteria; order Cellvibrionales; family Cellvibrionaceae; genus Cellvibrio; species Cellvibrio fontiphilus. The sequence goes on along the minus strand of NZ_JBHRTF010000004.1, from coordinate 225,605 downwards.
TGGAAGATGCGGGTTTTGCAGCTTATTTGGTAGGCGGCGGGGTTCGCGATCTTTTGTTGGGCGGCCACCCTAAAGACTTTGACGTGGCCACCAATGCCACGCCGGATGAAGTAAAACGCCTGTTTCGCAGCGCGCGTATTGTTGGCCGTCGCTTCCAGATAGTCCATGTGCGCATGGGGCGCGAAGTCATTGAGGTAACGACCTTCCGCGGTCACCATGACGACAGCTCCCAGCACGCAGCACGCAGCGAAGACGGCATGCTGTTGCGCGACAATGTATACGGCACGCTTGAAACCGATGCCATGCGCCGCGACTTTACCGTTAACGCGCTCTATTACACCCTGAAAGACTTCTCGGTCATCGACTATTGCAATGGCATGGAAGACCTGCAAAACCGTACTTTACGCATGATTGGCGACCCGGCCACGCGCTACAAGGAAGACCCGGTGCGCATGCTGCGCGCGCTGCGCTTTGCCGCCAAGCTGGGCTTTACGCTGGAACCCAATACCGCCAAACCCATCCGTGAGCTGGCAGGATTATTACTCAACGTATCTGACGCCCGCCTGTTTGAAGAAGTGCTCAAACTCTTCCTCAATGGCTCAGCGACCGCCACCTTTGGCTTGATGCGCGACTATGACCTGCTGACTCACCTATTGCCCGCCACCGATAAAGCCTTAAAAGCCGGTGATGAAATTGGTGGCAACCTGATCGAACAATGCATGATCAATACCGATAAGCGCATTCGCAGCGGCAAAACGGTAACGCCTGCATTTATTTATGCGGCACTACTCTGGCCAGCCCTGCAACAGCAATTCAAACAGTTGGCAGGCCAGATGACGCCCGCCCAAGCCTGGGCGCAGGCTGCACAGAATGTGATTAACCTCCAGCTGACCCGCACCGCTATTCCCAAGCGTTTCTTGATTCCTATGCGCGAAATTTGGGACTTACAACAGCGCCTGCCAAGCCGTTTGGGTATGCGCGCCCTGCGCACGCTTGATCACCCGCGCTTCCGCGCTGCTTATGACTTCCTGTTGATGCGCGAAGCCGCTGGCGAAGCCCTGGATGGCCTGGGTGTGTGGTGGACCAACTACCAGACCGCCAATGACGAGGAGCGCGAGGAGATGGTTAAAAACCTGGCCAAACAAAGCTCCAAAAGCGCAGCCAAACCGCGCCGCCGTCGCTCGCGCAAACCAGCTGCAGCTCCCGGCGGGAACGAATAACCCATGGCGCTGGCCTATATTGGTCTGGGCAGTAATCTGGAAGATCCACTGGCGCAGGTAAACCGCGCGTTTGTCGAGCTATCGCAGCTGCCGCTCACCCAGTTGTTGCAGCGCTCGGCAATCTATACCAGCACGCCTGTTGGCCCCCAACAACCCGACTTCACCAACGCCGTCGCCCTGTTGGACACCCACTTGGCACCGCTGGAATTACTGGACGCACTGCAGGCGATAGAACAAGCCCACCAGCGGGTGCGCATCCAGCATTGGGGGCCGCGCACGCTCGATTTGGATCTCCTGCTCTACGGCGATGCGATCATTAATAATGAGCGACTGACGGTTCCTCACCCCTATCTCACCCAGCGCAGTTTTGTCCTCTACCCGCTGGCGGACATAACACCGGATTTACATCTGCCAGATGGCAGCGTTTTGCGCGACTGGCTGGCCCAATGCCCGCCTGATGGCTTAAATAGAATATCCCCCGCGCGCTAACGCCCTGATAGTGGCTAACCAAGAGCCTGCTGGCCTACATCGGCCAACTCAGAATTGAAGTTGCAAGGAGTTAATGTGGACGCTGTATTCGAAGAACTTGGATTGGATTTAACCCATGCCCAACTGCCGCGTTATATCGCCGTAGAAGGTTGCATTGGCGTGGGCAAAACCACCCTCGCGCGCAATATTGCACAGTTATTTAATTACGACATGCTCTTGGAGCAGCCGGAAGAGAATCCATTTCTGGAGCGCTTTTATCGCGATCCAAAATCCACCGCGCTGCCCACCCAACTGTTTTTTTTATTCCAGCGCGCCAACCAATTACAAGCACTGCGGCAGGACGATATTTTTGAACCGGTCAGGGTGGCAGATTTCCTGATCGAAAAAGACCAATTATTTGCCCGCACCACACTGGATGACGACGAACTGAATATTTATCGCCAGGTGTACGACAAACTGGTGATCAACGCCCCGCGTCCGGATTTGGTAATTTATTTGCAGGCACCGCTCGATGTGTTACTTGAGCGTATTCGCCAGCGCGGTATTAGCGCGGAACAGCACATTAGCGCTGATTATTTAAAAGCACTCAACGATGCCTACACCGAATTTTTTCACTTTTACGATGGTGCGCCCTTACTGATCGTTAATGCCAAGGATTTAAACCTGGCGCAAAATCGCGATCACTTTAAACAGCTGGTGCAATATATCCTGACCATTAAAAGTGGTCGCCACTATTACAACCCGGTGCCTGCGCTTTAAGCTAATCGCATCACTTTCGTTTTCTGCAGCGAGAATCGCCATGCCCTATTCCACCATTAACCGCACATCTACCGCCAATACCGCGCTCACTAAAAACGTGACCATCAATACGCTCAATAAATTAAAAGCCAATGGCGAAAAGTTTGTTGTTATTTCCCTTTACGATGCGCACATGGCTGCCATGGCCGAGCGCTGCGGTGTTGAAGTGGTTTTGATTGGCGATTCACTGGGCATGACGGTTTTGGGGTACGACAGCACTATTCCGGTCACCATGGAGCAGATGATTTATCACGTGGAGGCGGTGGCGCGCGGCAATAAAAAATCGCTCATCATCGGCGACCTGCCGTTTATGACCTACGCCACCCCCGAGGACGCCATGCGCAACTGCATGCGCATCATGCAGGCCGGGGCACAGATGGTGAAACTGGAAGGCGGCGCCTGGCTTGCCGAAACTGTTCGTATGCTCGCCGAACGCGGTGTACCTGTGTGTGCGCACTTGGGTTTAACACCGCAATCGGTGAATAAATTTGGCGGTTTCCGGGTGCAGGGGCGCGATGAAAACGGCGCAGACAAAATCCTCAGCGACGCCAAATTGCTCGCCGAGGCTGGTGCTGATTTGCTGGTGCTGGAATGCGTACCCGCAGCCCTCGCCGCCCGCATCACCCGCGAGATTCCGATTCCGGTGATTGGCATAGGTGCCGGGCGCGATACTGACGCGCAGGTGCTGGTGATCAACGACATCCTCGGCCTTACCGAGCAACCACCCAAGTTCTCCAAGAATTTTTTATTGGAAGCCAACGACATCCCCGGTGCCATGCAAAAATACGTGGCGGATGTAAAGTCAGGTTTATTCCCTGGCGATGACAATATCTTTAACTAGATTATTGTCTGCAATAACACTCATTACCCCGGCATAAAAATTCGGTCATCTGGCAGACAATTCCTATTCACACTGCCCCAACCAGGTATGAGTTATGTTCAAACAATCCGCTTTAGCCCTTGCGCTCATGGCCTGCGCTGCCCTGACGCACACCAATGCCGCCGCTAGCGCCAAGCCGTCAAATGAATCCGGCGCCGTTGCCCAGCAACAAACGAATGACTGGGCGGCTTATCTGGCCAGCTCACAACAATTACAGCAGCAGGATCAGGCAGTATTGGAGGCCGAGTTAAAAGTCCTGGGGCAGAAATCGCCATCCCGTCCGGCCCCCACCAAAGAATTTGGTTTTGATACCGAGCAACCGCTGGAGTGGTTCAACACCGCGGAAGGCAAACGCATCATGGATATCATCCTGTCCTTCCAGACCCCCTCTGGCGGCTGGTCCAAACGCACTGATATGGCCGCCCACCCACGCCTGCGCGGGCAAGCCTTTGGGGTAGAGGACGACTACATTCCCACATTCGATAACGGCGCCACCAGCACCCAGGTCACCCTGCTGGCGCGCGCATTCAAAGCCACTGGCGGCAACCGCTACCGCACCGCCTTTGAGCGCGGTTTGCAATTAATCCTCAGCGCCCAGTACCCCAACGGCGGCTGGCCCCAAAGCTTCCCACTGGTGGGTGGATACCACGATCACATCACTTATAACGATGCGCTGATGCACGATTTGATGGTGGTGTTACATAGTGTCGCCAAGGGCAAAAACGAATTCGATTTTGTCACCCCGGCCCAACGCCAGGCGGCACAGGCAAGTCTTGAGCGCGCGCTGGAATGCGTCCTTAAATCCCAGGTGATGAACAACGGCGTGCTCACGGTATGGGGCGCCCAGCACGATGCCAAAACCCTGCAGCCAGCCAAGGCCCGCGCCTATGAAATGGCCGCGCTCACCAGTTCGGAAAGTGTCTGGATGCTGGATTTTTTAATGACCCTGGACAACCCAAGCCCGGCGATTATCAACGCCGTGCACTCAGCTGCCGCCTGGTATGAAACCACCAAAATCACCGGCAAAACCTGGGTGCGTGGCGCGGCCACACTCACCGACAAACAAGACGCGCCGCCCATGTGGGCACGCTTTTATGAACTGGGCACCAACAAGCCCATTTTTGGTGATCGCGATGACTCCATTCACTACGAGGTAGGAAAGGTCTCTAAAGAGCGGCGCGAAGGTTACGCCTGGTATACCAACTCACCCAACGCCGTATTAAAACGCTATGCGAAATGGGCAAAAAAATATCCGCGCGCCTGATTAACCCGGTGTGCAATAAACTAAAAAGCAAAAGGCGCCTATAGCGCCTTTTGCTTTTTACCGCGGGCAGAAATTTGATTCAGGATGAATCACTCAACCTGACTTTCAGGTGACGAGACTTTCATGGTCTGCACTGCCAGCAATTTGCATTGACTGCCCTGTGCCACATAGGTGCGTATAAATTGATAGCGCAGGGTGCGATAGGTTTTACCATCCGCATTCCATTTTTCCACACTGCTGACACCCTGTAATACCGCGGTATTACCCAGGCGATGAGTCGTTATATCGTGAGATTTGCGCGCTTTGGGTTGCTCACTTTCCTGTTGCAGGCGAGCAATCAATCCAGCCTTGGTTTCTTTCATGCTCGCCAGGTTATGTACCCAGGAAAACTCGGGGGCGAGCAAGGCTTGTAAAAATTCGACGTCGCCGGTTTGCAGCGCGGTTTCATAACGCCCATCCAGTGCGATTAATGCCTCGGATTCCAAACAACTTTGCGCAGCGAGCTGACCACTCCACCCCAGAGCAAACAACCCGATGATCAAATGGTTTCTTTTCATGGTCATGCCTCGGGCTCAAAAAAACAAAAAAAAGCCGACACCACAGGATGCCGGCCAAGACCATACTAGATTACAAAGAAAGGGATTCCAAACCGGGCCACTAAAAAACCCGCCCAAAAGCACCACTGGCTCCTACATCGATGGGGCAATCACTCATGCCTTTTACCCCACAGGAACTTTCGCTTCCGGTATTTCAAGTATCGCTCGCTTTTTGCGCGATGCCAGTTTTTGTCTGACAACTTTTAAATTATTTTGCGATAACCAAAAACCACTCATACGAAATGGCTATAACCTCCGCAACACCATCAAGCCGGGCGGCAATTACAGCAAGCCGCTGGGTCGCCCCATTAATACCAGCGTTTGGTTGATCAGATTTTCCAGCCGCACGGCTGTAGTAGAGCGCAAGGCAAAATCATCCACCAATTTGCGCAAGCGGCTGAGCTTGGGGCGCGCTGCACGGAATTCTTCAGTCACTGATTCATATTCCAGATGATGATCCTGCACACTTAATTTATTCAGCTCCGATAACTCCGCATGCAACGCGCTGATTAAATCGTAAAAAAAATCTTTGCGATCCAAACTGTTTGCTTCCCAATAGGCTTGATCCAAGCCTTTTAATAACTCCTCAAGGGTCTGGATTGCATGTGCGATGCTGCTGGACATAAATCACCTGTTAAACGTCTATAGTGTGGTTTGAGTATAGAAGACTTTAGTGACGCCGCACCTCGCTCTGCTAGACTGCGCGCCTCGCCCAAGGAACCACTATGCCGCTCGAACAACTTTGGTTATTTATCAGCATCACCCTGGTAGTCTCTGCCAGCCCCGGCCCGGTAATGCTTGCCTGTATGATCGATGCGGGGCGCTACGGTTTTCAACAATCGCTTTACACCATGGCGGGAGCCACGCTTGGCAACCTGGTGTTGATGCTTCTCTCGGCGCTGGGTTTGGGCCTATTGGTTGAACAGGCCGAATGGATTTTTCACAGCATTAAATGGATAGGTGCAGCCTATTTAGTTTATTTGGGCCTGCAATTGATGCGCGCATCTCCCATCACTACAACTGCGATAAGCGCACCGGCTCACCATCAACAAATTTTTAGCCGCGCATTTATTATCGCGGTTACCAACCCCAAAGGATTAATTTATTTTGGTGCGCTGTTTCCACAATTTATTAATGTACAGCACAGCCTTGCACCGCAGTTTTTGCTACTCACGGTGATTTTTGTCGCTATGGATTTAGTCTGGATGAGTGTATACGCACTGGGTGGGCGCAGTATTATGTATTGGCTAAAAACCCCGGCAAACCAGCGTTGGTTTAATTGGATTTCAGGAGGCTTATTAGTAGCAGCCGGTATTGCACTCGCATTTAGCAAGTTATAACTGCACCATCAGCCAGCCATAGAATCCGCTAGCAATGGAATAAGCAAAGACAAAAGAATTCTTTCTCAAAAAAATGTACGGCCATTAAGCTGCCTCCCAACGGGTGATAAACATTCACCAGAGCAAAATAACCGGAGGAGCAAACGGGTGGCACTCATCGCGCATCAATCACTACGACCAAATAAACCTTTGCGGCTCCCGCATCTGCTGGAAGCATTTTCGGTAATTATTGTGCCGGGCTTGCGCAACAGCGATGAACATCATTGGCAAAGCGTGTGGCAAGCACAGGTGCCACACAGCAAACGCATCCAGTTGGATGACTGGGCAACGCCGGATCTGGATAAATGGAAAGCCGCCATTCGCACTGAATTAAACAACAGCGATAAACCCGCCATAGTCATCGCACACAGTTTCGGCACACTGGCCAGTGCCAGTATCGCTGCCGAAAACCCGGCACAAATTGCCGCACTCTTTTTAGTGGCGCCAGCGGACCCGGATAAATTTCAACTGGCACAACACCTGCCCCAGCAGCCACTGAATGTGCCGGGCAAAATCATCGCCAGCAGCAATGATCCCTGGCTCAGTGAAAGTAAAGCCGCTTACTGGGCACTGCTGTGGGGAACTGATTTTTTGCGTTTGAAAAATGTAGGGCACATCAACAGTGATTCACAGTTAGGCGTGTGGCAAGAGGGGGCAGATGAATTGCAGAGTTTGTTGCGCAAAGGCTTAACAACACGCGCGCAACAACATGGCGTTGCGCACAAAAAAAATCGCGCGGCGTAACCAAACACCGCGCGATTTTTAACTGGTGATAAAAAATTACCTTACACCAAACGAATCACAACGATTAAATAACAGCTATCAAATAATGCCAAAGGCGACCATCGCCTCTGCAACGCGGCGGAAGCCCGCAATGTTGGCACCCACAACATAGTTGCCGGGCTGACCGTATTCTTTAGCCGTTTCAAAACAATCGCGATGAATGTTGCACATAATTTTGTGCAGACGCTCTTCAGTGTATTCAAATGACCAGGCATCGCGGCTGGCATTTTGCTGCATTTCCAGCGCCGAGGTTGCCACACCACCGGCGTTAGCCGCTTTACCCGGCGCATAGGAAACACCCGCCGTTTGTAGCACTTTGATGCCGCCAGGAGTCACTGGCATGTTGGCACCTTCACTCAGGGCAATCAGGCCGTTGGCAACCAAGACTTTGGCAGAAGCTTCATCCAATTCGTTTTGTGTCGCACAAGGGAAGGCGAGCTGGCAAGGCACATCCCATACATTACCCTTTTCAATGTACTGGGCGTGCGGATGCGATTTCACATATTCGCTCACGCGCTGGCGCTTCACCTCTTTGATTTGTTTCATCAGTTCAAGATCGATGCCGTTGCGATCATAAATCACGCCGTTGGAATCGGAACAGGCAACCACTTTGGCGCCGAGTTGATGCAATTTTTCAATCGCATAAATCGCTACGTTACCCGAACCGGATACCACGCAGGTTTTACCTTCAATAGATTCGCCACGCGCCTTCAACATTTCTTCAGCAAAAAATACCGCGCCGTAACCCGTTGCTTCGCGGCGCACCAGTGCGCCACCCCAGCTGGGGTTTTTACCGGTTAATACACCGGATTCGTAGCGATTGGTGATGCGCTTGTATTGGCCAAACAAATAGCCAATCTCGCGGCCGCCAACGCCTATGTCACCAGCAGGTACGTCGGTGAACTCACCAATGTGACGATAGAGCTCAGTCATAAAACTCTGGCAGAAACGCATCACTTCCCCATCGGATTTGCCCTTGGGGTCAAAATCCGCACCGCCTTTGGCGCCACCAATCGGCATGCCCGACAGGGCATTTTTAAAGGTCTGCTCAAAGCCTAAAAACTTGATAGTGCCAAGCGACACCGAAGGGTGAAAACGCAGGCCGCCTTTGTAAGGGCCAAGCGCGCTGTTAAAACCGACACGAAAACCACGATTGATTTGCACCTCGCCTTTGTCATCTTGCCAGGGTACACGGAAAATAATTTGGCGCTCCGGCTCACAAATGCGCTCAATAATTTTGTGCTCGGCGTATTCAGGGTGTTTCTCCAGCACCGGGCCGAGGGTTTCAATCACCTCTTTTACTGCTTGATGGAACTCAAGCTCGCCCTGATTGCGGCGTACCACCTGCTGAAAAATATGCTCCAACCGTGTATTCACATCGCTCATCGATTTTATCCTGATCCAAACATCAAAAATGCACCAAGTTGATGCAACCAAGGTGCAATTTCTACCATACCTCGCCGATAGTCAACCCAAAAAGAACCGAAATGGTGCAAGAGACATTAAACAAAAAAGCCTTGTCGCGCTTGGCGCAACTCTGACACAGAGCACGGCTGGCACGAAAAGCGTCTATACTTTTTGGTATTCCCACTGCTCGCCTGCCTTCTTTATTTGCCGTTGGGGCACCGCGCCCTCCTGGCTATTGCACATGAGTTTTTTTATGCAACACCTGCTTATTTATTGTCTTGCAGGGAGTTTTTGGCGTTATGGAGTCGCACCGCTGGCGCTACTTATGCTGCTGGCATTGCCAGCGCATGCCGCTGAAAACGTAGTTTATTCCTGGGCTGAGTCGCGCAGCATGGATGAGCGCGGCCACTATCCGGTCGCCTTACTGAAGCTGGCGCTGGCCAAAGCGGGCGGTGACTATACCCCACTGGCGGCGCGCCACGATCTATCCCAATCGCGCACCCTGCGCCATGTAGAACTGGGGCGCGAACTGGATATTACCTGGACACTGACAACACCGGAGCGCGAGACACGTTTACTGCCGATTCGCATCCCGCTGGATCGCGGCTTGTTGGGGTGGCGTTTGCTGCTAATCAAGCCGGAGAACAGTGAGCTTTTTGCCTCACTTAGCCTTGAGCAATTAAAAGACCTGCGCTGCGGTCAGGAGCAGGACTGGCCCGACTATCCGATACTGCGCCACAATGGTTTCAAGATCACGCCCACCACTAACTACCAAGGGCTGTTTTATATGTTGCAGCGCGGGCGTATCGCCTTTTTCCCGCGCGCACTCACCGAAGTGCTGCCGGAGATAAAAACCCAGGAAAAGATTCCCCTCGTCATTGCGCCGCGCTGGGTGCTTTACTACCCCGCGCCGGTTTACTACTTTGTTAATAAACAGCGCCCCGATTTAGCCAAAGCCATAGAACGCGGTTTATTAATCGCGATGGAGGATGGCAGTATGCGCGAATTATTTTTGCAACATTTTGGCGAGAGCATCAAACACATGGCATTGGATAAACGCGACATTATCCGTTTGGAAAATCCGCTGCTATCGGCGGAGACTCCTCTGGACAATCCCTCTCTCTGGTTTGACGTCAGCCGGGGTTTTTGATGCATCAAACCGCGCCGCCATCCACTGCCACCACAACCAGTATCAGTGCCCATCGCCCTCATCGTCTCGGCCTTCGCATTGTCGCCACCGTACTGCTTTGCACGCTTTTATTTGCCGTCGTGGTATCCAGCATTCAAATTTACAACGCCTATCAAAACGCGCTGGATGAAACGCGGTTGCGTGCACAAGATATAGAGCGCAATTATTTGCCGCTGCTGGCGGCCGCTATGTGGTCCGTGGATGAACCGCGCATTACTGCGCTGGTAAAAGGCATAGCTGAACTGCCAGACGTAGGCGAGGTACTGCTGGAGGACGATGTAGGCAACCGCTGGGCAAAACGCCATAGCGATTTTGATACGCCGCTGGAAACCCTGCGCCTGGCGATTAGCTATGAAGATAACGGCGAAACTTTTTTGCTCGGCCAGTTGCAAGTCTCCTTAATGAATAACCGCATCATTAGCGAATTGCGCAGGACAGCGCAGAGCATTGCGATCACCACCCTCAGCAGCCTGTTGCTCAGTGCGTTATTTGTATTGTTTATTATCCACTTGTGGGTCAGTCGCCATCTGGAAAAAATGGCCGCTTACGCACAGCAATTGGATCTGAATAATCTTGAAGCGCCACTTAAACTAACCCGTGTAGCCCCTCATCAACCCGACGAGCTGGAAACACTGGTGGAAGCGATTAATCAAATGCGTTTGCGCATCCGCGACGATCTTGAAAACCGCAATCGCTTGATGGCAGAACTGCAATTACACCGCAACAAGTTAGAAGAATTAGTGGCCGAGCGCACCCAGGCATTGGAAGAAAAAACCATTGCACTGGAGGACAAAACCAAAGTATTGGAACAACAATCCGCAGAATTACTGGAACAAAATTACGAACTGGATGCTTACGCCCATACTGTCGCGCACGATTTAAAACAACCGCTCACCAACATGGCAGCCAGTGCCGCGATGCTTAGCGCGGTGAGTATTGGTATCAATTTATCCGATGAAAAGAAGCGTCAACTCTTGCTTGGGTTACAGCGCTCTGCGCAGAAAATGCAGTCCATTATTGATGCATTATTACTGCTGGCAAGCCTGCGCAAAACCGATCAGATCAATCTGCAGCCGCTGGATATCCAGGCTATCGCGATTGAAGCCTGCAATCGACTGGAGCCACTGATTGAAAAAAATCGCGGGCAAATCAGTATCGCCCATGATTGGCCAAAAGCCTTGGGTCAAGCGCAATGGGTGGAAGAAATTTGGGTAAATTATTTATCCAACGCACTCAAATACGGCGGCACTGCACCGCAGGTGCAACTGGGTGCAACACGCTTGAACAATGGCATGGTGAAATGCTGGGTAAAAGACTTTGGCCCCGGCCTCAGTGATTTGGAACAGCAACAACTCTTTGACTTGTTTGTGCAATTTGAACACAAATCCGCCGACGGCCACGGCCTTGGCCTCTCCATCGTTAAACGTATTGCCCGCGCCTTGAATGGCGACGTGGGTTACGAAAAAACCGGGGACGGCGGCAGCCTGTTTTGGTTTAGCTTGCAGGGTGTTGAATAACCGAAAAAATAAAAAACCGCGTGACAACCCAGCATCACGCGGTTTTTATTTTCACAGCGAATTAAGCCGGTGCACTGGTACGAATCAAGTGATCAAACGCACCGAGCGATGCAGTGGCGCCAGCGCCCATGGCGATAATAATTTGCTTGTAAGGCACATTGGTGCAATCGCCCGCTGCAAATATACCCGGCACCGAGGTTTCACCGCGCGCATTAATTTCAATTTCACCGCGGTTGCTTAGTTGCACTGTGCCTTTTAGGAAATCGGTATTGGGCAGCAGGCCGATTTGCACAAAAATACCTTCCAATTCCACGGTCGCAATATCATCGGTATTGCGGCTTTTGTATTTCAAACCTGTCACTTTTTCGCCGTTGCCAATCACTTCGGTAGTCATGGCTTCGGTAATAACGGTCACATTGGGCAAGCTAAATAATTTGCGCTGCAACACTGCATCGGCACGCAATTTGGAATCGAATTCAATCAAGGTGACATGGGCGACTATACCGGCCAAATCAATCGCCGCTTCCACACCGGAATTACCACCGCCAATGACAGCAACGCGTTTGCCTTTAAACAGAGGGCCGTCACAATGCGGGCAGTAGGCCACACCCTTGCCTCGATATTCCTGTTCACCGGGCACATTCATCTCGCGCCAGCGTGCACCGGTGGCGAGAATAATACTTTTGCTTTTTAAACTGGCACCGCTGGCAAGTTTAACCTCAATCAAATCGCCGTGATTATCACCGGGAATTACCTGCGCGGCCTTTTGCAGGTTCATCACATCCACGTCGTATTCTTTAACGTGTTGCTCCAGTGCCATCGCGAGTTTTGGCCCTTCGGTTTCTTTCACCGAAATAAAATTTTCAATCGATACTGTATCCAATACCTGACCGCCAAAGCGTTCGGCAACGACACCAGTGCGAATACCTTTGCGCGCGGAATAAATTGCCGCGGCTGCACCGGCGGGGCCACCACCAATAACCAGCACATCGTAAGGGTCGCGCTCGCTCAAGGCTTTGGCTTCGCGCTCGGACGCACCGGTATCGACTTTTGCAATAATTTCTTCCAAGGTCATGCGGCCTTGGCCAAAGTGTTCGCCATTCACAAACACTGTAGGCACCGCCATGATTTTGCGCGCGTCCACTTCTTGTTGGAACAAGGCACCATCGATCATGGTGGCAGTGATCTTGGGGTTTAATGCGGCCATTAAATTCACGGCTTGCACTACATCCGGACAGTTGTGGCAAGAGAGCGATACAAACACTTCAAAATGTAATGGTGTATCAATCGCTTTAATTTGCTCGATGGTTTTTATATCCACTTTGGGTGGATGACCACCGCTGTGCAACAGCGCCAATACCAGCGAAGTAAATTCATGCCCCATAGGGATGCCCGCAAATTGAATGCGTGCACTGGAACCAACAGCACCCACATGAAACGACGGTGTTAATTTCGCGCTGCCGTTTTGACGCAAACTGACTTTGTTGGAAAGCGCGGTAATCTCTTCCAACAGCGTTAACATTTCTGCGCTTTTGGCGCTGGCATCAAGGCTTGCTACCAATTCAATGGGCGCTTGCAATTTTTCAAGGTAGGCAGTGAGTTGGCCTTTAATCGCGGCATCTAACATGGTCGTCTCCGTGGGATTTTGTAATGCAAGCCCGCCTTGTGAGCGGGCTTTTTTTAGCGCTCTGGATAAAAAACGCGAGATAAAAAAGTCAGCTTAGATTTTGCCAACCAAATCAAGTGATGGAGCCAGGGTCGCTTCACCTTCTTTCCATTTTGCCGGGCAAACTTCACCTGGATGCGCAGCAACGTATTGCGCGGCTTTCACTTTGCGCAACAGTTCAGATGCATCGCGGCCAATACCGCCGGCGTTAATTTCAATGATTTGAATTTTGCCTTGTGGATCGATCACAAAAGTACCGCGATCAGCCAAACCAGCTTCTTCAATCATCACACCAAAATTGCGCGTGATGGTGCCAGTTGGGTCGCCAATCATTGGGTATTGGATTTTGCCAATGGTTTCAGAGCTGTCATGCCATGCTTTGTGAGTGAAGTGAGTGTCAGTAGATACTGCGTAAATTTCTACACCCATTTTTTGGAACTCAGCGTAGTTGTCCGCCAAATCGCCCAATTCAGTGGGGCACACAAAGGTGAAGTCAGCGGGGTAAAAAAATACTACCGACCACTTACCTTTCAGGTCTGATTCGGTCAGGTGAACAAATTTGCCTTGGTGATAAGCCTGGGCACTGAATGGTTTGATTTCTGAATTGATACTTGCCATGAGTTACACTCCTGAGTCTATATGGGCTACGCCCGTGGGTTACTTGCGTTACGGGGAGCAGATTAAGGACTAAGGGGCAGCAGCGCTAATTGATAATCGCCATGCAAGCGATTTGAAAACTTTATGGATAAAAAAAGACAATCTACGTGATTTATTATTTTTATAAAAAACGCAGAAGCAAATAAATGCTCACGCTTGTAGATGTACAAGCAATACACCCGAGCTACCTGGCAATATTTTAATTACATCGAAGAACTATTTTTGTTGTTTAAATAGTTGTACTGCACTGTACCTGTAAAACTCCCTACCGATTAAAAATTCACTGCAGCAATCGCAACAAAAATCAACACAATAAAAAAGGCAATCGCGTTACTTGCCGATTGCCTTTTTATTAACTCTTACGCGATCAATACCCCTGCACCATCAACTCCAAACGCTGTAAACCTTGCGCCGCCTCTGAGCCTGCGCTGGCAAAACGTTTGCCTTGCTGGATGAACAGGCGGGCTTTATCCGGTTGGCCCAGTTGCAAATAACTTTCTGCGAGTAACAGGTACAAATCCGCGGCGCGGCGGTCGATGCGCAGGCCGCGCTCGGCGGTGGCTATGGCACCCTGGTAATCCTGTTGCTGATATTGGCTGCGCCCCTGACGGGCAAGGCTGAGGGCGGCGGGGTTGATCATGACTGCGGGTGTTGCTGGCGCCGGGGTAACTGCGCCCGGTTGCGGGTAGGTGACAGCCGGTGGTGGCGCGGCGGGTTTGGGCGCGGGTTGCGGTTGCGGCGAGGGGTAGTTGGACTGGGTGGTACAACCGGCCAGCATTAATAGCAGGCTGGCAAGACACAGCGAATAACAGTGCTTGATCATTGGATAACTCGTTCAGGTGAGACGGTTGGCAATCGCTGGGCGATTATTCGTTTTCTTTGGCCGCGGCTTTAAGCAGGCGCGCTATCTCTTTCCATAAATCCAGGTAGGCCAGCGCAGCGCGGCTGCGCTGATTGTAGCTGGTTAGGGGCGCGCGCCGCAGCCCCATTTGCTCCACGGCGGCATCGTTGGGGATATAAGTTTTGAGCATGGGCAGCGGCATCTTTTTACTGTTTTCTATTGCCTCGCGATGCAGGCTGCGGCGCATATCTACCTGATTAAAAAATCCGACAATGCGCTTGGGGGCCGATTTTTTGCTGGCGAGGAATTCAATCACCTGCTCCATGGCGCGCATGGAAAGTGGGCTGGGAATCATCGGGATCAACAATATATCCACCTCTTGCAACAGCTGTTCAACACTGGGCGAGAGGGTGGGCGGGCAGTCAAAGATCAGGATATCGGCTTTTTCACTCAGGGGTTTGAGCAGCTGCTTGAAGAACTTTTTGTCCTTGCCCAGCTCATCAAACTCGCTGTCCAAGCTGCGCAGGCTGAGGTCAGCGGGAATTAACATCAGGTTGGGAAAGGGGCTGAATAATTCCATTTCGGCGATGGATTTGCCTTTGCTGAACAGCTTGATCGCTTTACCCGTGCCCGGCTCCTGCTGACAAAACCAACTGGCCGCCGCCTGCGGGTCCAGGTCCCAGAGGATGACATTTTTTTTAGCCGCAGCGGCCATGTAAGCCATGTTGACGGCGGTGGTGGTTTTTCCCACCCCACCCTTGAGGTTGTAGAAGGCGATTTTAATCATGGCAATTCCGTTTATTAGCGGTGGCTGTCGCAGTGACTGTTGTAAAGACTGCCGTAATGAATGTTGTTAGGTTCGGGCTCAACGAATTATTACTTGTAGCATTTTTAACCGCCTTACACAAAATTTAACCGCCAGAAAAAGATCTGCACCACAATGCTATTTGACTCGCACCGGGTGGCTGGCAAGGGCGTACAATCGCCCTCTACTCTTGCGAGCACTTGCCATGACCCAAAACCATCCCTACGAATTACTCACACCTGACCTGGTGCTGGATGCCATCGACAGCACCGGCTATTTGACCGACGCGCGTATTCTGGCGCTGAACAGCTACGAAAACCGCGTGTATCAGGTGGGCATAGAAGGAGGCAGCCCGCTCATCGCCAAGTTCTACCGCCCCGACCGCTGGAGCGATGCGCAAATTGTGGAGGAACACCGGTTTACCGCTGCACTTAAGGAGTTGGAGATTTCAGTAGTACCGCCGCTGCTGGATGACCAAGGCAATAGCCTGCGCGAGTTCCAGGGCTTTCGCTTTGCGCTCTACCCACGTCAGGGCGGCCATGCGCCCAACCTGGACGACTTTGATGCGCTGCTCAGCCTTGGCCGTACCTTGGGGCGCATTCATGCACTGGGGCAAGCCCAACCGTTTGAGCATCGCCCGGCATTGGATATCCAGAGTTTTGGCCGCGACAGCTATGACTTTTTACTCGCCAACGATTTTATCCCCGCCAGCCTGCGCGAGTCTTATCGCACTCTGGGCGCCGATTTACTGAGCGCCTGTGAACGCATTTTTGCGCGGGTGAAGTACAGGCCTATCCGTCTGCACGGCGACTGCCACCCCGGCAATATTTTGTGGCGCGATGAAGTGCCACATTTTGTGGATTTTGATGATGCGCGCATGGGGCCAGCGATTCAGGATTTATGGATGCTGCTCTCTGGCGAGCGCGAACAGCAGACGCTGCAATTGAGCGAGATACTGGAGGGCTACCGCGAATTTTGCGATTTTGACCTGGCCGAGCTGGCGCTGATCGAAGCCCTGCGCAGCCTGCGTATCATGCATTACAGCGCCTGGCTCGCGCGGCGCTGGACTGACCCTGCATTCCCCCATCACTTTCCTTGGTTTAATAGCGAGCGCTATTGGGGTGAGCATATCCTGGAATTGCGCGAGCAGTTGGCCGCGCTACAGGAACCACCACTGGTTATTTATTGAACATAAACTTGGTGGCGCGCTGGAATTATTGGCCGGCGCCCCCAATAATGGTTTTTTAGTTTTCCCTCTAAGGATTTGGCCATGAATGCCACCGCAACCGCCACTGCCGCCAGCAAAGCCCTGGTGCTCGACAGTCTCTGGGAAGCCATCCGCCTGCAGACCCGCAAACAGGCCGAGGCCGAACCGGTGCTCGCCAGCTTTCTTTACTCTACCATCCTCAATCACGACACCCTGGAAGCCGCGCTGAGCTTTCACCTGGCCAATAAACTCGATAGCCCGGCCCTACCTGCCATGCTGATCCGCGAAGTCATTGAAGAGGCCATGGCCAAAGACCCCGGTATAGTAGAGTCAGTGCGCGCCGACCTGCAGGCGGTCAGTGAGCGCGACTCCGCCTGCTGCTCATTGGTCACCCCCCTGCTCTATTTCAAAGGTTTCCATGCACTACAGGCTTATCGCATCGCCCATTGGCTGTGGAATCAGGGGCGCAATTCACTCGCCCTCTTCCTGCAAAACCGCATCTCGGCTGTGTTTGCGGTGGATATCCATCCGGCCGCGCGTATTGGCAAGGGCATTATGTTTGACCATGCCACCGGCATTGTGATTGGTGAAACCGCGGTGGTTGAGGATATGGTGTCCATCATGCAATCCGTCACCCTGGGTGGCACCGGCAAGGAGGCGGGCGACCGTCACCCCAAAGTGCGCAAAGGGGTGCTGATTGGCGCCGGAGCCAAGATATTGGGCAATATTACTGTGGGTGAATGCGCCAAAGTGGGCGCTGGCAGTGTGGTGATAAAAGATGTCCCGCCACGCGCCACAGTGGCCGGTGTGCCCGCGCAAATCATTGGCGAGACACAGTGTTCACAACCCGCCCGTGAGATGGATCACCTTATTCGCTAATCCCGCCCACCAAGGCTGGCGCCCAACCAAGAGGCAGCCAGCCGCACCCAAAAAATCATCGCGCACCAAAAAGAGCCTTCTGTTAGTTATAAAAGCAATAAAAAATACCGACTTAAGCTGTAAATAGGCTTTGGTCTGGATTTTGCTCAAGTCTTGATCTGGGCCCACAAGGCTCGTCCACAACGGAGGAGAGCGAAGATGCAATACACTAAACCCATGGTTGATTTGGTGTACGAAATTCGGCGCCGGGTTGATGCTGCAATGAAACCCGGCGTGAAAATGGCCAACCCCGAGCTGTTAAAAGAATTGGCCGACTACCATCACCACAGCAAAGACACCATTACCAAAGCGC
The DNA here is from genome assembly GCF_042646205.1 of Cellvibrio fontiphilus. NCBI lineage: Bacteria > Pseudomonadati > Pseudomonadota > Gammaproteobacteria > Cellvibrionales > Cellvibrionaceae > Cellvibrio > Cellvibrio fontiphilus. The sequence goes on along the minus strand of NZ_JBHRTF010000004.1, from coordinate 207,676 downwards.
TGATCAAAGAATTATTGTTTATGGCAGGGCCGCCCTGGGCGACCCTATTGGAGCCGGCACAGCCCGATAATAAAGACTTGCCGCGCCAGGTGGTTAAGGTCTATCGCGGACAAACCGTACTGGAAGAGGCTAGCCATGAGCCAGCAGTGGCAGAGCCGGATGTGGTGCGCAGCGAAATACTCAGCCCCATCGCGCCTGCGGTAGAAAAACCTGTGCGTATGTATCGCGGCCAGCCTATTCTTTAAGCTGGACGACCTGCAAAATGGCGCCCAAAATAATGGTGATCAGCTGCGCCCTGAATGTATGACCCGGCGTGTAATTCCAGCTACTGGATGACTAATTGATTATGTTCCCCATTCGGCGCCTGCAAACCTGCTGTCTATTGCTTGTCCTGCTGCCGGCCCTGTTGTTTGCCGGGAAGAGCCTTGCCTCGCAAACCGCCCCTATCGCCGTGCTACCCGATATCCACAATGATTACCAACGCTTTCTTGCCAATCGCGATGTAAGGGCTGTGACTTATTACGGTGGCGCTTACGCCCGCCGCGATGTGATTGAATTAGTCTTGATGTTGCAGGCTTTGTCGCTGGGGGGATTTACCCATCCCATCCAGTTTGTGGATGAAGAGAATTACTTTCGCAGTATTCGCAACGTGATTGATGGCAAAACCCTGAGCGTTGGCAGCACTATCTGGTATCAAGATCTGATCAATCAACAAAACCAATTGCACATTTCTGCGCCGATTGTGCAGGAGGGGCAATTTGTTGTGGGGCTTTACACTTCACCCAAAAATCAACGCGCGCTTGCCAGTAAAAACCTGGCGCAGCTAACCCAGCTCAAGGTGGCTACCAGTCGCCAATGGAAACCCGACCTCAATACGCTGCAACACATGGGTTTTGACAAAATTATGTTTACGCCCAATTGGGTAAACATAGCGCGTATGTTAAATGCCGGACGGGTGGACCTGAGTCTATCGCCCGTTGCCAACAACCCCACCAAAGAAATTAATGTGGACGGCATAAAATTAATCCCGATTGAGGGAATAAAAATCGCCATCAGTGGCAGCCGTCATTGGCCGGTGAGCAAAAAACACCCCATGGCCGATGAGTTTTATCGCGCCCTGAGCCTTGGCACTGCACAATTGCGCGCGAAAGGCACGATTGAGCGCGCCTACCGTGAGTGCGGATTTTTCCATCCAGAGCTTGAACAATGGACGTTGCTTAACCCCACCCCAAAATCCCAGCCATAAAAAAAGCGATCCATCTCTGGATCGCTTTTCTGGTGCCAGGAGCATAACGCCCCAAACCGCCGTGAAATATTACTTTTGCTGCTGTTTTAATAAATCGCGAATTTCCGTTAACAGCAACTCTTCTTTGCTTGGCGCTGGCTCTGCCGGCGCTTCGGGTGCTGGCTCATCTTTGCGTTTCAGGCGATTCATACCTTTAATCACCATAAAAATCGCAAAGGCGACTATCGTAAAATCCAGCACGGTTTGGATGAATTTACCGTAGGCAATAAGCACCGGCTCTTTACCTTCAATCAGCGCCGGCAGGGTGACAGCCAAATCGCTAAAATCTACACCGCCAATCAACCAGCCAATGGGCGGCATAAATACATCGCTCACCAATGAACTGACAATCTTGCCGAATGCGGCGCCGATAATAATACCCACTGCCATATCCACCACATTGCCACGCATGGCAAATTCTCTGAACTCTTTTGCGAAACTCATTTAAATTCTCCTTTCAAATTGGAAGTAATAACCGCATTGCAAACCACGTGGAACTTATAGCGCATAACCCGGGCAAAGCCAAGGTGGGTGTTATTCATCATCGCGCTGGGCATGCACCTCGGGCAATCCGTCCTCGTCCACAACCACATGGAGTGAGATAGGCCTACAGCAAACCTGGCAGTCCTCAATATAGCTTTGCTCACTCACCGAGCAATCAACCAGCACAGTGATAGGTTCACCGCAATAAGGGCAATCCAGAAAACACTCTTCCTGTAACGCCATAAACAAACTCCCACTATCAGCAGAAAATAAATTAATAAGCCGTTGGTAAATCTATACCCAAGTCAGCCCAGATTTCATCAACGCGCGTTTTTACCGCTTGATCCATCACAATCGGCGTACCCCATTCACGCGTGGTTTCACCCGGCCATTTATTGGTGGCATCAAAACCGATTTTGGAACCCAAACCCGATACCGGTGAGGCAAAATCCAAATAATCAATCGGCGTATTTTCAATCATCACCGTGTCGCGCGCCGGATCCATACGGGTTGTCATAGCCCAGATCACATCGTTCCAATCGCGCGCATTGACATCGTCGTCAGTGACAATCACAAATTTGGTGTACATAAACTGCCGCAAAAAACTCCACACCCCCATCATCACGCGCTTGGCATGACCGGGATATTGTTTTTTCATGGTGACGACAGCCATGCGATAAGAACAGCCTTCGGGTGGTAAATAAAAATCCACAATTTCCGGAAATTGTTTTTGCAAAATCGGTACAAACACTTCATTCAACGCCACACCGAGAATCGCAGGCTCATCTGGCGGACGCCCGGTATAGGTGCTGTGATAAATCGGATCGCGGCGGTGGGTAATGCGCTCGACAGTGAACACTGGAAAATTATCGACTTCGTTGTAATAACCGGTGTGATCGCCAAACGGCCCCTCAGGTGCCAGGTCATTGGGGGCGATATAACCTTCCAAAATAATTTCTGCAGATGCCGGCACTTGTAAATCATTGCCGATACATTTCACCACTTCGGTTTTATCGCCGCGCAACAAACCCGCAAAACCGTACTCAGAAAGTGTATCCGGCACGGGTGTAACAGCACCGAGAATCGTTGCCGGGTCAGCACCCAAAGCAACGGCAACGGGATAATTTTTGCCAGGGTTTTGGATTTGGAATTCACGAAAATCCAGCGCGCCGCCGCGATGAGAAAGCCAGCGCATAATCAACCGGTTTTTACCGATTTTTTGCATACGGTAAATGCCCAGATTCTGGCGCTCTTTATGAGGGCCACGGGTAACGACCAAAGGCCAGGTCATTAAGGGCCCCGCATCGCCCGGCCAGCAAGTTTGGATGGGTAGCAAATCCAAATTCACCGCATCACCTTCCAATACAACTTCCTGACATTGCGCTTTGCTCAGCACCTTGGGCGCCAAATTTAACACCTGTTTAAACAGCGGTAGTTTTTCCCAGGCATCTTTAAAACCTTTGGGTGGCTCTGGCTCTTTTAAAAACGCAAGCAATTTGCCCACCTCACGCAGGGCACTCACCGATTCCTGCCCCATACCCAAGGCAACTCGCTCGGGCGTACCAAATAAATTGGCAAGCACCGGCACGGAATAACCCTTGGGATTTTCAAATAACAATGCGGGGCCGCCGGCACGCAGGGTGCGGTCGCAAATTTCCGTCATTTCCAAATTCGGATCGATTTCTTGTTTTATGCGCTTTAACAAACCGCGCGCTTCCAGCAGGGCGATAAAATCGCGAAGGTCTTTATATTTCATCATGTAAAAACCATGGTTATAGAAAAACAAAACCCGTAGGGCACACAGCTTATACGGGGATAAATTTCCCGCATTACGCTGTGCTCCATACGGGCTACACGCTTACCCCACCCTAACCCTCTCCTTGGCAGGGGAGGGAATTACTCCTCCCACTTTACTAAGGGGGAGGCAGGGAGGGGGTTGTTTATTTACGTTTCATCGACATAAAGAATTCGTCGTTGGTTTTGAAATCTTTTAATTTATCGAGCAAAAATTCGGTTGCTGCTACATCTTCCATATCGTTTAACAAACGACGCAAAATCCAGGCGCGCTGCAGCTCGTCTTCTTTCATCAATAAATCTTCGCGGCGAGTGCCAGAGCGACGCACATTAATCGCAGGGTAAATACGCTTTTCTGCAATTTTGCGATCAAGGTGCAATTCCAGGTTACCCGTACCTTTAAATTCTTCGTAGATCACTTCGTCCATTTTGGAGCCGGTATCAACGAGTGCGGTGGCGATAATACTCAGGCTGCCACCCTCTTCGATATTACGCGCGGCACCAAAGAAACGTTTGGGGCGCTCCAATGCATGGGCATCCACACCACCGGTCAATACTTTGCCTGATGAAGGAATGACAGTGTTGTAGGCACGCGCCAAACGAGTGATGGAGTCCAGCAAAATCACCACATCTTTTTTGTGTTCAACCAAACGCTTGGCTTTTTCAATCACCATGTCAGCCACTTGCACGTGACGCGCGGGCGGCTCGTCAAAAGTAGAAGCCACCACTTCGCCGCGCACGGAGCGTTGCATTTCCGTTACTTCTTCAGGACGCTCGTCGATCAGCAATACGATCAAATGACATTCGGGATTATTGCGCGTAATCGCCTGCGCAATATTTTGCATCATGATGGTTTTACCCGCCTTTGGCGGCGCTACGATCAAACCGCGCTGGCCTTTACCGATAGGTGCAATCAAATCGATGATACGACCAGTGAGGTCTTCGGTAGAGCCGTTACCGGCTTCGAGGGGCAAGCGAACATTGGGGAACAGCGGAGTGAGGTTTTCAAACAGAATTTTATTGCGGGAGTTTTCGGGCTTATCAAAGTTAATGTCGTTAACTTTTAACAGGGCAAAATAACGTTCACCTTCTTTAGGGGGGCGAATTTTGCCGGAGATAGTATCGCCAGTGCGCAAGTTAAAGCGGCGAATCTGACTGGGCGACACATAGATATCATCGGGACCCGCAAGGTAAGAGCTATCGGCGGAGCGTAAAAAACCAAAACCATCCACCAAAATTTCCAAAACACCGTCACCGTAAATATCCTCGCCGCCTTTGGCATGACGCTTGAGGATATTAAAAATAATATCCTGCTTGCGCGAGCGGGCGATATTTTCCAGCCCCATTCCATGAGCGATATCAATTAATTCTTCAATCGGTTTCTTTTTAAGATCGGTTAAGTTCATAGGAAAGACTTTATAGATGGATGTAGGTTTATTGCAGGGAATCGCCAAAGCGATGCTGGTTAGAATGTTGAAACGCGTTATAGAAATTTAAAACAGGTAGAAAGTTCATACTCATTATGCCGTTTGGCTTGCGATGGAATCGGGCAATGTGTAGCGGATAATCAATTAGCCAGTCAGACCATGATGGGCGTGAAGAAGCCCGATCATTTTTTGTTAGTAGATAGCTGGTCGGTTGAGTTATTCGCGTATCAGATACCGGGGCAAGGACAACAGCAGGGAATTTAGAGTTTGTTTGCTATTTAACAGAACCGGGAAGGGGATTCACTCAGCAACAAACATTGGATGCTTGGAGTATAGCCACAAAAATCTCCAAGTGCAAAAACAAATTGGGCCATCGAGTGATGGCCCAGCATACTTAAAGTGAAGAATTGATAAAGTCGACCAGCTGCGGCTTACTCAGTGCACCCACTTTGGTTGCATGGGCTGCGCCGTTTTTGAAAATGATCAATGTTGGGATACCGCGGATACCAAACTTCGCCGGAGTGTCTTTATTCGCATCGACATCCATTTTGGCAATTTTGATTTTACCTTCAAATTGTTCGGCCAAATCATCGAGGATTGGCGCAATCATTTTACATGGCCCGCACCAGGCAGCCCAGAAATCCACCAGCACTGGCAAGTCTGCAGTTAACACATCCTGCTCAAAGCTGGCATCACTTACATGAACAATTGCATCGCTACCCATAAATCACTCCAAAACTATCGGTTAACTGGTACCGGGCGAACCCAATGAATGGGCCTCATAATAAGGACTGACCTCAGGACAGGCAAGGAGAAAAAACCAATCAACGCTATAGGAGCGCGCTATGCGGAGGCGACATCAAACCTGCAGCCTCAAACGCAGCATAAAGGGTATCCAGAGTAATAGGCTTGGAAAGGTAATAATTCATGCCGCTAGCAAATACCGCTTCGCGGTGCTCCTGCAATGCATGCGCTGTCAGGGCGATAATAGGAATCGGAATCAACCCCTCCCGCCGCTCGTAGTCACGAATGCTGCGAGTCGCTTCAAAGCCATCCATTTCCGGCATTTCACAATCCATCAAAACCAAATCGAAACGCTGGTCAGCATCCTGCACCGCATCGCATGCCTCTGCGCCATTTTCAGCAAATACCGGGGTTATCCCAAGCTTGCCCAGCAAGCCTTTGATCACCATCCGGTTGACCGGATTATCCTCTGCGACCAGCACCCGTAAATGGGAGAATTTGCCCAAATCCTGCTGCTTGCGCTCGACTGGCAACTCGGGGGCTGCCTCGTGACCGGACAAGGCAATCAGTTCGCGTCGCAACAGCTTCATAGATATAGGCTTGCGCACAATAGAGTGCACGGCCAGCCGGCGCAATTGCGCCTGGTCATGATAAACATCGCCCGAGCTGAACATAAACAATGACAGGTCGACAAACTCCGGGCTATCGCGCAGCCACTGTGCAAACTCCAAACCGCTGGCATCGGGTAGCGAGTAATCGACACCAACAAAATCAAATGGCTCGCCAGAATGCATGGCATGTTTCAGTTGCGCCAGCGCCGCTTTTGCAGAACGTACAGCCTCTACATTGACACCCCACTCGCGACAGCAGCGACTGACAAATTCGGCGAGCATGACTCCACCTTCAACTAGCAATAATTTTTTATTGCGCAACAAATGCCCGCTCTGCTCATGGGAATCACCAGTCAGATCACACACCGATTCCTTGCTCAGCCTGACGGTAAACCAGAAGGTCGAGCCGCGACCTTTTTCGCTTTCCACACCGATTTTGCCACCCATGAGTTCGGCGAGACTTTTACAAATTGCCAAACCTAATCCCGTGCCGCCATATTTGCGCGTGGTAGAAGCGTCAGCCTGATTAAACGAATCAAACAAATTGCCGGCACTCGCCATATCTATACCTATGCCGCTATCTTGCACAGCAAAATGCAATTCAATCTGATCCTTATCCAATTGCTGGAGCACACTCACCTGCAGGGAAATAAAACCCTCGCTGGTAAATTTAAAGGCATTGCCTAAAAGATTAATAATAATTTGCCGCAAGCGCGTAGGGTCGCCACGCAACCACTGGGGAACTCCCGGCAAGAGCCCACCAAAAAGTTCAATTTGTCGTTTATTCGCCGTTGCGCCAAATAACTGGATGCAATTTTCCACTAATTCATCTAACTCAAATGTGGTCTCCTCCAACTCCATTTTTCCCGCTTCGATTTTGGAGTAGTCGAGGATGTCATTGATGATGGTCAGCAGGGTTTCACCCGAGCGATGAATAACGTCGATGTAATGTTTTTGGTTTTCATCCAAGGGCGTATCGCGCAGCATCTCCAGCATGCCGATAACGCCATTCATGGGCGTGCGGATTTCGTGGCTCATGGTTGCCAGGAATTGGCTTTTGGCGCGACTGGCATCTTCCGCTGCATTTTTTTGTCGCCGCGTTTCCAGCTTTTCTTCTTTTTCTGTCAGCAGTGCGATTTCAATCGCATGGCGCTGCTCAATATCATCGAGCAGGGTTTCACGCATGTGATTAATAGCACTGACCACATTATCCAATTCATCCGGTGCTGAATTAACTTTCAAGCGTTTTAGCTTGAGCGGTTTGGTGAGCGTTTCCAAATTGAGATTGCGCGCGTAATTCGCAACCGCCTTCATGTGACGAGTCAACAGCGTATGTACCAACCACACAATAAACAGCGCAATCACCAGGGTTTTAGTGCCCTGCACCAACGCGATAAAAATCGCGCGCTGCCATAGCTTTTCGTAAATGCTATTCAAGCTGGCGGTAACGGTAAGTACACCAAGCTGCTGCTGCGGGGTACTGGCGTCTTCATAGATAAGCGGATAACTGCGCACCAAAAATTGACTGCGCTTGGTTTCCAGCTCTTTGGGGTCATACATGTTGTTGGTGGCAACCAGCGTCTGCTCGGTGTTATTCCAGTCGTGCCAAATGACCTGCACCTGTACTACATCATCCACCGCCAGAACACTGTGGATCTGGATATTCAGCTGCTCCTGGTCAAACCCCCAAAGGCTTTTGGTAATACTGGCGAGGGTGCTAATACGCACCTGATCGATGCGCTTTTCAAGTGCGGCTATGTCGTCGTTAAAATTGCTGTGCAACTGCAGCAACACGGCGACCAAAGTGATGATTGAGCTGCTGATAATAATGAGCCCAAGCAGCCTTGCGGCTATTGGGTTTTCGCGCATGTAGCGTCTTATACCAGGCATGTCACTCATCGCATTTACAGTAAAGTGGGCAATGCTTGGAGTGTAGCACCTAACATTGACGGGCAATCAATTGTCGAGCATTCAAGTCGAGGATGGATTAACTGCCCTCTCGATAACTCGCTCGATTACCCGGCTCGCGCCCTCAAACATGCCCGGTTAGACCGAGGAGAAACTAATGCGCATAGCCGGACTGCAAATGCACCAATACACCTTCTGCCTGTGCGGTAAAGGCGACACGTGAATCGCCGTCCGGCAAGGATGCACCAAGCGCCTGCGCATAAAAACGCAGCCCGGAAGGGCCAGTCCTGCCTGCCGACAACCACTGGACATAGAGTTCAGCAAGGCGCTCCCGATCCACCGCATCGCCAAGATGGGAAAACTCCAAATAGAGTTGATCAAGTTGCAGGATAACGCGCCGGACGACTGGCAAAAGCGTGGGCTGATTGACTGTCTGATGGATGCTTGGGCTTGGCATAAACTCACTCCTGTTTGGGACGCTCCCCCTTCTGTTGAGTTAAGCCGACATAGCACCGGGTGCAAAGACTAATTAGTCATAACAAGAGGCGTTGAAACGCAAAGTCTCAAGCCCACTTATTGCCACAAGGACCAATATAAAAAAACTTTCCCTGCCTCCGGAACAGCCGCTATTTTTAGCACTGGATGGTTTACAATGCTTCACCTTTAATAACCTTTCATATCACTGAAAAATGGCGCTAGATTTTTATCAGATTCAAGCCATTACCCGTTCCGGGCAGATTCACTTTCACAACCCATCTCAATTATCCAAGGCGGAGTAAACTGGATGAGTATCCTGTGTAACAACAACAAAACCACCGGCAATTTAAGCGCACACAAGCGTCTGCTGGGGCTGATAATGAGCTGCACGCTGGGACTGGGAGTCAGTTATTCGGCGCTCGCCCAAACATCGTCATCCGCACCAGCCATTGCGCCGGCAGCGGCGAGCGACATAGTCAAACCCGATCTATTCGATGCGATTGCAGAACGCGCCAAAAAACTTGCCAAGCGCGAGTACAAACCCATAGAAGCAAATATTCCCGATGCTTTGGCAAAGATGGATTACGACCAATATCGCTCGATTCGCTTTCGCCCTGAAGCTGCACTGTGGCACAAAGAATCCTTGTTTGAGTTACAGCTATTTCACCCGGGGTTTCTCTACCGCGAACCCATAGTGCTGCACATGGCCAACGACGCGCCCGATTCATTTGTGCAATTCAAGCAAGACTTTTTTAGCTACGATGGCCCAGCGGCACCGCTCGCCGGCATTGCTCCCAATAACATTGGTTTTGCCGGCTTTCGCATCCATTACCCGCTCAACAGCAATGAATACAAAGATGAATTTGTTGTTTTCCAGGGCGCCTCTTACTTCCGCATGGTAGGCCCCGGCCTGGCGTATGGGCTTTCCGCACGTGGTCTGGCAATCGATACTGCAGAACCCAAAGGTGAGGAATTCCCGGTATTTCGCGAATTCTGGTTGATCAAACCAGCGCCTGAAGATACCCGCATGGTGATTTACGCACTGCTGGACAGCCCATCCATCAGCGGCGCCTATCGCTTTGAAATCATCCCCGGTGCACCCACGGAAATGGCGGTTGAAGCCCGTTTGTTCGCGCGCAAAGACATCTTGAAAGTTGGCATAGCACCACTCACCAGTATGTATATGTGGGGCGAAAACCACACCCGCTTTGTGGATGATTTCCGTCCGGAAGTTCACGATTCCGATGGTTTGTTAATGGCGGCCTCAAACGGCGAGTGGATATGGCGCCCGATCAGCAACCATCGCCAACTGCGGGTTTCATCGATGCTGGATGAAAATCCTCGCGGTTTTGGCTTGCTGCAGCGCGACCGCGATTTTGATCACTACATGGATATGGAAGCCCGCTACGAGAAGCGTCCGAGCATGTGGATCATGCCCGAGGGCGACTGGGGTAAAGGTCGCGCCGAGCTGGTGGAAATCCCAAGCGATAGCGAAACCAACGATAACGTTGTTGCCTATTGGGTGCCCGCCAAGGCGATGAAGGCCGGCAGCAGCGCAACCTACAAATATCGCCTGCGCAGCTTTGATGATCATTTGGCTGAAAACACCGGCGCCAAGGTCATACGCACACGCATTGGCTGGGGAGCAAACCCGGGCCAAGCTAATCCACCGCCAGTCAGCAAACGCAAGTTTGTTATTGATTTCCGTGGTGGTGAATTGGATAACCTGTCAGCCGATGCACCGCTGATTGCCGAGATGCAGCAATCCTCCGGCGCCATCAGTGAGCTGAGTGTGCGCCAACTGCCCGATGGCCGCACCTGGCGTGCATCATTCAAGCTGGAACCGGATGGCAATAACGTGGCCGATATGCGCCTGTTCCTGAAGTTACGCGATCAGCGCCTAAGCGAAGTGTGGAGCTATGTCTGGTACCCGGATGCCATCTGATATGACCGACAGCTTTCGCGCCCCTGCTGATTTATCCCAAGCGCCCGCGGATGCCTTTCGCATCCCGGGCAAAGCCTTGCGCCGCTATGTATATACCCTCTTGAGCCTCATAACAGCGGCCTGCGGTATCTACATCATGTTTGACATATTAAGTGCCAACGAACTCAAGCCGTTGGAGACTGTCATCATGGTGCTCTTTGGCATCAGTTTCACTTGGCTCAGCCTCGCATTCTGGAGTGGTGTATTCGGGTTTATCCTGCAAATGCTGAAAATTGATCCGCTGAGCCTAAAATCCATAAAAACTATGGGCCTGGATGACTCACCGATCACTACTCGCACAGCGGTGGTTATGCCGGTTTACAACGAGGATACCCAGCGAGTGATTGCTGGTTTTGAGGCTACCCTGCGCTCACTCGAAGCAACTGGCCAGATCGACAAGTTTGATTTTTTCCTGCTCAGCGACACCACCAACCTCACTATTGCCCAGGCTGAGCGCGATGCCTGGCAACAGCTGCAGGAGCGTTTGGGCGCACTGGGAGCGCAAACCTTTTATCGCCGCCGGGAGAAAAACATCGGCCGTAAAGTGGGCAATCTGGCGGAGTTTTGCCAGCGCTGGGGCGCCAACTACGAGCAGATGATTGTGCTCGACGCCGACAGCGTGATGGCCGGCGCATGTCTGTTAAAAATGGTGCGCGCCATGCAGGCCAACCCGCGCTGCGGGCTGATCCAAACAGTGCCTATTCCGGTGCGTCAAACTACTTTTTTTGGCCGTTTTGTGCAGTTTGCCGCCGTACTTTACAGCCCTATGCTGGCAACCGGCCTGGCCTTTTGGCAAACCGATGCGGCCAATTATTGGGGCCACAATGCAATCATCCGCCTGCGCGCCTTTATCGACCACTGCGGTTTACCGAGCTTGCCTGGTCGCGCACCTTTTGGCGGCGATATTCTCAGCCACGACTTTGTTGAAGCCGCCATGCTGCGCCGCGCCGGTTGGGATGTGTTTTTGCTGGCCGATTTGGAGGGTAGCTACGAAGAGGTGCCCTGTAACATTATCGATTACGCCAAACGCGACCGCCGCTGGGTGCAGGGTAATATCCAACACCTGGGGCTGCTCGGCACCAAAAATTTACACCCGATTAGCCGCCTGCATTTCCTGCTGGGTGCCGTAGCCTATATCACCTCGCTGGTGTGGATGCTGCTGCTGGTTCTGAGTACAGCCGACGCTGTGGTTCGCGCCATTAATGCGAATGTTTACTTTACCGAGATGCACCAGCTTTACCCCACTTGGCCCATCGCCAAAACCGAGTTGATTATTGCACTTATCCTACTGACAACCCTGTTGCTGATGGGGCCCAAATTGCTTGGTGTGCTGGTGACCATCACCCACCGACGCAAACAGTTTGGCGGCACGCGCGCAATCATCAAAGGTGCGCTGGTCGAGACCATTTTTGCAGTGCTCATCGCCCCCATCATGATGATTTACCACGCGTACTTTGTGATTTCGGTACTGCTTGGCTTTAAAGTGAACTGGGATTCCCAAGAGCGTGAAGGGCGTTTATTACCCTGGAAGGAATGTATAGCGCGCACTTCCAAAATGACCATAGCGGCGATTCTTTGGGGTTATGTCACCTATGTTTATGCGCCGATATTTTTCTGGTGGCTGCTGCCGGTTATTACCGGACTGGTGCTCTCGGCCCCCATGGTTCGCTACTCCAGCAGTCTGGATTGGGGCCGCAGTGCGCGACTGCGCAAAATATTCTTAACTCCCAGTGAAACCCAGGAAGACCCTGTGCTCACCGAGCTAACCAAACTTCTGCAAGAGGAACATAAACCTCTGGCAGTACCCGCCCCTATTCCCGCACTGCCGGCGGATAATTGGGTCGCCATGCCACACCGCGACATGGATGACTACCAAACGGTGACGCGCTAACGACTATGAGACCATTACTGAATCTGATTCTGGTACTGGTCTCTGTCGCCTATCCATTATTGGTATATCTGGGCATCCAGCATGTGAGCCCGGCGCTGTTTGCTCTGGTGCTGGCAAGCCTTGCGCTAGCCAAGTTCATGGCTGCACGCCGCGCCGGGCGCAAACCGGAAACCGCAGAACTGACACTGCTGATAATCGCCCTGGGTTACAGCCTGACGCTGGTCATCACCAACAGCGAATTAATGCTGCGCTTCTACCCGGTACTTATCAGCCTCTGCGTAGCCCTGTTGTTTGCTTTGAGCCTGCGCGCGCCCGAAAGCCTGATTGAGCGCCTCGCCCGTCTTGCAGGCGAAACCATCACCCCGCGCGCCAAAAGCTACACCCGCAAACTAACCCTGATTTGGGCCCTGCTGCTGCTTGGCAATGCACTGGTCGCGCTGTATCTGGCGATTTTTGCCAGCCTGAAAAGCTGGGCGCTCTACAATGGCCTGGTGTCCTATGTTTTTTTTGCGGTGTTTTTTGCATTGGAATACGCCTACCGCCGCTATTACATCCACAAGTATCGCGAACCGGCGTAACGCCCGGGTTTGGGTTGGCGCTTGGGCTGGAGTATCATGGCGCCCGATCCGCCTTTAACCTTTCCCGCCCGCAACACGGCCGATAATAACCAATGAGCGATACCACTATTCTCACCACACTGCACACCCATTTTGCTACCGCTGAATGGCCGCGTTTTGATGGCATAACAACACAGCAACACCAGTGCGTACTGGATCTCTATATAGCCCCTCAAATCACTTGGCTCACCGGCCACTTCCCGCAGCAACCGGTAGTCGCCGGCGTGGTGCAAACACATTGGGCGGGAGAGTTGGCAAAATTCCTGTTTGCTGTGGGCGATGAATTTATTCGCATCGACAATTTAAAATTCCAGCAAGTGATACTGCCGCAGCAACAATTGCAATTAACACTCGACTACAGTGAGACTGACGCTCACAGCGCCATTAAATTTCGCTACAGCCAGGGCGATATTATGTATTCCGAAGGCAAGCTGATCTTTCACCGCTTGCTCACTCCAGCGCAGTAATGCGCGCTGAACAGTCATCTAGGCCATGAACAGTAACCTGCTATGAATTGTTGTTTATTGATTCCACACTACAACCATGAGCGCCAATTTGTTGCGTTTTTACCGCAACTGGTGGCAACCGGTCTGCCGCTGATTGTGGTCGATGATGGCAGCCATGAGAGCAGTCGCACGCAGGTGGCTAGCGCACTGGCGCAGTATCCAAACACCTATTTTTTTACGCTGCAACGCAATCGCGGCAAGGGCGGCGCCGTCAAAGCCGGCGCCGTATTTGCGCGCAACCTGGGCTTTACTCACGCCTTACAAATCGATGCTGACGGCCAACACAATGTTGCCGATGTCGAAGCGTTTTTGCGCCTTGCACAGCAGCACCCGGACGCGATTATTTGTGGCAAACCGGTGTTTGATACCTCAGCCCCCAAAGCGCGTGTCTACGGTCGCAAGGTCACCGACTTTTGGGTCGCACTGGAAACCTTATCGCTGCGCATTAAAGATGGCTTGTGCGGTTTTCGCATTTACCCCTTAACACAAATTGAAAACGTCTTTGATCATTATTTTGTCGGCAACCGCATGGATTTTGATACCGAGTTGCTGGTGAAAGCGGTGTGGCTAAATACACCGTTGATTTTTATCAATACCAAGGTGATTTACCCCGAACAGAGTGTGTCGCACTTTAATTACCTGCGCGATAACTTGCTGCTGATCAAATTACACAGCCGTTTAATGCTTGGCATGTTAGTGCGTTTGCCGCTGCTGTTATGGCAGCGCGTGCGAGGCAAATAATGGAACTCAAACACGCGCCCCATAACGCCACCGGGCAACAAGCCCATTGGTCCAACCTACAGGAGTCAGGCACCATTCGTGGCATTCTATTTATGCTATGGTTACAGCGCGTATTTGGTCGCCGCTTTTTCAATGCCCTGCTCTATCCGGTGATGATTTATTTTTTTATGTTTAATCGCCGGGCACGTCAGGCTTCTCTCGAGTTTTTACAAACCCATGCCGCTAAATATCCCGATTACTGGCAGGGGAAATTACCCGGCTACCGCGATGTGTTTCGCCATATGTATTCATTTGGGCAATGTATTCTGGACAAACTGCTCGCCTGGAGTACGCCGATTCGCGAACAGGATTTTGAAATCGCCCAGGAGCCATTACTTGCCGAATTTATGGCAAAAACCACCGGCCAATTAATTATCGGTTCGCATTTGGGCAACCTGGAATACTGTCGCGGGTTTGTGCAGCGCTACAAAGCGCGCCGTATTAACGCTCTGGTTTACGATCAGCACTCCGCTAATTTTGTGGCGGCCATGCAAAAAATTAATCCGGAATCGCGCATTCACATTTATCAAGTCAATGAATTGGATATTCCGCTGATCCTGCAACTCAAAGCTAAAATCGAACAGGGCGAATGGTTATTTATCGCCGGAGATCGCATTCCTTTAAGCGGTGAAGCGCGCACCGTGACGGTGGATTTCCTCGGTCGCCCGGCGCAATTTCCTATTGGCCCTTATATGCTCGCCAAGGTGTTGCAATGCGAAGTGCAACTGATGTTTTCCTATCGCAAGGCACAGAAAATTTATTTTGAATTAGTCCCCTTTGCGCAGCAAGTCACACTGCCACGCAAAGACGGTGGCGCACAATTGCAAGCCTATGCCCAGCAATATGCCAGCGCCCTTGAACAGCAGGCGGCGCGCGCGCCATTACAATGGTTTAATTTTTATCCCTACTGGAGCAGCAGCCGGGCAGCAAACGAATCAGCCCACAAGCTGACGGCACAAGACTGAGTAAACAATGACAGAAGCCTGCCACATCGAGCCGCGCATTTATGAATTAATTCCACACCGTGAGCCCATGCTGCTCATTCACCGTGTGACTGAATTAGGGAATAACGTTTCTTGCACGGAAATTGATATCACCAAAGATTCATCATTTTTTATTCAGGGCAAAGGTGTGCCCAGCTGGATAGGCGTGGAGTACATGGGGCAAACCGCTGCATTAATTGCCGGCTACCAATTGGAGCAGGGCACAGTCGCGCCGCATTTAGGTTTGTTATTAGGCACACGTAAATACGAAGCATTTGTTCCCTATTTTCAGGAAGGCGATCAGCTGCAAGTGCGCTGTACAGAAATCGCCGTGGTTGGCGACAGCCTCGCCAATTTTCAATGTGACATTTTCAATCTGCGCGACAACAGCCGCTGCGCCTCGGCCAAATTATCCGTGTTTCGCAAACCGCTGCAGGAAGATGCACAACCCAATACATTAGCAACAGGAGCCGACGCGTGACAAAACGTGTTGCCATTACCGGTGCCGGTGCAATTTCGGCTTTGGGTCACGAGTGGAAAACCATTCGTGAAAATATTTTGCAATTAAAAAATCGTGTGCGTTACATGCACGAGTGGGATCAATACCCAGAGCTGCAAACTCGCCTCGCATCACCCGTTGATGATTTTGTCATGCCCGCGCACTACACCCTGAAAAAAAAGCGCGGCATGGGGCGTGTGGCACAAATGGCGGTGGCGGCAACGGAACAAGCGCTAATTAACGCCGGCTTATTTAAAGACCCGATTATCAGCAGCGATGCCACCGGCGTCGCCTACGGTTCAGCAACCGGCAGCAGTGAAGCGGCGATGGAATTTTTTAGCCTGCTTGAACATAAATCCATGGCGAAATTAAATGGCACTACCTACCTGCGCATGATGAGCCACTCCGCCGCAGTAAACATCAGCGTACTCTTTGGCACCAGCGGACGCATGTACACCACCAACAGCGCCTGCACCGCCGGCAGCCAGGGTATTGGTTTTGCCTATGAAGCGATTCGCAGCGGCCAACAAACCATTATGATTGCCGGCGGCGCTGAAGAACTCTGCCCCACCCAAGCCGCAGTGTTTGATACGGTTTATTCCGCGAGTTTAAAAAATGCCACGCCGGAATTATCGCCGCGCGCTTTTGATCCGCAACGCGATGGTTTGGTATTGGGCGAAGGTGCATGCACCTTAATTTTGGAAGACTGGGATCACGCCATCGCACGCGGCGCAAATATCCTGGCAGAAATTGTCGGCTTCGCTACCAATTGCGACGGCAGTCATTTAGTGCGCCCTAACCAAGCCACCATGGCAAAAGTCATGCAAAACAGTTTGCGTGACGCACAATTAAATCCCGAACAAATTGGTTACATCTCCGGTCACGGCACCGCCACAGTTCACGGCGACATTGCCGAATCACTCGCCACTCAGGAAATTATGGGTAGCAATATTCCATTCAGCAGCTTAAAAAGTTATATCGGCCACAGCCTCGGCGCCTGCGGCTCGCTGGAGGCATGGCTCGGCATAGAAATGATGAACGAAAACTGGTTCTCCCCCAACCTGAACCTGGACGAGATCGACGAGAACTGCGGCCAATTGGATTACATCCGCCATGAAGTACGAGAAATAAAAACGCAGTATTTTATGAGCAACAACTTTGCGTTTGGCGGGGTGAATACGTCACTGATTTTTAAGCGTGTATAGCCACTACACGCTTAAAAAGCCGCTCACCACAACCCCAAATCCCCCAGCAACTGCAGCGATAGCGCTTTGCGATAATCCTTCAGCGCCGCAAAATTTTCTGCCTCCATATACAGCGCAAAGGCCGCGACCGATTTTCCTTTGTTATCTTTAACATAACCTACATACCAGCCATTAAATGCACCATCGTTATTATTGGGGTCGATAGAACCGGCGCCAGTTTTGGCGTAGAGCGATAAATTGTTGTGTGTCTCTTGCAAGGCAATGGTTTCAAATAGCGCAACATTATTGGCGCTGATACCGCAGCCGTTTTTAAGCAAACAGGCGATAAAGTTGACTTGTTCTTGCGGGGAAATTGTTAATTGATTATTGAGCCAAAATTCATTGCTGCCCGGGGTAAATGTTTGGTTGCCGTAATGAAATCTTGCCAACCATTTTTTATAGTCGGCGGGTTTTATACGCGGGACCAGGGTTTTGTAGTACCACACGGCTGAATGTTTAAAAGCCGATGCCAGTGTGTGGGATTGTTTCCAGGTTTCTGGCCAGAAATTTTTGGCTGGGTATTTTTCTGGATCCCACTCAACACGTTCATCAACCGATTTCACCGCGCCGGTTTCCAGCGCAATTAAGCTGTGCGGAATTTTAAAGGTGGAATAAGGCCCGTGGCGCTCAGTCAGGCCCGCTTTATTGATATAGCGGCATTCGTTGCTGCGGTAATCCAACACCAAAAAAGTTACTTGTCGGGTGCCAATGTCGGCGCGGTAGGGGGTTGTATCAATAGGCTTGGCACTTTTGCAAACCTCCGCCGCACTGAGCAAAGGCATTAATAGCACCAAGGCAACAACAATTTTTATTTTCACTGATGATTTCTCCATTACTCATTTTTTAATCCAGAAAATATATTCTTCCAAACTGTTTGGCGCGTTTACAACAACCATTACGCCCCAAAAAAAACAATCACCGCTGATTGATTTAGCTCGCTCCAACATAAATACCAAGTAGATCACTCTGCCCCCGGTATTTCATCTGATTTTAACAATTGTTATCGCTATTCCAGCCAAAATCACTTGTATACAGGTTTGCTCGATCCCTAGTATGCCAAGCGGCAACCGATTCAAATATAAAAATAATTTTATAAAAATAAAAAAGAGACAGATGCATTCAACCCTCTACATCCGCTCGATGAATGGCAATAAGCAGTAGCAACGGTCAACTACCGTCACGGCGCTAACCGAACAAAACCCGGCTGGTGGCGCCATCCCTGTTGTAACCAATATTCATCTGCATGGAGGAATTTCTTATGCGTCTTCACAAAGCAAAGAGCCATCGCCTAATGGCTGTGCTCGGGTTGGGGTTAATGACCGCAACCTGGGGCACGGCAGCATCGGCGAGTTGTAGCTACACAATCACTAATGCCTGGGGCAGCGGTTTTACCGCGACTATCCGCGTCACTAACGATGGCGCCGCGGCGATTAACGGCTGGCAAGTCAATTGGGCCTACGGTAACAACACAGTCACTAATGCCTGGAACGCGCAGCTCAGCAGCGCAGGCAGCCGCAATTACAGCGCAACCAATCTCGGCTGGAACGGCAGTTTGCAGCCCGGTCAGTCGGCCGAGTTTGGCCTGCAGGGTGTCACCAACGGCGGCGCGCCGGAAAGGCCAACTATCTCCGGTGCACCCTGTGGTGCGGCGGCGAACTCCAGCGCCAGCAGCTCCTCCAGCATCAATTCCAGCATAGTCGCGAGCGCGGCCCGCTCATCAACGGCGTCCGTTACCAACAGCGTCAATATCGCTGGATTGGCGACAGCAACTACGTCTTATGTATCGCCCTGGGAAACCCTGCGCGCGGTAAACGATAACAGCAACCCCGCTAACTCCAATGACAAATCTGCCGGTGCCTATGGCAATTGGAATAACCCTAATTCCATTCAATGGGTGCAGTACGATTGGCCGCAACACTACGCCTTAAGTTCAACACAAATTTATTGGTTTGATGACAACGGCGGTGTATTAACACCCACGCGCGCTTATCTCGAATATTGGAACGGCAGCGGCTGGGTGAATGCGGGTAATGTGCCGCTGGCTAAAAATGCATTTAATACTGTGGCGTTGAACGGTGTTGTGACTAATCGCCTGCGCGTTTCTATGCTAAACACACAACAATCCACCGGTATTTTGGAATGGCGCGTTGCAGGCACTGCCGCGGGTGCAATTGCATCATCCAGCAGTAACTCCAGTAGCAGCGCGCCAAGTGTGGCGCAGTGCAGCGCTTACGACTGGCCGAAATACGAGCCGGATTTAAATTACGATTTCCGCACCGACTTTGGCCAAGTGGATACCAGCAAATTCAAGGTCTATAACGGTTGCCCTGCAAGCACCATCGCCGGGGTAAAAACCAAAGGGCGTTTTGCGTTTATTTGGGGACACAACCGCAATCCATCGATTACCGATGCAGATATAGATCGCGTGCTCACCAACCTGAATGAAGATGCCGACTACATCCACAATGTGATGGGTTGGCCGGTGGATAAACTGCAGCAGGAAGGCTACTTCAGCAATATCTACCTCTATGGTTCCGGCCTGTGCACTGACAGCGCCTCCAACACCGAACGCGGCGGTTGGCAAAGTGGTATTAATGGTTATCCGATGGTGCTGTTGTCTTACTACCCTGTTGTCACGCCAAGCGAACGCGGCGGCATTACGCACGAATTTATTCACACTATTATGGCGACCCGCGGTAACAAAGCGGCCTGGTTTAACGAGGGTGGCAACACCTGGTTGCAGATGAATTTGGAAGCCTCGCGCACCGGCAATTATGGCGTCGGATTTTTGGATGCAACCTCATTCCTCGCACCGCACATGCCCATCGAAAATTACAGCGGCTGGTTACAAGACGGCACTTTTGGTGGCCCGAATGCAGAGGGTGTTGATCGCCGTGTGAATGGCCAACAAATTTCCACCTGGCGCGAATACCTAGGCGGCAACCAATATAACGCCGCCTTCCCGCACTTCCTCGGTGTGCATGTTTCCAAAGGTGCGAATGCCTGGATTTGGGCCAAAGGGCCGCACAACCATATTCTGCGTTCACTCTCTGCCGGTGTAGGCGAGGAGCAAGTGCAGCGCATGATTATGGAGTTCCGCGCGCGTCAGGCGATGGTGGATTTCGGCCCCTGGTCTAACGCCTTTAAAGTACCGATTAATAATAACTGGGGCAGAACAATTAATGCCGAGCGAATCGATGGCGGCATTTTGCAAGATCCGGGCGCGCATCGTTTAACGTTTTATTCAGCCACCACGCAAGAAGGTACAACACTGGTGCCGAGCACAACCACGTTGCCGGGTTGGTCTGGCGCCAATCAGATTCCGTTAAAAGTTACTGGCAATAAAGTGCGTGTGAACTTCCAACCCATTGGCCAAAACATGCGTGTGCAATTGGCCTATCGCGCCGCAGATGGCAGTGCGGTTTACAGCAAACCTGTTGCCAGTGGTGAAGCTTGTTTGGATCTTACCAAAGCACCCAAAAATGGTGTTGTGGTCGCAGTGGTCAGCAATGTGGATCATCTGTACAACGGTGAAGAAACGCGCACGCGCAAACACGATTACCGTTTGCAATTAGTGGAAGGTGTGACCGGCACAGCGCCGCTGTACGACAAGTACTATCAATAAAAATATTGCTTCGGCCGATATAAAAACGGCGCAAGTGAAAGCTTGCGCCGTTTTTTATACAGAAGGTTTATTTATTTTTTACTCGTGGCGATAAAAAAATCCCACATCACATCATTTGCTGAAATCGCTGTTGAGGGTGGCTCACTGCCACGGGGTTTGGTGCCGCCCGGCCAGGAGTGCCCACCAGTATCGGTCACGCACAACTGCACTGCTACACCTGCGCGGCACCGCGAATACTGCTCACAATAAGCTCCCGGTTTTGTGAATACCGGTTGCGGTGTTGAACTGCAATGATTGAGTTTCACCCACTTGGCGATGGTATCCGGCACCGAAACAAAATCAGTTACTTTGGATTCATCGCGGAATTTTTTCCCGGCGCCGCCAGTAAACAATACCCGATCATCGTTTTTAGCGTGAATGTGCAACACAGAAATCGGCTTGGACGGCTGGCAATTAAGTGTGCCATCGGTGCCGGCCACTGCTGCAATAGCGGCGAAGGTATCCGCCATTTCGCAAGCAAGGCGATACGACATCATGCCGCCGTTTGACATACCGGTTGCAAAAATCATTTGGCGATTGATGTTCAATTCGCGCGTCACACGGCTAATTATTTCTCGCACAAATTCGACATCATTCATATTTTTATCGCGCGCATCGGCACAGCAGCTGCCGGCATTCCAGGTCGCAAAATTACCGGATTTAAATTTGCTGTAACCATTGGGGAATACCACCACAAAACCTTCGGCCTCCGCCTTGGAAAGCAAACCGTAATATTCATCCCTCGCCATATAATCCATATCGCCACCGCCGCCGTGAAAGGCTAAGACCAGAGGTGCAGGTTTGGATGTCTGATAAGTTTTGGGAACATAAATGCGATACCGACGGGTGAGGCCATCCTGTTTGAGTGAACGCACATAATCGCCCGGCTTTTGGATTCTTTCTGCTGTAGACGAATCCATCTGTTCCGGTTGACGCTCCGCTCTCCGCTCAGCAACACGCTGCTTGATCCGCTCGCGCAGAGTCGCATCACCATCGTCACTCTTCGCCACCACCAGTGGCGCCGACCACAAACAAAAAACCGCACAGAGTGCGGCGATACAGCAACGCAAGGAATTCATTGAAGCCGATAAAGTATTCATAAGAAACACCATGCATGATGTTGAAAAGATACTTTTAACCAACACAAGATTAACCGCAGCTGAGCAAAGCATTTGTTCTTTAAATCGCTACTCATCGGTTTGTTGTTTTACATCTTCATCCAAGCCATTAGCGCACTTAGTTACTCCGCTTTCGCCGGCGGCACATAGCCTTCTGCTTCGTCTACTTTTTCGCCGGACAAAAACTTTTCCATTTGTTCGGTTAAATAGACTTTGGTGCCCATGTCCATTACGTTTAAACGTTTTTCATTGATGAGCAGGGTTTGGTGGGCCATCCATTCTTGCCAGGCTTGTTTGGAAATGTTGTTGAATAAATCCATGCCTTTGGCGCCGGGGTATGGCGGCATATCCAAGCCTTCCATTTCTGCTTTGTATTTGCGGCAAAAAACCATTCTGGCCATAAATTTTCTCACTTTACTTTTTTTAGCGATTGACGTGCGTTTGGTTTAGCGGTTGATGTGCGTTTGGGCGCAGCACTGTGGCGCGGGTCAAGCTGGGCGATTTTTTCCAGCAACTTTTTAACCGGTGCCGCCAAACCCAGCGCACTGGGTTGATGGGGATTGTACCAGTGTGTGGTGGCTTCACCGATAGCGCGCGGGGCTTTGGCGAGCTGGATTAATACCGGGGTGATATCCAGATGGTAGTGACTAAAGGTGTGGCGATAAGTATTCCAGGTTTCCAGCGCAACCACTTTGCCGTAATGATGTTCGGCATATTCTTGTGCATCCGCCTCCAGCGCCAATTCAGGAAAACTCCAGAGACCACCCCAAATGCCTTGCGCCGGACGCTGCTGCAGCAATAAATCACCGGCGGGATTGCGCAGCATTAATAACTGTACGGTTTTTTCCGGTAGCGCTTTTTTCGGTTTTTTGCCGGGGTAATCCTGCGGGTTGCCTTGCGCATAGGCGATACAACCTTCGCGCAGTGGACACTGCTCGCATTTGGGTTTGCTGCGTGTGCAGAGTGTAGCGCCCATATCCATCATGGCTTGGGTGTAGTGATTGGCGCGTTTTTTGGGTGTGTAGGTTTCGGCAATTTCCCACAGTTGATTGACCACATCGCTCTGCCCCGGCCAGCCTTCTACTGCGTGGTAGCGCGCGAGCACCCGTTTCACATTGCCATCCAAAATAGCGGCGCGCTGCCCAAAGGCGATACTCACAATTGCACCGGCGGTGGAGCGACCTATGCCGGGTAATTCAGCCAGCGCTTCCACTGTCGCGGGAAATTCTCCGCCGTATTGATTCACCACCTGCTGCGCACATTTGTGCAAATTGCGCGCGCGGGCGTAGTAACCCAACCCCGTCCATAAATGCAGCACCTCATCAATTGGCGCAGCGGCGAGCGATTGCACACTGGGAAATTGCGCGATAAATCGTTCGAAATAGGGAATCACCGTAGTGACCTGGGTTTGCTGCAACATAATTTCTGACAGCCACACACGATAGGCGCTGATGTCCTGTTGCCAGGGCAAATGTTTGCGCCCGTATTGATCAAACCATTTCAATACGCGACGGGAAAAATCCTGGTTTATCGATAATTCGCTGGTCATAGGTTGGGGAACATATCTCTGTAATAAACGGGGTGAGCTGGCGCAGGATGCAAGCCATAGAACTATGGTGTGAGTGTACCACTGCGCCCATAGCCGGGCGCAGTGGTATAGCGATTGCAGTGATTGATCCAGATAGTAGGTAACACAATGTTATGCAGCAAAATATGCGCATAACGTATCGAACAAAAAGCTATTCAGCAGCTGCTTCAGTGGCGCTGGAGGATGCTGCCGCCGAAGCAGGCGTTTTAAACAGTTTGTTTTGCAGTTTATTGATTAACTCCTGTTTCTTTTCTTCCACCTGCTGCTTCACTTCCTGTTTTTTCGCTTCGACTTTTTGCTCGGCTTCTTCAATTTTAGCGCCGTGTTTTTCGCGCAGTTTGTACTCGGCAAAATCCTTGGTTAAATCGCCCAGTGCACTCTTGTCAAAACCACAATCTTTCACCGGATCCAGTGCGCCAACACTGCCTTTGCAGCGCAGCAACGAGAGACCGCGATCCACCCAATAATTAGTGGTGCCCAGGCTACAACCTTTGAGTTGTGCCGCGGCACTGGCGGAGGCGATTTTAATCGGCAATTTAAATTCGTATTGGTCGTTCGCCAGATTAATTTGACCGGTACTGGCCAGCAATAATTGCGATACGCCCGCGTTGAAACTGTTGAGGCTAATCACTTGGTCGCGCCAGACGATATTGCCGTCCAACTGACGCATTTCGGTAAAGGCGTCCCAGGTTACTTGTTCCTGATTTTGCGTCACCAAATTCACCAGCTTACAAAATTGCTCTTCAATATTGAGCGGCGCCAAACGCACCTGCGCGCCGGAAAAATTGGCGGTGCTGTTCATGGACGCCATTAACTGATTAACCGTAGCGCCCTGCGCCGCACCTTGGGTATTGGCCTGAAGCGCGCCGGAGAGCGATATTTTTTCATCCATCTGCAAATCTTTTAACAGTGGTGCCAATTCAAAACCTTGCACCGCGCCATCAAAATTGAGTGCGGCTTTATCGCTGCGCGCATCGGTTTTGCTAGTGAATTTCACCTCGCCCTGGTAAGCCTTAGCCGTGAGGTTTTGATCCACCACACCATTTTTAGCATTCACTGTGAGCAGAATATTTTCCAGCGCCATTTGTTTGATGATCATGCGCTGCAAAGCAAACTTTGCATTCAGATTTAACGCGCGAATCGCTTCCAGCGGCAAGGGGGTATCTTCCTGCGCGGCGGTGGATTCTGTGGCTTCCGTGTCACTGGGCGGCGGCAAATAATCATCAACGTTAATACTGTCGCCTTTGAGATCCACCTTGAGCGCGGAGGTAGCGAGATCGGTAATTGCCAGAGCGCCATCAAAACGGGTTTTATCCAATTGCAGCACCAGATTCGTTAATTGCACTTGCTGGTCATTGCCATCAATCGCCGCCGAAAAGCTGAACTGTGTTAAGGCATCGCTATTGGCGGTTTCCAATTCAGTGCCGAGCGCGGCGAGCAGCCCGCGCAGGTTGGTTTCTTTTACCCTGAGCTGGCCTTTGTACGCGGGTTTGTTTTGCACATCACTCAGCGCCATTTGATAGCCAAGTACCAAAGGCGCGGCCTTGCCCACTCCCAATTGCAATTCGCCATCGCTCAGGGTGATGTCACTCAGCTGGGCATTCAGGCTCAGGGTATTGTTGAGGGCGATATCCAACAGCAGCGGCGCCGCTCCGTCTTGCGCCATTTCCACGTTCAGCGCGAGGGTCAATGGAAAAGGCTCGGCGCGGGTATTCACGTCAGTCAGGTGCAAATTAATAGCGCGCAGTGCCAGTGTCTGGCCGCTCTGGGCATCGCTGTAATTCACCTGCGAATTGGTGAGGCTGATGTCCTGGATATCCAGAGTTAAATCCGCAGCGGGGTCAGTGGATGTTTCGGCGGTGGCAGGTTTGGCATCGCCGTTGGTATCCGTTTTGGTGAGCGCCTCCCAATTACCTGTGCCGGTTTTATCCACCGCCAGATTAATGCGTGCACCATCCACCAACAGGTGATCGACCTGGAAATCCCCCGAGAACAAAGGCATTAACTTCAACAGCAAACTGGCGCGGGTTAATTCCGCCAGCGGTTGTTGCGGTGTGGCTAGCGCCACCACACTCAGGTCATTAATTTCCACCCCAATACTGGGCCAGAGGTTCCAACCCAAATCGCCTTTGATGGAGAGGGCAATGCCCTGCTCCTTGGCGGCGTTTTCGATGTGCGGTTTAAAACGATTCACATCCACCAGCAGGACCAGCGCGAGCACAGCAATCACTGGCACGGCGATAAGGGCGAGCAGTATTTTTCCCACCGTTTTCATAGGGACTCCTTGTTAATTAGCAAAAGAAAAAGTGGTCACAATCTTGACCTGCGGGCGCGGGCGGGGTTCCACTGAAAATCCCCGCGCAGCACCTCAATGAAATGAAATCAGGAGGGATCGGCCAAACGCAAACCGCTGATATCGGGGTTTAGTGGCTGTACTTTAGGTTTTAACTGCCCCAAATCGCTGCCGGCGGGTGCCAAACCAAAATCGACCGGCCCTACCGCGACTGGCACCACCAGCGGCCGCTCTTCGGCGCGCAGTAAATCGGCGCCGGCCTCGGCGATTTCCCAATCCAGCTCTATGTCTAATTGGGCCAGGGGCAAGTGATTTTCATCCGCCAGGGTTGCGCCCAACTCCGCCACTTCCAGCTTGGGCACAGTGACCTGTGCGATTGGCGGCGGGGCCACTTCGCTGGCATCCAACAGATTGCCGCTTTGGGCGCGCAGGCTCAGGCCGGAGATATCCACCGCTACCGGTGGCGGCGCGGCAGGGCGTTGCGCAGCGGGCAATAAATCTGCACCCGCCGGGGCAATCGACCAAACAGGCGCCAACGGAGCAGGGCTGGGTGATGACGCGGCGACCGGCGCCGGTGCGTTAGTGCTACTCGCATCGATATTGACCCTGGGGCGCGCTACCGGCGGCTGTTGGGATGGTGCCGAGGCAGGCGCGGATGGCGCGCTGACACAGACCTCTACCTGCGCCCCCGCTTTGATCAGCACCTCGCGGTACTTGTTGGCCGTGGCCTCATCCAGCTTGCGCTTGAGCGGCACAGGGCGCCCGGTAAAGAGTGCGTCAACCTTGGCTGCATCCACTTTAAACAGCTGCTGCAGCTTGAGTTTTACCTCAGCCAGCTGATGCCCAAAAACTATGTCGCCGCGAAAAATAATGTCGTATTCAGGAGTGCTCATGGGATGAATCCTGTAGCTGGGGATGCAGGCAATAATAGCATTGCCGCTTTGTTCAGGCTGACGTGTGCAACCGCAGCGGGATTGGCATTAACAACAGCGATAACCAGTGCACAGAATGTAACCAATTAGTCTTAACGACCACTGGCAGCCAGCGGTTGGCGCAACCATACTTTTAACCTGACCACTCAGGGAGTAATAACGCTATGCTGCCCTTTATTGACAAAAAACTGCAGGACAACCGCTACACCGGCGATCAGCTGACGAGCCCACACGGCAACGCGCGCATCAAGGTGGAGCAGGACATCAGTTTTCTCACCGACCGCATTGCGGCGATGAAATTGCAGCCGCGCCCCAATCTCATGTTGATCGAGCACTATGAGTCCATGCTCAAAAGCCGCGAGTCGGTGCTCAAATGGTTGATGGATGGCTGCGACGATGAAACCAGCAGCCTGCCCGACAAACGCAGCGCCTGACTTGGTTGCCACGCGGGCAAGTACTAAATGAGTGACGAGGGGTCATCGCCCAAGCGGTGATCCATGTCCAGCGCAGGCGATTCACCTTTAGGTCGCCCAATGGGTTTGGCCGGCACTCCGGCTACGGTTGTGTGTGGCGCGACTGCATCCAGCACTACACTGCCCGCGCCGATTTTTGCGCCCTCACCAATTTCAATATTGCCTAAAATTTTGGCCCCAACGCCAATCAACACGCCGCGCCGGATTTTAGGGTGGCGGTCTGTTTTGACACAGCCACTGCCACCCAGCGTGACGCTGTGCAGCATGGATACATCATCTTCTATCACGGTTGTTTCACCAATCACCACACCTGTGGCATGGTCCACCATAATGCCCTGACCTATGCGCGCGCCCGGGTGGATGTCCACATCAAAGGCTTCCGAAATTTGATTCTGGAAATACAGCGCCAGGGCGTTGCGCCCTTGCTGCCATAACCAGTGGGCAATGCGCCAGGATTGCAGAGCGTGATAGCCCTTAAAAAATAAAAACGGCATGGAAAATTTATTGCACGCCGGATCGCGCTCGCGGTGAGCGCGAATATCGGCGCGCATCGCCTGCTCGATGCTCGCATCGGCATGCATCGCCTCGGCAAATACATCGCGCAACATCATCGCCGGCAGCGCCTGACTGTCCAATTTATTGGCAAGATGAAAACTGATTGCCGCCGCAAACGACGCGTGATTCAAAATAGTGGCGTGATAAAAACTTGCGAGCACCGGTTCATCTTTGCTCGCCTGTTTTGCCTCGGCGCGAATCTCTTGCCACACATCCAGATCGGGCGGAAAAATTGCCCCTGCAGATTGCATTACCATGCTTAAGCCTGTTTCAAAATTAATGGCATTAATTCATCCATCGAAAAAAATACAGTCGCACCCAGCGCGCGCATATCATTCACCAAACAATTGTCGCTGCCATCGTGATTCGGCGGGCAATAACCCAAGGGACGCATGCCGGCCGCTACGGCGGCTTGAATACCGGTAAGCGAATCTTCCACCACAATTGCTTCAGTGGCCGGAACGCCGAGCGTTTTTGCCGCGTGTAAAAATAAATCCGGCGCGGGTTTGCCGCGGGTGACATCTTCAAAGCTGAAAACGCGCCCCTGCACATAAGGCATGATGCCGGTTTTGTTCAAGGTCATACGCATTTTTTCATGCTTGCCGTTGGAGGCCACACAAAACGGAATTTGCTGCGCGCGCAAATCATCCAGCACCGCCATCACCCCAGCAACTGGCTCAAGCTGCTGCTCGCACACCACCAGGGTTTGCAATTGCACATGGCGCCAAAACTGCGCCCCCCGCTCGGCTTTTTCACTGTCCGTTAAAGAGTTCCAATCAGCTGCCGTGGCCAATTCATCGGTGATCATGCGAATACAATCCGCCACCGATTTGCCGCGATAAGTTTCCAAAATATAGTCCAGGCTGCGCTCGACACCGACCTCTTTCAAACAGTCCACGGACACCTGCGCCGAGATAATCTCGCTGTCCACCAACACACCATCACAATCAAAAATAACCAGCATGAATACCTCGCACTGCTGCAACACTTTCTATTACAAAAAAATTTACCGCCACATTATTAATGCTGTTGCTGTGCCGGGTAGGGAATTTTTATTAGCAAGACCAAACCGGCAATTAAAAATACCAACAAAGCAGCCATACCTATGCGCGCTGAATCGGTGTAGAGCGTTAATGTCGCCACCGCCATAGGCGCCAAGAAAGCGGTGGCACGACCAGATAATGCATAGAGCCCAAAATAGCGCCCCGCTTCATCGACACCCACACTGCGCGCTAAATAGGCGCGCGACGATGCTTGCACCGGGCCAAAGGCGATGCCAATTAATAATCCGAAGGCGATATAAATTTTTTCGGCGCCGGTTGCAAATAAACCGCCGTTATCAACATTCGACAATGACCATAAACCAAACAGCGAATAGCCAGGCCCGGTGGACACTATGCCCAGAGTCGCCACCAGCAAGCACAACAAACTCAGCAGCACTACCACCTTGGAACCGAGCTGCGCATCCAGGCGCCCGGCATAGGCGCAACCGCCAATCGCTACCAGCAGCAACAAAATACCGTAGATGCCCATTTCAATCGTCTGCCAGCCAAACATGCTGGCAGCAAAAGTGCCGCCCAAGGCCAACAAGCCATTTACCCCATCCTGATACAACATGCGCGCCAGTAAAAAGCGCATCAAGGCTTTGCGCTGCCAGGCCTCGGCCAGTGTCGCTTTCAATTCGCGCAAGGTACTGCCAACAGCACTGGACAAAGACACGCCGCGACTGGCATCCGGGGTAAATAAAAACATAGGCACAATAAAAATGAGATACCAGAGTGCGGCGTAAGGGCCTGTGATGCGCGCATCCTCCCCCTGGGTTGCATCAAGGCCAAACAGGGGCTTAATCCCCAGCAGCGTTTTGCCCGTGTCAGGGTTGCCCGCCAGGAGCAGCAATACACTGAACAACACCACCAAACCACCGAGATAACCAAGCCCCCAGGCGAGATTGGAAACGCGGCCTATGTCCTGCGGGGCGATTAAACGCGGCATCATCGAATCGTTAAATAAAATCGAAAATTCAGCGGCGACCATCGCACAGACAACACACAACATGGGCAGCCATAACGCAGAGCCGGGCGACGCAAACCAGAGCAGCGACAAGGCGATAATTTTGATCAACGCAAAAAAAGCAATCCAGCGTTTGCGTGCGCCGGTGGCATCGGCCACCGCCCCCAAAACCGGTGCCAGCAGCGCGATAATGGCGCCGGCAATCGTCACGGTATAACCCCAGGCTGCCTGCCCTTGAACTGCATCCTCCGCCAAGCGCGAAACAAAATAAGGCCCAAAAATAAAGGTGATAACCACCGTAAAAAATGGCTGGGCCGCCCAATCAAATAACATCCAGGAACGAATGGCGCGCTTGGATGCAGGCGGCGAAGCTAATCCAGAGTCAGTCAAAAAATATTCCCCGTTTTTTATGAATAGTTGTCATTCATCAGCGATAGCAATAAAGCGCTGATAAATCTCAGCCAGGTTGTCCAGCACCGTTGTTTTTAATTGCAGATCAGTGGCAAGCAATTGCTCGCGCAACAATTCTTCATTGAATTGCCGCGCCAATTGATTCGCCAGCGGCGCATAACTTAAATGCCATGGTTCAGGCGCAATACCACCACGATCCACAGCGTAGGGGCGAAAAAAATCACAGCCCTCTGTTTGCAATTCTTCGTTTAACCAGCGATGAAATTCCGCAAAAGGACCATCGCCCTGCGTCTCGGCCACCGTCAGCTGCAATTGATAATCGGGCGCCATCCGCGAGCCATCGTAAACATCAACATCGGTTCCCCAGTGATGACGCGAAGCGCCGGGCAGCGCAGACCATCGCAAAATAGCGAAGACCAACTCGCGCTCGCTCATGCAAGTCACATCCAGCGGTGCACCCTGGCTATCCAGCACCGGGCGCAACCCCAGCGCTTTGTTATTCCAGATCAAACGCTGGCGCTCAAAGCTGCGATAACTGCTGGCAATGCGCAACTCAAAACCCGCAACAGCGGCACGTGTTTGCAGCGCCAACAGTGGTGCTGCAATTGCACTGTGCACCCGGCAGTGTAATTGCGGCAGTTCCACTAATTCGCGCTCATCCAAACCCAGTAATAATTGTTTCATCAACACCTGCATAATTTAATGACCAGAATACTCCACAGCAGATATGGGTTTTATGTTGAACCGCATGCAAAAGTGGTTAATTTATAACGCTTTTTTTGCTCAGCCTGCGGCAAAAAGAATTGCACGACCCAATCAAGCCTGTAAGATAAGGCCCGCCGTAAACGGAAAATTTTAAAGATCACCTGATAACAATAATGGTCTGACAACAAGAATGGAGAGTCGCACTGTATGACAGCCTGTCAAAGTGAGTTGTTACAATTAAAAAATTTAGGCGTAGCCTCGGTCAATATTCTGCGTGCCGTTGGGATCAACACCCATGCTGATCTTCAACGCCTGGGTGCTGTTGAAACCTATCGCCGCATTCGCGCCCGCAATATTCATGTTTCCAAAGTGATGCTCTATGCCCTTGAAGGCGCACTGATGGACATTCACTGGAATGATATCCCTCCGGATCTCAAAGCGCGTTTGGTGCAAGCCGCCGAGTGTTCGGCAGAACTAAACCAAGCCACCGCCTAAACCCAAGCACTGCACACACAAAAAAAACCACATCTGTGTATAGATGTGGTTTTACACGCAGTTTTTTCTCCCCTACAGGCTACACTAAAACCTTGCCTTATCGAGTGTTTTGTTCACGGGGAACCTATGTATCTTTCAACCAAACAATCTGAATTAATGTCGGAACTGGCCGCCAAACTGGCGGCACTGACCGAGCTTATTTGCGCACCAGTAGCCCCTGCCGATGCGCCCTTTCAGGTCGCTGCCAGCGATGACCTTTTTGTCGATATAGCACCCAACCGTTTGCTTCGCCTTGTGGAGGGTCGGGTGGATTACCATCTGCACGGCAAGCTGGTCATGCATTTTGAAGCCGGCGACCTGCTGGGATTAGCGCGGGCATTGAACCTACCCCAAGGCCAGTTCAGCTGCAGCCAACCGGTTGAACTGCTTGCCTATGAACGCGATGCCCTGGTAGAACAAGCCAACAATGACCTCAAATACCTGCGCAACTGGACCCACTACCTGGTGTGCTCCAGCAGCTATTTTGAACAGGCGATGAGCCAGGAATTGCGCGGTGAGTTTCAGCCCTCAGCAGGATTCCTGCATTTTCACAGCGGCGAAATCATTATCCGCCAAGGCGATACAGCCGACCGGGTTTATACATTGCTTGAAGGCTCGGCCGATGCCGTCTGTGATGGTGTCACCGTGGGCCAGATTCACGCCAATGAAATATTTGGCGCGTTGGCAGTATTTACCCGCCAACCGCGCATGGCCTCTGTGGTTGCCACCAGTGATTGCACCCTGCTTGCCGTGCGCAAGGAAGAGTTTATTACCCTGATCGAACATCAACCCCAGATCTGTATGGGCCTGATTGAAGAGATGGCCGCCAAAATTAACCAATTGAATGGCCAGCTGTTGCAACTCAAGAGCAGCGAAAGCTGATCGCCCCAACAGATAAGAATTATTCTCAAAAACCATTGACCTTATTAATGAGAACGATTATTGTTAACTGGCTGTCGAGGAAATTTCTCCCCTTGGCAGCTGAGCGGATTTAGTAATCGCCCTGCAAGTCGATTGCCATAGCCACTCACCCCCCTTGGGACTTCTTGTGCGTTTCATGCATTAGTCTCTTGGCTAACACGGTTGCTTGGGCCGCCCCTTGGGCGGCCATTTTTATCCCCGCTAATTTTTGCGATTCTTAACCTATCCCGATTGAAATAATCACATTCCGTACACATATACTCCCTCGACGCTGCGTATAAACCAGCGCATCAACTATCTATGGGAGATCCTATCGTGTTACGTATTGGCCTGTTTCTGTTAACCAACCTTGCGGTTCTTGTTGTAGCCGGCATTGTGCTCAGCCTTCTGGGTGTGGGTAGCTATCGTTCAGCAGGTGGTCTGGATTTACAGAACCTGCTGGTATTTTGCGCCGTGTTTGGCTTTGTTGGCTCGTTTATCTCGCTGTTTATCTCCAAGTGGATGGCGAAAAAAACCATGGGTGTGCAACTGATTGATCAGCCCCGCAATGCCGATGAGCAATGGCTGGTTAATACCGTGGTTGA
The DNA here is from genome assembly GCF_042646205.1 of Cellvibrio fontiphilus. NCBI lineage: Bacteria > Pseudomonadati > Pseudomonadota > Gammaproteobacteria > Cellvibrionales > Cellvibrionaceae > Cellvibrio > Cellvibrio fontiphilus. Next base: position 174,655 of record NZ_JBHRTF010000004.1, on the reverse strand, counting down.
GCTGTCGCAAAAAGCGGGCATCAAAACCCCGGAAATTGGTGTATTCCCCGCACAGGAATCCAACGCCTTTGCGACCGGCTGGAACCGCAACGCGGCGCTGGTTGCCGTGAGCCTTGGCCTGCTGCAACGCTTTGAGCGCGATGAAGTCCGCGCGGTACTCGCCCATGAAATTGGTCACGTTGCCAACGGCGATATGATCACCCTGAGCCTGATCCAAGGCGTGGTAAACACCTTTGTCATGTTCTTTGCGCGCATCATTGGCGACCTGGTCGACCGCGTACTCCTGAAGAACGAAGATGGCCGCGGTTTTGGTTTTATGATCGCTACCTTTGTGGCTGAAATTGTACTGGGCATCCTGGCCTCAATGATCGTGGCAGCTTTCTCTCGCTACCGCGAATTCCGCGCCGACCATGCCGGTGCAACCCTCGCTGATCGCGGCGCTATGATCCGCGCCTTGCAACGCCTGCAAGCCGAAAGTGGTGCCGCTGAGAGCGCTATGCCTAGCAGCATGCGCGCCTTTGGTATCAGCGGCGGTATGCGCAGCCTGTTCGCCAGCCACCCACCGCTGGAAGCACGTATCCAGGCCCTGCGCGACGCAGCCTAAGTCGCCCGCATTATCAAGCTATAGAGAAATATCACTATGACACTCTGGCGCTGGCTGCTTCTTGGATTCATGAGTGGCGCCAGCGCCTTGAGCGCTGTCGCTAATGCCTTTTCTACCGATGACGAACGCAACAGTATGGAGGTGTTTGATGCCGCCCGACCAAGCGTTGTGTTTGTCACCAATCAACAACTGGCACGCAACCCCTACTCGTTTGATCTGGTCACTGTGCCGCGCGGCTCCGGCACTGGCTTTGTGTGGGATAAACGCGGTTACATAGTTACCAACTACCATGTGGTGGAGGGTGCGCGCCAAATTACGATTACCTTGCAAGACCAATCCAACTGGCCGGCCGAAGTAGTGGGCCTTGCCCCCGAGCGCGACTTGGCGGTGCTTAAAATCAAAGCGCCCTCCACGCAACTGCCACCACTCCCACTGGGTGACTCATCTGACCTGCGCGTGGGCCGCAAGGTGCTCGCTATCGGCAATCCTTTTGGGCTGGATGCCACCCTGACTACCGGTGTAGTCAGCGCCTTGGGGCGTGAAATTGAATCGCCCAACCAGCGCAAAATTACGAATGTGATCCAGACTGATGCCGCCATCAATCCCGGTAACTCGGGCGGCCCGCTGCTCAACTCCGAAGGCAAGCTGATCGGTGTTAACACGATGATTTACAGCCCCAGCGGAGCCAGTGCCGGCATAGGTTTTGCGATTCCGGTCAACACTGTAAAAGAGGTGGTGCCGGAATTGATTCAACACGGCCGTATTGTTCGGCCAGTACTGGGGATTGCGGTAGCACCAGACCATTGGGCGCAGCAATTGGGTATTCAAGGTGTGGCGATTTTGCGTGTTGAGCCCAACTCGGCAGCGGAAAAAGCCGGCCTTCAGGGCGCCAAACGCAATAGTTGGGGGCAAATCAGCTTGGGCGATGTGATAGTCGCGATAGAGGATTACCCGGTCACCAATGACGACCAACTGCTCAGCGCACTGGAGCATTACAAACCCGGCGATCAAGTCACCGTGAGTCTGATGCGCGATGGCAAGCTGGTGAGCCGCAAACTGCGCCTGACCGCCCCCCAGTAATGCGCGGTAAACACCTTGAGTAACATGATTCCCCTGTGTGCATTAGATGAGCTACCCGAGGGCACTAGCCGCGGCTTCCAACTGGGAGCGCTTAAACTGCTGGTGGTGAAACACCAGCACAAACCCTTTGTGTACCACAACCAATGCCCGCACTTGGGTATACCGCTGGAATGGGAGAAAGACCAATTTCTGGACCCCAGCGGCAGCATGATCCAGTGCGCCAATCACGGCGCACTTTTTGTGATTGATACCGGCTTGTGTGTTGCTGGCCCCTGCAGTGGCCGCAAACTTCAGCCGGTCCCCTGTTTTGTCAACGGCAATCAATTGCTCATAGAAAGCAAATTCACGCCCACTTAAATTGTCTGGGACCCGGCGTCCCGCGCTTTGGAGATACCACTAATGCAAAATTTCACATTTTCCAACCCGACTAAAATTGTGTTTGGCGAAGGCCAAATCAAAGAAATCGCTCAGCTCATTCCTGCCAATGCCCGCATCCTCGTCACCTATGGCGGAGGTTCGATCAAGAAAAACGGCGTTTACGATCAGGTGGTAAAAGCGCTGGAAGGCAAAACCTGGTTTGAATTCAGTGGCATAGAACCCAATCCCCACTACGAAACCCTGATGCGCGCGGTTGAGTTAGTGAAACAGGAAAACATCGATTTCCTACTGCCTGTGGGTGGCGGCAGCGTGATTGATGGCACCAAACTGATTGCCGCGGCAGTCAATTTTGAGGGCGAGCCCTGGGACATACTGGCCAAACACGCGCCCTTCCATAGCGCCTTGCCGATTGGCTGCATACTCACACTGCCGGCAACCGGCACCGAGAGCAATGGCAACTCAGTGATCACCAAGGCGGCTACCCAGGAAAAACTTGCCTTTGGCAGCCCGCTGGTTTACCCGCAGTTTGCGATTCTCGACCCCACCACAACTTACAGCTTACCGCCGCGCCAGATCGCCAATGGAGTAGTGGATGCGTTTGTCCACACCATGGAGCAGTACCTGACCTACCCGGTAGATGCCAAGGTACAAGATCGCTTCGCTGAAGGTTTATTGATGACCTTGATTGAAGAAGGCCCGCGCGCGCTTAAAGAGCCGGACAACTATTTGGTGCGCGCCAATGTAATGTGGGCGGCAACCATGGCGCTCAACGGCTTGATCGGTGTGGGCGTACCACAAGACTGGGCAACCCATATGATTGGCCATGAACTCACTGCCATGCACGGTTTGGATCATGCGCAAACCCTCGCCGTGGTCTTGCCTGCGGTAATGCAACACCAGCGCGCAAAGAAACACGCCAAACTGGTGCAATATGGCCGCCGTGTCTGGAACCTGACGCAGCCTGATGAGAACGCGGTTATCGACGCTGCAATAGCGGCAACCCGCGCTTTCTTTGAGCAGATGGGCACCCCCACCACACTCGGCGGCTACGGTGTCGGACGCGACTCCATCCCCAAATTGGTGGATATGCTGGTCAAACACGACCTGGTGGCATTGGGGGAGCACGGCGCAATCACCCCGCAAGCCTCGCGTGAAATTCTGGAGTTGGCTGCCTGATCAATACCCTAGCCAGCCTTATCAGCAGTAATACCCGCAAATGAAAAAGCCCCGCCAAGAGCACTGGCGGGGCTTTTTCATTGGCTCATCGACAACAGCCTCACGTTACCAGCAGCACCAAGCCAGCTAGCGAAATTTGGTGAGCGCCTGTTGCAGCTCGGAGAAGGCGGCCTGCAAGAGCGCAATCATCTGCTGATTCTGCGTCACAATACCGGCCGTTTGTGCACTCAAACTATCCAATTCACCGGTCTGACGGGTGATTGCCTCGGAGGTTTGGGTATTGGCTTCGGTTGCCCGTGCAATCTGCTGGCTAATGTGGTGAATTTCTGTCACCGAGGAGCCGATTCGCTGGAAGACCTGCTCTACCGCCTCGGAGCCAGCAACATTTGCCAGAACGCGTTGGCGACTATCACTCATCGCCTGCACCGATGCACTTGAGCCAGTCACCAGCCGATTAACGATTTGTTTAATGTTCTCGGTGGATACCTGGGTACGCTGAGCCAGCGCACGCACCTCATCGGCAACCACAGCAAAGCCCCGCCCCTGCTCACCGGCCCGTGCCGCCTCGATAGCCGCATTCAACGCCAGCAAGTTGGTCTGCTCGGCAATACCTTGTATTTCTGCCAAGGTGCTGGTGATTGCCGCGCAATCATTGGCGAGGGCATCGATAGCCTGCGCGGTATCACCCAGAATGCGCGACAACTCAACAACCCCATCGCGCGCCGCTTGTACGGCCACCTGCCCTTCGCGCTGGGCGCTGACGGTCTCATCGGTAAGCACTGCTGCACGCTGTATTTGCGCGGCAACCGCAACAAAAGAGTCGTGCATATGATCCATCTCCTGGCGAATCACCTCTGCACTGCGGTGCGACTGACCAGAAATATTCACCAGCTCACCGGTATTGCTGGCAAATACTCCCAGGTTATTGTCAGCTTCCTGCTGCGCCCTGAGCGCTGAGCGCACGGCAGTTGCTATGGCCTCCAGTAACCAGTTCAAATGGTCAAGAATGGCATTGTTACGCGCCTGCGAACGCACACTCAGGTTAATGTGTTGATCGTCCACAATCATGGTTTCGGTGACTACCACCAGCTCTTGTGCCACCACCAACAAACGGCTGGCCAAGCGCACCAAAATGACCAAAACCACGGTTTCAATCACTACGTAAAAAGCGTGCATAGCCACTATCGACCAGGAGTGCATATGGTCAGGGAAGAGGTAAATAGGTACACCGGCGTTTTGCAGCATATGAATCACCACATGCAAGACCGCCGCCGCGGCTGCCGCCCACACCAGTGGGCGCCAATCCAGGTAGGTAAACAATGCCGCCAAAAACACAAAATAGCCAAAATGGGCCTCAATCATCCCTTTCAATTGATGCACATGAAGCGATACAAACAGCATGTACACCACAGCGATAATCGCGGGGGTAATCTGCGGGTGATTGAGCAGTTTGATGGCCAGCCAGTTGATCCCCATGAACAGGCCGCCCAGCAACAGAGCCAGCATCCAGGTGTTATGCACCGAAGCGTAGAGAAAGGATAAAAACCACGCCAGGGCGGTGACCCACAGCATGATGTCGTCGATATGCAGGCGATAGTTGCTGACAAAATCAACCAGCCCACGACCAGGTACCGATTGATAGGGTGAAGAGCGGGCGCTTGAATGGTTCACGGGGGTTAGCCTCTAATGACTGGACTGCTTATTACGAAGTCTAGTCGATTAGTGATAACACCCCGGGGAAAATAAGTACACTGATCAGTGGTGCAGGATTTTATTCACAATGGACGTGGTGGAGCAGTTTTCTACTAACCCCAGCACCCGCACCTCACCACCATTGGCTTTGACTAGAGAGGCGCCAACAACCTGATCGACGCTGTAATCGCCCCCTTTCACCAATACATCCGGTTTTACGCGCCGCAGCAAGCGTTCGGGCGTGTCATCGCTAAAAGGTACCACCCAATTCACAGACTCCAGGCCGGCAAGCACCGCCATACGTCGATCCAGCGGGTTGATGGGTCGCCCCTCACCTTTGAGCTTGCGAATGGATGCATCCGAGTTGACCGCCACAATCAGTCGATCACCTTGTTTACGTGCCTCCTCCAAATAACCTACATGGCCGGCATGAATAATATCGAAGCAACCATTGGTAAAAACAATACGCTCGCCAGCGGCGCGCGCATCTTCAATCGCCTGTAATAGTTGTTCCTCGGTGACTACGCCACTTTGGGCGCCCTGATCAGCGATGATTGCACGTCGTAATTCAGCCGCACTGACACTCGCCGTACCTAACTTGCCTACGACAATACCAGCCGCAATATTCGCCAACGCCGTCGCCTCTGGCAGGGTCTGACCAGCAGCAAGAGCCGCCGCCAAGGTGGCAATAACCGTATCACCCGCACCAGTGACATCAAATACCTCACGTCCACGGGCAGGCAGGTGTAGTTCAGGTTTATCAGGGCGTAACAAACTGAGCCCCTGTTCGCCCCGAGTCACCAGCACACCTTGCAAATCCAGATCGGCCATCAGGCGACTACCGCGCGCCACGATTTCCCGCTCAGAGTCACACTTTCCCACAATCGCTTCAAACTCCACAAAGTTAGGCGTTATCACATTGGCGTTGCGATAACGACTAAAGTCATGCCCCTTGGGATCAACCAATACCGGTACACCGCACCGGTGCGCCAGCGCAATCAGCGCCTGACAATCCTGCAGGCTACCCTTGGCATAATCCGACAGCACCATGATATCGGCGTCAGCCAACAAGCGCTCGACCTTGACCACAAACTCACTGCTGTCTTCAGCGCCATATTTATCTTCAAAATCCATGCGCAGCAGCTGTTGATGACGACTGATAACCCGCAGTTTAGTCACCGTGGGCTTAGTGGTAGATACCTGCAAATCCGCATGAATACCGGCAGCAGTCAGACTGCGCTGCAGAATCTGACCTGCCTCATCCTTGCCGATCACGCCCACCAGTGACACCTTGCACCCCAACGCACTCATATTGAGCGCCACATTAGCGGCACCGCCGAGGCGATCTTCCGTCTGGCTCACATTCACCACCGGCACTGGCGCTTCAGGAGAAATACGTGTGCTTACGCCGTGCCAGTAGCGATCCAACATTACATCGCCCACTACCAATACACGGGCCTTCTCAAACGGTGGCATGGTTATATACATAGGATTTCCTGCTTGAATTAAGTCCATTCGAACACCCTCTCCTATTGTTTACCTGACTCTTAAGGGCCTACTCAACCCACTTTACTACACACAAGTTGGCGGCTTGGCTAAGTTGCGAAACCGCTATCCAACTCATCGAACTCTTTTGCATGCAAGCGCGCATAGTGCCCATGGCGCGCCAGTAGTTCCGCATGAGTCCCTTGCTCAACTATCTCGCCCTGCTCCATCACAATAATGCGATCCGCTTTTTCGATGGTCGATAAACGATGCGCAATGACAAAAGTTGTCCGGCCCTTCATTACCCGCTCCAAAGCCGCTTGGATGTAATGTTCGGATTCGTTGTCCAGCGCGGAGGTGGCCTCATCCAGAATCAGAATAGGCGCGTCTTTTAGCAGGGCTCGTGCAATCGCCAAACGCTGGCGCTGACCGCCTGACAAACGCGCGCCCGACTCGCCAATGACCGTATCAAAACCTTCAGGAAGCTTTTCGATAAACTCGGTGGCGTAAGCCGCATCAGCCGCAGCACGGATAGCCTCAGGCGTGGCCTGCTGCAGGCTGCCGTAGGCGATGTTGCCCGCAACACTGTTGTTGAACAGGGTGACATTTTGGTTTACCAAGGCAATCTGGCTGCGCAAATTGTCCAGGCGATAATCGCGCACTGAAACGCCATCAATCAACACATCGCCCTCATTGATATCATGGAAACGGTTGAGCAAACTCACCAACGTAGACTTGCCACTGCCCGACTTACCTACCAGCGCAATGACCTCGCCCGCGCGCACCGACAAACTCACCCGCTGTAGTGCCGGACGCTCCTGATTGGCGTAGGTAAAACTGACATTGTTGAAATCCACTTCACCTTTTACGCGCGCCGTCTCGTAGGTGCCAGTATCTTTTTCCGGGCTGATATCCAACAACGTAAACACACTGTCCGCCGCCGCGACACCTTTTAAAATCATCGGAGCCACTTCACCCAGTTGGCGAATGGGCGTCACAATCAAACCTACCGCGGTGATATAGCCAATAAAGGCCGCCGTGCTGTCCATCTGCATAAAACTCAGCGCGGCATAAATCAGCAAACTCATCGCCACCGCAATCAATAAATGCATTACCGGCGCATTGGCCGCGCTGGTGACAATAATCTTCATATTCTGGGCGTAATTCTTCTTACTCGCCTGCATAAAACGATCTTGCTCATAAGCCTCACCACCAAAGGTGCGCATTACCTGGTAGCCATTGATCATCTCGCTCGACACTTGAGTAATATCGCCCACTGAATCCTGCACCTTGCTACTCAGGCGACGTAAACGCTTGGCTACTTTAGTCACCAGCAACCCCATGATGGGCGCCACCGACAGGAATAGCAGCGTTAATTTCCAATCCAGGTAAAACAACCAGCCCAACAAACCTATCACTGTCGCGCCCTCGCGAATTCCTTTTTTAAGGGCATCCGTCGCCGCAACAGTCACGCCGTTAATGTTGTAGGTGATTAAAGAAATAAGGTGACCGCTGGGCTTTTCATCAAACACCCCAACAGGCAAACGTGTCATGTGGTTAAACACTTGCACACGCAAATCATTAACCACATTAAAAGCCACCTTCGCCATAAAGTAACCGCCGATAAACATGCCTAAACCGCGCATTAAGGTGGCGCCAACAATTAACAGAGGCACCAACCACCGCGCGGCGGGATCTTCAGACTCAATGGCGACCACGAGCTTTTCCATCACGTGTGAATACATAACATTTGCCGCGGCGTAAATAATGTAACCCAGTACACTCAGCGCAAACCAAAACACATAGGGTTTGAGATAGCGCAGCAAGCGCTGGTATATGCGCCAGGCAGAAACCTCGGGGATATCGGAAACCTTGCGTGTCATGAGTTATTTTCCTGTTTAAAGCTGGCATTAGCCCCTTGGTAACCTTGGGCACACAGCAAGGCTCCTATCAAACCAGCGGGAAGCCAAATACAAAACCACTTGGGATCAATCTGCCAAAAAAAGCCACGCGAATCGAACAATGAATAAATACACCCCAAGGCCAGCCAGAGCGCCAAAGGCCTTAGCTGTGGCTGGCTCATGGCATGGCGCATAAGATAGCCGAGGTACATCAGGTTCAATATCACCCCCACCAATCCAGTGCGATAGAACATATCTAACCAGGCATTGTGCGCATGATTAAACAGGCTGCCATCAGCTAGCGTGATTCGCCCTTCTTTCTCCAGGCCGGCACCCCAGAGTGGATTTTGTTGTAATGCTTGGTTCCAAACATCAACCCAAATCGTATCGCGCACACTCAACCCACGCCCCAATAGCAGATTCTGAATGATGTCGCGCAGCCAAAAAGCAACACCCACAAGGAGCAACACAACGGCAGCTTGAGCTAACCACTTGGAGCGACTTCGGCAATACAAGAGTGCGGCCACAGGCATCACGATAACCAACCCAACAAGCGGAGCACGGCTTTGGGATGCCAGTACCGACAGCATTAACAGCGCAAAACCAACCAGATAAAAACTGCTCCGTTTAACATCCGGTGCTCGCAACCACTCGATGTAAGCCAATAAGGACAGTACTGCATAAGTAGCACCGATATGGTTGGGATTACGTGTAACACTCCATCCCTCCAGCCGATCCACCAAGGGGTGAAGGGAATAGAAAACTATCAGGTTGACGACAGACATTATCGCGCCCACCAACACCAGAAGCTTAATCACCACAGCGATATTAATAAGCCCGCGTTGTGCCATCCACCCTAAACCACAGAGCCAGGTAGCCAGTATGACAAACTGCAAGATGAAAAAGCCCGGGTCAGGTTGGGCTGCCCACAGGGTTGTCAGCGCCGAATAACCGCCGAACCATAATGCCAAACCGGTAAAGCGACCGCCGTATTCTCCCGGTGAAGGTTTGCGCCACAAAAGCAGACACAACATGGGAATAAAAAAGGCCAGCGCATAAATAGCTTCAAGGCCATCGCGCGAAGGCGCCCATAAAAATGCACTGATAAAAACCAACAACCCTACCTTGCTCCAGGAGGCTATTTTCCGCTCCCGCACAAGACTGTTGGTAAAAAAAGCCAAGGACATCCAACCACCGTGCCTTATGAGAAAAATTTAATTGCGCCCGGAGCATGACCGAAATCACGCCGATACATTTTTATCGCCCGGCGCTGCAGCTGTTCCAGCAGCCGTTTGTCTTGGCGCAAGATGGCACGCAATGGCCGATCAAAATAACACTGCAAAAAAAACAAATAATCACGCAGGTTTAAATCCAAATTCAGCGTGGAAAAATAAAGCGCCGCCAAATCCTTAACTCGCCAGCGATGCGGAACCCGCGCCCTGCACTGGGCCCGGTGCAGATCGACCAAATAAATATCCGGCCCGGTAACTGCCCCTACTGACTCGGGCCTTAGCATAAAATGACAAAGATACAGATCGCGATGGTTAATGCCTGCGTTGTGCAGCGCTCGCACCATCCGCGCAACCTTGCCAATAATTTGCCGGCGAGGCTTAATCGCCACTGAATGCTGCTCAAAATAATGATCCAGCTGAACCACATCCGCCAGCTCACGCGTCACAATAAACGATTGCTGGTGCGCCGGGCTAATGCCGCGCTTACCGTAGGCAACGGTCAACAAGCTGGGAATATTCAGCGCCCTTAATTTATTGAGCGCCTCCCATTCGTTGTCTGCACCTAATACCGGCATACGAAGCTGCAGTATATTTTTGATAATTTCCCACCAGCCAACACCGCGATGCCATTTGCGATAATAGGTGCGGCCGCTAAGTTCAAACCTGAGGGTTTGGCGATCAGGCATTTCCCGTGCAACTTGTCCTTGAATATTTTCCATTAGCTGAAAAATGTCTTGTCCTTGCCAGGCTGTGATTAATTCATCACAAAGCACAATATTATCTTCCAGTCGCAACACTGAAGGGACGCTCCCTCGATGAAATATTGTTTCGATCTGATCAACAGCACGCGCGGGGCGCGAAAAAATATCGCTGTTACCGGCAAAAAACTCTGCCTGGCATAACCAGTGCTGTGCATCTGTTGCCAGCACCTTTTCCATTTGGTTGGATACAGCAATGGCATCATCCGGTGCGTCCAATAACTCACCCAATGCATAGGTTTCGATGTAATGTGCATAACCGCAAACCGCTGTAGCTAATACCGGCACACCACAAAGCATTGCCTCCAACAACACATTTCCCGCGACTTCTTTGTAGGCTGGATGCAACAGCAAATCACCTGCTGCGTAAATTGCAGCCATATCATTGCGGCCCCCCAGAAATTTAACACTGCTACCAACACCAAGGCGGTTACTCAACCGCTGAAACGCACGCGCATTACCATTACCAACAACAGCCAATACTGCAGAGGGCATTTTTTGTTGCAATGCAGCAAATGCGCGAATGCTTCTATCCAGCCCTTTGGTCTTAAACCCGGACCCGACACAAAGAATCAATTTTTCATTGTCGGCAAGTGCCAATTCTTGTCGAATTTTTTGTCGTGCCGCAGCGCGCTGCACAGTTTCCAGTTTTAAACGTTGATCCACGCCGGGAGGCAATAGATATTGTCGCTCAACCGGTGTGGCGTAATACTTGGCAAAAGCGGCTCGCTCATCCGTGGCTATCTCAAGAATTTGGGTAGAACTCAGGTGCGAATAAACCGCTTTTTCATAGTTCAGATAAAGCCTGGCTCGCGGTGTTAAGCGGTAAAAAAAACCGCGCTCTTCATAGGCCTTTTTTGCGAAACAAGAGTCACCACAAAAATAGACATCCAGCCCCGGCATTTTGTTAAAACCGACCAATAAATCAAATTGATCGCGCTGAAACTCTTGTTGAAAGGCCTTAACAAAACGGCTGACGCCTGCGACATTTAAAAAACCTTTGCCGTTTATGATCACCACATCAATACCGGGGATTTTTTCTCCTTGCCAGGCACCGCAAAAAACAGTGACTTGGTGACCACGACGGCGAGCTTCCTGTGCAATCGCCAGCATATCGCGCTGCAAGCCGCCAAACGGAAAATAGCGAAATATCACCACAGCTAATTTCATTGTAAGTTCCGTTTATTGAGCGACATTAATCGCGTCGCCTAGCAACTTATCCAGCGCTGCCAACACCTGCTCTGGCATTAATTCGCGCAAGCATTTGTGATGCACCTTGGGGCACTCGCGTTCAAAACAGGGCGAGCACTCGATTTTGTTGGTGATAATACTCACTCGCTCAAACAGTGGCGGTGTGTGTTCGGGCGAAGTAGAACCAAAAATAACCGCGAGCGGTTTTTGCAATGCGGCAGCAATGTGCATCAAACCTGAGTCATTACTTAATACCGCATCGGCACAGGCAATTAACTCGATGGCTTCACCTAGTGAAGTGATTCCCGCCAGGTTGTAACAGTGCTGGCGCTCCTCATCCAACAATAAATTGCGAATCGCATCGGTAACGGCATTATCTTTTGCCGAACCCATCAACCAGACTTGCCACCCCGCGCGAATTTTTTTATCGGCTACTTCAGCAAAATAATGTTCGGGCCAACGTTTGGCCGGGCCGTATTCAGCGCCTGGGCAAATTATTAACAGCGGGCGCGTCAGGGGCAACGCAAACTTTGTTAATAATTGTGGTCGCTGCGACACATTGACCTGTAACTGCGGATAGGGGAATTCGCTGAGCGCAGGAACACCCTTCGGCAAGGCGAGCGCCGCATAGCGTTGCACCATGAGAGGGAATTGTTGTTTGTTCAGAATGCGTAAATCATTTAATAAACCGTAACGCATTTCACCGCGCCAACCGGTGCGCAGTGGGATTTTTGCAAAAAAAGGAATCAGTGCGGATTTAAATGAATTGGGCAATACAATCGCCTGTTCGTAGGCTTCCGGGATGAGTGATTTACCCAGTGCGCGCCGCTGCGCAAAACCCAATACACCATGCCCCAAGGGCATATCAATGACCCGATTGACTTCTGGCATGCGGGCAATTAATTGGCGCGTCCAGTTTGATGCCAGCACATCAATCTGCACTTGCGGATTGCGTTGTTTGAGTAATCTAAACAGCGTTTGCGCCATCATCATATCGCCAATCCATGCAGGGCCAATCACCAATATTTTTTGGATTTTTTTTAGCTCGGCAGGGAAATTGATTTCTGTCATAGGCGAGATACAAATCTTGGCAGAGAGATAAAATTATTGCGGATATAGCCGGCAGGCAAACACAATCAAGCAGAAACAATTACACAGAAACAATGGCACAAAAACAATAACGGAGCCTTGCGGCTCCGTTTCGTTGGCGATTATTTTGCCACTGGCGCCAACCAGTTGGTGTGCTCTGGCAGTTCGCCGCGCACAGATTTGAAATACAAATCCTGCAGGCGGGTGGTGATGGGGCCGCGGCGACCTTCACCAATAATGCGTCCATCCAATTCGCGAATCGGCAATACTTCTGCAGCAGTACCGGTAAAGAAAGCTTCATCGGCCACGTAAACTTCATCGCGCGTAATTCGCTTTTCTTTGATGGTATAACCGCAATCCGCTGCCAAATGGAAAATGGTGTTGCGGGTGATGCCGTCCAAACAGGAAGTTAATTCCGGCGTATAAATGATGCCATCGCGCACCAAGAAGAAATTCTCGCCGCTGCCTTCTGCCACATAACCTTCGTTATCCAACAGCAGCGCCTCTTCACAACCACTGTCCAGCGCTTCTTGCAACGCCAGCAGTGAGTTGATGTAGTGACCATTCGCTTTCGCTTTACACATGGAGATATTTACATGGTGGCGGGTGTAGCTGGAGGTGCGAATACGAATACCCAAATCGCGCGCTTCAGGCGACATGTAGGACGGCCAGTGCCAAGCGGCAACCATAACATGCACTTTCAGGTTGTCGGCGCGCAGCCCCATGCCTTCTGAACCGTAAAACGCCATAGGGCGCAGGTAGGCTTCCGCCAGACCATTTTCACGCACCACCATTTTGTGGGCTTCGTTGACCAGGTCTTTGGTGTAAGGCATTTTCATGCGCATGATGTGCGCAGAGCGGAACAGGCGATCAGTATGCTCCTGCAAACGGAAAATGCTGGTGCCCATGCTGTCGCTTTTGTAGGCGCGCACGCCTTCAAATACACCCATACCGTAGTGCAGTGTGTGGGTCAGTACGTGAACCTTGGCATCGCGCCAGGGAATCAGTTCACCATCGAGCCAAATAACGCCGTCGCGGTCGGCAAAAGACATAACAACTCCAAAAAATTCTGTGTGAGAAAAAAATTCTGTGTGTTTACGGGATTAGGCAGCGTGGGCGCAAGCGCACGCCGTAATCCGGGCGCGATCACACCTCGTCGAGCAGCCGGTGCCACAGTGCAGTGACTTGTTGGCGCTCGCTGAGGAAATGATGGTCGCCTTCCAGTACCGCCTCCTGACGCTGTAGCGCGAGGCGGTGTCCGGTGGATCGATATGCTTTGTAAGCCGCGATCAGGTGGGCCACGGATTCGGCATCGAGTAAACCTGCCGCTTCCAGTGATCCGAGTATGCGAATGTTGTCCGTGTACCGGATGATCTCGGGCGCTTGATGAGCCCAAGCCAAGGCCGCGTATTGAACCATAAATTCAATATCCACGATACCACCGGCATCCTGTTTCAAATTAAATAATGCCGGTGTTTTTGCCGCATTTGCCGCGCTGTTTTTGCCTTTGGCTTCACTGCCCAACTGCTCGCGCATTTTGCGGCGCATATCACTCACATCGGCGCGCAATTTGGTTAAGTCGCGCGCGCGACTGAGGATGCGCTGACGCACCTGCTCAAACTGCTCGGCCAGCGCCGCATCGCCTGCCACAACCCGCGCGCGTACCAGCGCCTGATGCTCCCACGTCCAGGCCTCATTGGCTTGATACTTCTCAAACGCCACCAGGGAAGACACCAGCAAACCGGAGTTACCCGAGGGGCGCAAGCGCATATCGACTTCATAGAGCTTTCCAGAAGGGGTATAGGTGTTGAGCACATGAATAATGCGCTGACCGAGGCGGGTGTAAAAAGTCGTGTTATCAATGGCGCGCTCGCCATCGGTACTGAGATTGCTGTCGGCATTGTGGATGAACACCAAGTCCAGATCCGAGCCATGCCCCAGCTCTATGCCACCTAATTTACCGTAGCCGACGATCACAAAATCCGGCGCGTTATCCACCGAACCATCGGCGCGGCGCGGGCGCCCGTGGCGTTCAACCAAGTGCTCCCAACTCAGTTGCAGCACATGCTCCAGCACCACTTCCGCGATGTATGTCAGGTAATCGCTCACTTTCATCAGCGGCAGGGCGCCGGCAACTTCACTGGCGGCGACACGCAGGGCGTGGGCCGAGCGGAAATAGCGCAAAGCCTCCATGTGCCCTTCCAGGTCATCCCAATTCAGGCGCAATACATCGCGGCGCAATTCATCACGCAGCAGGTCTTTATCCGGCGGCGCGTAGAGGCTTTCCGGGGTGAGCAATTCATCGAGTAGCGCGGGATACTGGGCTATCTGATCGGCAATCAGGGGGCTGGCGGCACAGAGTTTTACCAGTTGTTGCACCGCTGTGGGGTTCTCCACCAGCAGCACCAAATAAGCACTGCGGCGCGCAACCGCTTCAATCAGCGGCACCACACGCGCAAAGGTTTCGGCGATAGTGATGGGCAGTTTTGGCCCGAAGGCTTCGTGCACAATCACCTGCAACAAGCGCGGGATAAACGCATCCAAACGAGTGCGACCGCTGGCCTGCATCGACAATACAGCGCGCCCCTCGCGCAGGTCAGCCAGGTTTTTCAGCAGCGCCGCCGGCCCTTCAATATGGCGCTCGGTCAAGGCGTGAATAGCATCCTCGCCCTGCAAACTGCCCTCCCACAAGCCCACCCAAAAGGCCAGGGCCTGTTGATCCACGCTGTCCTCTTCATCGGGGGCGGCAATCACCGCTTTAAACTCACTATTCACCCGCTGGCGATAGCGGCTCAGCTCGGCAAAAAAATCATCCCAGCTGGCAAACCCCATCACCCACGCCAGGCGCAACTGGCCAACCGGATCAACTGGCAGGGATTGGGTTTGTTTGTCTTGATACCCCTGAATGGCGTGCTCGGTATTGCGCAGGAAAATATAGGCTTCCAGCAGCGCAGAACCGGCACCGGGCGGCAAGTAATTTTCCTGCTCCAGAAACGGCAGCAGCACCGGCACTTTGCGCTTGCGCAGGCGAGCATCGCGCCCGCCGCGAATCAGTTGAAACACCTGCACCACAAATTCCACTTCGCGAATGCCCCCCTCACCCAACTTCACATCAAGGTTCATGCCTTTGCGCTGCACTTGCCGTGCAATCAAACCTTTCATTTCACGCAGGGATTCAATCGCACTGAAATCTATGTATTGGCGATAGGTAAACGGCTGCAGCAATTTACCCAACAGCTGGCGCGCCTCAGCTTGCTGCACACCGCCCGCCATAGCCACAGTGCGCGCCTTGATCATGGCGTAGCGCTCCCATTCGCGCCCTTGGGTTTGGTAGTAGTCCTCCATGCCGGCGAAACTCAAAGCCAAAGCCCCGCTCTGCCCATGGGGGCGCAGGCGCATATCCACGCGGAACACAAAGCCATCGGCGGTAACTGTATCCAGACTTTTAATCAGCCGTTGACCGAGCTTGATAAAAAACTCCTGGTTGCTAATGGCACGGCTGGCATGATTGGTTTCACCACCCTCGGGAAAGGTAAAAATCAGGTCAATATCGGAGGATATGTTCAGCTCGCCAGCGCCCAATTTGCCCATACCCAACACCATAAATGGCTGCGCCACACCCGATTCGCGACCAATGGGCGTGCCGTAGATTTTCTCCAGCGCGCGGTAGTGAAACTCCGCTGCTGCCGCAATGGATTTATCCGCAAACCGCGACAGCTCCGCCGTCACCTCCTGCATGCTGGCAAGGCGATTCAGGTCGCGCCAAATAATCCGGATCATTGCCTTTTGGCGCTCGCGCCGCAGGCAGGCATCCAATTCAGCGTCGGTATTACAACTATTTACTACTGCCGCAAAAGCCTCCAGCTGTGTATCCGTCTGCGCCTCAAACAAACGGCCAGATTGCACCAATTCCAGCAGATAAGCCGGGCGTTGGGCCGAAGTTTTGGCGATAAATTCACTGGCCACAAAGGCGCGGGTCAACTGCCGGGAAAAGCTGC
This sequence comes from Cellvibrio fontiphilus, assembly GCF_042646205.1. NCBI lineage: Bacteria > Pseudomonadati > Pseudomonadota > Gammaproteobacteria > Cellvibrionales > Cellvibrionaceae > Cellvibrio > Cellvibrio fontiphilus. The sequence continues at coordinate 158,071 of NZ_JBHRTF010000004.1, read as the reverse complement.
CCGCGTCAATCGCGGCGGGCAATAAATCGCGCACAGGAGGTAGGTTTTGCTGCGCCAAGGCAAGCTCAAACTGATCCCAGTAGCGCTGGGCGGGAGCCTGTAATTCGGCGGGGATTCCAGAAAAATTCAACATATAAGCGACACTCGTTAACGCGGCAATCAACACCACACCAGAGAAATAAGATGAAACAAAAAGCGATAGCGAAATACTAGCAGTTTCTATTCACAGGATTTGCCTATCTCCGCAATTGCGCCGGCAGGCTGATTTTGCAAGGTGCACCACAAGCCAAATGCCAGCTGTTTCTCAGTCTGGCAATGGCGCAAAAATCGTTAAGCTGATGTTAAGAAAAACCCTGCTTAAACTGGCGCATCGCTCAGGCAAATGGGCATTTATGCAGGAGATTAACCATGAACAAATCGATGATTATGGGAACACTGTTGGGCGTGGGCATAGCCACTACCGGGGGCGCCATCGCCAGTTACCAGTTTTTAAAAGAGCCTTCCTATGCGGAAGTTATCAGCTCGGTTCCGGTGACTAAAACCACCAAGATTCCCCGCGAAGAGTGCCATAACGAAACCGTGGTGCATCAAAAACCGGTAAAGGATACCAACCGTATTGCCGGGAAAGTCATCGGCGCGGTAGTGGGTGGCGCCTTGGGCAACCAGGTGGGTGGTGGTAACGGCAAAAAAGTGGCAACCGTAGCGGGCGCAGTAGCCGGCGGTTATGCGGGCGATAAGGTACAGGCCAATATGCAGGCCAAGGACACCTACACCACCGTCGAACAGCGCTGTAAAACCGTTTACGACAGCCGCGAGGACATCACCGGTTACGATGTAACCTATCGCCTGAAGGATAAAGAGTCATCGCTGCGACTGGACTATGACCCGGGCACACGTATCCCGGTTGAGAATGGCGAGCTGGTTTTAAATCGCCAATAGCTGCCCAATCACAAGGATTGGCAATCCCCCCCCGGGAGCAAGGACGCTACCCATTTACCCAGCCCCCCTTAGAAATATACCTCTTCAGAACCACACTCTTCTCGCATCACCTTTTCCAGCCACTAGCCAGCATTTCAGTTATAAGCTTCTAACTATTGATTATTAGCAGCCAGATTGACGGGCTGTTAGCCTGCGCGCCCTGTTTATTTTTCAACAGCTACCACAAGCAATAATTAGTAGTGACCGCTAGCTGTAGCCGGTTGATGCGCGGAGTTTTATGGATTTTCAAATTGGATACGTGATTGCCGGGCTGGCAGTGGGGTTTATTGTCGGCATGACCGGCGTTGGCGGCGGTTCGCTGATGACCCCGATTTTATTGTATTTCGGCGTTAGCCCCGCCAACGCCGTGGGCACTGACTTACTCTATGCCGCCATCACCAAAGCCGGCGGTATCCATGTGCACCACAAAAAGAAAAATATCGACTGGAAAATTACCGGCGAGCTGGCGCTTGGCAGCCTGCCCGCAGCAGCCATTACCCTGTGGGTGCTGCACAGCATTCGCTTGGATACCGACACGCTCAACAGTGTTATTAAAACCACCCTCGGTTACGCCCTGATCCTCACCGCCATCGCCATTCTATTCAAGCGCCGCATTTTTGATTACAGCAAGAAGAACAACAGCTGGATTACCCGCATGAGTCGTCGCAGTCAATTTATAGCTACTGTAGCGACTGGTGTGGTGCTCGGCGCGGTGGTTACCTTGACGTCAATCGGCGCTGGCGCGCTGGGTACAGTGGCGCTGTTTATGCTCTACCCGCTGCTACCAACGGTGCGCTTGGTGGGTACTGAAATCGCCCACGCCGTTCCGCTCACGCTGGTCGCAGGCATGGGGCACGCTGGCTTGGGCAATGTGGATTGGGGGCTGTTGGTCAACCTGTTGATCGGTTCACTGCCGGGCATTTACCTCGGCAGCCATTTAGCCAACCGAGTTGCCGATCACTATCTGCGCCCGGCACTGGCCATCATGTTGGTATTTGTGGGTTTCAAACTGCTCTTTTAATGAAGCGAGCACTTCTACTAGATGGGCGAGTAGTTAGCTCGCCTTTTCCGGTGGCGGTGCCACGCGCAGCACCTCCTCCATAGTCGTCAAACCGGCGGCCACTTTCTGGGCGCCCGACAAACGCAGGGTGCGCATTCCTTCTTTCATCGCCAGCTTACGCAGCTCTTGCAGGTTGCAATCGCGCGTAACTTTTTCTTTGAGTGATTCCGACAGCAGCAGAATTTCATACAAACCCTGCCGCCCCAAATAGCCAGTATTGCGACACTCCAAACAGCCCACCGGGCGATAGACTTTGGCGGGCACATTCACCTTCCAGGGCGCCACCAATTCTTGCCAATCGGACGCGCTGATGCTGCCCTCCTCCTTGCAATGGGGGCAGAGGGTGCGCACCAACCGCTGCGCCATCACCCCCAGCAGAGTGGCATTAATCAGGTAGGACGGGATACCCAAATCCAGCAGGCGCGCCACGGTGGAGGGCGCATCGTTGGTGTGGACGGTAGACAATACCAAGTGACCAGTGAGCGCAGCCTGCACCGCCATCTGCGCGGTTTCCAAATCGCGGATTTCCCCCACCATGATGATGTCCGGGTCCTGGCGCATCAGGCTGCGAATACCGGCGGCAAAATCCAGCCCGATTTTGTGGTGTACCTGGGTTTGATTAAAACGCTCTTCCACCATTTCAATCGGGTCTTCAATGGTGCTGACGTTCACCTCATCCGTCGCCACTTGTCGCAACGAGGAGTAGAGCGTGGTGGTTTTACCGGAACCGGTGGGGCCGGTGACCAGCAAAATACCGTTGGGGCGCGTGAGCATGGAATACCAGCGGGCGTAATCGTCACCCACCAAACCCAAATCGGTAAAACTGCGCAGCAGCACTTCGGGGTCAAAAATCCGCATCACCAATTTTTCGCCAAAGGCGGTGGGCAAGGTGGACATACGCAGCTCGATTTCACTGCCATCGCTGCGCCGGGTTTTGATGCGGCCATCCTGCGGTTTGCGCTTTTCGGCGATATCCATTCGCGCCAACACCTTGAAGCGACTGGTCACGGCGGTAGACACATTGGCCGGCAATTCATACACATAATGCAGTACACCGTCGATACGGAAGCGAATGCGACCTACATCGCGGCGCGGCTCAATATGAATGTCACTGGCGCGCTGGTCGTAGGCGTACTGCAGCAACCAATCCACAATTTTAACTATGTGCTGGTCGTTGGCATCCGGGTCGCTGGCTTTACCCAACTCGACCAGCTGCTCAAAATTGGTAATAGCCGATGCCGCCGTGGCGCCGCTAGCCCCCGACACCGAGCGCGCCAGGGTGTAAAACTCCACCATAAACCGCTCGATATCGGCGGGGTTGGCCACTACGCGCTTCACCGCGCGGCGCGCCACATGCTCCACCTGCGGCTCCCAACCAGACATAAAAGGCTGGGTACAGGCGATAAGCACATGATCAGCCTCAACCTTTACACAGAGAATCCCATGGCGTTTGGCAAAAGCGTAACTGATGACCTCGGTGCACCTGGCAACATCGATTTTCATTGGGTCTATGTGAAATAAGGGCAAACGTGCTTTATTCGCCAACCACTCCGTTAGCACCTCGGCATCCAATACTTTGCCGGGCCGCTGTAAATCCTCCAGATTCTGGGTTGCTATGTAGGCGAGCGGGTGCATGATGGCCTGCTCGCGACTGCGCGAGGCACCCAATAGCATATTGGCGTCTGTTTGGGACATACGCCCGTCCGCCACCAAATCATTGATCAAGCCGCGCAAATCCAATACCCGATCCAGCACCATTGGGTTATTCCTGTTATTGACTATATCGAAGGGAAGTTGCGCTGATTGTAGCGGCTCAGCCGGCATCAGTCTGCCCAGCGCACCACAGGCTGAAGGCCGTGCTCACCAGCGCCGTCGCCCCAAACCCATAATCCCGCGGCAATTATGCAGACTCGGCTACCAAAATTCTGACCAAAAAGCATCACAACTTTGTCATAAATAAGTAATAAAGCTGCGTGACCTTGGAGAGTGATGTTTTTATACTGCGCACACTTTCAACCCCGGGGGGATAACCATGCCTTTTGCAAACTTGTCGAACCTGTTTGGCCGCTCGCCCATCAAGCCTATGCAAGAGCATATGGCTCTGGCAGTGAAGGCTGCTGCCGAGCTGATACCTTTTTTTGAAGCGGTTACCAGTGGCGATTGGGCACAGGCCAGCAATATCCAGCAACAAGTGGTAAAACATGAAAATGATGCGGATGAAATCAAAAAGCATCTGCGCTTGCACCTGCCCAAAAGCCTGTTCCTGCCAGTGCCACGCACGGATTTGCTGGAACTGCTCACCATGCAGGATCGCATCCCCAACCGTGCCAAAGACATAGCCGGCATCATTATGGGCCGCCGCATGGCCATCCCCGAAAGTATGAAACCCCAAATGAACGAGTTTGTGCGTGCCAGTGTTGCAGCGGCAGAACAAGCTCTGACAGCTATCAATGAGTTGGACGAACTGCTGGAAACCGGTTTTAGCGGTCGAGAATTAACCGTTGTTGAAAATATGATCAAGGAGTTAGACATTCTTGAAGAGAAAGCAGACCAATTGGAAATTGGTGTGCGCACCTCCCTCTTTGCCCTCGAAGCCCAGCTACCGCCCGTGGATGTGATGTTCCTCTATAACATCATCGACTGGGTGGGTGATATCGCCAACCGTGCCCATGATGTGGGCGGCCGTTTGCAGCTGCTGCTGGCGCATTAATCCTTTACCTAGGGGAATTCAAAAATGACTCTATTTGCTGAATACGGCCAAGTGCTGTTCATTCTGGCGTGCGCTTTTGGCCTGTTTATGGCTTGGGGCATAGGCGCCAACGATGTGTCTAATGCCATGGGCACTTCGGTTGGCTCTCGCGCATTGACCATGAAACAAGCCATTCTGATTGCAATGGTATTCGAGTTTGCCGGCGCCTATCTGGCAGGTGGTGAGGTAACTGAAACCATCCGCAGCGGCATAGTCGAACTGGATGTAATGACCCAACATCCAGACCTGTTTGTATACGGTATGCTCGCTTCGCTTTTAGCAGCGGGTAGCTGGCTGCTTATTGCCAGTATTTTAGGCTGGCCCGTATCCACTACCCACTCCATAGTCGGCGCGATTATTGGTTTTGCTGCGGTGGGCATCTCGGTAGATGCGGTCCAGTGGGGCAAGGTTTGGGGCATTGTAGGCAGCTGGGTTATTACTCCGATGCTTGCCGGTGTGCTGTCCTTCTGGATTTTCCGCTCTGTACAACACCTGATTTTGGATACCGAAGATCCATTCACAAACGCCAAACGCTACATTCCCATTTACATGTTTGCAGTAGGCTTTTTCTTGTCCATGGTGACATTGCTCAAAGGCCTGAAGCACGTGCTGAGCTCCCACCATTTGTCCCTCAGCTTTATGGAAAGCGCACTGATCGCCGCAGTGATTGGCGTGGTAGTGGCAGGCTTCGGTATGTTCTTGCTCAGCCGAATTAGTCAGGATAAAGCCGCTGATAAAGATAACCGCTTCTCAAGCGTTGAGCGCGTATTTGGCGTACTGATGATTTTTACCGCCTGTTCCATGGCCTTCGCCCACGGCTCCAACGATGTCGCTAACGCAGTTGGCCCCATGGCCGCCGTTATAAGTGTTGTGCAATCTGGCGCGGTTGGCGCCAAAGCGGCCGTTGCGCCTTGGGTCTTGCTTCTTGGTGGTGTCGGCATCGTTGTTGGTTTGGCCACTTACGGTTACAAAGTAATGCAAACTATCGGTAAAAAGATTACCGAACTGACTCCGAGCCGTGGTTTTGCGGCTGAGATGTCTGCCGCCGCTACAGTCGTTATTGCCTCAGGCCTTGGATTGCCCATTTCCACCACCCACACACTGGTTGGCGCGGTATTGGGTGTTGGCTTGGCGCGCGGTATTGGCGCCCTGAACCTGCGCGTTATTAGCGGTATTTTTGCCTCATGGGTTATCACCCTGCCTGCAGGCGCCGGCTTGTCTATCCTGTTCTTCTATTTCTTTAAAGGTGTATTCAGCTGATAACCAGCTATACCTCAAGCCCGAGCCGGATATCCGCCTCGGGCTTTTTATTGCCCGCAAACCAGCACATGCTTGCATTTTGCGGCGCAATGGCCGATAACTTCGCGGATGTTTTATTGCGAGCCTGATCATGACCATCGACCTCAAACGCTACCAATACCAACTGCATAAACTGGTAGCACTGCCCTCAGTAAGCTGCGGTGTCGCCCAATGGGATATGGCCAATCAAGCGGTCATTGATCAACTGGCCAACGATTTTTCTGACCTGGGTTTTAGCACCCGCGTGCTGCCACTTGCGCAAAAAGGCAAGGCAAACCTGCTTGCCACCATGGGACAAGGCGAGGGAGGGCTGGTGCTGGCAGGTCATAGCGATACCGTTCCCTATGACGCCAACCGCTGGCAGTCAGACCCTTTTAGCCTCACCGAAAAAGATGGCAAGCTCTACGGCCTGGGTGCCACCGATATGAAAGGTTTCTTCCCGGTGATCATGGCTGCCGTGGAACCTTATCGTCACAGACAATTCAAGCATCCGCTAATCGTGCTGGCGACAGCTGACGAAGAGAGCAGCATGAGTGGTGCGCGAGCGCTCGCCCGGGAAGGACTGGGCGGTTTATCGCCACGTTATGCCGTGATTGGCGAACCGACCAACCTGACACCAATTCGCGCTCACAAAGGAATTATGATGGAGGCGATAAGGGTGCGTGGGCATAGCGGCCATTCATCCAACCCAGCACTGGGTAATAACGCACTGGAAGCCATGAATCAGGTTATGACCGAGCTGTTGGCGCTGCGCAGCGAACTGCAACAACAATATCGCGATCCAACATTTGCCGTGCAAACCCCGACATTGAATCTCGGCTGTATTCATGGCGGCGATGGTGCCAATCGTATTTGTGGCGATTGCGAGCTGCATTTTGACCTACGCCTGCTCCCCGGCATGAACAATGAGGAGTTGCGTGCAGCCATCCAGCGCCGCCTGACGCCCATCGCTGAACGGAGCGGGACTGATATCGTGTTTTCCTCGCTGTTTGAAGGGGTAGATCCCTTTGGGGAAGACAGTCACAGTGAGCTGATAAAAATCTGCGCTGAATTAACTGGCAATCCCAGCGATAGCGTTGCCTTTGCGACTGAAGCGCCCTTTATGCAACAACTGGGAATGCAGACGGTTGTGATAGGCCCTGGCTCCATCGATCAGGCACACCAACCCGATGAATTCATCCCCCTTAATCAAATTGAACCAGCTGTTAAATTATTACGTGGGTTAATCGAACGCTTCTGCTTGTAACGCCAACTTAACCCCGATCACTCACTCTTAGTTTTGGGAAGACATATACAGTGCCTGCAAACACTCAGGATTACGTCAAATGGTTTCGTCATTCCACCCCCTATATCAACAGGCATAGTGACAAGACCTTTGTGCTCATGTTGCCGGGAGAGGCGATAACACACGCCAATTTCCACAATATCGTCCACGATATCGCCCTGCTTTGCAGCTTGGATGTACGTTTGGTACTGGTACATGGCGCGCGTCCACAAATCGACGATCGCTTGCAAGCAGCAGACACCTTTAGCCGCTTCCACAACAATTTGCGCATCACCGACAGCGAAAGCCTGAGCCTGGTTATTCAAGCGATTGGCGAAGCGCGCACCATAGTCGAAGCAGCGCTATCAACGAGCCTACCCAACTCCCCTATGCAAGACGCTGATATGCAGGTAATTAGCGGCAATTTTGTCGTGGCTATGCCCCATGGAGTCATCGATGGTATTGATTTACAACACACAGGCAAAGTTCGAAAGGTTCACACCAAATCACTAAACGCAGCGCTCGACTCAGGCGCCGTGGTGCTCTTATCACCACTCGCCTATTCGCCCACTGGAGAAATTTTTAATCTCTCTTTCAGCGATGTTGCCACCCATGTCGCCAGTGCTATCAAGGCAGACAAGCTATTGGCATTTGTTGCAGGCAATGGCTTGAGTGACCATGAGGGCAATCTTATCCGTCAGTTATCGCTGCCGGAATGTAAGGAGTATCTGGCAAACCGAGGCGAAACCATGACGGCAGACCTGCAACAGGCAGTGAGCGCCTGCTACCTGAGCTGTTTACAAGGCGTGCAACGCGCCCAACTTATCAGCTATGAAACCGACGGCGCGCTGCTTACCGAACTCTTCACCCGCGACGGTCTGGGCACCATGATTTACTCTGGCCAATACGAGCAACTACGTATGGCCAGCATTGACGATGTTGCTGGCATTCTGGAACTGATTCGCCCCCTTGAGGAACAGGGTATTCTGGTGCGCCGCTCGCGCGAATTGCTGGAGACTGAAATCAATCAATTTCATGTGATGGATAAGGACGGCACCATCGTGGCCTGCGCAGCGCTCTACCCCTATGGCGATATGGCTGAACTCTCCTGCGTGGCGACCCATCCTGAATACCGCAATAGCGGGCGTGCCGCCCAGTTGCTGCAGCAGATGGAAAACCAGGCACGCAAACTGCGAGTGAAACAACTTTTTTTGTTAACGACACAAACCGCACATTGGTTTATCGAGCAGGGGTTTGTGCAAGGCAAGCTGGAAGACTTACCGGTTGAACGCCAGCGGCTATACAACTACCAGCGCAATTCAAAAATATTTATCAAAGCCCTCTAACTTACATACTTATGCTTGCGGCCCGGCCCAAAGGCGCGCCGCAATCACAAACCCCACTCTTCCAGTAAATTCCCGCATGTGCATTGATATGCCGATTAGAGGCGATTTCTGCTATGATTTTGCTCATTTCACCCACCAATTGCCAGCGCCGCTAGCCGTCTGCTAGCGGCTCCACGAGGTCATTTGCTATGCCTATTTACCGCTCCAAAACCACCACCTCCGGCCGCAACATGGCCGGCGCCCGCGCACTATGGCGCGCAACCGGAATGAAAGATGGCGATTTTGATAAACCGATTATCGCTATCGCAAACTCCTTCACCCAATTTGTGCCCGGCCATGTCCACCTGAAAGACCTTGGGCAACTGGTAGCGCGTGAAATTGAAAAAGCTGGTGGCGTGGCAAAAGAATTCAACACTATCGCAGTGGATGACGGCATCGCGATGGGCCATGACGGCATGCTGTATAGCCTTCCCAGTCGTGACATTATTGCCGACTCGGTTGAATACATGGTCAACGCCCATTGCGCCGACGCAATTGTGTGCATTTCCAACTGCGACAAAATAACCCCAGGCATGTTGATGGCGGCTATGCGCCTAAACATCCCGGTTATTTTTGTTTCCGGCGGGCCAATGGAAGCCGGCAAAACCAAGCTTGCAGAGCATAAACTCGACCTGGTTGATGCTATGGTAATCGCCGCCGATGACTCAGCCAGCGACGAAAAAGTAGAAGCTTATGAGCGCTCCGCCTGCCCTACCTGCGGCTCTTGCTCGGGCATGTTCACTGCCAACTCTATGAACTGCCTTACGGAAGCACTCGGTTTAAGCCTTCCAGGTAACGGCTCACTGCTCGCCACACATGCAGACAGAGAACAACTCTTTTTGGAAGCAGGTCGTCGCATCGTTGAAATCACAAAACGCTATTACGAACAGGACGACAATAGCGTCCTACCCAGATCTATCGCCAGCTTCGAGGCCTTCGAAAATGCCATGGCACTTGATATAGCAATGGGTGGTTCAACCAACACAATCCTTCACTTGCTTGCCGCCGCTCAAGAGGGTGATGTGCCCTTTACAATGGCTGACGTTGATCGTATGAGCCGCAAGGTTCCGCAGCTTTGTAAGGTCGCACCCAACACCCAGAAATATCACATGGAAGACGTACACCGGGCGGGTGGTGTAATGGCGATTCTTGCTGAGCTAAACCGCGGAGGCTTATTCCACAATCATCTTCCCACTGTGCATAGTAAGACGTTTCAAGAGGCTCTGGATAAATGGGACATCATCAGCACCTCCTCCGAGGCTGTGGCTACCTTTTATAAAGCTGGGCCTGCAGGAATTCCAACTCAGGTTGCGTTCAGTCAATCCACCCGCTGGCCAAGCCTTGATGGCGATCGCGCAGAAGGCTGTATTCGTTCAGTAGAACACGCTTATAGCAAAGAGGGTGGCTTGGCAGTGCTTAAAGGCAACATTGCAGTAGATGGCTGCGTGGTTAAAACCTCTGGTGTTGACGAAAGTTGCTGGGTATTCGAAGGTAAAGCCTACGTAGTAGAGAGTCAGGATAAAGCAGTTGCCGATATTCTGGATGGGAAAGTCAAAGAAGGCGATGTAGTGGTCATCCGTTACGAAGGCCCTAAAGGTGGGCCAGGAATGCAAGAAATGCTTTACCCTACCAGTTATTTAAAATCCAAAGGTTTAGGTAAGGCCTGTGCATTATTAACCGATGGTCGCTTTTCCGGTGGAACATCGGGTCTATCCATCGGCCACGTTTCACCCGAGGCTGCTGCGGGCGGTGCCATTGGTCTGGTTCAAACAGGCGACATCATCCGTATCGATATTCCAAATCGCAGTATTAATGTTGCCCTTACTGATGCCGAATTGAATTCACGTCGCACCAAGGAAGAAGCCAAAGGCCCACTAGCCTGGAAGCCAACTGAAACTCGCCCACGCAAAGTTTCTGCCTCACTAAAAGCTTACGCAATGTTGGCGACAAGTGCAGACAAAGGGGCAGTGCGTGATTTGGATAAACTGCTATAAAACTCAACCTATCCTAAGAAGCGCATTTAACGGCTTCTTAGGAGCAGCCTGTTAAGGCATTTTGAAAACGCTATTAGGTAGCTGTTGCCCAAAGCTACCTCGCGCCTCTTCGTGGTTTTTTCAGTAAACGATCAAATCTTCTTAAGGTGTCTTTGGTCGCTTCACTTAATTGGTTAATCTGTAAATCGCCTTGCATTAATGAGTTCAACTCGACACATACCTTACCCAAGTCAACATGGTTGACAGAGTAAAGAAATAAGAATTGTTGCTCCTTCCTATCTGATACCAATCCCACCTTGGATGCAATTTCCAACGCATTACTATAAATGGCGACTGCACGATCAATATTAAATCTGTCGTCAGGAAGGATTCTTAAAGGGGGCATCAAACGAAAATCATGAGTACTCAATCTTTCAAGATCTGATTGAGATTGGTTCATACGAGCGCTGATAGATTGATACAAACCACCGTAAATAAATTTTATCTCCGATAATACTGACAACCTAAGCAAAACCTTAATCACTCCCATTTCATATCGAAGAAGATAGTTCTGATTCCCCTCTAATTTCGCTTCTAGAGCCAATGCCAACAAACAGGTCAGGGCATCTAGCGAATTTAGCGATGATAGGTGAATAAGAAATCTTTTATTAACAGTTCTTTTTCGATAAATAAGACCATTGGGTGCAGTCTCATATAATTTCGAATGAAAAAATGCTGGAAGGGCCAAGAATACTTGCATTAATAGCTTATGAGTTATATCCGTGGCGCCAAGTAAGTGCCAAAGAGGGTGACTGAAAATCGCTTTGGTACCAGGCAGGATTGATTCAGTAATATTTACATTATTCTCTCTAGAAGCAGGCTCCCCCCTGAGCATCCTATTCCAATACCTTGACATATTATTCGACCATCCAGGAGCCATTGTCCCATTAGGGTTCTTATGAGCAGCCAATATTTGGTTTGCACAATCAGCTCCCAGCAGCCCCTTTATTACTTCAGCCCAATATCTGGTCGTGATGGAACGAACTGTGTAGTTCAGTTTTTTGTAATTTTTGAATGAAAACATTTCTAAGATAAATTTCGCATTCGGTATGCCACAACCGCTAAAAAATCATAACACTTTGAAATATAAGTACTTTATTTATTTTTCTATATATTTGACTGGTTGTTAGCCCCTCAAAAAAGCCATATTAACTCAATCCAATCACAGTTAGTCTGGCTCTGTCACTTAGAAACTAGGATAAATAACTTTGGCTACTGAAAAAGAAGTCGAGCTGCTGGCAGCTCATTTAGAGGAAAAAATAATGACGCTGCACGGAACGGCTCTTTTAACCGGCAAATCTCTATCCAATTGCCTTGGATACCGATCCACAGAAGCGCTTAGGCAAGCGATAGTAAGAAAAACCGTACCAGTTAAGGTTTTCTCAATTAAGAGTCGACGCGGAAAGTTTGCTCTTGCTAAAGATGTTGCCTTTTGGTTGGCGAAGCAGAGATTAATGAATGAAACACCTGAAAATAATGAGGTAAATCAATGAGATAAATAAATCTAGATAAATAAGAGAGGGGCTATAAAAGACAAAAGCCAGATGCGGCAAACATCTGGCTTAAGTGGTTCATCAAAGATTTAGACGGCCTTTGATTCCCACGATTTTGTTCTTTTCATATTAGGTTGTCAACACGGTAATCATATTTTGATTGCCGGGTTAGGCCTCCTATTGCCTCAGTCATCCAAGTTTACAGATTAATGCGCCAGACGGGTACAGTACTGCGGCGGCGCAAGGCTGATCCTATGGGGCAACATTGGTTATTATCCCGGGCGGTAAGGGATTTATCGCTTATTGATATTGCAGACATGTCAGAACAAGACGCTTTTATATTCTTTCGCAAGCAGAGATGGGGAGTTAAAGATGAGCAATCCTGCCCTACATGCGGTGTTTTAGATTCTCATTATTTTCGCAAAACACGGTTTCAGTGGAGATGCAAACATTGCGATGCATATTTTAGTGTTACCACAAAAACTCCATTGGCTGATCATAAACTTTCATTTAAAAAAATGTTATTGATGTTGTTTGAATTCACCGCCAGCCCTAATGGCATTTCAGCATCATCTCTCTCAAGAAAGCTCGGGGTGACCTACAAAACCGCTTGGGTGTTCTGCCATAAATTGAGGGAATCCATTACCAGAGCTATCGATAATGCTCCGTTTTCCGGAGAAATCCATGTTGATGGCGGCCACTTTGGGGGCAAACCCAGGAGTGGGCAATTTAGGCATAAAGCCAAACCAGAGGATATTGCCAATAAAATTAAGCTTGGCAAAAGCCAAGGTGCAAAACGTAGCTCCCAGTCGAGAGCAAACTTTAATCGAAAAAAACGTAACCGCAGGATTGTGATGGTTATTCGAGAAGTTGTTCCTGGATTGGGGGGAGTTAAAACTCGCTGTCTGCTTAGTCTTTCTGAAGATGAAAAAACCGCTAAACATATTGCGCAAAATTATATAAAGAAAGGAAGTTTGGTGAGAACAGACGAAAGCCCAGCATACACAAGCTACTCAATGTATTTTACGCATGAGACAGTTGAGCACTCAAAGGAGTATTCAACTGTTAATGGCGTAAATAATAATCAGGCGGAGTCATTTTTTAGTCGCCTCAGAAGAAGCGAGTATGGAGTTTTTCATCGAATGATGGCTAAATACATGATTGATTATGCAAATGAAATGGCCTGGAGAGAAGATTGCAGAAAGAAAACGGAAAAGGAAAGACTTTCTGATTTGCTAGGAAAAACTTTGAGTGCTGGGTTATCAAAATGGTGGAGAGGCTATTGGCAAGGAGCAAAGCGTAATGACGAGATGCGAGTGCCAATTGACTAACCAATAAAAGTGATGGAGCAACAATTTCAAGAATTGTTCCTATGGACACCACTTTTTCCCTGTTGTATTCGCAGTTATAGCTTATAAATTTAGAATTACAGCTCGTAATTAAAATGTAAGCTAAAAAATCCTCATTAAAACAAATGTATATTGGATAATAAACATGGAAAAAACAAAAGGGTTAGATCAATCATTTACTGTAAAAAATTTCCAGCGACTTCTTAAAAGGACTGATTTCCATGGAGAGAACGGCTACAGAAGTATTGATCAGTTATTACCAAGACTAACGAGCCTTGAGGAAAGTATTTCAAATTCCCATTTTCAGTTTAGTCCTTTTCAAAGAGGAAAAATTAATGGATTTCAATATATTTCCGCTGGCTCATTAGAAAATAGACTTTTGATGAGAAAACTTGATGATAATGTAAAGAGAATATTCAGAATAAAATCCAGCAATAGAAATTCCATAGTCTGGTTGACTAAATATCTGGCGGAAGAAAAGACTAAGTTCTATGTATTGAAGCTAGATTTAAAAAGCTTTTATGAGTCAATTCCTCATGCTGAAGTTATTAAGAAAATACAAGAGAATAATCTGCTCTCGAATGGCTCAAAAACATTACTCACAAAATATTTAGATACTATAGCATCTCATTCCCAAGGTGGACTACCTCGCGGCATTTGCCTTAGCTCCACGCTTTCAGAATATTACATGCAACCCATAGACAAACGGATAAAAGAGATTGATGGGATTTATTACTATGGGAGATTTGTAGATGATATTGTAATTTTTTGCTATAGAAATCCAAGAGATATCTATAACCAAATAAAAAAAATAATTAAATTACCACTATCGTTAAATTCCGCGAAAACACGAATTATGTCTAGCGAAAAAAATGATGGCTACAATGATATAGATTTTGATTTCTTGGGTTACAGGTTCAGGAAAAATGAACAGCTAGAAGTAGATATAGCAAAGAAAAAAAATAAATAAAATAAAAAGTCGAATTATATATTCAATACTGGATTTTTCTGAAACAGGTTACGATAACATTTTCTTTAAAAGAATAGAGTATTTGGCTAGTAATTTTAAATTATCTGGTGCAGAGAAAAAACAAAATATAATTTCTGGTATTCACTACAATTATCATCTGGCAGAAGCGTGCGAAAACTCACTAAAAGGCCTAGACTCGTTTCTTAGATATCATATTTTTTCAAATGACGGACTTGCCAAATCCAGAAATATATTAATGTCAAATCAACTTCAGATGAGGCTTAAAAGAATTTCATTTGTAGCCGGATTCAAGAATTTAATAACCCATGATTATGCAATGAGCGACATATCGTTTATTAAAAGGTGTTGGTATGGAAAATAAAAAAAAGGTAAGGATAACAGATAGGCATAGAGCGTTACTGACGGAGACATTGCCGTTTGAAAAGCTATTTCCTTTCACGAATGTTTCTTTCCATTCATCTGTAAATAAATATATGAACAGCTTGCCAAGTCTTTTGGAAAAGCTGCTGATTACAACATCATATACTATTCCCTATGATTACCATATCACCAGTAAACATGGATCTTCCAGGGTTTTATCCATAATTCATCCAGCAAAGCAAATTGAAATCTCATCTTTTTATGAAAAAAATAAAGACTATATTTTGTATCTTTGCAGCAAAAGTGAATTCTCCCTTCGTCGCCCATTCGCCAACTTCAAATATTACTATGCTGACAACGAAAGCAAAGATGAAGAAAATGTTTTAGATAATGACGGCAATGTTGAAACAGCTGGCGACCCATTTTCAACAGAGTCAAGCACATATAGATCTTTTTTCGTCTATAAGCCATATAGCTATCTTTTCAATTTTTATGATTCATGGAAATTTCTTCACATTGAAAAAAAGTTTAAATATCTGGAAATGCTGGATATTTCAAAATGCTTTTACAATATATATACGCATACGATTGGGTGGTCAGTTAAAGATAAATGGTATGCAAAGTCCAACTCAGGAAAAGGAAAAATTAGCTTTGAAAGTGAGTTCGACAGACTAATGATGGAAAGCAATTACAATGAAACAAATGGGATTGTTGTAGGCCCTGAGATATCAAGAATATTTGCTGAGATAATTCTTCAAAGAGTAGACCAAAATGTCTCTCGAAAGCTTCATTCCGCCGGGATAAAGATCAAAGAAAATTACACTATATGTCGGTATGTTGATGACTATTTTATATTTACAAATAATCTTTCAGTGCGGGATAAAGTAATAGAAGCATTAAAATCTGAATTAGTTAAAATAAAATTATACATAAATGAAGGTAAAACTGAGTCATATGAACGACCATTCATGACCTCAGAATCAAATGCAAAAATAGAAATATCACGTGTTATCGATGAGTTTTTCGAGAAAGCAATTACTGCCGAGGGTTATAACAAATATTTTAATCCTAGATTATCATGCAATCAGCTTTTGCAAAACATAAAAAAATGCGTCACTGCAAACAAAATCGATTTTTCCAGTATTTCAAGGTATGCACTGCAATCAATATCATCCATAGCAAAGAAAACATTAAAAAGCTCGACTATCACAGATGATCAATCTATTGAGCTTTCACACTATTTAATAAATGTCATGTTTGTCCTGTATTCCTATGATAGCAATTACAGAACGACAAATATTATTTGTTTGTTTTTTTTAGATATATTTAATCACTTTAAAATTGAGAATAGCAAAGTTAAGCCAAACATTGCTCGGGTTTTTTTGAGCAGGCAACAAACCACATAAAAACAAAAATCGACAACAACATTAATTTAAATGTTGAAGAGTGGAATCTAATTCTTGTTTTAGGTGAAATATGGGAATATGAAAAAATCAATCAAAATACGCTAATTTATTGGCTTGAGAAATCCAAAAAACATCACTCTGATGATTTTTGCTACTTTTCTATTATTACTATCATTTACTATGCGTCAAATCATGCCGAATATCATTTTTTACAAAAAAGTTATTGCGATAAATTTTCAGAATATTTTTCTTCAAAATTTAATCCAATATGCTCTCACGATGTAATACTTGTTTTAGATTTGATGTCTTGCCCATGGATTGGTGTTGATTATAAAAAGCAATGGGCAAAAGCTATCCATAGAAAGGTGGATTCAAAAATTGGCGATCAAAAGTTGAATTTTAATAGTAAGAAATTTTTAGATTTCACCTCCAAGCGCATATGGTTTATGGATTGGCGAGCAAAGAATAAACTTTTCGAGTTCTTGAAAAAGGCAGAACAAAAGTCGCCATATTAAGGAGTTGAACTATAATTTTTGCGGTGTTACGATTTGAGTAAGTGGGTGGGCGTTCCGCATATTACTCTGTTTGGCTTTTTCAGGTAATGCAATATTTGAAAGACTGAATGGATGGACGTGTACGAAAAATACACGACACACTAAGGTGCGCCTGCTCACTTATATATAAAATCAGAATCGAGCCGGATTCAACACCTATATAACTGGATCGCCGACCAGGCAAACTGTCATAGCATCTCAATTTAACCTTTTATAACGAGAATCTTTGTAAGTATTCCCTGAAAAGGTTATGGCAATATTGCCTTTATACGCCATATTTTTTAATTGTTTTCGCACTGATTTTAATAGAAGTTGATCGGATGCATCATTAGCTGCTGAAATAATAAACTCACCCATGCAGTAGTAGAAAATTTCTGAAACAGAGGCATCCTGACCTTCAGGAAGAGAGCCAAGATATTTATATATCAATTTGGTTACCTCCCCATAAGCCAATCCAGATTGCTTTGTTTTCTTTCTTAGAGAAGGGATGTCACTGGCGGTTATAGGCACCTCATGAAGACCTATAACCTTTTTCAATGGCTCAATTTTATCAAGTAGTAACTTTCTCTGGCGATATATCTCGTTTAGCTGCCCATCGAGCTGATTTAGCTGTTGCATGTGCTTTTGGTAAGTAACCATTAGCCATTTTAAAGATGAGGGTATTTTAGCGTTCATGGGGGAGCATGATATATGTTCCCCCAGAATATTCATGTGCAACAGCTACCTAATAGCGTTTGAAAACGAAAAAGCCAGCATACGCTGGCTTTTTCGTGACCAATGATCCAACTCTCAATTACTGCTGTGCTAAAGCACTTAATCTCGCTTTTTCACGCTCAGAATAAGTTATCCATTGATTGGCGACTTTGGAGCTTCTTGCATCTTTAGCGGCCTCCTTGAAAAATTTGACAGCCTCATCAAAATTCTTCAATTCAAACTCAGCTTGAGCAACGGTTATGTTTGCGTGATCAACACGCTTAATACCGCCTTTTCTCAACGCATCGCGACCCCATTTAGATGCTTCTTTGAATTTATCGTTAGCAAGGTATGCTTGTGCCAGACCAATGATCAGCTCACCATCAGTGGACTTTTGAGCAGCCTTTTCATACTCAATTAAAGAATTTTTAGCATCCTGAGAAAGACGATATGCGTCAGCCAACAGTTTCAAGTTCTTTGCAGTGGGTTCAATAGCCTTGTCTGTGTAGATACCCTTCTTCAAAACTTTGGTTGCCTTGTAGGGCACTTCCGCTTCGAGGAATGAATAAGCTAAGTTGACCAGGTCTTTTTCTGTAGTCACACCACCCATCAGATAACAAGTCTCAAGTGCATGCAGCGCATCTTGAGTACGATCCATCATGCGATAAACCTGCGACAACTGCTTCCAATACTGAGACTTGGGATAATGCTTGATAAGCTTTTCAAGAACAACCAAACCGCTCTTGTAATCTTCTTTATCAAAATACAAGCCACGCTGCAGGATGTACCAAGACTCAGCTGGAACTTTGCCTGCAGACTCTTGAGCCTTGACCGCTTCATTAATATTTAGCAGCGCATTGTTATTATCTTCTAGCTGATAATAAAGCGTAGCAAACATGTATGAATCTTCAGGCTTCAAAGATTCTGCATAATCTGTCCATTTGAGCAATGTTTCCAATGCTTTTTTTGGATTGTCCAGTTGCGAGTACAGCTGGCCAACTATACGAATAGTTGATGCCTCTGTAGCCAACGGCATGTTCGGCGTCTGGGCAAGCATTTTGTTAAAGCTTTCGATTGCCTTAGCATAATTCTCAGCACCAAGATGGGCATAACCGGTGTACTGATGCAAAAGCACCAACTCGTAAGCATTAGCTTTAGCTGAGTTAGCAGCCATTTCATTTAGCAATTGCATAGCTTTGCGCGGATCAGGCTTAACCGACTCATCCTGAGGCTGCAGATAATTGGCAGCTTCAGTAATCTTTTTACCGAAAGACTCAGTTACATTGGGAAACTTACGCTGCTGCGCTGAGGCATATTTATTTTTTGCCTTGACTTGCGCATTAGCAACACCAATCTCAAAAACACCCGGAGCAAAAGTGTTGGCAGCGTTATTAACAACAACCGGTGCCAGAGCAATGGCTGTTGCTAACAAAGTTTTACCAAGAGCAACAGAAACAGAAGGTAGCACTTGTCTCATTTCTTTTACCCCTTTATTTCTGCATGGTGTATGTGAAGCGATTCTTTACACCAGGAACTTCAACTGGCTTCCCATCTACGACTTTTGGTTTGTATTTAAACTTAAGTGCAGCTCTCACAGAAGCACGATTAAATACAGAAGTTGGTTTGCCGTCTTTTGTAATACATTCGCTCTCAATTGGAACGGGATCTCTGGTTGTGCCTGTCTCTGTTACCGTATAGACAACTGTACAGAAACCCTCAATGCCACGCGACAAAGCAGTACTCGGATATTCTGGCGGAACTTTAACTATAGGAAGATACTCACCCTCACTAAAAGCTAACGAACCACTTCCCACATCTATACCCGCTTTAGCAATTGGAGCCGTCATGTTCAGCGCCTCGCCTGAAACATTGGGCGCCTCAAATTCAGGCTCCGGAAGATCTGGAGGAGTTTCAGGTGCCTCAGGTTTTTCTGGTTTGGCATCTTCAAAGCGAGTTTCGATTTTTGTATCAGGCATATTGATATCAGGAATTTTCACAGTTTTTTTCTGTGAGACATCACCCAAATCATTATTAACCAACTGATACATTAAAAATAAAAGCAACAGGGTTGTTACAACCCCCAGAAGCCCTGCTATACCTATTTTTGCGAAGTTCATAGCTACCTATTTCTCTTCAGTGGAGACAGAAACATCAGTAACACCAGCCTCACGAGCGGCGTTAGCGACCTCCAATACAAATTCAATGCGAGCTTTGGTATCCGCCTGAATTGAAACTGAACCGTTAGGATTATCGGCACGCATACGTTCAATCACCTTAACAAGTCCCCTAGGATCGACCTGCTTCTTATCAACCCAAATCTCATTGTCATCTCCGATAGCAATAAGAATGCTTGCATTAGGCTTGGAATCGCCAGTAACTGCGTCCGGTCTAACGACCTCTTTCCCAGCCTCTTTGATAAACGTTGCAGTAACGATAAAGAAAATTAGCATAATGAAGACAACATCAAGCATCGGCGTGAGGTCGATAGCCTGGGGTTCTTCATCTGGTTTTGCGTTGTTCCTGCTCATGAGACATCTCTTAATTACAGGTTAATACTGCCGTTCACTCAGTGATCCATAGTCAAATGGTCAGCAAATAAGCGATCTTCACGCTCAGCAATTCGAGTGAGGTACGTGTTAACAAATAGACCGGATAACGCAGCAACCATGCCCGCCATGGTAGGGATGGTAGCCTTAGAAACGCCACCCGCCATTGATTTAGCATCACCACCACCAGTCAGAGAAAGAACACTAAACACTTCAATCATACCAGTCACAGTGCCTAAGAGCCCCATAAGTGGGCAAAGCGCAATTAACGTGGTAATCATGTCCAGATTCTTATTGATCTTCGCTGACATACGCGAAACCATCGCCGCACGAATTTGATGCGCGTTCCACGATTTGCGCTCTTTACGCTGCTCCCAGCTATTCAAAGCCTGTTGGACTTCACCTTTTAGACCACCTTTAAAGTAGACTACTCGTTCAAACACGAGAGTCCACATTAAAAAGGTAAGGGCGGCGATGTAATACATCAATGGCCCGCCCTGATCCATAAAGGCTCCAATGGCTGCAAAAGCGTCCGTTAAAGCCTGCATCTTTTTATCCCCTACTTGCGTTCAGAGTTTTCAGCAATGATACCGGTGGTCTGCTCATCCAAGATTTGGATAACGCCTTTGGCGCGACCATTTACAAAGGTGTGCATCAATACAACCGGGATAGCAACAACAAGACCTTGAACAGTGGTAACCAACGCAGCAGAAATACCACCCGCCATGTTTTTGGGATCACCAGCGCCGAAGATAGTAATCGCTTGGAAAGTTTCGATCATACCGGTAACAGTACCCAAGAGACCCAACAAAGGAGCAACAGCAGCGATAATTTTCAGTACAGCCAGACCACTTTCGATTGATGGACGCTCCTTGAGAACAGCCTCTTCAAGTTTCAGCTCAAGGGTCTCTGTATCAACATTTTTGTTTTCTTCGGCAACCTTCAAAACACGACCCAATGGGTTGTTCATATTAGGCTTGTCCGACTTGAGTTGTGCTTTTACCTTGCCGGTCATGACAAACAGTACCAACATACGCCACAAACCAAGGAATACGCCTATAAAACCTACCGCAACAATTACATAACCTACAGTACCGCCTTGATCTACACGCTCCAGGAAGGTCGGTGTATCAATCAATGCAGTCAACAGCTGACCACCAGCAGGGCCCGTTGGATCCACACCAAAATCAACTATCCCAGATGTTGACTGTTGCAGTGCAGCAGCACCGGCGAGATGATCAGCAGGCTGACGTGGCAGCTCTTGGATTTTGGAACCATCAAATGTCAGGTACATGCCATTTGATACCAAGTTATAAACACCAACACGCACAACCTCTTGTTGAGCCTGCTCACCACTGGGTTTAATGACTGTAGTGTTAAACTTAACTACGCGACCGGTCTCAACCATTTCACGCTGAACTTCAAACCACAGACGCTCAATTTCTTCAATGTCAGGCAACTGGGTGTTGCTGTTCATTTTCTCGATCAATGTATCAAGGAATTCGCCGCGATTTGGGTATTGAGCACTTACAATAGATGTCTCAAGAGTTGCACGCAGATCACCAGCTGTAGAGGTAAGGTGACCGAACAGTTCTTTCATGGAACCCAAACGCTCATTCAGCTGGGTTTTCTTAGCTGCAACCAAAAGGTCTTGTTCTTGATACTTCTTTTCAAGGGCTGCAGAACGAGCCTCTTCAGCTTGGCGCGTCGCTTTTGCCTGAGCCAACAAATTAGCCTGATTTGCTTTGTCACGGGCAAACTCAGCTTCACGTTGTTTGTGCTCCGCAGACTCGCTAATCTGTGATTTTTTGACCATCTCTAACAATTGATCAAGGGTTTGCGCTTTCTCTTGCGCAACTGCAAAACTGCTGCCCAACAAGCCAGCAACAGCGAGCATCAGACAGCTTTTTACTAACTTCATTTTCATTGTGCTGCCTCCGGTGACTGAACAGTCATAGTCATAATATCTTTAGATGCCTGATTGCGAGCAATGCGAAGCCCTTTAAGAATGGAGGAGTTGTATGAGCTATCAAGTGATACCCACTGACCTTGAGATGCATCCCATGTACCACACTGCTTTGCATCAGTTGTCTGGTACATCAAAGAAATACGGCCAACACGAAGAATATTTACTTCACGATCCTGACCATCAATGGGCAAAGTACCTTTGTATGCTTCAATGGTGCTACCGTAAGCAGATTCGATTTTGTATGCCTCTAAGACCTGACGGAATTTTTCAGACACAGAAATGTCAGCACGGTCTTGGTTGGCGCGAAGCATAGAAATTCGCTCTTTGCGCTCTTCTACTTGGAATGGCTTGTCCAAGTTCACAAACTGCTCGAGACTATCCAGCATGCGGAAGACAAGCGGCTGAATTTGACGCTCAATTACAGTCACTTTCTCGATTGACTGCTCGAGTTCTTGAACAACAACCAGCTGTTTAGCAACTTGCTTTTCCATCTGGGCATTAAATACACGAAGATCATCAATCAACTTATTTTGTTGTTTGAACTCTTGTGTCAGATCGTCAGTTTCCTGAGCCAATCTGTCGATGCGCTTTTGGGAATCTTGCGCCAAAGTAGTTTTGGCCTGCCCCGCTTTAAGCACTGCATCCAGTGTTTGATCTGCCATTGCCACGCTACCCATTAGCGCGCCGGCAGAAAGCATTGTGGTTATTGCCACCGCTTTCAATCGCTGCTTTTTCATAATCCCCCCAACTGGGTGTTCAATCAAGTGAGTTTGCGGCAACAAGCTGCCGCAGACGCGTTATCCACGTTGCCTCTTTAGAGGCGGCTAAGAACGCCGGCATTGTAATAAGCGACATAGCCTACTTCCAATGATTTATCCTTATGCTCTTCACGTGTGTACTTCGGTATCAACCCGGTAACACATTGCCAATAACAGCGCGCATACCGGTAACACAGAAAATAGAAAAAATTTGCCTACCAAAAATTCTTGACGCCAATTTAATCAGGCAGCCTGACGCCGATAAACCAAAAATCTGTGCGAGATCGGAGCCAATTCTTCACCTGCTGTAGACGACTCAAGCACCCAATTCCGCACATCAGGCAATGAAAAAAAAGCGTCACCATCTGGCTCAATAGCGACTTCCGTAAGGTAGACCTTGTCTGCAACAGGAAGCGCTTCACGATACAACTCTGCACCGCCAATCACCATTATCTCATCCAACTCAGGCCCCGCCAGCTTGGCAGCAGAATCAATTGCATCCTGAAGACTATGCACAACCAACAAACCCGCAGGTGCAGACCATGATTTGTTACGCGTCACAACAATATTCACGCGCCCAGGCAAAAGACGACCAATTGATTCATAAGTTTTTCTTCCCATGATCACAGGCTTGCCCATAGTCACTGATTTAAAATATTTCAGATCCTGCGGGAGATGCCAGGGGAGCTCGTTGCCCACGCCAATAACACCATTTTTTGCTGCTGCCACAATGATGGCTAATTTCATGCGGAGCCTTCGCTATTTATTAAAAGTTTTTACTTGCAACAACCTACAACAGCCCAGTTAAACAGCAATAGGCGCGACTATGCGGGGATGCGGATCGTAACCTTCAAATACAAAATCACTTAATTCATAACCGAAAATTGAGTCGGGTCGCCGGACGATCTTTAGTGTAGGTAAGTTTTTGGGTTCGCGTGTTAATTGTTCGTAAACTATGTCGTCAGTTATATGATTATTGTAGAGATGGCAGTCACCGAAGGTATGCACAAAATCTCCAACATCCAAATCACACTGCTGGGCAATCATGTGTGTTAACAATGCATAACTGGCAATATTAAACGGTACCCCCAGGAACAAATCAGCACTACGCTGATACAACTGACACGACAACTTACCTTCAGCAACATAAAACTGAAACAGGGTGTGGCAAGCAGCCAGAGCCATGCGCCCCTGCTCAACGTTTTGCTGGGGACTCAGGGTCTCATCCGGCAAGTCAGCAGGATTCCAGGCGCTGACGATTAAACGGCGCGAATAAGGATTCTTTTTGATCTGCGCTACGACCTGCGAAATTTGATCAATGGTAGTGCCATCAGGGCAATGCCAGCTGCGCCACTGCTTACCATACACAGGCCCCAAGTCGCCCGCCTCAGTTGCCCACTCGTTCCAGATATTGCAACCCCGCTCCTTAAGCCAGGTAACATCTGTGCGACCTTGTAAAAACCATAAAAGTTCAACTATTACACTTTTAAGATGAACAACTTTAGTTGTTACCAAAGGAAACCCTTCACTAAGATCAAAACGCAATTGCCGACCGAAAACTGAACGGGTTCCAGTGCCAGTTCTGTCGCCGCGCGAAATGCCGTTTTCAACTACATCACGCATCAAATCAAGGTACTGCTTCATTGTGCTACCTGTAAAACAGAAGTTATTGGGCGCCAGCGGCTTTGCGGGGTGCAGCGTAGGCAAAAGCCAGCAAGACTATCCCCCCAACAAACATTGGAATGCAAAGCAACTGTCCTCGCGTCATCCAACCAATCAACTCAACACCTTTATCTGGCTCGCGCACAAACTCGGTCGTGAAACGGAAACTGGAGTAAGCAATAAGGAATAACCCCGAAACTGCACCTCGCGGACGAGGCTTCGAAGAAAACCAAAAAATAATAATGAACAGCAACAACCCCTCTAAACATGCCTGATACAACTGACTCGGATGTCGTGCAACACCTTCCGGATCCATCGCTTTTGGAAAGACAATCGCCCAAGGCACATCAGTTACACGCCCCCAAAGCTCTTGACCGATAAAATTACCGAGACGACCAAAACCCAGCCCAAGGGGAACTATGGGCGCAACAAAATCCATGAGTCCGACAAAGGAACGATCTATTCGCTTGGCATATAGGAACATCGCCACAATCACTCCAATCAGACCGCCATGAAATGACATGCCTCCTTCCCAAACCCGGAACAACCACAACGGATCTGTCAGCCAATAATCAAAGTTATAAAACACCACATAACCAAATCGGCCACCGAGAATGACGCCAAACGCACCATAGGTAATAAGGTTTTCTACTTGAGACTTATTGATAAAAGCATTCGGCTGCTTGGCGCGATGCATGGCAATCAGCCAAGCACTGACAAAGGCGCACAGGTACATAATGCCGTACCAATGAACCTTAAATGAGCCGAGGGAAAACGCAACTGGGTCTATATCGGGGTATTGCAGCATAAACACTTAAACCTGAATCATCCGGCGAAGGGCCGGGGATTATGACGCGGATTTATGACAAATTTGTAGGCTTTACGCTCAATTACTGTCGGAGGTAACCGGGCGGATCAAACGATTCAAACCAGAGTCGCGCAGTTCACGGGCGATATGATCACGGATCTGGTCACCATTGGACATTCGCATCACCTCTTCCAACAAGGTTTTTGCGCGCGCAAAAGTTATACCCCGGATCACAGACTTAACCTTGGGCAAGTTGGTCGCGTTCATCGACAAAACATCAAACCCCATTGCCATTAACAAAATGGCAGCGCCGGGGTCGCCGGCCAACTCACCACAGATACTCACACTGATTCCAGCATCGTGGGCCGCATAGACAATGTACTGCAAGGCACGCAGCACGGCAGGATGAAACGCCTGATAGAGGTCTGCTACCTGAGCGTTATTGCGATCTACAGCGAGCAAATACTGAGTGAGATCATTACTGCCTACCGACAGGAAATCCACCCGACGCGACAACTCGGGTGCAAGATAAACAGCTGCAGGGACTTCAATCATCGCACCGATTTGCGGCTTACGGACCCTGAATCCCTCTTCAAGCAACTCTTTGTGAACACGCTGGATCAACGCTTTGGCCGCATCTACTTCCTGAATATTGGTGATCATCGGTAGCAGAATGCGCAAATTATCCAAGCCTTCGCTGGCTTTAATCATGGCACGAATCTGCGCCAGAAAAATTTCGGGATGATCAAGCGTAACCCTGATGCCGCGCCACCCAAGAAATGGATTGTCCTCTTCAATCGGAAAGTAAGGCAGAGCTTTATCGCCACCTATATCAAGTGTGCGCATAGTAACCGAGTGTGGAGCAAAGGCTTCTAACTGCTCCCGATAGATTCCACGCTGCTCTTCCTCACTCGGAAAACGGTCGCGCAACAGGAACGGCACCTCGGTCCGATAAAGCCCGACACCTTCTGCGCCGCGCTCCAATGAGCGCACCACATCTGCCATCAAACCCGTGTTTACATGAAGCGGCAAACGATAGCGATCCTGGGTTTCGCAAGGCAGATTCTTAAGCGCCTCCAACCCTTTTACCAGCGCCTGCTCTTCGAGGTAAATCGCCTTGTAATGTTTGCGTAGTTGAGCACTCGGGTCGGAATAAACCGCCCCCTTGTAACCGTCAACTATCACCGGACGGCCATCCATTTGCGCGTAAGGCAAATCCACAGCGCCCATTACCGTGGGAATATCCATTGCCCGCGCCAAAATCGCCACATGGGAGTTGGATGATCCTAATACCGACACCAACCCTGCCAGCTTCTCCTTGGGAATCTCTCCCAGCATGGATGCGGTCAATTCTTCGCCAATCAGAATAGTTTTGTCGGGATACACCCTCGCTTTTTGATTGGACTCCTGCAAGTAGGCGAGCACGCGCCGCCCCAAGTCGCGAACATCAGTGGCCCGCTCGCGCAGGTAAGGGTCATTCATACTATTGAAAATAGTTTCGTGCTCGATGATAACCTCGCTCCAAGCATAGGGCGCACTGGCACCTTTGCGGATACGATCAGTTACTTCGCGCGCCAGGGACGCGTCATCCAGCATTGCCAGATAAGCATCAAAAAGCGCCTGCTCTTCGCGATTAATGCGGGCGCGCAACTGTTCCCCCAGGGATTTAATGTCATCGCGAACTGCTGTCAAACTGCGCTGGAAAAACGCAATTTCCGCATCGACATCTTTGCAGGCCTGATAGGGCACAGCACGCAGGTCGGCCGTTGGGGTCAAGACTACCGCTTCGCCGATGGCAATCCCGGAAGCTCCAGAGACACCCAAAAACTTGGCTTGAGTGGCTTTTGCACCGGGCGCAACTATGCCGCCGGTAGCCTCCGCATGGGCGATCACACCGGCCAGCTGTGCTGACATAGTGACCAAAAAAGCTTCTTCACCCTCATCGAAACGACGCTGCTCTACCTGCTGCACCACCAAGACACCAAGCACTTTGCGATGGTGGATGATGGGCACACCAAGAAAGCTGCTGTAGCGCTCTTCTCCGGTTTCGGGAAAGTATTGATAGCTGGGATGAGCCTCTGCATGCTCAAGATTGATGGGCTCTTCACGCACCACAACACGACCAACCAGACCTTCACCCGCCGCCAAACGCACCTTACCCACAGCATCCGCATTAAGACCATCAGTCGCCATTAATACGTAATCGCCTTTAATATCACGCAAGTAGACTGAACAGACCTGGGTTTTCATCTCCTCTTTGACCCGCGACACAATAATCGCCAACGCCGATTTCATATCGCGCGCTGCGTTTACTTCCTGAACGATGGATCTGAGAGAGTTCAACATAGGTTGGATAAAGCCCGTTGGATGGAATGGTTTAGCTGGCGCGACTGCGTCGATCCTCATGGAGCGAATGAAATAATGACAGCTCTTTGAGTGCCCGGCGGTAAACATCGCGTTTAAAAGCAACCACTTTGCCCAGGGGATACCAGTAACTCACCCAGCGCCACGCATCAAATTCGGCGCGCCCACCATTATTGAGGCTGACTTTGCTATCTGAACTGCGCATACGCAGTAAAAACCATTTCTGTTTTTGACCTACGCACAGCGGGACTGAATTATGCCTAACCAGCCGATGCGGCAACCGGTAACGCAACCAGCCGCGCGTGCAGGCAAGAATTTCCACATCCTCTCGACGCAGCCCTACCTCTTCGTATAGCTCGCGGTACAAGGCTTGCTCAGGGCTTTCGTTCGGATTAATTCCGCCTTGGGGGAATTGCCAGGCATCATGACCACCGACACGGCGAGCCCATAAGAGCTGCCCCTGATCGTTGGTCAGAATAATGCCCACATTAGGGCGAAATCCGTCGGAATCTATCACGGGGAGAATCATCCATTTAAAAGGGTTTTGCTGCCGGGACATCCGCCAAATGATTAAAACAGTGGCAGTTATGTTCCACGAAATAGCGATTTCCGCACTATATCAGGCTTGCCCAAAGCCGCAACCCTGAATCTTGGAAATGAAATTGCATTGAGCCGCCAAGTCACTATCGCTATCCTAGCGCCCCCTTGATCGCGCACTCCGCCGACCGCAAGCTCCAGCTTATATACAGAGGATTCAACCCGTGGCACTGGCTATTTTTGATTTGGATAACACCCTGATTGCCGGCGATAGCGACTACAGCTGGGGTGTTTTTTTGGTGGAGAAAAAACTGGTGGATGCCGAGGTTTACCGCATCGCCAACGAGGGTTTTTATCAGGATTATAAAAACGGAACCCTGGATATACGCGCCTACCTGGAGTTTTCACTCGCACCGCTGACGCGCTTTAATCAGGACGAACTACAGCAGTTGCACCGCGAATTTATGCAGCAGCATATCGAACCCTTACTGCTCGATAAGGCCAGGGCACTACTGGAAAAACATCGCAACCAAGGTGATCACTTGCTGATCATCACTGCCACCAACGGTTTTATTACCCGTCCGATTGCCAAACGCCTTGGCGTAGACGACATACTCGCTACCGATCCCGAAGTGATAAACGGACGCCATACTGGCAAGTTTGTCGGAACCCCCTGCTTTCAGGGCGGAAAAATAACTCACTTAAAAGAGTGGCTGCAGCACAACCATCACTCGCTTGAGGGCGCTTATTTTTACAGCGATTCCATCAACGATTTACCGCTGTTGGAGCTAGTGGATAACCCCGTGGCGGTCGACCCGGATGAGCGCCTCACCGCCATAGCGAACGAGCGCAACTGGAGCATCATCAGCCTGCGCGCCTGACCCAAACAAAAGGCAAAGACGCAGGCCCGATGAGCTTGAAGCCGAATCAAGCCAAATAGACGCGCGCAAATACCGCTTTCAAATAATCGGTTTCAGGAATGGCCGGGTGGATAGGATGATCCGGCCCCTGCCCACCCTGCCCAATAATTTGCACATGGCGATCCAAATGGCGGCCAGCCGCACGGACTATTTCCAATAACGTATCCTTGCCCAAGTGCATCGAACAGGATGCTGACACCAGCAAACCATCGCGCCCCAGCAGGCGCATGCCCAACTCATTAATGTGGCGATAAGCCGCTTCGCCCGCCTTTTGATCCTTGCGCTTTTTGATAAAGGCTGGAGGGTCGAGCACCACCACATCAAAGCGTTCGTCTGCGGCAATTAACTCTTTCAATACATCAATAGCCTTGCCTTGAATCGCCGCCATTTTATCTGCCACGCCATTAAGCTGGGCATTTTCCAGCACCGCATCGGTCGCCGCTTCGGAAGCATCCACACAGTAAACTTCACTCGCTCCTGCGACAGCGGCCTGCACCCCCCAACCGCCGATGTAGGAGAAGACATCCAACACCCGTTTACCTTGCACATACTGCTTCAGCAGGGCACGATTCATCCGGTGATCGTAGAACCAACCGGTTTTTTGCCCGCCGTGAACTGGCGCCATAAAGCGCGCACCATTCTCGATTAACTCTACCGACTCAGGCACCTCGCCGTAGGCAACCTCGGTATATTCCGTCAGTCCTTCCAAGCTGCGTGCACTGTGCTCATTGGCCAGCAATACCCCGGCGGGTTTTAATACCTGCACCAAGGCCTCCACAATTTCATCTTTCACCAATTCCATACCGGCACTGGCGATTTGCACCACCAGGTAGTCACCAAATCTATCCACCACCAACCCGGGCAACAAATCTGCATCACCGTAAATCAGGCGATAGTAAGGCTCAGCAAAAGCCAGCTCACGTAACGCGAGCGCCTGTTTGATGCGGTGCACCAAGAGGGATTTGTTAAGAGGGTATTTTTCATCACGACTGACCAAGCGGCCACAAATCAAGCCGTTAGGGTTAATCAGCGCAATACCTAGCGGTTTACCGCTGTGGGTGGTCACCAGCGCCTGCTGACCCATTGAGAAGGTCTTGAGCGGCGACTTATCGGTATCAACTTCGTTGCTGTAAATCCACAAATGCCCCAGTTTTAAACGACGATCAGCTTGGGGTTTCAGTACAAGAGCAGGCAAGTTCATGAGAAGACTCGTTTGGCAGAATATAAAGTGGCGCGATTATAAGCCCTGAGACCCCAGCTTACCGAAATAAAACGGAAGGCAAGGCAAAATGCTAATAACCGCACAAATATCTGGATATATGCGCCAGCCAGCACATTTTTTAAACATGCAGGACTTTATCATTACAGGGGAATAGGCTAACGTAAGCTGTGGCAATAAGTCCTAATAAGCTCAAGAGCTTAGCGCAGAATGTTTATGCCATTTATATCATTGATTTCACTACCTGCTTCCGCCTGGATTGCAAATGCAGAGCGGCCGGTAACCTAGGAAGACACCATGCAAACCCTAAAAACAAAGACGATCGTCAGTGCAGCGTTTCTGAGCCTGTTACTTTCCGCCTGCGGCGGCGGCGGCAGTTCACCTCTTGACCCCCCGCGAGCCTCGTCAGGTGCGAGCACCAGCGCGACCCAGCCTAGTTCAGGTGCAGCGAGCAGTGTTGATACCGTATCACCTCAAAAAATAGGTGCTGGCAGCGGTGCCAACTTCCGCGAAGGCGAGATGGATGCAACCAACGGATTAACCAATTTATCCGCCGGCGGATTTACCACATTAAATGTCTATGTTGTAACCAGCACCAACACCCCCGCGGCGGCACCGATTACCGTTTCCTTTATCTCTGACTGCGTGGCGGCAGGAAAAGCAACACTGACCAACAGCGCTAACGCTCCGGCCACCAGCGCCACTACACTCAATGGCCGCGCGACCATCAACTACAAAGCCAATGGCTGTAGCGGCGCCGATACAATTGTTGCCTCGGCCAGCATCAACGGCTCAGTGAAAAATGCACAAATCGTTTTAAATATCGCTCAAGGTGTTGCTGGCAGCATTCAGTTCACTGATGCAGCACCCAAGCAGATTAGCCTCAAGGGAAGTGGCGGAGTGGAAACCTCGCTAGTGCGCTTCCGTGTAGTAGATGAGAACAGCGCACCACTCGACCAGGTTGAGGTCAACTTCAGTATCGCCTCGACACCTGGCGGATTGACGTTTAGCCCTGCAACTGCAATTTCCAACAGCGAAGGCTATGTCAGCACACGCATCACAGCGGGCAATGTCGCAACACCTGTCAGCGTATCTGCCACTATTGTTGGCACCAACATTTCCACTTCATCCAACGAACTGATTATTTCTTCCGGGATTCCGGTACAGCGCTCCATTTCCCTTTCGGCTACCCAGCTAAATCCGAGAGCTTGGGACAGGGACAACACTGAAGTAACACTGACTATGAGCATGGCAGATGACTTCGGTAACCCGGTTGTCGATAACACAGCAGTAAGCTTTTGGACCGAGGGCGGCCGAATCGGCGCCAGCTGTCTAACCCTGGACGGCTCGTGCTCGGTGAAGTGGTTCTCACAAGAGTTTAGACCTGCTGACGGCCGCATTACTATTTTGGCCTTCTCATCCGGCAACGAAAACTTCACCGATGTCGATTCAAATGGACGCTATAACCGCGTAGCAACCTCCGGTGCTTTAGAGCCTGTATCCAATCTGGGGGAAGCATTCCTCGACGCAAATGAAAACAACTCCTATGAAATCGGTGAGCGTTTTGTCGATGTAGCCCTGCCTGCGCACAAAGCACTGGAACGCGACAGCGCCAGCGTCAGCAACGTCTACAACGGCACACTTTGCTACAAAGAGCAGAAAGATGAAGGACTTTGTACGGATGATAAAGTTACTGTTCGCGACAGTATCGTCTTGTCCATGTCCAGTTCGAGCGGTTTCCTGTCACTCTGGAGCGACCCGGCGTGCAGCTCAGCATTTAGCGGCTCTATCGCAGGAGCCAGAGGTACAGTTTATTTGCGCGCTGAAGATGAAAATGGTAATAGCCTTCCCAACGGAACCAAGCTAACACTCAACGGGACGCCTGTTGGGATGACCACCACATTGGACACTGTTGTACCTAATACACCCAATGCTGCATGTATTCCCATCAGTGTCGCAGCAAATCCGGCGGCACCTGTAAACGCAGCCTTCTCAGTTAAAGCTGAAGTTTCAACTGATGAATCCTTTAGCGAAAACTTTGGTATCAACTTCCTCTAGATTCATAGAAATGTAATTTTACCAACCCATAAAAAGCCCCGACCAGTTCGGGGCTTTTTATTTTTAATAATCCTGAGTATCAATAAGTCAACAAACTATTCACTCACCGATACCCAGCGACAATCATCAGCAATAAGCTGATACGAAAGCGTAAGAAGAGATTGATAACAAACAGAGGACGGAGCAACAAATAGCCAATACCAAAAGAAGCACCTTAGCAACATACAAATAAGTCTAATAATGACGGCAGATTTGCAGCAGCAAACGTGAGTTGGTTAATGGTGGGCTAGCGCGGGAGATATTGCCAAGCGTACTGCGAAACACAATTCGTTGGTTAATGGAGAGAAATTGAAAGTAAAAATCCAGCGGGCATGGCACTTACTTGATATACAAGACACCAATCATCTAACAATCATTGGCGGCGCTCAACAAGCGTTTACACGCAGATAAACAAACAACAGCCTGTGAAAACTCGCGCGATAAATATCGCGCGAGTTTCGCTCACATCAACTTATTCTTAAAAATTAGCTTGCACTGATGTCTCAAGGATTCCCAAGGAGCCATTTACGATTTCGTCACCGCGCTCAGTGAGGTTTACCAACCCCTCATCAAGCGAAATATCCAGTGGAGCTTTATCGCCCGTATGGCCTTTCCATGAACTTGCAGTCCAGCCAAAAGGAACCACTCGCCAATCTGAATATTTTGCGGTGGCAAGGGCTGATTCAGAGAAACCACCGCCGGCAAAATCAAACGTAAAGGCGTCGTATTGGGCTTGCGTTGAGAAGTCCACATGCAGGATAGGCTGCGAATCATCAATCTGGATATCACCATAAATTTCAATGTCATCCAATTTGACTGTACCCGCTGATACAGCGCGATATTGCATACCAAACATTTGAGGCTTGAGTGTGCGCGAAAAACCACTAGGGAATTCGGTAACTTTAAACTCCAGCTCATTCCACTCACCAGCGGTCAGCGTAGCTGTCGTCAATGCAGGAGTGAATTCAAAGTGGCTCCAATTGCCATCCTGAAAGAAGAATTTCAGCCAGAAATCATCGCCAGCCCAATCAGCAGGAATAAATAATTTCATTTTCACTGTGATGCCACCACGGAAATCTATTTCTGAAATGGAATTAATATCAGCCTTGTTAATTGCACCAAAATCACCCGCAGGCACAGTGACGGCTAACTCCGCGTTGGATGCATCCAGTACTGGCCGCCCACCATCCCAGTTAGCATTCACAAATCCTTCAGTCCCTTTAGTGAAGCTGGCTTTGTATTGCAAAGCAGTAACGGTTTTGGTCGGGCGCGCATTGGGATCCGAAATGCTGATGGAATCCAGCAGAATAGGCTCAACTTCCGAGCCGGAGAAACCACCAATTTGTAAACCAAACGCTTGTGCTGTGTTGATGTCGCCCGCACTGATTGATTCATTGAAGGCAATCAATGCTTTCACCTCAGTCCATTGACCTGGCACCAGTGCCGATGCATTTAACGATGTTTCAACCCAAGTCCAGCCCGCGCCAAATTGACCAAACAATTTAGCCCACAAGTTTTTCCCCGCATATTCACTTGGCAAGTAGATACGGAAAGTGGCTTCCAGGGTTTTATTGAACGGAATAGTGCTGATACTGGGGCCGTTCCAACCCGCCAACTGGATGGCGTAATCTCCACCTGTCGGTTTCATTGTGAAGGCGCCATTGGCAAGGCCAACATCGACCGCGCCCCAGGCTTTGATCCACTCTTCATTGGCGCTATCAAAACTGGCGACGTAAACTGGCGGCACACCCGGCAGAATACTCAATTCATCGAACTTGACCGGCGCTTTGAGTGAAGCCGCCTTACCGTTGGCCATAATTTGGATGCCGACTTGTTTTACCGCTGTCAAATCAAAACTGGTGGCGCCATTCATCAGCTGCGCCGGGTCAATATCACTAGCGGATTTGGGCAGGTCATAACTTAATTTACTCCACTGATTGCTGCGCAGATCCAGAGCCGAGGTACTACCTGCCCGCAAAGCATTGCCATTGGCATCTTTCAAATAGAGCGCGAAGCTGAGCTTACCCCGCTGCACAAATTGGCCAGAGTTATTTAGCTCAAATTCTGCATAAAGCTTATCGAGGAAAACATTGGTGGAGAGCACCGCACCACCGCGCAAATCCAAGGTATTTTCCAGGGTCATGACATAGGCTGCTTCGTCGCTATTAGTCACCCAAGGGAAATTAAAAGCCAAGGCGACATCACCAGCAGATTTAGCGATCAGGTCTTTATGGTCGATAGGTGTTTCATCAACACCCGCAACTCCCGAACCGGCAAATTCAGTCACGATAAACGGCACTTTTTCGTTGTACAGTTGGGTCGCCGCATGCACGATTTTATCGCTGGAATTCCACTTGGCACCCTCGGCATGCACACCAAACACCAGGTTTTTGGCAGTGTCAGCAGCCATCAGCTCGCGCGAACGACCACTGAGGAAGGCATTAAAATCCTGGCCGCAGCTGGGAGCATCGATCACCAGCGGAAATTTAAAACCGGCGGTACGGAATTTGCGGATAAGCGCTTTGTAGGTATCCAGATATTCCTGATAGCCGAGGCTGTCTGGATTGAATACATCCATAATTCCCCAGCCGTTGGCGATGTTGAGCATCAGGTGCGGTTGGAAGCGATCCTGTACTAATACCGGCATGAACTTTTTCAGCCACAGATCATCCACCGCTTTCAGCAGATAGGTACTGTCTTCAGTACAGGTCAGCTTGTTACCCTCAGCCGTGAGCGTCACCAGTGCCACCATTTTGTTTTCCACAATCCGCGCCATGGCACCTTCAAATTGTGTTTCGGTGGTGGTTTCATCGAGCTGCAAACGAATCACGTTGGAACCCGCAGTTTTAATTGCCGGGATACCATTGATGCGCTCATTGGGATTAGCCGCGTATAGATGGTTAACACCACGTAAAAATATCGGTTGTTTTGCGGCATCGTAAATAAAATGTTGGTCGGTAGTGATGACCACCGCATTCTCTGGTGGACGTGGGCGCGCCGATTCATCCTCAACGCCCGCTTCAGGGCGAATAGTATCCACGTCTTTGTCATTGCCGCCCGCGAGACCACCGCCACCGCAAGCTTGTAGCAACAAGCTGCTCGATAAAAGCGCCAGATAACCTAACTTAAATTTCATATTCAGACTCCAATGTAAATTTTTATTCTTGGCAATGGGTTTATCAGTAAGTGAAGGTTACACCGGCATTGAAGCGACGCTCCTGCACCCAAATGGATTGCAGTTGGTCTTCAAATTGCGCGTAACTTTTCTTGCTCTGCTCGGTCAGGTTGGTACCGCTGAGCGAGAAACTGACATGCTCGTTAAGCCAGTAGTTGACCGACAAATCCAGATAACCCGTTGGCTCGATCCAGTTGCCCAAATTGAGTGGCTGTCCACTGGTATTGAGCCCGGCGCGACCTTCGTACTCCTCGCTTTTCCAGTTGTAGGCCAAGCGCACGTTGATACCGTTTTTGTCGTACCAGAGAATCAGGTTGCTCTGGTGTTTGGAGTTGGATTGCAGCGGCAGTGAGTTATCGTAGAGATCCTCATCGCCAGAATCACTTTCGGAGTAGGTGTAGTTAAACTCGATACCGGTTGAACTGAGGATGGAAGGCAGGAAGGTAAATGGCTGCTTGTAGCCTAATTCCACACCATACAGGTTTGATGCCCCCACATTTCTGGACACCCAGACATTGCCGGTATTGCCCCGGTCAATACCATCGGCGTCCACAAAACTACGACGCTCCTGGAAGCTTTGTACGGCGGTGTTGACATCGATCAGGAAGACACCAAGGCCAACAATAGAGTTCTCGGCAAAGTACCATTCCGCCGAGGTGTTATAGACGTTCGCTTCCCAGGGCTTGATGTCAATATTGCCCTGATCGCTACCGCCACCGGTACAGGTCACGTTTTCACCTTCCAGCTGGCCGGAGCCGTTTACAAACATAACCCGGTTGCCGTTTTCATCGGTTTTGGGGCATTGCGATAACCAGAGACTCAGGCCTGCGCCTACATTTTCCAGATTATTACGCGAGGTGGTTTTAGCCGCACCAAAACGCAGTATCACATCGTCGCTCGGGAAGAAGTTCAGATTGAGTGACGGAAGGTATTGGGTGAAGGAGCGCTTGCTGGTTTCTACGTCATACACAAATGCCAGCTTTTGATAGTCCGCTGCACCTATGGAGTTGTAGATATCCAACACCTCCGGAATATTGTTCCGATCCACGGTGCGGTCAGTGCGCATTACATGCAGGCCAAGGTTACCGCTATAGGGAATACCAAACACACCCTCGGCATCATCCAAATTAAGCTGCACATAGGTCGCGGTTGATGCCTCCTCCACGCGATAGGCGTAGGCAGGATCGTCCACCGTTTTGGTGCCTGGATAGAGACGATTCATAAAATCGAGCGGGTTGTCCCATGCGGCTGGATTTACCGCCGCAACACCATTCTCAAAGCCCTTAAACGGGCCAAAGTCAGTGAAGGGGACAATCAGCGGGTCATTGGCACGGAATCCGTTATCGTAAAGACCTGCATCACGCAAAGCCTGATTCTCAAGGTTGTAGTCAAAGGTACGGAAATCCGGATAGCGCTGCCAGATCAGGTTGCCAGAGTAGAGCTGGTTGCGTTTAGCCAAGGGGATACGCTGATCGTTACTGTAACGACCGGTTGGCGTCACGTAATAGAACTTGGTGTACTCCGCGTCGCGAACACCGTAACGTGCACCCACATCCACCGAAGCCAGAATACCGAGGTCAAGTTGGTAGCTCAGGTCACCGCGCAATACGTTGAGCGTTGCATCTGTGTTGTTACCATCGGCCATGGCCTGGTAATAAGTCAGGTTACTGGCATCAGCTAAATCGGCCGTGTAAGAGAAAGAAGGGAATTCACCACGATAATCGACAGTAACACGGTAGGGTTTGATCACATCCTTACCATTGACACCATCGGCATCTACCCAGTGCCATGCCGGAGTGCCCTGTTGCAGGTTAGCAAAGCGACTTTCTTTTTCAGCCTCGGCATAAATGTAACGCACACTGGCTTTGATATTGTCCTGATTGTCGTAATCCAGCTGGATATTGCTGTTAATGGCCCCGGTGCGGTTGATACGGG
The DNA here is from genome assembly GCF_042646205.1 of Cellvibrio fontiphilus. Classification (NCBI taxonomy): domain Bacteria; kingdom Pseudomonadati; phylum Pseudomonadota; class Gammaproteobacteria; order Cellvibrionales; family Cellvibrionaceae; genus Cellvibrio; species Cellvibrio fontiphilus. The sequence goes on along the minus strand of NZ_JBHRTF010000004.1, from coordinate 120,467 downwards.
TACCAGAGGTAGAACCAAAGCTGGATGACAAAATCTCGGCGACACGCAAGGTGTGCAAGTCGCGGGTTTGGGTTTGGCCCTGATCATCAACATAGGTAAATTGTCCTGCCGGGGACACCACCGACCCCGGAAGAATTACGTTGTACAAGCCATTTTCCTTGTACTGCACGTCAGGCGCAAACGCGGCATACTCCTCACCAAAAGCATTGTCCGGGCCGCGTAAATCACCATTGACTGAATAGGCCCAAGGTGTGTCAGCACCATCAAAGCTAGCTTTTACGTAGCGATCGAACTGTTCCATCTTGGTGTAGAAAACATCGCCGCGCAGAGTGAAATAGTCATTTAGCTCCACTTCAATACTGGTAGAGCCACCTTCGCGCTCACGCTCCATGAAACTGCTTTCCACACCATAATTGGTGGGAACCATATACCAGTCATTGACCAGATCACCGTCGCCATTGATGTCTGAGGGGTCAATCGGGGTGCCGTTGCGCTTATCCAGGAAGGCAAATGCCTGGGTTTGGGACATCTGATAGTTGGCGTTGTAGGTACTGGAAGTATAAGCACCCAAGGTCACCGCCATACGGTCATTGGGTTTGTAACCCACAAATAGGTTGATATTGTCATCGGGCGAACGGCTGCCGGTGGTGCCATCGCTTTTCATCTCTTTATCTGAGCGTTCGCCTTGCGACGCCTCCAAACGCAAGTTGGCAGTTATCCCCTCCTCCAGCGAGAGAGGACGAATGGTTTTCAGATCAACAACACCGGAAATACCGCCGGGGATAGCGTTAGCCCCCTGGGATTTATAAACATCCACGCCACGAATCATGCTCGCCGGCACATCGGAGTAGTTGGCACCCACATCGGTGATATTCCAGGGGCTGAGAAACTGCTCGCCGTTCAAAGTCGTGAGCACCTGCGGCATACCGCGAATGTTGAGCGAGGTTCCCTCATTAGCCTCACGCTTGATTTGCACCCCGGTCACACGCTGCAGCGAATCGGTGATGGTCATATCCGGCAATTTGCCTATGTCTTCCGCCACGATTGAATCCACCACCACGGCAGAACCGCGCTTGATGTCAATCGCTTTGGCTTGGGAAGCGCGCACACCTTTTACTATCACTTCTTCCAGATTCTCATCCGCTGCCGGCGCTTCTTGCGCGAATGTGGCAGTAGACAAGCCGCCCAGTGCGCAGCTAATCGCCAGCACCAGAGCTTTTCTTCTGGGGTTAAAACCGTTGGGATAACTCATGCTCAAATCCTCATCTTGTTATTGGTATATCTAACTCTGTGCCGGCGGGTCACATAAAAAGCGGGGGAATAGCAAACGAAGGAAGATCTCTCGCTCAGGGGTTGTTCGCTTTTATTATTTGAATTGCCCGCCAATACACAGCGGCAATTAGACCTTTAGGTGCCATGATAATGGATTAAAATGTAATCGGTTTCAAGACAAAAATGATAACGGTTACACCTTATTTTGCAGACCGCACAGAAAGGAAAAGAGGGATAACAGAGGATAAAACAAGCAAAAAATGGCAAAGGAATAAAAATTTTGACCAAAAAGATACCAAAATTGCACATTTTTTTAGTTTTAGCGGCGTTTTATATGCAAAAACGATTTTTATCTGGCGCCAAAATGGATACGGTTTCATCACCGTAAAAAGAAGGATAACAACTGCCAACGTCAAAGCGGTCGCGGTTTTAGCCCCATAAAAAAACCGGCAAAGCGTTAACCTTGCCGGTTTTGGGGTGACGGGTATAGAAGCGCTAGTGCCAGGGGCGCTTGCTGCGCAACTGACTTGGTTTCAAGCTACCCGACTTATAAAAACTTAGAGCGCAGCATCTATCGCCTCGGACAACTCGGACGAATCCGGCTTGGTCATGCTGCCAAAATGTTTGATCACCTTGCCGTCCTGCCCGAGCAGGTACTTATTAAAATTCCACTTCGGCTCTTTGCTCTGTGCGGCCAACGCCTTGAACAGCGGGTTGGCCTTGTCGCCGGTCACGGCAGTGGGCGAAAGCATGGTGAAGGTCACACCGTAATTGAGGTAGCAGATTTCTGCCGCCTTCTCTTCGCTGGCATCCTCCTGTTTAAAGTCGTCGCTGGCAAAGCCAACAACGACCAGACCTTTATCCTTGTACTTTTTATGCAGCGCCTCAAGCCCTTTGAACTGGGAGGTAAAACCACAGTGGCTGGCAGTGTTCACCACTAACACGGTTTTATTTTCCATCAGCTCACACAGGTTCACTGTGTCTTTGGAGTGAAGCTTGCGATAGTCGCCTTGCATATAGTCCGGGCAGGCAGCGCTGGCAAGCGGCGCCAATCCCAATGCCGCCAAGAATGTCAGGGAAGATAATAGGGTTTTCACGGTGGTTCCTCTTGTTGAGCCCCGCCCGGTAGCGGGCAAACCAAAAACCGGTAGCGACAGCGCTGAATCCTGCTGTTTTCTGTTTTGGTTTGCCAGTTTGACCTGCGGGTCAGGCTTGTTAGTGTTGTTGCGTAATTAGTTTAGTTAAGTGATTGGTTTAGTTAAGCGATTGTGCTGCTGAATTAATCTTGCTGTGATTACGCAGTCTAAGCCTTTTTGGATGCCCTGCCAGCCACACGCGGCGGGATTAACCAATCCTTACCCTGCACGCGCCGTGGGCTAAAAAAAAGCCAGGCAAAAGCCTGGCAAATACGGGAAACAACCTACAACAAAAACACCTTCAGTGAAACAAAAGCGTGACCGTCAGTGCCAGCAACAAACCGGCGTTTAACAGCAAACAGGTGATATATAAATTGCGTTTGATAAGTATTTTATTTGTCATTGTCTGGATTTTTTAGCCGCAGTTAACGCGGGCAAGTAAATCAATCGATGATTAAAAACTAGCAGCAGAATAACCGGCAGGCAATTACGTTTTTTGGTAGGGAGAAAAGTCGAACCCGCCGGATAATTTTTTTCATTGCACGCACTGCATTTTATAGCCCGACCAATAAGGTTTGATGTGCAGGAAAATTCAAACCGCAGCGGCGAATAAAATCAGCAACTTGGGCATGGCCCTGGGAACTGGACGTTAACGTATTTTGTGGTGCCGTATTTAACGGTGGAAACACGCCATAACCAGCAAGCAAACAAGCCCAGGATTTGGGTTGATAGCTGGCTACTAATTGCTGCTCATACATGTCGCGCGCAAAATCCCTGCTGCTGTGCCACAACTGCAATATGCGCTGCAGCCTTTCTGAAATATTGCTATTGGCGGCATTCGCGCGCCAGTAATCGTTATCTTGTCGCTGGTTAGCCTTGTAGTGACACACTATGTAATCGCGCACGCCTTCAAACTTTGCATTAATTTCGCGATTGAATAAATCCTGAAATTGATTGGTAAACAAACCCTGTTCAAAGTGGGTGATAAAACGCGAGATAGTGTCAAATGAAAGTGCCAGCGCGGTTGCCTCCAGGGGTTCAATAAAACCCTGGGCCAAACCTACCGCCACACAATTTTGTTGCCAGTGTTTTTCAACTCGCCCCACTTTCATTTGCAAGTGCCGCGCATTGATATCGGCATCCATCAAACCCAAATGCTGGCGCAATTCCACCTCCGCCTGTTCAGGGCTGAGGTAAGCGCTGCTATACACATAACCATTGCCAAACCGATTAGTCAGGGGAATTTTCCACGCCCAACCCGAGGAGAGCGCCGTGGCGCGTGTCTCTGGCGGAATAACCTCGGCAATCGCGCTGGGCATAACTACGGCTGCATTATTAAACAGATTATCGCTAAAACTGATAAACCGCTCCTTGAGCGCGCCCTGCAATAACAGCGATTGAAAACCGGAGCAGTCGATAAAAAAATCGGCGGTTACCACACGGCTATCGTTCAATCGCACACCGCTGATCGCACCAGTTGCATCGAGCAATACTTCATCCACAGTGGCATCAATTTTTTTCACACCGCGCCCCATGGCTTTTTCTGCGAGAAATTGCCCGAGTAACGCCGAATCAAAATGGTAACCATAGGCCACGGCAAATGGAAAAGTCTCTGCAGGAATTGGCCCCAAGTTATGGCGAGTGATATATGTTTCTAAAAAATAATGATCCGGATGGGCATTCACATCCACGCCCTGCACGCGGGTGTTGATCTGATTAAAAAAAACCGGCAGGGTAAAAATATCGTCCGTCTGCGCCGGGAAGGGATGAAAATAGGATTCAAACCCCGGCAGCGCTGACCAGCCGACAAAACTAATACCGTTTTTATAAGTTGCGTTGGCGCGCGGCATCCATTCCGCATCAGTTACACCAATCGCATCAAAGAAAAATTTTAAATGCGGCGTGCTGCCCTCACCTACGCCAATAATGCCAATCACGGAGGATTCCAACAGGGAAATCTCAATATCCGGCCAGCGCACCGCCAGCAAATTCGCGGCCATCCACCCCGCCGTACCGCCGCCGACAATCAGGATTTTTTTGGGTTTTTGCGAGTTGCTGCGCATGGGTTATTACTCACTATTGACCCCACAATTATTAGTGTGGGGTTTATTATTTTTTAAGCTTTTCAATAAAATAATCTTTAATTGCGCGAATATAATCAGGCTCCAGTTTTCCCAATAAATGCTGCTGGTGCTCGGGAATATAACTGGCCGGATCAACGCCCTGCTTAAATAAATAATGGTCAAACATCTGGCGCCAGGCGTTGCGCTGTGCCGGCGTTAAATCGCGCATGGCAAGCAGTGCTATGTTTAAACTGTCAATCGGGCTGGGCGATATGGCATGTGGCGATGAAGAGCCATTCCACCAGTAATTCATCAGCGCATTTACTTTTTCCAATGACTCCACGTGATGCCACCAGAGCATGGGAATAAAAATCGCATCGCCCGGTTCCAGCTCCACGCTGTAGGCATTTGCCAGTGCGATGGAAAAATTCGGGTAGCGATTAACATCGGGCGCATTCAAATCGACCATGCTGGTAGGTGCACCGGCAGGGGTAAAATTGAGCGGCCCGGGATAAAGGTTGGCCGTTTGCTCCGGCGGAAAAAGAATAAAACGGCGGCGCCCGGCCACAACACAAGCGATATTATCAGCGCCGTCATAATGCGCACTTACAATTCCCTCGTTGCCAATCCACAAACGCGGCATCACATCGGGAAAATAACCGGTTGGATTTTCACTGACCAAACCGGGCAGCAATTCTTCAATCAACGAATTCTGCAAAGAAATGGCGGGATATTCTGCTCTGGGCAGCAATTCCAATAAACGCCCCAAAAATAAATCCAGCCGCTCTTCACCGCTCAGGTAATTTACGCCGGTCATAGCTTCGTTGTAATAAAAACGTTTATTCGCTGCGGGTGGCGCCACAAAAATGCGCGCTTTTTTACCCTGATAAAAACGCAATAAATAATTCACAAAACCTTCGGGCGATATTTTTGCAGCAGCCACCAGTGGCCACTGCTGTGCAAAACCGCGAATAACCAGGGGTTGCGCGCGCGGGGCGTACTCGGCAAAAAACTGTTCGGTAGCCAGGCCGTGAAATTCAGGAAGGGCTTTATAAATGGCCATTTAATACTGACCCTCAAACAGCTTATGGTTTTGCATAGTAGCCGCACAATGTTTGCTTAAGTAATCCGCATGTAATGGCATTTGCATCACCGTTGCATGAATATTTGCAGCGCTTTCGCGCAATGAAGTAGACAGCTGGGTGGTATTAAAAGCATGCATCAGTGGATGGCACTTGTGTGGCCGCTGGTGCATGCCTTCCAATATAGAAAACCAGCTGTCCTTGCTAAAAAACTGTTCCGCCGTGTGGTTGATTTGACCGCGCGCGTGAAAGCGCTGCAGGGTTTCACGCAGAGAATCCGGCAGGGGCATAGTGTTACACCAGCGCCAGAACTCCGTATCGCTGCGCCCGCTGGTGCAGTAATGCAAAATAATAAAATCGCGAATTTCAGCGTAATCACTATTTATTTTTTGATTAAACGAGGCCTCGGCGGCCACATCAAAATCCCGGTCAGGAAAATCACTGATAAACCGGATCAAGGTTTTGTAGATCAAATGAATCGCGGTGGATTCCAGCGGTTCCAAAAATCCGGAGGCCAGCCCCAGAGCCAAACAATTGTTGTGCCAAATTTTTTGGCGCCGGCCGGTGACAAAAGGAATAATTCGCGGCTCGTTTAATAATTGCCCCTGCACCGCCCCGAGCAAGGTATTAACGGCTTGATCGTCGGAACAATAGCGACTGGCAAATACATATCCATTGCCGGTGCGATGTTGCAATGGAATTTTCCAGGTCCAACCGGCGTCGCGCGCAGTTGCCAGGGTGTAGGGTACGGGTGCCGCCGTGTTTTCGCTTTGCACCGCTACGGCGCGATCACAGGGTAAATAGTGGCTCCAATTTTCGTAGCCTATTCCCAGCGCTCCCTTGATTAACAGCGCTTGAAAGCCGGTGCAATCGATAAAAAAATCGCTGCCAACGCAATGGCCGTTGGTTAATAGCAGGGATTGAATAAATTGGCGCTCATCGACAATTACCTGATCGACAGTTGCTTCAATACGTTCAACTCCACGGGCGATTGCAATATCGCGTAAATAACGCGCCGCTAACACCGCATCCAAATGCAGGGCATAACTGTAATTTTGTAAGACCCAGTGCTGCGCTTGGGGCGAGCGCAACATAAAACGATTATGTTCCGCCATCACCGCACTGGGGGAGTGATCCAGCCAGCGCGTAGCCGAATTATCGGCGGTAGTTTTTAACCAGGCCTGATAAAAATCAAAACCCTGCAAGTCTTGCCCTACGGCACCAAAGGGATGAAAAAAAGCATCACCCGGTGTTGTCCAATCGGCAAAACGAATACCCAATTTAAAACTTGCTGCAGTCGCTTGCATAAATGCTTTTAAATCAATCTGACAGACGCGCAAAAATTCCATCATCGATGGCACAGTGGATTCGCCCACACCAATGGTGGCTATATCCGGCGATTCAACCAGGGTTATTTTGATACCGCTGCCCTGCAGTGACGAAGACAACAAGGTGGCCGCCATCCAGCCGGCAGTGCCGCCACCAAGAATACAAATGGATGTCAGGGTATTTTGCATAGGCCGCGTCTTTGATGATGGGTGATACACACAATTAACTCTAGCCAGCGATAAAAACCACAAAAGCGCGCCGCAATTTTGCGGCGCGCTTTTGCTTACTAGCCCTCTTGGCTACAACTTATCAATGCAAATCTCTCCATTAAAAAGTCGCGCGCACACTCAAAGCATAACGACGATCCGTAGTGAAACTTAATGCATCGGTTCTATCGCCAGCCTGATTCAATTGATACTGGGTTTTGGTTTCGGCATTCAACAGGTTGCTGCCTTCAAGACCCACTTTCCAGGTGTCATTGATGGTGTAATACAAACTCGCATCCACCATGCCCTGCGCTTCAGCGTAAGCCGGTACAAATTCTTCTGACTCACGCATAGTGAGCAGATATTCCGAACGCCAGGTGTACGCGAGGCGGAAGGAAATATCGTTGTATTCGTACATGCCCACAATGTTCAGGTTTTCATTCGAATAACCTTGCAGCGGCAAACCGGTAAAGGTGCGGAAGCTGTTGCGATTATCGGTGATAGGCACACCGGCACCGTTGTAGCGAATCGGTTCGGATGGATTCACGTTAGGATCTTCCAAACCATTTTGGTCGATGTAAGTAAAGTTCAACTGCAAGCCCAAACCACTCCAGGCGCCGGGCAACATATCGTAAAACTGTGAGTAGGAGAATTCGACACCGCGAATGGTTCCTGAACCGGTATTGTCAGGGCCGTAGGCCGAAACCGGATAAGAATTACCGGCGTAATCAATTTCCAAATCAAATTGTTTATTGCGAATAATGTTGTCCAAATCTTTGTGGAACAGCCCAACGGCCAATGAACCTGCCTCGGCAAAATACCACTCGGTGGTCAAATCAAAATTCACTGATTCTTCCGGCTCAAGGTATGCGTTGCGCGCGTTTGCACTGACTTCGATATTGGTTAAATCCACCACTGGATTGTAGTTGGCACTGGTTGGATCATCGTCTTTACCGGCGTTAGGATTTTGCAAAACTTCGGTGTAATCCAGACTCACTACCATGCTGTTGCGCGCATCCAGCAGGGTTGGGTAATACAAACCTTTTGATGCACCAAAACGCACAACCACATCATCCGCCACACCAAAGCTCATATTCAAACTCGGCAATACTGTGTCGTAATCTGTGCCTTTCACCGTGCTGGAAATTGCTTCGCCGGAAGCCAGCGCAAAAATACTCGGATATTTTTGTTGCATCACTTGGTAAAGCGATTGCGATGGATTGGTGCCGCGGCGTGAAGCAGCAGGCAAAGTCATACCACCGGTAGATTCCAATTGATAAGTCACATGGCGCAAACCCACATTACCTTTTACCGGCACCGCCAATTCATCAAATTCAAAATCAGCACGCACATAAAACTCGGTGCGCTCTTCATTAGTTGAACTCAGGTGACGTGGCGCAAAATGGCTGTATACACGATCCGCCAAATCCTCATAGGGAACCGCGCAGTTGGCAACGCCGGCTTTGGTTGGCCCCATAGCATTACCCGCGGCACTCCAGCTGCCGCAACCATCGCGCAGGGTCTGGATATAATTTTCAACCAATTCCATTTTGGGGAAGAGGAAACTGTTGTATTCACCCTTCACTACTTTGCCATTGTATTGATCGGCAAAACTCACACGTTCAAATAATTGCGGTGCCGCTTGGGGTGATGCATTGTAAGACGCCTGCGCATTCCAGGGCGTTCCCAGTGCCTGCCAACCTTCGTATTCGGTGTCACCCATATTCAAATCTTTATCGGAATAATAAAGACCGGTTTTTACTGCGGTGATCACACCATCCAAATCGTATTGCAGATTTAATTTAACGCTGTCGGATTTTGCCGTCGCATGAACTTCCTGTTGCATACCACTCGCCAAACGCAAAATCGGATTGGTGTTTTCTGCAACATCTGCCGGGAAAGACACATTTTCATTCAGGAATTCAATGGTGGGGTTTGAACCGCGCAAATCCATGAAAAAAGGCGCGTTAACGGCAGTTTGGTTGCCGTTAATGCGCGAGGTCAAACCGTAGTTGTGAACAACTTGTTCGGAATCCACATGCTGAAAATCAAAACTCGCGGTTAAACGCTCAGTCGGTTTAAGTGTGAGACTGAAGGAGGTATCTTCAACAGTATTTTCGTTGTAGTTGTAACGCGAGCGGAATTGTAATGGCATTTCCGGGTGATTAGCGCGACCCACACCCGAGGTGAGGAAACCATTTTTGTCTACAGTGAGTGGATGACCATCTTCCGCTTCATCAAACCATTGGATAGTGTTGGGCACGTAAGGCAGGAAGCCGCGATCACCGGAGGCGATCACACGCTCGCGCCAATCCAATGAAGCTTTGGAATTAATATGTTCGAGAGTGGCGGTAATAGTTTCATCGGCATTTTGCCACTGCGCCGATGTTGTAAAACCAGTGCGCTTGCGATCATTTTCCGCCATGCTCACATGATAGTTGGCTGGCGCATACCAGGTTACACCTTCGGGCTGCCCTTCCAATGCCTCGCCTTCATAAGGGGGAACGTAAGCGGCAGCATCATCCGGTGAATATTGTTTTGCACCGTTTTGCAATTGCGCGGCACTACAGGCGCGCCAGCCTGGATCACCGGGAATACAAGGCTGTGAATATTGACCAGCGACTACACCGGGGGTGGGTGTGCCCCACTCATCGTAGGAAAAGGTGTCTATCACACCGCGACTGTGGAAGTTACCCAAACCAACACCATCGCCGCGCGTTTGGTATTCGGAGTGGGAACCCGCTAATAAAAATCCGAATTTACCGGCACTGGTTTCCCAGTTATCCGCAAATAAAGCAGAGAACGAGGGAGTGAGTTCTTCACGATAATCGCCGTAGTTGGCTTTGGCGTTCACTGACAACAAACGCTCATCGGAATCAAACGGTTTGCGCGTAATCAGGTTAACGGTACCGGCAATACCGCCGGAGATACGGTCAGCAGTTTGGTTTTTTACAACCTCAACCGCACCCAATAATTCCGCCGGGAAATCCTCATAGTTTAATCCGCCCCAGGGGTTTGCACTGAAGGCATCGCGACCATTCACTTCAGAGCGCACGCGATCCAAACCGCGCACCAATACTCCGGTTCCTTCATCGGCATAGTGTTTTGGGTCATCAGAAGATGCAAAACGTTCGATAGTAACACCGGGTACACGCTGCAGCGCTTCGGTGACAGACTTGTCTGGTAGTGCGCCAATATCAGTAGCGGTAATCACATCCACTACCGTATCGGAATTACGTTTTAATTCCTGCGCGGTATTTATACTGTTGCGCATGCCTGTTACCACAACCTCTTCTACTTCGGCCGTGGCAGCATTATTGGTTTGCGCAAACGATGGCACACTGAGCGCCATAATCGATGCTGCAAGCAGTGAGCGTTTAAAGTGAGTGCCTGACATTACTGCCGCACCTTTTTTGCTGTTAAACATAAGTAACCCCTTCTCATTTTTTTCGTCAAAAACCGGCATTTATAAAGGGCTAACACTTTATAAAACCGACGCCTTTCCCCATTTGCACCTGCGGCACTTTTTCTGTCCAAACCCTTTACAAGAAACCGTAAATGGCAAACAAAAATGCCTGTATTTTGTTGTTAAAGCGCAAATTCCGACGCTAGCATTCTGTTTTTTCAAGTGCCACAGCAAAACCAAAGTCGTACCGTTTTTACCAAAAGTCGAACGCTAACAAATTCAAAAAAAGTTACTTGATGCAACCCATTAAAGGGTGTTGCCCTCACTAATAATTCCGTTGCTCCAGGCGCTCCACAGGTGGGTGGCAATTCACTTGTGCACACTGCAGCCTGTATATACTGGGCGTGACGCCAACGGATTTTTTAAAGGCCTGATTGAAAACCGATTTACTGTTAAAACCACAGCTTTTCATAATTTCGCAAATGGGTTTTTCCTGCAGGCTGGCATCCGCCAGACGCTGCTTTGCCTCCACTACCCGGTAGTTGCTAATCAATTCAAAAAAATTCATCTGCAATTCACTATTAATCGTTGCCGACAATAGCTTTGGCGATACATTTAATTTAATCGCCAACCGCTCTACGGTGATATGCGGTTCCAAATAGGGTTTATGGGTGCGCATAAATTCGGTTAGTTTTGCTGCCAGCTGGGGCTGCACATCGGCGTGTGCCTGCTCGCTTTCCATTGCCGGGTTAGGGTTGTGAGTTTGATCCATAACCGGTTGCGGCGCTGCATCAACCGCAGAAAACAAGGCGCTGTTTTTGGTGGCAACGCCACTTGATACTGCAGCATTTTTTTGAACCGCTTGCACCTTGGTAAAAAAGCGCGGGCCAAACCAAAAACAGACAAAGGCAAACATAAACAACAGGTTATTAATCACCAGCAACAGCGCCGCATGCATGGCTATATCCCAGTGCAATAAAGCGGCGAGCATGCGCACTACACCCAGCGCAAAAAACAGCAACAGGCAGCCGCCATAGGCAAGGCGCAACGCGCTACTCTGTGGGCGCATTATTAATAAACCCACCAGTATCAATACCAGGGCACCGCTCATTAGCAGTGACAGGTCTTTAATGACTGGCAGTGCAAGCTCAAACATTTGAGTTACCCATAGGCAAATTAAGCCGCAACGCATGGAGCTGGCTAACGCCTGGTGCAGCCGTCAGTGACAAGCTGCGCTCCGTTAATTATTTTTTGATTCCTGCGCAATCTGGTTGCCTCCGGCAAGGGCTACTTAAGCGCGAAAGGACAACGTTGTCAAACAAATTTACAAATTTTCCCACTCAATTCTTTTTGCGCAGGGAAATTACAGTGAATCCAGAATTTTTTGTGCTGAAAATACCAGCGCAAATATCATTTCCTGTTCTATCTGTGAGTAAGCTAACAGGCGCTTTTGCAATTGTGCTTTTTGCACAGCAGATATATTTTGCCGCTCATGCACTAAACGCAAAAGTTCTTGTGTTAATACAATCAGCTCTTTGTTTTTCGCTGCCAGGGGCACCAACCACAACTGCTCTTTAAAATAGGGAATCAGCGCTTGATGCAAGTTAACCCAGCGCTGCAACTCAGCATTCAAATATTGGTAATTGTCAGTGAACCCGGGGTTTTGTAACCAGAGCTCCAATTGCCGTTCAAATTGTCGCAGGCGCTCGTTCTCTGCAGGCAAAGCATCCGCCAAACGATTGAGCGGATCAGCCTTGGAATAAGTTTCATATGCCGATTTTTCATGCTGGCGATGGTAGTAATAAGCGGGCTGCAATAATTCAATAAACGCTGACACAGCCGTCAGTGACCCTTTACCAAATAATTTTTCCAGTGCCTGCTGGCTTTGCACGCGATGCAATAAGCCGGTGGAAACCTCTGCCCAATTAGCCACCGCATTTTTGCGCAAGTACATGGCGTTTTCATCCTGCAATTCTTGCGCCGACCAGAGGCGTTCCGCGATCACAAAGGCGCGCGGCCAAATACGTATATCAATTGACTGCTCATCCACTATTTCAGCCCATAATGCTGCTTCGCCCCCCAAAACCAATGCCTGCGCCTGTGCACCTGTAGGAATCATTAATTGAGTTTTTGCCATCACTTGTGGTGCAATTTTTTTACCGCTCAACCGGTAGGGGGCATTGCCCACTATCGCCCTGCCCTGCACCTCATCGCCAATAAATTCCACACGAAATTCAACCGGCCCCATCCAGCTATCCAGCGAAAAAACCGCCGCACTTTTTGTCCACAGTTGAACAGTTACCGCGCGGCGCGATTTACCGGCAAAATCAATAAAACCCTTACTTCCATTAATCAAACTAAAACTACCTGTGACCGGACTCCCGCGTTTACGCGGCAATTCAAATGACCAACTGGCGATTGTTTCGGCCACTTTTTTATTTTCGATCAAACCGCTAAATGAATTTTCATCCGGCACTGATGGCAGTGGATCATTGCGATAGTGATACGCCGCTGTTTGCGGCTGATCCAAATAATAACCCGTGGATAAAATCGTTTGAAAACCAGCAGCTGCCGCTTGATTGACGCCGTCTTGTCCGCGCCATGATTGGATGACGATATTGGATGGCAACTCAGGGTGAAGAATTTCATCCCAGCCAATCATATGGCGTTGATGCTTCTGCAATATTTTTTGCACACGCTGATTAAAATATGCCTGCAGTGCTTCACTGTCCTTAATCTTGTTAGCGCGCATAAACGCTTGAATATCGGCATTGTTATTCCAGTGTTCGGGATCTACTTCGTCGCCGCCAATATGCAAATACTCAAAGGGAAAGATCGCTTTGGCTTCTGCAACCAATGCATCCACAAATTCATAGACTTTTTCATTGGCAGGGTTGAGTGTGGGCTTGTGTACACCCCAGCGATATTCCATGACATAGGGGCCGGGGGCAGACATTAATTCCGGGTAGGCCACCGCAATCGCACTGGCGTGCCCCGGCACATCAATTTCCGGTAAAACCTGAATGCCGCGGGCCTGGGCGTAGGCAACAATATCGCGCATTTGCGCTTGGGTGTAAAACTCACCGTCCGAGGCTAATTGCTGCAACTTGGGGTAGCGTTTGGATTCAAAACGCCAGCCTTGGTCGTCGGTTAAATGCCAGTGAAAAATATTGTATTTTGCAGCAGCCATGGCATCGAGCTGACGCTTGATGGTATCCACTGAAAAAAAGTGGCGTGAGGTATCCAGCAGTAAACCGCGCCACTTAAAACGGGGAAAATCATTTATCGCTACTTGCGGCAGTTGAATTGTTTTTTCTTGCAGCCCAATTAATTGCAACAAGGTTTCCAGGCCGCGCAGAATGCCCAGGGTTTGTTTGGCACTGAGTGTTATTTGCTGATGGTTAATACCTAATTCATAGGATTCATCCCAGTCCTTAATAAAGGGAGACATGGGCGTGAACTCTTTAATCGCTATCAGCAGCTGTGCATTATTTTCACCGGTGTTTTTGAAACGAATTGCAGTGCCGGTTTGCCGTTCGACACGATCTGCAAAGCGCTTAAGTGCAGCATCCAGCTCGCGGGATTTTTCCCCCTTAACTGCAAGCGTCCAGTTTTTTCCTAACACCAGCGCAGGTTTATCGCTGTGATGTGTGAGTTGTTGTGGATAGGGCATAAGCGGCAGCGCGGATTCTTGCGCGACCGCCACCAGTGCTAAACCACCACAGAATAAAAACAACAACACACGCCACATAAAATTCATTCCACTGTTATTAAATAACTACATTATTGGTTAGATTTTTTGTAGGCCACACAATCCACTTCCACTTTGCAATCCACCACCATGCTGGATACTACACAGGCGCGCGCGGGTGGATTTTCGCCAAAATATTCCATAAACACGCGGTTGAATGACATAAAGTCGCGCGGGTCATCCAGCCATACTCCGCAACGCACCACATCTTCCACGCCGTAACCGGCCTCACTCAAAATCGCGATAACATTTTTAATCGCCTGATGTGATTGGGCGATAATGCCACCCTCAATGACTTCACCATTCACCATGGGCACTTGACCGGATACATATAACCAACCATCGGCCTCTACTGCTCGCGCAAAGGGTAAATGCTGACCACCGGTTCCTTTACCACCTTCAACACCGTAACGTTTTATTGCTGACATTTTGTTTTTCTCTTTAAGTAATTTATCGCTTCGCTTACACCGTCTTATCAAGGGAGCTTAACCCCCCCTAGCCCCCCCTTATCAAGGGGGGGGGGGCTAGGGGGGGGGTTAAGCTAATAAAATCCGATACGTAAATCCCGCTGCTTTTCCAAAAACTTTCCTGCGCGTTTACCGGTAATTTTCTTGTTGTGATAAGTCAGTACACCATTTACCCACACGGCCTGAATACCTTCGGCTAATTGCTGTGGCTGTGCGAATGTTGCTGTATCTTTTATTGTTGCGGGATCAAAGATAACCAGATCCGCCGCTGCGCCAATTTCAATGCGACCGCGATCATCCAATCCAAAACGATCTGCTGATAAGCGTGTCATTTTGCGCACCGCTTCAGCGAGTTCAAATAATTTTAAGTCGCGACTGTAATGCCCCAGCACACGCGGGAAGGCGCCCCACAAACGCGGGTGCGGCAGCGGGTCTACGGGCAGCCCATCGGAACCAATCATGGTGAGTGGGTGTGCGAGTATGTTTTGCACATCCGCTTCGCTCATGCCGTAATACACAGCGCCAGCGGGTTGCAATTGTTGGGCAGCGCTGTGCAAATCGGTATTCCATTCGCGCGCAATGTCGGCGAGTTTTTTGCCACCCTGTTCCGGGTGCGGCTTGCTCCAGGTAATGACGATATCGAAATCGCTGGTGACCTGTTGTAAATCCAGAGTGGATGAACTGGCACTGTAGGGATAACAGTCACAGCCAATGGGATGTGTTGCGGCTGACTGTTCAATTTTTTGCAGCACTTCGCCACTGCGCCCCCAGTTGCCGGCACCAGCGCATTTCAAATGCGACACAATCACCGGGGCTTTGGCGCTCTGCCCTATGGCAAAGGCTTCATCTAACGCCGCGATAATTTCATCAAACTCGGTGCGCAAATGGGTGGTGTAAATGGCACCCGCTGCCGCTAATTCCTGCGCCAATTGTTTTACTTCATCGGTGCTGCTGGAAATTGCCGAGGCATAGGCAAGGCCGGTGGATAAACCCAGCGCACCTTCATTTAAGGCTGCGCGCAACTGCTCACGCATGGCGGTAATTTCAGAATCACTGGCACTGCGATCCAAACTATCCATATGGTTGTTGCGCAAAGCCGTGTGACCAATCAGCGCAGCCACATTCACAGCGGGCACCATTTTATTCACGGCTTGTTTGTAACTTGCCAGATCAGGAAAACAAAAATCTTCTGTTGTGCCGAGCAAGTTCATTGGATCCGGCAGCCCATTTTTTAAGGTGACCGGGCTGGCACTAATACCGCAATTGCCCACTATTACAGTGGTAATGCCCTGGGAAATTTTGGGCAGCATATTAGGTGTGCGAATGACTTGAATATCGTCGTGGGTGTGCACATCGATAAAACCCGGTGCCAATACCCAACCCTGGGCATCAAAACGCTGGTGAGATTCGGCATTGGCAAGGTCACCGAGCGCGGCGATTTTTCCATTGTGAATTGCCAAATCACCGCGCACCGCGCTAGCGCCTGAGCCATCCAGAATAAGTGCGTTGTAAATGACACAATCGAATTTCACCGCCTGCATTATTCGCTTCCCTTGGTTTAGTCGCCGAGCGGCAAACGGTTGTCGCCGCCGCGATATTCATCCAGCGCAAACTTCACCCGGCGCAATAATTCCTTGCTCTCGGTTTTGCGCACCAATGCCAACTCAGTCGCCAACAAATCTATCGCGAGTAACATGCCGTAGCGCGACGCTGAAGGTTTGTAAATAAAATCCGTCTCTTCGGTGACGATTGGAATAAATAAACTGGCTTTTTGCGCGAGTGGAGAATCGGGCGCGGAGAGCACAATAATTTGCGCACCGTACTCGCGCGCGATATCGGCCACTTCCAATAATTCGGGCGTGACCCCAGTAATCGAGAGCAATACCAACACGTCTTTTTCGGTGAGTGTCGCGGCAAACATGCGCAGCAAGACAGGATCGTGATAAGCCGTTACCGCAATGCCCAGGCGTGCGATACGAAATTGCACTTCATCTGCCAGCATGGTGGATGCACCGCCCATGCCGCCCACATAAATCAGTCGCGCATTATTCAGTAATTGTGCAGCACTGCGAAAATCTGCCTCCACAAAACGCACGAGATTCGCGCGCAGGGTGGATTCTACTTCGCTGCAAATTTGTGAATAGAAAGCGCTTTCCTCCAGTGCAGGAATCTCCGCCAAAAAGCGCGTACCCACGGCACTGGCTTGTGCGAGTTTTAATTTTAAATCGCGAATATCATCGCACCCAACCGATTTGGCAAAGCGTGAAATAGTGGCGATGCTCACGTTGGTTTTTGCCGCGAGTTGATCAATGCTGGCAGAAGCTGCAAACGCAATATCCTCCAGAATAATATCCGCGACTTTTTGTTCAGTAGCGGACAGCCGGTCGCGATTGGAGCGAATGTGGTAAACAATATCGAAAAGTGCAGTCATATTTTTCACTTGATTGTTTCTGTTAGCGCTTGCAGCGGGTTTACATAAAGGCCGCAACCAGCAGCACAAAACCCAAGGCCACAAACGAAATAATAGTTTCCAATACCGTCCAGGTTTTTAAGGTCTGGGTAACGGTCATATTGAAATATTCTTTGATTAACCAAAAACCGCCGTCATTCACGTGCGACAAAATTAATGAACCCGCGCCGGTGGCAATGACTAATAACTCAGGGTGTGGATAACCGGCGGCGAGCGCAATCGGCGCAACAATGCCTGCCGCCGTACTCATGGCAACCGTGGCGGAACCAGTGGCGATGCGCATTAACGCCGCCACAAACCAGCCCATCAATAATGGCGTTAATGCCATGTCGGAAGAAAAATTAACAATTTCTTTGGCAATGCCAGCTTCCACTAAAATGCGGTTTAAACCACCACCGGCGCCGACCAATAAGGTGATGCCAGCGGTGGGCGCCAAACAATCGTGGCTGAATTTTAAAATCGAATCGCGATTAAAACCGCGCGCAATTCCGAGGGTGTAAAAACTCACGAGCGTTGCAATCAAGAGCGCAACAACGGAATTGCCGATAAATAATAAAAAGTCATTCAGACCTGTGCCGCGCTCAGCAATTAAATCGGCCCAGCCGCCAAGTAACATTAAAACTACGGGCAATAAAATAGTCGCGAGCGTGATACCAAAACCGGGCAACTGGCGCTCGCTATCGGCATGAATAAATTGTTCTTCGAGTGGGTTGTGCCCAGGCAAATGAATTTTGGGTGCAATCCATTTGGCAAAAATTGGCCCGGCAATAATCGCGGTAGGAATGCCAACCAACAGCGCATAAAAAATTGTACGACCAACGTTGGCTTGGTATTCGCCTACCGCAATCATCGCGGCCGGATGCGGCGGCACTAAACCATGGACTACCGACAAACCCGCGACCATGGGTAAACCCACTAACAACATGGAAGTGCCGGTGCGGCGCGCCACGTTAAAGGCGATGGGAATTAACAATACAAAACCGACTTCGAAAAAAATCGGGAAGCCCACGAGGAAAGCGATAAACACCATCGCCCAGTGCACATTTTTTTCACCGAACCAGCGAATCATGGTGCGCGCGATTTGTTCCGCGCCGCCGGATTCCGCCATCATTTTTCCGAGCATGGTGCCCAGCGCCACAACGAGTGCGATGTGCCCCAGGGTTTTACCCACACCGGCTTCATACACAAACACCACATCTTTGGCGGGAATACCGGCCATTAAACCCAGACCGAGGGAAACGAGGGTAAGCGTAATAAACGGATTCAAACGGTAGCGGGCGATTAATAAAATCAGCGCGATAATGCTGAGCGCCGCATACACCAACAGCCACTGGCCTGATGTTAATGCATTAGAAAAAAAATCCATCGCCGCGCGCCTTAAAAAAACGTTTCCACGGCATCGATCACCGTGTAGTTATCGTCAACCACCAATAGCTGGCGCCACTTATCAAAGGTCAGGCAGGGGTGGGAAATATCCAGCGCGAGCATATCGCCCACCTGCAAATCAGCAC
This sequence comes from Cellvibrio fontiphilus, assembly GCF_042646205.1. Classification (NCBI taxonomy): domain Bacteria; kingdom Pseudomonadati; phylum Pseudomonadota; class Gammaproteobacteria; order Cellvibrionales; family Cellvibrionaceae; genus Cellvibrio; species Cellvibrio fontiphilus. Next base: position 101,774 of record NZ_JBHRTF010000004.1, on the reverse strand, counting down.
CGGCAGGCACATGCATAAAGGCGTGTTGATCCATCATTTTGGTCAGCTGCCAGTCCGCTGGAGCAGGCGCGGGTTTTTCATCACCGGGGCGACCTTTGTTGTGAGGACGAAAGTGCAAAGCGGGAACCGGCAGACCGGCATCAAACGCCGCATCGCGTTTACCCAGCCCGAGAATCACCAGACCGGGTTCGGGAATGGATTGCACATAAGCCCAGAGTTGTAGCGCGGGCAGCAAGCTGCTGTGCATAGCCCGGGCGATGGGGTTGCAAGCTTGGATACGAGCTTCGGAGGCTTTGTAAATGCCGACATCATGGGTGAGGTAACAACCGGGGCGCAGGATGATATCCAGCACGCGGGCATCGCCCAACGAGGCACCGGCCCATTCCTCCGCCACCAAATCAAACCAGGCCGAGCCAGCGCCGGTCAGTATTGCCGCCCCTGCAGCTAACTGGCCATGGGCTTCCAAGGTCATCAAATCGCGCAGGGCCAAACGCAGAAACTCGCGAATGGCGGCTTCGTCATTCAGTACACCCTCATAAACTTCTACGCCGCGTAATGCGAGTGCTTGCGGGTAGCGGGCGATGGTTTCTAACACGGCGGCGCGGGTTGCGGCGTCGCGCACTCCGGTGCGGCCGCCCGCAACACCCAACTCCAAAAGCAGATTCAAACGCTGGCCCGTTTGGGCAAAAAACTGCCCGAGCTGTTCGACATTCGCTGCCGAATCCACAATCACGTAACACTCAAAATCCGGGTCTTGCAGCAGGCGGCTGATAATCGCCATGTTGGCGCGGCCCACCAATTGATTCGCCAGAATGACCCGGCGTACACCGAAGTGGTAAGCCGCCTGAACTTGGGGCGCGGTGGCGAGGGTGATACCCCAGGCGCCATTATCCAACTGGCGCTGGAACAGCGCGGGGCTCATGGTGGTTTTACCGTGGGGCGCGAGTTTCAACCCGTAGCTGGCGATAAAGTCTTTCATCCACTGCAGGTTATGCTGCAGGCGAGACTCGCTGAGCACAGCCACGGGCAGACTCACATCCTCGCGCAGCAGGTTCCAACCCTGCGCGGCAATCTCGCCCACCAAGGGTTGTGCCAGCGAATCCCCAGCCGCAATACCTAACCCCTTACCCACAGGGCTAAGCGGTCTGATTTTCAGGTTTGACTGTAAATTATTTTCTTTAGTCATATTATTTTTGTGCCAATAGCAGAAAAATCGAGCATTTTTACAAGGCTACCAGCAAAAATGCGCCATGTTAAGAAAATTATTTACAAAAAGACGTTTTTGCCTGAAAACTTCTTTCAGGGTTTTGCCTACCGGGATTCCCTTGTTTAGCCCCCCCCCCCACCCCCTCCTCATTTGCTTCCCGCATCAAATATTTTTTCAGGTTCGGGAATAAAAATGACTCCCCCCGCGTTAACAGGTTGCAAGTCGACGAAAACGGGCTGCAGCGCAACCCGCTTTCAAACCCTGAAACGAATGAGGACATCACCATGAACAAACACACTTTATTGATTGCTGCTTGCACCCTGGCCTCCAGCGTTTGCTGGGCACAAGACGCGTCATTGGCCGTAGATACAAACGCCAACACCCAGACTGCAGCGGATGCTCGCCTCTCTGCCCAAGAAGGCACATTGAGCGCCGCTTTTGGGTTGCAACAAAATGCCAGCGCAGCGACCAGCACTAATGTCAACAGCGAAGCAACTGACAGCGGTGCAGAAGCGGAGCAAAACAACACCGACCAAGCCAATGCCGGAACAGAAACCGCCGGCACCGTTTCTGCAGCAGCGACCGGCAATGCAGCAGTGGATGCACAGGCAGTGCTCACCCCCATCGGCCAACAGGCAAACCAATTGTTGGAGCGCGGGGCGGCGGCACAGGAAAACCTCTCGGCCAATCTCTCCGCCACTGTGAATGCCACCAGCACCGCCGCCAACGGCGCGATTAGCCAGCAGCTGAATTCAACCCAGCAGTTGGTTGCCGATAGCAACCTGCAAGGTTCGGCAGAACAGCTGGTTAGCGGTTCGGTAGATAGCTCGTTAGATAGCGTGGTAAATGGCTCGGTCACTGGCTCAGTCGAGCAAGCCATTGGCAGTTCGGTAAACACAGCGGTAGAAGGCGCCATCAACAACAGCATCGCTGCGAGCATTCAGGACACTGTGGATAGCACCGTGAATAACAATATCAGCGCGGCCTTAACCGACAGCTTGAACCTCGGTTTGTAATAAGAGATCGGCGCTCCGGCGCCGATTTTTTTTGCCTTTTGCGGAGCAACCATCATGAACCCACGCAGTGATAAACAACTGATTATTAGCCTTGGCCGTTGGGTTATCAGCCCTTTAGTCATCGCCCTCTGTAGCATTGCCGCCCACGGGGCCAACAAGCTGGATGTGGAGCTGGAAAGCGGCGCCGAATACGATTCCAATTTGGCGGTCGTTGAGCTTGACCAATACTCCAGCGCTGGCGACTGGGCACTGCTGGCCAATGCGCGCGTAAATGCCCAGTGGCAGGCGACACCCAAGGCGATATTTAAAGCCGGTGCCAGCTACAACAGCAAAACCTATCAAGACCTGAGCGCGTTTGACCTGGGCATTCAACAATTGTTTGCCGATGCCAGTTATGAACTGCCGCTGTTCAAGCTGGGCCTGAGCTATCACCAGGCCGACGCCGCGCTGGACGGCACCGATTTTTTAACCCTGCGCCAGCAGAGTGTTTACCTGTCGCGCCTGTTCAATCAGCGCACATTTGTGCGCGGGGCGGTGAATTATCAGGACAAGGATTTTCCCACCAGTGCCGGGCGCAATGCGCATAACCTGGGTGTGGCGGGCGATGTGTTTGTGTTTTTTAACCAGGGCACCACCTTTGTGGCGTTTGGCCTAAACCATGAGAGGGAAAATGCCGCCAGCGATCCCTTTGATTTGACTGCCATCAGCGTAAAAACCAGCATTAATCACCAGTTCCCCGTCTGGGGCAAAAAGACCAAGCTGCAACTGGGTTGGCGCTATGAGGAGCGCGATTACTCGGCCATCACCCCGGCGTTGGAAGCCAAACGCGACGATACCCTGCAGGTAGTAAATCTGGAATGGCAGATCAATACCCATGAATGGTTGGCGCTGGTGGGCAAGTTGGAACGGGGCGATTATCAATCCAACCTGCGCAGTGCGGACTATTCCGAAACCCGCGCCTCACTCACCTTGAAAGCCACATTTTGATGACGCTGCAATTGGCCGTGACCAAAAATCGGGTCGCGGCCCGGCGCGCCCAAATCCTGTGCGCGCTTGATTAATTGCGCCATCACCGTCTCAGCAGGAGTAGTTGCCAGCTCGCAAGCAACCAAGGCCGAGACTAGCGGCGCCGCCATAGAGGTACCGCTCTCACGGCCATAACCGCCAGCACTACGCGCGGTGACAACCGACACCCCCAGCGCCGCAAAGGCGATATGGTCACCCCGATTGGCCCAGCGATAAGGGCGCTGCTGTTGATCAACCGCCGTCACTGCAATCACTCCCTTATAGGCGGCCGGATACAAGGGCGGCGCCGCTGGCCCCTCGTTACCTGCTGCTGCCACCACCAGACTGCCTGCGGCGATTACCCGCGCAATCGCCTGCGCCAGAATACTGTTGTCCGGGCCGGTCAGGCTCATATTAATTACCGGCACTTTTTGTTCTGTCAGCCAATTCAAAGCCCGCACCAGATTCATCATGGTGGCACCCTGGGTGTAATCATTGCGCGGGTAAAATACCGAGGCCGCGTAAAGGGTCGCGCCCGGCAGTAGCGGTTGCAGCTCATCGCCTTTTCCTACTAACAGCCCCGCCACCGCCGTGCCGTGGGCTTTGGGCGATTCGATATCGGCACCGATAAAATCCTGCTGCCGGATTTTTACCCCGGCAAACGCAGGATGAGCGCTATCAATCGCGGTATCGATGATGCCGATAGACAAGTCATCAACACAGGCCGGAGCCTGAGGTGGCAATGTGGATGATATGGGTGATGAAGCGGGTTGCGAGGACTGAGGGGCAGCAGTTTGGGGCGAATAGATATGATTGCGATCCAGCTGCGGATGCAAACTGGCGGGCAAGCGCTGGCGCAGCGCGGCGCGGGAATCCAGAGCGGCGGGCACACGAAAGCGCACCAGTTGCAGCCCCAGTCCGGCAAACCGGGTCTGCTCAATGATTTCAACATCAAGCTTGGCCAACTCCGCCAACGCAGTTTGGTCGACCAATAACAACCATTCGCGCTCCACGGCGCGCCAGCCATCTTCCACTTTGACATCTACCAACACCGTGGCACCACGGCGATCAACAATCGGCAGCACCGCCGACAGCAGATCGGGCACCAGCGCGGGAGCCTTGGCGAGGGCGGTATCGACCGGTTGTATCAAGGCGTCGCGCAATACTGACTCCTCCAGTAAATCCTTTTGCACCGATTCCTGCACCTGGCGGACTGTGTCGTCCAGTTCCCGCGTTACGCCGTCCAGTGTGGTGTCCACCGGCAGGCGCTCCAACAATTGGGCAGCAACCGGCTGGCACAGGCAGGCGAGCACAAGACTGCTGCAGGCAATACGCAAACAACCAAGACGAAAATGACGGCGGTAAAAAGGTTTCATTGGGTCACCATGGCGAGTAATAGGGTAAATTAACCACAAAAAATGGCTGGGTTCATTACCTGGTTAACGTTTGCGGGGAATAAAAATTCCAAAAATAATCACTGGGATGGGAATAAAACCAACAGCGGGCCGTTTACTGGATAAGAGCACCAAAAACTACTCCTCAAACGAGCCCCCAACACCAGACCTGAAATCAGCGCCTATGAAGACCGACACCAGTATCGCCATGAAACAGGAATTAACCCAACTCGCGCCCGCCTTACGGCGTTTTGCCTACTCGCTCACCGGTTCCCCCGCCGATGCCGACGACTTATTGCAAAATACCCTTGAGCGATTGCTGAGCCGTGGTGTGCCCGAGGATATTGAGTTGGCCAAATGGGCCTTTCGCGTGTGCCGCAATATTTGGATTGATGAGTACCGCGCGCGCAAGGTTCGCCAGCACCTTAACTACGCCATTGAGGACAGCGAGGAGCCGGTGGCCGATGGCGCACAAGCGATTGAAGACCAGATCGCCCTGACGGAGGTGGATGCCGCGATGCAGCAATTGCCCGACGACCAGCGCACGATTATTTCACTGGTGGCGCTGGAGGGTATGTCCTACAAGGAGGTGGCCGACACCCTGAGCATTCCCACCGGCACGGTAATGAGCCGGTTAGCCCGGGCGCGTATCGCCCTGTGTCGATTTTTAAATCCCGAACAACCGCCCGCCGCTGAAGGCGCGTGAGGAATCCGCCATGAGTGTTTTGAATCAACCGTCACCCCAGCAAGTGTCCGATGAACAGCTCTCCGCCTTTTTGGATGCCGAGCTGCCCGCCGCAGAAATGGAGGCTATGCGCGAGCAGATCAGCCGCGACGAAAACCTCGCCAATCGCCTGGCAGAGTTAGCCATGGTGGATACACGGGTGGCCAGCCACTATCGCCGCATTGATGAACAACCCATGCCGGAGGCCATCACCCGCCTTTTAAGTGACGAGCCACAAGTAAGCGACGAGCAGCCAACCAACAACGTCATCACCTTCCCGCTGTGGCGCCGCATGCAGCGCAGCCTGCAGCAACACGCAGCCATGGCCGCCTCGGTGGCGCTGGTGATTGGTTTTGGTGCCGCGCAATTATTGCCGGGCAATACCGGTAGCAGCGATAACTGGAATGCCATCGCCCAAGCGCTGGATACCACCCGCAGTGGCGAGCAGCGTGCACTGGCCGATGGCAGTGAGCTTATACCGCGCCTGAGTTTTATCGATCAGGTGGGCGATTACTGTCGCCAGTTCCATTTATCCAGCCGCACTAGCAGCGCTGAAAATATCGCCTGCCGCCGCGACAACCAATGGCAATTAACCCTGAGTGTGCACAGCCAGGCCAGACCAGCGGCAGATGATTACCAAACCGCCAGCGGCAGTGACCATATACTGATTGAAAACGCCCTGGATAACATGATGCAGGGCGATGCCTTTGATGCAGCAGCCGAAGCGGCAGCGATCAAAAACCACTGGCGCAGCGCCCCTTAACCACCGGCGCTGCGCTCGCCAAACACAGGAGATTGGCAAGATGAAATCACTGATTGTGTTGTGTTTGCTGGTATTGCTCACTGGCTGCGCCAGCCAAGGGAGCCAACAACAAGATCGCCACTATCAACCCGCCAAGGGCGATGGCACTGGCTATAAAGAACTGGCGCTGGGCGAAACCCACTATCGGGTACAGTTCAAGTTGCGCGGCCAACAGCGCGCTACTGCTGAGCGCTACGCACTGCGACGCGCTGCTGAACTGACATTGCAACAAGGTTATGACTGGTTTGTGGTAATTAAAAAAACCCAACGCCGGCTGGAGGATGAACCGGCGTTTCCCGCTCGCCGCGAGACCATTACCCAGCGCCGTTGTGGCCTGCTCGGCTGCCGCAGCACACGCTATGAGCGACCTAATGAAGACCCGTTTGGTGATGAGGTTTTCACCCTGGTACTGCTGGAAATCCAAATGGGGCGCGGCGTGCGCCCGGAGAAAAACAGCTACGACGCCGACACCACCCAAACGATCATTTAGCCCGCAGCAACTGCCACTCGCGCCCGGCCTGTTCGCTGCGGAAGGTTTCTATCGCACCGCGATCCTGCAGGGTCACATAGACGGTTTTACCATCTACCCCACCAAAGGCGACATTGGTGGGCTTTTGGCCCTTGAGTTTGATGCGCTGCAGCAGGGTGCCATGGGGTGATACCACCGCGACTTCTCCTGCACCGTAGCGAGCGATATACAAATTACCGAGTACATCGCTGCGCATGCCGTCCAGCCCGTGATCGGCAAACTCCATCAACAGGCGTTTGTTGCTTGGGGCGCCGGTGGTTTTATCTATGTCGTACTTCCATACCCGGCGCTGCACACTTTCGTTCACATAGAGGTGTTGCTCATCCGCACTCACTTCGACGCCGTTGGTAGTGCCCATATTGGCCTCAAGCAGGCTGACCTTGCCGGCGGGGGAGATCATCCAAAGGTTGCCGGTGCCGTCTGCCCACTTGGGGTCGCTGGCATAAATCACGCCGGATTTAGCGATGGCGATATCGTTGGGTTGATTCATTTGCGCGCTGTGGGCATGCACACTAATCGCTTTGGTTGTTGGGTCGATTTTTAAAACATTGTGACCGGTGTAATCCGCCACATAGATAGCGCCATCGCGACCAAACCGAATACCGTTGCCGGTACTGCCTTCTGGCAGCGTGACAAATAGCTGCGCATTGTGTGGTTGATCAACAACCCCGATGGTGCCCTCTTGGGCAAAATTCACGGCATATAAACGGCCTTGCGCATCCACCGCCGGGCCTTCTATGCCCTGGGTGAAGACGCCATCGCCCACATAATCGGTGGTTTGTGCGCTGGCGCAGCTCGCAAGCGCCAGGAGTGAAAGTGCTTGCGAATAGACAAACCTAAATAAGACATTTTTCATAGCGACCTCTTTGTATTGTTAACTATCTGCCAGAGCCGCTGTAGTGGTTGGGCATAGATAACACAAAGCCATTGCGCAATAAAAGCCCGGCAGTCTTTGCTTACTGCGCATTTCAGGGGCAGACAAAATGCACCATTAATTCACAAAAACTCAGTGTGCAGCATTTTATTGGAGCATAAACCGGTGCAACGAAAGCACCAGTAGCGCACATGAGTGCAGCAAGCGATAGAAATCTCGCACTATTTTCGTATTGGCATAGCCGTTGCAAAAGCCCGCTTAACTCGCACCGAAAAACCATGACGCACCAAAATGGAAATCGCTGCGACATTTTATTTTCCTAACTGGCTTGGGCGATCTTCCATGAGCACTTATCGTTTCCCCCTGTTGGATTTTTCCAATAAATCTGTAGCGACCCTGCACTTCACCTGGTTCGCGTTTTTTCTCACCTTTGTGATGTGGTTTAGCTTGCCGCCGCTAAAACCACTCATCACCGCCTCCTTTGCGATGACACCACAACAATGGGCCGCGCTATTAACGCTCAACGTTGCACTGACTATTCCTGCACGTATTGTGGTGGGCAGCCTGGTGGATAAATTTGGCCCGCGCGCAATTTATTCGGCACTGCTGATTTTCTCCGGCGCTTTATTAATTGCATTTGCCTGTGCCCAAAGTTTTGAACAGCTCGCACTGTTTCGTTTTTTACTCGGTTTTGTCGGCGCCGGTTTTGTAATTGGTATTCGTTTGGTGAGCGAATGGTTCCCTGCACGCCAGGTTGGTTTGGCCGAAGGCATTTACGGTGGTTGGGGTAACTTTGGTGCTGCAGCGGCTGGTTTTACCCTGCCGTTTTTAGCGATTCATGTTTACGGCGGTGAAGACGGCTGGCGTTATGCCATGGGCACTGCGGCGATTATCGCGATGATTTATGGCGTGGCGTTTTATGCCAGCGTGCGCAATACCCCCAAAGGTTCCACCTATTTCAAACCAAAAAAATCTGGCGGTTTGGAAGTGAGTAATCGCAAAGATTTTGTTTTTTACCTGCTGATGAACGTGCCTATGTATTTGATCCTCGCGGTACTCGCGTGGAAAATGTCGCCTACCAATTTGGCCTTATTAAGCACCGCAACAACTTACATTTTATACGCTGTATTGTTTGCGCTCTTTGTCTTCCAGTTCTCGCAAATTTATCGCGTCAATAAAGACATGCTGAAAAAAGGCAGCGTAGCCGAACACGATAAATATGAATTTAAACAAGTGGCGATTTTAAGCTGGGCCTACCTTGCAACCTTCGGTTCGGAAATTGCGGTGGTATCGGTATTGCCGGCGTTTTTTATGACCACCTTTGAAGGCCTGAGCGTAACCCAGGCGGCGATGCTGGGCGGTTCTTTCGCCTTTATGAATTTGGTGGCGCGCCCCGGCGGCGGTTGGGTGAGCGATAAATTTGGTCGCCGCTTTAGCATGAGTATTATTCTCGCGGGCGTGAGTGTAGGTTATTTGCTGCTGTCACAAATTAACGCCAGCTGGCCGCTCTACCTTGCATTTACCGCCGTGTTTATTTGCTCGCTGTTTGTGCAAGCCGGTTGTGGCGCTGTGTTTGCGGTTGTACCCTTAATCAAACGCCGCATGACTGGCCAAATTGCGGGCCTTGCCGGTGCTTACGGTAACGTGGGTGCACTCTTCTTTTTGACCATGAATACGTTCATCGACACCCAAATGTTTTTCTGGATGCTCGCCGGTGCCGCTGCGATTGGGCTGGTATTTGTGCAATTTCTGAAAGAACCCAAGGGGCATACGGTTGAAGTCAATGAAGATGGTTCACTGCATAAAATTGAAGTGAGTTAATGGATCACCTGCAATCAGTACTGCAAATTTCCTTCGCACAAAAAAGTGACGCAGGCCGTAAGCCGGAAAATCAGGATACGGTAGGCGCACGCATTCCCGAAGGCAATTTACTCACCACCAAAGGCATCGCCATTGCGATTGCCGATGGGGTGAGCAGCAGCACGGCTGCACGTGAAGCCAGCCAGACCGCGATTGCCGGTTTCCTCAGCGACTATTACGCCACCCCCGACACCTGGCGCACCCAGCAATCGGCGATGCGCGTGATCCAAAGTTTGAACTCCAGCTTGTGGGGGCGCAGCCAGAATTCCATTTATGGCGAGGGCTACCTCACCACCTTTTCGGCGTTAATTTTAAAAGGCGACAGCGGTTTTATTTTTCACGTGGGCGATACCCGCGTGTACCGCCTGCGCGAAAACAATCTGGAATTACTCACCCGCGACCACACCCAACGCATCGACAAACACACCACCCATTTAAGCCGCGCCATGGGTGCCGATCCCTACCTGGAAGTGGATATGCACAGCTTGGAATTGCAGCGCGGCGATATTTTTATTTTATCCAGCGATGGCATTCACGAGCATATTCCGCCCGCCGAATTCAAAGCGCTGATTATTGCCGAACAACACAATCTGGATGCGCTGGTAAATCAAGCCCTGCCTCTGGCATTGCAACACAAGAGTGAAGACAACCTGAGCATTCAGGCGCTGCGCATCGACAATTTGGGTACCGCCGGGCAAACCGATGCGGTGCAGGTATTATCGCGCCTGCCTTTTCCGCCAGTGTTTTCACCGGGCCAAAGTATCGATGGTTTAACCATTAAAAAAATCCTGCACGAATCAACACGCAGCCAGGTGTACTTGGTGGAGGATGAAAAAAAACACTTGCTGGTGATGAAAACACCCTCGGTTATTTATCAGGACGATAAAGCCTACATCGAACGTTTTGTGATGGAAGCCTGGATCGGTGCGCGCATTCAAAGCACCGGCGTAGTGCGGGTTATTCCCGCCCCGGAAGCGCGCTCCTGTTTGTACTACCTCACTGAATATATTGCCGGCCCCACGCTCACCCAGTTATTAAAAGAGCGCGGGGTTTTAGCCATACTCGATGCGGTGGAACTCACCGAGGGTTTGATTCGCGGCATACGCGCCTTTCATCGCAAGGAAACCCTGCATCAGGATCTAAAACCGGACAACATAGTGATTAGCGGCAAAGGCCCGGTGATTGTGGATTTTGGCTCCTGCTGGGTGGCCGGCGTGCAAGAGGCCGGCGCGCCGATTGAACGCGACCTGGTATTGGGCACGCTGGATTACTCCGCGCCGGAATACCGCTACGGCGGCAGCACCAGCGAAGCCTCGGACCAGTTTTCACTCGCGGTATTGCTGTATGAAATGCTCACCGGCAAACAGCCCTACGGCAGTGGCTACAGCAAGGCGATGGACTTAAAAAGCTTCCAGAAATTGAAATATATTTCGGCGATGAAATTTAATCCGCTTGTACCCTACTGGTTGGATCGCGCACTGGAAAAAGCGCTCAGCATCAACCCCAACCACCGCTATCAAGCACTCTCCGAATGGTTACAGGATTTAAAACGCCCCAACCCCGACTGGCTGGTGGCGCGCTCGCAGCCGCTATTGGAAACTCACCCGGAACGCGTATGGAAAGTGCTGGCGATTAGCGGCTGGCTGACAGCCCTCGCAGCCTTCATCTTCCTGCATTGATCGAGCGAGCAGCCGATCAAGGATTCATTGATCGATCAATCAAAACCCCTCCAAGCTGTGATTAACTTGGCCGCCCGGTGCGGCCATTTTCTGTTAGGCTCCCGCCTGCTGCAAACGCCTGTATAAGACCGCAACACTAATAACCATAAACCTCGAAAATTCCAGCGACACCGCAGAGGGATGTTTGTCATGGCCAGTAAACGTGCACTGATTGTGGATGACTCCACCACCGCCCAATACCGCCTCAAAAAAATGCTGCGCGCCTACCCGCTCGATATAGATATTGTCGACTCCGGTGAAGCCGCACTGCGCTACCTTGCACACCACTCGCCCGACGTGATTTTTATGGATCACCTGATGCCGGGCATGGACGGTTTTCGCGCGCTGCAAATTATTAAATCCCACCCGGAAACGGCGATGATTCCGGTGATTATGTACACCTCCAAAAGTGGCGATGTATACACCGGCCAGGCGCGTGCACTGGGCGCGCTGGATGTAGTCAGCAAAGACCGAATCAACGCCACGGATTTATCGCGGGTGATGGAAACCATTCATATTTATCCACTGCCCAAATCCGCCGCGCCCGACAATCACCCACACCACAGCGTGGAAAGCCCGGAATTAATTGCGGCCGCAAATAAGGTTACCGCCACTGCCAGCTCGCAACTGGAGCGGCGCGCGCCCAACCAAGCCGCCATGGAACAGGCGCGCAATATTGAACTGCGCCTCAGCCATATGGAACACAGTTTGGAAGACAACCGCCGTTTTATTACCTCGCGGGTATCGCGCGAGCTGCAGGGCTTGCGGCAAAGTTTGCGGCAGGAATTTAGCGATATTTTGCAGCAACAAACACCACCAGCCGCTGCAGAACCAGCAGCCCCGGTTGAATCCAACAGCGGCAATCGCTGGGTGTTGGGTTTTGTGTTAGTGATTGGGGTTGCGCTGAGTTTGTATTTTTTAATTCAAATTAAAAATCAACTCGGGCAGCAACAACAGCAACAGGAAATACTCAGCGAACAATTGCAGAGTTTGTTGCAAATGCCATCGCCAGCAACACCGCTACTCTCGCCCCAATTACCCGCAGCACAACTACCATCGCAAAGCGCAGCGCAACTAGCATCGCAAAGCACAGCGCAACTGCCAACGGAAAGCACAGCGCAACCAACCTCTCCCAACGCGCAGCTCACTGCTGCGCCGACATCCGCCGCAGAATCCGATAATTACCTGGAAGATCTGGCCTGGACATTCAATCAGCAGGGCGCGCTGGCGTTTCGCCAGTACACCATAGACACCAGCACTGTGCTGCGCCTGCATGAATTGTTACACCGCCTCGCCAGTCGCGGCTTTAAAGGCATGGCGGTCATTAGTATTTATGTTGGCGATTTCTGTATCGGCAAAGATAAAAACGGCATGGATCAACTCGCCGCCGATGAAACCAGCCTGAGCAACTGCATGCTCTCCAGCGAGTTATACGGCATGGACCGCCTGCGCGCCGACTACGCCCGCGAAACCGAAATGATTTTGCGCAACTTAACCGGCAGCATTAACAGCACCCTGAGCGTAGATATTCACGCGATGGAAGGCACAGAGCCATACCCCGAACGCCTGCCCACGTTTTTCGCCGGCGAATGGAATGCGATTGCACAAAAAAATAATCGCATTGAATTGGTGTTGGTGGAAGCCAAATAAAATTCAGCAAAATCGATAATAAAAAAGCGGAGACTAAATTTCAGCTCCGCTTTTTTATTGCCCGGTGTTAGGGCGAGCATTTTGTAGGTGCGACATTAATGCTCATCAATATCGTACATATGATCAATCACAAACCTCGCCTTGGGCAACAAGCCATTTTCCTGGGTGTTGCTGTAAAACGCTTGCCAGTGTTTTACGCCGCTCCAAAAAGTTTCCGGGGCGGATAAATTGGCGTTCACACCGGGCGCCAAGTCAAAGCCGTTGGCACTAAAGAGTTGGTTCAGCATCATCGCCGAAGGGAAACCGATATTTTGCATTAGCGGATTAGCGGCATTACCTGCACCCCAGACAAAAGCGAGCCAGGGCAAAATATTTTCCACCGCATCGTAACTGACGCGCGCTTTTTGATAATCCGCTAGCGATGCAAGAATTTTTTCCTGGGGTACAGGAATCGCGAGCAGAGCCAAATTGGGAAAATCTTTTTGGCTGGGCAATTGTGCCAGTGGCAATTCAATCAGGCCGTTGCGCGTGGGCGCGTAGCTGGCATGGGCGGGCTGGAACAGCGGCAAATTAAAAAAACTCGCAGTGGAAAAATCGCCCTGATTCACATTCAGCAGCGCACAGTCAGACCAGTAGGACGGCAGCATATCGCCACGCAGATGGGATTGGGCCACGCGCAGACGAAACGAGGCGACGTCCTTACCGCCGGCGAGCACCACCAGGCTCCACTGGCTGCCATCGCCCAATACCAGATCCTGATAGGCGCGCGGCAGCCATTGTTCGTTACTTTCCGCGGGATTGCGCGGCAGCGGGTGCACATCCGCCGGTAACATAGTTTGCGTGGCCAGTGTTTGTTTGATCATTTTCCTTTCCTCAATTTGTTCGAATTTTTTATAAGCTGTTTACTTTAAATGGGCCGCAACTTTTGCTGTAGGCGCGCCGCAATGTTTCATTGGCGTCGGTGCAAACATAATCCACGCTAAATTCAAGGCCAGCCGGTGTGCCGTGAAAACGCAGCAGCGCGACATGATCACCGCGCTGGCGATGTTTAATACTCAAACGCAAATTGGCGAACTTTAAACAATCCACTTCCGCCGCTGTGGGGTGGAGGGGGAAATCCTCGCCCTGACCAAACATGCTGCGCCAGTTATTGCGAGCAATTTTGTATTCGTCCACACAGTTGGTATCAATCAAACGCGAGGGCGAGGCAATCACTTCATAAAACAGGGTTTTTCCGCGCGCATTTTTACCTTCTACTATGCGCCCCCAGTGCACATCGCCGGTGATATAGAGCACCGGAATTTCAGCGGCAAATAATTCGGCAAGCGCCTGGGTGAGCAGCGCAAAGTCGGCGTAATTGGGCATTTCCATATCGGCGATTTTGCGCGCCCAGGGGCCGGGGGTTTCGATAAGCAATGCCTGGCCGGAACTTAATAAACCCACTGCGGGTAAACCTTGTTGTTTGCGCGCGAGCAAATCCTGTTTCCACTGCACAATCGCGGCGTGAGTTGCAGGGTTAAACATGTGCAGCCCCTCAGCATCGCGCTGGGTGCGGCCATCCAAAAACAACATGCTTAAGGGGGCAATATCCATGCGGAAAAATCCTGCGGCTTGCGCGGGCGAACGCTGGTAGCGCTCATACAAACGATTGGCGAGTTCAGCCCAATTCGCACGATCCTGCTCGCAGTGGGTATTGTCCAATTGCGCTTGAAACAGCGGAAAGTTATTCCAGAATTCGTGATCATCCGGCACACAGAGCACCGGCCCGTGCCGCAAAATATCAGCAAGGCCAGGCTGCTGCAGATTGTTGGAAAACCAGTTACGTTGATATTTTTTGCCGAGAGTTTTGGCGAGTGCTTGTTTATCGCAGGGCAAATCCTGCTGCGAAGGCAAATCCAAATAGACCTGATCACCCGCAAGCAGGGTGAAATCCGGCGCGGGTTTGATCTGCTTGATAATATCCGCCAGCGCGCGACTTTTATCATTAGGTTGGTAATAACAAGAGGAGAGCAGCAGGTTAAAACTGGCGCAGGTTTTAGCCGGTAATTGCAGCGGCGGCCGGCGGCTGGTGAGTGTAGTGACGCAGGCATTAGCGCTAACCTTGAGGGTAAAACGCTCGCTGGTGGTCGGCCAGTCCAGCTGAAAAACTCCACTGTAATTAATGGCCTTGCCGCGCGCATCACAAACCTCATCGCCCAGCGGTAAAAAACCCGGCGCTAACAATTGTGCAGCCACCGGCTGACCGGCAATTTCAAAACAGACGTTAGGCGGCGGGTAAACACTCAACACACCAACCCAAATTAAACATTCATCGGGCTTGCCGATTAGGTTGTACGCAAACAACTGCACCTGAGTTCTCCCTGCAGATAAGGCAAGGCAGCACTATATACAGGTTTTTGCGCCAGTCAAAATGCAACAAAGCCGGCAAATGCCGGCTTTGTATTTTGTTGTGTATCCAAAAACAACTGTTATCTACATGGTGCGGACAGCGATTCAAAAGAGCGGTTGCTTTGGCCATAGGTAAAAATATTAGAACCGATGACAGCAATTCTGTTGGTATTAGTTTCCGCGGGTTTGTAGGTCAATTTCAGGGCAGTTTGAATTGAGGTTTCATCGAATGCCCCTTCAGGAAAAGACTGCATTACAAATGGATCGGCGGTTGTCCCATCGGGAGTAATCGTAAAGCCAATTTTGGCGCAACCTTCAATACCACGCATCAGGGCAGCCCTTGGATAATCGGGTGGCACCATGACATCGCTCAACCAATAAGTGGGCCCTTCAGCAGACTGGGTAATTGAAGGTGTGGGGTGATAATGCGGAATTTTTTGTGTAGTTGGCGTAGAAGAACAGCCCGCCAAAACCAAGGACAATGCCATGGTGAATTTTTTCATTTTTAGCTCCTTGCCGTTAGTGATTATTTAAGAAGTTTTATCTTGTCACTTTGAGGGTGATGCGCCATATCCCCAATGAATACAGCTTCCCGGATATTACCAGAGCCTGCTCCAGCAGGCTCTGGTTGCCATAATTATTTTTACTGTGGTGTTAAACGCAACACCACTACGCTGTGGGCGGCCATAGTGAGGTTTAGTTTTTCCGCTGTGGTGCCCTTGCCGCCGTTCCAGATATCGCGCCAGTTGAATTTTTTCTTATCGAAGAAAATCTCGTGTTTAAAAATATCGTCTTTCATGTAATGGAAATTCCAATCCAGACTGTAATTTACGCTGGTATCCGCGCGGTTTAAAAACAGTACCGCGTAATCACCTTTGTCCAAGGGTTTTACAAAAATTTCCATGTCGCCTTCATCAATCCATTTCATGGCCTGAATGCCGAGTTTGTCCTGATTGATGGCGAGCATGTCTTTGTTGGTGAGGATTTTTTTGGTGGTCTCGCTCATGTTGCGCAAATCATTGCCGGCAATTAACGGCGATGCCATGATCGCCCAGAGCGAAAAGTGCGCGCGGTCTTCGTCTTCGCTCATGCCGTTGCCCACTTCCATCATGTCCATGTCATTCCAGTGACCGGGGCCGGCGTATTTACGCAAGCCAACTTGTTTATCCAGAATCGGCAATACGCCCCAGGACGACCAGGAACCGTGGTTGTGCTCGCAATTCCAGCAAGGATAAATGTCGCCTGTGGTGCGCCATGAGTGGCCCACGTCCTGCGCCCATTCCCAGGGTTTGTTATCGCCCCACTCGCAAATACTGAACAGCATCGGGCGACCGGCTTTGTGGATGGCGTCGCGCATGGTGGCGTAGGCGGATTTGGGGTTTATATCTTTGGTATCGCACCAATCGTATTTCACATAATCGATGCCCCAGCTCGCGTAGGTGATGGCGTCCTGATATTCATGACCGCGGCTACCCGGGCGACCGGCACAGGTAGTATTGCCCGCGTCAGAATAAATACCCAGTTTCAAACCCTTGCTGTGCACGTAATCCGCGAGCGCTTTCATGCCAGAAGGGAAATGTTTTTTATCGACTTGGATAAAACCATTTTTATCGCGCTCGCCGTGCCAGCAATCATCGATATTGATGTATTCATAACCCGCATCTTTCATGCCGGATGCCTCCATGGCATCGGCCATTTCGCGAATCATTTTTTCATTCACATCGCAGGCAAAGGTGTTCCAACTGTTCCACCCGAGCTGCGGCGTTTTGGCAAGCTGCTCAAATTTTTGCGCGCTGACGCCCATGCTGGCAGCCAGTGCGATTGCAAATAGACCCGCATTTATCATTAATTTTTTTATCATGGTGTTGACCTTTTTTGTCGTGGAGAAATCGTCGAATAGCTTCTTGTATTAATAATCTTATAATTTAATTCAACGCTAAAAAAAACTGCAATCTGTATTGCAGTTTTTAACAGCGCTTTGCATTTATTAGTGTGTCTGAAAACGCCGATTAAATTCTTGCATGATCGTAATGGTGGAAGTATCGGTATCAAACACACCATACATGCCCTGCTCTTCCTGCGGCGGGTCGCCCATAAAATCATCGCCCTCCTGCCACCAATAATTAGCGCGCGTGGTGCGAGCGTAACCGTTCCAGGCCCAGATGTTATAGCCTGCGCTGGGCTCATCCTGTTTTAAGCTGGTGAGCAGCAATTCAAATACACCGCGAAAATAACGATCGCGATATTCAGTGGTGGAATTTATCGCATAGGAACCCATATCGCGATCCAGACCAAACTCTTCCAGCACCAGCGGTTTATTTAATTGTTTGGCGACATCGATATGCGCCAACATATATTGCTGCGCTTTTTGCCAGGCCGATGGCCAGGTTTCCGCCGGTTTGGTTTTATCAAACCAACTCCAATTGCGAATCCACATGTGATAGGTGAGGTAATCAATGTCTGGCGAGGCGTGGGCATCGATAAAAACCTGCATATCATTCACCGATCCCATTTCGCCTTCGCTGCCACTGCTCACTAAGTGATGGGCATCCAGGCTTTTAATGTAAGCCGCGCTGGCGTGTACCCAATCGACATAAATCTTTTTCTGTTCCGCTGTGGTTTGTGAATTACCGGGGCGCGGCTCGTTGGCCAATTGCCAGGACATAATGGTGGCGTCATTCACATAGGCTTTGCCATTGAGAGTGTTCACGCGGGTGATAATTTTTTGCAGGGTGTTGCGATATTCCTGCTGGGCTTTTTCGCTGCGATAAAAACTCGCCGCTTTGGCCATAAATTTTTCCCATTCCTGGGTCACGTTCGGGTCTTGCACTGGCTCGCCATCAATCCAGCTCATGTATTGGGTCATACCGCCCGACCACTGCCAAAAATTATTAAAGTAGAGCACCACCGTCATGTCGCGTTTGGCCAGTTCTACTAACAAATAATCCAGCCCCTGCAAAAGTTCTTCGTCGTAATTGCCAAAGCCGTTAGTCACTGCAGGTTTAACCGCCGAATTAATTTCGCTTTTTTCGGAAACGGCTAATACGCGCAAATTGTTCACGCCGATGGATTGAAGATGATCCAATTCTTTAACAAGACGCTCGCGATCACCCACCTGATTGGGCGCGCCCAAATAAGCGGCATACCACATATTTACCCCGGTGATGACATAGGGCTTGCCCCGGCGCTCAAACTGGCCACCCTTCACACGGACAAAATCCTGCTGCGCATGTTGCTGCGCGCCAGCGGCACTGACTGCTATTGGTGACGATGAATTTGCAGGCGCAGATGGTTTTTGGTTGCACGCAGTTAACACCAGTGCACAACAGGCGGCGAGCAGACATATTATTTTTTTCATTCGCTATTCCGGATATTTATTTTATAAGGCAATGCCGGGTTAATCGGCGTGTAAATACTGGAGCGCTTCCATCATCGCCCGACCATTGTGGTAGGGGCATTTCCAAAAGCCGACTTTGTAATGTGACTGGGAATTATCGTCCAAGCGCGATAACCATAACCACTCGCCGCCCTCACGATCAATTTGGTATTTTTTGGTAAACGCCCACACTGCTTCTGCGGCTGAAAAATATTTTTTCTCGCCGGTCACGCTAAACGCATAGAGAAAACCCACCAGCGCTTCGGCCTGCACCCACCACACGGCTTCGCGATTAACACTGGCCGTTGCAAAATCGTAAGAGTCCAACACCTGCCCCTGCTCGCCAATCCCTTCTTGCAAGGTGACTTCCGCGATATTGATCAAGGTGGGTGTGAGCCGCTGGGTGTAATCCGTATCACCCAAGGATTCCAGTGCTTTGGCAATTAACCAACTCGCTTCTATGTCGTGGCCATAGGTATAACCCGGTGAAAAATCCCGCCACTGCAAATCCATAAACATGCGCAGGTGGTAGGTATTTTTATCGATCATGTATTTATCAAACATATCGATGTTGTATTTTAATGCCGCGCGAATTTCTGCACTTGGGTGCGCCTGATACAGGGTGGTATAGGCTTCCAAAATATGCAGATGGGTATTTTGTGATTTGGGGTAATTCAAATCTTTTTCGCTCAGGCGCAAATCCTCAATCAACCCCCACTCGCGCGTAAAGGCCTCCAGGTAACCTTGATTCTCGCGGTCGATGGCAAACTGCTCCACCAGATTAAAACATTCCAGCGCGCGCGCGATTGCCTGTGCATCAGCAGTCAACTGGAAATAAGCGCAGAGTGCATAAATAGTAAAGGCTTGTGCATAGACTTGTTTTTTGGTGTTGATGGGCTGCCCTGCCGCGTCCAATTCCCAATAAACACCGCCGTGCTTTTTATCAAAAAAATGTTCACACAAATAATCGTAAGCGCGCGTGGCGCACTGGCGATACACAGGGTTATCAAGCTGCTGCGCGGTTTCGCTAAAAAACCACAAAATGCGCGCGTTCAGAATAATGCCTTTGGTGGCCTTGGGCACAGGCTGGTTGTCTGCACCCACTTCACCGTAAAAACCACCCTGATCCTGATCAAGGGTGTGCGCTGCCCACCAATCGGCAATCGCCACTAATTCTGTGCGAAATTCCTGCTGTAAAATCTGTGCAGATAAAGGAAGCATGGCGGCGTTCATGGTTTAAATCAGTTCCTTCATCACTTGCAAATTAGCGCTGATTAATTGATTGCGCACCGCGACCGATGCCGCTGAACGCAGGCCATCTTCCGGCGTGTTTTTGCAATAATCGATAAGTTTTTCCACCGTCGATGTAGCCACATGCATGCGCGTGTCGGATGAAGCGTAATAAATAAACACTTCATTTTTTTCATTCACAATCCAACCATTGGAAAACGCTACGTTGGATACATCGCCCACGCGCTCAGCACCGTGCGGTGCAATAAAATGCCCGGCCGGGCGATGGGTTACTACCCAGGGGCGCTCCAATTCGGTCATGAACATATAAAGCACATAGCGTAAACCGGCGGCGGTATTGCGTACACCGTGGGCCAGATTCAGCCAACCTTCCGCTGTTTTTATCGGCGCGGGGCCCTGGCCATTTTTTACTTCTTTGATGGTGTGATAGACCTTGCCGTCCACAATCACTTCGGATTTCACTTCAGCGCGAGTCATGTCATCCACCAGACCCCAACCTATACCACCACCGGCGCCCACACTGATAAAACCATCTTGCGGGCGCGTGAACAAACCGTATTTGCCGTCGATAAATTCCGGGTGCAACACCACGTTGCGCTGCTGGCCTGAATAGGTCACTAAATCCGGCAAGCGCTCCCAGTTGATTAAATCTTTAGTGCGTGCAATACCACACTGGGCTTCTGCCGCCGAAGTGTCGTTGGGGTGATTTAAATCTTTGCGCTCGGTACAAAATAAACCGTAGATGTAACCATCTTCGTGATTGGTCAAACGCATGTCATACACATTGGTATCCGGGCGATCTGTTTCCGGCATGGTGATGGGGTAATCCCAAAAGCGAAAGTTGTCGATACCGTTCGGGCTTTCCGCAATCGCAAAAAAAGATTTGCGATCCACACCTTCCACACGCACCGCCAAAATATATTTGCCATTCCAATACATGGCACCGGAGTTGAACGCGGCGTTAATGCCCTGGCGCTCCATCAAATGCGGGTTGGTTTTTTCATTTAAATCGTAGCGCCAAAAAATTGGAGCGTGTTCAGCGGTGAGAATCGGGTGCTCATAGGTGGTGTAAATGCCGTTGCCTTTGGCGGCAGGTTTATTTTTTTTGCTAACAAGCGCTTCATGCTCCTGCAACAGCGCTTTGGCTCTTTCAGTAAAACTACTCATGCAATGAATACTCCGGTGAGTGATGTTTGCTTTTTGCCAATACCCATGAAGATATTGGCCATAAAAAAACGTAATCGATTACATTGCGCGCTAAAATTTTTTGCGCGCCGCCGTCAGCAAACGCGCAAAAAAAATTACTCGCGCATTAACGCTTTGCGATCAGTGCCTCGTCGTTGCTACCCTGCAATACCGCGGCCGGGGTATCTGCCGGGTAGTCCTCCAATTTTTTGTACCAGTTAAACCAGAGAACAATACTGGTTACCGCAGCAACGAGCATGGCGACAATAAATTCCGGCCAGTGTTTGATCACCATAAAAATTGGCGCTGCCACCAGTGCGGTTTGCCACACAATACCGACCACCACATTGACGGCATCGCGCGCAAAATTGTTGTTGGCTTGTACCTGCGGGTAGTCCTTTTGCGCTTCGGCCAATACCGGTGCCCAAAAACCCCAGGGGCGCACTTTGGTGTAAAACTTTTTCAGCACTTCCATATCGTCCGGTGCAGTCAACAGCGAGCCAATTACACAGGCGGCGATACAGGCAACAAACATAAAGGGGAAGGCATGAATTGGTGCTATGTCGGTAAATATCAGCGGGAACGCGATAGCAAAACCGGTGACCATGCCCCAGAAATAACCGTAGCCATTAAACCGCCACCAATACCACTTCAGCACATTGGATGCGGTGTAGCCGCCGTAAAGTGCACTCACCAACCACTGGATAACCTGATTCAGGCTGGGAATAAAAAAGCCAATCGCCACACCCAAAATCACAAATAAAACAGAAATGAGATAACTCATTTTTACGTAGGTTTTGGGCGCGGCATCGGCGTTGATGTAGCGCTTGTATAAATCGTTAACTACATAGGCAGGAGCGGCATTTACCGTGGCCGCAAAAGTGGACATAAAGGCGGCGAGCAAACCGGCAATCAATAAACCCAGCAATCCACTCGGCAAAATATCGCCCGCCAATACCATGGGCAGGATTTGTTCAAAATCCAGCTTGTCGCCCATTGCATTTAAGTCGTCCATAAACAAACCGAGCGCCAATACGGTTAAACCGGTGATGAGCATATAGCGTGGGAACATCAGCACTACCGTCACCACACCACTCATTTTGGCCGCTTCTTTGGGAGTTTTGGCGGAGAGCACGCGCTGCATATCATAAGTGGGTTGCGGGCCAGCCATGCTTTGCAACATGCCCTTAAACAACATCAGCATAAAAAAGATGGCAAACAACTCGTAACCATCGGCATCAATTTTTTGCTGTGCCGCCGCGAGTTTTGCTGACCAATCCACCTGCAATTCCCAGCTGAAGAAAATGCTGGTCCAGCCTTCCGGAATGGCCGCGTTTAACATCTCCGGGGACACCCGCTGCATGGCAATAATGCCCACCGCAATACAGGCAATCGTCATAATGATAAATTGCAGCACCTCGGTGAACACCACACTGAACATGCCGCCTTTTACTACATACACAGTGGTAATCGCGGTGATAATCAGACCATAACAAACATCGTTCAGGTGCGGATCTTCAGCCAGCTGCCAGGGCATAAATACCGCGGCGAATTTACCAATGCCGATAAAGCCGTAGGCGATAAAACCGATCACATTGACCAGTGCAAACAGCACCACAATTAAATGCGACAGGCGCGCGCCCTTGCCCTCGCCAAAGCGAAACGTAATCCACTCAGCACCGGTCATCACTCCCGAGCGACGCAACCAGGCGGAGAGAAAAACCATTAAAAATATTTGGTTGAACACCGGCCAGAGCCAGGGAATAAATACACTGGTCAGTCCATAAACAAATAACAAATACACCAGCCACATAGTGCCGGAAATATCGAACATGCCGGAGGCGTTGGATAAACCCAATTGCCACCAGGACAATTTATTGCCGCCGAGGAAATAACTTTTTATGTCTTTGGAGGCGCGACTGGAAATCCAAAAACCTACCAACAATGTCGCAGCCACGTAGGCGAGGATGATCGCTATATCCAACAGGGGAAGATTCATTAACAAAATCCGGATTTATTATGTGGATGACTATTTGTATTTACTGCTTGTTTTTACTGTTTGTATTTATACAAAACGGCATAACCCGAAGGCGGCGACCGGGCATCACCGCCCCCAGGATGCATCGGCAGGAAACAAATAGCACATAAGACTATAAGCACCCTGGCGACAAGCTAATGTAACCGTTTACATTTTATTTTTCTAGTCTCTTGTGAGGAGCTGTAGTAAATTTTCAGTCAAATAAGTCATTTTCTGGATGCATCTACCGCCATCCGCCCATTTCCGGCTCTTTAAGGTCGTTTTCTATGTCCAATATTCGCGATGTCGCCCGCTTGGCTGGCGTTTCCGTTGCCACTGTTTCACGCGCCCTGAGCAACCCTGAAAAAGTATCCGATGACAGTCTGGACAAGGTGCATAAAGCCATCGCCCAAGTGGGCTATCGCCCCAATATGCTGGCGCGCAACTTTCGCTCGGCGCGCGCCTACGCGGTGGTGGTATTGGTGCCCGATATAGCCAACCCCTTTTATTCGCTGTTTATTCGCGCCCTGGAAGACCGCGCCCAGCAAAAAGGCTACGCCGTGCTGCTGGGCGATACCCGCGGCACCCCCGAGCGTGAAATGGAATACATTCGCCGCGTGGAAACCCGCCTGGCCGACGGCATAGTGCAGCTGCGCCCCAGCTCGGAAAAAAGCCAGAACAACATTCCGCCCGATATTCCCTGCGTCAACGCCTGCGGCTGCGAATACACCACCGGCCCGGCAATTCGTATCGACAACCGCGCCGCCGCCAAAACCATGGTGAATTATTTGATTTCACTGGGTCACAAGCGCATTGGTGTCATCTCCGGCCTGAAGGACAACCCACACGCCATCGACCGCCTGGAGGGTTACAAAGAAGCGCTGGCCGAAGCCGGTATTCCCTTTGAAAAAGATTTAATTGCCGAGGGCGACTTCACCATGTGGTCTGGCCTGAATGCCGCCTTCCAGTTCTGCAATATGAAAGTGCGCCCCACCGCGATTTTCTCCATGAACGACGAAATGGCGATAGGTGCCATGCAGACTTTAAAAAACCAGGGCATTCGCATTCCGGAAGATATGTCGGTCACCGGCTTTGACGATATCGCCTACGCCAAATACTCAGACCCAAGCCTCACCACCATTTCCCAACCCGCCGAAGAAATGGGCAAAATGGCAATGGATATGCTGCTAAAAGTGATAGAGGGCGAACCCCTCAGCCAACGCGAATGTGTACTGCCCACAGAATTTATTATTCGCAAAAGCACCGGGCCTGCGCCGAGTAAAAAATAAAACCCTGCGCTAAATAATCGCTAAAAACAAATCACCGAAAAAAAATCAGCAAAAATAAAAAACGCGTTACGGAATTCCCGCAACGCGTTTTTTATTTTCCGAACACCGTTTAATTGCTTAATAGCAAGCGCCTTGAATAACGCTTAGCGACAAATAGCACCTATATTTTCCACCAGTCCCGATGCTGCCTCGCCAATACAGCCGTGGCGGTTATTTACAAACTGTGCGCCCACCAGCATGTTGTTAACGCAGCTGGCATCGTTGGCCAAGAAACCCACACCGCCGGACTGTGAAATAACAACGGAAGTAAAGGTATTTCCTGTCGCGCCTGTAGCGGCATCGGTATTGACTTGCGCAAGAAAAACACCGTGTTGGATATTGTCGCGAATATGCATATTGGTAAATGCGTTATCCAACGAATCGCGCATAAAAATTCCTACTGTGCCGTTGTTGCTGATGGTCACATCGTAAAATTTGTTGTTATTAAATTTAATGTCGGTGGAAATACCGGCCGCTTTGTTACCGTACAAATGAATGCCGGTAAACGTGCTGTCCTCGGTTTCATAACCGGCGAGGCCATCAAATTCATTATCAAATGACGTGTAGTCGCGGATATTTAACCGGCGGCAGCCCAATTCAGTGACCAAGCCACCGGACATAGCGCCAAACACTGTGACCGATTGCACCGCACAGTCCTCACAGCGGCGAATGCTAATGCCGTTATTGCGCAATGGAAATTCCATGCTGCAAGGCCCACCCATACATTCCGAGAGCTGGTTGGCGCGGTTGCCGTCAATCATCAAATCACGCACTTTTATATAGCGGGTGGTGCGACTGGGAATGCCCTCGGCCATACCCATAATAATCACCGGTGCGTTAGCTTTATCGGCAAGCCGCAATAAAGTTGCAGGCCCGGTACCGCGCAGGGTTACGTTATGCCGATCCATAATGATGGGAGCGCTGCAGCTGTATGTGCCGGGTAACAGGCTCACCTCACCACCTTCTGGCGGCAATTGATAAATCGCTTTTTGGATGGCGTCACAGGTTTTTTCTTTCACTTCCACCGCAAGTGCAGGTACTGCGCTCAAAGTGAACAAAATGGTTAACGCGATGGCTAATCCGGAAGTGAGGCGATGACTTTTCATAGCAGGTCTCTCTTATTGCAGGACTTTCTTATTGCAGGATCCGCTTATCGCACGACCCTACCGCCCTTTAATTCAGCCTAGACCCAAAGTGCAGCTCATTAATGAAAAATGCGCCTATAGCAAAAAAAAATCTAATCTCTTGTTATAACCATTAAGTTTCGTATAACCACTGCGGGTTATATTTATTTTCCGCGCCCAATATTTGTGCAAAAAAACGGGCAGCGATAACCTCGCTGTCCGTTTTTTTAGCGGCACTACACATGAATAAAATTAGGTTTTGATTAATTCAAAGTGATCCAGCAATTCCATAGCAGCGACAATCAAGTGATAAAGCGTGCTTGCCGGTGCAACATCAACCACTATTTCATCCTGCGCGCCGCGTTGGTCTACGTAGGAGCCGGGCGTTGCGGCGCACAGGTAATATGTGAACAGATCATCCACGCCTTTAATGGCAATAGCTTCGGCCTGCGGATTGCCAGCGCGAATTTGCACCAGGCTGGCTTTAATTAATTCAGTGATGCCCCAGCAGCGTTTATTGCGATCAATCACTTCACCGGTGTAACTCACCGCATCAAATAACAAGCCGGATTTATCCATACCGATTTCCAAACCGCGCGCGTAGAGTGTGCTGGTGTATTGAGCTACCGGGCGGCCGCTGCGGCGGTGATACCAGTCCAATAGCCAGACCCACTCCATCATGTGGCCCGGCTCAACCGTATCGCCTTTGGCATTGGGCAGACGCGTCCAATGGTCATCAAAAAATTCAAACAGCACACCTTTTTCCGCATCAAAAAAGTGGCTTTGGAATAGCGCAAATAATTCACCTACCCGCGCCAGGTATTTTGCATCGCCGGTAGCATCAAACAGCGCGAGGAAAGCCTCAAATAAATGCATGTGGGGGTTTTGCCGGCGACAGGCGTAGGCGTAATCACCTTCAATCCAACCGCCGACTGCAGAGCCAAAAGCGGCATCCAAATGCGCGATTAATTTATCCGCTTCCTGCAGGTAGGCATCCTCCTTAAACGCGCGATAACACCAGGCATTGGCAAGCAGGAAAAACGCGTGGTCGTAGAGGTCTTGTTTGGTGTCCACCACCCTGAAGTTTTTGTCGAGCAGATGGGTATAACCCGCAGCTGCAGTGGGGTGGGCAGCATGTTGCTGTACAAATGCCAGCAACTTTTTGGCGACCGACTTACCCTCGGGACACCAACCGCGCTGGTAGGCAGCGGCAAAAAAGAAGGCTTGGCGAGCCTGTACCCGAACGCGGGTACTGGACTCCAGATCCGGCACACCGGCCGGGGTCAGGCGCTCATAATTAGCGCCGGTTTCAGGCACTAACCCGCGCGCTAACCAGAGTGGCAGGGCGTCCTGTTTGATCCAGTTTTCAAGGCGACTGGCCGCCGCATGCAATGCTTGTGACATAAATGTTCCATTTACCGCCAGTGCGGTTGCAGTGAGTTATGAACCTTGGGGATTATGGCGGATTGATGATGAATTTTACGCGGCACTTTTAACAACAACCAGACAAAGCACCAGGAACACCGATAAAAAAGCTAACCGCTGATAAAGAAAAAACCCCGGAGAACCGGGGTAAAAAAACACAACAGCGGGCTACGGCTTAACCATTAATCACTCACAGTTACCGGCAACTTTACCCAAGGAGCAAGCAAAAATGCTTACCAGCTTAATCGGTTACCGATAAAAAACATGAATAAACGGGCCTTAGCGGGGTGCATTATGAATAAAAATGTAACCGGTTTCAATCATTTTAATAATCACATCAACAACCGCGACTACCAGTAGCTGGCCGTAAAAAGAAAAACCCCGGCAAGCCGGGGTAAGTCGCTAACTAAAGACGAACTATTGCGGTAAAAAATCAAAGGTTTGATTGATGGTAGTGCGCGCCACCCTGGAGGCCGGGAAGCTGATTAAACGAATGCGCTGCAGGATTTTCGCTTCCAAATCGCTATCGCCCAATTCGCTCGACACCAATGACGCCTCGACAATTTTCCCGCTGGGGTCGATCACTATTTTTACTACCATCTTGCCTTCCAGCGCCGCATTCTGCCGCAAGGCGCGGTTGTAGATGGAATAGATGGCACCTTTGTGCTGCTCCATAATCTTGCGGATTTCTTCCTCGCTGCGCGCTGAGCCACCGGCACCATCGCTGTTGCCGGGAGCGGCTTGGGCGGACTTATTCCCCGCCTCAGCCAAACCACTTTTTACCTTGGTGGTTTCACGGCCCGAAAGCGCCACACCGCCAGTGTCGCGGCTTAGTGCGGCGGTATTGATGCCACCACTTGCGGTTTTGGCGCCACTGGTAATCATAGCGCGATCCACCTGCGCGGCTTCGCCAGTGCTATTGGTGACGGTAGTCGCCGCCGTTTCCACTGCCGAGGTCTGCATCATGTCGCGCATTTCGGCCAGGTCGTCTTTAAACTGCATAACCCCCGAGTTGGCGGCCTGCTCGCGGGCTTTTTCCAGCTTTTCCTTGGGGGGCGCCACCACCGGTTTTTTCACCGGCTCCGGCGGTTTTACTACTGGCTCTGGTTTTTTCTCCTCCGGTTTTGGTTCAGGCTTTTTTTCCTCCACCTTGGGCGGTTCTACCGGTTTAGGGGGCGGCAACTCTTTCTTTTCCAAAACAACTCGCGCCAACTGTGGCGGCAGTTTTTCTTTTTCCGCACGGCTGATTTCAGGAACCTTGATGAGGGTGACGCCAATACTCAGCAGCAGCAACACCACCAAACTGGCAGACAAAATTTTGGTAAACCGCTGATCGTCTTGCGCGGACGCGCTCCAGGGCAACTGGGTATTTAACAGGGTGCCGGTCATCTCACCCCTCCCCGTTCTGTGCAGGCAATTCTTTTTTGGTCACCGCCAATGAGATATCGCGATACTCAGCCGCCGCACAGGTTGCCATGATTTTTTTCAGCAATTGGTAGGGCACCTTCTGATCGGCCATAACCGTTACCGGGCGCCCGGTGAGCTGATCTTTTTCGGCAAGCGGGCCCGCTTTTTGTGCGTGATATTTCAACTCTTTGGCCAATGGCTCAAATTGATCGCCTTGCGCCGCGAGCAATTCCTGCACGGAACCTACCGCTTGCCCAGCGACAACTACCTGGGTTGCGGTAACCAATACCAGCAAATTATTTTCCGGCACCTGATCCGACACTGATGCGGGCAATTTAATGCTTTTATCCGTTTGCAGTACTTCTACATCACCCGAATTCACCAACAGGAAAAATACCAAAATGGTAAAAATATCCATGAGTGAAACCAGATTTAATTTGGAGCCTTGTTTTAAACGGCGATGGTGTTTAGCCATGCGCTTGGCGCGCAGCGATTGTTTCATTGCGCACCTCCGTTTTGCACAGCGCCGGTTGAAGCACCGGGCGCGGGGGCATCGCCCAGCGAAATTTCGGGAAACAATTCTGCATCGACAACACTCGCCGCAACCACGGCCTTAAAGGAGCGCGCGGTATCCATAGTGGTAACCAGCGTTTGGTAGTCGGTGTCTTTTTCCGAAAGAATATAAATATCTTTTTTCTGTATGCCTTTGTCTTCCAATAAACGTTTGGTTTCCTGCAACACAGTTGCCAGCAGCGCAAAGTCGTATTGGCCATCAGCGGTTTTTTCAACCCACTTTAATTTGATGCCCGCCGGATAATTCACTTCAAATTTATCGGCGCGGATAATCAACTCCAACTGCTGTGGCGGCTCCTCGGTAGGCGGTGTGCTTGAATCCGCCATATCAGGCAATTTGAGATCCAGCACGGTGGTGCGTGCCAACACCATGCTCATCAATAACACCGGCACCAATATGATCATCAAGTTCATAAAGGAGGTGATATCGAGATCCGGATCTTCTTTGTAACGGCGTTTTATACGCATAAAAAGTTCCCCAATAACGACCACTGCAAATTGCGTAATAACTGCAACGGGCAGCTGTTTTATTGAGCGCTTGACTGCGGTTTGGCAGCAGCTTCCGGCGCGCGGTTGCGAACAACCACTTCGCTACTCTGGGCAATGATGTTTAAACATTTCACGCCGGCCATTTCCAGGCTGTCGATAATTTCGGTGGTTTTACTTTGAATCATGGAGTGAATTAACAGCAGCGGAATCGCCGCGACCAAACCAAACGCGGTAGTGTTCATCGCCACCGCAATTGATGATGACAAGAGCGCGGCTTTTTCCGCCGGGTCAGCGCTGGCCACGGCAGTAAACGCCTGAATCAGGCCGATAATAGTGCCGAGCAACCCAAGCAGGGTGGCGATATTGGCGAGAGTCGCCAAATAAGGTGTGCGCTTTTCCAGGCGCGGCATAGCTTCCATCACCCCCTCTTCCATCGCCAATTCAATGTCATCGCGGCGTGGGGATTGCGCCATACGCGCAATGCCCGATGCAATAATCCGTGCGATAGGTGCGCTGCTGGATTTACCCAAATTCACTACCCCGTTGTAATCCTTTTTCTGCAGCATGGGCAGAATGCGCTCAAATGCCTGACGATTGGCCGACTTGGCGGTGGACAATACAATCCAGCGCTCAATAGCAATTGCCAAACCCGCCGCCAATACAATGGCAATGGGGTACATAAATGCGCCGCCATCCTGAAAAAAACGAATCAAAGTATCCATAACGCTATCAACCTCACCCAAAGAGAATGTTTAAAAAAATTAATCTGTCGTATCCAACTCGCCCGCTGCTTCCAGCTGGCGGGTTAATTCATCGCGCTCTACATGACCGAAAACAGCATCGGCTTCACTGCCCAACATTTCCATATCCAGCTCAGGGCTGAGCGGGGATTGCCAGGGCAAAATATACATAACCCGCGGCTGCTCCTGATTGCCGGTCACAGTCGTGCGCAAATTGATATTGGCTTCGCCGCGCGCAGGCTGATTCGGCGCTGCACTTTTTTTTGTTTCTGTTGCACCGCCTGTTATTTCTGTTGCCGACGGAGCTTCGTTTTGAACGGTTTGGTTTTGCACTTCATCCTCTTGTGCAACGCTGGCAAGCGAAGCGCACAGCGCTATCAAACACCATAATTTATTCATTCGAATCCCCCTCAGCAGCCGCTGGCGCTGCCTCTGTTGCTTTGGGCTTGGCGGCAATTCCCAAGCGGCGCTGCAAATCAGCAATCCAACTTTTTGCCTGTTTATCCTCGCCGCCCGTCAGCGCCAAATAGGCTTCAAAATGCGGCAAGGCCTCGGCGCTTTTGCCTAAATACAAATCGTAGAGAATCGCAATATTTTTGTGGCTGTCGGGATGATAGGGCCAAACACTCAGGGCTTTTTTGTAATTGTTTTCTGCCGCCGCAAAATTACCTGCCTCGCGCTGCAAAATGGCGAGCTGGTTGTAGGCATCCAAATTTGTATGATTGGCGTTGAGCGCATTGTTAAACGCTTGCTCTGCACGTTTATTTTCCTGTTGAGCGCGATAAACCAAACCCAAATTCAAATGCGCACCCGACAATTTGGGATCGGCCTGAATAATTTGCTGCAACAAATTTTCTGCCTGCCCCCATTGTTTATTGCGCATAGCGCGCGTGGCATCGGCAAACTGTTGGTTGAGTTCACGGCTGACCGCCGGCCTATTTTGCAGATAAGGGTTAGGCGTTGCCGGGCCGGCCGGCAAAATACTCGCCCCCGGTGCGGCCAGAGTTGCTTCTGCTGCGGGAGTTTTTTTACCCGTCGCTTTTTTTGGCGCGTTGCTGGAGCAGGCGGACAATACACTGAGCGCCGCTATTAACCAGACCCATGTTGCGCGCTTAGTGAATGTCATTGCTCACCTCCACACGCGTTTCCGGTTTGTTGTAGCGCGCCGGCAAAAGTTTGGCGAGTGCGTCAAAACTGCGTTTTACCCCCGCATCGTAAGTGCCTTTCCAACTGCGCTGAATATTGGCCTGATGGATTTCAATCGCCTTTTCTTCAAAGGGATAGGCTTGCTCCTCCAGCAAAATTTCATACTGCTCCAGCGCCAGTTCATCCAATTCTTTGGGGCGCTGCGAGGCCATTAAATCGCGACTGAGTTGCGCGTAAATCTCGCCAATTTTAAAACTCGCCTCAGTGGTAAATTCAGCCACTCCGTAACTCAATATTTGCTCTTGCGCTTTAAGTGCTTTTTCCAATGCAGCACGTTTGCGCTGCAAACTATTTTTTAACGGCAGCGTCAGTGGGATGCGAGTAAATTCATCGTAGGCGGGCTGTGCCAATTCCGCTTGAGCGCTCGCTGCCAGATAAGTAGAGCGATCCGTTTTAGCGGCGCCAGCGCGCTGGTGCGTGTTAATAATATTTTGCAGCCAGTAGAGACGTTTATCGCGCTCGCCCGAGGCTTTATACAATTCGGTTAATTTAAATTGCGCTTCAAGGTTGTTGGCCAGGGGGCGCGGATATTCCGTCGCGTAGCGGCGATACTGTTCAATCGCCTGGGCGCGCTTGCCGGATTTTTCATAGAGTTCGGCGCCCATGTACAGCGACTGGCGTTTTACATCCGGGTCGCTACTGGTGCGCTCCATCACCACCAATTCATCTGCGGCTTGTTGCCATTTATTTTGGTTTTGGTAAATCAACACCATTTTGGCGGGCAGGGTCGCGGTTAACGCGTTAGCGGGATATTTTTTGCGAAAACCCAAATATACATTTTCAGCCTGGGCCCACTTCTCCTGCTCAATTAAATAAACGCCGGCATCGTACTGTGCTTTGGCAGCTATCTCGGTATTGGGTGTCACTTGAGTGATGCGCATTAACTGGGCGATAGCGGTATCTTTATCGCCAAAAGTTAGACTCGCTTCGGCTTGCTGATAAATACTGGCCGCGATGCGCTCTTGCACTTGTTGCACACTGGGTGCGCCCGGTTTTTTACCAAAGGCCGGTAGCAAGTTCAGCACTTGCATATAGGCTTGCTCGGCAGCGGCATACTCTTTGGTTTCAAAACGACTGTGCCCCAAAATCAGCCAACTGGAAAATAGCAGGGAACCCTCGGCGGCGGGTTGCCATTGGATCACGCGCTCGGCAATTGTTTTTGCCTCTTCATAATTATTTTGTTGCAGCAAATCATTTGCCGCTTCTGCCAATACCACCACCGCACGCGGATCGGTTTTGTAGACATCGGCAAAATTCAGCGCATTTTGGATTTTACGGCGCTGCCATTCGTCCTGGCGATTATCGGGCAAACTGCGCGCCGATTGGATTAATTGCTGCGGCAGCAAAATGGCCGCGTAACCGGCATCAGCGCCGCGCAATTTATCCATATAGCCATAGGCCACTTGTTCGTAAGCGTCCATGGCCGCGGGCAAATCGCCCGCTTCGTTCAAACACTCGGCCAGCAAAAAAGTCATTTCTGCCACCTGCGCATCTTTGGCAAAAGTTTGCACAAATTCGCGATACCATTTTGCCGCGCGCGCAAAGGCACGCATAGCTTCGGAATTATTTTTTGCTTTGAGTGACTGCGCCTGTGCGTGTTCGTATTGCGCCAATTCCTGCAAGGATTGGTGCAAATAAGCGAGGGAATTATTGCCAATCACACCTTTGCGACTGGTCCAATAAAAACTGCTGATGCCATAGCGTTCAACAAAATCCTGTTTTGCCGGCAGTATCAAACTGGGAAAATTTCCCTCCTGATACACATCAATCACTTTGATGCTAAAACTCGGGGCAAAATCAGAATCGGGATTGTGCTGCACAAAATGCTGATAGGTTTCGGCGCTGTCGGTATAGCGCTTCTGCTCCAGATACAACTGCCCCAACTGCT
This sequence comes from Cellvibrio fontiphilus, assembly GCF_042646205.1. NCBI lineage: Bacteria > Pseudomonadati > Pseudomonadota > Gammaproteobacteria > Cellvibrionales > Cellvibrionaceae > Cellvibrio > Cellvibrio fontiphilus. The sequence continues at coordinate 68,598 of NZ_JBHRTF010000004.1, read as the reverse complement.
GGTACAACATGTATTCGTAAGCGCGGCGGCCACCCAATTCGGTTTGCAAATTGACGATGGATTTTGCCCCATCCAAATAAGACAGCGACAAGCCCATTACGCGCAAGGTGTCTTTTACCAAATTGGCTTTTGATGGGCCTATATCGCCCAGAACCGCATCCACCTCCTCGGGGTTTGCCGCATTGCCCAATAGCTGATCCAGCACCTGCGCAAATGACAACAGCGCTAAATCGTAATCGCCACGTTTAAATTGCGACCAGCCGCGCATGTAGAGCGCATTTTGTTTTAATTCCGGATTGCTGCCATTGACCACTGCCGCGTAATTGCGCTCGGCCGCTGCATAGTCGCCATCGGCAAAAGATTTTTCCGCGCGCCGGAATTGGGTTTCCGCAATAAACCCCGAATCGGGTGCAGTCTCCGCTAACTGATCCAATACCTGTGCGGCCTCGTCGTTGCGACCATCCAGCGACAGGGCCTTGGCCAGTTTGTAACGCAGTTGATCGGCCGCAATACCGTTTGCAGGCGCAGTGCCCTCCGCTTGGGATTGCAGCAATTCGCGATACATGGCCACTGGCTTGTCGTAAAAACGGCGCATGTCCGTCGCATCCAGCTGCGCTTTTTCACTGCGGGTCATTTCCAGGTCGGCGAGGCGCACCAGAATTTGCTGGCGCAATTTGGGGTCTTCCGCGACGGCTAAGGCGCGCTGGTAACTCTGCTCAATACGCGCCATATCCACCACCGCCACCTTGGCTTTGGCATCGGGCAACGTCGCCTCGGGTAAATCAGCCAGGGTTTTGCCGCGGCCATCATCGCCCAAGCCAACATAACTACAGCCTTGCAGCTGGGCGGCGGCAATTGCGAGAACCAGAATCAGGCGCTTCATTCCGGTTGCCTCCGCAACTCTGCGTCATACAAACGAGCAACCGCCAAATGCGCTTGCGACAAATAATTTTTCAAGCGCAATTCATGGCTCGCCAATTGTTGATCCACCTGTTCGCGCAACAAGCGGGTTTGCGCAGCAATAAGTTCGTCTGTGGCCTGCAGGCGGCCGGCCGTTTCTGTTTGCAATGCCAGCAGGCGCGCTAACAGCGGTTGGATATCCAAACTGGTAGCAGTAATTTCATCGATATTGGCCAGTGTTTTTTGCGCAGCGGCCAAGGTGCTGTCGATCTGCGCCAATTCGCGCTGCTGCGCGGCCAGGGCAATGGGGTAGTGCTGTGCGGCGCGCCAGATCAAAATCCCCGCAAACATTTTATGGCGCTGCGCCAGTTCATCCGTCGCCTGACCTGCCGCTTGCATGCGCGCAATGGTTTCACCGGCCCGAGTAACCCGCGCCTGCAGCTCACGCGTTTCTTCATCGGCGAGGGCGAGATAATCGTCAGCGGCAGTGATTTGTTCCAGGCGCGCGGCAAACTCATCGCGACGCGCTTGCAGCGCCCGTGTCTGCGCCGCGAATGCCGACTGTGCCAACTGGCGCTCCTGGCGGCCGCGCAGGGCTTGTTTTTCCTGCAGTAAATCGCGGTAAGCCTGCAACTTTGGCTGCCAGGCTTGCAGGAGTCGCTGCAGGCGCAGTAAATCGCGCAGCTCCAATACCGCGGTCTGGAAACGGCTTTGGGCAAACAATTCGCTGAGGTAGGCAGAGCGGGTTTTGATGATGCTGGTGCTGTCTAACTTGAGCCAGTTCTGGCCATCATCCGTGATCACTGCGGTCACCCCATCGCCGGTCGTTTGCAGCGCGGCTTGCGCCTCTTTGGCTGGCAAAGGCTTGCTGTCAATCAGGGTTAATAACTCACCTTCGGTAAGGGTGGCACGCATATCGCGAATCAACTGGATTTCGCGCGCCAGTAACTCCTCCGCCTGTTCATAGGCGGCTACCGCTTCGCCCTGGGCGTTTAATTTTTCATAGGCATAGGGCAGCGCCAACAGCGATTCCTGTACGGCGGGGTACATCAAACTGCGGCTGCGCAACAACTGCCAGGGCTGCAGGGCTTTGGTGTATTCCTCTTGGGCGACAGCGGCCCAGCCGTAGCCCAGCAGGGCTTGATTGGCGTAGCTCCCCTCCAGCCGCACCTTGGTGAATTCGCGAATGGCCGCAGCGTATTTCTTTTCTGCAAGGTAGGCATAACCTAGGGCGGTATAGGCCTTGTCTTGCATGGCCCAGTGGATTTTGCGGCGGCGTATATCACCGGTTTCATCCATATCGGCCAGAGCGTTAAAAAAAGGCTGTGCCTGATCAAATTTGCCGAGACGGGCGTGGGCTGCCCCCAAATTGAAGAGGCTGTAAGGACTCCAACTGCCCAATTCCTGTTGCTCGATTTGTTTGGGCGTCAGCTGGCTGAAGTTCTCGTTGCGGATCAGGATATTGATTTGCAGCGCCTGCAATTGGGCGCGCAGCCCCGGCGAAAACCCGGCACTGACGCGATTGAACGCCTGATTGGCGGCGGCCCAATCACCGCGGGTGTAATGCAGTTTGCCCAAGTAAAACCAGGCGGCATCGCGCACTGACTGGGGCCGGCGCTCATCCTGGAGAATCTGGTTAAACACCGATTCGGCATGGTTTTGCATGCCAAAGGCGAGGCTGATACCGCCGGCAATCAACTCCGGGTTATCACTGTGCCCCTGAATGCCATCGCGGCTGTCCGCCACCATTAATTCGGCAATCGCGCTGACATAATCCTGCTGATAGTAGTGGTAGAGCGCCACGCCGTAGCGCAAGTCAGCCACCGCTGTTTTCAGCGGCTCATCGGCCTGCGCCCAACCCGCCAGCAACAAGGAGGGCCAGAGACAATATCTGAGGCAGGAGGCGATACGCGGCATTACATCTGCCATTGTTTGATGGTGAACTCAGGCTGCATCTGTGCCGTGGAATCGACAATTTTCAACTCCAGCACCACCGGCTCCTGATTTTTGGTGAGGGTAATTTTGGCGCCGCGTTTATAGTCTTGCTGCGGGCCACGGCCGGTAAAAAAGGCGCTGATTTCGTGTTCGCCGCTCTTTAAATTGCCAATATACAAGCGCTGCACGCCGCCACGGAACAGCGCTTTCGTTTGTTTATCGGTATACAGCTCGCTCGCAACCAACTGGTTGTTGATCTCCAGTTTGATGGCATCAAGCGCAAAATACTGCCCCAGATCCATGGAGACATAGACCGCGATTTGTGTACTGGCGGGGTATAACAATTCCTCCTCCAAAATCAGCAAATCGCGGTTGAGGGTGAGCACCGACTCTTTGAGCGATTCCACCTGGCCCGCTGTTTGCGCCCAGGCCGCAGGGCCCAGTAGTTGCCAGGTGACCAACACCGTCGCCAACAAGTTGCGCAATGAAAGAGGTGCTGCCAGAGAAAGCTGCCGGCGCAAGAAGTGAAACATGGTTTGTCTCCACTGAATGAATAGATCGCTCACTAACTTGGGCGGCAATCGGAAAGCCCAAAGCATTTTGTAGACCAATTAGCACGCCGCGATAAAAACCGCCTAATTAGCAACTTGCGTCACTTTTATTATGCGAACCAATACGCATAGATATGAGAAAAATAATAGCGTTTGGTTTTGTGGAAGCCGGGATTTTGTGCGGCGGGCACTTTTTGTTCAACCAGAGGAGAGCGCCAACTTACGTTTTATGTCGTCAATTAACAATTTGCGCGCAATCGGCGAGGCGCGGCTTCAGCGATGCTCTATCCATACAAGGGTCAATCAACCATCGCACCGCTAGCGGGGGTCGGTCAAACCCTGACTGTAAAGCACTTTGCCCTGACTGGTGATGATCACCGCATCAAAACCCGGCAGCTGATTGATCAACGCCAGGCCGCGCTCTGGGCCCATTACAAACACGCTGGTAGAGAGCGGATCGGTATCAAACCCAACAGGCCCAATGATGGTCACACTATTAATGCCCTTACTGGGCTTGCCAGTGCCCGGATTGATGATGTGATGCACTCGCTCGCCAGTGTCGGCAATAAAGTAGCGCTCGTAATCGCCGGAGGTAGACACGGCAACATTTTCCAACGGCAGGCTGATGGCCACAGCATCAGCGCGCGGATTTTTAATACCCACCAACCAGGGGCGACCGCGCTTGTCGCCCACCACCCGGCTGTCGCCACCCGCGCTGAAACTGGCATGGGTTATACCGTAGCGATGCAAAATCGCTACCCCTTGGTCAACCGCGTAACCCTTGGCAATGCCACCCAAATCTATATACAGCTGCGGATGTGCAAACCAGACTGTGTGCCGGTTTTTGTCCAGGTGAATCAAACGATAGTTAATCGCGGGTAGCAGCGCCTCGCGCTGGGCTTCGCTGGGAGATAGCTTGTTGCGATAATCGTAATAGCGCGCCAAAGAGGCAAAGGTGATATCAAACGCCCCCTGGGTAAGCCCGCTGTAATACAGCGATTTATCGATCAAGCGGCTAAGTTCAGGTGAGATCGCCAGTGGTTTTTCTGCAGTCGCATGTACCGCTTGGCGGTTGACGCGGGACAATTCACTGGTGTCGATATAGGGGCTGAACTGCTGGTCGATGCGCTCCATTTCTGCCATGACCTCGGCAAGCGCCCTGGCGGCGGCTGCCTCATCCTCAAGCCAAAAGGTCAGGCTGAGACGGGTGCCCATGGCATCCCAGGTTTTACTGTGCCAATTGGCTTGGGCGGCGGCGGTAAAAGCGAGCAACAATAGCATCAGTATGAGGCGCATCTGTATTGGCCGATTTACAGGTTCATATCTACGCGGTAATGCGTTTTGCCCTGTTCATCCACCCTATCCTCCTGCGCAAACATGGCGAGCAGATCCATGGCGTTAGCCGACTGGAAAAAGGCTTTGGGCCCGGCCAGTTCGCCAGTCACCTTGCCACCGCTGGGCGCCATAAACTCCAGGGTCAGGTTGACATCGATTGGCCCCGCCAGCTGAAACAACTGCGCCTTGATACCATTATTGCCGTTGTCGGCAAGTTCGGCGGCGTAGCTGCCAATATCCAGCCAGTTTGTGCCGGTATTTACCCTGGCACCATTCCAGGTCAGCTTGCCCTGAAGGGATTCGAGTACATTGCCACGCAATTGCAAATGGTCGATATGGGATGAAAACTGGCCCTGAATAGGAACGGGCAAATAAGTTTGCAAGAGCGCGGAAGGCACCAAAATATCGGCACTGTGCACTTGCAAGCGACCACCGCTGCCGGCGCAAACCTCCCCTTCAAACTGCTGCTGGGGCAAGCGGGTGGTTAGCTGGGCGCAGGGCGAAAGGGTGAGCAGTGAAAATGGCTTTAACTGCCAGCTTAACTGGCCGAGTGAGTACTCGCGTGTTGGGGTGCGCAGGCTTGCCAGACTGGCGCGACCATCCCAGAGGGTGCCGGTTATGCCACTCAGCGCCAAACCTGAGCCGCGAGTCAATAAATAACCGCCCCAGGAAGCGGGAATTCGCGCTATAGCAAACACTAAAAAAAGCGCCAAACCGAGAGGAATCCACAATTTTTTGTGCGCAGACAGTGAGTTGATTATTGGGGTCATAGTGATCGCTAGCTGAAGAGAATAAATATCGGTGAGGATTGGCGGTTAGCGCTTTTGCAACCGCAGGTTGACAGTGACCTGCCCCACATCATTCGTGGCAGCTATGGATAAATCACTCACACTAATACCCTGCTTGAACTCCATTTCGTAGAGCCACTGCATGAGCGGTTCGTAGGCAGCGCGCTCCAATCGCACCCGCACTTCACCGTTGGCACCCGGCTGGAAGCCACTCATGCTGAGACCGTTGGCGCGCAGGGAAGAATCAATCACCCCGCTAATATTGCCGGCATTGGTATTGGCACCCTCACTGCGCATTTGCTGGATTTGCGCCGCCATAATTTGCACCTTGCCGAGCGCCTGGGTTGAGGCGGTATTGGCCGCTAGTAACTGATCGCGTTTATTCTGGATTGGCACTAGCACCACTAACCACAGCAAGTACAGAGCGACGGCCAACGCGCACACCAAAATCATCAGTTGCTCGCGACGGTTATATTTATTAAGCAGGGTAAATAGCTGGTTCATTGTCTAAGCCCTAAGGATTTTTGCTGACTTTGAGACGCGCCGACTGCACATTGCCCTGAGCATTGGCGCTCAGAACCTCGGCGTTCAGCCCTTGGTCGCGAATTTTCTGACTCAGCGATTCAAATGCACCAAAGCTGTCAGCCTGGATGTTGATATTCAGCTCGCCCAAATCCCCGGCGTAGGAAATACCTTTAATGCTCACCGAGGGCACACCGGCAATTTGCGGCATAGCCACTGCAAGCAGCTCGATTACGCTGGCTGATTGGCCCGTTGGTTGATTTTGGCGCAAGATCGCAGCCAATTGTTTTTCCGCATCCACCACCCGCCCCTGCGGAATGGCGAGGCGTGCCGCCGCTTCGATTTGCTGACGAATTTTGAGGTTATCGGCTCCTAGTTTATGAATCTCATAAAGTAGTGTGCCCAAGTGAACCGCTACACAAACGCCAGCAAAAATGGCGATAGAGCGCCACAACTTCCACCAGCGTTCAACTGGCAAACGCTGGGAGAAATCGCCCTGGCACAGGTCGATAGAACTGTTACTAAAATCCAGCGCCCAGGGGTCTGCAAGGGTTTGACTCGCAATTTGCGCTTGCAGCCCGGGCGGAATCATCTCTACCAGTGCCGCCAGATCTTGCTCACTGGCCGCGCGCAAATGCAGGGCGGGCAACTGCTCACCACTCACTTGCTCGGCGAGCAACAACTGCAGTGCCAACCGCCCTTGGGCATAGGCGACACTAAACCCCATGGTCGCGGCATAGCGCAGCTGCACCTGTCCCTCATAGAGCCCCAGTGTCCAGTGGGCACCGGCTTCGCTGCTAGCATCCTGCGCCAAAGGCTGGGTGAGCGGCGCACTCCAGCAATGAGTTACCTCAATGCCCATGGCTGCCAACTCGGCAAAAGCGGCCTGCAGCCAGGTTTTGTCGGCGTAGGCAACCACTACCTTGCCCTCCGCAGGTGTGCCTAGCGCAAAGTGCAGCTCTTCTACGTCACCCACAACTGAATCTTCCAACTGGAACGGCAAGAGGTTGCGCAGATGTTTCTTTTCTTTATCGGAATATTCCAATTGACGCGTGCTGACACGGCTGCCAGGTAATATCACCCAAGCACCCAGCGGCGCGCTGGTGTGCGAACTGACTGCCAGGCGCAGCGCTTCGCGGTCGCCACAGGCAATAGCATCATTGGCCGGGGTTCCATCCGCTCCCAGCCAGCACCAGCGAAAGCTGTCGGCGAGGCTTTTACCATCTTCGGAGGTATTTACGGCGAGCACCAATTGCATGGACATAATTTGCTCTAACTCTGATCACATTAGGGTTGCGGCTTAATCGACCAACTCGGTTTTGCCACTCTTTTTATCTTGTTCATTGCGCACCGCGCTGGGCAATTCAAATACATCATCGCGCTGGATAGCCTTGAGGCTGTTATTTTCACCGCGCTGCATCAGGGTGCGCATACTGCGGCGCTGCTCTACCAATTGCACGGTTGCATTGAGCCAAAAATAATTTGTTTTTACCGTTAAACCATCCAGCACCAGGTTGCGCCCCGAGAATAATTTATTCCAGGCCTCGCTGATTACCGAGGCATCCGCAAAGCCGGTCTCCGGCCGCTCGGCGATGAACTGTTCCGCTTCAGCGGGGCTCAGGGGCTCTAGGTTGGTGGCATCGTTCAGAGTTAACAGCAGGTTGTTAATGCCTTCACCAAAAGGGCTGACCGGATCAATGGTATTGATATTCATGCCCACCTTGTCGCCGGGAAGCACAGTCACAAAGGGCTGCAGGCGCAATACCAGTTGTGGCAACTCATTAAAACCGCGCACCAAGCGCAATTCATCAATCGATTTAAAGGGTGCATTTGCCGGCAGATAGCCGTCTTGCAAACCCTGATAATAATTGGACTCTGCCCCACCCATACCCGATTCGGTATCGTCGGGATCAATCCAATCAACAACAGCCTCAAGCAAGTACTCCGCCTCATTCTGACTCAGCGGAAACTCCGGAAAAGTCTGCAACAAGCGAATGAACCGCCGCTGGGGTTCCGAATAACGCTCAGGGTCGCCAATGGGTTTTTCAGCCACCAGAGGATTGAGCAGATCATTCATGTTCAATTGGGCGCTGGCATCAGCCAACTGCGCCACACCGGTTACACCCTCATCCTCAATTGGCACCTGAGCGCTCCAATCCTCGCCCAGAAAGTCGATGTTGGGGTCGTTATCGGCCACACTGAACATCAACTTGGCCACCTCTTCCGTGCCCTCCAAAAACGCCCTCGCCTGGGCGCCGTGCCAACGTGATTCGGCACGCGCCAAACCCAATTGGTATTGCGCTGCAAATTTCACACTCAGCCCTGCTACCAGCGCCACTATGAGCAACACCAGTACCAATACTGTGCCGCGCTGGCGAGCTGCTGGTGAGCCACCAAAGGCAGAGCAGGTATTACTGCTCGGGCAGGGCAAAAAGACGCGCACTGGGCCCTACTCCTTTCACGTCGATGGTAATTTCTACCGCCAGAGGTAATCCCACGGCACCCTGTAAGCTGCTATCCGGCCATTGTTGCAGCCAGTCATCGGCAAACTCACGCCCTTCCAATGCACTCTTACCGCGGGAAGTGATAATGCCCTGATGTAAAAACCGCAGCTGTAAATCATCCACGTTTTCCAACAAAAGTTGATGCAATGCATCCTCTTCCATGTCGATATCCGCCAGTTCGCGGTTGTACTCGGGCATAAAATCACGCCACAACTTTCCCTCGGCAACGCGATAGCTCACCAGCTGCAAATCGCTACGCGGTAAGTTGGCAAAATTCACCCAGCCGCGACGCTTGAAATACAGCACAGGTTGATCGGCATTTTCACCGGAGGAGCGCAAACTTTCGCCTTGGAATAAAGCATTTCTGTCGCTCGCCAAGGGCGGTTGTATATGGCGCAAATCCGCGGCAATTATTTGCCAGGCGCGATCCAGCCGATTAATTTCTTCCAGCACCTCGTTGGTGCGCTGGGCGCCTTTATCGGCAGCATCCAATGACTGGAAGGCCATGACCGCAATCAGCGCCGAAATCACCAGCGCAATCAGCACCTCCAATAGGGTAAAACCCTGTTGCGCCAAACGCCCGGGCTTACTGGACAACGTCAGGATCACTGATATACCCCGTCAAACGCGCAAGTGCCGGCTGATCCTCATTGAACATCGCCGAACCCAGCGAAGCGCCCTCTGCCGGCCCCATTAGACGCACGGCAATTTCGACTCGCTTGAAGCCTTTCACCGGCAGGGTATCCATCGCGATGGTGTTTAACTGCCAATGCCAGCGCAACCCGGCCAGATCAACCAAACCTGAGTCCTTTTCCGGCACCTGATAACTGGGCAATGCACCTTTGGATTTCTGCTGTTGCAGGAGGCGCACACGCGCCAATTGGTTTTCCGCCACCCAATGCGCGTAAGTTTTATCGCGTATAGCACCCGAGCCATCGAGCTGGGTCATCACCAGAGTGATCAGGGCCGGTAGCGCCATAGCCACAATCATCAGCGCGATCATGGACTCCAGCAACGTAAATCCCCGCTGCCGGCGATTGCAACAAGGCCTGAACCCCAGCAATCTCTTCATCGTCCGCGCTGCTCCTCTTCCAAGCGTTTTTCTTCGTTGATCCAGCGCAGCTCGCCGGTAATTTCCAGCTCAAATAGCTGGGTCTCCTCTTCGTCATCACTTTGTGTTTGATCGGGAAACAAACTTATTTCTACCATGGCGGAGGCATCGCCACTGGGGAAAAAACCTAAGACCGGTTCCTGTATCTCCAGTTCGGGGTCGAACTCCCAAAGTTCATCCTCTAACCTGAATTCAATGACCAAGCCTTCATCGAGACAAGACTGGGGCAACTCAGGCACCGCCTGCCATTGGCTATCGCGGATGCGCATCCAGGTGTAACACCACTGCTCAGTGGCATCTATGTCCTGCGCTGGGCGCAACTCCACGAACAAACCGTGGGTTTCACCTTTAAGCACTGATTGCTCAGCGACATAAGAAGCCTGCAACATAAATGTTTCAGCGGCTTTTTTTGTGCGCTCAGCAAAGGAATTACCGCCAACCGAGATAGAGATAACGCTCACCGCCATGCCGATAATAAACACGACAAAAATAATTTCGATGAGCGTAAATCCGCGCTCGCGAGCACTCACTCGATCAGCTCCGTTGCATACTGGTTACTGCTCATCCCACACGCTGATGTCAGCATTCTGGCCTTCCCCACCGGTTACCCCATCGGCACCCAGGCTGTAGATATCGTATTCATGGCCATCCGCCGGGCTCATGTATTGATAGTCGTTGCCCCATGGATCCTTACTCAGCGAGTCCAGATAACCGCTGGATTTAAAGTTGCGTGGCACTGGCGCGATCGAAGTTTTGGTCACCAGCGCTTCCAGGCCTTGCTCGGTGGTCGGGAAGTTGAAATTATCGATGCGATACAGCTTTAAGGCAGTTTGAATTGCACTGAAATCGGCACGCGCCTTCTGCACGTTGGCCTTATCCAGGTTATCCATCACGTTGGGAACCACAATGCCAGCCAAGAGGCCGATGATGATTACTACAACCATAATTTCCACCAGCGTAAAACCTGCCTGACGCAGCGGAGATTTGGCCGAAGAGACTTGCGTTTTGTTAAACATAAAAGCTCCTAAAGTGTCGCGTGTTTTGGGTTTACACCGGGTTAACCCAGTTTTGTCATTTCAAAAATCGGGGTCAGGATTGCCAGTACAATCACGCACACGGCACCACCCATAAAAATAATCGTGGCGGGTTCAAGTAACCCCATGGCTACGCCCAACATCATTTCCAGTTCGCGCTCCTGATCTTTGGAGGCGTTGTCCAGCTGTTGTGGCAGGGTGCCATTGGTTTCACCGCTGGCGACCAATTGCACCAACAGCGGTGGAAAGTGACCGGTATTTTCCATGGCGCGACTCAGACTCATACCTTCGCGCACCGCCGCAGCAACCTGATCACAGGCCTCTTGCAGCACTTTATTGGTCATCACCTGACCGGAAATATTCAGCGCTTGTAGCAGTGGCACACCACTGGCAGATAATAAACTTAAGGTGGCCGCAAACCGCGCCGAGTTGATCTGTTTAACCAGCTCACCGATAACCGGTAATTTCAATTGCACCACGTGCCAGGCACGCAGGCGTTTGGGGTCGCGCATCAGGCGTTTGATAAAAAAATACAGGGCGATAAGCGCGACAAAAAGATAGACGCCGTAGTTCATCAAGAATTCACTGGTGGCAATCAAGCCCTCGGTCAGGGCCGGCAATTCACGCTTGCCCTGCTCAAATATTTTGACCAGCTTTGGCACCACCAACACCATGAGCGCAATAATTACCGCCAAGCTCACGACCAGCATAACAACGGGGTAGATCATCGCCATTTTGATACGCTGCTGCAGCTGCTGGCTGGTTTGGGTGTAGTCAGCCAAGCGCTCCAACACCGGGCTCAAATAGCCGGACCCTTCACCGGCGCGCACCAAAGCGCGATACATGTCATTGAACGCAGTAGGGTTATCACCCAACGCTTGGGCGAGACTAAAACCTTCCAGAACTTTGGTACGCACCTGCAGCACCACACGCTTCACGTTCGCCTTCTGCGATTGTTTGGCGGTAGCATGCAAGGCTTCATCTAGCGGCAAACCGGATTTCACCAACGACGCCAACTGGCGGGTAATCAAGCTGAGTTCGCGGGTGCTTAGACGACTAGCGCGACGACGCGACCAAGCCGAAAGATCCAAACCATCACCGGTATTGGCTTGAGCTTCACTGCCGGCGCCTAAAACTTCCAGTGGCTTGAGTTTTTTGGCGCGCAACTGTGAGCGTATGTGTCGCTCGGAATCCCCCTCAAGGATACCCTTGACAGTTTTCCCGTCTTCATTCAGCGCCTTGTAACTGTAGGCTCCCATATTCCTACCTTTACAACTGCGTTGTCACACGCAGTACTTCTTCAATACTGGTGATGCCATTAAGTACACATTGACGGCCGTCATCGCTCATGGATGCGCTGTGTTTACGCGCCTCAGCCAACAGCTCTTGCTCGCCGGCCTGTTCGTGGATCAGGTGACGCAAACGCTCGTTGATTTCAATCAGCTCGTAAATCCCCTTACGCCCGCGATACCCCTGATGATTACAGTGTTTACAGCCGCTCGCCGCCGGGCGCCAGATGGCAGTCTCCGCAGGCAGTTTGAGCATATCGCGCTCGGCATCGCTGGGAAGATATTGCTCTTTGCAATGAGAGCAAAGTACCCGCACCAGACGCTGCGCCATCACCACTTCAAGACTGGAAGCGAGCAGGAAGGGCTCCACACCCATATCTTTCAACCGCAGCACAGCACCAATCGCAGTGTTGGTGTGCAAAGTCGATAACACCAGGTGACCCGTCAGGGAAGCCTGGATGGCAATTTCGGCCGTTTCACCATCGCGAATTTCACCCACCATCACCACATCCGGGTCTTGGCGGAGAATGGCGCGCAAACCGCGCGCAAAGGTCATATCCACCTTGGTATTAACCTGGGTTTGACCTATACCCGGCAAAAGATATTCCACCGGATCTTCGATGGTCAGGATATTGCGGCTGCGGGTATTGATATGGCTCAAACCGGCATAGAGCGTAGTGGTTTTACCCGAGCCCGTAGGGCCGGTAACCAGAATAATGCCGTGAGGTTTAAGCAGGTTTTTGGTGAGGCGCTCGTACACCAATTGCGGCATTTGCAGCTGTTCCAGGCGCAACTGGCCGGCAGCCTGGTCGAGTAGACGCAATACTATGCGCTCACCAAATGCAGAGGGGATAGTGGAAACACGAATATCCACCGCATGGCCCGCGAGACGCACAGTAATACGCCCATCTTGTGGCAGGCGTTTTTCGGCGATATCCAAACGCGCCATCACCTTCAGGCGCGACACCAATACCGGCGCCAATTCGGCTTTGGGTGATAGCACTTCGGTTAACACACCATCGATACGAAAGCGCACCGATACACGATCTTCAAACGGCTCAAGGTGGATATCTGAAGCTCCTTCGCGCACCGCTTGCGAAAGGATGGCATTGATCAGGCGAATAATAGGCGCATCGTCGTCGCCCGCGAGCAGGTCGGTGCGGTCGGCCAGATCATCGGCCATGGAGGACAGGTCGAATTCGTTGCCTAAATCTTCCGCCGCACGCTGGGCGGCACCATCGCCGCTTTGGTATTCGCGGGTCAGACGTTTCTGAAAATCTTCGGTCGGCAGTTCTTCAAGTAGCAGATCCGGCCCCAAAATACGCTGCAGCTCCAGTAAAACCTCGAGTTTGAGGCCCGGTTTGTGCAGCACTCTTGGCAGCCCATCGGCAGTAGACTCATCCAACATTACGCCATGGGCTGACGCATAACCAAAAGGCAAGCGCTCATAAACAGCCGGCTCAGGCGCAGCCAGTTGTTCGCCCAAAGGCAGAGCTTCATCCAGCTGCTCACTCACGATCACTGCTCCCCTGTCGCCTCGGTGGAACTGGCATCCACAGGCAGTGATTGACGGTAGCGCTCGATCTGCTCTTCCCACTCTGGCAATACCGGAATATCGCCATTGTTTAGCAACAGCCCTTTGCTGCGACGGGTTTCAATTTGCTTCTCGCGGATCGCCTGGTATTTCTCAGCAGTTGCACCGGTCAATACACGATCATCGCGGATGATGGTTGGGCGAATGAAAATCAGCAGGTTGGTTTTGACCTTTTTGGAAGTCTGGCTGCGGAACAGGTGCCCCAAAACCGGAATGCTACCCAGCACGGGAACACGACTGTTGGATACCAACACATCATCTTTAATCAAACCGCCCAGGACGACAGTTTGGCCGTCGGCAGAGAGTATCTGGGTCTTGACTTCGCGCTTACTGGTGACCGGCCCGTCTTCGGTTGAGCGAACCACACTGGAAATTTCCTGTTCAATATCCAGCACTATGCTGTCGCCTTCGTTGATATGCGGCGTAACCTGTAGCTTGATACCCACATCTTCACGATTGATCGTATTGAAGGGACTACTGAAGCCGGTGTTACCCGTAGTTCCCGTATTACCTAAGCCAGAATAAGAGCCTGTTCGGAACGGAACTTGCTCACCAACCAGGATCGATGCTTCGGTATTGTCTGTGGTCAACAGGTTTGGCGTGGAGAGAATATTGCTCGAATCGTCGGTCTGGAGCATTTTCAGTACAGCCAGGAAGTCAGTTTTTCCACCCAGCCGCCCAACACCAAAAAGCTGGCCGGGAATGCCCGCAACGCCAGCAGCCAATTGAACAAGGGAATCGCCAGACGAGCCATTTTCTTCCAAATCTATAGCGGCAGCACCTACAGCACCCAAGGCGCCACTGTTGGTTGAACCACCAAAACCAACATCATCATTGCGATACATCCACTCAATACCGAGCGACTTATCATTGCCGCTGGAAAGCTCAACAATAATCGCCTCAACCAGAACCTGGGCGCGACGGATATCCAGACTATCTACAATCGATAACAGTGTATCCATTGTGTCGACATCGGCGGTAATCAGCACCGAATTGGTTGCCTCATCAGCCTGCACTGCAGGTTGTGCTGTGTTGGCTGGAGCACCCTCTGCCTGCTTGCCCTGCCCCAGACTCTGCAACATCCCGGAGAGTACCTTGGCAACATCTTCTGCCTTGGCGTATTTCAGGTAAAACACCCGCACGTTACTGTTTTTGGATTGTGGGCGATCAAGGTCATTGATCAAAAACTTGAGGCGCTGACGTGTTAAATCGTCACCGCTAATCACTACGGCATTAGTACGCTTGTCTGCGACAATCACGGGGGGCGCGGTAGTCATGCCGCGGTTAGGGTCGGGCTTTTCCAATTGGGTAAGCATGGCCACTACATCCGCAGAATTGGCGTAGCGCAGCGGTATTACATCGGTATGGGTGCTGCCAATTTTGTCCAGCTGCACCACCAGCTCGCTAATCCGCGCGGCGTTAGCGCGGGTATCGGTGATGATCAAAGCGTTACTGGGCTCGTAGGTGGTTAAATGCCCATACTGTGGCACCAGCGGACGCAATGCAGCCAGGATTTTGGCAGCACTGGTATTTTTTAACGGTATAACCTGGGTGATGTAAAGGTCATCGCGCTCTTTGACACTACTTTCGGTGGGGATAGCAAACTGACGCGCATCGCGGTTCATCACCACCCGAACTATGTTACCGCTTTCAACCGCGGTAAACCCGTGAACATCCAGGGACGCAAGAAACAGCTCATAAAGCTCCTTGGCGTTTAGCGGACGGGTATTAATTACTTTGATCGGACCGCGCACCTTGGGGTCGATAATGATGGTTTTGCCTGTAAGCCCGGCGATGGACTTGATCACGTCCTGAATATCGGTGTCGTTAAAATTAACCGACCAGCGCATTTCACCCTGACCTTCAACTGCCTGCACCTGGGCAACGGCAGAGCTACTCAAGCCAATCAGTGCCGACAATAGCAGGCCGCCAAACGTCCGGCGAAGCACTACCCTGCGGGAGCTGATCTTGTTATTGTCACGACCTTTGAACCGGATCACACAGACCTCACTTGAGCATTACGTCTAGATTTACTGTACTGCCACCGCGTCTGATTTCCAGATTCGCTGATGTGGCACTACCCATACTTTTATAGATTTCCATCACCTTGCCAGGCGCACTTAATGGCACACCATTGACAGCGGTGACTATGTCATCTGCCTGCAACCCCAGGGAATTAAATAACTCCGCATTACGCCCGGGGCGAATCTTGTAACCCACCACTTGCCCGCCTTCGCGGTAAATGCTCATCGCAACCACATCCGCCAGAGTTTTACTCACCTCTGTCATGGAAGGCTCAGGTGAAGGCGAGGGCGAATTCTGTACTGGATTGCGATCAGGGCTAAGCGCTTGCGGCTGGAAATTTTGCGCACCCGCATTAGGTGCAGGTGGCACAAAATGGCTATTGGTGAGCTTGGGGGCATTGGGGTCATCCTTAAACATCCACAAGGATTCAAAATTGCCGTTGTTATTAATAATTACGCGCACATCCAACACTTTGGCCAAAGTGACTTTATTACCCACGGGCAAAGTATCCCCCACGGCATAAACATCCGCCTTGTCGCCCGCAACAATAATTGCCCGCGCCGCCGATTCGGTAGTACTGCCAATAACGCCGCGCAATACCAGATTTAGCTGGGTATCTGTATTTGCTTCTATATCAGTTGCCGCTGCGGGCGCCTGCTCTACCACAGGCGCTACCGCTACATCACCAAAAGGTTTGAGTGATTTAAGCTGGGAAATATTAACTGCTTCTGTAGGGCCTGCACTTGTTGTTTGCGGATCGCTAGCCAACAGCGAAAGACTGGCTGGGGGGATTTCCGGGGTGGGCACCACCAACCATAAAAGACGCGCCAAACTGTGGCTAAGCCAAACGACCAACACCAAAGTCACCAACCACTGCCAGCGACTGAGAGGCACACGATTGATAAATGCGACAAAACGACGCAGCTGGAGCTCCAGTTGCGCAGTGCGCTGTTCAAAAACAGCTCGATTCGATTGCAATCTCTCTTGCATGGGTATGACTGTGTCCTTCACGCTGGCTGACGACAGGAATGACGTGGGGATGGCAATTATCAGACGTATCAAAAGCTTAGTGCGTTATGTTTATCAAAGCCACGGGATTCTACTCCATCCATATTACAAAAGCGAAATAGTCCGTTTGCCCGCAAACTCTTGCGGCATAAGCATTTTGGCGAATATTGGATAGCGAAGTAGAAGAGAAGTTGCAACGGAATAAAAATCTGCGAAGGGAGACACAAAAAATACACATTCAAACGAAAAAACCCCGACTGCTAAGGGGGCAATCAGGGTTTTTTACAGGATGAGTACCATACCTTGGCAATACGGGGGCTTTATTCCATTCAACTCCTTGCGACTGCCGCGTCCTGCGACAAGCTCCTATGGCAATCATTATTGATGAACCAGACGTCAGTTTATAGTGGCGAAGCTCTGTATGTTTTGTAGGAAATATCTCACAAGCCTGCCAGCCAAAACGCCTGCAGTTTTATGACAGCAGGTTTATAATCCGCCGCCAAGAGCCAATCGCCAGCGAGACACCCCTATGCCCCCCAAGAAAAAAAGCATCGATTTCGAGCAGTCGCTCGCTACGCTTGAAAACCTGGTCAACCGGATGGAGCAGGGCGACATGACCCTTGAAGAATCGCTGCAAGCCTTTGAGACCGGCATAGCACTGACGCGCGAGTGTCAAACCCGTTTGGCGGCGGCAGAACATCAAGTGAATAAACTGATTGAACAACAAGGCAATATAAACCTTGCGCCTTTTGATGATGCTGATGAAGGCGACCATTAATGCAGCAGGATTTTAAAACCTTCGCCAGCAACTGCCGGCAGCGTGTCGATACAGCCCTTGACCTGCATTTCCCTGCCGGCGACGACCCTACACAGTTGCGCGCCGCCATGCGCTACAGCCTGTTTAACGGTGGCAAGCGAGTACGCCCTACACTGGCCTATGCAGCTGCGCTGGCAATAAAACCGGAGCTGGATTTAAGCCTGATCGACCCAATTGCCTGCGCTTTGGAGTGCTTGCACTCCTACAGTTTGGTGCACGATGACCTCCCAGCCATGGACGATGATGACCTGCGCCGCGGCAAACCCACCTGCCATATCGCGTTTAATGAAGCCAGCGCCATACTTGCTGGAGATGGCTTACAGACTCTGGCATTTGACCTGCTCACCCAAACCCGGCTGCCAGCCAGCACCCAGATCCAACTGGTTCGCGAACTAGCCCAGGGCTCGGGCGCCCACGGCATGGTCTTGGGCCAAGCCATAGATTTAGCCGCAGTTGATCACCAACTCAACCTCGCCCAATTGGAACAGATGCACAACCATAAAACCGGTGCATTGATTCGCGCGGCTGTGGCCATGGGCGCCCTTGCCGCCGAAGCAACCCACACTCAATTAGCCGCGCTGGACACCTACGCATCCGCTATTGGCCTCGCCTTTCAGGTACAGGACGACATTTTGGATGTGACTGGCGACACTGCAACAATCGGTAAACAGCAGGGGGCAGATATAGCCAAAAACAAGCCCACTTACGTATCACTATTGGGCTTGGAAAGCGCCAAACACAAAGCAGCGGAATTACACCAGCAAGCTATTTCCGCACTGAATGAGTTTGGCGACAGCGCCAGCTATTTGCGCGATTTGGCGCGCTATATAGTAGAAAGGTCAAACTAGCCAAGCATCGCGCAAGCTGCCTACAATGGCCGATGGCCAGACGATAATCAGACTGAAGACATTTAATGCATAACGAGATCCCAACCTCCCGCCCGCATACCCCGCTGCTTGATAGCATCAACAGCCCCGAGGAACTGCGCGCCCTGAGTGAAAAGCAGCTACCGCAACTCGCCGATGAGCTGCGCGCCTTCCTGCTTTACAGCGTCGGCCAAACAGGCGGTCACTTCGGCGCCGGGCTGGGTGTAGTGGAGCTGACAATTGCACTGCATTATGTCTATCAAACCCCGGAAGACCGACTGGTATGGGACGTAGGCCACCAGACCTATCCCCACAAAATTCTCACCTCGCGCCGCGAGCGCATGGCCAGCATCCGCCAGGGCGGCGGGCTTTCCGGTTTCCCCAAACGCGAAGAAAGCGAGTTTGATACTTTTGGTGTAGGCCACTCCAGCACCTCCATTAGCGCCGCCCAGGGCATGGCAATTGGCGCCAAAATGGCGGGAATCGAACGCAAAGTTGCGGCCATTATCGGCGACGGCGCCATGACCGCCGGCATGGCGTTTGAAGCGTTAAATCACGCCGCTCACACCGAAACCGACATGTTAGTCATCCTCAATGACAACAACATGTCTATCTCCCCCAATGTGGGCGGCCTGTCCACCTATCTATCCAAAATCTGGGCAAGCAAGTTTTACAACTCGCTGCGCGAGGGCAGCAAGCAGGTGCTGGGCAAGATACCGCCAGCCTGGGAGTTCGCGCGCCGCACCGAGGAGCACTTCAAAGGCTTTATGTCGCCGGGTACCCTGTTTGAAGAAATGGGGTTTAACTACGTAGGCCCTATCAACGGCCACGACCTTGGCGATCTGGTGCGCTGCTTGCGCAACCTACGCGAAATCAAGGGCCCCAAGCTGTTGCATATCATCACCCAAAAAGGCAAGGGTTTTGAGCCGGCGGAACTGGATCCGGTGGGCTACCACGCGCTCAACAAAATTGAGCCGAAGAAAGCCGAACTGGGCGCCGTGGATGCCCCCAAAAAAGTGAAGTATCAGGATGTATTTGGCCGCTGGCTGTGCGACATGGCCGCACAGGATGAAAGACTGGTTGGCATCACCCCCGCCATGTGCGAAGGCTCTGGCATGGTGGAGTTTGCTGCACACTTCCCCGAGCGTTTTTACGATGTCGCCATCGCTGAACAACACGCAGTGACACTGGCAGCCGGCATGGCCTGCGAAGGCCAGAAGCCAGTAGTGGCAATTTACTCCACCTTCTTGCAGCGCGCTTATGACCAACTGATCCACGATGTTGCACTGCAGAATCTGGATGTCACCTTTGCCATTGACCGCGCGGGCCTTGTGGGCGAAGACGGCCCCACCCATGCCGGCAGCTTTGATATCAGCTTCCTGCGCTGCATTCCCAACATGGTGATTGCCGCCCCCAGCGATGAAAACGAGTGCCGCCAACTGCTCTATACCGCCTACCAACACACTGGGCCGGCTGCGGTGCGCTATCCACGCGGCACAGGTGTGGGCGCCACCATCGAGCGCGAGCTAACAGCACTACCTATCGGCAAAGCTGTTATCAAACGTGAGGGCAAACAAGTCGCCCTGCTCTGTTTTGGGCCGCTGCTGGCAACAGCCCAGCAAGTCGCCGACAAGTTCAACTACACCCTGGTTGACATGCGCTTTGTAAAACCACTGGATGGCGCGCTTATTGTGCAGATGGCCGGCACACACCAACTTATAGTGACACTGGAAGAAAACGCCATTGCCGGCGGCGCAGGCAGCGCGGTGACTGAATACCTCAATGCACTCGGCCTGCAGTGTCCGATACTGCAACTGGGCTTTGCAGATGAGTTTGTCGATCACGACAACCAAAAACAGCAACTGGCGCAGCAGGGGCTGGATGCCAAAACCATTGGCGAGCGTATTAGCCAGCGCTTGAAGACAACAACCCCCGATACCATCTCACTCGTGCAATAATCGGATTATTCAAGAGCTTAGTCAGGACACACAAAGCTGGAACACCACCGGACTTACTTGCGAGGAGCATTTCACCTTGCCATCCGCTAAAGCTGACCATGCCCAAGGGCTGCTGTTATTTCGCCTGCACAACCAACAAGTGTTTGGCCTTGGCACACTTAAAATTCAGGAGTTGGTGCCCTTCCAGCCCGTTACCCCTATGGTTAACCAGCACCCGGGAATTTTGGGCGCGCTGAATATTCGCGGCCAGACCATGCCCATCGTTGATCTGGCTGCAGCTATAGGCAAGGGCGCAACCCCGCAGGACATGCTCGCCAAAAGTTTTATTATTGTCACCGATGTACAGCGCCAGAAGGTGGGCTTTCTGGTGCGGCAAATCGAGCGCATTGCCGATGCCAACTGGCGCGACATAAGTGCGCCCGACAAATTTCTGGGCAACCATATCTACATCACCGGCGTCACGCGGGTGGACGACCAGCTAGTGCAATTGCTGGATGTAGAAGTGATTATGGCGCGCCTCTTCCCGCTCGACGCCTCCAAAGCCACCGCCACTATTACTGACATAGAGCGCGAACAGTTGCGCCCACTGCGCATTCTGCTGGTAGACGACTCGCGCACTGCCCGCAAACAGTTGAGCGACTCGCTCGATGCTATCAACGTGAAATATCAGGTCACAGACGACGGCCAAAAAGCGCTGGATATAATGCGCGCCGCCGCCCGACAAGGGCAGCCAATCGACCTGCTGGTCAGCGATATAGAAATGCCCGGACTGGATGGTTACGAACTGGCGTTTGCGGTACGCGACGATAAGCAGTTGGCGGGCGCCTACATTATCCTGCACACCTCACTGTCCAGCAGTATCAGTGTCAGCCAGGCACGTCAGGTGGGTGCGGATGAGGCTCTCACCAAGTTTGACGCGCGCGAATTAATCGACGCCATGCTGCGCGGCGCGGCCAAAAAGCCGCACTAAGCCTCCAACCCCCAAGGCGCAACACCGCCGGCAAAACGCTCCGCCAGAAAATCGATAAATAGACGCACCTTGGGCGCCAAATGGCGCTGCTGGGGGTAGACCACCCAAACACCGGCATCGGTGAAGCGATAATCATCCAATACCGACTGCAGGCGCCCATCGGCCAAAAATGTATCCACGTAATAATCCGGCAATTGCGCCAACCCCAAGCCTTTAAGCGCCGCATCCAGCAAGGCTGGGCCGGAATTAGCCTGCCAGTTGCCGCGCACCTGCAAATCCTTGCGCTGCCCGGCGTCACTTAACAGCCAATAACCGCGTGTGCCCACCAGACAGTTGTGGCGCTCCAAATCAGTTAGTGTCTGCGGCGGGGCGATGCGCGCCAAGTAGGCGGGCGACCCCACAATGTATTCGCGCCGGTCACACAACCGCTTGGCGATGAGGGTGGATTCGCGCATTACCCCCATGCGAATCGCCAGATCGAATCCCTCTTCGATCAACTCCACCTGCCGATTGCTGAAATACATCTGCACCTTCAATTGCGGGTAGAGCAGCTGGAAGTCATTCACCAGCGGCGCTATGTAGCGGTCGCCAAAGGTAGTGGCGGCGGTAATTTTAAGCAGCCCGGTGGGTTGCCCCTGATGGTGCTGCAGTAGCGATTCAGCTTCGCGCAGGCCATCAAACAAATGGCGACAGCTGTCGTAATAAAGCTGGCCGGCATCGGTGAGGCGAATCTGGCGCGTGGTGCGATAGAGCAGCTGGGTGCCCAACTGCTGCTCTAGCTGGCTCACCAACCGGCTCACGTGGGAGTTGGATACCTGCAAATCCCGCGCTGCCGCCGCAAAACTGCCAAATCTGACCACGGCGATAAATGCCTCTACCCGCTCCCAATGCTGCATTGTTGCCTCATAGCAATAATTAAGTGATTTTCAGCCGACTTATTGCCGCTGAATCACTAGTCTACACTTTGCCACCGGAAATTCCCCCTGTTGGGATTAATCGATTATTCACTGAGGAGCCTCCTATGAAATCACGCGCCGCTGTCGCCTTTGCCGCAGGCAAACCCCTGGAACTGGTGGAAATTGATGTAGAAGGCCCAAGAACTGGCGAAGTGTTAGTGCGCATTGTGGCCACCAGTGTCTGCCATACCGATGCCTATACCCTCTCAGGTAGCGACCCAGAAGGAGTATTCCCCGCCGTACTCGGCCATGAGGGCGCCGGCATAGTAGAAGCAGTGGGCGAAGGCGTAACCAGCTTGAAAGTGGGCGATCACGTGATTCCGCTCTATACCGCCGAGTGCGGCAAATGCAAATTCTGCCTGTCGGGCAAAACCAACCTGTGCGGCTCAGTGCGCGCCACCCAAGGTAAGGGGCTGATGCCCGATGGCACCACCCGCTTCTCCTTTGAGGGCAAACCCCTGTTCCACTACATGGGCACCTCCACCTTTTCCGAGTACACAGTACTGCCAGAAGTCTCGCTCGCCAAAGTCTCCAGCGATGCGCCGCTGGACAAAATCTGCCTGCTCGGTTGCGGTGTCACTACCGGTATAGGTGCGGTTATCAATACCGCCAAAGTCACCCCCGGCTCTACGGTAGCGGTGTTTGGTTTGGGCGCGATTGGCCTCGCAGTGATTCAGGGGGCGCAGATGATGAACGCCAGCCGCATTATCGCCATTGACATCAACCCCGATAAATTCGAGCTTGCCCGCCAATTTGGCGCGACTGACTTTGTAAACCCCAAGGACTACAGCGCACCTATCCAGCAGGTGATTGTGGACATGACCGACGGCGGTGTGGATTATTCGTTTGAGTGTATCGGCAATGTGAACGTGATGCGCTCGGCGCTAGAGTGCTGCCACAAGGGCTGGGGTGAATCCATCATTATCGGCGTAGCCGGCGCCGGGCAGGAAATTAGCACCCGTCCCTTCCAGTTAGTCACTGGTCGCGTCTGGAAAGGCTCGGCCTTTGGCGGGGTAAAAGGCCGCAGCCAACTGCCGGGCTATGTGGAGCGCTACATGCGCGGCGAGATCAAAATCGATGAGTTTATTACCCACGACATGCCCTTTGAGCAAATCAACCATGCTTTTGATTTGCTGCATGAAGGCAAGAGCATCCGCACTGTATTGCACTACTGAAAACGGAAGATTAAAGGCGAGACAGTAACCATGGAGGCATTACCATGACCAGTATTTTGACAAGCATCTCCAGCACCAAGAGTTTTGGCGGCTGGATCAAGCGCTACCAACATCACTCCAGCAGCCTTAACTGCGATATGGTGTTTGCCATCTACTTGCCCCCCCAAGCGGAGACACGCCCTGTGCCTCTGCTTTGGTGGCTGTCAGGCCTTACCTGTACCGATGAAAACTTCATGCAAAAGGCGGGCGCCCAGCGCATGGCGGCAGAGCTGGGCATCGCCATCATCTGCCCGGATACCAGCCCGCGCGGCCTCAACCTGCCCGGCGAACACGAAAGCTATGATTTTGGCTCAGGCGCCGGGTTTTACCTCAACGCCACCCAAGCGCCCTGGGCTGAGCACTATCGCATGTACGACTACCTCACCCGGGAGCTACCGGAACTCGTCAAGGCACACTTCCCGCTAAATGGTCGCGAGGCCATTAGCGGCCACTCCATGGGCGGCCATGGCGCACTGGTACTGGCACTGCGCCAACCGGGGCGCTACGCCTCGGTATCGGCATTTGCACCTATCGCCAACCCCAGCAACTGTCCTTGGGGTCAAAAAGCGTTTAGTGGTTATTTAGGTGAGGATCGCAGCAGTTGGCAGCAATACGATGCCTGCGCGCTGATTGCCAGTGGCGCGTCCACCCAGGAATTGTTTGTGGATCAGGGCGAAGCCGATGATTTTTTGGCAACTCAACTGGGCGCTGACGCACTCCAGGCAGCCTGCAAACAGGCGGGGGTTCCGCTGCTTTACCGCCACCACAGCGGCTACGACCACGGCTACTTTTTTATCGCGAGTTTTATCGATGACCATTTGCACTACCATGCCCGTCATCTCAAAGAAGCTGGCCAGTAACGCAGCATCAACAAGCTGACTGACGCGCATTTCTCCTTCACAAAAACAGGGCTTGCCAAGCCCTGTTTTTTCTTCTATTTTTGTAACCGATTACAAAAATAATCATCAAATTCCAAAAGCAGTTACCAGCGAAAAATAAAAATAATAAATTTTTCAAATAAAATCAGAAGGTTAATTATAAATTGATATTCATATAAATGATTAAGCCGCCATCATTTCATAAAAATAAAAGTAACCGATTACAGTTAAATCAGATAAAACAGGGAAATGGACGTCAGGAAGAAGGTATTTACAGCGAGTAACTTACGCCTTCCAACCAAAGGCTAACGCAAGAATAACCATAACGAGGAATACCCCTATGAAACCAACAACCCTGTTCAAACAACTCGCAGCGCTGGCACTGAGCCTTGTAGCCGCCAGCAGTAGCGCCGGGATTTACGTCTCCGGCAGCACCGTTTATGAAAATGGCTCTCCTTTTGTGATGCGCGGAGTCAATGTCGCCCACGCCTGGTATGCCGATAAAACCAATAGCTCGCTGAGTGATATCTCCACCGCGGGAGCTAACAGCGTGCGCGTAGTGCTGGCCAGCGGCAAACTGTGGGCACGCACCCCGGAATCGCAGGTAGCCAGCATTATCAGTCAAGCCAAAGCCAACAAACTGATCACCGTTCTGGAAGTGCACGACACCACCGGCTATGGCGAACAAACTGCCGCTACGCTCAATGAAGCCGTGGATTACTGGATCAGTATTAAAAACGCACTGATTGGCCAGGAGGACTATGTGATCATCAACATAGGAAATGAGCCTTTTGGCAACGGCCAGTCAGCCAGCGCCTGGACTGATGGCCACAAAAATGCCATCAGTCGCCTGCGCGCCGCCGGTTTTAAACATGCACTGATGGTGGATGCGGCCAACTGGGGCCAGGATTGGCAAAATATCATGCGCGACAATGCCGCGAGCGTATTGGCCAGCGACCCACAGAAAAACGTGATGTTCAGTGTGCACATGTACGAAGTGTACGGCAGTGCCAGCACTATCAATAACTACATGACCAGCTTCAAAAACAATGGGCTGGCACTGGTAATAGGCGAATTTGCGGCAGACCACTTTGGCAAGAATGTCGATGAAGGAGCCATTATGAGTTATGCCCGCCAGCACAATTATGGCTACTTTGGCTGGTCATGGTCGGGTAATGGCGCGGGGCTAACCGCTCTGGATGTGGTGCAAAACTTTAACCCCGGCAGCTTAACCACCTGGGGCAATACCTTGATTAATGGTGCAAATGGCATCAAAGCTACCGCTAAACGCGCGACCATTTTTGGGGGAACCTCCTCCAGCAGCTCCAGTGCCGGCCACGCCTGCGGCACAGCGCCCAATGGTTATCCTTATTGCTGCAGCGCCAACTCTGCCACCGGTAACGGCTGGGGCTGGGAAAATAATCAAAGCTGTGTCGTTCGCACCACTGCCACTAGCTGTAATTGGTACGGCACCAGCTACCCCATTTGCACCAGTGTCAGCTCCGGTTGGGGCTGGGAAAATAATCGCAGCTGCATTTCACAAAGCACCTGCAACTCGCAATAAAAGTTCCGGACTCTCTCTTAGCCCTTGGCGATGTAGCAGTACATCGCCTTTTTTACGCGCAAAAAAACCTGAACCACCGGGATAAGCAAAAACAACAACAGAAAAAATAAAGGTAACGGGAGACGCGAAAGAGAAAAACCGGGGAGGAAAAACATCAGGGGGATGCATGGAAACTCAAATCCTTTTGAGCCTCACTAAACCACTCACTCATTTCATGGTCATGCCTCGCTTTTATACCGCTTGTACTTTTTTAAAACCAATCAGCCAACTCACTTATGTGATGCAGTTCCCATCTTTGGCGCAAAACTCTTCAACTTATTACACACTATTACAAAGCCCTTATAACAGGACTGCACAAGCATAAAAAAAGCGCCCTAAGGCGCTTTTTTGTGATGCTCAAAAACCGGGGCATTATTTGTTGTGGGCAAAACGCTTGCGAATCAGGAACAGGAAACCGAAAGCAAAAATCAGGAACAGCGGGAAGAGCGCCAGATTTTGCAGGGTTGCCTGACCTGCAGTCAGTTCTACCGCTTCAGCGGGAACACCCTTGGCGATAGCTTCTGCTTTTGCATCGTCCAACCAACCACCAATCACCGGGTTCCACATACTCATGGAGAACATGCCCGCACCACCCAAAAGTGACATACCCAAGGCGCCGGTTTTAGGTTGGTACTCACTGATAAAACCAATCATGGTCGGCCAGAAATAGGTTACACCCAGGGCGAATACCATCGCGGCGATATAAATCATGCCGCCGGAGGCATTGCTCAATAGGTAGATACCAATGGTGGTCACTATGGCGGACATCAACAGCACACCGACAGGATTAAGTGCCTCCACAATGGGGCCGGCAAAAAAGCGACCCAGCGCCATCAATCCAGTCACCAAGGCCAATACCAACATGGGGTGAGCGCCAGAGGCACCAAAAATACGATCAACCCACTGCTGGGTGCCAAACTCGGAGGCGGCAGTTACCGTCATGCAGAAGAACATGAAGATAAACAGCGGTGAGAAAAGTGCTTTGATGTTGGTTGCCGTAGAGGTTTCAGAGTTGGCCATACTGGGAAATGGCTGACCAAAAATCATGATGCCGTAAATGATGGTCGGGATGATCATGATGGCAATCTGCCACTGCCAACCCAAGCCCAGCTTGGTCATCAGTGTAGATACCAGGGCGCCAATCACAATACCGCCGGGGAACCAAACGTGGAATTTATTGAGCATAGCGGTTTTGCGGGTGTGGTAGATGTCAGCGATCAGGGGGTTACAGGCTGCCTCAACGGAACCATTGGCGAAACCGATAAAAAAGCTGGACAACAGCAGCGACCAAAAGCCGGTAGCGGAGATGGTCATAATCAACCCCAGCAGATGGCAGGCAAATGCCAAATACATCAGGGTGCGTGCGCCTACATGGTTGTAAATAAGGCCACCAAACATCATGGCAACCGGAAAGCCAAGGAAGGCCATACCATTAATCCAGCCCAGCTGGGTGTTGTTGAAATTAAAGTCTGCGCTCAATTGGGTGAGGATACCGGCGCGAATCGCAAAGGTCATTGCGGTCACAATCAATGCGATACAGCAGGCCATAAACAGGCGCTGCGGGTTAATGATAGCGGGTGTACTGGTCATAGGAGTCTGTACCTTTTTATTGTTGGCTGGTTATTGTTGAGTGATTGTTTGGGTTGTGTTTGTACTGCATGTTTTTACGGTTTGAACAACCGCCGGGCGAGAGGCACGGCGGTTAATCAGGCTCACACAAAAGGCGTCCAGGCACCGTCTTGTTGTGATGAGGCCAAAACTGCCTGGATAAAGCGCATACCTTCTACGCCCGTATCGATATTCGGCACCCAGTCCAACAGGAAATGGCTCTCCCCCTGCTGACGGGCCACGAGGATATCGGCGATGTCTTTGTAAAGGTTGGCGAAACCTTCAAGGTAGCCTTCCGGGTGACCGCCGGGGGTGCGCATACCGCGCGCGGCTATGTCGCTGCCGATGTCGCCGCGACGGGTGATGCGTTGACGCGGCTTGTTCAATTCGGTGAACCACAGCTCATTGGGATTCTCCTGTGCCCACTCGATGCCAGCTTTATCGCCAAACACGCGGATACGCAGGCCATTTTCACAGCCGGGCGCAACCTGACTGCTCCACAGCATGCCCTTGGCACCACCATCAAAACGCAACAGCGCGTGTACGTTGTCGTCCACCAAACGGCCATCCACAAAACTGGTTAAATCGGCGCTGACCGCGCTGAGTTTTTGCTGGGTAATAAAACGCGCCAGCTGGAACGCGTGGGTGCCTATATCGCCCAAACAACCGGCGGCGCCAGAGCGCGCGGGGTCAGTGCGCCAGGAGGCTTGTTTGTTGTCATCGCCCGCCGCTTCGGTGAGCCACTCTTGTGGGTACTCCACCTGTACCACGCGGATTTTGCCGAGCTTGCCCTGCTCCACCAACTCACGGGCATAACGCACCAGCGGATAAGCCGAGTAGTTGTGGGTGAGCGCAAAGAAACAGCCACTCTTTTTAACGATTTGCTCCAGCTCCAGCGCCTCTTCCAGGGTGCGGGTGACGGGCTTATCGCAAATCACATCCACACCAGCTTCCAAACAGGCTTTGGCGACGGGAAAGTGCATATGGTTGGGGGTCACAATGACCACCGCCTGAATGCCATCGGGGCGGGTCTTTTCTACCCGCAGCATTTCTTCATAGGAGGTGTAGGCGCGATCGGCGGCAATGTGTAAATCGGCTGCCGAGGCTTTGGCATTTTCAGGGTTGGACGATAAAGCGCCAGCGACCAGTTCAAAGCGGTCGTCCATACGCGCGGCAATACGGTGTACCGCACCAATAAAAGCACCGCGACCACCACCGACCATGGCATAACGAATTCTTGGAGTTGTCATAGCTGTATTCTTCTTGTTTGAAATGGAATCTCAGAACGGAGTTACCCCCCTCCCGACCTCCCCCTTGGCAGAGGGAGGGGCTTTCCCGCCCCGTCATCGCAGCGAGGCCGCGTTTTCTCCCTCCCCTTTTGAAGGGGAGGGTCGGGGAGGGGTTAAGTATTTTATAAACCGAGAATTTTACGGTTTTTAGCCTCATCAATACCGCTCTTGGCGAAATCGTCAAAGGCGCGTTCAGTCACTTTAATAATGTGCTGCTGGATAAACTTGGCGCCCTCTTCTGCCCCCACTTCCGGGTGCTTGAGTGCACACTCCCACTCCAATACCGCCCAACCCTCGTAATTGTAGGCAGCAAACTTGGAGAAGATTTGTTTGAAATCCACTTGGCCATCGCCCAGCGAGCGGAAGCGCCCGGCACGATCTACCCAGCTTTCATAACCGCCGTAAACACCCTGCTGGGCGCTGGGGTTAAATTCAGCGTCTTTGACATGGAACATTTTGATACGCGCATGATAGCGGTCGATAAATGCCAGGTAGTCGAGCTGCTGCAGTACAAAGTGGGATGGGTCAAACAAAATATTCGCGCGCGGGTGATTATTCACCGCCGCAAGGAAGCGCTCAAAGGTGGCGCCGTCGTGCAGGTCTTCACCCGGGTGGATCTCGTAGCAGACATCCACACCGGCTTTGTCAAAGGCATCAAGGATAGGCAACCAGCGTTTGGCCAACTCAGCAAAACCCTGCTCTACCAAACCAGCTGGGCGCTGTGGCCAGGGGTACAAATAGGGCCAGAGCAATGCGCCAGAAAAGGTCGCATGGGCATTCAAGCCGAGGTTTTTACTCGCCTGCGCCGCCAGCATTAACTGCTCAACAGCCCACGCCTGACGCGCCTTGGGGTTGCCGCGCACTGACTCAGGTGCAAAACCATCAAACATTTCGTCGTAGGCGGGGTGTACAGCAACCAGTTGGCCTTGCAAGTGGGTGGACAATTCCGTGGCGACCAAACCGTGCTTGGCCAGTGTTGCCTTGAATTCAGCACAGTACTCAGCGCTGGTCGCCGCCTTTTCCAGATCAAATACGCGCTTATCCCAGGTAGGAATTTGCACGCCTTTAAAACCTAAACTCGCCACCCAGCCCGCAATACTATCCAGGCTGTTAAATGGCGCTGTATCACCTAAAAATTGTGCGAGAAAAATCGCGGGGCCTTTCAGCGTTTTCATGGGGGATCTCCAACAGAACAGGGGCATGAATCAAGGCGGCATAAGGGGTGATTGCCGCTTCATTATTTGATTGCTTCTGGAAACATTTATCCAGGACGACTTAAGGTTAAGATAACAATAAGTCGCACAGAATCAAGACTTTATTCCAAGTCGCCAAAAGGCGCGACAGAGCAAACAGTTATTTACACTTTGGGCGCCGTATGGAGTGTAGCTCAGCTGGATGCTGCTGCCGCGACAAGCAGCGGAAAAGAAATATTGTCCAACGCACCAAAAGCGGGATGCGCTTTAAGCCGGGCCCGACTGGTTGCCGGGCTGGGCAAGCCACATAAAAAACGAGCCAACTGCCGCGGCTGTTGCAAAGCCGGATGCGCCTCTTTTTGCAGCGCCACTATTAACGCCTGCTGCTCGGCAGTGAGTGGCAAAACGGGTGGCAGAGCAACATAGGGCGACTGCTGCTTTGTAGCGCGACAGTGAGTGCATATACCGCAGGCCGCCGCGCCGGTTTCGCCAAAATGTTGCATCAATTGGCGGCTTAAACAGTCGGGGTTATTTACCAAACCCAGCACCGAATGAATCCGCTGAATATCGCGCGCCTCGCGCTGGGCAAATAACTCAGCCAAATAATTACTGAGTTCATCCAGCTGCGCAGCGGCAGAATCTGGCGCAAGGCGCGCACAATGATTGCTGTAGCCCTGGCGCAGATTGGCTACCGTCAATTCAATCCAGCCCTGCTCAGCCAAATACTCAAGGGCTTTGCTAATGCGCTCTTTGGTTTCATTTAATTGCGCGGGCACACGCAACATGTCCAGGGTCAACCATTTGCGTCCCATGCGGCCAGCAGCAAAAACCCGCTCTAAAAATTGCGCACGCTCCGCATCAAATTGCGTGAGGATAAATTGTGCATCGCGCACAAAGGCAATTTTATATTCGGTATAAAACGGGCTTTGCGCTGCAATAACTCCACGCAATTCCAAATAAGTCAGCGCGGTGTTAAGCACCAGCGGACGCAAATCAAATTGATTGGATAACTCGTAACTGGAAATATCAAATTCATCATCGAACGCGAGCAAGTGCTGCACCAAAGCGCGCAAGCTTTCCGCCGTAGGTGTATCGCCGTAGGTAAAGTTTTCCAAAACTCGCAGATCATCTGCCACCGCAAACATTTCACACAGCGACGGTAAACCATCGCGGCCGGCACGGCCAATTTCCTGCACGTAATTTTCTATCGATTTAGGCAAATTAAAATGGTACACCGCGCGAATATTACTTTTGTCGATGCCCATTCCAAATGCGATAGTGGCAACCACTATTGGAACATCACCGCTCATAAACTGATTTTGCACCAGCTCGCGCTCATCATCGGTTAGACCGGCGTGATAATGCGCGGCGCGCAAGCCCGCGCTATTAATTGCCGCCGCGACTGTTTCAGCGGTTTTCTGTAAGGTGACATAAATAATCGTTGCTGCAGCAGCTGGGTGTTTTTGCAAGCGCGCCAACAGCAAATCCAATCGCTCGGCATGAGTACACGGCGTAACTCGCAACTGCAAATTAGGGCGGGCAAAACTGGTTTGAATATGATCCTGCGGCGCTATAGAAAATTGCTGGCAAATATCGGCAGCGACGGTGGGTGTCGCTGTGGCGGTTAAGGCCAATACACGCTCCACACGCAAGGTGCGCGCAACATCAGCCAGGCTCAAATAATCCGGGCGAAAATTATGCCCCCACTCGGAAATACAATGCGCTTCATCGATGGCTAATAAACTGATGTTGCAGCGCGCCAACCGCTGCACAAAACGCTCGTTCTTTAAACGCTCGGGGGAAACATAAAGCAGCTTGATTCGCTGTTGGAAAATGCCATCGTAAATTGCCTGGGTTTCCGCTTTGGATAATGAAGAATCCAAACGCGCCGCAGCAATTCCCAGCGCAGTGAGTGTATCAACTTGATCTTTCATCAACGCGATCAAAGGTGAAACTACCAGCGTAAGCCCATCGAACAACAATGCAGGCAGTTGGTAACACAAACTTTTACCACCACCCGTAGGAAAAACGGCCAGTGCCGAACGCCCGGCTAACAATGCCTGGATTACCTGTTCCTGACCGGGACGAAAAGCAGTGAGCTTGAAGGTACGCTCAAGCACAGCATGAGGAGAGGACATAAAAAATTTCCATAATGTTGTTGTTCTTCCATGAACAGCGAGTTGTTAATCTGAGCGAAGCAAGCGCCGCCAACCAAGCACAATAGCGCTCATCAACACCAGCCCCCATGAACCTGATTCAGGCACATGGCTGACGGGTTTGAAACTGACATTGGACGCGCCAAACCCTTCAAAATAATCCATGGGTTCCAGCAAGTTAAATAACACTGAATTGTTCCACACTGAAACCGACGACTCCAAATTATGCAAATAATCATCAGGTTTGTAGGTGGCTTCCATCCACAGATCAAACAAAAAACTTTGGCCCAATTGATTCTTGAATGAACCACGCAGCGCGATGCCAGTGAACATATCGGCAACGGATTCAATATCCATATAATTCGTTGCATCTACATCAAACGAATAAGTTTCACCCGAAATAAAATTAGTAAACTGCCCGCCCTTGATCGCTCCTTGATAGCGACCTCGATCAGCCTGGGCATTAGAATCTGTAACTGTTTCATCAATAAAAAAGCTGACACTGCCACCCAGGGCTGGCTCACCGGTTTCCCAGTCGTAGCGAGTGAGATTTTCCACATCCAGGCGTATCAATCCGGCCACAGCTGAAGGCGCAATCAACGCCACCCACAAGCCCAGTATTGTTATTAACTTCATATCACGTCTCCCAAAATCCCTGATAACGACACCTTTCTCTCAAACCTACACTAGCAGCAGGCTGTCCTGAAAGAAACATTATACTAACCCTACACTCGCCGGATAACAGTGAACTTTTTGACAAGAACAATTTTTTACAAGGGCAGAATCCAGAGAGCCGCCGCAAAAACAATAAACAAGTTATAACAGCCAATTTCGTAAAGATTGAATTCGAATAACAGCCGGTTTAACTCGGTATGGGGTAAGTCAGCAAGGCAAAATGAATCAGGTTCACCCAAAAATGAATCATGATGGGGTAACAAACATTCTTACTAAGGGTATAACTCAAACCGTACAACAGCCCCGCCAACGCATAAACCCAAACTGCCGCACCGGTTAAGCCGGAATGGATAAGCACAAAAATCCCTGTCACTACCACTAGCGAAAATAGTTCCTGTACCCAACGCTGAGCACCCAAACTGGCCGCCGCATTGCGTATAGATTGCTGCAACAACAAACGCATAAATGCTTCTTCAGCCACCGCGATCACCAATAAATTCACCAGCGCAAATAAAACTATTTGCTCGATAAGTTTTGGCTCCAACGCCAAACCCAGCGCGGGAATAGCCACCGCAATAATAATCGCCGGCGCAAACAGCGCGCTTAAAAACTGCCACCTGGGCGCCGCCACAAATTCATCACCTCGCGGCTTATGCCAAAGCAACAATAACAGCACCAATCCAACCAAGGCCTTGGCAAAATTAACATACAACTCAAAACCTGATTCACCCACTTCTGTGCCGGGCAGAGTGAATAACAGCGGATAAGAAAACCCTTCCGGGCGATAAGTTGCCACCCAAAATACCAGCGGCATCAACAGAAAAAATAAACCGGCTTTTATCCAGCGGTTAATCTGATCTTTGCGATAAAACCATGCAAGGCAAGCAACACCGATCAAACCAATTGCATTCACTAAGGCCAACCAACCCGCGATTACCAGCCCTGTGATTGCAACAGCTAATATCACACTCAACATCAATTCTTTTTTATTCACGATTATTTTTCTTCAAGGTTCCGTAGGTTGGTACTGAGCGCAGCGATGCCCAACGTGAATTTTCAAAATTTTAGATAGGAAATATACGGAGGATATGCTCGCTTTGTATTGCTTTACCATGCCCAGAGTAGGTTGGAACTAGATCAGGCAATTCGATAGAAAATTTCTTACACCATAAATAGTGCCAAAGCCAAGCAACATAGCTCCTGGAATCAGCAACTTCAACTTGAAACTTCACAACTACTGGTGACAAATACTTTATGATAATTTCTGCCAGCTGCCTCCTTTCTTCCTCTCTACCTACCCAAGAAGATTCTATTAAGAACTCAGGCAAAGAAAAATCACAACCTGTTTTATTCGCGCCTAGAGCAACCTCTAACGAGGCGAATCCAAATGGCCCTTCTTCTGATTGCCCACCCAAACTAATTTGCTCATCTACTATTGCCAATGATCTGCTCATCAATTTAATAAAGCTCTCTCTTGGAATTAAGTCCCGCAGTGCCTCGAATAATGCACGAATACCATCTGAAGATGGCAACAATCCAGACTCATACCACTTGCGGGAACCATCAAAACGCCCTCTATGATAATAAGAGACATATGTAGATATGTTGGCAGGTTCACTCACATTAAGATGTTTTGCCATGACAAAAGAAAGCAACTCAACATTTACGCTAAAGTCGCAATGATTTATGTCTTCAGAAAGAAAAGCTGGCCACTTCACATTAAACATAGTTTCTATGCAATGCTTTTTAACGCCATAAAAAGAAGCCAATGAATTAATAGCGTCATCAAGATCATCGCAACTCAGCAACATACAATTTAAATCCACAAAGAAAAAAGCCGATTCTCTCGAATCGGCTTTTTAGGTTTACTTTTTGATTACTCACCAAAAAACTTTTTAACGCCATCGAACCAGCTGGATTGTTTCGGCGAGTATTTTCCGCCTTTCATGGTCGACTGGAATTCTTTAAGTAACTCTTTTTGTTTGTTGGTGAGGTTCACTGGAGTTTCCACTACCACACGGCAGAGCAAATCACCCACACCACCGCCGCGCACCGGGGTTACACCTTTTCCGCGCAATTTAAATAATTTGCCAGTTTGGGTTTCTGCCGGCACTTTTAATTTTACGCGGCCATCGAGTGTGGGCACTTCCAGCTCGCCGCCGAGTGCGGCATCTACAAAGTCGATAGGCACTTCGCAGTACAAGTCGGCGCCGTCGCGTTTAAAAATATTGTGTTCGCGCACGTTGACCTGCACGTACAAATCACCGCTTGGCCCGCCGTCTGCACCCGCTTCGCCTTCGCCGGACAGACGAATGCGATCACCGGTATCCACACCCGCCGGCACTTTTACTGACAGGGTTTTGGTTTCCTCCACGCGGCCTTGGCCGTGACAGGATTTACAAGGGTCAGAAATAATAGTGCCGCGCCCGCGACAGGTTGGACAGGTTTGCTGCACAGAGAAAAAGCCTTGCTGCATGCGCACCTGGCCGTGGCCGCCACAGGTGGAACAGGTCACAGGTTTGCTGCCCGCTTTTGCACCGGAACCGTCACAGGTTTTACAGCTGACCAGCGTAGGCACTTTGATCTGTACATTGGTGCCTTTAACCGCTTCTTCCAAACTCAGCTCAAGGTTATAGCGTAAATCGGAACCGCGACTGGGGCCGCCGCGACCACCGCGCCCACCACCAAAAATATCGCCGAACACATCGCCAAAAATATCGCTGAAATTATTAAAACCAGCACCGCCGCCACCGCCCATGCCGGACTGACCATCCACGCCGGCGTGACCAAAACGATCATAGGCCGCGCGTTTTTGTTCGTCGGACAATACTTCGTAAGCCTCGTTGGCCTCCTTGAATTTTTCTTCCGCAGAGGGATCATCCGGATTTCTGTCCGGGTGATATTTCATCGCCACACGACGGTAAGCTTTTTTCAATTCTGCTGCGTCTACATCTTTTTTGACGCCGAGCACTTCGTAGTAATCGCGTTTTGCCATGGTGCTACCCTAATCAATAATTCATCCCCTCCCCCTGCCAAGGGGGAGGCCGGGAGGGGGTTCAGGATTTAATTACCCCACCCCAACACTCCCCTTAAAAAGAGGAGGGAGCTGTGAAAAATATTTGCTTCTTACATGACAAATGCGGGCAAGCCCGCATTTGTTGTTTTTACTTTTCTCCTGCCCCTTTTTAAGGGGGAGGCCGGGAGGGGGTTATCTTAAAAAACAAAACCCCTCCCCGCCCCTCCCCTTAAAAAGGGGAGGGAGATTCATACTTATTTGTTGTCTTCTTTCACTTCTTCAAACTCGGCATCCACCACACCGTCATCGGCTGGCTTGCTGCCGCCAGCTTGTTGTGCACCGCCTGCGCCTGCTGCTTGCTGCTCGGCGTAAAGTTTTTGCGCCAATGAGCTGGAAGCTTCGGTCAACTTGGTAGTGGCCGCTTCGATTTTTGCCAGATCGTCCGACTTGGCAACATCGCGCGCTTCGGTCAAGGCCGCTTCGATTGCAGATTTTTCTTCAGCAGTAGCTTTGTCGCCCGCTTCTTTCACTGTTTTTTCGGTAGCGTGGATCAAACCTTCAAGCGTGTTGCGCGCGGTGACAACTTCGGCAAACTTGCGATCTGACTCGGCGTTGGCTTCTGCATCCTTAATCATCTTTTGGATTTCTTCATCGCTCAAACCTGAGGATGCTTTAATCACGATGGATTGCTCTTTGCCAGTGGCTTTGTCTTTCGCGCTTACGTTCAAAATACCGTTAGCATCGATATCAAAAGTCACTTCAATTTGTGGCATACCGCGCGGCGCAGGCGGGATGTCGGCCAAATCAAAACGACCGAGCGATTTGTTTTGCGAGGCTTGTTTGCGCTCACCTTGCACTACGTGAATCGTTACCGCAGTTTGGTTGTCATCCGCAGTTGAGAAAATTTGCGATTTCTTGGTTGGAATCGTGGTGTTTTTGTCAATCAGTGGCGTTGCAACACCACCCATGGTTTCAATACCCAGGGTCAGTGGGGTTACGTCCAACAACAATACGTTGGTGGTATCGCCCGACAATACGGAGCCTTGAATTGCAGCGCCGATTGCAACCGCTTCGTCCGGGTTCACATCTTTACGCGCTTCTTTGCCAAAGAAATCGGCAACGGCTTTTTGCACCAGTGGCATACGGGTTTGACCGCCCACCAGAATCACGTCATCAATTTCGCTCAGCGATTTACCTGAATCTTTAATGGCTTGTTTTACTGGCTCCATGGAGCGAGTAACCAAATCTTCCACCAGCGATTCCAACTTGGCGCGAGTCAGTTTGACTACCAAGTGTTTTGGACCGGAGGCGTCGGCAGTGATGTACGGCAAGTTCACTTCAGTTTGCTGGCTGGATGACAATTCGATCTTGGCTTTTTCTGCCGCTTCTTTTAAGCGTTGCAGTGCCAATGGATCGTTGTGCAAATCAATGCCGGTATCTTTCTTGAAAGTATCCGCCAGGAATTCAATCAAACGCATATCAAAGTCTTCACCGCCGAGGAAAGTATCACCGTTGGTTGAAAGCACTTCGAACTGATGTTCGCCATCTACGTCAGCGATTTCGATAATGGAAATATCGAAAGTACCACCACCCAGGTCGTATACCGCGATGGTGCGGTCGCCTACGCCTTTATCCAAACCGTAGGCCAGCGCAGCAGCAGTAGGTTCGTTGATGATGCGTTTTACATCCAGGCCTGCGATGCGACCAGCATCTTTGGTGGCTTGACGCTGTGAATCGTTGAAGTAAGCAGGAACCGTAATTACCGCTTCGGTCACTGTCTCGCCGAGATAATCTTCAGCGGTTTTTTTCATTTTCTTCAGCACTTCAGCAGAAATTTGTGGCGGTGCTTTTTTATCGCCTTTAACTTCTACCCAGGCATCGCCATTGTCAGCCGCAACGATTTTGTAAGGCACCATAGAGATGTCTTTTTGCACTACGTCGTCTTTGAATTTACGACCAATCAAACGTTTTACCGCGTACAGAGTGTTGTGCGGGTTGGTCACTGATTGACGCTTGGCGGATTGGCCCACCAGAATTTCGTCGTCATTGGTGAACGCGATAATGGATGGCGTAGTGCGATCGCCTTCGGCGTTTTCAATCACTTTTGGTTTGCCGCCTTCCAATACTGATACGCAAGAGTTGGTAGTACCCAAGTCGATGCCGATAATTTTGCCCATGGTGTTGCTCCTGAAAATCTCTCTA
The DNA here is from genome assembly GCF_042646205.1 of Cellvibrio fontiphilus. Taxonomy (NCBI): domain Bacteria; kingdom Pseudomonadati; phylum Pseudomonadota; class Gammaproteobacteria; order Cellvibrionales; family Cellvibrionaceae; genus Cellvibrio; species Cellvibrio fontiphilus. Next base: position 30,601 of record NZ_JBHRTF010000004.1, on the reverse strand, counting down.
TTGCCGGGCGCAAAATCGCATGACCTGCGCCGTATTGTTAACGAATGAATTAGGTTGTTACCGGCTTTTTTAAGACAAATCGCGGAAGATTTGTGCCTTTGCCTGTAGTTGTTTCCTATATTGGCGCCCGCCTAATGAATTCAAGTGGGCCGATAAAAAAATCCCCGCTTTTTTTGCGGTTATTGGGCATCAAGGTGCCTTGGATACCACCACCATCGCCGGGCGCACCAAGCGGCCATACAGGGTGTAACCTTTTTGGAAACAATTGAGCACAGTATTTGGCTCAACATCCGGGTTGGGTACCGCCGATACGGCTTGATGCAAGTTGGGGTCAAAGGGCTCACCTTCGGGGTTAACCACCGCCACCTGATGGCGAGCCAGTGCATCCACAAAGGATTTATGGGTTAGCTGAATACCCTCAACAATCGCGCTCAGGCTTTCATTGGCAGGGTCGATACTCGCCAGCGCACGCTCCAGGTTATCCACTACCGGCAACAAATCGTTGACCATTTTTTCCAAGCCGAACTTATGGGCTTTTTCAACATCCTGCTCAGCGCGACGGCGGGCATTTTGTGCATCCGCCTGGGCGCGTAGCGATTGCTCTCTCGCCGACTCATAAGCCGCAGCAAGAGTCGCCAACTGGGCTTGCAGGCCTTCAATACTCAGCTCGGCGCTGCCCTCTGCCCCAGCTTGCGCCTCGCCAGCGTCCTGTGGTTGTGGTTCAGTTGCGTGTTGAATATCGGAATAATCTTGAGTAGACACAGTGTTCTCCAGTGATCAGTTGGGCGGAGCAAGCCGCCGTGAATAGCCAGAATCGTCAAAGATCGCTATATGGGGCTAGCGCAATTGGATTCAAGAGCAGGCGCAAGTTTTTGCTTGCGCCGGCTGCACCATGTGAGTGCACCAGTAATCAGTAATACCAGCGCTTTTTATGTGTGTTTTGATGCCAAATGGCGGCACTGATTGTGTTCCGGATATAAAAAATACAAAAAACCAAAAATGATTCCAATGCCGATTGACAACGTTGTCCGATAGATCTAATGTCTATCAATTGATCACAACTTAGCCATCTTCGGAGGCATCATGTCACTGCGTGTCAAAATCTGGATAGTTTCCGCCCAAATTCTGGTGGGGCTACTCGGCATCATGTTGATCGGCCTCTTCACCCTGCGCTATTCCAGCAATCAGGACAATGCCGGGCGCGTAGAACAACTACTTAACAGCACCTACGCCACCGTCATCCAGATGGAACAATTGGCGGCGCGCGGCGAACTGAGCGATGAACAGGCCAAACAAATCGCCACCCAGTTGCTGCGCAACAACATCTACCACAAGTCTGAATATGTTTATGTCGCCGATGACAAACTCAACTTTGTCGCGGCGCCACTGGACCCGCAACTTCACGGCACCAGCTTCCATGAATTCAAGGACGGTAATGGTCGCAGCGTGGGCGACATCATGTTGAAATCGGTGGAGAAAGCGCGCGGCCAAACTGCCCGCTATAAATGGACCCAGCGCCAGACCGATGGCTCCATCGAAAACAAATTATCCATTGCCAAACTCTCCCCGCGCTGGAATTGGGTGGTAGGCACTGGCATAGGTTTTAACGAAGTGAACGCGCGTTTCTGGGAAACCGCCAAATGGCAGCTCACCATCTGTTTGTTAGTGATGCTGGCGATTGTGGTGCCGGTCGTGCTGTTTGCGCGCAAGCTGGATAGAGGCCTGGGCGCTGAGCTGAAAGAGGTGCTGGTGCTGGTGCGCGCCGTTGCCAGCGGCGACCTTACCGAGCGCAATGTACACAACGCGCCCGAGGACAGTATTTACGGCTCAGTGGTCAGGATGCGCTCGGCATTGCGCGAGATGATTGGCAGCATCTCGCAGATGGTGGCGCGCCTGCATGCCATTAGCGATGACATAGTGCACAAGGCCGAAACCAGCACCGCCATGGCCGAAGACCAAAGTGCCAACACCATCAAAATCGCCTCCTCCGCGGAGGAATTTAATATGCAAACCAAGGATGCAATGCAACAGGCCAAAATTGCCACCAACCAAACGGATCACGCCTCCAAAACCGCCAATCAGGGGCAAAAGCTGATATCCAGTGCGGTGAAAAGTTTTATCGAAATCGACAACAGTGTGACCCAAACCCAAGCCAGTATCGATGACCTGGCGGCGCGAATTAACAGCATTTCAGCGGTGATTTCGGTGATCAGTGAAGTCGCCAACCAGACCAATTTGCTGGCGCTGAATGCGGCGATTGAAGCCGCGCGCGCCGGTGAACAGGGGCGTGGTTTTGCGGTAGTGGCCGATGAAGTGCGCCAGCTTGCCCAGCGCACCACCCAGGCTACCAGTGAAATAGGCGATACCATTACCGCCGTGCAAAACTCCAGCCGCGTCGCCAAACAAAACATGGACGACATGGTGGTGCAGTTAAAAGATGGCATAGGCCAAACCCGCCAGGGCGGTGAAATTGTGGAAAGCGTGCGCCGCGAGACCGATGAAGTCGCCAAGATGGTGGCGCACATAGGCAACTCGCTGATCGAACACGTGCAGGCCAGTAGCCTGATTTTGGACTACGTCAGCCAGGTGGAGCAGTCATCACTCGGCACCAAAGACGCGGCACGCGGCACACTCATGGCATCCCAGCAAATCCGCGATGCCTCTGACGAACTCAGCAGGCAGTTGGAGGGCTTCCGCCTCTAGGCATTTGTGCTGTTGCCGGCGCTTGTCCGTACAAAAATCGGCCTTGCCGAGAGGCGCAAAAATACTGTATATATAGCCAGACATTTATCTACCTGATGTCTGGCTTTTTTATGGCGCAATCTTTTTAAGGTGCTAACCAAGCCGGACCTGCGAGGCGCTAATGCTGACTCACCTGAATATCCAAAACTTCACACTGGTCGACCAACTGGACTTGGACATTAAAGCGGGCATGACGGTGATTACCGGCGAGACTGGCGCGGGTAAATCCATTGTGCTGGATGCCTTGGGGCAGGCACTGGGCGACAAAGCCGACGGCGAGCGAGTGCGCACCGGCGCCAACCGCGCCGATATTTGCGCCAGTTTTGATACCAGCCAGATCCCAGCAGCGCAGGAGTGGTTGCAAAACCATGATTTGCAGCAGAGCGACAACCCGCAGGAATGCCTGCTGCGCCGGGTAATTAATGCCGATGGCAAATCCAAAGCCTATATCAACGGCCAACCGGCGACCCTGCAGCAACTGCGCGCACTGGGCGAAATGCTGATTGATATCCACAGCCAACACGAACACCAATCGCTCCTGGTAAAAGACACCCATCGCCGCTTGGTGGACGAGTTTGCCGGCCAAACGGAACTGGTCAAACAGGTGCGCCTGGCATTTCGCGAATGGCAGAGCCGCCTTGAGCACTTCATCCACCTGCGCGATAACGCCGCTGACGTGAGCGCACGCTTCCAGTTATTGAGTTATCAATTCAACGAACTGGAGCAGTTGGATTTGCACCCGGGCGAATTGGCCAAGTTGGAAGCAGAGCAGCGCAGTTTGGCCAATGCCGAAGAAATTCTGCGCGGCAGCCAGCAGCTCGCAGCCTTTTGTGGCGATGACGAACAGGGGCTGAGTGTAAACCTGCATCGCGCCCTGCATATTCTGCGCAGCTTGCCGGAGAAATCGGCGGCACTGCAAACCGCCGAGGAATTACTCACCAGCGCGCAGATTCAGGTGGAAGAAGCCCAGCACGAAATTGATCGCCACATTGATAATTTCAACCTTGACCCCGCGCGCCTTGCCGTGGTGGAAGAGCGCCTCTCCGCAATTTACGACATAGCGCGCAAACACCGCATCCAACCCGAGGAGCTGCCAGCGTTTACCGACAAACTCAGCGCTGAACTGGAACAGCTGCAAGGTGGCGATGCCCGCCTGGATCAACTTGCACAACAGGTCGAACAGTCCGAAACAGCCTATCGCCAGCTTGCGGAACAACTGTCGGCCAAACGCAGTAAAGCCGGCGCCACACTGGCCAAACAAGTGAATGAACAACTCAAGTTATTGGCGATGGAAAATGCCAAACTCACCATTAGCCTGCTGCCGCTGACCGACAAACCCGGCCCCAACGGCATGGAAGAAGTGGAGTTTTTAATCAGCACCAACCCCGGTCAGGCGCCGCGCCCGCTGGCCAAAATTGCCTCGGGTGGCGAGTTGTCGCGCATCAGCCTCGCCATACAAGTGATCACCGCCAAAACCTCGGCCACCCCCACCCTGGTATTTGATGAAGTGGATGTTGGTATAGGCGGCGCAACCGGAGATGTGGTGGGGCAACTGCTGCGTCAATTGGGTGAGCGCGGTCAGGTAATTTGTGTAACGCATCTGGCACAAGTCGCCAGCAAGGGGCATCAACATTTGCAGGTGGTAAAAACCGCGAGCAAAAAAAGCGCGGAATCCACACTGGTGGAATTATCCGGCGATAAAAAAGTAGAAGAGATTGCACGCATGCTCGGCGGCCTCAAAATTACCGACCAATCGCTGGCGCACGCGCGCGAAATGCTGGGCTGTTATTAATAAAAAAGGGGCGCTAGTTGAGCGCCCCTTTTAGCCATCGAATCTATCTTGAGATCAGCACTAGGATCAGCGTTTTTTTCTCACATAAAGTACCAGGCTGTGATCAGTAAGCTCATAACCATAATCGGCCGCAATACGTTTTTGCAGCGCTTCAATTTCATCGTTATGGAACTCAATGATAGTGCCGGCATCTATATCCACCATGTGATCATGATGCTCGCCGCGCGCCACTTCAAATACTGAATGGCCACCGTCGAAATTGTGTCTCACTACCAAACCGGCGGTTTCAAATTGGGTTAATACCCGATAAACAGTCGCCAAACCAACATCGTCACCCTGCTCCATCAGCGCTTTGTAAACATCTTCCGCGCTCATGTGATGCTGTTCAGAGGACTCCAGCATTTGCAAAATCTTCACCCGTGGCAAGGTCACTTTAAGACCCGCTTTGCGCAGTTCGTGGTTACCGTCTGCCATTATTTCCCCCAAACCCTTCTCAGTGTTCCTGTGGTTCGGGTATTATCCGCGTTCATTTTCGTTAGTGGAAGCCCTAGTATGAAATTAGCCAGCCGCGTACTTCTGGCCCTTGTGTTTATCGCCGGCCTCACCGCCTGCTCCAGCTTCCGCTTTCCCGGTGTGTACAAAGTTGGCATTCAACAAGGTCATATCATTACCCAGGAAATGGTTGATCAGTTGAAACTCGGTATGAGTAAACGTCAGGTCCGTTTTGTTTTGGGCAACACACTTTTACCCAATACGTTTAACGATGATCGCTGGGATTACCCCTACAGCGTGCGTCGCGGGTCACAGGGTGAAATTACCCAATACCTTTACACTGTGTATTTTGAAAACGACAAACTGGTAAAAACAGAAGGGGATTTCCTTCCCGGTAAAGCGCCGATGAGTGGCGAAAAATCCGAGCGTTATTTGCAAGATATGCAGCGCGATGTACCAGTGCCCACTGAAGACAGCACACCACCGGAAATGCCAGATCCCGAAGAGCTGGAATAACCACTCACCGAGATTGGCCTGCACACATAAAAACGCCCGGATTTCCGGGCGTTTTTGTTGGTGAAAATGTTACTGATTTATTTGCTGTGAATTTTAGTTATCGCCCGCTACAGGCGAACTACAAACCCTATTCCTGCCTTCCATTTTCGCGCGATAGAGCGCGGCATCTGCCTGCTGCAATAAATGATCGGCGCGCTCGACACCGGCCTCATAGGCAGCAATACCTGCACTTAAGGTCACATGAAACGTTTGTTGATCGACACTAAAACTAATATCGCGGAAGCGTTTGCGAATATCTTCCATAAGCAGCTGTGCTTCGGCGCGGGTACAGCGCGGTAACACGGCGACAAATTCCTCACCGCCGTAGCGCCCTACCGCATCCACTTTACGCAATCGCTGACGCAACAAATGCGCAATCGCTTTGATGACTTTATCGCCCGCGGGATGGCCGTAGCTGTCATTGATTTGTTTGAAATGATCCAGATCCAACATCACCACACTCAGCGGCTCACCACTGCGCTGCGCGCGGCTGAGCTCTATATCCACCTGCTCTTTGATGCGCGAATGTTTTAATAGCCCGGTCAAACTGTCGCGGTCCAGCGCATCACTTAATTGCCGGCTGCGCGCGGCGCGCACCGATACTGCCGTGACCAGCTCCAAATCGCTGAGCGGTTTACTCAGGAAATCATCGCCTGCGCGCCCCATCGCCAGGGCGCGTTTTTGTTCGTCCTGTTCGGAGGATAAATAAGTAATTGGAACGCGCAGCCAATCCTGATTCAGGCGAATCACCTGCGCCAATTCAATGCCGCTGCACTCGGGCATATTGATGTCGAGCAAAATTAATTCGGGATGAAAATCATTGAGCAGTGAAAAAATCTCGCGCGGGCTATTGCTGACTTCAGCGCGAATATCGGCGCTACCCAGTACCAATTTGTAATGCTCGGCCAAGGCTAAATCATCGTCGATAATCAGCACCCGGTAAGGTGTACTGCGATGGCGATCCAGATGGTTTTCAAAACAATCCACCAGTCGAATAGTGTCCAGCGGTTTCACAAAATAGCCAACGGCGCCGGCGCGCACCGCGGCAAGGTAAACATCAAAATCCGTACAATCGGAAACAAAAATAACCGGTACAGGTGCAGGCAGTTGTTGCTGCAAGCGGGTAATAGACTCCGGCGTTTTGTGAGGCTCAGTCGCCAACAGCACATCGCAGATCATAAAATCCGGCGGACGTTTCAGAACGTGGGTTTCGGCGGCGGCGATGCTGGAGAAGTGCTCTACCTGATGACCAAAATGTTGCAGGGTAACGGAAAGCTCATTGGCGAGATCCGGGTCATCCTCCAGGACATAAATCAGTGAACCCGTAGCACCTGAGGCACTGCCCAAGGGTAATAGGGGTGCGGCCGCCGGCACAGGTTTTAATTCACCGGTCAGGGCATTGATAGCAACAGAGAAAACGCGCAGTAAGCCAATATCCAGCGTGCCTGAATTCAACCACCCCTGTACCTGTAGCTCCAGTTTTTTGGCTTGTTTACCCAGCTCGGGAAAACCAAAGCTGCCAGCGGAGCCGGCAAGTTTATGTAATTTTTGCGCCAGCTCAACCAATGCATCGGCCTGCCCCTCAGGCACCAAAGCAAGGGCTACCAACTCTTTCAATCGCGCAATTTCCCCTGGCAGCCGCGCAGCATAATCCGCTCGCAAAGCTTCGAGGCGTGCTGCAATTTCCGTTTTTTTATCCATAGAAAAACTGTATCCGGTTTGCATCAGTATTTTATTCTGTGGGTTATCAACAGGTTCCAGTCGTCCGGGGTGAGGGCGACAAACAGCGTTAGTAATAAATAGTAGAAGCCTTCAGAGCGAATATCCAATCCATAATCGGGGCTATTATCGGGCGAAGATGAATATATCGCGGCGCGGAACTGCGTCTAAATAAAGCGCGTCTATACTAAGTTCAAAACCACGAGCTAACCCGTCCTTTTGCCTTTTGTGACCACTGCGGAACCCCATGCTAAAAAGAATAGCGGTTAAAGATATAAAACTGGGCATGTTCATCTGTGAATTTTGTGGTTCATGGATGGAACACCCCTTTTGGAAAACCCGTTTTTTACTGGACGATGAAAAAGACCTGTTGGCCATACAAGCGAGTGGCATCAAGGAATTATGGATAGACGTCAGCCAGGGTATTGATGCCGGCACCAGTGCAGCGGCAAAAACCGAAGCGGAAGTCGCACAGGAAGCCGAAGCACTTCTGTTGGAAGCCGGCAACGCGGTTGCGACAGAAAAAGTCTCTTTGGATGATGAAATACGCACTGCAGCAAAACTCTGCGCCAAGGCCAAAGAAGCCGTCATCGAAATGTTCAGCGATGCGCGGATGGGCAAGGCCATCAAAGTTGAGCAGGCACGCGCACTGGTTGAGGAAATATCCAGCTCGGTGCTGCGCCAACCCCACGCCCTGATCAGCCTCGCGCGGCTCAAAAATGCCGATGAATATACCTACATGCATTCCGTGGCGGTCTGCGCCCTGATGATTGCCCTGGCACGGCAACTGGCACTGGACGAAGAAATGGTGCGCGAGGCGGGTTTTGCCGGGCTGTTACACGATTTGGGTAAGGTGGGCATACCGAATAAAGTACTTAACAAACCGGGCAAATTAACCGACTCCGAATTTTCGGTGGTGAAATCCCACCCGGAAGTTGGCGCGCGGATTCTGATGGAAAATTATGACGTGAGCCCCTTGGTGCTGGATGTCTGTTTGCACCATCACGAAAAGGTAGATGGCACCGGATACCCCCATGGCCTAAAGGGTGAAAATATCAGTCTGTTTGCCAAAATGGGCGCCGTTTGCGATGTTTACGATGCCATCACCTCCAACCGCCCCTACAAAAAAGGCTGGGCACCCGCCGATTCTATTCGCAAGATGGCGGAGTGGAGCAAGGGGCATTTTGATGAAGCCGTATTCCAGGCATTTGTAAAAACCGTGGGCATTTACCCCACTGGCTCGCTGGTGCGATTGGAGAGCGGGCGCTTGGCGGTAGTCGTGGAGCAAAATGAAAACTCGCTCTTAAACCCCAAGGTAAAAATCTTTTTCTCCGCCAAAACCAAAATGCCTATCCTGCAAGAGACGCTGGATTTGGCGGCACTCAAAGGTAAAGACAAAATCATCGGGCGCGAATCACCCGATGAATGGGGTTTTAAGAATCTGGATATGCTCTGGTCTGGGCTAGGTTAAAGGCCAGGCTAACCAAGCCACAGAGCGCCCTAGCGTTTCTCCCAGATACTCGCCAACTGCTGGGCCAGGGTCATGGGGTCAAAAGGTTTGGCAATCACCCCCAGGGCACCCAGATTCAAGTAGCCCTGCACTTCTTGCGGCTGTACCTTGGCCGTCATAAAAATCACTGGAACATCCACCAGCTCGGGAAACTTGCGCAAACTCTTTAGGGTTTCAGGGCCGTCCATACCCGGCATCATCACATCCAGCAGGATCAGGTCGGGCTTGAAGGGCATCGCCTTTGCCAAGGCCTCGGCACCGGAGCTGCAGGCTTCCATGGTAAAACCGTGGATAGATTCCAACACCATCATGGCGATTGCCTGGATATCTGGATCATCCTCCACATAGAGAATGCGACTAAGAGCCTGAGTCATAAATTCAACCTGCTTGTGATTATTGGGAGTGAGCCGGTAAATCGGTGGCGCGATTGGCCAGAGGAAAGATGGCGTAAAACGTAGCCCCCTGCCCCGGTACAGAATCAAAACCTATGCGCCCATGCATGCGTTCAACAAAGGTTTTACTGATTGCCAAACCAAGCCCGGTGCCGCCGCGCTGGCGCGAGCTGGAGGAATCGGCCTGGGTAAATTTTTGAAATAAGCGCGCGCGGAATTCTTCGCTAATACCCGGGCCATGGTCAACTACGGCGATTTTTACCTCGCGTTGCTGCTGGATAAGTTGCACTTCCACGCGCCCGCCGGGGGGCGAAAACTTGATGGCATTAGACAGGAAATTCGCCATCACCTGCTGCAGGCGATGGGCGTCCAGCGATACCATCAGCGGCATGTCCTGTTCGTTAGCAATAACACTCAGGTGCAAGCTCACATTGAAGTTATCGGCATAGGCTTTGTTGATTTCCAGTGCCTGTTCAATGATGGGCACCAGTGGCTGGCGCTCCATATCAAATTCCATTTTGCCGGCAATCAGCTTTTCCATATCCAGCAGATCGTTAATTAATTCTTGCAGGCGCAGGGCATTTTTGTGGGCGATGACCAGCATCTTTTCCATAGTGGCCGGAATGTCGCCCAGTTTGCCGCTGACCAATAAACCCAGCGCGCCGGAAATGGAGGTGAGCGGTGTGCGCAGCTCGTGGCTGACCGCCGAGACAAAATCATTTTTCAACTGTTCAGCACGTTTGCGGGAGCTGATGTCCTGCACAAAGGTCCAGATTTGTGCTTCGCCCGCCGGGGTTTTAATTAATACCCCGTTGAGCAGTACAGGAATCAATGCGCCCGTTTTGGATTTGTACTGTTTTTCGTAGGGACCATAACGCCCGCTCGCCACAACTTGCTGTAATTGATAGGCATCGGCGGAGGCAAACTCTTCGGGAGTAATATCGGCATTGGAGAGCTGGCGCATTTCCGCCGGGCTATAGCCAGTCAACCGGGCAAACTCGGGGTTGAATTCAACAAACCGCCCATCCAGATCATTCAGGACAATACCCACCGGCGCCTGACTGTAGAGCGTCATCAATTTATGCTGGGACAGTTGCAGCGCCTGATTGGCCTCGCGCAGCTCCAGCAATTGGATTACCTGACGCGCAAGCGCTTGCAACTGGTTGAGTTGAGTGGATGACAACTGGCGCGGAACTGTATCTACCACACACAAGGTACCAAAGGCATAGCCCTGCCGGGACACCAGTGGCGCACCGGCGTAAAACCGGATATGCGCGTCCCCTTGCACATTGGGGTTATCGCTAAAACGAGGATCCTGGGTCGCATCTTCAACCACTAATAATTCCGTGGGCTGCAATATCGCATGGGCGCAGAAGGCCACATCGCGCGGCGTTTCTGTGGCATCCAACCCGATACAACTTTTAAACCATTGGCGGTCGCGATCAATCAGGCTCACCATTGCCATTGAAGTTGCACATACCGTCATGGCCAGATAGGCGATATCGTCAAAACTTTGCTCGCGTTCGGAATCCAGGACATTCAATGCCCGCAAGTGGGCAAGACGGATCAGTTCGTTCTCCGGCAGCGCCGCTTTCATAACAAATTCTCCGGGGTTTTATCGCTAGCGCGCGCTAACACCCTGTTCAACAGCTCATCAAATTCAATATACGACAAGGGTTTGGCCTGCCAGAAAATATCGGCCAACAAACCCGCTGCATTAAGCTGCTCACGCGCCGGCTCTATATCACCGCTGATGATGATAATTGGCAAGAGCCTGGCTTGGCCTGCCTTACGCAAGCCCGCTGCCCGCACCTGTTGCACTATGTCCAAACCGCCCATGTCCGGCAGGTTGAGATCCAGGGTCATCAGGTCATAGTCGCGCAACTGCAATAGCTCCAGCGCGGCCTGCCCGGTGGCGGCACAATCTATATCGTAGTGTTCGCCCGGCAGCAGCGCACTGAGAATTTCAGCGGTTGCCTCATCGTCTTCCACCACCAGTAAATGCGGTTTATTTTTTACCGGCTCGATACGGCTGGAAGGTACTTTTTGCGTAGCATCTTCACAGGGCAATTCAAAATAGAAGCAGGCACCTTTGCCGGTATCGGCCTCAACCCCCAGGCTGCCGCCCATGCGCTCGATAATCTCTTTGCAGATCGCCAACCCAAGCCCGGTGCCACCTTTTTGCCGGGTATCGGATGAATCCGCCTGGGAGAACTTTTTGAACAAATGCGGGCGGAACTCCTCGCTGATACCGGGGCCGTTGTCGCTAACACTCACCCTGGCGCGGCCAAATTGCACCTCTATCTGGATACTGACCGTATCCTGAACCGGGGAGAACTTGGCGGCGTTGGACAGGTAGTTGGCCAGCACTTGCAGCAAACGCTGGGTATCGACGGTGACCTTGGCATCGGCGCGCCCCAGCAGCTGGTACTGCACACCAAACTGTTCGGCGTAAGCAGTGTTCTCTTCGATACTGCGCAACACCAGCTCACGCAGGCTGTGGGGCTGCATATCAAAATTCATTTTCCCGGCCACCAGTTTTTCCATATCCAGCAAGTCATTGACCAGATAGATGAGCCGGTGGGAGTTGCTGTGGGCGATTTGGATCATGCGCTGTGCCTGTTCGGGCAGGCTGCCAGCCAAGCCGTTAATCACTATGCCCAGTGCGCCGCTGATAGCGGTGAGCGGAGTGCGCAATTCATGGCTGACGGTTGAGATAAATTCGGTTTTCATCTGGTCGATGCGTTTGATTTCGCTGATATCGCGCCCTATGCCCAGGTAGCCGGTGATTTCGCCATCGCTGTCACGCAGCGCGGACACCGTGAGCAGCACCGGAAACTTGAAGCCATCCTTGCGTACATAAGTCCACTCGCGCTCGTCGCCAAACCCTTCGCGCGCCTTGGCAACAAACGCATCAAAGCCGGGTGCGACCGGATACCCCAGCTCGTTGGTAAGCTGCTCGGCATAGGCGCGATTTTCGGTATCAAGGTGAAACAGCGCGGGCGTTTGTTGGTTGATCAACTCCTCGGCGCGATAGCCCAGCATCAATTCGGCGCCCAGGTTGAAGGTCTTGATGGTGCCGTGAATATCGGTGGAGATGATCGCTATATTGGCCGCATCGAGGATGGCCTTGCGCAGCGCATTAGTCTCCTTGAGCTGCAGTTCGGTTTCCTTGAGCGAGGTGACATCGGACACATAACCATTCCACAGCACACCACCGTCCTCAAGCCGCTCCGGCAGGGATTCAAAATGCGCCCAAATCAGGCCGCGGGTAGGGTGGTTGATGCGCACCGTGGACACCCAGGGCGTGAGCCGGCTGGCGGAATAAGAGATGGTTTCGCCGACCCAGCCCACATCCTCGGGGTGAATCATCGGGAAAACCCGCTCTGCAGACTCGGCCACCTCTTCCGGCTCCACATCGTAAATGTTTTTAATACCGGCGCTGGCGTAAGGGAAAAAGGAGCTGCCATCGGGCCGCATCTGGTATTGGTAGAGAAACCCGGGCAGGCGCTCACTCAATTTGTGGAAGCGCTCAATAATCACTTTTTTGTCTATGTCCTGCTGCCAGCGCTCCACCACCGAACTGATCCAACGCGCCAGTAGACGCACAAAATCCTTGTCCAGCGAATCGTATTGGTGATGGCGCGTCTTGCGCGAGCTAAAGGCCAGGGTGCCGCTGATTTCGCCGTTGATCCACAGCGGCGCGCCGATATAGGACTCCACCTGGGTGAGGCGATAGGCCGGATGCTGGCGGTGTTGGCTGGTGGGAATATCGTCCTCGGCCACCACATCGCGGGTAGCCATGGTGAGGCTGCAATAGTGATCCGCAAGGCGATTACTGGCGCTTAGCTGATCGCGCTGGCTCTGCGCTGAAAAGGCAACCCGCACCCGGTAATTACTGCCGTTGATGGCGCTGATCACCGCACAACTCAGGCCCAGGTAGCGCGCGCCCAAGGCCAACGCACGCTGCAATTGCGCGTCAGGGTCAACGCCGGAGAGGGAGGCAATTTCGTTCAGGGAGTGGAGCGCCGCCTGCTGGCGAATACTGATGAGTTCGGTATTTTTGCGCTCGGTGATATCGGTATAAACGCCCACCACCAAGGCCGCTTTACCATTGGGCTGCCACTCCACTACCTTGCCGCGGGTGAGAATCCATTTGTAGCTGCCATCGTGGATTTTGAGCCGGTATTCGTTTTCGTACATGGGCGTTTCGCCCTTGATATGGCGAATAATATCGCTGTAGCTGGCGCGCTTATCGGCTGGATGAACGCGGCTCATCCATTCGTCCAAATCCAGCGAGTTGGCGGTTTCCGGGCCCAGACCACAGAGCTGGCGCCACTCGGGGGAAAAGCGGGCGCGGTCATTTACTATGTCCCACTCCCAGAAGCCCGAATCGCTGGAGCGCAGCGCCAGTGCCAGTCGCTGCCGCGCCTGTTCCGTTTCCTGATGCTCCGCCTTGAGTTGTTCGCCATGTTCCGCGATCACCTCGCGCAAGTAGTTGCGCTGCAAGCGGATAAAACCAACCAACAGCAGAAGCGCGCACCCCAGCGCCGCCGTCCATTTGATCATCACCCGCCGCAAGCTTGACTGGTAGGCGGCGTATTCGTCGGTAATTTCGTGCCACACCAGCACGGCCATAGGGGACTCACCACGTATTTCTGTGGCTGGCCGCAGCGGAATCCAGGAGGTGAGGTATACCTTGCCATCGCTGTGTAACAAGTGCCCCAGGTGGTCAATCATCACTTTGCCTTCGTTCCACCACTGGTGCAGCTGCGGGTTGTCGCTGCTTTCCAGGCGCCAGTTTTCCACTGTTGTCGGGTTCAAGTCATGTAAGCGCTGGCGGGTGCTATCCCAGAGTAATTGTTCGATGGCATTTTTTTGCAGGAAGCTGGCCATATGAATCCCGCTATCGGGATCATCCAACGCCAGGGGCGCCATGCCCACTTCCACCACAGCGACCACTTCACCGCTTTGATCGGTATTGGCCATGACGGGTATTGCTGCACTGGGGCCGCTGCCGCTGCGTGATACCTCAGTGCCCCACACCGGCAAACCGGAACTGAATGCCCGGCTGACCATAGGGCGGACATTGCTCGCACTGTCGCCGGCGCGTTCAGGCAGGTGCATGCGCAGGAACACCGCCCCACCCGGAGCCATGTAAATAGAGAGGCGCTGAACACCCGAGTCGCGCATGCCCGGCCAGTAATCATCCAGCTTTTGGCGCAAGTTTAGCTGGGCATTACGCACTGGTGGCGATGCCATACGCCCCTGACTGGCAACAAATAATTGCTGGGCTTCGCGCAATTGGTTGACGACATGGGTATCGCGCAGGATCAATTGGGCAAGCAACATCGCCTGTTGGGTCATATCGCGATTGTGACTGGCGACCCTGTCCTGATGGCGCTGCACCCACAGCCCCAGCCGCTCCTTCCACACCAATTCATAATGATGCAAGTCAGCGCGCATAAACGCGGCAAAGGCCAAGGTCAACCCCAGCGCGGCAAGCCAGGGCAACCATGAGTACCAACCTTTGCGGATCAGGGACATGTGAATCTCGGGGAAAGCTGTAAACAGCGATTACCCCAGTGTAGTGCAAATTTTTTGTGACGCAGGTTTACGGCGTGTCAGTACTGGCGGGAGCTTGATCGCTAGTGGTGGCAGTTTCAGCGGCAGTTTTTTCCGCACGTTTACGGCGCGCTTCTTTGGGGTCGGAAGCCAGCGGGCGATAGATCTCCACCCGGTCGCCGGCATGCAATATATGTTTGTCCGCCGTGTCCAGCCCCTTGGTGCCCAAGGACTGGCCAAAAATACCTAACTTGGCGCTGGCGAGATCCAGATCGGGGAAATAATCGGTCATTTTGGAGCGCTGCACAGCTTCCAGTGCAGTCGTGCCCGGCTCCACCAGCAAGGCAATAATTTTTTGCTTATGTGGCAGCGCGTAAGCGACTTCTACAGTAATCAGGTCAAAATCGGCCATGGTTCTACTCGTTTAATGCTTTTAATCGTTTGATGGTTTAGTCACTTGATGGTTCTGGCTTTAGCCATAAACCACTTTGGCACGGGCGCAGAGTGAATCCACCTGTTTATTGCTGACCGCCTCAAACAGTTTGCCAACCGCCAACCCTAACAGGCGATTGCTCAGTTCAAACTCCAAGCCCAGCGATACCTTGCAAGCGGCATCACCCAAGGGCTGGAAGCGCCAAACGCCGGAGAGGAATTTAAAAGGGCCATCCACCAATGTCATGCTCATGCTCAGCGGCGGCTGTAACTGGTTGCGGGTGACAAAGCTCTGGCTCACCCCGGCCTTGCTCAGCTCCAACCGCGCCTCCAGCCAGTCATCGCCACGCGCCAGGATTTTAGCGCCAACGCAGCCCTCCATAAATTGCGGGTAGGCTTCTATGTCGTTGATCAGATCAAACATTTGCTGCGCGGAGTAATTCACCAGCGCGCTGCGCTCTACTTTATATACCACCAGAAATCACCACTCGATTTGATCAATCCGCTACTCAACCAACACACCGCGCAATACCGGGAAAACGCCATTGATCAGCACAATCAAAACCGCAAGCGGCGAGAGATAGCGCAGCACCGGACGCCACCAGCGCAACAGCCAGCTGGATTCATACTTGAGTTCATGCAGCAAATGTTCATCGCGCAGCTTCCAGCCGACAAACAGGGCAATCAGCAACCCACCCAGCGGCAACATAATATTGGTGGCGATAAAGTCCATGCTGTCGAACCAGGTCTTGCCCCACAAAAAGGGCTTATCCGCCCAATCGTTAAAGGACAGCAGCGAACCTATGCCCAGCGCCCAGGCAATCGCGCCCAACAGTACGCTGGACAGCACCCGGTGCAGGCCAAAGCGCTCATTCAGGTAGGCAACCCCCGGTTCCAGCAGGGAAATAGTGGATGTCCAGGCCGCCAGCACCACCATCGCAAAGAAAATGGAACCCACCACCAAGCCGGCGCTCATGTTGCCAAAAGCAACCGGCAGGGTGACAAACATAAGCCCCGGCCCATGGCCCGCTGCAATACCCGGCGTAGCAAATACAAACGCAAAAATGGCGACACCGGCAATTAAGGCGATCAAGGTATCCAACAGCGCCACGGTCAATACGGTTTGCCCAACCGACTGGTTGCTGGGCATATAAGCGCCGTAGGCCATAATCGCGCCCATGCCCAAACTCAGGGTGAAAAACGAATGCCCCATGGCAATCAAGGCCGACTCCCAGGAAATATCCTCCGGGTTAAAACTGAACATAAACCGCAGGGAGGTCGCAAACTCGCCTTCCATTATGGCGTACACCAGCAAACACAGCAGCAGCAACATCAATAATGGCATCATCAGGCGCACCGCCGATTCCAGCCCGCGCGACACCCCCAAGGCCAGAATAATGACCGTCATCAGGGTAAACGCCGTGTGCCATTGCAACATCAGGTCAAAATTACCCAGCAAACCATCAAACAGCTGCTGGGAGCTATCACCGGTCAGACCGGTGAAACGGCCATTCAAAGCCTGACTTAAATATTCCAGGGTCCAACCGGCAATCACCGTGTAAAACGACAAAATCACCAAACCCGCCAAGGCCCCCATCCAACCGATGATGGTCCAGGCCTTGGAGACTTTGGCGGTTTCACAGAGTTCGGCGGTAGCGAGAATGGGATTGGCGCGGGCGCGGCGGCCCATGAGAATTTCCGCCATCATAATTGGCATACCAATCAGCAAAATGCAGCAGAGATACATCAGTACAAAAGCGCCGCCGCCGTTTTCGCCGGTGATGTAGGGAAACTTCCAGATATTGCCCAGGCCCACAGCCGAGCCAGTGGCGGCGAGAATAAAACTGCCGCGCTGCCCCCAAATCACATGTTGTTTGAGTCGTTTCACCGGCTCGCTCCCAGAAGTTTTGTCATTATTCACGGTAGGATAAGTGATTGTACCCAGATTCCCCTGCAGGGCATAATGCCCGCCCGTTTTTGCTTCACTCAAGTAGCGTTTCGCCATGGCCAAAAAAGCACAAAAGAACCAAGGCAATACCATTGCCCTCAATAAAAAAGCCAAGTTCGACTACGAACTGCACGACCGTTTTGAAGCGGGCCTGGCGCTCACCGGTTGGGAAGTCAAAAGCCTGCGCGCCGGCAAAGGCAACATTACCGACTGCTACGTGATATTCAAAAACAATGAAGCCTGGCTGCAAGCCGCGCAGATTCAACCGCTGCTGAGCGCCTCCACCCACTTTGTCACCGACCCCTTCCGCAACCGCAAACTGCTGCTCAACCGCCGCGAAATCAGCCGCCTGCAAGAGGCCGTCGAGCAAAAAGGTTACACCGTGGTGCCCACAGCGCTTTACTGGAAAGACCACCTGATCAAACTGGAAATCGCCATCGCCAAGGGTAAACAGCTACACGACAAACGCGAAACCGAAAAGGAACGCGACTGGGCGCGCGACAAACAGCGCCTGTTCCAGAAAGATCTGCGCAAATAAACCTATACATAAACAACAAACCCGCCAGCTGGCGGGTTTGTTGTTTTTACTGGCAGCAAAACTATTTATTGTCCCGCAACATTACCTTGCGGAAATGCTCGCCCTGCATGGTGGGTTGGTAGTTGTCGTAGCTGGTGAACAGCTGGGGTGACCAGTCGGGGTCGAAGACCCAGGCGACCCAGCTGATGCCTTTGCTGTTGAAGTAGTCGGTGATGCGCGGGCCGTAGCCGCCTTCGTCGATGACCGGGATATGGGCGCCTTTGTCGGTGGCGCGTTGGTAGCCAATCTCGGTGGCGAAGACCGGGTATTTATCGGCCATAAAACCAAAGTCGCGCTCCCAGTTGGCTTGGTAAGGCGCGCCGACTTTTTGCGGATAGGGGTGGCTGACGTAGGCGATGTTTTGGCGATCAATCGGGTTGGCGGCCGCTTCTTTCAGGTCATAGGCCCAGTTAAACCCGGCAACCAGTGCAATCGCCTTGGGGTTGTGCGCCTGGATGATGGTGATGGCCTCTTCGTTGATAGCTTTCCACTCCGCCCAACTCACTACCCCCAACCGGCCATTAAATACCGTCGGCTCGTTAAAAATTTCGTAGAAGGCCACCGAGTTGATGCCGTTGTAGCGCTCGGAAACGCGGCGCCAGAAGTCGAAGGTTTCGCCTTTGGTGGTGTGGTAGGAACTGTTTTGGAACATTTCGGACTTGAGGTTGCCGATGGAGTGCCAGTCGATAATGGTGTACATGCCCAGTTCGTTGTTCCAGGCCACTACCTGATCCAACAGTTCCAAATAGCCTTTTACGCCGCGCGCTTTCCAGGCCCTTGGGTGTACCGGCACGCGCACCACGTTAGCGCCCCAGCTGCGAATCACTTCAAAGTGTTTTTTGGTGAACTGTTTGTCCTTGGCGATTTTGTCCGGGTCGGCAATGTTCACGCCGCGGAACACCAGGGTTTTGCCCTGCTCGTCCACAAAGCGGTTGCCGTCCACCTTGATCAGCGGTAGCTGGCGGGTGATGTTGGTTTTATCAAACGCCGGGATATCGCCAGCGTTCCACCAGCCGCTGCTGTTTTCCCAGGCGTTGTCGGCCAGGCTGAGGCTGCTGGCCAGCAGTAACAAACTGGCGAGCATCAGGCGCGGCAGCCTGAATACCAGAGGTCTTGGGGGGAGGAATTGTGTCGTCATAGGATTGTCTCGCTGGTTATTGTTTGAGAGACAATATGTAACCGATAGCAGCCGCTTATGCCACGAGGTTTGCGCTAATTTACGCCGGCATGGCCCTGCGCTTGCTACAACCTAGCGTTCGATTTTGTAGATCAAATCCACACTCTTGGTGGTGCCCGACTCAGCTTCTATGCGGAAACTGTCGGTGAGCTGGTATTCAATGCCAAAGCTGAACGCCTGATCAAATATGCCCACCACATAGCGCACCAATAATTTGGGCGTGAGGTATTTGCCCACCCACAATTGGCTCTGGTCTATGCCGTCATCCGCTTTCACCTCCAGCTGATCTACCCCGAAAAAGCGGTTGATCTCCGAGGTGATGGAGCCACCCGAATCCATCCCCAGTCCGCTCATGGCGCTGAGCAGCAGTGAGGCATCGGCGTTGGAGGCCTCTTTGATGGGTTTACCGGTCAGCAACATCATCATCGCCTCGCTGTCACTTTTGCTGGGCGATGCAAACACCTTGGCTTTGGGGCGCTGCAGGGTGCCATCTATATCCAGACCGACTTTGGTGTTCTCGCTGTCGCGGATGGTGCGGGTGGCGCGAATATCCAGACCGGGGTTGTCGTAAGGCCCCTGAAAGGCCAGACGGCCGCGTTCAATGGTCAGGGTTTGGCCGTAAGCCTTGTAGCTGCCCTCGGACACGCTGACATAACCATTGGTAAAAAACGGGCGATTAGCTTCTTTGAGCAAATTCAGGCGGCCGCTCAGTTTGCTGCTCAAGCCAAAGCCTTTGAAACTCACGTCCTCCCCCAGCGACAAATTGAGGTTGCTGAAAACCTCAAAGGGCGACACCGCCTGCTGCTGGAGGAATTTCTCATCCACAATCAGCGCGTCGTCGGACACCTGCACCGCGCTGGGCGGCAGGCTTTTGATGTTGGTGCGCGCCCAGGGAATCACCGCATCGCCGGTCAGGTGCATGGCTTTGGCATCCAGCTCAACTTTGATATTGGGCGAGAGGTTGGCCTTGAGCTGCGGCAGCGATACCACGCGGAAATTGGTGCCGTTGACAAAGGCCTGGGCGCGCCAGTTGTCGCTGCCAAAACCCTTCAGGTCGCCCACCAGCGTCAGCCGGCCATCGCCCGACTGCGCCTCGCTCATGAGTTTCAACTGGCCGTCGCGCGCGGCGTTCAGGCTCAGGCTGACGGCTTGCAGATCCAGCCCCAAACGGGTCAGGTTGGCGCTGCCGTTGCGCAGGTAAATATCCCCGGCGAGATAAGGCGCGCTGAAGCTGCCGCCGGCCGATAGGTCGGCGGTCAGCTCGCCTTTCACATCGTTAGTAAAGGGCAGCAGGGTTTCCAGCGGCGCTATGTTGTGGAAGTTCACCTGCAGCCTGGCGTTGTTAATGGTCTGCTGCTGCAAATCCAACAGGCTGTTGAGATCCATGCGGCCAAAACCCGTCCACTCCATACCGGCGCTGGTGCTCAGCTGGGATTTTTGCAGTTGCGCGCGCACCGCAAAATCGCGCCAGGGGTAAACATCGGTCACACCGCCGGCGTATTGGTAGCGCAGCTCGGCATTGCGGGTGGTGATATCGAGGCTTGCCCTGGTACCGGCCAGCGTCAGGTCGGGGGAGCGCAGGCTGAGGTTGCCGTCCATCACCCCGGCAAAAAATACCTCGGTTTTAAACAGCGACAAAAACTGGCGCAGCGGCACAGCGTCCAGCTGGGCGTCCAGCCGGGCGCCGCTGGACTTGGACCAATCGCCCGCCAAACACAGGCGCGGCAGGTTGTAGCGCTCGATCGGGCTGGCGGGCGGCGCGGGTTTATTCACCAGCCAGTCATAGGGATTGATGCGCTGTGGCGACTGGTTGGGCTGCCATTCGGCGCGCAGTTGCTCGCGCTCAATGCTGGTATCGCGCTCCACCGCGGCGGTGAGGTTGGTGCGGGTGGTGAGGCACTGCTCGCCCAGCAGCACGCCCTCGGCGGAGATGCGGATCGGCTGGCCCGAGGTGAGCCACCAGCGCGGCACCTTGGTAAGTTTGAGCGCCAATTGGGTCAGCTTGCCCTGCCAGCGGTAGTCGGCATAGTCGCCCTGCAGGCCTATATCGGCGCGCCCCAGGCTGGGGCTGCGCAGCGTGGCCTGCAGTTCATGTTTGGCCACTGAGCCGCTGCCGCTCATGGTGATGCTGGAGAAATACTGTTGCGCCAGTTGCAGGCGGCTGGCACTCAGGTTGAGTTGATAGCGCTCCTGCAGCAATTCGTCGGTGAGCAGCCGCACCGGGTTGAGGCCGGCGCCAACCGGTGAGCTGGCGGCGGCGCTGTTATCCAGTTGCGGCGCTGCACCTGAATCCTGCCCCGAACCTGAACCAGGCTGTGGCCCGACAATCGGCTGGGACTGAGCCGTCAGTGGCACCAGCGCCAGCTCCAGTTTTTCCACACCATAATCGCCCAGTACCACCTTGTTGGCGCTGGCACTCAGGTCGATGCGCGGGTGGTTGCGATCACCGCGCAATTCGCCCTTGCTGATCAGGCTGCCGGTAATGCTTTCATCCAACTGCTGCAACAGCGGCGCATTGATGTTCCACTGCAAACTGAGGCTATCGCCCAGTTCGCCTTTGAGTTGTAACTGGTTGGCGCCCACCGTCAGCGCCAGTGAATCGCTGCGCAGGTTGCTGCCATCCAACACCACACTGCCGCTGCCCTGGGCATAGACACCGCGCAGCTCGCCCGCTAACACAAGATCCTCCAGCGCCGCCTGCCAGTGGTCATCTTTAAGGCTGCCGCGACTGGTGAAACTGGCATCCAACCGGCTCGGCCAGTTATCAATCAGCCCGGCGAGGTTAAAGGCCTTGGCCTCCACCGCCAGCTGCCAATCCAGCGCCGGCGCCCAGGCGACCCGCCCTTTGAGCGAGAGGCTGGCATCGCGGTTGAGCGATTGGGCCTCCAACACTTGTGCCGCTGCCTCAGTGCTGGCGGATGATTCGGCTTCTTCCGTATCGCCTGCAGTGGCTGCAACCGACGAAGCCGCCGAGCTGCTCAAGGCCACCACCGATTGCAGCCGCTCACCCAGTTCACGGATGTCCAACTGCTGGATATTCACCGCGTCCAAGCTGCCATCCACCCGGGTATTAACCGCCAGGGCCGGGGTATCCGGCAGTTGGATGGCCCCTTCCAGACTGGCGCGATAGGCCAACCAATTGCCCTCTGCCTTGAGCAGGCCGCGGGTAATGGGCGGGCGCTTTTCTGCCAACCACCAGGCGGCCGGCAAGGGTTGCGCCAGCCACTCCATGTGCAATTGCAGTGCGGGTTCCAGCTGTAATTCACGCTGCGCATTTACCAGTGCGCCCGAGGCGGTGGCGTTAAGCGCCACGGGCGAATCGATTCGGTTCGCCAGCGCCAGCTGCGTCAGGTCGCCATCCAACTGGCTCACGCCGCGATACAACAGGCCAGCGCTACCATCCGCGCCTGCCGGTGCCTGCCACTGCCAGTGCAGATTGGCACTGCTGGCATAGGGGTAATCCAGCGCGGTGCGACCAGTGAGGCGCAGCTCGTAATCCGGGTGGATCAGGGTCAGGTCGCTATAGCGCAGGTTAAAGGTTCCCAGGCTCAGGTCGCCGCTGAGCTTGTCCCAGGCCAACTGCTGTTCACCCTGCTGGAAGCGGATTTGACGCAACTCCAGCTTGGCGAGCTGGATGCGCAGCGGCAAACGCAAACTGGGCCACTGGCTAAACGGCTCGGCAGTTGGCGGCTCGGGTTGTGCGGCGGGTGGCAGCTGCACCCTCAGCTGGGCAGCGCTGAGCGAATCAATCATCAGCGCGCTGTAAAACAGGTCGATGGGGCGCCAGCGAAAGGACAGCTGCGAGGCCTGCACCAGCACCCCCTCCTGCCGATATTCCAGGCTGGCGATATCCAGCCCCTCGCGCAGGTTGCCGGTCACAGTGCCAAGGCTGATATTGGCCAAACCCGCCAGCCGGTGCACCAGCCAGCGGCTGCCGGTTTGGGTTTCCATCAGTGCGCTGATGCTGGCGAGCAGGATCAACAGCACCGCGATCAGGCTTAACAGGGCATTGCGCAGCCGGCGCCAGGGTTTGTTCATCAGAGGTCTGGCCCCATGCTGATGTGCCACATCCAGGACTTTTCATCATCCAGCGCGCGCGCCAGATCGATACGGATGGGCCCTATGGGGGAAATCCAGCGCACGCCAAGGCCGGCGCTGCGTTTGAAATCAATATTGGTGTCATCAGCGGCGTTGCCCTGATCGTAAAACAGCGCGGCAACCCAGTTGGAATCCTCAAAGCGATAGTCGTATTCGATGCTGGTGACCAGCAGGTTGTTGCCGCCAATCACCTCTTCGGCGGCGGCCGGGTCTTCCAGCGGGCCGACAAAATCCTTGCCATAAATATTGCGGGTCGGCCCCAGGGATTTGTATTCATAGCCGCGCACACTGGCATCACCACCGGCAAAAAAGCGCACCGAGGCGGGCAGCTGATCCACATTGTCTGTCTCGGTCAGACCCAGCTCGGCGCGCAGCAGCAGTCGCCCGTAACTAAACCCTTTCACGTATTTGGCGCGGCCATAAAACTGCGCAAAACTGAAATCCGAACCGATACTTTTGGGTGAACCGGAGATGCGCCCCAGCGCCGACCAGCCGCTCAAGGGGTAAGGAGCGCCATCGGTCTGGGTGCGCAGAAAGGACACAGAGGGAATGATCAGGTTGGTATTAATAGGTGCCATACGCCCGATAACAGACTCCTCCTGCACGTAATCCAGCGCGTAGGTTTGCAGCCATTTGTTGTCCTGATAATAGGTATAGCTGCTGCCGTAGGTGTACTTTTTACTCAGCGAGGTCACCGTGTCCTCTTTGTCGTAACCCGTGTAAAAGCGCAGGAACTCATAGGCGGGGCGCCGCAGCGGGATGGTGTAAGTGGCGAGCGCGGCGGTTTTGTTTTCTGCCAGCGCCAGGTCTGCATCAAACCTGTGGCCGCGACGGTTCAGGTAGCGATCCTCAAACCCCAGCAGCAGGCGCGGCTCGTCATTTTCAATGCCCGCACCCAGTGAATAGGCGCGGCGCTTGCGCTCTTCCAGTTCGATATTAATCGGCACCTGCTGCCCGTCCAGCGCCCGCAGATCCGGCGCCACACTCGCCACTGCAAAATAATTGCTGGCGTTGTAGAGGTTTTTCAGCTCCAGCAGCTCATCGGTATCGTAGTAATCGCCACTGCGGAAGGTGTAATAGCGCTCCAGAAAATCCTGATCCAGAATCCCGTGTTTGAGGCTGATGGCGCCAATGCGATAGCGTTTGCCGGTGTCATACACCAACGCTATGGCCGCACTTTTCTGGCCGACATTGATGGCGATTTGGGATTGCACAAACTCCGCATCAAAATAACCGTGCAGCGAGGCCAGGGTTGCAAAACGCGCCTTGAGGGTTTCATAGCGGCCGTGATTGAGGCGATTGCCCAGTTTGATACCGGGCTTGTCGTAAAGCGGCTTGAAAATGGGGTCGTTACTGCCCTCGCCGAGGATTTCGATGCGCAGCTCAGTGACCAGAATCGGCTCACCGGGCGTGAGCTGGATGTTCAGCCCCCAGCAATCCTTGTTGCGCACCAGTTTGGCCTCGTACTCCAGCTCATAAAACCCCAGCGCCTGGGCCGCCGCCTTGATTTGCGCCTCGCTGTCGTTGAGCAGGCTGTTGAGTCGCCACAGAGGCGAGCTGCAGCTCTCCTCCGCCAGGCTCAGGTGCAGGCGAATATTGTCGCGCAGCGCCTTGGTGCCGCCCTCTATGTCGATTTCCGGTTCCGCCGCCCGCGCCGCGCCTGCGGGCAGCACTACCAGCAACAATGACAGCAGCAATAAGGACGATAGCGGGGCACAAGCCGCGCGCCACAAATGCAGGAAACCGCCGCTGAACAGCTTGGAGGGAGGGAGAGATAACAATCCGGGTATCTTCATATGATGGATGCAGCGGCTACTCTAACTGCTTGGTTCCTTCTCTAAAAGGGCAAGTGTGTGACAATCTTGTTCGGGTATTTATCCACCCGCCTCGCTATAATTCCGGCCCTTCTCCCGCACACCTGGATCGCGCCCTATGCTCAGCTACCGTCACGGTTTTCACGCCGGCAACCATGCCGATATCCTCAAACACGCCGTGCTGGTGCATATGCTGGAGTATATGACGCAAAAAGATAAACCCCTGCGTATTATCGATACCCACGCCGGCGCCGGGGTGTACAAGCTAAACGGCCCCCAGGCACAAAAGAATCGCGAGTTTGATACGGGCATTGGCCCACTTTGGACACTGCCGCAGGCGCCGGCCGCCATCAACCGCCTGTTGGACCTGGTAAAAAACCTCAACGACCGCGGCAACCTGCAAATTTACCCCGGCTCGCCCCTGATCGCCCAAACCCTGATGCGCTCCATAGACCGCCTGTTCCTGCACGAGCTGCACCCCGCCGACTACCAGTTCCTGCGCGATGCGATGCGCAGCGATAAACGGGTAAAAGTGCTCAATGAAGACGGCCTGACCAACCTGCAGGCGCTGTTGCCGCCGCTGGAGCGCCGCGCGCTGGTATTGATCGACCCCTCCTACGAAATCAAAAGCGACTACCAGCAGGTCATCAAACAGGTGATTAGTGCCCACAAACGTTTTGCGGTGGGGACTATCGCCATCTGGTATCCGGTGGTGAATCGCCTGCGTATCGATGAGATGGAATTGGCGCTGAAAAAATCCGGCATCAAAAATATCCAACTGATGGAATTCGCCACAGCGCCCGACAGCCTGGAGCATGGCATGACCGCCAGCGGCATGATAGTGATTAACCCGCCCTGGACACTCTGGGCCGCGATGGAAGAAACCCTGCCCTGGCTGGTGGACAACCTGAGTGAGGCCGGCCAGGGGTTTTATCGCCTGGAACAACTGGTTGCGGAGAACTAACACCATGACTAAAACGAGCACCATGACTAAAACGAACAATGCCAGTGCCGGTATGAGCCATGCCAAACGCGCCGCAATAGCCTCGGCCTTTATTTTTCCCGGCGCCGGTTTATTCCTGCTCGGGCAGCGCCTGCGCGGCTGTATTTTTGCGGTGCCCTCGGCGCTGATTATTGGCCTGCTGTTTATCAACCTGTTGCAGGTGGCCATACAGCTTTCCAATGAACTGGATGAGCGCGCCAAACGTGGCGACTTTGCGCTGGATATTCCCTATCTCTGGCAGAGTTTGCACAACGCCGTATTTGCTTCGCCCTACTGGGAGCAGGGCAAATGGCTGCTGCTGGCGGCCTGGCTATTCAGCATCACCAGCTCCTACGCGGTGGGGAAAAAGCGCGATCTGGAACAGGCGCAAACCACCGCTACTGCCGCGCCGGAATCACCCTAACCCCTTGGAGCCCTTATGCAGGCATCACTTATCGCCATAGGCCTGTTGTTTTGCAGCAACATTTTTATGACCTTCGCCTGGTACGCCCACCTGAAGGAGTTAAACAACAAACCCTGGATCATCGCTGCCCTTATCAGCTGGGGTATAGCGCTGTTTGAATATTTACTGCAGGTGCCCGCCAATCGCATTGGTTACACGGTGATGAATGTCGGGCAGCTGAAAATCCTGCAGGAGGTGATCACGCTCAGCGTATTTGTGCCCTTTGCCCTGTTTTACCTGAAAGAACCGCTCAAGCTGGATTACCTCTGGGCCGGCTTATGTCTTTTAGGCGCAGTCTTTTTTATGTTTAGGGACAAAATAACAGGTTAAAAACCGCACCTTCGCGGGAAACTGGCGCGAATTTCAACTATAACTAGGGTTACGCACACCGCATCGAGCCGCGGGTTATTCCTATAACCACAACAACCGCCGCCGGTGTCGGCATCAACCTTTTCCCAGCGCTTGCCCTACCGCAACGGATTTTGTGATTCACCCACCACCCCCTTGGTGCAGGCAGGCCGCTGGCTTTATGGCCGGGGCATACTGTGGACCTAGAAACGCCGCACGTCTGTGACTCTCTCAAACAGACCAAAACCCGACGACTGGTGCAAAGCCTGCGCGTCACCCAAATTGCGCTACTGCTGGTGAGCATTATTACGATGCTGGCGGCGCGCTATCACGACAGTTTGATCATGGTGACCTGCGGGATTTTCCTGTTCAGTGTCGATTGGGCAATCGCGCGTCACCGCCTGTTACTGGGCGCCAGTATTTTTTTATTCAGCCTCACCCTGATGCTCTCCTACCTCGCCTGGCATGGCAGCGGCATTCGCGACAGCGCACTGCTCGGTTACTGCGGGGTGTTGGTATTTGCTGCCATGCTCGGCAACAAACGCCTGTTGATTTTGTTGGTCGCCATCATGGTGTTGATGCTCGCCAGCATCAGTTACGTCAACCATGTCGGCTGGTATACCAATAGCCTGGCACCGATTAACCTCGCGACCGGCAGCATCACTATTATTATTTTGTGTGTGATTGCGCTCGCTGTGGGTTTACTCGCGCAGGATTACCGCGCCGCGCTGGATGAATTGGCGCGCGAAAATGAGCGCATGAAAAATATCAAAAACCAGATTGAACACCTGGCCACCCACGACACACTCACCGGCTTGCCCAACCGCAATGTTGCACAACGCAATTTTGAAAAATTTTTCCTGCCCGCCAAACAACAACAGCAACTGCTCGGCATTATTTATATCGATCTGGATAATTTAAAACCCATCAACGATTCACTGGGTCACCAGGCCGGCGATCAAATTCTCAAAGAGGTGGCGCTGCGCCTGCTGGGTTACACCAAAAAAGTCGAGGCGGTGTGTCGCTATGGCGGCGATGAATTTATTGTATTTTTGCCCAACATAGCATCCGCCGAGCAAGCCTCCCAAGCCAGCCTGGAAATATTGCAACTGGTGTCGGAAAACTATTGGTATCGCAATATAGAAATTTTTTGCACCTGCTCTATTGGCATAGCACTGGCACCACAGGACGGCGAGGATTTGGACACGCTGATTAAAAAAGCCGATATCGCCATGTATCACTCCAAAGATTCCGGCCGCAACAGTTTCCGTTTTTTCAACCCGGCGATTAATCGCAATATGCTCGACCATATCAGTTTGATTTCCGGAATGCGCAAAGCCCTGCAAGACCAACAATTCAGTTTGCACTACCAACCCAAAATTGATTTGCGCACCCAACAAATATGTGGCTTTGAAGCACTGCTGCGCTGGCAACACCCGGAGCAGGGTTTTATTTCACCGGGTATTTTTATTCCACTGGCGGAATCCTCCGGTTTAATTATTCAATTGGGCGAATGGGTTATTCAGGAAGTTTGTCGTCAGGCCAAACACTGGTACGACATTGGCCTGCTGCAATTTACCGTTGCCATCAATATTTCCTCCATCCAATTCAAGCGCGGCAATATCGATAATTTGGTATTGGGTGCACTCGCCGCCAGCGGTTTGCCACCGCAGTATTTGGAATTGGAATTAACCGAATCACTATTAATTGAAGACAGCGACCGGCTCGCCACCACCCTCAGCCATCTGCGCAGCGAAGGAGTACACCTCTCCATCGACGACTTTGGCACCGGCTATTCCAATTTGGGTTATTTGAAAAAATTTGAAGTGGAAGCGCTGAAAATCGATCAATCCTTTGTGCGCAAAATGGATGATCACAGTAACGATGCCGCCATAGTGCGCGCGATTATTCAAATGGCCAACAGCCTCGGCTTGAAAACCATCGCCGAAGGTGTAGAGGACGCACCCACCCTCGCGCTGCTGCGCAACCTGGGTTGCACCCAGGCACAGGGCTATTATTGGGCGCGCCCCATGCCCGCCGACGAAGTGCCGATTTATTGCGATTTGTGGGAAAAAAATAGCGCGGAATCGCTCTAGATAAAAAACCAAATACCTTTGCATTTATTCACAAGCACTGCGATTGGTTTACCCGGCAATCAGTGTTTTAATTTATTCATATTCCAAAAAACAAAAACCTGTCTTACACAGCCGCAACCCAAACCCTTTAACCGCACGCGAGGAAAATCTGTGAAATATCCAATCGCTTTAATTGCGGCCAGTTTGCTGGCTGTCACCCAGATCACCGGCTGTAGTGATGATCAACAACAACCAACCAATCAAGCCAGCCCGGAATCCAGCGTCATTCCGGCTGCCACAGCATTATCGGCCGCCAGCAGCAGCGACAGCTCACAATCAGCGTTAAAAAAATTTACTGCCTACACCCAACAATTTAGCGGGCAAACACAAATCACCCAAAACCACGCCACCGGTCATGTGGGTAATTTTTTCTTCACCCATTGGAAAGATGGCGGCGCCGCATCACTCACCCTCAACCCCAATGGTGAATTCAGTGTGAGCTGGCAAGGTGGTGGCTATAACTACGTAGGCGGCCCCGGCTGGCACTACGGTGATGAAACGCGCAAGATTGGTTATCGTTTTAACGAAGACAGCGGCGCAAGTTATATCACCCTCTACGGCTGGGGTTACGACAACACCATGCCCGCCACCGACCCCGCCCATCTGGTGGAATATTACATTTTGCAACGCTGGACTTACGACCCGAGCAAAGACGGCACCTTTGGCAAAACCTTCGTGAGCAACGGCGTGGAATATTCCACCTATCGCTCCATTCGCGAGCAAAAACCTTCCATCAATGGCCCCTCCACGTTTTATCAATACTGGAGCAAACCCACAGAACAGCGCCCACTGGGTGAAGACCATGTCATTATTTTTGCAGACCACGTAAAAGCCTGGGCTGACAGCGGTTGGATTATTCCCAACATGAACAACCTCAACGCCAGCGACGACCCCAGCTATCAAGTTATGGCCGTAGAAGTTTTCAATCCCCCCAAAGACGGCACCGCCTCCGGCAAAGTCTGGGACGCCTCAGCACAATAAGCCCGCAAAAAATGCCGCGCCTTTACCGCGCGGCATTTTTCTCAACCCCTCCATCACTCAACCACCAAGGCTGTTATCCCCTGTAATTGCATTAAGGGGTTTATTCCTATTTATTACTCACATCTGGTTTATACCTAAACCCCTGACACAATAACCAGTATATTTTTAAAAGCGCCAACACGCTGCGTGGATTAACTATCTATACAGCACATTTTCCCCACGCGCTAAAAAAACACCCGTGTAGTCAACAACTTGGAATAACACTAGAATGATAACGCGCAACCCCCAGTGCAAAACACGCACGCACACTTTCACACTAGGGAAAAGCGAAAAACCCCAGCTAAATATCTTTTGAATTCAAACACCTCAAAAGTAAATCTGGAAAAATCTTAAAGAGTTATAACGCGCATGCGCGGTATACAAATGTTAGCCAAATAGAACTCAAATGGAATGCGAGCTTAATTATAAAATGTTAAAGAATCCTTATCATGTAGCTTTTTTGCATTTTGTCCTCTTTTTAATATCTATACCTATTGCCAATCTAAATGAAGGCTGGAATGCTGTATTTGTCTGGGGTGTTTGGACGCTGATTGATCTCCCCATTTCATTGCTTCATTTTCTTCTTCCTAAGTCACTCCTCACAATGCATCTAAGCTATCCTTCTCTAGGGTATTTCTTATATCCTCCATATTTAATTCATGGTGTTTTTGGTAGCATTTGGTGGTTCTATTTATCGCGGTTTTATTTCAAATCTAAAAAAAACAAATTTAAAGGCTAACAAGCGACTGTGGTAGAAAATCAATACCTGAAACGCAAATTTAGTTAGCCTGCCACTCGCAGTTATCCCGCACCATAGCGTTTAAAATCGTCATCATTTTT
>NZ_JBHRTF010000003.1:0-718056 GCF_042646205.1 Cellvibrio fontiphilus | reverse complement strand
CATTTGAGCCTCGGGATGAAAACTCCGGAAGAAATGCATGAAAAAGCCAGCTCTTTGTAGGAGCTGGCTTAAACAAAAACCGTCAACTTATTTTAGGACGGGACACGCGGCTGGCGTTACACTCAAGGGCATTGTTTGAATTGATTCTGCTGGTTTCACAGGGTGTTTTATGGCTGAAAAGCATATCTCCACGACCGCGCTAGCGCGCCAGATAGGTAAGGAAAGCAAGGAGCTGTTTATTCTGCTCACCAGTGGTGGCTGGATTGTAAAAGTGGATAACCATTGGCAGCTCACTGAAAAGGGTAAGTTTGAAGGTGGCATTTATGTCAATCATCCCAAGTTTGGTGAATACATTGCCTGGCCAGAATCCATCCAGCACCATCCTCTATTGAAACTCTTGCCCGAGGCTCCACTGAGCGCGACTAATCTTGCGCACAAATGGGATATCCCTGCACGTTTGGTTAATTTGCTGCTCGCCGAAAAGGGTCTCATTAAACGCTATGTGCGCGGCTGGCAGCTTGCTGATCGCGGCAAGATGTTAGGGGGGCAACAACATGAGGCGGAGTCAGGCATTCCTTTTGTAACCTGGCCAGAGACACTGTTGGATGAGCCGGAAATTATTGATGCATTGATGCAATTGCTGGGTGATGCACCAATCGCAGTGCAGCACCCGGCGTTAGATGGTCACCCAGTGAATAACGCCATGCAGCGACGCGTGGATAACTGGTTGTATTTAACGCGCACTATTCACGCGCGCGACTATCGGCTCCAATGGGGCCTCGATTATGCGCTAGCGGATTTTTATTTGCCGGAATTGGCACTGTGTGTGGAGTGCTGGGCGGACCAGTTGGGACAGGAGCAAAATCGCGCCGCCGTCATCGGTGAAGAGTTGGAAAAACATCAGCTCTATAAAAAACACAAGGTCGCGTTTATTGAGTTTCGCGATGAAAATATTCATCAGGTAGACGAAATACTCGCCCGTGAATTTTTGCGGCGCGGTGTGGCGATCTATTAATCTGACACTATTTATTCGCTGAAATACAGCAGATCAATATCATCAAATTAGGAAGCAATAATATGGCAAGTGTATTCACCCTGATTATGGAAGGAAAAATCCCCGGGAATTTTGTGTGGCAGGATGACAAAGCCGTCGCCATTTTAACCATCCAGCCCATTCGTCAAGGGCATGTATTGGTTATTCCCCGCGCAGAAATAGATCAATGGACGGATTTGCCATTAGAGATTGCTGCGCACCTTATGCAAGTGAGCTCAAAAATCGGTAATGCTTTAAAGGTTGCGTTTCCTGCAACCCGCGTGGGCATGATGATTGCCGGTTTGGAAGTGCCACACACTCATATTCATTTGGTGCCCATGGATTCAATGGACGATTTAAGTTTTGCGTTTGCAAAAAATGCAGCCCAGCAAGCACTGCAGCAGACGGCAGCAGCTATTCGTTCTGTATTACAACAACAGGGGTACAGCGAAGCACAAGGTTAAATTTCCCGGTTTATGAACCTACTTCTCCCGCCTGACAGCGCGCTTTTCTGGCTAAGCACCTTGCTTGGCTTGCCGCTATTGTTGGTAGCTATCCGGCATGCGCCATGGCAGCAGCTACTGGTTAGCCAAACACGCCAGCATATTATGTTTGCCGCTGTTCTGGCGTTGGCGTTTTTGTGGCTGTTGCAAGTGGACGTGCGTGGAACCATTGCTATCCATCCGCTATTGATGACGGTTACTACCATGGTGTTTGGCTGGAGTTTTGCGTTGATTATCGGCGCCTGCGCACTTGTCGCTCTGGAGCTTTATCAATTACCACTGCGCAGCTTTCACATGGATTGGGATATGGCGCTTGCTCAATTTGAGCTAAGCACAGTACCTGTAGATTTCTGTTTAAGCGTATTGGTGCCAGCAAGTTGGGCTTGGTGCGTGTTGTGGTTGGTTGATCGATGGAAATTTAAAAATCCGTTCACCTATTTCTGGGGAGTGGGTTTCTTTGGTGCGATGCTAAGTTGCCTGCTGATCGGGGTGAGTGCCATTTTATTATTTGCGATTACGGGTAGTGAGATACATTTAAAAAATACGCAAGAGCATTTTTTTGTATTTATTTTGATGACATTCCCGGAAGGGTTTGCGAACGGTTTAATCGCTACTGTGATGACAGTGCTTTACCCGGATTTGGTTAAAACCTATCGCGACGATTGGTATCTAAAAAACTGATAAGTTTTTTCCAGTCTTTTATTTTCCACTCGTCGCGAGGCTTGATCAGGCGCGCAGCAGCGTCACAATGCCTAACAGAATAAATAGCACACAGGCTGCTTTGTGTGCGAAGCCGAGTGGCAGTTTGTCCATGAGCCATTTTCCGGCAAAAATAATTGGCACATTTGCTAACAACATGCCCAGTGTTGTGCCGGCAATGACCGCTGCAGTCATCCACATATCGGCACTGAATTTTGCTGCAAGAATCACCGTGGCAATTTGGGTTTTATCGCCAATTTCCGCCAGAAAAAACAACACTAATGTCGCTACAAAAGGGCCGTATTGCGCAAAACGCCCCATGTCATCGTCTTCTTTATCGGGAATTAATAACCACAGCGCAATTGCAAAAAAGCTGATGCTAATAATCCAAGGGATCCACTGCTCAGGAATTACATCGGCAAGTAGTGCGCCGAGCCAGGCTGAGAGTGCATGATTAACCAATGTAGCGATCAATACGCCCAGGCTAATAATGTAAGGCCGGCCATAACGGGCAGCGAGAAATAATGCGAGCAACTGCGTTTTATCGCCAATTTCTGCGATGGCAACGGCGAGGGTTGAGCTGAGGAACGCTTCCATAACAATACCAGGGCGGGAATGAAATACATGAGATATCACCGCATCCCGCCCGGGGCTGCAGTGGTATCTCAGGTCTCATCAATCCCATATGCAGGGCGATTTATCGCCACATAGAGGACGTTTTTGCCATGCTTCGTGAATCTCTTTTGTAAGAGTAAAGCAAGTATGTTGACAAAAACGCTCGGAATTACAGATAACAATTACTGATTTTAGCGGTAATGATTATCAAGTAGTTTGAGCAGATTACTCCCCTGAGGGGTTCGCGAATTATAGTGACTTGAACTCCATCCATCAAGCCGCTAGTTACGCGGCAATCGATACATGATGCCACCATCGTATGGTAGTTTAGGTAAGTGTTTTTCCATCAACAAAATGGCGTCATCATAAATTTTGCGCACATCAGGCGTTGAGCCAATTTCCATGCGACGAGACAGCATGGTCACCGGGAATAAACATTCTTTAGTGTTTTTTACACAGAGCGCACGGCTGCGTCCAACGGCATCTTCGTAAACTTTCCATTCAAATGTGTGGGGGAAATCGGCTAACAAAACGTTACCGAGTACAACGCCCATTGCCTGTTGGGTTTTGTAATCATCGCGCGCAATCCAATTGCCATTCACCAAGCGCTGCAGCGTGTGCAAGTCGGAAAGATCCCGACGAATATTGCTACCAATTTTAGTTTGTGCAAGTTCGCTCACGCTGGTTATCTCTTGCTCCATTTTGCTTTTATCCATCCAACTTAATTCTTTTATACTGATTTCTTTTTCTTCAGTGGCAACAACTTTTTTGGTATCGGAGACAACATTAAGCGGGGCATATTGTGCGTAACTGATATTCGCTACGGCAAATAAAGCAATTACTGTTATCAGTTTGTATCTGTTCATAAAAAACTCCTGCGCTAACGATAATCAAAGGTTGCGTGATGCTTCATTCACTTTGCTAGTTTCATGTGTGGTAAATAATAAAGGTTGGGGATTGATAGTTTCCCAAGGCACAGAAAAACCATCGCCATTGATGACGCGCAGGTGCCGCATACGCAATTGCCGTGGTTCGGTCAAACCACAGGAGTGCGCAATCATGGCAACACTTTTGGTGAGGTTTTGTTGATAGGCGGCAACTCGCTCTGCCTTGTCTGTAGGGTCCAAACCTTTTTGCAGTTTTATATTGTGGGTTGTTATGCCGGTCGGGCAGGTATTTTTGTGGCACTGCAATGCTTGAATGCAACCTAGTGCAAACATGAAACCGCGCGCGCTATTTACAAAATCGGCACCGCAGGCAAGCGCCCAGGCGACCATATGCGGTGTGATTAATTTGCCGGCAACGATAATTTTGATGCGTTCTTTAAGGCCTGCCTGTTCCAAAAGCACTGCAAGCCATGGCAGTGTTTCCTTAATCGGCAAGCCCACATGATCTAGTAACGGTTGCGGCGCCGCGCCGCTGCCACCATCGGCACTGTCAAGTGTTATGAAGTCAGGCGCTGACTCAATTCCCTGCTGCTGAATTGCTTTAATCAAATCAATTAACCAGGTTTTTTCACCTAAGACTGCTTTGAAACCAACCGGCTTACCGGTTACGTCGCGAATATGATTAATCATGGCTAACAGATCATCTACCGAGTGGATATCTGTGTGCCCGTTAGGGCTTATTGACGCATTGCCCTCAGTTATTCCGCGAATAGCGGCTACTTCGGCCGACACTTTCTCTGCAGGCAATATGCCGCCTTTGCCAGGTTTGGCACCTTGACTCAGTTTGATTTCAAACATTTTGATTTGCGGTTTGGCGGCGAGTTCCCGCAAGTGCTTATCGCTTAAATTGCCCAGTAAATCCCGCACTCCGTATTTGGCGGTTCCTATTTGGAATACTAAATCGCAATTACCCTCTAAGTGGTAAGGCGACAAACCGCCTTCGCCAGTATTGAGCCAGCAGCCCGCTTTGGCGGCGCCTCGTGATAGTGCCAATATCGCTGGTTTGGAGATGGCTCCGTAGCTCATACCTGAAATGTTGAAGATTGAATTGGTGGTGTAAGGCGATGCGCAAAATGGGCCAAGTGTTACGGGAGCGGCAATCAGCGCGCCTTCCTCCTGTACCGGGAAGGGGGAGTTCAGAAAGAGCAGGGTACCGGGCTTGTTCAGGTCAAGCGTGGAGCCAAAACCTATGTTGCTATCCACGTTTTTCGCGGCGCGATAAACCCAAGAGCGATCAGCGCGGTTAAATGGCAACTCCTCGCGGTCTTGGGCATAAAAGTATTGGCGGAAAAACTCGCCCAGATTTTCAAAGAAATAGCGAAAACGACC
Organism: Cellvibrio fontiphilus; assembly: GCF_042646205.1. Lineage (NCBI taxonomy): Bacteria > Pseudomonadati > Pseudomonadota > Gammaproteobacteria > Cellvibrionales > Cellvibrionaceae > Cellvibrio > Cellvibrio fontiphilus. The sequence goes on along the minus strand of NZ_JBHRTF010000003.1, from coordinate 712,930 downwards.
TATGAGTGGGTAATTTTTACGGATGGTGTGGGTGTTCTGGGTAATGTCGGCGATATACATAATCGCCAGTGTGAGCAAGATTAAACCAACAACCGTGATGAAGGTGACTTCCAACCAGGTGAGCAGTTTGAGTGCCCAGTGCATATCTGCCATCTGTATTTAGCTCCACAAATTGGAAAGGGGTATTTTACGAGGTGAATTACGAATATTGGCGTCAATATTCGTAACGAAAGAGTTATTTTTTGCGTGATCCAATCACTTTGGCTGGATTTCCTGCAACTTTGCTGTAATCCGCTACCGATTTTGACACCAGGCTATTCATGCCAACTACTGCATAATCGCCAATGCTTACTCCATCCACTATGCCCGCATTGGCCCCAATCCAAACATCCCTGCCGATGCAAATGCCCTTGGAGGTGACTGGTTGTGCACTGATGAGTCGCTCTGATTCCATGCCATGATTAAACGCATAGGCGTGGCTGTAAGCTGCAAGGCGGCTATGATCGCCGATTTGGATGCCCTTGCTGCCGCCATCCAGGCAGACGTGGTGATTGATGGAGACTCCCTTGCCGATATTGATGGGGCCATGAATGACACAGTCTGCTGCTATGTAAGAATCATCACCGATGACAATGGGGCGGCCTGGTTCGGCAAATAACCGCGCTTCCGGGGCGATAAAACAATTATTGCCGATCTGAATGGTTTCCATCGCCAGCAAATAGCGCTGCCATTCATCCTGCCACTCCTGTGCCCATTGACGTTGGGCAGGTTTCAATCGGGCGTAAAGCCAAGGCATATAGCTCAGGCGCAATTTGTGTTGAAGGCGGTAGCGATCACTGGTGATGTCGGTCATGGATTGCAGGGACTTGTGCCTGATAAATAATTGGTTGGGGATTATAGGCGTAAGCTAATTAGCAATGAATACCAAAGTGCTGTAGGAATAGGCGACAATAACGCGACGTGACAAGGGCATAAGATTGTGTGCGCGAAAAGAAAAGGTGCCCGTCGGCTGTAGGTGATTGGTTTGTTCGCTTGGTCGCGAGCGCTCCTGCAAACTGCAGCAAGCTGGACACAAATCGAAACATGGAGTGTCGAAATAGACACTCTTAGGGGTAACCCGTCATTACGACAGCCGTAGCGGACACCTGTTTTGATTATAGTCATGAGAATTATTGATGCTAGCCCCAGCTTAGTTTTTTAAGTTTCAATATTTATTCTTTTATAGCTGAAATATTCTATTAATCTTTATCTGCTGCAGTCATCCACGGCATAAGAGTTTTGCATGTACGAATTGATTGATGAAACAAGTGAGTTTCTGGTCATCTATAAAAAGCCAGAGGTAAGCTTTCATAGTGATGCGGGCTCTGTGGGCTTGTTTGAATACTGTAAACAACAGCAAGGCTTGGCAGAGCTTTATCCTGTACACCGATTGGATAAGATTACTTCCGGGCTGTTGGTATTTGCAAAAACAGCCGCAGCAAATAGCGCGCTAACAGCCGCTTTCCGTGCACGGGAAATACAAAAATTTTATTTGGCGATAAGTGCAAAAAAACCAACCAAAAAACAAGGGTTGATTAAGGGCGATATGACAGCTGCAAGGCGAGGCGCATTTAAGCTTTTGACCACCCACAATAACCCGGCTATTACCCAATTTTTTAGTAAAAATATTGCACCGGGCCGGCGGCTTTTTTTGATAAAACCTCACACTGGCAAAACCCATCAAATCCGCGTGGCATTAAAAAGTATTGGCGCCCCAATTGTAGGGGATTTGCTCTACGCGGATACAGCCTCAAACAATCATATAGATCGAACCTACTTGCATGCCTATAGTCTTGGTTTTGAATTGGCTGGGCAGCAATATCGCTATACGCTCTTACCAAAAGAAGGCAGTTATTTTTCCGATGCTGCTTTTTTAAATGCCATTGATGAGTGGCGAGAGCCATGGTTGTTGCCCTGGCCAAAGGTGTAAATCAATGTACAGATATAGTTACTTTTTTTTGAGTGGCATTGCTGTGCTGGCAATGCTGTTGTTGGCTTCTTTCTATTTTTATAAAGACGCAGCGGCTACTGAAACCCGCAGCGCAGCGCAAGGTTATCAATTTTTTAAAATGCCTTGCTGGTTTGATGCCGATTGGACTGCTGAGATTGTATGTGGAGAATTACATGCGCCGGTAGTAGCAGGTTTTTTTCGCTTGCCGGTTGTGATTTTAAAAGAGGAGTCAGCTGAGCGCCGTGCGGATCCTGTTGTTTATTTACAGGGTGGGCCTGGTGCCAGTGCTCGTTTGCATACCGAAGGAGTAAAAAGTTGGTTGAGTTGGCAGCGTTATGCAGACATCAAACGCGATATTATTTTGATTGATACGCGCGGTACCGGGCACAGCAAGCCAGCATTGGTTTGTGCAGAATACAATCGCACCAACCAGAGTTTATTAACTAAACATACTTCGCTGACTGAAGAGTTGGCGCTGGGTCAGCAACTGGCGTATGAATGTTTTGATGACGCAGTAAAGGCAAATCCTGCGCTGGATTATCGTCACTTTAGCAGTATTGAATCTGCGCGAGATGTTCGGACGCTGATCAATCTGCTTGGTTATGAAAAATGGAATATTTTGGGGGTTTCCTACGGCACTCGCTTGGCATTGGAAATTGCGCGGCAGGAAGCGCTGGAACCGCAACAAGCGAAATTACAATCAATGGTGTTGGATTCCGTTTATCCCGCAGGTTTTGGTGGTGTGCAAACCTGGCCACAGGTATTGGATGACGCCTTACAAAAGTTTTTCACCGGTTGTGCAGTAACGCCTGAATGCAGTGCAGTATTAGGGAGTGCAGAATCGCAAGTTCAGCAGGCATTTATGCAAACCTTGAACAGTTTGCGCGCAGCCCCGATAGCAATCACGATTAAACACTGGGATGGCGAAGCACCGATAAATTTCCTGTTGAATGACCACAGGTTTTTGTCAGCAGCATTTGCATCCACCTATACGCCGCAAGATTGGTTAAAAATTGCTGAGGCAATAACCGGTGTTGCAAAGCGCAATCGCGAAGCAATAAAGCCTTTGGTGGAGCCTTTTGTGAACCAAAGTATGAGCGCAGACTTTAATAGCCTAACTTTCACTGCGGTTGACTGTGCAGATAACCCGGTGATGAGTGAACAAGATTTTCTGGCAAGCGTTAATCAATACCCTTTGTTGCAGGAATATACTCGCGATCAGTGGCGTTACCAATTATGTCATCGCCTGAGCGCAGCATCGCCGCTGCAACTCAGCGAGCCACTGGTGCCTAGTTTATTATTGGCAGGAAGTTTAGATCCGATTACGCCTGTTGATTGGGCGCGCAGAGTTCATGCGCAATGGCCCGCTAGTCAATTGCACATCAGTGAAAATGTGGCCCATTCGGTATTGGGAAGCGAGGCCTGCTTATTACAGTCGCTGATAAATTTTTATGATCATCCCACAGAGATATTTCAAGGCTGTCAAAACTAGGGTGGGCAGAGCAACCCTTGGTTCGATAAAAATAAAATACTTGCACGAGGGTCTGAAAATAAAAAAGGCCGCACAAGTGCGACCTTTTTAAATTTGGCTCCGCCTGCTGGACTCGAACCAGCGACCCAATGATTAACAGTCATTTGCTCTACCGACTGAGCTAAGGCGGAATTATTCTTTCAGGCATTTGCCTTAACTTAAGAAGTGGCGCGCATCATATAGAGCCGCTACGCATTGGTCAACTTATTCGTATTTACACAAATAAGAAGTTTCTACATCGGCACTTACTTTAAAGCGTTGATTAGCTTCAACAATAAAAGTTTGGCCTGCTGCAAAGGTTTCAGCTTTATCGCTACCTGGCAATACCACTGTCAGGCTGCCACTCACCACGGTCATATATTCTTTTTGGCTGGTGCCAAACTCATAATCGCCTTTTGCCATTACACCAATAGTGGCGGGCAGGGTTTCGGTTTGGAAAGCGATAGATTTAACCGCACCGCCAAAATACTCATTAACTTTAAACATAGGTTGCTCCACTAAAGATGGAAGGGATAAGTACATAGAATGAAGAACAATAATATGACGCGCACAAAAAAGGCCGCATAAATGCGGCCTTCTTCGTTTTGTTTGGCTCCGCCTGCTGGACTCGAACCAGCGACCCAATGATTAACAGTCATTTGCTCTACCGACTGAGCTAAGGCGGATCGGTGACTTCCGCTGTGGAAGTGGTGCGCATCATATAGAGCTGATTTTGGTTGGTCAACCGTTTTTTGGCGCTTTTCCGTAAGTTTTTTTCAAAAAAACCTCAATGAATTCAAGGCTGTTCATTAATTCTCCAGTCTGCTGGCTAGTTGCTCAGCGACTTGCCAATTTGAGCGGTTGCTCAAGGCGTATGACCTTGAAACTGCCGTTGTCGATAAGCGTTACAACATTTTTAAAGTGCGCAGCTGCTTTGCGCTCTAGAGGAATAAACTGGTTTACTACAAACAACGCAACGCCATCAGTGGCAAGCAGGTGTCGTGCACTTTCTAAAAATTTATCGGTTAAATCACCATCCGTATTAAACCCTTGGTGAAAAGGCGGGTTGCACAGCAGGAGATCCACTTTTTGATCTATGTGCCTGCCGGCATCTGCGGCGATAATTTCAAAGGTTAATTGCGCACTCGTAAGGTTACTTTGTGCGGCGATGAGTGCGGCAGCATTGTTGTCGGTCAGGAGCCAGCGATTGATTGTTTTGCATGACGCCAATTTGGCTGCCGCGAGCGTAAGGTAGCCATACCCACACCCGAGATCAAGGCAGGTTTCGGGCTGTTTATTATCAAGCGCTTGGGCGATTTGGCTAATCAGCAGGGCGCTTCCTGCATCCACTTTATTCCAGCCAAAAAGTCCGGGTTTACTGACAATACTAAGCCCGGCGTTTTCAGCAATAGGCCGCAGTTGGTGGTAATCGCTATCATCTAGAGCCTGCTCCGCAGCAAAAGTCTTTTGCTTGTGGATGACGGATGAATAACTGGCGCCGTCTTTCTGAATCTGTTTTTCGCTTCCCATCAATCGGGTAATTTTTTCAATGTAGGTTTTGGTGCCTTCGTTTTTATAGCCACTCAGTACCAAAGGTGCATCGGGCTTGAGGCAGCGCCAGGCTTCATTCAATAAGTGATGTACCAGCGGTTTTTCCTTGGAAACACGATAAAAAAAACCATCCAAGCTATTGTCTGCGATGGTGTGGCAATCAAAGTCGCCAAATTCGGTGGTAAATCCGCGCGCCTTGGCCTCTTCGGCGACATCCCAGCGATTGGTCATCAACAATAAACCCGGGTGATGAAATGCTGTGGGTAGATTATTCAGGGCATTTTCATCGGTGCACCATAAAAAATGACCCTGTGGATTTTTTATTAATCCGGCTAATGCTTGTGTAAGTGTGGCAAGTGCTAAGTCAGTCATTAATTAATGCTCTGAATCTCATCATGGGTTAACGGGCGATATTCCCCCTCGGCTAGCTGGGCATCCAGCTGAATGTTTCCAATTGCCTCGCGATGCAATGCCACAACGTGATTTCCCACCGCGGCAAACATGCGCTTCACCTGATGGTATTTGCCTTCATGGATGCACAAGCGGGCCAAGTGGCTGGATATCTGCTCCAACTGAGCAGGGCGTGTGGGCGCTTTTTCTCCATGCAGCTGCACCCCGGCCGCGAATAATGCGGCGGTATCCGCTGTTATTGGATTGGCGGTGGTGACCAGGTAGGTTTTGGGGCATTCATGGCGCGGAGATGTAATGCGGTGATTCCACTGTCCATCATCCGTAAGTAGCACCAAGCCTGTGGTATCAATGTCCAGTCGCCCAACAATTTGCAGCTCCTGTTTTTTGGGTAACGCGAGCAAATCAATCACTACTGGATGAGCAGCATCGCGATTGGCACAAATGTAGCCCAAAGGTTTATGCAGCATTAAATAACGAAGCGGCTGAAGCGCAATCAGCTGGTCGCCCAGTAGCACGCTTTCAGTGCCATCCAGTTGCAGATCAGCTTTTTTGGCGATCAAGCCATTGACGCTGATGCGTCCTGCTTTAACCGCCTGATGGATCTGCGAGCGGCTGTAATCGGTGCATTGACCAACAAATTTATCAAGACGCATGAATAACCTTGGTGTCGGAATCGCCTGAGTGAAGCCAGTGTGCGGGCAGGGCATGGGCCCAATCGAACTGGTGAATGATACGCGTAAATGAAGCCGGAAGCGGTGCCGTTAATGTCAGTGCGTTGTTGTGCACTGGGTGGGTTAAGCGTAATTCCGCTGCCGCAAGCATTAACCCTGCACAGTCAAATTGTTGCTGGAAAAATCGATTATGTTGGCCCTTGCCGTGTTTTGCATCGCCAATAATCGGGTGGCTGATGTGTTTTAAATGACGTCGAATCTGGTGCTTACGCCCGGTTTTGGGCTCGCATTTCACCAGTGAATAACGCGTGCAGGGGTATTTGTCGATACTGAAAGGGAATTCTACCTGGGCGAGACGGCTGAAGCCGGTAATAGCCGGTTGTGCCGGTTTGTTCTGGCGCGCCAGCTTATCGGTGTAGCTGTCCTGCTCCTCCACTAACGGATGATCAATTACCCCATTCAGCGGGGCAAAGCCCCTAACCAGAGCGACATAGGTTTTGTTGATCTGGTGATTTGCAAACGAATTACCCAAAGCTCTGGCGATATCGGGAGCAAGTGCAAATAGTAAGACGCCCGCCGTTGGTTTATCCAAGCGGTGAATTGGGTACACCTTTTGCCCCAATTGATCGCGCAATAACTGCACCGCAAAGCGCGTTTCATGGCGATCTATTTCGCTGCGATGCACCAGCAGACCACCCGGTTTATTGATAGCAACCAGATATTCGTCCTGATAAACAATAGCGAGTGAGTCTGAAGTCGCTGATGGATTGGAGGGCACTAAAGTCATCCTGTTACGGCAAAGGTCGCGATTCTAAGGGCAGGGCATCCGGGGTTAAAGCGGTTTTACGGTAGCTTTTGTAGAAACTTATACAAAAAATTTGCATTGTATAATTTTATGGTTTAAAACTTATACATCGGCAATAACTTGTATAGGTTTTTCCATGAGCAAAATTCCGGTTGGTGTTAGTCAGTGTCTTCTGGGTGAGCAGGTACGGTTTGATGGTGGGCATAAAAGAAGTCGATATCTCACCGATGTGCTTGCCCAATTTATTGAATTCCGCCCGGTATGCCCTGAAGTTGCCATAGGCTTGGGCATTCCCCGCAAGCCAATCAGGCTGGTCGTTAAAGATGACCAGACTCGTGTGGTGGGTGTTGCTGACCCCGAGCTGGACGTAACCGATGCGCTGGTTGCTCAAGCAGAAGCCGCCGTGGCGCAAATGCCGGATATTTGTGGCTATGTGTTTATGCAAAATTCACCTAGCTGTGGCGTTTATGGCATGAAACGCTACCGCACCAACGGCTACACCATGGATGCAAAAGGGCGCGGCGCCTACGCCCAACGTTTTATGGAGTTGATGCCTTATTTACCCGTGGAAGAGGCCGGGCGTTTGAATGATGCCGGTTTGCGTGAAAACTTTCTGACTCGTGTTTTTGCATTTCACGATTTTAAAAAACACCTTGCGCATGAACCCACCGCCAAAAATCTGATTAATTTTTATTCGCGCTATAAATATCAGGTAATGGCACATCACGTACCCAGTTATTTTGAAATCGGGCGATTCCTCTCCAACTTGTCGGGCCGTGACATCAATGCCTGTCGCGACCAGTTTTTTCATTTATTCATGACTGCGCTTTCCCATCATGCGACCCGCAAGGGGAACACCAATGCCATGATGCACTTGCGTGGTTACCTCAAGGAAATCCTCAGCACACAAGACAAACAAGAATTATCGCAACTGATTGATTCTTACAAAGTCGGCATGGTGCCTTTGGTCGTTCCCTTAACGTTACTGAAGCACCATTTATTAAAACTCGATAACCCCTATTTGAAATCGCAAACCTTCTGGGCGCCGCATCCAGATCAACTGGGTTTGCGTAATCATATTGTTGAGAATCATTAATGAGCGGAGAAAGTACAGCATCCAGTTATGAAGAATTGGTTGATAGCGAGCTGGTGCCAATTCGCGAAATATCGCGCTTAACCGGTGTAAATACTGTGACACTGCGCGCTTGGGAGCGGCGTTATGGTTTGTTGGTTCCCCAGCGTACCGGCAAAGGGCACAGGCTCTACAGTCAGGCAGATATAGAGCGAGTAAAAGAAGTGCAGTTGTGGCTTGGCAGGGGCTTGGCAATTAGCAAAGTAAAAGCGCTGCTCGCCAGCCAACCGCAAGAGCAACAAGCGCAGGTGATAGATTCAAACTGGCTACAGCTGGCGCAGCAAATCCACAGTGAAATCAATAATTTTCAGCGGCGGCCGCTGCAGCGAATCCTGGAGGATACGCTCGCGCTTTATCCCGCCGAAATGGTTGCCGATTATCTACTGCTGCCGCTATTGCGTGAGTTGGAAGGTGATGAGCCCGGCATGGCGGCGCGGCGTGCTTTTTTCGTGCAAATTGCGCTGGAAGTGGTGATCGAATCACAGGCTCGTCAGCGCCAATCGGCAAGCGGTTCGCAACTGTTGTTGATCGCCGCCAGTGGTGATCAGCTTGAGCTGAACGGGCAGCTGCTCGCATACAGCTTGTTGATTCATCAATTCCGGGTGGAATTGCTTGGTTATTTAAACCCGCGCGAAGCGCTTTTGGCTGGACAGGCTCTGGATGCAAAAATAATTGTGCTTCTGGGCTACGGCGACCTGAATGCGGCCGGCTTGCAACTACACTTAAACAGCCTGCTGGAAAAAAGCGCAGTCCCCTTGGTATTGGTGGGGGATTTGGCAGCGAGCATTTCAGCGTTTGATTTTATCGACAAACCCCGGGTGGGATTCTGCAGTAACCAGCAAGCCGCTGTGCTGCATATCAATAAACTTTTGAATGGGTAAATTGCTTCTATGGAGCCAACAGTTCCGCAAAAAGTGCGCGCTATGTATATGCGTTTTGATAAAAAAATTCTCAAGAATTTATCTGACATTTATAGCGACGATATCCAATTCCGTGACCCATTACATGCGTTAAATGGCATCGCAAAATTATCTGACTACTACGCAAGCAGTATTGAGAATTTACTCGACTGCCGTTTTGAGTTTCATCATTCCATGGAAATGCCCGGCCGTGGAGAGGCTATTTTATTTTGGACTATGCACTACCGTCACAGCAAAATTGCCGGCGGTAAACCATTGGAGCTGACGGGCAACAGCCATTTGCTATTTAACGAAAAAGTTTACTATCACCGCGATTATTACGATGCCGGCGCCATGCTTTATGAGCATCTGCCGTTACTTGGTAGTGCAATAGCGTTTATTAAAAAACGTATAGGTGCTAAATGACAGCTTTAGTCTGGTTGCGACATGATTTGCGCTTACGTGATAACCCTGCGCTATTTAAAGCCGCAGAATTGGGTCAGGGGGTAGTTGCCGTTTATGTACATTGTGCAGCTTACGTGCGCCTGCACGATCAATCTGCGGCACAGCGTGATTTCATCCGGCGGCATCTTCATTTATTGCAGCAGCAACTTCTGGAATTAAATATTCCATTGAAGGTTATTCGTGTAGAAGAGCCGGGCGAGATAGCCCCGCAGCTACTGCAACTTGCACAGCAATTAAATGTGACCCAATGTTTTTTTAATGCCGAATATCCCATCAATGAATTGAATCGCGATCTGGCAGTGAACCAGCTGTTGCGTGAACAGGGCATAGCGGTAAAACGTTGTCATGACCGCTGTATCGTCCCACCCGGTATGGTGCGCAACGGTCAAGGTGAGCCTTACAAGGTATTTACGGCATTCAAAAAGAAATGGTTACAAATGGTAATGCCGCTGGATCTCAAACCCTTGGCGTTACCGGCGAAACAATCTGTAAATTCCACCGTAACTGCAGATTCCATTGCGGCGATTGATTCGTTATTTGACGCGGATGGCCTGCGCGATTTATCCACGCTTTGGCCTGCAGGCGAGCACGAAGCTTATCGGCGTCTGGATAATTTTATCGCCAATGGTCTCACACAATATCTTGTTCAGCGCGATTTCCCCGCCATCGATGGAACCTCCAGTTTATCGCCTTATTTTGCCGTGGGTTCACTCTCTCCACGACAGGCGCTGTCTGCCGTTTTGGCTTACACCTACGGTGATTGGAGCGGCAATGCAGGAGCAGCCTGTTGGATCAGTGAATTAATCTGGCGGGAATTTTACCAACATGTCGTGGTGGATTATCCGCAAGTTTGTAAACGCAAAGCCATGCAAGCCCACACCGAGGCTTTTCCATGGCAGCAAGATACTGCACTTTTTGATGCCTGGTGTAAGGGCATGACTGGCATTCCGATTGTGGACGCGGCCATGCGTCAATTAAATGCAACCGGCTGGATGCACAACCGCTTGCGAATGATTGTGGCTATGTTCCTCACCAAAAATTGTCAAATCGATTGGCGTTGGGGCGAACAATATTTTATGTCCCAATTAATCGACGGCGATTTTGCGGCGAACAACGGCGGTTGGCAGTGGAGTGCGTCCACAGGAACTGATGCAGCGCCTTATTTCCGGATTTTTAATCCTGCCAGTCAGTCCGAGCGCTTTGATCCAAATGGTGAATTTATTCGTAAGTGGGTACCAGAACTTGCGCGGTTATCGGCAAAGGAAATTCATAGCCCTCAGCCCGGCGCCAAAGGGCTTCCAGTGACTTACCCACGACCGATTGTCGATTTGTCAGAAAGCCGAAAATCAACCATTGCGCTGTTTAAAAACTTATCGCCAACCACTGCTTACCAGAGTTGACCTATGACTAACAATCCCGAACAGCGCAGCGTTTTGGTGACTGGAGCTTCCAGCGGGATTGGTCGTGACTTGGCGCTTGCTTATTTGGCTCAAGGCGAAAAAGTTTTTGCACTGGCGCGCTCAACAACTGCCTTGGCTGAATTGGTTTCAGCTTACCCTCATACCTGTATTGCAGTGACGGTGGATCTAACCGATGACCTTAGCTGTCAGCAAGCGGCAGAGCAGATTGCACAACACTCAGCCTATTTGGATATAGCAATATTAAATGCCGGCACTTGTGAATATGTGGATGTAAATCAGTTGTCCATAGAGCCTTTTGACAAAGTGATGGCAATTAATTGGCGCGGCACCTTGAATAGTTTAATCATGTGTTTACCTTTTTTGCGCAACAAAAAAGGCTCACAGTTGGTGGGTGTTTCCAGCATGGCTAGTGTACTGCCTATGCCGCGCTCGCAAGCCTACGGTGCATCAAAAATTGCTCTGGAATACCTGCTCAACTCATTGCGTGTCGATCTGGGCGGGGCAGGAATAGATATCAGTATTGTTCGCCCGGGTTTTGTCACAACGCCCTTAACTGCGCGCAATGATTTTCCTATGCCATTTATTGTGGATAGTGAAACTGCAGTGAAAAAAATAGTTCAGGGAATCGCCAAGCGACAATGGATTATTGCATTTCCCTGGCAACTTGTTGGTTTGATGCGGTTCATCGCGCTGTTGCCACTTAAGTGGCAGACAAGCTTGTTACAAAAAATTTCCCGTAACTCAGTTTAATATTTTTTCGATACTCATACACTGGATCGCACAAGAAGATAATTTATGGCATCACCGATAGGAAAAAAAATAGCGATTATTGGTAGCGGAATTAGTGGGTTACTGAGCGCCTACCTATTATCGCGTCGCAATCAGGTAGTGGTATATGAGGCTGCTGATGTTATTGGTGGTCACACCGCCACTAAAACGGTACATATCGGGGACACCAAGTTTGAAATCGATACGGGTTTTATTGTTTTTAATGATCGAACCTATCCTAATTTTATAAAGCTGCTGGAGATGATTGGTGTGGCTTATCAGCCTACCGATATGGGCTTTAGCGTTTCCTGCGCCGCGACTGGTTTTGAATATGCAGGTACTTCACTGAATGGTGTTTTTGCCCAGCGAAAAAATATCTTCAACCCCGGTCATTGGCGAATGCTGGCGGAGATACTGCGGTTTAACAAAGCCTGTACCCAACTCTATCGCAGTGACGAAATACCCCAGGGAAAAACCCTGGGCGATTATTTGCGCGAACAGGGTTACAGCGAAAGATTCAGCCGTTTATACATACTGCCCATGGTGTCTGCCATTTGGTCATCGGGTTTGGAAACAGCCGCCGCCATGCCGTTGGTGTTTTTCGTGCGCTTTTTTCACAACCACGGCTTGCTAACCGTAACCGGCCAGCCGCAGTGGTACACCATAAAAGGGGGATCACATCAATATCTTGCACCCTTGACCCAACATTTCCGCGAAAGTATTCATACCAGCTGCCCCGTTTCTTCTGTGATGCGCAGTGCGGATGGAGTCTTGGTTAACAGCAATAAATTCGGCGAGCAACGTTTTGATGAAGTGATTTTTGCCTGTCACAGCGATCAAGCACTAAAAATTTTGGCAGACCCAAGCCCTGCGGAATACGAAATACTCTCAGCCATTCCCTACAAGCCAAATGATGTGGTGTTGCATAGCGATTTGCGCTTTTTGCCTGCCTCTACTCGCGCATGGGCCAGCTGGAACTACTTATTGCAGGAGGGCGCAGAAGATGCCACAGCGCTCACCTACAACATGAATATCCTGCAGCGGTTGAACGCCCCAGTTACTTTTTGCGTATCTGTAAATGCGGGCGAAAATATTGATCAGGACAAAGTTTACGGGCGATATAACTACAGCCACCCTATGTTCACTCTGGACTCAATCGCTGCGCAAGCGCGTTGGGCAGAAATCAGTGGCGTGAATCGCACTCACTATTGCGGCGCATATTGGCGTAACGGTTTCCATGAGGATGGCGTTGTCTCGGCGATCCGTGTAGCACAAGCATTGGGAGAGATTTGGGAATGATAGCGGTGGTTTGTTGGAGCCTGAATTATGCATAGCGCTATTTATCAGGGTGAGCTTCGCCATAGGCGCTTTCATCCCAAGCACCATGAGTTTTCGTACCAATCCACGCTGTTTTATATTGATCTCGATGAGTTGCCCCAGCTCTTTGAAGGTGTGCCCGGTTGGTCGCTCAATAAAAGAAACTTCGGTAGTTTTCTGCGCACAGATTATTTGGGTAACCCACAGGTTTCGCTAAGAGACGCGGTCAAAGCGAGAGTGACTGAGCTAGCTGGCGAATGTGTGGAAGGCCCTATACGAATGCTTACCAATTTACGTATTTTAGGTTGCTGTTTTAACCCCGTTACTTTTTATTATTTGTTCGAGCAGGGCTCCAATACACCGAAACAAATTCTCGCCGAAGTGAACAATACACCTTGGAACGAGCGCCATTCCTATTTGATTCCTTGCGATGAATTAACCGGAAAAACAAAAACACAGTTTGATAAAACTTTTCATGTGTCGCCCTTCAACCCGCTGGATATGCGCTACCGTTGGGTGAGCTCAGCACCGGGTGAAAGTTTGCTGGTACACATGGAGAACCTGGCACCGCCAATAGATAAGAAGACGAGTGATTCAACTGAAAACATTTGTCACATGGACGCAACACTCAGCCTCAAACGTTACGACTGGTCTGCGTCCAGGTTACAGAGACTGATTTTGTCTCAACCTTGGGCAGCAATAAAGGTTCCATTTGCTATTTATTGGCAAGCGCTACGGTTGTTTATTAAAGGTGCTCCTGTGTATTCACACAAAACCACCGCCTCGGTTCAATCGCTTGCAGAACTTAAAACAACAGGGGAAAAATCGTGAAATCGAACAGTATCGCACTTGCATCCAAACATCGCGTTGCGGCACTTGCACCCAATGAATCAATCGCCAAAAACTTGTTATTCAAAGTGTTGCGAGGCATGACTACAGGTTGCCTCAGATTGCATGATCAGGGAGAAGTATTCGAGTTTGGACAAGTCAGTGCGGATGCCGATTTGGTTGCCGATATTCATGTGCACAATGCGGCTTTTTATTCTGATGTAGTGTTTGGCGGTTCGGTTGCGGCGGGCGAAGCCTACATGAGTGATTACTGGTCTACACCGAATCTCACTCAAGTGGTACGTTTATTTGTTCGTAATATGGATGCACTGGATAATCTGGACAACAGCCAATCCTTTATCGGGCGATTACTGCTAAAGGCATTCCATTGGTTTAATCGCAACACCAAAACTGGTTCGCGCCGGAATATCTCTGCCCATTACGATTTGGGTAATGACTTTTTCAAGTTGTTCCTGGATGAAACCATGATGTATTCATCGGCGATTTATCCAACCCCTGATGCTGAGCTATCCATTGCCTCGGTTTATAAATTGCAACGTGTGTGCGAAAAATTGCAATTAAACCAGGATGACCATTTGCTGGAAATAGGTACTGGCTGGGGTGGAATGGCAATTTACGCCGCTCGTCATTACGGTTGTCGTGTCACCACCACAACCATCTCCAAAGAGCAGCATGATTACGCCGTGGCCCGCGTTGCAGCAGCTGGCTTGAGCGATAAAATTACGGTGTTGTTTGATGATTATCGGGATTTGAATGGGAGCTTCTCTAAATTAGTTTCAATCGAGATGATCGAGGCTGTTGGTCACGCGCATTACGATGATTATTTTTCCACCTGTGCAAAATTGCTGAGACCTGATGGGCTTATGCTAATTCAAGCAATCACCATGAAAGACCAGCGTTATAAACGCGCATTAAAATCAGTTGATTTCATCCAGCGTTATATTTTCCCCGGTGGTTCCTTGCCTTCGATTGATGTGATCAGTCATTGTGTGCAGCGAAAAACAGACCTCAATATTTTACAGATAGAAGATATTGGCGAGCACTACGCACAAACACTCAAACATTGGCGAGAGCTGTTTATGGCCAAGCTCGATACCGTAAAAGCGCAAGGGTTTGATGAGCGCTTTATTCGCATGTGGGAATTTTATCTCTGTTACTGCGAGGGTGGCTTCCGTGAGCGCAGCATAGGTACAGCACAAATTCTGTTTGCTAAACCAGGCTATCGCAGTCGTTTTTTTAACTGATGAACGCAGGCTTATTTACACTGTCAAACTTTCTGCTTTTTCAGTTGGGATGGTTTGTTTGCGTTTTATTGGGCACTCAGTGGGCAATAATGTATACGCTGGCTGCAACCTGTGTGCATTTTTATTTTTCACCTTCCCGACAGGATGATTTTATCGCAGTGTTGCTGTGTACAGTGATTGGGTTGGCCCATGACCTCTTACTGATTCACGGCGGACATATCCTGTTTGCAGAGTCTAGTAACTGGCCACCGGTATGGCTTAGTTGTTTGTGGGTATTAATGGGGCTGACCTTGCATCATTCGCTGGGTTGGATTTACCAGCGACCGCTTTGGGCCGGTTTATTGGGGGCTGTTTCCGGGCCGCTGAGTTATTTGGCTGGCGTTAAGCTCTCCTCCGCACAATGGTCTAGCTCCCTCATGGAGGTTATTCCTATAATGGCGGCCTTGTGGCTAATAGTGTTGCCGCTACACCGCTTGTTGAGCTTGAGGATCAAACCTTATGTATCGCATTAAACTGTTTACCGATTGTTCCAGAGTGTTTGGGTTTGTTGCCAGTGCCTTGCTGGCAGCCGTTGTATCAATGCCAGTAGCTGCAGAGAAGACTTATGTAGTTGCTGGCACTGCCTATGAAATTGTCAGCAATCAAGTCGTCTATCGCGAGCTCTACACTGCATTGGATGAAAATAAATCGGTGACAGTTGATTACTTTTCACCGGACGGGAATCTTTTTGCATCAAAAGTGTTGTCTTATCAAGGCGAATACTTTCAGCCAAGTTTTGAGTTGCAGGACAACCGCGACAATGAATTTGTAGCTGCCCAGTTTCAGGGCGCGCGTTTACTGTTGAGTCACGGCAAGGACGGCAAAGTGAATGAAAAAGTGGTGATGGATAATGCTCGCTTGGTAATAGATGCTGGTTTTGATTCTTACATACAAATGAATTGGGACGATTTAGTTGCCGGAAAACATTTGAAGTTCGAGTTTGCCTTGCCTTTGCGCTTGAGTACGATTCAATTGGAAGCGCGTCAGGTGAAAGCATCCAGCTCGCCATTACGCGATGATAATCTTGGTGCCGATTGGGTTCACTTTCGCATAGCACCCGCAAAAGCGTTTGTATCCTTTTTTGCTGACCCTATTTATCTCGCCTACAACCCCAATGGTAAGTATTTGATGCGTTATTTCGGTCGCTCAAATTTGGATAACGATGCTGGCGATCCGGTTGATGTCCGAATTGAGTACGAATACCTGAATTAATAATTGCCAATAATTTTTGAGGTTTGGTGAGATTCAATTAACTTACTCAAGTACGCCAAGCCTCTGGCACCTTGCCTTCAAGTTGATAGGCGAACGCAATGATGTAGGCAACGGCGACATAAAGCGCTTCGGGAATCTCATCACCTAACTCCAACGTCACCAGTAAATCCACCAGCGCCGCGTTATCGCACAAAGGGACACCATGTTCATTGGCGATGGCAATAATCTGTTCTGCGACTGCACCTGTACCTTTTGCACTTACCCGTGGTGCGTTTTTACCATCGTAAAAAAGCGCAACGGCTTTTTGTAGTTGTGGGCCTGAATAGCGTTCACTCATCGCAACACTCGCATTAGGTTTTTATATCAACCAGTGAATAATTAACTGACATTTTCTGTGTTGGTGGCAAGCCAGGTAAACACTGCAACTGCGCTATTTGAATGCCTTCGTGCTCCAGTTGCTGCTGAAAACTTTCCAGTCGATTTTGCGCTTGCGCTAAGGTATTTTCATTTTCTGCCCAGAATTTTATGCTCACACGATTATTCAGCAGCGCAAGTTGAGCGTAAAAGTGCCCTAGTAGGGGCAAATCAAAACCTAACATGACATTCCATTGCCGCACGCGTTTGGTTTCCTTTTTATCGGGCTCATTTGGATCATCAATCCACTTTTGTTCAAGTTGAATGGTTAAGGGGTGAATGTCCTGCCCTTGGCGCACAGGAATTTCCATTTGCCATGACTGGGTTGGTTGCGGCTGATCTGCTTGGGTTTGCTGATGATTCAGCGTATGGATCTGCTGTAATTGTATTTTTGCCAAACTTCCCAGTGTGTATTGGTGTACCAGCATTGCCAGTTGCGCGCGCAATTGCTTTTGGCTTAACTCGGCAGGCTGTTTTTGCATTAAAAAATTTAGTAATTGGGGCAGGGCGCCCGGCATATTTAATTTTGTGGCGTCTGCGCCAAGTGCGATTGTTGTCGCTGTAAGCTCAGGTTCCACCTGGTGCAATACGCCAAGCAGCGCGCCTTTTAAATCCTGTTGAATAATCCTGCCGAGCTGCGCGCTATCCTTGATCTCCGCTTTGAGTGAAATGTTCTGCCCGTTTGTTACACCGCTTGTGTTTAATAATTTCTCCGTATTGTTAATACCAACCTGTTTCAGCATAAGCTCGGGGCTTTTTGAATTAGTCGCGGAAACATTCTGTGCTGTTGGATTTTGAGCGCTTGTGTTCGGCGCCGAAATAAGCGTAGACGCATTGCTTGAACCGAGTGAAGAAGGCACCGACGATGTCGGCGCTGTGCGTGAAGCAATCAAACCAAGGGCTTGCGCCAACTTTTGCTCAAATCGTTGCCCATTGTTGTCCAGCATCAACGCCAGTGCCTTGGGGCTACCGAGCTGTTCTTGTACCCGCAGATGGCTATTCAGGATTTTTAATGCGTTTTGCAGGCCACTAGAAATCCAGTCACTGCGCTCCCCAAGGGGTAGCTGCTGGATGAACTGATTAATTTTAGGCAGCACACCGAGAAGATCCTGGCCGCGGTCTTTAATTGGTAGTAATTCACGCAAGCTTTGGCTGATGGCGGCCTGGGCAGCCGCTGCGGAAGACGCACTGGTTGTCATGCCCTGAACTTGTCGCATCAAATCCAACAGCGACGAAGGCACTGGCTTTCCTTGCTGCTGTATGGCATCGAGCTGTAATAACAACTTATTTAAGTGTTCAGTGGAGATTGGCTCAAGAATTTGTATGCGTTGGTTTGCTGCCAGTTGCATAAGCAGATTCTGACCGAGCGCAAGCGGCTGGGTTGTGTAGCTAAGAAAGGGCACTGGCGCTGTAGCAGAAGCGCCAGTTTGCAAAGGGTTGGATAGATTTAAACTGACTAACTTCAAGCTGGGTGTTTCAACCAACGCTTTTTGGTCAAGCAGTTGCGATACCAGTGCTTTAATCGCGGGCGAAGTGATGTTTTTATTGAGTTGCGCCAAGGCAGTCTCGATAGATTTCATGAGTTCAGCGCGCTCATCGGCGCTGGCACTACTTACTTTGTTCACTTGGGCAATAAATTGATCGCCTGATTTCAGGTTAAGGGTTTTAACCAATGCGCTGATTTGCTCAAGTTGTAGCTGGTGAGAGGCGCGTAGGGCTAAATCGGGTGTGTTGGTAATAGATTTGATATCCATGACGGCTTCCGATTGTTGATCCATCGCATCAAATGCGCAATTTGGGATGCTTTGGCCGGAGGGAGGCGGCTATAATCGCGCGCAGTTCCAAGGCGCAGGATGCGGACTCCGGACATCCGGGTTGTGCTGAGTATAGCGGCTACCCCTTTTGCTGTGTCGAATAGTATTTGGCATGGGTAACTTTGCGGCACGTCAACCACTGACCTCTGACCCTTGACGAAGGTTTTAAACAAACGCATGACCACTGTTTTGGCTCCGCCGTCTGAATCGATAACGCCGCTGTTTGAACTGCGTAATCTGGCCTGTGAGCGCGACGAGCGCTATTTATTCTCTGGCTTGAACCTTCAATTGAAGGCCGGTGAGCTTATTCAAATTGCTGGCCCCAACGGTGCCGGCAAAACCACATTATTACGAGTAATTGCAGGTATTAGTCAGGATTTTCAAGGCGAACTTCTCTACAAAGGGAAGCCCTTGTCCTTGGCGCGTTGGGAATTCGCGCTCGATAGCTTGTACTTGGGGCATCTGCCCGGCATCAAAAAAGCCCTTACGCCTACCGAAAATTTGTTGTGGTATATGGCTCAACGAGGCGCTACTGGCGATGCCATACAAGCGCTCGCGTCGGTGGGGCTTTATGGCTATGAAGACACCCCCTGCTATCAACTTTCCGCTGGGCAATTGCGTCGTGTTGCTTTGGCGCGCCTATATCTGGAGCCGGCCCGTATCTGGATTCTGGACGAGCCGTTTACTGCTATTGATAAACATGGTGTCGCGCAACTTGAGTTACTGATTGATGGTCATTTAGCAGGAGGAGGACTGGTGATTCTAACCTCGCACCAGGATCTGACCCTGCCACAACTGCGCATGGTAGACCTGCGCGATTACGAACCCCAGGGCACAGCATCAGACCAGACTGAAGAGGCTATCTATGGCTAGCCTTTCCTCACGCCGCGACACTGATTTTTCACTCTGGACAGGCTTTACTGCGAGCGTGAAGCGTGACCTACTGGTTGCTGCTCGACATAAATCAGAACTAGCCAATCCGCTCGTATTTTTTCTTATTGCCATCACGTTGATCCCTTTGGGAGTTAGTCCCGAAAAATCAGTGCTGACCTTGTTGGCACCCGGAATATTGTGGGTCATGGCATTACTGGCGACCTTGCTGTCGTTGGATGGTTTGTTTCGTGCTGACTACGAAGATGGCTCATTGGAGCAGATGCTCATCAGCCCCCAGTCACTGTATTTCACTGTAATGGCAAAGGTTTTGGTGCATTGGTTAGTATCCGGTTTGCCTGTGGCAATTCTGGCTCCCCTATTAGGGTTAATGCTTAGTTTGCCAGCATCAGGCTATTGGGCGCTTTTTTTATCTCTGTTACTGGGTACAGCCTCTATGAGTTTGATTGGTGCAGTAGGTGCAGCACTTACCGTTTCCCTGCGTAAGGGCGGGTTATTGTTGTCGCTTATCGTCATGCCCCTGTATATTCCCGTTCTCATTTTTGGTGCAAGTGCAGTAGGAAGCGCGGTTCAGGGCAGTGTGATTGGCATGCAATTGGCTGTGCTGGGAGCTTTTCTGGCGCTGGCGATGGTTTTGGCACCTATAGCGGCAATGGGCGCTTTGCGCATCGGAGCCAACGGTTAAACATAATAATCAGGGTCTTAGTGAATATGGCATGGCAATGGTTTCATCGTTTAGGTTCTCCCCGCTGGTTTTATGAAAAGACTACCTCCTGGCTTCCCTGGCTCACGGCAATCAGTATTGCGCTTATTCTGACAGGTGCCGTTTGGGGGCTTGCATTTGCTCCGGCAGATTACAAACAGGGAAATAGTTACCGCATTATTTACATTCATGTTCCTGCCGCCTTTTTAGCTCTAGCCGGTTATTACATTATGGCGCTGTCAGGTGCGGTAGGGCTGATTTGGAAGATGAAGCTGCCTTTTATGGTAATGAAGTCTGCTGCCCCTATCGGAGCTGTGTTGACGTTTATCTCACTGGTCACTGGTTCGATCTGGGGCAAGCCCACCTGGGGCACCTGGTGGGAGTGGGATGCACGTATTACTTCCATGTTGATCCTGTTCTTTTTGTATTTGGGCATGATCGCACTGCAACAAGCCTTTCAACATCGCGATACTGCCGATAAAGCTAGCGCCGTATTAGCGCTCGTGGGTATGGTAAACATACCAATCATTTATAAGTCGGTGGATTGGTGGAACACCCTGCATCAACCAGCAACTATTAAATTCACCAGCAAGTCATCTATTGATCCTTCAATGCTTTATCCCTTGCTCACCATGGTGATTGGTTTCTATTGTTTTTATGCCTTGGTATTACTGTTGAACACCCGCCTTGAAGTATTGCGTCGCGAGAGTAAAACCCAATGGGTCAACGACTTGATCAACCAGCTTAAACCGGAGTCCAAACAATGAAGTTTCAATTTGAATCGTTGGCAGACTTTCTCGCCATGAGCGGTCACGGTCCTTATGTCTGGGCCTCATATGCAATTACTTTTGCCGCTCTAATCTTTTTAATACTAAGCCCGGTACTGCAGCAAAAAGCACTGATCAAGCAACAACAAAAAATGCGCAAACTTTCGCAGGCTAGTCCTGTAAAAGAATAAGTTTTGCTGTTTTGACGAATTGATTCTTAAGAGTAAAAACAATTATGCATCCGCTTCGCAAACAACGCCTGATGGTAGTTATTTTTATCGTTGTGTTTTCCAGTGTCGCTGTAGGCCTGATGGCTTACGCGTTGCGTGAAAACATCAATTTATTCTATCCACCCAGTAAAATTGCAGCGGGGGATGTGCCTCACAACACGCGAATTCGCGCAGGCGGTTGCGTTAAACCGGGAAGTGTTCAGCGCGCTGCCGACTCCCTGCAGATCCAGTTTGTAATCACCGATGGAAGCGCCGATGTCAAAGTGCACTTCAACGGGATTCTGCCTGACTTATTTGCTGAGGGCGAAGCTGCCGTTATCAATGGTGTAGTTACCGAGTCAGGTGAAATAAAAGCCAGCGAAGTGTTGGCTAAACACGATGAAAATTATATTCCCCCTGAGGTTGCTGAAACCATGAAAGACAAAGGGGAGCATCAAGCTACTTGTGAGGGCCTAAAATATGGCGCTTGATTTCGTTCAGCTGGCGCCCGAGATGGGCCAATTTGCTTTGATTTTATCGCTGTGCTTGAGCGTAGCGTTGTTTTTGTTGCCACTTGTTGGGGCCCACTACGGCAGTCAACTGTTAATGCGCACTGGCCCTTCACTAGCGACCGGTTTTTTCTTTTTCGTTTGTTTTTCATTTTTTTGCTTAACCTACTCTTTTTTGAACGATGACTTCTCCGTTAGTTATGTGGCATCAAACTCCAATTCACTTCTACCTGTGCACTACAAAATCAGCGCTGTTTGGGGAGGGCATGAAGGATCTTTGCTGCTGTGGATTTTAATGCTCGCCGGTTGGACGCTTGCGGTAGCGTTATTCAGTCGTTCCTTGCCATTAGATATGCAAGCCCGTGTACTGTCGATCATGGGGTTTGTAGCGATTGGCTTTCTCTCGTTCATCATATTTACGTCCAATCCGTTTGATCGCATTTTGCCTTTGCCTCCGCAGGATGGTGGCGACCTAAATCCACTGCTTCAAGACATAGGCCTCATCATTCATCCTCCTGTGCTTTATATGGGTTATGTAGGGTTTAGTGTATGTTTTGCGTTTGCGATTGCCGCTTTATTGACGGGGCGCCTGGATAGCGCATGGGCACGCTGGTCCCGGCCATGGGCAACACTTGCGTGGGGATTCCTTTCCGTTGGTATCGCTCTGGGTAGTTGGTGGGCCTACTACGAATTGGGTTGGGGTGGTTGGTGGTTCTGGGACCCAGTGGAAAATGCGTCATTTCTGCCCTGGTTAATAGGCACAGCCCTCATACACTCATTAGCTGTTACCGAAAAGCGCAGCCTATTTAAAAGCTGGACAATACTGCTGGCTATTTTCACTTTTTCACTGAGTCTTCTTGGTACATTTTTAGTGCGCTCGGGCGTTCTGACTTCGGTGCATGCTTTTGCTAACGACCCGGAGCGCGGCGTGTTTATTTTAGGGTTCCTACTTTTAGTTGTAGGTGGCTCACTGACACTTTACGCCTTACGCGCCCCAGTTGTTAAAGGGTCTGCAGGTTTCGATTTATTTGCGCGCGAAACCTTGTTGTTAGGCAACAACATTTTACTCACCGTAATTATGATTATGGTGTTAATGGGCACTCTCTACCCGCTGATCGCCGACGCATTAAACCTTGGCAAAATTTCTGTTGGCCCACCTTACTTCAACTTATTTTTCTTACCGCTGATGGGTTTGTTGTGTTTGCTGATGGCATTCGGCCCCCTGGCTAATTGGAAGCGAACATCTGGCAAGCAGTTCATTAATCTTCTGTGGAAACCCTGGGTTTTAAGCTTATTGGCTGGTCTTACATTTCCGTTTTTTTATCGCGAAACCTATGAGCCCCTTGCCGCTTTAACTGTGTTTATTGCGAGCTGGATTGTTACTGCATTAATTGCAGATACCATTCATCGAATTCGCAACAGCGTGAGCTGGACGGCAGGCCTTAAAAAATTGAGCCTCAGCTATTACGCAATGGTTATTGCACATGCAGGTATAGCGGTAACTGCTGTCGGGGTAGGGCTTACTAGCATTTATACCGAAGAGCGCGATATTCGTATGGAAGTAGGGCAACACGTTCAAGTTGTTGAGTATGAATTTATTCTTAATAAGCTCGTGCGCGTCAATGGTCCTAATTATATTGCAGACGAGGCTCAAATTTCGGTCTTTCAAGATGGCAAATTTTTACGTGAGATGAGACCGCAAAAGCGTAAATATCTCGCATCTGGAAGCACAATGACAGAAGTCGCCCTCGATGTGGGTTTGTTTCGCGATTTATATGTCGCCATGGGCGAACCCCTGAACGAAACTGCTTGGGCTATGCGAGTGCACTTAAAACCCTTTGTACGATGGATTTGGCTCGGCGCTTTGATGATGGCATTTGGTGCGCTATTGGCGGTTGCTGACAAGCGTTACCGTAAACTGGTCAAGGAAAACACCAACCTTCAGCTGCCTGCAGGAAATTTGGCCAATGAATAAACAGCGGTTATTTCTGTTCGTTCCTTTAATAGTGTTTGCAGGCATGGCAATTTTTTTCTGGCGCGGGTTATCGCTCGATCCAAACGCTATGCCATCGGCTTTGTTAAATAAACCCGTTCCTGCATTTGAACTTCCGGTTCTGCCAGCACCAGAAAACCCACCCGGGCTCATGATTGCAAATCAGGAGTTATTGAAAGGAAGAGTGAGCTTATTAAATGTATGGGCTACTTGGTGTGTTACCTGTAAACAAGAGCATGAGTTTCTAAATCAGCTAAAAGCCCAAGGGGTTCCAATTTACGGGATTAATTACAAGGACAATGATGAGGACGCTAAAACCTGGTTGGCGGAACTTCACAATCCCTATGTGTTCAGCGTGATAGATGCAGACGGCCGTTTGGGCTTGAATCTGGGAGTTTTTGGTGCGCCAGAAACCTATGTGATCGATAAAGCAGGCGTTGTTCGTTACAAGCATATTGGCGATGTGAATCAGGATGTATGGGAAAAAACCATTCAGCCTATTTTTAATAGCCTTAAATGATTTGACACATCAAGGCGCCTTCGTTTGATTTCAATCAATTTCTGCTTTGCCCGTAAAGGTAGACTGATTTTATTGAAACAACCGGCGGAGGTGCCACATGTATATGGATTCTATTGTTGCTTATGGTTTGGTGATCGTTTTTCTGGCATGCGTAATGATTACTTACGTAGGTATTTATGCCTACAAACATATCAAAGCAGATTCTGAGAAAGCAGAAAAAGAATTGGATTTTAAAAACTGACGTTTCTTGCGTGTAAGGGCAGACTTGTTTTACAGCCAGATACATTGCAACAGGCATAAAAAAAGCCCCAAATGTGGGGCTTTTTTTCATCTCATATATGGCGGACCGGACGGGGCTCGAACCCGCGACCTCCGGCGTGACAGGCCGGCATTCTAACCGACTGAACTACCGGTCCGCAGCGTCACTAAGCACCAAACTTACCTTGTGAGTAAGAGTGGTGGGCGGTACAAGACTCGAACTTGTGACCCATGCCTTGTAAGGGCATTGCTCTACCAACTGAGCTAACCGCCCAAGATATTCGCTTTTCAGCGATCACCTTGTTGGTGGCGCGTATTCTAATGATGTAAAAGTTTCGGTCAACTATTTTCTTAAAGTTTTTTAAAAAAAATGTAAGAAAACCAAAAAGTGGATACAAAACAAACGGTTGCGCTCAAAAATCACCCTGATATCAAGCGTACCTCTAGTCTCTGTGAGTTGTTATACTCCCGCTCGAATTTTCTCAGTGATGGACAGCGCCTTATGCGACTACACCTATTCAAGCTCGCCGTGAGTTTAGTGGTTCTCTTCTTCTCTGCTTACGCATCGTCAGCTATTGATGTGTATGAATTCAAAAGCGAAATCGATAGGAAACGCTATCAGAGTTTCGTTGATGAGATGCGATGCCCAAAATGCCAAAACCAAAACCTCTCAGGTTCTGATTCTCCCATAGCCACTGATTTACGCCGTGAAGTTTATTTAATGATCGAAGCAGGTAAGTCCGACAAAGAGATCGTGGATTTTATGGTGGAGCGTTATGGTGAATTTATTCTCTATCGGCCGCGCCTTACCTCTTCCACAATATTTCTGTGGGGGGCGCCTGTATTGCTCCTGATTGCCGGCATAATTTTATTATTACTTATAGTTCGTAAGCGTCGGACGGCTGAATCAACCAGCGCAGAGATCAGTCTGTCAGCTGATGAGCAAGCACGGTTAGCGGGTTTGCTAAAGACATCGGCAGCCTCCAAATCAAACAAGCAGGAGAATATTTAATGGTTGCATTGTGGGGTGGGGCTCTAGTGCTTTCTATACTAGCGGCGCTATTTGTTTTGTGGCCGCTGTGGCGCTATCGCGCCAGTCAATCTGTTACCGGCATAATTAACATCGAAGAACGATTGGCCGAAAATGTGCGTTTGTTTCATGAGCATCTTGCTGAGCTCGAATTGCAGCTTGCAAACGGGCGAATTGACCAGTCTCAATTTGCGCAGCTTAAGCTTGAGCAGGAACGGGCGTTGCTGGACGATGAAACCAATATTCGCCAAATGCAGAAAACCCAACAGATGAAAGTTGGATTTCCGACCTTCGCAATTGTTGCCATGCTCTTGGTGCTGGGGGCTTATGGCTTATACCATGAGTTTGGTAGCAGTGCTGACGTAGAAATACGCATGGCGCATGCCGAAAAACTGAATCTGGATATGCTTGATTACCAGGCTGGGCGCAATGCAGATCCCGTTCGCACTCGCAAGCTTGTTAAGTTGATCGAAGCTCGTCTCGCCGATAACCCTGAACAGGTTCAATATTGGTTTTTTTTGGCCCGCATGTATATGGAGCTAGGTGACTTTTCCAGTGCGACCAATGCCTACCTACAAGTTTTGGAGCGTGATAAGGAGTCGCCGATGGTGATGGCAGAAGCAGCTCAGGCGATGTTTTTACGCGATGGTAGCAAAGTCAACCCCGCAGTGACTGACCTGGTTGAGAAGACATTAAAACTGGAGCCCGACAATACGATGGCCCTGGGTCTGGCGGGTATTGATGCTTTTGGCAAACAAGACTACCTAACTGCCATAAAACATTGGGGGCGCGTTGTAAAAATGAACCCGGATTCCACCGGAGCTCAAGCACTTACTGCGGGCATCGAGCGTGCAGCCGGATTGTTTTTTGCAAATGGCGGAACCCAAGCGCAGCTAGATGCGGTACGTAATGGACGGCAGGTTAGCGTTAATGTTGTGCTTGCCGCTAATTTGCCAGTAGCACCTGACCAGACGGTCTTCGTCTACGCCCGCGCTTGGCAAGGTGCAAAAATGCCTTTGGCAATTGCGCGAATTAAAGTGGCGGATCTACCCAAACGAGTAGTACTGACAGAATCAATGGCAATGACGGATGCAATGACGCTCGCCACTGTAGACCAAATTGAATTGGTTGCCCGGGTATCCGAGGATGGCTCTGCAACAGCCAAGGCTGGTGACTGGCAGGGAAGTATAGGGCCAATTGACCTCAAATCTACATCCGACGATTTACAGATCACCATTAGCGAGCAATTTGCCCCCTAGTATATTTTTCAGCCTATGACAGGGGGTTTTGATTAAAAATCAAGCGCTGCTCGTCCGTCAATTTAAGCGAGGCTGGTTTTGCATTTCCAGGCGGGTGTAAAGCGCTACACAAATGTGTAGAATCCCGCCCTTAATGGTTTTTTTGGCGATTACCTGCAATCCTCTTGCTGTCAAAAAAACCAACAAAATCAAACAGCTAGACGACTAGAATCGTCAGCGGACTATTTCTTGAACAGGTGGGTTGAAGATGGGCGCTTCAATCGCATAAAACCTGCTGAATCGTGAGTGATACATACTTATGCGGTTAAAGTGCATCAAGCTGGCTGGTTTTAAATCGTTTGTTGACCCAACTACGGTCAACTTTCCCAGCAATCTGTGCGCTGTGGTTGGGCCAAATGGTTGCGGTAAATCCAATATCATTGATGCTGTACGTTGGGTAATGGGCGAATCCTCCGCAAAAAACCTTCGTGGCGAAAACATGACCGATGTGATCTTCAATGGCTCCAGTGGTCGCAAACCTGTCGGTCAAGCTTCAATCGAACTGGTCTTTGATAATTCTGATGCAACCTTGACCGGAGAGTATGCCGGTTTTACCGAAATTAGCATTAAGCGCAAGGTGTCTCGTGATGGTGATAATAGCTATTACTTGAATGGCACCAAATGCCGGCGCCGCGATATTACCGACATCTTTCTTGGTACAGGTTTAGGGCCACGCAGTTACGCGATTATCGAGCAGGGCATGATTTCGAAACTCATCGAAGCAAAGCCCGAAGAGCTGCGTGTGTACATCGAAGAAGCGGCGGGAATTTCCAAATACAAAGAGCGCCGGCGCGATACTGAAAGCCGCATGCGCCGCACCCAAGAGAATCTGGAGCGCCTGACCGATATTCGCGATGAGCTTGAACGCCAACTATCACGCCTGCAGCGTCAAGCGCAGGCTGCTGAAAAATACGCCGAATATAAAAAAGAAGAACGTCTTTTAAAAGCCCAATTACAAGCGCTCAAATACCAACAGCTTGATCAGCAAGCAAAAGCAAAACAAGCAGCGATCCGCGATCTTGAGCTGCGCATGGAATCTTTTGTAACTGATCAAGTCAACAAAGACACTCAAATAGAAAAATATCGCACCCAATACACCGAGCTAGGCGATAAATTCAATGAAGTCCAAGGGCGTTATTACGCCATAGGTGCTGAAATTGCGCGCCTGGAACAAAGCATCCAGCATGCCAATGAGCGCGCTCGCCAATTGCAGACCGATTTGGATCAAACAAGTCGGGATGCAAAAGAAGCTGAAGAAAATTTGGCGTTAGACACACAAAAAGTCGAAACTTGGGAAGCCGAGTTACTTGAGCTGGAACCAGAATTGGAGCTGGTCAAAGCGGCTGAAGAAACCTCAAGCGAGTCCTTGATTGATGCTGAAGAGGCCATGCAGCGCTGGCAAAATGATTGGGATAGTTTCAACCAGCGCGCCGCCGAACCTCGCCAACGCGCCGAAGTTCAACAATCTCGCATTCAGCATTTGGAGCAAGTTCAGCAGCGATTGTTGCAGCGCATCGAAAAATTGCGCGAAGAAAAAGCCACTTTGCAAGATGCTTCAGATGACGACTCCATTGACGAACTGACCGAAAAGCTCGCCGAATTGGACTTGATGGCAGAGGAAAAGCGTAGCCAGCTAGATACTTATGTTGAAAAGCTTGATCTTACGCGCAGCGACAATAATCACAAGGCGAACGAGCTGGATCAACTTCGTAGCGAGCTGCAAAAAATGCGCGGCCGACATGCTTCACTCGAGGCACTACAACAAGCGGCACTCGGAGAGAAAAATAAAGCAGTTACGCAATGGTTAGTTAACAACGAATTATCAAATAAGCCTCGTCTCGCTGAAACTGTTGTTGTTACTGACGGCTGGGATAAAGCTCTGGAAACTGTGTTGGGTAACGCCCTGCAGGCCGTATGCGTAGATCAGCTGGATGTCGTTAGCGGTTTATTAGCCAACCTCACCCAAGGCGAGTTGGTATTGTTTGATCCTCAGGCAAAAACTGCTGCGACCAATTGCACCAAAACTGAATTGTTGAGCAACAAGGTTTCTGCTGATTGGGATGTTTCTGGTTTATTGGCCGGGATTTATATAGCTGAGGATTTAACAGCAGCGATTGAATTGCGTAAGCAACTTACCGCGAACGAATCGGTCATCACTCGCGATGGTATTTGGTTGAGTGCACATTGGGTTCGGGTCACGCGTGATACTGATGCCAGCTCAGGAGTCATTGCTCGCCGCCAGGAACTTGAAGAGTTATCAGCTGCAATTAGTCGCACGGAATTACAGGTGGAATCATTAAGTGCGGCACTTGATTCAGGTCGCGATTTAATTAAACGCCTTGAGCAAGAACGTGAAACACTGCGACGTGAGACTGATGAGCAAAATCGTAAGCATAGCGAGTTGCGCGCTGAGTTAAGCGCAAAACAAGTTCGCATTGAACAAATGAATATGCGTCGAGAACGTGCCGAAAATGAAATTCGTGATGCTCGCGAACAAATGGAGCAGGAAGCTGAACATTTGTCAGAGGCGCGGATGATTCTTGGCGAAGCTATTGAAATGATGGAGCAGGATACAGACCTGCGTGAATCGTTATTGCAACAGCGCGATGACATACGCTCAGGTTTGGATACAGCCCGCCAGCGTGCGCGTCATGATAAAGATAAAGCGCATGAGATTGCCATGCGCTATCAATCAGTGAAAACCCAGCTGGACTCCATTCGACTGGGAATTGGGCGTTTGCGTGAGCAAGTTGCGCGTTTACAAGAGCGTCGCGAGCAATTAATCACAAGTATTGCTGACAATCGCGATCCTGTAGAAGAATACAAACTAGAGCTGGAAGCTTGTCTGTCTAAACGCCTGTCGGTGGAGGCCTCCTTAACAGAAGCGCGCAGAGCACTGGAAACTGTGGAGCATGAACTGCGCAACTCTGAGCAGGCGCGCAACCGCGCCGAACAAGAGGTGCAAGCGGTACGCGCGCATTTGGAACAGGAGCGTTTGGCGGCACAAATGTTTGAGGTGCAGCGTGCAGGAATTGTCGAGCAGCTTGAGGAGGAAGAGCTTAATCTAGAGGTTATTTTGGCTGAAATGCCTGATGGCACGGAAGTAAAACCACTTGAAGAAGAGCTTGAATCTATTGCTGGCCGCATTAGCCGTTTAGGGCCAATCAACCTTGCGGCAATTGATGAATACAAAACCGAATCTGAGCGTAAAAATTATTTGGATGCGCAGAATGCAGATTTGATAGAGGCTCTCGAGACTCTGGAAAACGCTATCAAGAGGATTGATCGAGAAACACGTACCAGATTTAAAGAAACTTTTGATCAGGTCAATAAAAGTCTACAAGAGCTATTCCCTAAAGTTTTCGGCGGCGGTCATGCTTATCTTGAGCTGACAGGTGATGAATTACTGGATACAGGTATTGCTATTATGGCTCGCCCACCGGGCAAGCGAAACAGCACTATTCATCTACTCTCCGGCGGTGAAAAAGCATTAACTGCAATCGCACTGGTATTTTCTATTTTCCGTTTGAATCCAGCGCCATTTTGTATGCTGGATGAAGTAGATGCTCCACTTGATGATGCCAACGTTGGGCGCTATGCGCGAATGGTTGAAGAAATGTCAGCGCAGGTGCAATTCATTTACATCACACACAATAAAAATGCGATGGAAATGGCGCACCAGCTGTTAGGTGTAACTATGCATGAACCGGGTGTTTCGCGCCTCGTAACTGTAGATGTTGACGAAGCTGCTGAACTTGCGGCTACTTAATTCTAAACAAATATTACGGATAACCTTATGAAAGATTGGGTCATCATTATCGGATTTTTGTTCATTATTCTGATCCTCGCTGACGGAATCAGAAGAAAACACAATGAACGCACCGGCAAGATTAAAGTGTCGCGCTCGCTCAAAAAAAGTTTGAAGCAAACCTCTCCAGATGACGAAGAGGATTCCTTTAGCGAAGCACCGAGCTATACCAGTGAGCTGCCTAATGGCGGCGCTCGAGTGGTTGGCAAGCGGGACCCTCATGTCCAGATTCCGAGTATTGAAAAAAAGGCACACGCCAAATCCTATTTGGAAAAGCAACAGAAAAATATTCTTACCGAAGCGCCAATAGCACGCGGACATAGGGAGCCACAGCAAACCAGTCTTAATCTCGGTCAAACAGTTCCCATACTGATGGAGTCAGTTGAAGATAAAAGCCGTTCTTTGCCTCTAGATGAGCGTATAGAGCCAAGCTTTTCATCTGTTAATGTAGACCAGGAACAAGAAAATGGAGCTCATTATAGAAGCTCGGAGCAGGACGATTACGAAGGCGAAGATTACGAAGTAGAGGATCATCCCTACACTCGCGAATTGGACGATGGTCGTAGCGAGCAGGATTACGAAGCAGAAGAGCAGTACGAAGAAGATTATGAAGACGACTATGACGATCGCCTAGATGATACTGAAAATGCAGGTGATGCTGATTACGATGATGATAATTATGATGAGGATGAAGAGTATGCCAATGATCAGCATGCCGCCGCATCAAATAAGCAAGAGCTAAATCAGCAGCCGGCAACAGAGCCTGAAGAAGTATTAATCATCAATGTTATGGCACACAAGGGTGAAATGTTTAATGGTTCTGAATTGCTGGACACCATTTTAAAGTGCGGTATGCGGTATGGAAGTATGGATATATTCCATCGCTACAGTGATGCAAAAGGTGAGGGCGCTTTACTCTTTAGTATGGCCAACATGGTTAAACCTGGGACTTTTGATTTGGACTCAATGGATGAGTTTGAAACGCCAGGTGTAAGTTTATTTATGACTCTGCCAATTAATGCAGATTCTATGCAGTCATTTGATTTGATGGCAGACACTGCACGTGCAATTGCTGAGGCTTTGAATGGTGAGCTTAAAGATGAGCAGCGCAGTGTTATGACTCGTCAAACGCTGGAGCACTGTCGCGAGCGCATTCGTAATTTTGAGCGCACCCGTTTGTTCCGCCGCCCACCACGCCATTAACATATCAGCAGGGTGCATGGACGCATCCAGAATGCTATCAAGGCATGAATCGCTGTGCATTACTAGCTGCAGGATTCAAATCTTCAGGTATTTCGTTCATGTCAACTCTCCCGCTATTTGATAATCCTGCATTTGAAATTGCCGAGCTACGCAAGCAGTTGAATCATCACAGTTATCGCTACTATGCATTAGATAATCCGGAAATAACTGATGCCGAATATGATCGATTGATGCAGCGTTTGCGTGAACTCGAAGAAAAAAATCCGCTATTAATTACAGCAGACTCACCCACACAGCGCGTAGGTGCAACACCTTTGCCTGCATTCACAACCGTTGTGCACGAGTTGCCAATGCTGTCTCTTGATAATGCATTTAGTGATGAAGATTTGCTGGCGTTTAATCAACGGATTTTGGATAGATTAAAAATCAATGATGATGTGGAATATGCTTGTGAATTAAAACTGGATGGCATCGCAGTAAGTCTGTTGTACCAAGATGGTTTGCTCGTGCGAGGCGCAACACGAGGTGATGGAACAAACGGAGAAGATATCACCCTGAATGTGCGCACTATCAAATCAATTCCGCTGCGTTTGCAGGGTGATGGTTATCCCGCAGTATTGGAGGTTCGTGGTGAAATTTATATGCCCAAAGCGGGCTTTGATTCGCTTAATGACAAAGCTCGTGCCATAGGTGAAAAACTATTTGTTAACCCGCGCAATGCAGCAGCAGGTTCACTTCGTCAGCTTGATCCCAAAGTTACTGCATCGCGCCCACTGGAAATGTGTGCATACAGTGTTGGCTGGGTCGATGGTGGTGAGCTACCCGAAACTCATAGCGGCATATTGACTGCCTTAAAAAATTGGGGATTCTTAACCAATCGTGAAACGCAAGTTGCCAAAAACATTCAAGATGCAATGGGGTTTTATCGGCGTATTGGTGAAAAGCGTGATGCACTTGCTTACGATATTGATGGAATTGTTTTCAAAGTTAATTCACGCGAGTTACAAGAAAAACTAGGTTTTATTTCGCGTGCACCACGCTGGGCAATAGCCTATAAATTTCCAGCCCAAGAAGAGTCAACAATATTGCTGGATGTAGAGTTTCAGGTTGGCCGCACTGGAGCGGTCACTCCTGTTGCGCGTTTGCAGCCAGTGTTTGTGGGCGGTGTGACTGTATCTAATGCAACGCTGCATAACCGCGATGAAATTAATCGTTTAAATTTAAAAATTGGCGATACAGTCATTGTTCGTCGAGCCGGTGACGTTATTCCGCAAATCGTTCAAGTAATAGAGTCCAAACGCACTGTCGATGCGCGCGATATTGTTTTTCCTAATGAATGCCCCGTTTGTGGGTCCCCGGTTGAAACGGTTGCTGATGAAGCCGTAGCTCGCTGCTCGGGTGGTTTGGTTTGTGCTGCGCAACGCAAAGAGGCAATTAAACATTTTGCCTCTCGCAAAGCGATGAATATTGAAGGCTTGGGTGACAAACTGGTCGAGCAATTGGTTGATTCAGGGCTAGTGAATAACTTGGCAGATATTTATTCCGTCACTCGTGAGCAACTAGCAAGCATGGATCGCATGGGGGAAAAATCAGCCGACAATATTATCCTTGCCTTGGAAAAATCTAAGGCAACGAGTCTGGCAAAATTTATTTATGCACTGGGAATTCGCGAAGTGGGCGAGGCTACCGCGCGCAACTTTGCGAACTATTTTGGCAGCTTTGAAGCGCTGGCTGAAGCAGATCAAGAAACACTACAGCAAGTGCCAGATGTCGGCCCTGTTGTTGCACATTTTGTTGCTGAGTTTTTTTCACAAGAGTCTAATATTGCTGCGGTAGCAGCATTACGTAACCATGGGATTTACTGGGAAAATATTAATGTTTCCAGTCCCGAGGCTCTACCTCTATCAGGCTTAACCTATGTTTTAACCGGGACGCTGGAAACATTATCGCGTGACGATGCAAAAGCCAAATTGCTAGCTTTGGGGGCAAAAGTGGCTGGCAGTGTATCCGCCAAAACTGATTATGTTGTTGCAGGCCCTGGTGCTGGTTCAAAACTTGCCAAAGCCGAAGCTTTGGGTTTGAAAGTCATGGATGAAACTGCGTTGGTTGAGTTGTTGCGTGAACATGGGCAGGAGCTTTAATCATGCAAACGACACAAGTGCTCTCACGCTTTTTGAAAATAATTTTTATAGTTGCAACGACCGCATTAGCGGGCTGTTCCACTTTGCCACCGAGTAAGCCGCAAGATCTCTGCGCTATTTTTGATGAAAAACCGTCTTGGTATAAGGCATCCAAGAAAGCAGAAAAACGTTGGGGATCTTCGGTGCCAATCATGATGTCGATCATGTATCAAGAGTCCCAATTCAAACATAATGCGCGCCCGGCACGAAAGAAAATTTTATGGATATTCCCGGGGCCTCGCCCCAGTGATGCTTATGGTTATCCGCAAGCTAAAAATGCCACATGGAATGAATATCAGCGCAACAGCGGGAATGATTGGTCACGTCGCGACAACTTTGCAGACGCCGTAGATTTTATCGGTTGGTATAACCGCCAAAGCCAGGTACGCAGTCGCATTAATCCAACAGATAGCTACAGTTTGTACCTTGCCTATCACGAGGGTCATGGTGGATTTAACCGTGGAACTTACCGGCGTAAAAATTGGTTAATTAATACTGCGCGAAAAGTACAAACACGCGCGCAACAATACGATTATCAATTG
The DNA here is from genome assembly GCF_042646205.1 of Cellvibrio fontiphilus. Lineage (NCBI taxonomy): Bacteria > Pseudomonadati > Pseudomonadota > Gammaproteobacteria > Cellvibrionales > Cellvibrionaceae > Cellvibrio > Cellvibrio fontiphilus. The sequence continues at coordinate 678,507 of NZ_JBHRTF010000003.1, read as the reverse complement.
CGCAGTTGTGAGGAGAGATTCAAAGGCAGTTGGTGGTGGCCGTTTTAATATTTCGTTTTTATCCTAACCAGAACGGGAGTCGAGGTCATTATGGATCAAGAATCAATTGTGTACGGTTGCATTAAGGATATTGCGCCTACAGCATCTGAGTCTGAGCGTATACGTGTAAATCGCGAAGCTATGTTGTCTTTGCCTCATGCCGATGAATGGCCATTTTTAAGCCAGGAAATGTTTGCGATCCCGAGTGTTAGTTCTCCGTTTTTCAATTACCAGACAGAAGTCATGCACTTCGGAGCTTCATACAAGGCCGTGGAATACGAATGGGATCAATGGATTGCACAATTTGAGTCGCTATTAAGCAAAATGTATTGGGTTTCTGCCACAGTGCATTTAGAGACGGAACTTTCAGGTACCCATACATTTACCTGGGAAGCAAACGGCAGCTTTCACAAACCTGGCTCTGGCAATATGCGTGTTCGCTGTGAGTGGAGCCATGAAGGTTCACTCGGTATCTAATTTCTGTTGAGTCGATTTATGCAAATTCCTTTAACCAAACCCGATTTTCGCTTTCGTCGTCTGCGCAGAACTACCGCACTGCGTGAGTTGGTACGCGAAACCCGCGTGCAGATGAGTGATTTTATTCTGCCCATTTTTATTGAAGAGGGGATTAGCGCACCAGTAGCAATCAAATCCATGCCTGATGTGTTCCGGTATCCTGAAACACATTTGGCAGACATTGTTAATCGCGCCTGGAATAAAGGCGTGCGTGCAATTATTTTATTTGGTGTGTCGACACACAAAGATCATGAGGGCTCAGATACCTGGTGCGAACATGGGTTACTCTCCAGAATGATTAAAATCGCAAAGTCCGCTCAACCAGATATGCTGGTCATTAGCGATAACTGTTTTTGTGAATATACAGATCACGGGCATTGCGGTGTAGTTGCAAATAACGATGTAGATAATGATAAAACCCTTGTAAACCTACAGAAGCAGGTAGTGCTGGCGGCGCAGGCCGGGGTGGATATGATTGCACCATCAGGCATGATGGATGGCATGATCAGCGCTATTCGCCAAGCGTTAGACAGTGCAGGCTTTACTCATATTCCGGTGATGTCTTATTCGACAAAATTTGCTTCAGCGTTTTATGGACCGTTCAGAGATGCGGTAGATAGTAGTTTTAAAGGTACGCGTAATACCTATCAAATGGATCCGGCAAATGGTCGTGAAGCACTCGCTGAGTCTATGCAAGATGAAATGGAAGGCGCTGATATTTTAATGGTAAAACCGGGCATGGCTTATTTAGATGTGCTTGCCAATATCCGCGCAAATTCATCGCGCCCCTTGGCGGTTTACCATGTTAGTGGTGAGTACGCGATGATTAAAGCTGGGGCAGCGGCTGGCGTCATTGATGAAAGGGCAATTGTACTCGAGACTATGACTGCATTTAAGCGTGCCGGCGCCGATTTAATTATTACTTATTACGCTGAGAAAATGGCTGATTGGCTGTAAGGCATTTCATAGGATATTTAGCATGATGTTATTCTTTCGTGAACATAAATTACTGGTTGCATTGCTGGTTCTCAGCCTCTTGGTCTTATTGGTGGGCGTACTTATGATTCAATCTGAAACCAAAAAAACCGCTGTAGCTAATACACAAGAGCAGGCAGATGCTGCTCAAGTCGTCGCAACGATGAACTTAATGGCTGAAATAGCCGAGCAGGAATTGCAGGCACAGCAACCCAATCAACAAGCCGGGAATAACCCGGTAACCATGCCGGATATGAAACCACAAGAATCTATCGACCGCGTTGCCGCCTTAAAAGGGGTAATGCCAGAGGTGGGTACCGATGACTGGTGTGAAGTAATGATGGTTAAAGATGCCGACAAATGGACGCCTGAAGAACAATCCTTATTTGCCAAACACTGTTTGTAATCTAATGCTGCTGCACTGCGAAGTTTTCTGATGTTTTTTAGCGACTCCCGCCAACATTTTTTTAATCCTCTCACTGGTAAGTATCGCGCACTTGTCGCTGAATGTTTGCGTTTGTTATACCAGCGTTTGTATACCGATTTGCGCGATTATGGTCATGCCATCAATCGCGAACAATTGGTTGATATCTTTAAAGAGGCAATCGCTCGCGCGCCTATCCTCGATGCTGATCTTGAGGTTGATACCAGTGAAGTAGAAGACCCAAGCGAAGGGCGCTTTAAAACACAGCGCGATCTTGCGGGTTTTATCATCAATCGCCTTATTGAAAACGGCTGGCTTGAAAAACAAGTCGATGAAACCAGCTTGCAAAGTAGTTACGGCTTTAGTCGTATTGGGCGGTTATTCACCCAGCCTTTTGCTGATAACGATTCAAATCAATTTCGCACACGCAATCGCAACACACGTAATACGCGTAATAGCCTGCAAGCTTTTTATGATCAGGGCGAAATTAATGATTTGCTTGATGCTTACGAGTATTCCGAACGAATCATCAGTGACTTTACTGATGTGATCGCCGAGTTGGAAGAGCGCAAACGGCAGCTTGTGCGTGAGGTTGAATCGCGCCAATTAATTCAGCAGGCGAGCGATGAATTCTTTGACTTTATGGAGACTGTGTTTAAGCCTGACCTTGAGGTGCGTTTGTCAGCGGATAGTGTTGAAAAATATCGTGATCAGATTTCCGACATTATTAGTAAAATCCGCCGCAAACGAAAATATGGACAAGGCGATGCAGAAACAGCAGCCAAAGATTGGCGCGCTGTTATGGAAATTCGCTTGCGCAAAGCACTACCACAAAAAGTAGTGCAAGGTGTTTCGCTGCTAGAGACGTTACTGCAAACGATTGAATCGCGCTTAAAAAATGCCTGTGAAATTATGCTTCCAGCACTGCGCCGTGCGTTGAATACATTTACCCAACGCGCCGACATTATCATTCGCCAGCTCAGCTACATTAACAGCCGGGGCCAGGATGAATTGATGGATGTATACCGTGCGATTGGCAGACTATCACTGGAGCAGCAAGATGAATTGTTAATCGCTCAAGGTGAGATGATTGCTGGAATTCAAATAGGCTTTATTGACCCTGCACAGATTCAACTGCGTGCACCGCGCAGTATTCAAGTTGTGCGTTCGACACTGGATGAAGATAAAGCGCTGGATGCGGATGCGCAGAAATCCTTATTTATCCAACAGGCTTTGGACCAAGCGTTCATTTTTCAGTCTGCCAGTTTGCGCGATTATGTAAAGCGCGCCTTACTGGAGAAAGGCGAAGTTCGCAGCAGTGAGTTGCACGCGGAATCAATGCAGGAATTGTTGAATTTATCCCACGCCATTGAAGTGGGGGCAGCAGATAACCTTTCTTCCCGTTATGGCTTTAGCATCAAACAAAACAGTGAGTGGCTGCATCAATCACCCTTGATACAGAATGACGCCTACTTTAAACAGCGTGATGAATTTGTAATTTGCTTGACCGACGAAGGTAAAACCAATGACTAGTGCGTTAAGTTCGCTATTACAAGAGCAGCTGGATAAACATAACCTGAGCTTAGATAACTGGCGTGAATTGGTGCAACGTTTACTCGATTACGGTGTTTTATGTCGTGACGACAGTCAGGTCGAAGCGGAGCTCTATGATCGCTTTTTGCGTATTCATGAGTTGATAAATGATTATCTTGGCTTAATGGGCATTCGTTTTCAGCATGACAGTCATTTTCGATTTGTGCGCATTTTACCGCCGGGTGCTCGCTTGCCGGGAATGGAAGATGAAACGGATGAGCCGTTTAACGCTGGCTTGCGCAACCGCTTAAACCAGCATGAAGTTGCATTGGTGTTGGTCTTGCGCGCTGAGTACGATAAAGCCCTGCGCGAAGGCGGCATTGACGAACAGGGTTGTGCCACCTTATCCCTTGAAGCAATTGCCGTTGCAATGAAAAGTTTATTGCGCCGGAATTTGCCTGAAAATATGGGTGAAAGGCGCCAGGCATTTAAGCGCTTGCGTCAGCTACGTTTAATTCATTTTTTTGCCGAATCAGATATTGAGTCCGGCGAAAGCTGGATAAAGATTCGCCCGCTGATTATTAATCTGGTCAGCAACGAGTGGTTGGAGCAAATTCGCAGCCATCTCGCGGATAATCTTCTCTTGGTTGACGATGAAGTAGAGGCTGAGCAAGAACCTGGCATCGCTAATTCCAACAGTATTAAAACAACGCCTTTTTTTAATCGCTCGCTATTTTCCGCCGAAGAATAATGCACTATGTACCTTAAAAAATTTATCTACGTTAATTGGGGTAATGTACCCAACACAGAATTTGATTTTGGCCCAATTAATTTGTTTTCCGGCGGCAACGGTTCAGGAAAAACAACAGCAGCCGATGCGATACAAACAATCATGACCGCTGCGCATGACAACCTGTTTCATTTTAACCCCGGGCAAGATGAATCCAGCCAGCGCGGTCGTGGCGGGAAACTGGTGCGCACTTTGGCATCCTATGTTTTAGGTTGTGATGACGGTGCTTATTCTCGTCCGCAGGGGTGCGATGGTTATTTGGCTGCTATTTTTCATCCAACCCAGGGCGAAAACAGCGATCCCTTTACCGCATTAATTGGTATGCGTGCGTTTCTGGAAACTTCAGGGCAGGGAGCCAACCTACAAAAAGTGGCGCGTTTGGATGAGGCTCAATTTTATATTTTGGCTGATGTTGAGCTGGGCTTGAGTGATCTGCTAAAGGAAGAAAAGAGCCACAAATATGTTGTACCACTGGACAAGCTCTACGCCGGTTTACGCCGTAAGTATGGCCAACAACAGATAGAAAAGTACGACAAGAAAAAGTCCTACCTCTGCCGGCTCTATGGGATTTTGCGCGGCAAAAAAGATGCAATTTCTGAACGTGAAGCCATGAATGCTGCACGCGCTTTTTCGCGTTTTATGGCATACAAACCGATTAAAGGTATCGATGAATTTGTTGCCAACGAAATTCTTGAATATCGGGATTTGGGCGAGGCCATTCGCAGTGTCTCCAGTATGCTTAAACGAATTCATACCATGGAGTCAGATGCGCGCAGTCTTCGTCAGGGCATAGAGCGTATGGCGCAGGGGCGCCAATGGTCCGATAACTTTATTGCCAGTTGGCTGGAGCAGCAGGTCATTCAATACTCGCTTGCCAAGCGTCGTTATGCTGACTCACAAGGTTTGTATCTGGATGCCAAGCATAAACAACAATTGCTGCGCGAAACATCCGCGGTTCATCAGCAATCGTTAGTTGCCTGTGAAGCGCAGCGCGATGAAATAAACCAATTGATTCTAGCTGCAACAGCACGTCGTTTGGGCGTTCCAGCCTTACGCGATAAAGACCAGCTTGAGCAAGAAAAAAGTGCGCAGGAAAAATTGATTCAGGCGCAAGTGCCCGAATTGCGCAAACAGCACCAACAAATGGTGATTAACCTTGAGGCAGCGCAGCAATTATCACTAGCGCTGCGTCAAACATCGATTGCTGTAGATATGCCAGCGTTTAAAGATTCCAACTTGATGGATCTTTTAAAGGAGCTGTGCAATGAATCAGCAAATCTTGATATTCATCAGTTACTGAATCGTGACTTGATAGAAGTAAGCCCACTCGAACCGCAATTGGAAAAAGTGCTTGGTTTGCAAAAGCAACACAATGCGTTTGTAGCAAGCCTGTTTGAGAAAGAAATCAACGCCGGTGTTATGCTTACCAACTTGCGCGACCAGTTGGCGCAGGAAAGGGACAAACGCAAAGCCCAGTCGGAGCGCTTGCAAAAAAATACTGAGATCAAACGCCGTGAAATCCAGACGCTGGAGTCGCGTCAAGTCAGCTATCCAGGTTTTGTTCGTGCTGCATTGGATGCGATTGCTAACCAATGTCCTAAAGCAGACGCGCGAGTGTTATGCGATTACGTAGACATCACTGATAGCGAATGGCAGGCCGCAATTGAAGGCTATATTGGTGCGGCGCGTTTTGGCATTATTGTGGAGCCTGAATTTGAGGCAGAAGCAATTGCTATTGTGCGTAATATGGCCGGGCAGGGGAATCGCGCCCGCATCATTCAAGGTGATAAAGCGCGTAAGGATTTGGAAAAATCCGGGGAGCTGGCAGCCAACTCCATCATTCAAATTATGAATTTCTCTCACGCCACAGCGGAAGCTTACATCAAGGCAAGTTATGGCAATGTTCAGCGTGTAGAAAATGCTAAAGAACTTAAAAATACCCGTCGCGGCCTTACCAAGGAGGGGATGGGCTCTGGTAATTATGCGATGTTCCGCTGCGACATGGCGGATTCGGAATTAGTGTTTGGGCAGGGCGCCCGCGAGCGTGCGCTGGAGGCTAAACGCAATGAATTTCATGCACTGGTTAGCGAATGGCAAGCTGCAATTACTTATGCAGAAGAAGTGCAGATTTTACTGGCTGGAATTGATCGACTGAAATCGCTGGCTTATGCCGAAACATTACAAATCATGTTGTCGGCACAGACTAAAATCGATGCGATTGACAATAAGCTTCAACAGCTGGATTTAAGTGATACCAAAGCGCTGGAAGCAGAGTTGCATGAACTTCAGCTACGCTTGCTTGAGCAAAACCAACAATTTGCCAAACTCAATAATGCACAAATTGATTGTCGGGCAGAACTAAAACTTGCGGACAACCTCTGCCACAAGCTGGATGCAGAACAAGATAAAACCCTCGCCGTGGTCGATGAGTGTGAAGCCAATCTTCAAGCGATTAGCGGTTTCTGGCCTGATTTTGATGCAGACCTACGCTTACAACAGGCCGATGAAGAGGTGGCACTACACAAGGCTCCTTATTTTGAAGCTAAATTGGTCACGTTAAATTCTGAATTAAAAACCATTCTGCATCGGCTCCAACAAGCTGCAATGGTTCACAACCAATTCTGTGCCAGCAGTGACGCGATTTTATTTGATATCGACTACAGTGATGATTTAGGCAGCTCAAATTTTCGAGCGATTTGCGAAATGCGCAGGCAATTCGATGCGCTCTATAATCGCGACAAGAATCATATCCTCGCCCAGCGACATCAAGAAATCGAATCGTTGCGCGAAAGTTTTAATAACGCATTTGTTACCAACCTATGCCACTCCATTTACCAAGCAATTAATGATGGCAAAAAAATCCTTGAGGATTTAAATAAAGAGTTGGAGCATCACCGTTTTGGTGCTGACCGGGAGCGTTTCCGTTTTGATTGGGAGTGGGTGCCAGAGTTCAAGGAGTACTGGCAATTCTTTAAAGCGGTCATTGATAGCCCAAGCTTGGGTGAAGGTGAAACTTTATTTGAAATGAAGCTGGATGAAAAACACCAGCGGGTGCGTGAACGTTTGATGACAATGCTATTGGATGAAGATGAACAAAAAGCATTGCGCGAATTAACTCGTATCGCTGACTATCGCAATTATCGCCGCTATGAAATATACAAAGAACCAGAAGGTAAGGCGCCAATTCCGTTAAGCCAGTACGGAACCGGTTCAGGCGGCCAATTGGAAACACCCGCCTATATTATCCGCAGCGCTGCCATTACTTCGGCGTTCCGTTTTAATGAAGGCAGTAGTCACTTGCGTATGGTATTGGTGGATGAGGCCTTCTCCAAAATGGACGAACATCGCTCACGCGAGGTTATTAATTATTTGACCGAAAGTTTGGGGTTGCAGCTGAACTTTATTATGCCCAGTAGTAAGTCAGGCCCCTTTATGGATTTGATTTCAAACCAGTTTGTATTCAGTAAGTGCCCAACTGCTGAACCGGTAGGGGAATTAAAAACTCGCGTTATGCTGGATAGGCAAGTGTGCGACCAGGAGAAAATTAAAAAACTCATGGCAAACCATCGTCGAGCTATTCGTCAGCAGGCAGCATTGGACTTCATGGCGGAGGTTGAAGCTTAGAATCAAGCTCAGAGTCAATATGGCAATCAGATAATCCGAGGGGCGAGCACTAATCTCTATTAGCATTGCTCGCCCTAGGGTTGTCCCACTGTTGACACTAAAAATAGTGTTGTGTGTTGCTCAGTAACTATTGGCGATAGTTGTGTTTTTTGCGCAGCAAACCTATCAGCAGACCTAGCAACAATCTATCAAGAGTCACTTGAAGTGACACGGGGAAAGAAGCGGATAATTTTTTTGAGCAACTTGTCTTGCTCTACTGGTTTAACCACATAGTCATCTACTCCATCCTCAATAGCTGCACGGATTTGTTTTGCTTCAGTCACAGCAGTTACCAATATAAATACTGTGCCCAAATAGCGTTCGGCAGCGCGCATAGCATTGTGGACATCAATACCCGATTTGGTTGGCATATTCCAATCGCACAACACCAAATCGTAGACCGGATTGGCTTCATACATCATGCCAATCGCCTTTAAACCATCGCTGGCAAAATCCACCTGATAAATACCCGATGCACGTAAAAATGCGTTAATCAACTCGCATATTAATTGGTCATCATCTACAACCAGTACGCGAATCTGACCGGGCGTTAAGTCCTGGCGCCGTGCAAAGGCAGCCTGGCGGATAGGCGATACCACCTTGTTTGAAACATAGTGATTAACCCTTTCGTTAGCAGAGCTGCCATCGGTGGTGCGTAACTTTTCACTGATTTTTTGCAAAGTAGATTCAATCAGGGGTAAATCCTGCAGCAGTTGTGCGCGGCTCCTTTCGCTATCCACGCTATCCAGATTTTTGGTAATCCAGTCGCGCTTTTGCGCCATGGCTCGGTTGATGACCTGCAGCTCCTGTCTGGTAAACATAGGAAACCTTTTGTTTTAATCGCCACTAAATTTCTTACAATATAGCCCAGACTTATTGCTTGGCTAGTTACTTACTTCAAATCCGAGGAAAAACCAAGGTGTCAAATATTGACCTTTTTATCAACCGCCTGGAACAATTAATAGACCGGGTTGAAGCAATACTGCCACGCCCGCAGCCTGAGCCGGATTGGAGTGCAAGTGCGTTTCGCTGGCGCACCAAGGTGAATGGTGAAGGTTACCTGCAGGCCGTTAAACACCCGCACCGCGTGGCGCTGGACTCACTAAAGAATATCGAACACCAGAAACAGTCTATTCTTCGTAACACCGCACAATTTGTCGCCGGTCGCGACGCTAACAATGTGTTGTTAACCGGCGCGCGCGGTACTGGTAAGTCAACCTTGATCAAGGCGGTATGGACAGCCTTCTCTGCTGAGGGTTTAAAGATCATCGAGGTCGATAAGACCGATTTATTACATTTGAGTGAAATTGTTGATTTACTGGGGGAGCGCCCTGAAAAATTCATAATATTTTGCGACGATTTGTCTTTTGAAGAAGGGGAAATCAGTTATAAAGCATTGAAATCGGTGCTGGATGGATCTATTTCTGCTCCAACTGCGAATATGCTGTTCTATGCCACCAGTAACCGACGTCATCTACTACCGCAAAAGATGCGTGAAAATCTGGATGTCAGCAATGAAGATGGGGAAGTTCGGCCAAACGACAGCGTGGAAGAGAAGGTTTCGCTATCCGAGCGCTTTGGTCTTTGGTTAAGTTTTTACCCCTTCAGCCAGGATGATTACCTCGCTGCCGCCGAATATTGGGTTCATCACTTGGGCGCCCAATGGGACAAACCGGCGGAACAAGCCGCTCTGCTCTGGCATAGAACACGCGGCGCACGCAGTGGTCGAGTAGCCTGGCAGTTCGCCAAAGACTACGCAGGGCGCCAGCAGTAGCCTTAATTTCAGGACATGAATCAGGAGTATACCCATGCACTCAGGACCAAATACCTTACCTAAGGCTTCGGCCACCATGAGTACCGCGACCTTTGTTCCTTCGCCGCTACCGCCACTCCAGATGCTCTCTCCTAGAGGATTGTTTGCCCGCACACCCAATCTACGCAGTGATGATGACGCGAGCTTTAGAAAGGTATTACGCCATTATTTTGAGTCCACTTTTGACTGCTACGAGTCTTTATTCAGTTGTTTGGCAAACGATCAGGCTTATTACACCAAACCCATTTCACTGCGCCATCCGTTGATTTTTTATTTTGGCCACACTGCCACCTTTTTTGTGAATAAGCTTTTATTGACTCGCATGATCAACCAGCGTATCAACCAGCGCTTTGAGTCAATCTTTGCTGTAGGTGTGGACGAAATGAGTTGGGATGATCTCAATGATGCACACTATCAATGGCCTACACCGGCCGAGGTAAAAGCCTATCGCGATCAGGTTCGGGCGTTGGTTATCAACCTGATTGAAACTGCACCGCTGGAGCTTCCCGTTGATTGGAATAACCCTTGGTGGGCAATCATTATGGGAGTTGAACATGAGCGCATTCACCTTGAAACCTCCTCTGTATTAATTCGTCAACACAAATTGGAATTCGTAAAAAGTTCTCCCGACTGGCAGCCAGCACGTGTTACGGGAACTGCACCAGCGAACGAATTGATTAGTGTGCCTGCTGGCAGTGTTCATATCAGCAAAAACAAACAAGATCCCTTTTATGGATGGGATAATGAATACGGTGAACATCAATCGGATATCAGTGAGTTCAAAGCGGCAAAATATTTAACCAGCAACCAGGAGTTTTTGGCATTTGTCGAAGCTGGTGGATATTTAAATTCTCACAATTGGGAGGAAGAAGGTAAAGGCTGGCTGGCTTATACCAAGGCTCAGCATCCTACGTTTTGGGTCAAAAAAACCAATGGTTGGTATTTGCGTTTGATGACGGAAGAAATAGCTATGCCTTGGGATTGGCCGGTAGAAGTCAACTACCATGAAGCTAAAGCTTTTTGTAATTGGAAAAAATCCGAAACTGGTATGAATGTGCGTCTTCCCACTGAAGATGAGTGGTATCGCCTATACGAACACAGTGGTGTAAATGCGGTGGGCGATGATACTGCTGCCGCCAATATTCATTTGGATCATGGTGCATCTTCCTGCCCCGTTAATCAATTTGCGCACGGCGATTTTTATGATGTGATTGGTAATGTGTGGCAGTGGACTGAAACGCCTATTTATCCCTTCAATGGTTTTGAGGTTCATCCGATTTACGACGATTTCACAACACCCACCTTTGATGAGCGTCATAATCTTATTAAAGGTGGCTCATGGATTTCATGCGGCAATGAATCATTAAAATCATCCCGCTATGCATTCCGTCGCCACTTTTTTCAACACGCTGGTTTTCGCTACATTGTCTCAGGAGATATTAAACCCTTGCCTAGCTCCCATTACGAAACTGACCGATTAATGTCGGAGTACGCCGAATTCCATTACGGTGATGAATATTTTGGTGTTGCAAATTTCTCCAAAGCTTTGGTTGATTTAGCACTGGAAACCCTGGGTGATTCCCCCAAGCATAAAGCATTGGATTTAGGTTGTGCTTCCGGGCGCGCCACCTTTGAATTGGCTCGTGTTTTTGATGCAGTCACTGGCATCGACTTTTCCGCGCGTTTTATTGGTCAGGGAGTGCAATTAACCCAAGGGGAAACATTGCGCTACACATTGACTGATGAAGGTGAATTAGTCTCCTACAAATCCCGCTCGCTGACAGACATTGGATTGTCAAACACTGCGCATAAAGTGGAGTTTTTTCAGGGCGATGCCTGCAACCTTAAACCCGTTTTTACTGGTTACGATTTTATTTTGGCTGCCAATTTAATTGATCGACTATACAGCCCCGCAAAATTCCTCGATAACATTCATGAGCGTTTGAATATCGGAGGCGTACTGATGCTAGCATCACCCTATACCTGGCTCACTGAACATACGCCGCGTGAGGAATGGATCGGTGGTTTTAAAAAGGACGGTGAAAGTTTTACTACACTGGATGGTTTGCAAGCGCACTTGGGTAATCACTTCCGCTTGATTAAGGGGCCAGTAGAGGTGCCATTTGTGATTCGTGAAACCAAACGCAAATTCCAGCACAGTTTATCTGAAGTTACTTTTTGGCAAAGAATCGCTTAATCAGTAATAAAATACAAAAGCGAAGCATATTAAAAGTAAAAATATAAAGGCAATGCAGGCAGCTGCGTTGCCTTTATATTTTAAAAGGCACAGAGCAACGTTAACTCAGTGTTTGCGATTGAGTATTTCTAATTCAATAATTTCCTTTAGTAAAAAAGGCTGATCCTTCTTAAAAAAGGATTTATCGATATTCGTATTAGCAAGAAAAAATGTTTTCCTGCTTTTATTACGCAGCAGCTTCAAAGCGTTACGAAAGTGATCCTCAAACAACTTGTCAGCCTTGCCGCTTGTGTATGCCTTATGCAATCCGTACTCCAGACGAGTGGCTAGCAAAGGCTGATTTTTGGAGACAAAAAAGTACATAGGCAAGTAAGTAAACAAACCGAAGTTTTCAACAATCATTAGCTCTGGCATTTCCTGCTGGTAGGCTTTTAATTCCGGCTCAACCTCATAAATACTGCGCATCAACAACTCAAACCGGTTGGCTTTGAGCATAGGAATTAGCGTAGGGTAAGGGCCGCCATAAATGAGTTTGAAGCCGTTATCCTCTAAAATTTTTGCAGTTGACCAACCTTGCCCTTGGCCAATAGTGAAGCGATTTAAATCGGCGATAGTATTCACTTTTTCAAATAAATGAAGGTTATTGCGGCTCGCTAAAAATAGCCGATAACTGGCCAAACCCCGCATAATGGGAAACTGCACCAGATGTGTCTTTTCCAGCCATTCCGGTGTCGGCATGGAAACAGCCAATGAAAGGTTTCGTCCGGATTCCACCTCCAGCAATTGTCGCCGAATGACAGTCTCCTGACGCTGCTGGATAATTTTGTAAGGCCCGTACTTATCTTTTGATAACTCCAATGCCAAGCGCAGAAGTTCATCAGCATAGATCCTGTGCGCAGCCTCACGCTCCATATAGGGAATGCGGACAATCATTGGGCTGGAAACATCGCCAGCTGCAGAAGCAGGGCACATGATTAAGGCCAGTAGGCAGGTCAAAAAAATTCTTAGCATGCAGCGGTTTCTGCTGTAAATGTCGTTTAAAGTGTTAACCCACATAAGTGTAACAGGATAATTTTATGCCGTTCGATTTTGACCAAATCATTCACAGAGAGCACACCAACTCGGTTAAATTTGATGGCCGCAAACACTATTTTGGCACTGATGATCTATCGCCACTTTGGGTCGCAGATATGGATTTTGCGGTACCCGACTGTATAACCCGCGCACTGCAAGAGCGAATCAAACATCCCATTTTTGGATATACGCTGTACCCCGACAGCTTATATCAAGCGGTGATTGATTGGTTTGCCCGGCGTCACCAGTGGCAGATTGAACAGGAGTGGATTGTATTTGCGCCCGGTGTGGTGCCCTCGCTATTCGCCGCAGTACACGCATTTACCCGGGAAGGCGAGGGAGTGATTGTGCAACCGCCAGTGTATTTTCCATTTTTTTCGGCAGTTACATCCAATAATCGTTTATTAATCGAGAACCCTTTACGCGAAATAAACGGTCGCTATGAAATGGATTTTGAGCATTTGGAAACCTGCGCACAACAAGGGGCAAAATTACTTTTATTATGCTCGCCCCATAATCCGGTAGGGCGTGTATGGAGTAGTGGCGAGCTGGAACGTTTGTTGGATATCAGTCGCCGCTACCAGTTAACTATTTTGTCTGACGACATTCATTGCGATTTAACTTATTCAGGCGTTACACACACTATGCTCGGCCGCTTAGCCGGCACAAGCGACAAAATAGTCACCACCATAGCACCCAATAAAACTTTTAATATTCCAGGGCTTGGGCTATCCGCATTGATTATTCCCAGTGCAGCGGAACGCAAAGCAATGAAACAGGCATTTGAATATTTGCATTCAGCCAATCACAACCCGCTGAGTATTGTGGCATTTGAAGCTGCTTATAGCGGCGGCGAACAATGGCTTGATGAACTTATGGTGTATTTGGAAGCCACTCGCGATTACGTTGCAGAATTTATTGAACATGAAATTCCCTCAATAAAACTAATAAAGCCTGAGGCAACTTATTTACTCTGGTTGGATTGTCGTGGCTTGGGATTAAGCGATCATGAGTTAAAAGATTTTTTTATTCGCAAATGCAAATTAGGAATGAACCCGGGCATAGTATTTGGCAAGGAGGCTAGTGGTTTTATGCGAATGAATATTGGCTGTGCGCGATCGGTTATTACTAGCGCACTTAATAGTATCAAGCAGAATATAAATAATTTATAAATTAATCGGTTGATGCTTATTTATTTAATAACATATTGTAGTGCTATTTTATCAATGGTCATAAATTAATGTTAATTTTTTTAATTAACTGGTATTAAAGAGTCTGTTTGTTAACGGCCGCCAACTGACAAGAGGTAATGTCATGTCCGAGCAAGCCAAATCACATCGAATAGGCGATATGTTGGTCGAGCGTGGCATCATCACACGCCAACAGCTTTGTGAAGCAATTGAAATACAGCAGGCTCGCCAATTGTTACGCGAAGGCACCGGCAAAACTTCCGTCGAACCTTTGGGTGAAATTCTGATTGAACTGGGTTTCATCGATAGAGGCCAGTTAACCCACACCCTGAGTTGGCAGCGCCGCTTACGCAACGCAACCTTGATCATGTCTTTTGTCGCCCCCCTATTAACCACCGCCTGTGGGGGAGGCGGGGGTGCAGGCACGACCAGCCCTTCGGGCAGCAACAAAACACCACCTAATTCATCCCTGACATCCTCAGTGGCTTCTGACAGTGTTTCCAGCAGCCCGGATGCGTCAATACCGGCGCCAAGTTCATCTTCAGCCATTTCTTTTTCGTCAGATTCGTCTTTGTCGCCATTGAGTTCCAACACCAGTTCAAGTCAATCCAACAGTGAAATTAACGGGCCAGTACTACTGAGCTGGGCTGTGCCTTCAGCCAGGGAAAATGGAGATTACCTCGGGGTTGAAGAAGTAGGGGGCTATGAAATCCGCTATCGCGAGAAGGGAGCAGAGAATTTCAGTTCGGTGCGGATTACTGGCGGGTATGTTAACAACCATTACTTCAGCCATCTTCAAGGTAACTTGGAGTTTGAGATTGCTGCCTATGACACCAATGGCCTCTTCAGTCGCTTCATCGCCATATTGCCGCAGAAAAACACATCCGGATAAACCTCGTCGGGAAAGTAATTTTTGTCAGTTGAATGCAAATTAGCCTTCAAACGCCTACAATGAGCGCCTTTTTTTGACTGACCAGCTGCTTGAGATCCTATGACTGTTAATACCTTTGACCCCTCCCAAACCACCACTCTGGACACGCCAGCCAAAACACTTGCCAGTCAGGCGCAAAGTGGCGGCACCAAAGGCAATACCATCGGCTTTGTATCGCTTGGCTGCCCTAAAAACCTGGTGGATTCAGAGCGCATACTGACCCAATTGCGCACCGAAGGTTACAACATAGTGCCCACCTACAACGATGCGGACATGGTGATAGTCAATACCTGTGGCTTTATCGACAGTGCGGTACAGGAATCCTTAGGGGCGATTGGCGAAGCGCTCGCAGAGAACGGCAAGGTGTTAGTCACGGGGTGTTTGGGGGCCAAAAAAGACGAAATTATCCAGGTTCACCCCAACGTTTTGGGTATTACCGGTGCCCATGCCTATGAAGAGGTGTTATCGCAGGTACATGAACACCTGCCGCCCAGCCCGACCCACAATCCCTTTACTGATTTGGTTCCACCACAGGGTATTAAGCTGACGCCGCGCCACTACGCTTATTTGAAAATATCCGAAGGCTGCAACCACTCCTGCAGTTTCTGCATTATCCCCGATATGCGCGGCAAGCTGGTGAGCCGCCCGATTGGGCAGGTAATGGGTGAAGCCGAGCGCCTGGTGAAAGCCGGGGTAAAAGAATTACTGGTCATTTCCCAGGATACCTCTGCCTATGGTGTCGATATTAAGCACCGCACCGATTTCTGGGATGGCCGCCCGCTCAAAACAGACATGTATCAGTTAGCTGCCGCACTGGGTGAATTGGGTGTCTGGGTGCGTTTGCACTATGTTTATCCTTATCTACATGTAGACAACGTGATTCCTTTGATGGCACAAGGCAAGGTATTGCCCTATCTGGATATACCTTTCCAACATGCGAGCCCAACACTGCTGCGCAAAATGCGCCGCCCCGGACAAGTGGAACAAACACTGGAGCGCATCAAAGCCTGGCGCGAACAAGTGCCTAACTTAACCATTCGCTCTACCTTCATTGTGGGCTTCCCCGGGGAAACAGAAGCTGACTTCCAGCAGCTGCTGGATTTCTTAACAGAGGCGCAGCTGGATCGCGTGGGTTGCTTCCAATATTCGCCAGTTGAAGGCGCCAAGGCTAATGACTTGCCCGATCATGTACCGGATGAGATCAAACAAGAACGCTACGACCGCTTTATGCAGCTGCAGCAACAAATCTCCACTGAACGCTTGAAGCAGAAAGTAGGGCAGGTGCTTCAAGTGCTGATCGATGAAGTTGATGAAGAGGGCGCCATAGGTCGCAGTTTTGCTGACGCACCCGAGATCGACGGCTGCGTCTACTTGAATGGTGAAGAGAATGTAAAACCCGGCGACTTGGTAAATGTGCTTATCGAACACTCGGACGAGTACGACCTGTGGGGCACCAAAGTCTAACGCGCCACACAGGTAAAGCCGAATCCCCCAGCTGTGAAAACACTGGGGGATTTTTTTATGCGTTGTGTTCTACACTAGGGTTTCATTGCGGAGTAAGGTCTATGCCTGACATACAGCACCAACCGGAACAGCAGCGTTTTGTTCTTGAATGCGATAACAGCGAAGCGATACTGAGTTATCGTTTATTCTCTCACGGCACAACACCTGCTGTAGATTTCACCAGCACTTATGTGCCACCACAATGTCGCGGCAAAGGTTTTGCAGAAAAATTAGTGCGCACAGGAATTAAGTGGGCACAAGCACAGGGCTTTGAACTGCACGCCAGCTGCTGGTACGTTGCAAAATTTATTCGTTAATTTTAATTCTGGCAGAAAGGAATAAGTGTGATTAAACGGCGTGGTTTTACTCTGATTGAAATGATGGTGGTGGTCGCCATCATCGCAATTCTGGCATTAATGGCAATACCCAAGGCGGACCCGACTATCGCACGCCGCCAAGTCACCGAATCCATGGAGTTGATAGAGGACTACAAAAAATTAGTTGCTTATTATCACAAAAACACCTTGGTATTTTTAAAAAACAATCAAGAGGCAGGAATTCCCGAGCCAGAAAAATTGCTGGGAAATTATGTGGATCGAATTGAATTAAAAGAGGGCGCTTTTCACATTCATTTCGGCAACAAAGCCCACCCTTCACTCAAAGAAAAAATTCTCAGCGTCCAACCCATTGCGGTAAAAGATTCACCGCAGAGTCCCATCTCCTGGCTCTGTGGAAAAGGGGCCGTGCCCGAGGGAATGCAAGCAGTGGGCGAAAATAGAACTAATGTTGAATTAAAAGATCTACCAATAAACTGCAGAATTTGAGATTGAATCTTTGCATTAACCAAGAGAGTTTACATGATCAAATTAGAGAAAGACCCGAGTGGAACCTACCGTCAACGCATCACTATCGGGGCGCATAATTTGTTTGCAGATGTTGATGCTGATCTGGGCGGAGAGAATTCCGCACCAGACCCACACGATCTGCTGGACTCTTCCCTTGCTGCCTGCACGGCAATTACCTTGACCATGTTTGCCAAGCGTCGGGGAATGCCTCTGGAATCAATCAATGTAAGCATTGAGCGCGATAACAGCAAAGAAAAATCAGGTGAGTACCAACTCTCGCTCAAATTAGAAATTATCGGCAACCTTAATGACGATCAGCGCCAACAGCTGTCGTCTATTGTAGAAAAGTGTCCGATTCATAAATTACTTTCTCATGCCACCATTAACATAAACACTCAAGTCGTTTAGGGGTAAGTTATGGCACTGATTATTTCTCCTCGTATTCAGGATATTGGTTTTCCCGTAAAACGCTTATTGCCATCGCGTGTTAAACAAAGAGTGGGGCCATTTATTTTTGTAGACCACATGGGGCCCGCACAATTCAGCCTTGGCACCACTTCGGATGATGTTCGACAACACCCTCACATAGGTTTGGCCACCGTCACTTATTTGTTTACCGGCGCGATGATGCACCGTGACAGCTTGGGCGTCGTTCAGCGAATTGAACCGGGCGCAATTAATTTGATGACAGCCGGTAGCGGCATTGTTCACTCGGAGCGTTTACCCGCCGATATCCGTGCCGGAAACACACCTGTTGAGGGAATACAAACCTGGCTCGCATTGCCGCTGGAGGCCGAAGAATGTGAACCAGCCTTTGCGCACTATCCGGCAGAAACAATTCCATCGGTTAACTTGCTCACCATGAGTGCGCAGGTGTTAATCGGGAAAGCCTTTGGTGTGGAGTCGCCAGTAAAAACAGCCAGTATTACTACCTATTTGGATCTGGCGCTGGGCGAAGCAACTCGCTATGAGCCAGATTTTCCGGGGCAGGAGTTGGCTATTTATGTCGCTTGGGGTTCAGTGACTGTGAACGGCGAGCCAGTAGCTGAATTTCATCTTGCAGTGCTGGATGAAAATTCTGTCATTGAATCTGAAAAGGCATCGAGAATTTTAGTTCTCGGCGGTGAGCCATTAGCTGGTGAGCGTTTTATTTTATGGAATTTTGTCGCTTCATCCCGCGAAAAACTGCGCGCGGCTAGCGAGCGCTGGGAAAAACAAGAGTTTGCAATGGTTCCAGGGGAAACGGATTTTATTCCACTGCCCAAAGCCTGAAAATAAATCGTTATGTGTTATTACTTTTTAATAGTAGTGATAAAAAATGCCCGATTAAATCGGGCATTTTTTTGGTGAAGCTGAGCGGTCAAATTAATCCGATATCGCCTTATTCACAATCACCTGCGCTTCTGCAATAAGCTCTTGCAAATGTTCTTTGCCTTTAAAACTTTCAGCGTAGATTTTGTAAATTTCTTCTGTGCCTGATGGGCGTGCAGCAAACCAACCATTTTTACTCATCACCTTAATACCACCAAACGCGGCATCATTGCCTGGAGCATGAGTCAGAATCGTCTCAATTTTATCGCCCGCCAATTCGGTCGAGGTAATTTGCGCCGGAGACAATTTGGAAAGTGCTTTCTTTTGCGCAGTATTAGCAGGAGCTTCAACACGCGCTTCCGCAGCATGACCAAATTCATCGGCCAACAACTTGTAACATTCACCGGGATCGCGGCCGGTATTGGCTTTAATTTCTGCTGCTAATAGCGAGGGGATAATGCCATCTTTATCGGTAGTCCAGACACTACCGTCGATACGCAAGAAAGACGCACCGGCACTTTCCTCACCACCAAACCCCAGTGAACCATCAAATAAACCGGGTGCAAACCATTTGAACCCAACAGGCACCTCATACAAACGGCGCCCAATTTTTTGGGCGACCTTATCGATCATTGCACTACTTACCACCGTTTTACCTATGGCGGTATTGGCTGCCCACTGTGGGCGATGCTGAAACAAATATTGAATCGCAACCGCCAGGTAATGGTTGGGAGGCAGCAGGCCACAACTAGGCGCCACAATGCCATGACGGTCGTGGTCGGCATCACAGGCAAAGGCCACATCAAATAAATTACGGCGCTCAACCATGCCTTGCATTGTGTAGGCAGAGGAAGGGTCCATACGGATTTTTCCATCCCAGTCTGCGGTCATAAATGAAAATGTTTTATCGACACTGGTGTTGAGCACCTTCAAATTTAACTGGTAATGATCAGCAATTGCACTCCAATAATTCACACCGGCACCGCCCAAAGGATCGGCCCCCATATGCACATTCGCACCACGAATTGCTTCCATATCAATAACATTGATCAAATCTTTAACGTAGTTATGCACATAGTCATGGTGATGCGTTGTGGCTGCTTTTAATGCCTGGTGATAATCCATACGTTTTACATCGCGCAGGTTATTTTCCAGCAACTCATTAGCACGCGCCTGCATCCAATTGGTGATATCACTGTCAGCCGGGCCGCCGTTAGGTGGGTTGTATTTGAAACCGCCATTGTCGGGAGGGTTGTGCGATGGGGTGATGACAATACCATCAGCCAAGCCACTGGTGCGCCCCTTGTTGTAGGTGAGGATGGCATGGGAAATAGCCGGTGTAGGGGTATATTCGCCCCCTTGTGCCAACATAATCTCCACACCATTCGCAGCAAGAACTTCTACCGCGCTAATTTGCGCAGGCTCAGACAGGGCATGGGTATCTATGCCTATAAATAATGGGCCGTTGATACCTGCTTGAGTGCGGTAATCGCAGATCGCCTGACTGATAGCCAGCACATGGTTTTCATTAAAACTGTTGGCAAAGGATGAACCCCGATGCCCGGAAGTCCCAAAGCTCACGCGCTGTTCAGCAACGCCTGAATCCGGCTTATTGGTGTAATAGGAGTCGATCAACTTGGGCAAATCGACAAGTAAATCCTGAGGTAGCAACTTTCCGGCCAGGGGGCTGGTAGACATAAAAACTCCTGAAATTATGGTTTTTTTGCTGAAAGCTAAATGCTGGTTTTAATCATTTTCCTGCTGCGCCAAGGCCTGTAAGCCCGGGTTTATTGCCATATGGTAGCCTGCTTTTATAGCAGATGCACCGAAGCGGCCAGCCTTGCGCTGGCCGCCTGAGGAATCAAGCCAATAGCTTTTCATAGATGTTGAGATATTGCTGTGCACTTTGATCCCATGAGAAGTCTTTACTCATGGCATTAAGCTGTAACTGCTTCCACAGGGCAGGCTGTTGATAAAGTTGTAATGCGCGATTAATCGCCTCGAACAACAACTCCGCTGTGGGGTGATGAAAAACAAAACCATTACCCTTGTCAGTGATAGCTTCCGCTGACTCTTCAAATACTGTGTCGCGCAGGCCGCCCACCGCATGGACTACGGGCAGTGTGCCGTAACGCAAACTGTAAAGCTGATTCAAACCGCAGGGCTCAAATAGTGATGGCATCAGAAAGATGTCACTGCTGGCTTCAATCCGGTGAGCAAAGCTCTCGTTGTAACCCAGAGTGACGGATACCCGACCTGGATGTTCAGCTGCAATCTTTTGCAGCGCCACTTCCAAATGAGGGAAACCACTCCCCAAAATGACCAGTTGGCATTGAGTTGCCAGCAGCCGCGGCATTTGGGCCAGAATCAAATCAACCCCTTTTTGATCAACCAACCGCCCCACAAAACCCAAGAGCGGCGTTTTTTCATCCACGTTTAAGCCCAGATCAGCTTGTAGCGCCAATTTGTTTTTGACTTTGTTGCCCAGGGTTCGGCGATTGTAATTAACACTGATGTGAGGATCAGTACCGGGGTTCCATTCATCCATATCTATGCCATTTAAAATGCCTGCAAGTGATTCCTTGCGATAGCGCATCAATCCATCCAGGCCGCAACCAAATTCGGGGCGCTGTATTTCATTGGCATAGCTGGGGCTAACCGTGGTGACATAATCCGCGAAGGCCAAGCCGCCTTTCATAAATGACATCTGCCCATAAAACTCCAGGCGCTCGTGGTGCCAGAAGCCTTGCGGCAAATTCAAATCGGCAAATGCCTGATAGGAAAACAGACCGCGATAGGCGAGATTGTGAATCGTAAAAACGGTTGCAGGGCGCTGAGGGTGTAAAGAGAGCAGGGCAGGAATCAAACCAGTTTGCCAATCATTGCAGTGGACTATATCCGGTCGCCAATCCAGCTGTGCCTGATTAAGGGCAATCAGCTCTGCCGCCTTGGAAAACAAATAAAAGCGTTTATGGTTGTCAAACCAATCTGAACCATCTGGCCCACAGTAGGGGTTACCTTCACGCTCCGAAAACTCGGGGATATCCACCAGCAGCACATTCAGACGTGAGCCGGGCAGCCGGGTTTGATTGATGGAAATTTCTCGCCCTTCGATCTGCAATTGCGCAACTTGTTTTACGCCCGAGGTTAACTTGTGCATCACACTCGCGTAAGCCGGCAGCAGGATTTTTACATCCTGCCCAAGCTTTAACAGCGCGCGCGGCAGGCTGGCAGCTACATCAGCAAGCCCGCCGGTTTTGATAAGGGGATAAACCTCACTGGTTGCAAAGAGAATTTTCTGCATGAGTAATCCTTGCTCTGTCGTTTAAATAAGCTTGAGTATTAATGCCCCCAAAGGTGGCAAATGAATATCCAATGATTGTTGGTGATTCATCCAGGGAATCTCCTGGGTATGTAGCGGGTCGCCGTTACCGTAATTGCTGCCGCCATAAAAATTGGAATCGGAATTTAATACTTCGCGATAAACCCCAGCAACAGGCACGCCAATGCGATAGTTGTCGCGTGCGACCGGCGTAAAATTAAGTACCACTATGCTGAAATCCTCATCGCTTTTGCGGATATAACTGATAATTGACTGGGTGCTGTCATGGCAATCAATCCATTCAAAACCATCGTGACGGAAGCTGCGCTGGTACAGCGAAGGCATAGTTTTGTAATGTTGATTAAGGTCTTTTACCAAATTTGCAAGGCCTTGATGCGACGGGTATTCAAGCAGGTGCCAATCCAGACTGCGCCCGGCAGCCCATTCGCTCCACTGACCAAACTCACTACCCATAAACAATAACTTGGTGCCGGGGTAGGTATACATGTAGGTGTACAACAGACGCAAATTAGCGAATTTCTGCCAATCGTCACCGGGCATCTTATTCAACATACTACCTTTGCCATGCACCACTTCATCGTGCGAAAAAGGCAGTTGGAAGTTTTCGGTAAAGGCGTAAATCATGCCAAAGGTCAGTTGATTATGATGGTACTGACGGTGAATGGGATCTTTGCTGAAATAATCGAGGGTATCGTGCATCCACCCCATATTCCATTTCATGGAAAAACCCAGACCGCCCACCCAGGTAGGGCGTGTCACCTGCGGCCAGGAGGTTGACTCTTCGGCAATTACTAAAGCGCCAGGGACTTGTCCATGGCATATCTCATTCAACTGCTTCAGGAAATCCATCGCTTCCAGATTTTCATTGCCACCATATTTGTTGGGCAACCATTGATCGTGTTCACGCGAATAATCCAGGTAGAGCATCGAGGCAACAGCATCTACCCGCAGGCCATCCAAATGGTATTCCTTTAACCAGAACAGAGCGCTGGCCAGCAGAAAGTTACGCACCTCATTGCGGCCATAGTTGTAAATCAGCGTACCCCAGTCGCGATGTTCGCCCAAACGCGGGTCTTCATGCTCATAAAGCGCTGAACCATCGAAGCGGGCAAGGGCATGCGCATCCTTTGGAAAGTGTGCCGGCACCCAATCCAAAATCACACCGATATTGTGTTGGTGCAGATAATCAACGAAGTAGCGAAAGTCATCCGGAGAGCCAAAGCGACTGGTAGGCGCGAAATACCCCGTTGTCTGATAACCCCAGGAATCATCAAAGGGGTGCTCACTGACCGGCAATATTTCCACATGGGTAAAACCCAAAGGTTTTATGTAATCAACTAATTGGTGAGCAATTTCCCTGTAGTTTAAAAATTCACCCGCCCAACCACGGCGCCAGGAGCCCAAGTGCATTTCATACACCGACATAGGTGATGACTGCCAATTCCAATGCTCGCGCTGATCAATCCAGCTTTTATCCTGCCATTTGTACAACGAATCGGCTTTTACGATGGAACCGGTTTGCGGGCGCAGCTCAAATGCTTGCCCGTAGGGATCAGACTTTAAAAATACGGCGCCCGATGCACGGTTGCGAATTTCAAATTTATAAATAGCACCCGGCTGCACTCCGGGAATAAACAACTCCCACAAACCGCTGCCACCGCGAACCCGCATTGGGTGAGCGCGACCATCCCAATCATTGAAATCACCCACCACACTAATTCGCTCGGCGTTTGGCGCCCAGGTCGCAAACATCACTCCGCTTATGCCGTCCACAAGGCGCGGATGCGCACCAAGATGGTGGTGAATGTTCCAATGTTGCCCCTCGGCAAACAAATGCATATCAATATCGCCCAATAAAGGGGCAAAACAATAAGGGTCAACTTCAGTATGGGGCTGATTATGGCGATCCAACCAATGCAGTTGATAGCGCGCAGGTAAATCTTGCCCCAAACCTTGCCATACAAAAAAATCGGTTCCTTCAATGCGAGCCATTGAAACAAATTGACTATTAGTAGTTTGCACCGCTACCGAACGGGCGCCAGGAATATATGCCCGAACAAAAGTATCTGCGTCTGCCGTTGCTTTATCACCTAATGGATGGCGCCCAAGCACTTCAAATGGATCGTGATGAGTTGCTGTCACAATACGTAGCATTTCATGGCTTAAGTTATTGTCCTGCTGTGAATTTGGCATTAAATCAGTTCCTGTTTAAATGATGTAACAGTGCACATGTCATGGGCGGCACGAAAAGTGATAACAATTATAAAAATTATTCACCAAATGTACTTAGCTAGCTTAGCCAGTATCTGCTTGGTTTGTCGTAAGAATTATTAAAAAAATTTACTTTCAAATTTGGCATTTGCAGATTCAATGCCAAACTTGAAGCTACACTTAACTCGCACTGACAAAGACTTGCTTACTGTTAAGTGCACCATAAGGTTTTTGTGATAATTGAATCCTTGAGTTGGATCAATGTATTGGCATTGATATTGCTCACACTATGTTAGTGCAGTCACAAAAAATTCATAATCTGCAAACACAATAGCCATAAGGAAGAAGATTTAATGAGTACACAATCATCAGGTCGTTTTGTTAGTCGACTTACTCGCGAAACATTGGCAATTATTCTTGCGGGCGGGCGTGGCTCCCGGTTGCATCAATTAACCGACTGGAGGGCAAAACCAGCGGTTCATTTTGGCGGGAAATTTCGCATCATCGATTTCCCTTTGTCGAATTGTGTTAACTCGGGAATTCGTCGGATTAGTGTGCTCACGCAATATAAATCCCACTCGCTGGACCGTCACGTGCAGCGTGGGTGGGGTTTCCTTGGTGGTGAGCTGGGTGAGTTTGTTGAATTGTTGCCAGCCCAACAGCGACTAAGCGAATCCTGGTATGTAGGAACCGCCGATGCGGTTGTTCAAAACATCGATATTATTCGTCGCCACAACCCTGAATATGTACTCATTCTTGCCGGCGACCACGTGTATAAAATGGATTATGGAACCATGATCGCCGCTCACGTAGAGCGCGGCGCTGATATCACTGTCGGCTGTATTGAAGTACCTCTTGAAATCGCCCACGCATTTGGCGTGATGGATGTTGATAAAGATTTTCGTATTGTTAAATTCACCGAAAAACCCAAAAACCCTGAACCTGTAGCTGGCAAGCCAGACAAAGCATTGGCATCCATGGGTATTTATGTTTTTAGTACCAAAGTGTTATTTAAAGAATTATTGAAAGACAGAGATGATCCTAATTCATCACACGACTTCGGTAAGGACATTATTCCTTCAATGATAAAAACCCATCGTGTAAATGCGTTCCCATTCCGCGATCCGGTTTCAGGTGGCGATGCTTACTGGCGCGATGTAGGAACAGTGGATTCACTCTGGGAAGCCAATTTGGAACTAACCGGTATTACACCAGAACTGGATTTGTATGATGGTGCTTGGCCGATCTGGACTTATCAAGAACAAGTGGCGCCAGCAAAATTTGTTTTTAATGATGAAGGGCGACGTGGTTACGCGGTGGATTCATTAATCGCAGGTGGCTGCATTATTTCTGGTTCAGCAGTTAAGCATTCGTTGTTGTTCCCTCGCGTTAGAGTTCACTCCTATTGTGAAATTGAAGATTCAGTTTTATTTCCAGGTGTTGATGTCGGCAGAAATTGCAAAATTCGCAAAGCACTTATTGATCGTCGCTGCAGAATCCCCGATGGCACCATCATTGGTTACGACTTGGAAGAAGATAAAAAACGCTTCCATGTATCACCCAAAGGTGTCGTATTAGTCACGCCAGATATGTTAGGACAGGATGAAGTTAATGGTTAATCATGGTAAAACGAAGGTCGTTTTTCTTTGGCATATGCATCAACCGGATTACCGCGACATAGTTACCGGGGAATATTATTTCCCCTGGACTTACCTTCACGCGATTAAAGATTATGTGGACATGGCTGCGCACTTGGAGGAGCAGCCCGCCGCAAAAGCGGTGGTTAACTTTGCGCCCATTTTACTTGAGCAGCTGGATGATTATGCGCAGCAAATTGCTGCTTATTTAACAAAGGGCGATAAAATTAAAGATGCAGTGCTAGCATCACTGGTGGAGCCGGTAATGCCGGCTCCTGGCTCTATGGCTTACAGCGATCTACTAAAAAAATATTTACGCGCTAATCGCGAACGCATGATTGATCGCTTCCCCATATTCAAAGAACTTGCTGACATAGTTGACTCGCTCAATGAAAAGCCTTTTCTTACACGCTATTTGAATGAACAATTTGCCGTTGATTTATGTGTTTGGTATCACCTCAGCTGGCTCGCTGAAATACCGCGTCGCACCGATCCCCGAATCAAAAAACTACAAGACAAAGAACGTAATTTTTCTATGGCCGACAGGCGGGAATTACTCGCCATCATCGGTGAACTCGTCGCATCTATTGGGCCGCGTTACCGAAAACTTGCAGAAAGAGGGCAGATCGAACTATGCATGAGCCCCTATGCTCACCCTATAGTTCCTTTATTGCTCGATCTTAATAGCGCGAAACAAGCAATGCCCGATGTGCAGCTGCCTAATGCAGATTTTTATCCTGATGGTCGCAATAGAGCTCGCTGGCATTTGCATGAAGGGCTTAAAGTTTTTGAGCACTACTTTGGTATTCGCCCAAAAGGTTGTTGGGCTTCTGAAGGCGCATTAAGCGATGAAACTCTGGCGTTGTTGAGTGCCGAGAAGTTTGATTGGGCTGCCACCGGTGATTCGGTCTTGCATAATAGTTTGCGTGCACCAGAGAATCACACAATAGCAACTGAATTGTATTCAAAGCAGGAGTCCTTACACCGAGCTTACACATTCCACAATACAAAAATTAAAACGTTTTTCCGGGATGATGGGTTGTCAGATCTTATTGGTTTCAAATACGCCACATGGCATTCAGATGATGCAGTAGGCGATTTGCTAAATCATATCGTCAACATAGCAAAACACAGTAAAGACACCAAAAACACCGTTATCTCCGTCATTATGGATGGAGAAAATGCATGGGAATACTTCCCTGAAAATGCCTATCATTTTCTTCACAATCTGTATGAGCGCTTGTCTAATCACCCACAACTTGAATTAACCACCTACAGTGAATTTTTGGATCAACAAAAACCTTTGCCACTGGCAATGCCACACTTGGTTGCTGGTAGCTGGGTATACGGCACCTTCTCGACCTGGATTGGCGACAAGGACAAAAATCGCGGCTGGGATATGTTGTGCGACGCTAAACAACAGGTCGATCTGGCACTTTCCAAACGTAGTTTTTCTCCTGCACAGCTAGCTCAAATTGAGAAACAATTGGCTCTGTGTGAGGGATCGGATTGGTTTTGGTGGTTCGGTGATTACAACCCCGCCCAAAGCGTAAGTGACTTCGAATATTTATTTCGTCGCCATCTCATCAACCTTTACACCTTAATAGATCAACCAACGCCAGCTTATTTACATCAAGTAATGAGCGTAGGTGGTGGAGATCCCGCCTCTGGGGGCGTAATGCGACAAGGACATGCGAATTGACGTTTAACTTTTTATCAGCATTAAAGGGGAGGGCGCATACTTATGGTTAACAAATCACCCTTGTTTGAGCGCCGCACAGCGGGTGTTTTGTTACATCCAACATCCTTACCCTGTTCTGAATTCTACAGTTTTAATAGTGACAAAAATTTTTTTGGTACATTGGGACGTGACGCCTACAAGTTTGTAGACTTTATAGCGGAGGCCGGTTTTTCTATTTGGCAGATGTTGCCAACTGGCCCAACCCAGAATGACATGTCTCCCTATCAGTCTATTTCTGCTCACGCAGGAAACCCGGACTTAATCAGTTTGGATTGGCTTGTAGAACAAGGCTGGATTACGTTTTCAGAAAGCGTTAATCGCAATCAAACAATTACCGATTTACGACACATAGCCGCCACATCTTTTTATGAAAAATTGGCAGGCGAGCAGGGCGCACAGCTCAAGGAAAATTTTGAACGCTTTTGTGAAGAACAAGATTATTGGCTAAATGATTTTGCGTTATTTAGCGCAATACGTGCAAGCAGACCCAATGTATCCTGGGTAGATTGGCCTGCTGAGCTTCGCACACGTGAGATAACATCGCTTCAAACCATTCGAGAAGAATTAAAAGCTGAAATTGATCAGGTAGTATTTGAACAGTTTGCTTTTTTTAGCCAATGGCATGCGTTAAAAAAATACGCGAATGATCGAGGCATTTTTCTATTTGGTGACATGCCCATTTTTGTCGGGCACGACAGTGCTGATGTTTGGGCACAACAGCATTACTTTTGTGTGGATACACACGGAAACCCACTAACAGTAGCAGGAGTGCCACCCGATTATTTTTCAGAGACAGGGCAGCACTGGGGCAACCCTCATTACAATTGGGAGGCGATGACTGCAGACGGTTTCCTATGGTGGCAAGCAAGATTAAAAACCCAACTCCAATTATTTGATTTAATTCGTATAGACCACTTTCGAGGCTTTGAAGCGTTTTGGGAAATTCCTGCAGGCAGCAAAGATGCGCGCGCAGGCAAGTGGGTAAAAGCACCCGGCGCAGCATTACTTCGCGCTTGTTTTGAAGCCTTTCCCCAGCTGCCTTTGGTTGCCGAAAACTTGGGGCTTATCACCGAAGAAGTAGAAGCGCTGCGCCGTGAATTTAATTTGCCCGGCATGTTAGTGTTGCAATTCGGATTTGATGGCAACAGCAACAACCCGCACTTGCCACATAATCATAGTCGCGACGAGGTGATTTACACCGGCACGCACGACAACGATACCACTTTGGGCTGGTATGAAAACCTAGCGGAAAACAGTCGTCAATTAATCAAAAAATATTTTTTTAATTCTACAGAGCCAATGCCATGGCTGTTGATTGAAGCGGCATTATCCTCGGTAGGAAATATGGCAATTATGCCAATGCAAGACCTTTTGGAGCTTGATGGAGGGCACAGGATGAATATGCCCGGCACAACGGATAAAAATTGGGTGTGGACATTTTCTTGGGATCAGCTTGATCCAGGATTAGCCGGTGATATCCGGCAGTTGTTAACTATCTATCATCGGCTTGGCTAAAGGCGCCCCAGGGCAAGCCCAAACCGATGATGGCACATTTATCACTCAACTTGCGCAGGAATCGTTATGGAACATAGATGCAGTGATCGTCACCCAACCGACATTAAAATCCTTATTTATCGTTACGGTGTTCCGGTCGCTATAGGACGTATCAAAAATGGAAGTCGATATGGCCTATATATTGAATCTGATCTTTCAGATGTTCATGCATTACAGCAACTCGACATAGAAATTCTGGTTTATCGCAGCTCACAAAAGCTTCAACGCTACAAGTTTGAATCGATTGTCGTTCACACCAACAGTCGTGGATTCGGCGTAGAGATAGACGCGTCCAATGAGGAGGCCTGCAACCAGCTGATGGAAATGATCCAGGCTCAACCCAGAACGCCCAAAGCTACCGAATTATTTGCTATGGTAGCTTATGCTTAAAGATAGGCCGGCAAGTTGTTTGCCAGCAATCTTTCTTATTAATGGCCACACAAGAACCCACACCAATTGCGCATAATGTATATTATGTTAAATTGAGTACGGATCAACACCATGCACGATAATCCTGTAAGGCTTGCCGGCTTGGTTTGTGGCCCTTTCCCTTCGCTTATTTGGAATGGCACAGCCTTTTTATGAAGCACAGACAACTGTTAGAGCGCTTATACGCTGAGGTCGAAACAGTCATACTGAGTAAACAGCATCCAGTTACTGGTTTGCTGCCCGCAAGTACAGCAATTACCAGCCATGGCGACTACACAGATGCGTGGGTTCGCGACAATGTTTATTCGATTATCAGTGTTTGGTCTTTGTCGCTTGCGTTAAAGCACCAAGGTGAAACCTATAAAAGCGATCTGCTTGAACAATCCACCATTAAATTAATGCGCGGTCTCTTGCAATCCATGATGCGTCAGGCCAATAAGGTTGAAGCATTCAAACATTCATTGGATAACCGCGATGCGCTGCATGCCAAATACGATACCGCTACGGGATTACCCGTTGTTGCCGATGATGCCTGGGGCCATTTACAAATAGATGCAACCTCGGTTTATTTACTGATGCTCGCACAAATGAGCGCATCAGGCCTGCGAATTGTATGCACCTACGACGAAGTAGATTTTGTTCAGAATCTTGTCTATTACATAGCGAGTGCTTACCGCACGCCCGATTATGGAATTTGGGAGCGCGGTAATAAAGTCAACAACGGTAAAACAGAAATTAATGCCAGCTCTGTGGGCATGGCTAAAGCAGCATTGCAAGCACTGGATAAATTTAACCTGTTCGGAAAACATGGCGACCCGCGCGCAACAATTCATGTAATTGCCGATGCGATTTCGCTTGCTAGAACCACCCTTGCCTCTCTGCTGCCACGTGAATCACTTTCAAAAGAAACAGACAGCGCCTTACTCAGCATTATCGGCTTCCCTGCATTTGCAGTGGGAAAAGAAACACTTGCAACTCAAACGCGCGATTCAATTTTGACAAAATTAGGTGGCAATTACGGCTGTAAACGTTTTTTGTGGGATGGCCATCAAACTGTATTGGAAGAAAGTTCACGCATTTATTACGAGCACGATGAGCTGGGAAATTTTGCTCATGTTGAATCTGAATGGCCGCTATTTTTCACCTACCTCTACATTACTGCATTGTTTGACGGCAGTGAGGCAACCGCAAAGTATTATCGGAAAAAGTTGGAATCACTCACTGTAAATGTGAATGGTATAGGTTTACTTCCCGAGCTTTATTATTTGCCGATTGAAAATATTGAAGCAGAAAAACGCAATCCACGCTCACAAACTAGAGTGCCAAATGAAAATATTCCTTTGGTCTGGGCACAAAGTTTGTTTTTGACTGGGTTGATGCTTGATGAAGGATTGGTCAGTGCAGACGACCTTGATCCATTAAAAATGCGCCGCCGCTCTACCCGCTTTGTTAAATCCAATATTGCTTTGGTTGTTCTTACCGAGAATGAAGCGATCAAACAAAATTTATCCAAACACGGTGTTATTGCCGAGAGTTTGCAAGATATTAAACCCATGGGGGTTGTATCAGCCTCAAGCCTTATGGAAGCTTATGCGCATGTCGGTGAAAATAAATCACTGGGCTTGACTGGTAGGCCTCGGCGACGCGTGCAAAGTTTGGCAACATCGCAAACCTACGAGATCAATAATAAAGTGTATTTAAGCCTCTCATGGCTGCAAAGTGAGCGCGAAGACTATCGCCGTTACGATGCCGAATGGATTATTGAAACACTCACCCAAGAGATTGCCTTTATTCACAAAAATTGGTTGAGTTCAGAGGTCGCTGTTTTTACGTTAATGATTGACCACCGCCTTAACAAAGTTCCCAATTGTGAATTATTGTTTCAAATGTTGCGCAATTATCAGCTGCGCAATGAACAAGAATATGTGGGTTATGCATCGGCAAATTTGGCTTATCGCGCATCCAGGGTAAACACACTCACTATTCCTCATTTTCATATTCCATCGATGAATCAGCAGGTTTTAGCGAGCTACTCAAAAGATGATGCACTGCAACCCGCGCAACTTGAGCCCATAGCAGCTGCATTGCTTGAACACTTTTACACAGAAAGTGACATCATTACCTACCGTAAATTTTCAAATTACGTAAAAGGTAAAAAACTCACGGATAATGTGGGCAGCAATGGCAGTGTTATCACCCTTAAAGAATTGATCCGGGACTTCTTCTACCGCTCGCAAAAAGTCAATTACTGGCTGTTATCGCGCTTTTGTTTCTCCCAGCTGAGCTACAGCTTAATTGATTTGGCCGATAGCTTAACTTTGCTGGCTGCGCGCAACCTTATTATTTCTGTAGGTGACAATAATCATACTGAGATTAAAGTCGATCAATCTTTCTCTAACGCAAAATATTTTGAAAGTGTGCGTGAACTTTTCCCGGATTTGCTGGAGCGTACACTGGTTCAGGAGCTGATATCAGGTATCGGTTCTTTAATTCGTGCAGAGCCAAAATTATTTGACGGTTTGCATTCGGTGCAACTTAGAAACTTCATGCTGCTCTGCGGTATGGACAAAGGCGACGCCGAAGATGTGAGTATGGTTGAATGGCTGGGGTTACAATCGCCAGCGCGACTGTACAAGAAAATACGTGCAATTCTAACCTCAAGGAAAAAGGTGTTTTCGCAAGAAATTAATCAGATCACTCCCTATCCTATCCATCACTTACCAATGTCGGAAGATGAAAATGCAATTCTCTCCGAGGCAATAGACAATGACTGGAAGGAATGGCGAACTGCCCGAGGTTTGATTACTCACTTTGATGATAATTTCCTGAAAGACATTTGGCACAGCTTAATGTTTGCCGAGCAATTGATTTTTTGTAACCCCGATGGGCGCTGCTTCAATTTGGACTGCAAAACAATTCGCCGCTCCATGACGCCTGGCGAAGAAAGCTTTGCACACCATATAGATCAGCTAACTCACCAACTCTACCCTGCCTATTATAAGAGTGCAGTAGTGGAAGCGTTGTATGCTTACACCCAGTTTTGCATTACTAACCCACAGGTTCGTTTTGCAGAGCCGGTTGTATTCCTTGAAGTATTGGAGCTTGCCGCTGAACGCTATATGCGTGATCGCAAATCACCTGTGCATAATCGCGGCATAGAAACAGACCTTATGATCTTGCTGGAGCAGTCGCCCCATATACTCAACCTGTACGTCACCCTGGTTTTTGCTGAAATTACCCAGCCCTACTAACCCGCAATAAGCAATAAGAAGCCCTGTGCCGGCTTGCAGCCATGTTTTCATAACCACCTGATTTTATGAAATATATGCAAGTCGGCCATAGGCTCACAACGGTATAGCGTTTAGAATGCGCCCTCTTAGGGTGCTTCGTTTGCTTAAAGTTGAGAACTATGAAATTACTGGGTCCAACACTACTGATTTTGGGGGCGATTCTTAATATTCTTGCCCTTTTTATGCTGGTTCCACTGGCACTTTCCATCGCCTACAACAGCGACAATCAACTCGCTTTTTTTTCGTCTGCAACAATTACCAGCTTGGTGGGTATAGCGTTTTTACTCATGGGTAAACGCTCGCGCCTCGACTTTATGCAACCCCGGCAAGTTTTTCTAATCACAACTGTTGCCTGGACCGGTGTCTCACTCTTCAGCGCCTTGCCCTTCATTTTGATTGACCACCCACTGACTCTTGCGGATGCAGTGTTTGAAGCTGTGTCTGGAGTGACGTCTACCGGCTCCTCAGTTATGGTCGGCCTGGATCAGCTACCAAAAGATGTATTACTTTGGCGCTCACTGCTGAACTGGATTGGCGGCGTTGGGATTATCGGTATGGCGATTGCCGTACTGCCCTTTCTGCGCGTGGGTGGGATGCGCTTGTTTAAAACAGAGTCATCCGACTGGTCAGACAAAGCAATGCCACGCGCACGTAGCCTGATGGCAATGATCATTTATTGTTACATCGGTCTTTCTATTCTCTGTTGTCTTGCGTTCTGGCTAGCTGGCATGGACTTTTTTAATGCGGTGAACCATGCGATGGCTACAGTTTCCACAGGAGGCTACTCCACTTCCGATGCATCATTTGCTCAATTCAATAGCCTCTTACTGCATTGGATTGCGATAGTTTTTATGCTCGCTGGCGCATTTCCTTTTGTCATTTTTGTGCGCATGTTAATTAACAGAAGATTCATCGTGCTGGAGGATACCCAAGTAAGAGGTTTACTCTTAATCGTTGCCATCATGACTTTAATTTTAACGGCACAATTAATTATCACCGAGCAAATGGATCCTTTTCGTGCGTTAACTATGGCAGGTTTTAATCTGGTTTCTATTGTTACCACAACAGGCTTTGCATCTGGTGATTACCAGCTGTGGGGGCCAGTCTCTTTTGTTGTCTTCTATTTTGCTATGTTTGTTGGCGGTTGCTCAGGCTCCACCAGTGGTGGAATCAAGGTTTTCCGTTTGCAAATTTTTGCGGGTCTGGTTAAAGAGCAAATCATCACCGCCATTCACCCCCGCGCTATTATTAGTCGTCGCTACAATGGGCGATTGATTAGCTCAGAGATTATTGCCTCGTCGATTTCATACATGTGCCTGATGGCTGCCTGCCTCATTGTTATCGCAGTCATTCTTGCTTTTACTGGCCTGGATATGGTGACCAGTATCTCCGGTGCAGCAACCGCCGTTATGAACGTAGGCCCAGGAATGGGCGATGTTATTGGCCCAGCGGGGAATTTTTCCAGCCTGAGTGATACTGCCAAGTGGGCGCTATCGGCGGGCATGCTGCTGGGGCGTTTGGAGTTTCTAACCATTTTAGTTTTATTTACCCCTGCATTTTGGCGGGCATGATGATTATCGAAAAAACACTACGCCGCTTTGCTTACCCTATAGGGATTTTGTTTCCCTGGTTGTTAACACCGCTCGCGTTTTTAATTACTGACTATTTACCAAAAACCAATGTGCCACTGTTGTACATAGTGATGGTGGTTTTTATTGCCATCAACGTAACTGTTGAATTGGCGATTATTAACGCGCTGTCCAGCTTTTTTGCTTTTAGCTTTTTCTTTGCCAACCCTACTCACTCGATCATGATTCACCAGGACGAGGATCTTCTGACGATTTTGCTATTTTTGCTTACCTCAGTAATTGTTGGCTACATGGCGACCAAGCATAAAAACAATGTTCAAAAAATTCGCATGCGCGAATTTATGACAGATATTGAATTAGAGCTATTAGAAAAACTACCTAAAGCATTGAATACAGAGGATGTAGTCAATGCGATGCGAGAGGCACTGCTTCCCTGGAAAGAAAATTGCGTTCTCATCACCCATGGTGATAATTGGGCGACACATCCAATGATCAGGCGCATGACTAACCTTCGGAAAACTTATCTGGAGGAATTGTTGGAGCTGCGTTTAACGCCTGAAATGATTAAAAAAATTCCCGAACTCGAACTCGAACATGATGTGTATTTTTTATACAACACGCGTCAGGTTATAGGTTTATTGAAAATATCGATTACCAACATACAATACTTACCCAAAGACATTTTTCTACTGCTTTTACATCAGGTAAATATTTCACTCGAACGTACACGTCTTGCAGCAGAATTGGAAAAAGAAAAAATCGCTAAAGAAAACGAATTGCTCCGTTCAGCACTGCTGTCCTCTGTGTCCCACGACTTCCGCACACCACTCACCACCATGATAGGTGCCACCTCTACCGTTATTGAGTTTGGTGATCACTTAAACAAAGAAGAGACTACGGAACTACTAAAAACCGTTCTTGAAGAGGCGCAGCGGCTTAATCGCTATACACAAAACCTGCTGGATATGACCAAACTAGGCTTTGGTCACCTCCAGTTAGAATGTGACTGGGTCACCGTTGAAGAGATAATAAGCGTGGTTAAAAAGCGGTTAAAACCACTGCTCATACATAACGATATCAAACAAAACATTCATCCTAACTTGCCGCCACTTTATGTACACGCCGCATTTTTAGAGCAAGCAATATTTAATGTGATTGATAACGCCATTAAATTTTCCCCTAAGGATGCAAGTATTGACGTTGACTGCTTCAGGGAAGGCGACATGATTGTGTTTACCATTTGCGATCAAGGAACAGGTATCCCCGAAGAAGAGCGTGAAAAAGTTTTTGAGCGCTTTCACACCGCAGAAAAAGGCGACCGCCGTAGGTCTGGCAGTGGTTTGGGTTTGACGATTTGTCAGGGAATGATCATGGCTCACGGTGGAAAAGTTACCATACAAGCCAACCCACGCCGAGTAGCGGATAAGAAAAACCCCGGGTGCTGTGTGCGTATTGAGCTGCCTGTCACTGAAGCAGACGATAATAAAAATCAGGAAAAAGAAATTTAACAGCGATGTAACGCAGATACTTCCCAGCGCTGTCTATACTCCCTTTCATGTAACTGGAGTTATCATGAGTAAAATTCTAATTATTGACGATGAACCTCAAATTCGTCGCTTCTTACAAATTGGTTTGACTGCCCAAGGCTACACCATATTAGAGGCGGATAATGGGCGTCAGGGCTTGGCATTAGCGGCCGAACTACTTCCCGATTTGATTATTCTGGACATGGGCTTACCTGATCTGGATGGTCAAGTCGTGCTA
Organism: Cellvibrio fontiphilus; assembly: GCF_042646205.1. Taxonomy (NCBI): domain Bacteria; kingdom Pseudomonadati; phylum Pseudomonadota; class Gammaproteobacteria; order Cellvibrionales; family Cellvibrionaceae; genus Cellvibrio; species Cellvibrio fontiphilus. The sequence goes on along the minus strand of NZ_JBHRTF010000003.1, from coordinate 642,145 downwards.
AAAAAATTGCGTGATTTTTTTCATCAGCCAATTATTGTTTTATCGGTACGAAATCGCGAATCTGAAATCGTGCAGGCCTTGGATACCGGCGCCAATGATTATGTAGTCAAGCCCTTTGGCATCCAGGAATTGCTGGCCCGCATTCGCGGATTGATCAAAGCATTTGGCCCAAGTGTAGAGACTGTGCAAAGCTATCAGGATGAGCGCGTCATTATTGATTTGCAGGAGCGCAAATTAACAGTGGATGGAGAAGCCACCAAATTATCGCGCAAAGAATTTGAATTACTGAAGCGTCTCATCAATAACGCCGGCCGTTTAGTTACACAACAGCAATTGCTACGCGAAATTTGGGGCGGCACCCACGTGGAAGATACACATTATCTGCGCATTTTTATTGCTCGCCTGCGTACCAAGCTGGGCGATGATCCATCAAACCCGCGCTACATAGAAACTGAACCCGGCGTTGGTTATCGCTTTTTACCTAGTGTGGAAAATTAACCGCAACTCATTAACACTCAATATTTTTAGTGTGCAATTATCCATATACAAACAAAAAAGGGGCATATGCCCCTTTTTTGTTTTACTGACTCATTACGGCCTGATTACAAGTATTATTCAGCCACTGTTGGAACAGTTTTAGGCATTAATGGATTACAGTTTTTAATGGTTACACGGCCTTCCAATAAGCTGCCTTTAGAGTATTCGCTGAAAATACAGCTATTGGTTTCAGGGTCGTAGTTCTCTACCCACAAATTGTCGTCTTTCCAGGTAGCCGCTATATGCATTTGCCCTTTGGGAACGGTGATGGACATAACACCACCAAAATTTTTCACAAAGTGCTGCTCATAGTGAAAGAAATACATGCCCCAACCTATGATCAAAATAGTCAGGCCACCTATAGCGCCCGCTTTCCATTTAAAGTAGCGACCAATCCCCCAGAAAACAAACAGGGCTACCGCGACAACAGCAATCCAATACAAATAGGTAATCACATCATGTCCCTCTTGTTGAAAACAGGCTTTAAAACCGATTAAGCCTTATTCAACAAGTTTTTGCCGCGAACTGCAAGCGCACCCAACGCAAATAATCCCAATACCAGCAGCGACAAAAAGCCGAGGCTACCGCTACCACCGCCAGATTTTTCGGTGATCAGGGTATTTTTTGCAGGGTTCAAACTGGCCGCGGTATCAGGGTCTGCGTTGAGCACTACAACACGCTCGATAACTACAAAATGTTCGTTAGTGACAGGTTTTTTCGCAGTGTAATCTGCTGCGCTGTAATTACGCAGAGGGATTTCAGTGAATGAGCCGTTAAAGTTGAAGCGGGTTAAATTGGCAATCGCCAGCACCACATCCATGCCACCAGTCACTTCACCAAACGCGGTAAAACCGCCATTTTGTTTATCCAGATTGCCCGAGTTATCCGCCAGGTTAATAAACCATTGGTTAGTGGCACTGTTGGGATTATTGGGGGTTTTTGCCATGGATATGGTTGCGCGCACGTTGGAATAAACCGGCTCATTTTCAACGGCTGCATTGGGGGTAATGGCTTCCAGCTTGTCTGTGGTTACATATTTGAAACCACCGCCCTGTACGATAAAACCGCTCACCGAGCGATGAATAACAGTATTGGTGTAAGCGTTGGCATTCACATAAGCCAGAAAATTTGCCACAGTTTTAGGCGTGGTTTTGTCGTAGAGGTTAACTTCAAAATTGCCCATTACGGTTTGAAACTGCACCGTTGTAGCAGCTGCAAATTGACTCATCAGTGCACCGGCACTCAGGCACAGTGCCGCGACAGAGCGTTTTAAAAAAGTGGCAGGAATGGAAAAACGGGACAGGGTGCGCATGGTCGATCAACCTCGATGACATTATTAGTAGTGAAAACTGATAAAAATAAATGCTAATCCGATATCTACCAACATCAGTTAGATTGCTGGCATCTTATCCTGTAGTACTGCCACTACACACCCTGAATTTGTTGGAATTTGTAATAAAAGTTAGCGTCGCATTGGGGGATTTATGAATTCTCTTCCATATCATCAGTGAGTTTTTTCCAATGCCCGTTGGGTTGGGAAATAACCTCATAACGCGCCCATTGACGAAATTCACTGCGCAAACAAATCCCTGTTTCATAACCGCCCGCACCAGCAACTACTTTAAAGATAACTTTGTCTTTACTGGCGATAGCATTTTCAGCGGCGTCTACGACCTGACGCACACTCCATAAGTTCCCCAGCTTGCCATTGCTGTAGAAATGGCCGGGAATAATCTGCTCCGGGTGAGTGATGTTTTTCTCTGCATGCTGTTTAGCCAGCTCCAGCAGCTGGGTTAAATTTTCAGCAGTGATATCGACGTAGGAGTTCAACTCTTCCATCGCTGCAGAAAAATCTTCCTGGGTTAATTCAAATTGACGCTCCGCCGCAAGCGCAGGTTTTGCAATTTGCCGACGCGTTAAATGTGCGGGGTAACGACGCCAGGGGAAAAATGCATTGAACACCACAGCCATGAGCATAATGCTGGCAACGTTCACCAAAATTGGCGCAACCAAATAAAAATATTCCAGCTTGTAGATTTCCGCTCCACCAATCACCGCTGCAAGCGCAGTTGCTCCGCCGGGGGGATGCATGCAGCGCCCATAATGCATAACCGTTACCGCAAGCCCGACCGCAAGTGCGGGTGTCCAGGTTTGATCGGGCACCAACTGCTGGCAACTCACGCCGACAAATGCCGACAGCAAATGTCCCCCGATAACTGCCCAGGGTTGTGACAAGGCACCTTGCGGAACGGCAAATAACAATACCGCCGTTGCCCCCATGGATGTGACCATTACCAGCGTGCCCGCGGTGTGCATAAAGCCATCGGGAAAGCACCAACGGGTTCCCCAGTAGACCGCGAGAATACCGAGCAATGCCCCCAAACCAGAGATTATTTTCTCGCCATGTCGCGTTGTATTGCGCTCAATACCCAACAGCAAACGCGCTTCATGCAGCCAATGTTTAATACTCATAGGGGTTCCCCTAACGCACCAGAAAAGTGCGCGATGCTAGAAGGTTATGCCGCTGAGTGCAAATTCCTTGGCAGACTAAAACAATTAACGCAAATGCTTGACCTTCCCATGATGGTAAAGCTTAGTCTGGCTTTACTAACCCAGCATCAGGAGAGAATCATGCAGTTATTCCACGTAGAAACTATGACTTGTCAAGGTTGTGCAGCGGCCATTACTCGCGCTTTACAGGCGGTGGACGGCACTGCATTGATACAAACCTTCCCTTCAATTCGCTTGGTAAAAATTCAATCAGATTTGGATCAGCCAACATTGATCGAAGCTTTTGCTAACGCGGGTTATCCCGCCGAACCTTATACTGGTGATCAGCGAGGTGAATCATGAAAAGTGAAACCCAAGAACTAGACCTTCAAATAGAAGGTATGACCTGTGCATCTTGTGTCGCCCATGTTGAACGCGCGCTGGGTAAAGTCACCGGAGTAGCTAGCGTTAGCGTCAACCTCACTACGGAAAGAGCGCACCTGACCTTAGCAGAAGCTGTACCTTTGGATACGCTGGTAAAGCAGGTTGAACAAGCGGGATATAGCGCGAAGTTGGCCTCAGTAAAAGATGATCAGGAAACTGCCGAGCGCCGCGAACAGGAGCTGCTGGACTTGAGCCTCCAGTTTCGCGTGGCGCTCATCCTCACCCTGCCCGTGTTTGTGATGGAAATGGGCAGCCATCTGATCCCGGCGCTGCATCATTGGTTGATGGCCAACCTCGGGCAGTGGAATTGGATTATCCAAGCGCTCTTAACCACACTGGTGATGCTTGGCCCCGGCCGGGTGTTTTACCTTAAAGGGCTGCCCGCACTCTTGCGCCTGGCGCCGGATATGAACTCGCTGGTGGCGATTGGCAGCCTTGCCGCCTGGGGTTATTCACTGGTGGCGACTTTCCTGCCCCAGGCCCTGCCCGCCGGCACCTTGAATGTGTATTTTGAAGCAGCGGCGGTGATAGTTACCCTGATACTACTGGGTCGTTTGCTGGAGGCGCGCGCCCGTGGCCGCACCAGCGACGCCATCGCCCAGCTGGTCAAACTCCAACCCCACACCGCCACACGCATCATTAATGGTCAGCAACAGACGGTTGGGATAGACCAGATCCAACCCGGCGATCTATTGCTGGTTCGCCCCGGCGAGCGCATCCCACTGGACGGCACACTCACCCAAGGCGGCTCTTTTATCGACGAATCCATGATGACCGGCGAACCTATGCCAGTCAGTAAAACCACTGGCGATGAATTGATTGGCGGCACCCTGAATACCACCGGCTCCTTTGAATACCGCGTCACCAAAACCGGTGGCGATACTATGCTCGCGCAGATCATCCAACTGGTAGAGGCTGCCCAGGGTTCCAAGCTACCCATACAAGCGCTGGTGGATCAAATCACCCGCTGGTTTGTACCTGCGGTTATGTTGGTCGCGCTGCTGACTTTTGTGGTGTGGATGCTCTTTGGCCCCCAACCTGCCCTGGCGTTTGCTCTGGTCAATGCTGTGGCGGTGCTGATTATTGCCTGCCCTTGCGCCATGGGTTTGGCGACCCCCACCTCGATTATGGTGGGCACCGGTCGCGCGGCGAGCCTCGGCTTGTTATTCCGGCGCGGCGCGGCGCTGCAAAGTTTGGCCGAAGTGAAAACCATCGCCTTTGATAAAACCGGCACCCTGACCCTTGGCCAACCGCAACTGACCGACTTTATCGTCGCGCCAGGCATGAGCCAAAACGACAAGCGCGATTTGCTGGCGCTGGCGGCAGCCGCTGAAGAACATTCCGAGCACCCAATTGCGCAAGCCTTGATTGAAGCAGCGCGGCAAGAAAATATTGCCCTTGGGCAGCTGCAATCCTTTGAGGCAATTCCCGGTTATGGATTAACCGCACAGGTTTCCGGTGTGCAATTGCATATCGGCGCTGATCGATTATTTACCAAATTGGGAATAGACCTGAGCGTGTTTTCAGCGGCGGCACAACAGCTCGCCGAACAAGGCAAAACGCCCATTTATATTGCGCGCAACCAACAAGCGGCGGCGGTGATGGCACTGGCTGACACCATCAAACCCGGCACTGAAACGGCGCTCGCCGCTTTGCATAAACTCGGGTTTAAAATCGCGATGATTACCGGCGACAATCGTCGTACCGCCGAGGTCATTGCCAAACAGCTGCAGATAGATGTGGTGATTGCCGAAGTGTTGCCCGATCAAAAAGTCGCGGCGGTTAAACAACTGCGCAAAGATCATGGCGCGATTGCGTATGTGGGCGACGGCATTAACGATGCGCCCGCACTCGCCGAAGCTGATTTGGGTTTAGCGATTGGCACAGGAACGGATATCGCCATTGAAAGCGCCGACTTGATTTTAGTGAGCGGCGACATTCAAGGCGTGCCCAAAAGTATTGCCCTGGCGCGCGCGACCATGCGCAACATTAAACAAAATTTATTTTGGGCTTTTGCCTACAACGTGGCCTTAATTCCAATGGCTGCCGGTATTGCCTACCCCACATTCGGCATGTTGTTATCGCCCATGTTAGCAGCGGGAGCCATGGCCTTATCCAGCGTTTTTGTTGTGACTAACGCCCTGCGTTTGCGCAATTGGCAATCACCCTTTGACGACAATAAGGAGCACTCATAATGCGTCAATTTAATGCGTCTGCACTGGAACTGGCGGATGCCCACGCCAAGGGTTTGCACACCATTGGCGATGCGGCAAAACTAACCGGCGTAAGTGCAAAAATGATTCGCCATTACGAAACCCTGGGCTTGATTAACCCAACGGATCGCACCCAGGCGAATTACCGCGTGTATCAAACCCGCGAGATTCACTTGCTGAGTTTTATAAAAAGTGCGCGCGATTTAGGTTTCTCCATGAAACAAATTGCTCAACTGGCCAGCCTGTGGCAAAACGAAAAACGCAGCAGCGCCGAAGTAAAAAAATTAGCGCTTGAACATATACAGGAAATGGATGAGCGCATTAATGCCTTGCAAAATATGCGCACAGCCTTAAATGAACTGGCCACTCGCTGCCAAGGTGATGACCGCCCTGACTGCCCCATTCTGGAAGGCATTGCCTGTTGCAAAACCCAAGGGAGCACAGCATGAAAACAACCACCAAAAACACCGCACTCTTGTTAATGCTAAGCAGCAGCCTGCTGCTCGGCGCCTGTAGTAGTACCGCGCCCAAAAACTCAATGGCAAGTGTGCAGAGCGCCGTGAATAAAAATTTTCCACTGGTAAAACTGGATGAAAATTTTATTAACACACCTGCCGCAACAACGCCGGTGAATTTAGCCTCCGCGCTGCAGCTACCGGATGCATTGCAATTATTATTCACCCACTCACCCGAAGTGCGTATTGAGCTGGCAAAACTGGGCGTGGCCGATGCGCAACAACTGCAGGCTGAATTAATTAGCAACCCGCATATAGCGCTTGGTGCCATGCGCCCGGAAGGTGGCGGCCGTTGGAAACTGGAAACAGGTTTAAGCCAGCCATTGCTGGAATTATTTACCCGCCCACTGCGCCGCACCATGGCCGAACAAAATCTGTTGCGCACCCAGTTGCAATTGCAGGCTGCACTGCAGCGTTTAATTATTAAAACCCAAAACAATTACTACAACGCCCTGGCGGCTACGCAACATTTGCAGGTGCAAACCCAGGTAGTAGCAGCCAGCAAGGCACAACAGGCACTGGCGCTGAGTTTATACCGCGCTGGCAATATGGCGGAGAATCAGTTTCTTTATTACGACAATGAATTGCGGCACCAGCAGCAAGCCTGGAATGAACGCAAATTAACGGCAGAACAAAAACGCATTCAACTGTTGACTCACCTGGGGCTCGCCAGCACTAGCGAGCTTGAATTGCCACAGCATTTACCCCTGTTAAGCAATCAAGCGCTGGATAAACACCAACTAATGATGCAGGCACAGGATCACCGTCTGGATGCAAAAATTATCCAACAACAACTCAAACTCGCGCAGCAGCGCAAAGCCTTATTGAAACAAGAAAAAGGCTGGCGGGATATGAGCCTTGGTATTAACGCCGAGCGCGAACCCGACAGCAGTAACAACCTGGGTGCTGAAATTGAATTTGGGTTGCCCTTGTTTAATCGCAACCAAGGAAAACTGGCCATTCTTGATGCACAAATTAACGGGCTGGAAGCTGAACTGCAGCAACAGCAATTACAAATGGACAGGGAAATCAGCACAGCCCTACTTGCCGTAAACACCGCACAACAACAGCTAGGGTTAATTAACACGGCGTTACAGGTTGCGCAAAAACGGGTCGATCTTGCGCAGCGCGAGGTGAATTTTATGCTCACCAGCCCGTTTGAATTACTCGCGATAAAAGGCGATGAAATTCAACTCGCCCATGATTACACCGACACCTTAAAACGCTACTGGTTAGCGCACAGCCAATTGGAATTAGCGGTAGGAAAATCCCTAAGCACTACATCACCCGCAGCGCACAATTCCCACAGCGTTCACTCGCAGATGGATCACTCGCAGATGGATCACTCAAAGATGGATCATTCAAAGATGGATCACTCAAAAATGGATCATTCGAAGATGGATCATTCAAAAATGAATCACAACGATCACCACCCGGATCATAGCAAGCATGATGCACCACAGGCTAACGAACACGAGGAGCACAACCATGATTAATCGTCGCAACTTGTTGCTGGGCAGTGCAGCTGGTTTGGTCGCTGCAAGTTTGCCCCTTCAAGCACAAATAGATCACTCGCAGCATCAGCCTGAAACACACACTAAAAAAAGTGCTCAGCCGGATCACTTACAGCATCAACACGCTGCTGCAAAAACAGAGCGCCCCAGCACTAAACATATTCCTGCGGTGAGCACTCAAAAACCGGAGCTGACAGCACAGGGTTATCGCCCGGTGATTACGCCCAACGGTCGCACACTCGGCTATCGCATGAACCAAGGCGTAAAAGAATTTCATTTGATTGCCGAAGAAATCGAACACGAATTTGCACCCGGCAGCAAAATAAAAGCCTGGGGCTATAACGGCAGTACACCGGGGCCGACCATTGAAGTGGTAGAGGGCGACCGCGTGCGCATTTACGTGACCAATAAATTACCGGAGCACACCAGCATTCACTGGCACGGAATTTTGTTGCCCTGGGGAATGGACGGCGTAAGTGGTTTAACCCAAACGCCGATTAAACCGGGTGAAACTTTTATGTACGAATTTACCCTGGAGCAACACGGCACTCACATGTACCACCCGCACGCCGATGAAATGGTGCAACTCGCCACCGGCATGATGGGCATGTTTATTATCCACCCCAAAGAAAAAACCACCCCGGAAATCGACCGCGATTATGTGGTGCTGTTGCACAACTGGGCAGTTCACCCCGGCACCTATAGACCCGACCCCAGTGTGATGACGGAATTTAATTTGTGGACCATGAACAGCAAAGTTTTTCCGGCAATTGAATCCATGGTGGGGCAAACCGGCGAACGCATCCGCATTCGCGTGGGCAATTTATCCATGTGGAATCACCCTATTCATTTGCACGGCGTGCAATTTGAAGTGACCGGGTCTGACGGCGGCCGCTGGCCACAAAACCAGTGGCGCAAAGAAGTCACCGAAATTGTCGGCGTAGGCCAAACGCGCGATATTGAATTTATCGGCGTGCCAGGCGATTGGGCGTTTCACTGCCACATGAGCCATCACACCATGAATGCCATGGGGCATGAGGTGCCCAATATGCTCGGTGTTAAACAACCACAAGCGCAATTAAATAGAGTGCTGCCCGGTTATATGGCGATGGGTGAACACGGCATGGCAGAGCATCAAAAACACGTGGATATGGGCCATATGCCCGGCCCGGAAAATACCTTGCCGATGATGATGGGCGAAGGCCTGTTTGGAAAACTGGAAATGGGCGGTATGTTTTCCATGATTCGTGTGCGCGATCAACTGGGCGACGTTGCAGATATGTACCAACCGCCTGCCGGAACCCAAGCGCAAAAAGTAAACAACGTGCCGCAGGATATTCCCACCTAAACAGCAATCGCAAAACACAGGTCGCGCTGCGGCCTGTCGCAACTTCATCGCTAAGCTTCACCATTATTTAACCTCTGTGTCACCGCGGGTGACACAGAGGTTTTTTGTTGGGCGTGAAGTGTTAATAAATGTCTACATACGTCAATGCAGACTGCGTTGGTGCTGTGGCTCACCTATAATCTTCACTGACTATAACTACAAATAGCCGAAAATCGATTCAGCTCATCCAACCATTTATCATCATTTCCAGCACGAGAGACTCATGAAAAAACGCCCACTCGGTATTCCTTTATCGCAATATCTTTTTCGGTCATCCACATACTCAGCCAATCGCCTGTTGCTCGCCAGTTCATTAACGGCCCTGGCATTACTCACTGGCTGTGGTGAAAAAACCACCAACACACCCGCTGCAACAGCACAAAGCAGCAGCGCCGCCAGTAGTATTGCGCTGGAAATCACCCGTATTAGCGCGGAAGAAGCCAAAAAAACGGCAGCTACCATTGAATCGCAAGTGGAATTAAAACTGGCAGACGGTATTACCGGTGAACTCTGGGCCTCTGAAAAATTACTTGGCGATACAGTGGCCATCCACGTGGATGACAAGGGTCGCATTTGGGCGGGCATTACCCAGCGCAGTAACAATTCCGAATTTGATATTCGCGGCTATTCCGATTGGGAACACCCTTCTGTTGCCTTCCGCAATGTAGAAGACCGTCGCGCATTTTTAAAAGCTGAACTGGCACCGGAAAAAAGTGCACAAAACAAACGCATTCCCGATCGCAACAAAGACGGCAGTAATGACTGGCGCGATTTGGCGGTGATGAAAGAAAAAGTTATTCGCCTTGAAGACACGGCCGGTAGCGGCAAAGCCGATTTTGCACAAACCGTTGTGGAAGATTTTAATACCGAAGTGACCGATGTTATCGGCGGCATGTTTTACAGCGATTTGTTGGACGAACTTTTTGTCAACATAGCGCCGGATTTTTGGAAATTAAAAGATACCAATGGCGATGGCTATATGGACGAGAAAAAATCCCTCGCCCATGGCTTTGGTGTGCACATAGGTTTTAGTGGTCACGGCATGTCGGGCGCCATTATGGGGCCGGATGGCATGATGTATTACAGCATGGGTGATGTGGGCACCGCAGTTACCGATGCGAGCGGCAAAACCTGGAATTATCCCGATCAGGGCGTGATTGTTCGCAGCGAGCCCGATGGCAGTAATTTTGAAGTCTTTGCCCACGGCCTGCGCAATATTTATGAATTCTCATTCGACAAATACGGCAACTTTATCAGCGTGGATAACGACGGCGACCACGTAGGTGAATACGAGCGTATCGTGCATTTGATTGAGGGTTCAGACACCGGCTGGCGTATTAACTGGCAGCTGGGTAAATACAAAGATCCTAAAAACAACAGCTACAAAGTCTGGATGGATGAAAACTATTACACCCCAAGGTTTAAAGACCAGGCGGCGCATATTCTTCCGCCAGTCGCGCCTTATTACGCCGGCCCTACAGGTATGACCTACAACCCGGGCACGGCGTTTAACGATAAATGGAAAGACCATTTCTTTGTGGTGGAATTTGTCGGCTCTGCCGCGCGCGCCGGTATTAACGCATTTACCTTAAAACCCAAAGGCGCCGGCTTTGAATTGGATAAGGATGAAAATATTTTCCGCGGCGTACTCGCCACCGGTTTGGATTTTGGCCCGGACGGCGCCATGTACATGAGCGACTGGATTGAAGGCTGGGGCTTAAAACAAAAAGGCCGCGTATGGAAATTGGATACACCTGACACCGCCGGCAATGCGATCCGCAAAGAAACCCAGGCACTGCTTGCAGAAGATTTACGCCAGCGCAGCGCAAGCGATTTAGTTGCACTGTTGAGCCATGCCGATATGCGTGTGCGTCAAAAAGCGCAATTTATTTTGGTGGAAAAAAATGAACGTGAGCTGCTGGAAAATCAGGCGCAAAACGCTACTGACGAATTTGCGCGCATCCACGCCATTTGGGGCTTGGGGCAATTGCTGCGCAAAGACGCCAATGTCGATGCGGTATTAATTGGCCTGCTCAGCGATAGCAACAGTGAAATGCGCGCACAAGCGGCAAAAGTATTGGGTGATGCCCGACACGCCGCCGCAACACGCGCATTGCTGCCATTGCTGGCCGATAAAAATCCACGCGCACAACTTTACGCGGCCCAAGCCTTGGGGCGCATAGGCGCTAAAGACGCCGTTGCACCCATAGTAGAAATGCTGGCCGCCAATAACGATGAAGATATTTATTTGCGTCAAGCCGGTGCAATTGCACTGGCACGTATTGGCGATGAAGCAGCCCTTGGCGAGTTAGCCAACCATGCCTCTGAAGCAGTGCGTATTGCTGCGGTAGTTGCCTTAAAACAAATGGCCAGCCCTGCCCTTGTAAACTTCCTGGCGGATAAAAGCGAATACGTTGTGACCAATGCTGCGCGCGCGATTAGCGATGATGAATTAGTCACCGCTGCCCTGCCCGCGCTTGCGGCTTATTTGGATAAACCTGCATTTACCAACGAGCAATTGTTGCGCCGCGTAATCAACGCCAACGTTTATGCAAACAGCGAAAGCAATTCCACCGCCGAGAATGCCGAGCGTTTAATTCGTTTTGCGTCACAAGAAAAAATGCCCGGTGTGCTGCGCGCAGAAGCAATTCACGCACTGGCAAGCTGGGGTGAAACCTCTGCCTACGACCGTGTAACCGGCGCTTATCGCGGTGCAATCAAACATTCGGAAACTGAAGCCATCGCTGCACTCAGCGAGAGCTACCAACTATTGCTGGCCGATAACAATGCCGATGTACGCGAAGCAACGGTTAATGCGATTGCGGGGCTGAATGTACGTGCGGCCACCGAACAACTGGTCACCCAATTACAAAAAGATCCGGCACCAGAAACTCGCATTGCCGCGCTGCATACCTTGAAAAAATTTGCAGTCAGCAATATTGGTGATTTGGTATTTGTAGCCATGAAAGACAAAGACCAAAGTGTACGCATGGCCGCACTCGCCTTGGTGCCCGAGTTGGATGTGCCCGTTGCCCAAGTGGTAGAAATGCACAGCCTGCTGTTAAAGAGCGGCACCACCGGCGAACAACAAGCTGCACTCTTGTCACTGGTAAATGTGGATGCACCGGAAGCCGTTGCCGTATTTAAAGATCAAATGCAGCAATTGATTGCAGGAAAAATCGCCCCCGAAGTGCAACTGGAATTAATTACGGCGGTGGAAAAAATCAACAAGCCGGAATTAACTGAACTGCTGAATAGCTATCAAAACAGCAAGGACAAAACCAAACCCTTGGATATGTTCCGCGAATCACTCAAAGGTGGCGATCCGGAAAAAGGGATGGCGATATTCCGCTACAGCAACACCGCCCAATGTGTGCGCTGCCACATGATAGGAACACGCGGCGCCAACGTTGGCCCCAACCTGACCACCATCGCCAAAACCCTGAGTCGCGAACAATTGCTGGAAGCCCTCGTTGATCCAGGTGCGCGTGTATCCCCAGGTTTTGGCCCGGTTTCCGGCATGCCACCTATGGGCATGTTGTTAAAACCGGATGAAATCCGCGATGTAGTTGCCTATCTGTCAACACTGACGGAAGAAGTTCATGAGGGGCATTAATCCCCGCTAAAAACTGTGTGTGAACTTGTCCCCCGGCTTCAACCGGGGGATTTTTTTTTAATGATTTTAAAAAGCGCGCAATTCACACTGCGCGCTTTTTTATTGGTTCAGCACTATTTTTTAAGTCAATTACACGGTATTACAAAAGGCCAATGTTTTTTGGCTAAACATTTTTGTTGGTGTGGAAATAGGTATGGGTTAGGATTGGTTAGTTAATGCTCGCACCAAAGGCCGATTAGTGATGTAGGGCGCGCTTCGCGTAGCATGACTGCGTGGATGCAGGAGGTAGAGCGACACAGGAGTCAAAGCCAAAGTCACCGAAGGTCTGGAATGTGCCCAAAGCGGAAGTTAGGCTTTTAAATTTGGCTGGTCATATATTTCCAAATATATTGAGCCGTTTATATACCAATTTTTTTCATCTCTAACCTAGCTTATTGACAGCTAGGCATATTTCGATGATGTAATGTGCGCTGAATAATTTGTAAGTCGCAGTTTTGTGGTTTTTCTGCGCAAAAGTAACCCACAAAACCATGACTTACAAACTGCCGTTGTACGCGGCGTTACCTGTCTTTCATCATCAACAACGGAGAAAACGATGAGTGATAACAATGAAGTAGTACCTTTCAGCGAGATTGAAACAAGTGGAATCAATCTGAATGCTGCGGTAGAGCAAGGCCAAAAAATGACTGCCCTTCTAAAGTCTATGGGAATTAAAGAAGCTACGTTTGATAGTGGTGCATACTTTACACACGACAATGAAAGTCAAACTAGTACTTTAGCCGCTGACGGAATTGTAATGCAGCAACGAGCGCATACAACTACGGTAACGTTCAGAAATGCTGGCAGCACACCAGAGCAAGCTCTTGAAGAGGTAAAAAATAGTGGTTCTACCCAAAAAACTCTAGGTGCGTTTTCGGGGACTTATCAACAGCGAATATCTCAAATGCTTGCGGACGAAGAGTAAACAGTTAACAAGCAAAGGCAGCCGGACGCGTAAACGCGTCGCTGCTTTGGACGTTAAGCCAAGCCTCCCAATAATACAATTTGATACAAGGAACAAAAACATTTTGTACTAAAAAAATCTTAAAAAAGCAATCAAACAGATGATTTTCATTGAGAGTAGCTGATGACTAAACGAACTCCAGAAAAAGACCTCATTGATGAGTTTGTTGCTCATCTTGAGAGGCATGCCGATGAAAGTGTGAAAATTGATTCCATCATAAATATCAACTGTAAGGCTAAAAAATTTGCCGATATTGAATTCATTTCAAAAACTAGTTTGCACTGGGTTATTGAGGTAAAGAGCAACGACTCAAAGGATCGGCACAACACGGTACACAAGATTTTCGGCGAACTACTAAAAGAAACGGGTAGAGCCAATCGTTCCAACTGTCGGCATGCGATTCTAATTCCCGAGTCTGCGGTAGCATTTTATAGTCGGGCATTTCAGTCAATAAATCGTGATAAATATCTTGGTTTCGGTCGGCTTATCCCAATCGACACAGTGTTTACAAGCGGTATAAATGGTGTGAATCAACTCACATGGGAGGCTCTATATGACGCACACAAACCCTAACAAGCGACTGTGGTAGAAAATCACTACTTTCACTTGCTCAGCATCCTGCCACCTAGGTCTGCTTCTGGCCGGTTTCAGGCATTTTATGAATATGCGCCTCCTGTAAAAGATATTTTTGTTAAATGATTTTTAAATATATTTATTAATAATTAAGAGCTTGTGATATTGAAAATTCTATATGTTATCGGAAATGGATTCGATCTTTGGCACAATTTGCCTACTTCCTACGGTCACTTTTATGAGAGTGCTTCCGAATTTCTTGACGAGATATCTACTTACTATCAGTCGGCTAACAATGAAAGCGCCCTTTGGAGTAATTTTGAGGAAGACCTGGGGCGATTTGACTGCGACTCTTTTTATGACGCTTACAATGATATAGATATTTCAGATGATAACTTTAAACCTAGTATGGCTTATGGTCTAGAGGATGAATTAACTCAAGAGGCCAATAATATCATAGATGGAATTCAAGACACTTTTTTGGAGTGGATTGAGTCTATAGACTCACAAGGCTGCGAGAGAAAGTGTGTATTTGAGAATGATGGAAAAATTTTATCTTTTAATTACACAGCAACAATTCAGAATGTTTACCAAATTGACAATGAAAAGATATTTCATATACATGGACGGGCTGGGAACGATCAATTAATTATTGGTCATGGAGACTTTATTCATTTTGAGCCAGAGCTGGATGAAGAAGGGAATAGCAATAGGCATATGTTTTCTGATGCAGAAGGCGCAGCCAAGTCTCCGTTGCATCATTTTAAAAAACCTGTTGAGGAGATCATCGATGCGAACAAATCTTATTTTGATTCATTAAGAAATATTGAAATGGTGGTTATTCTTGGGCACTCCTTAAATAGTATCGACATTCCTTACTTTGGGAAAATTAACAAAATGGCATCGGCTGCCCACTGGGTGGTCAGCTATCATACAGACTCGGATCTCGAAAACCATAAAATTAAATTATCTGAGATTGGCATCGATGAATCTAAAATAACAATGTTAAAAATAGATCTTGTTTGTAGTGAAGTTAGGAGTCGAATGAATTTTAGTTGCGCTTTAAACCCGTAAAGATTTTATGCCTGCTTTTGGCTGAAATCTGAATTTGTCTGATGTTTAAAACGAATTGCTTGGTCAAATGGTGAAGGAAGGTTGATCGCACTGCGGCCCAAGTTACGGTCCTTATCTTGATTAGACTACTCGTGATTTCAGCGATTGCATCTAGCAAGTCAATCTTGCGGCCCGCTAAAACAGGCCAAAAATTTCCAACATTAAGTTCGCGAGAAAATATGCATGATTTAGTTAAAGAATTTATAAGTAAGAGAACTTTGGCGGAGAGCATGGAGCTTAACGAGCCTCTGCACGATGGGATTTACTACCTAGAAAAATTAGATGAACTCATTGAAAATTATTGCAGAGTAAATGTAGCTAAGCTAATGCATGAAGTCGCTTGGCCATCAATGCATGATATGTATAAAAGAAATTATGAGTATTGCTGCGGTGTGTTTGGAGTGTTTTTAATTGGCCAATTTCCATCATGCGAGGCGCTATGTAGAACCGCTATAGAAGGCAGTGTCAATTTGCACTACGTAAGCCTCGGCGACTCAATGAGTAAGCAAATAGCATATTTTAAGCACCACTTGGCGACTGAGCGAAAACAGAATCAAAGTTGGAAGCAAAGCATCGAAAATTCTTCTTACTCTGAGAATGTTAAAGCTCACCATCTACAAAGAATTTCAGACAAAGATAAGGTTTTGGATCATTATGAATATGGACTAAAAAAATCGCTTGCGTTATGCAGCGTCGATTTTAATTCGGTGGATTCGAAATGGCCAAATATTTTTGACAGATTTAAGAAAATAAATGAAGAAGTTGGATATAGAACTATTTATGCGGCCTTATGCTCTCAAGCACACAATGATGCTGAGGATATTCTTAATAAGATAATGGCGAGAATAACTGCAAATGCAAATGGAATGGAAGAGGCGCAGTGGATTGAACAGTACAATTTTTCACTATATTTGGCTCTTACTGCCCTAGATTATCACGCAATGGCTTCCGCCATGTATATTGCAAAATTCGGAATTGATGCCAAAGAAATAATTAATTTAAAGCATGGAATTAACGAGTCAATTGCCAAAGTTGTCGAGCATGGTCCACGCTTGGCTTCAGAGAAAATGAGCGTGGATTTAAATCTCTAAAAAGCGACTTTGGTGAAAACCATGAAATGTTGGCGCCATAATAATTATTATCTCTAGCAGGAGCTCCTGCCATTAACGTCCGCTATTGACCGAATACGGAAATTAGCCTACTTATTTTTAGCCCGTAGGTACGATTAGCGCAGCGTAATCGTAAGCATGAAAAATTAATTACCAAAATTCAGGAACCAAGGAAATGCCCGATTTTTAAACCAGGAATTTATCCCGCCATTGTGTGGCGATACTGATTTTTTATAAATTCCATACCAGTTTTTTTACAACAATAAGATAGTTACTCTGCAATTCTGATATTCGGTCCCTACCTATCACGCCGCACATGGTGCGGTGTAACACTATTTATCTCACATGATAGGGAACAGCTATGAATAATAAATTTTTAACATCGCTACATCTTTCCACCCGGAGCAAACAGCGGCTGCTTATGAGTGCAGCGCTGATTGCACTTTCTCCTGCTTCATGGGCCGCCTGTAGTTACAGCATCACCAATAATTGGGGCGGTGGCTTTACCGGGGAAATAAAAGTGACCAATAACACCGCACAAACGGTAAGTAATTGGTCGGTGTCCTGGCAGGAGCCCAGTGCAACTATTACCAATGCCTGGAATGCTACGCTCAGTGGCAATAATCCCTATAGCGCAACCGGTTTAAGCTGGAATGCAACATTGGCGGCGGGTGCGTCGGCAACTTTTGGTTTTCAAGCAAACGGCACAGCGGCTGCACCTAAAGTAAATGGCAGTTTATGTGGTAGCACCAACGCATCATCCACGCCTGCCAGTGTTGCGCAGTCTTCCGCAAGGTCTAGTATTGCGCCGTCCAGTAGCAGCCGACCTGCAAGCTCTTTTGCTGCCAGCTCCGTAAGCAGTGCAGCACCGGCTTCGCTGGTCATTCAAGAAGCACAAGCCGGTTTTTGCCGCGTGGATGGCATAGTGACCGAGACCACCAACAGTGGATACACCGGCACGGGTTACACCAATAGCAACAACGCGCTGGGTGCTGCTATCGAGTGGGCGATTAGTGCAACGTCTAGCAGTCGCCATACCCTCACCTTCCGCTTTGCAAACGGCGGCACAGGCAACAGAAATGGCTCGCTGTTAATTAATGGCGGCAGCAATGGCAATTACACCTTGCAATTGCCACCAACCGGTAGTTGGACGAATTGGCAAACGGCGAGCATTGAAATTGATTTGGTGCAGGGAAATAACCTGTTAAAACTTTCTGCACTGAGTGCCGATGGCCTTGCGAATATAGACTCGCTCACAGTGACCGGCGGCGCAACGGCAGCCGGTATTTGCAGCACAACTAACATCAGCAGTGCGTCGTTGGTGAAATCCAGTTCCAGTGCAGCAACCAGTTCCGCAGCAAGTTCGGCGGCCACAGGAAGAATGCTCACGCTGGATGGCAACCCCGCTGCCAGCTGGGTCACTAAATCCCGCACCAAATGGTCGGCCGCGCGCGCCGATGTTGTTTTGTCCTATCAACAAAATAATGGCGGCTGGCCCAAAAATTTGGATTACAACAGCGTGGGCAGCGGTAGCGGTGGCAGTGAAAGCGGCACCATAGACAATGGCGCCACCATCACCGAAATGGTGTATTTGGCAGAGGTGTATAAAAACGGCGGCGCAACAAAATATCGCGATGCTGTGCGCAAAGCGGCGAATTTTTTAGTGAATTCCCAGTACAGCACTGGCGCCCTGCCCCAGTTTTATCCACTCAAAGGCGGTTATGCCGACCACGCCACGTTTAACGATAACGGCATGGCATACGCATTAACCGTATTGGATTTTGCCGCCAACAAACGCGCGCCCTTTGACACCGATGTATTTTCCGACGCAGATCGCGCTCACTTTAAAACAGCGGTCGCTAAAGGCACCGACTACATTTTGAAAGCCCAGTGGAAACAAAACGGTGTGCTCACCGCATGGTGTGCACAACACGGTGCAACGGATTATTTACCGAAAAAAGCGCGCGCTTATGAATTGGAATCATTAAGCGGTAGTGAATCCGTGGGTGTGCTTGCATTTTTAATGACGCAACCACAAACCACAGAGATCGAAAGAGCCGTGCGTGCGGGTGTTGCCTGGTTCAACAGCCCAGGCACTTATCTGGATGGTTACACTTACGATGCATCGCAAGCGGCAACTAACCCCATAGTGCCCAAAGCCGGCAGCAAAATGTGGTATCGCTTTTATGATTTAAATACCAACAGAGGTTTCTTTAGCGACCGCGATGGCAGCAAGTTTTATGACATCACCCAAATGTCATTAGAGCGCCGCACCGGTTATAGCTGGGGCGGTTCTTACGGCACATCGATAATTAGTTTTGCGCAAAAAGTGGGTTATTTATAAAAACATAAACCCCTGTTGTCACGGCAACGCTTTATCGCTACCAAAAAAAACGCCCTCTGATAAGGAGGGCGTTTTTGGGTAAAACATTTTAATTACGGATAGAGTGAACAACTAATCGTTGAATAACCATTGCTGGAACCACTCACGACAACCTTACAATCACCGCAGAAATTGCTCACACTAGTGCTGGATGTTTGCATGATGCTGTTGGCAATATAAGTTGGGCCAGAGAAATAGGTTTTACCTTTATTCGCACTGGTACATTGTGCTGGCTGAGGCGGAAGATTATCGATGCGCACTACAGTAGTACTGCAACCTGATCCTTGTAATTGGTAGCCGGGTTTTGGGCTTGCGGTGGTGTTACAA
This sequence comes from Cellvibrio fontiphilus, assembly GCF_042646205.1. Lineage (NCBI taxonomy): Bacteria > Pseudomonadati > Pseudomonadota > Gammaproteobacteria > Cellvibrionales > Cellvibrionaceae > Cellvibrio > Cellvibrio fontiphilus. The sequence continues at coordinate 622,921 of NZ_JBHRTF010000003.1, read as the reverse complement.
GAACCCCCAACAGTCATCATTCCCACAACATTCAAAGTGCTGCCGCAATTTAACGTATAAAATTGTGGGGCGCCGCCGCCACCTGAAGATGATGTCAGTTGCCAGGTGCAACTGCCGCTGACTGGTGGTATACCATAACCAGCCACCACGGTATTAGCGTGGGACATCATCGGCAACAGTGAAAAAAGCCCTATACCGACTAACGCTGAAATACGAGTTCTCATACTATATCCTTACATAACATTTATAAGTTGATTTAATTTCCCCAACGCCATCCATGGCAAATAAATGCATAGACAGGGGTTATCTGTGCATAGAACTTTCCTCCTGAAATTATTCATATGCCTTAAAATGAATATCTTTGGTGATATACAGATTTAATTCACTATGAGCAGAATCAACCGCTGACAGCACTGGAACCGGGTTAACACCTAGATCATTTTTATTAACAAGCCCGGCAAACGCCTCCACAAAACCATTTGCTTCATCGCTGTTGCCCACAATGGCTTTTATTTGACAGCGATGTGTCTTGCATAAAACGGATACATATCCAGCATCACCAAATGGTGCATTTTGCTCAATCAACAACCTGATTTTTTGCTCATAGTCATGCGCCCATTCGTAATCAACTGCTTCTGTAGAAAAACTATTTTCCAATTCTTTGTGCAAAGAAAGATTCTGATCACGAATTCGATTTAGATAAGCATTCAGTGAATCCATACTTGTCACTTGCCCATAAAGCCTTGCTAAATCGCTGTGATTTTGATCGGCACTTATCATTTTTTCAGTTACGGATTTTTCCGTACCTGAAGAGTTTTCTTTATTTTTTAGTAGTGCATTAAGGTGTGCGACTTGATCTTTTAACTCACGGTTTTCATTTTCAAGCTGTGCTACACCTATTTTTTCCGGGCAACTACCAAGATCTTTAGCCGCCACAGGAAATGGCGCAGAATCTATCAAGAAATACGCATTACAAGCCCAGAATACGACTGCACCAAAAGAAAAAAATAGAAAATAAACGAGGTTTTTTTTCACAAGACTTCATCCGTAACCAAATTATTATTGGGCCGGATTAAATAGGCGGGCCTTAAAATAGGCAAAGAAATACATACGTATTCAAATTTAAAATCATCGTGAATACGTATGCAAAGAAAGATTAAAATGATTTAAGCGACAAACAAGGAAGCTGGCAGAGCTTCGCAGGAAGGCACATCACCCACCTGTGTTCGGAATTCAAAAAATAATACCAGCCGCTTCAAATGCAGCGTCCAGGTACGCCACATTTTCTGACTCGTGATACAACTTATATTCTGGAACACCCGATTTGCGTGCTATGGCAGCCACCCGATTTTGGTGGTGATAGGCAATATTACTAAGATCCCGGGATATAGGATCTTCATAGGCCTGTTGCGGAGTAATAATATTCCACCCTTTACTGCGCAAGTGCGCAATTAAATCCCCTAAAAATAACGCTGCCGCGTCATTTTCATGCAAAAGCAACACATGTTTTGGTGATTTGCCCAAGGTTTTTATGGCAACCTGGTCGTAAAACTCAATAGCGCTGAACAAGGTATTTACATAAAACTGTTTGGCTTTTTCATAATTTATATTTTTTTTATTTTCTGCGGCGCTCGCGAGCAAATTGCTTATATGCCAATCATAGTGGGCGATGGTTATATAACCGTCTTTGTAGCCCAATTCAGCCAGGGAATCTCTGATTGCCAGAATGGAGGATTTGCCCTTGCCACAATCCAGATAGGGAAAACGGTGGAAAGGCAAAAAGTTCTTTTGGTTTTTGAGCAGCAAGTGAGCGCTTTTAACATCCGCTATATAATTGTCCTTGCCTAATGCACTTGCTGATTGATGGCTATAACTGTGGTTTGCGATATGAAAACCAGCTGCTGCGTATTGATCCAAGCGCGATTGGGTGGTTTTGTTCAACCTATCGGCTTGCACAAAAAACAATGCATCTGGCACTTTTGCCTTTTGCAAAGTGGCAATTATTTTCTGTGTGCGTTCATGACCTGCCATTAAAGCCGAGTCAGGTGTAGGTGCATCATCAAAAGTAATTGCCAGTTCTTTGGCATGGCAAACCGAAGTGGTTGCCAAAAAACCAATCAAAATAACTTGAAACACTTTTTTAATAAAAGTCGAAACCCTTACTTCCTGACCAACGCAATCAGCATCACTCATACCACTCTCTCCTGGATAGTGCAGATACCCTTTCTAAAACATAAAAAACGGCGCCCAAAGAGCGCCGCAAAAGCAATTATTTCATCAGTGTTTGTAAATGGGGTTCCAGGGCCTCCACCCAGAGCTGGTAACCTTTTTCATTGGGGTGTAGTAAATCAGGCATTATCTCTTTTGACAGCAGGCCGTCTTTGGTTAAGAAAACGGAATTAATATCGGCGAAAAATACGCGTTTGTTGTCAGCGTAGTCTTTGATAATCGCATTCACGCCTTTATTGATCAGGCGCAAGCCGCCATTGGGCTGCTCATCGCGCGGGAAAATGGCGAGCATGAGCACTTTGGAATTGGGCAGGCGTGTTTGTAATTCTTCCAATATTTTTTTTATGCCCGCAGCGGTATAGATTGGATTTTCATAGCGATGGCCGGTGTTGTTGGTGCCAATCATCAGCACCACAACCTTGGGCGACATATTTTCTACCGCACCATGCTGTAAGCGCCACAATACATTTTCTGTGCGGTCGCCGCCGAAGCCAATCGCAAACGCATTTCTATTGGCGTAATGTTTTTGCCAAACAGGTGCGCCATCGCCCTCCCAACCTTGAGTAATGGAGTCACCAATAAATAATAAATCTATTTTTCTACCTTTCTCGGCAATGGTTTTGGCTTCCAATCGTTTTTGTTCATGGCGCGGCAACCACCAATCAATAGACCACCACTCATTTAACATGTCGGGAGTGGTTGACGCGGTTTTGTAATCAGGGCATTCAAGCAACGCCACTTTTTTTGGCGCTTTGGCCAGTAATTCTACATTGGCAATGGATACACCACCCTGCCCGCCTACATCCAGGGCAAAAGGTGTTGTGGTTGCACTAAAGTCGTCATTATCTTGCACAAAACAATTCAGCGGCACGTAAGCTTTGCTCCACCCTTTACCACGCAACTCGCGCGCCGCCATGGTAAAAGGTACCACGCGATTACAGTTATCGGATTTGCATTTCATTTTAAAAGAAATACCGCCCTTATCGAGTTCATCGATTTTTACATCCAGAGCCAACACACCGTCTTTCATCATTCCCGATAAATCCAACGGAGTTGCTGCGTTCAGTGTCATGCTGGAGTACCAGGTATCTTTCCAGCTGAATCTCAGGGCATCAGATGCCTTTTTTTTACTACTGGTTTGTAACTGGACATCACCTTTTGGCGTAACCAAAGTAGTGCCATTAAATTTCAGTTGCTGGCCTGAACTTTCCAACAATATTTGTGAATCTTTAAGCGGCTTATCTTTATAAATGGATATGACGTCCGCCGCGCTTGCACTTATTGATAGCGCGAAGCTGGCGAACAAAAAAGCGCTGCCTAGCTGCTTGATATTTTTCATGTGTGGTTTGCTGTTTTTGTTCTGATAAAGATGTTGCATAAGTAACTGTGACGCTCCTTTTGGTTGAAAAATTCCTACCTATGCTCACCACAAGTGTGAACACAGGTAGGAACCATTTATTTAGTTAGTGAAAAAAACACCGCGACCATTGCCGCTGAAGAACACACGGCCAACCACATTGTGATCTGCCGCCAAAGTACCCATACCGGCATACTGGTGCTTGTCGTCGTTGATTCGTTTCCAGCTATTACCACCGTCTTCTGAACGATGCAGGCCCCAGACACCATCAATGACACCAATGACATAAATCCACGCCGAGTAGCTTGAACCTGCGGGTGCTTTACCCAAGGCAATGGAGGTTGCGCCATACACTTCCGGCGAATTGGTATTGGAACCCCAGATGGAGGCAGCCGCAGTTAATTTGGTCCAGCTAGTGCCTGAATCAAATGAGCGGTAAATGCTATGGCCGTCCACCAGCCAGATATGCCCTTCTGTGTATGGGTTCACCGCCATGGATGCCGTACCAAAAAACTCGGGGCGAGCATTGAGGCTGGCGAACTGGCTACTGGCCGTGAAAGTGCTGCCACCATTAGTTGAGGTGAAGAACTTGGGCGCTGGGCCCCACCAACCACCACCGGAATCGTAGGCATAGACCTTGTTAGAGTTTTTGCGATCTGCCACTACCCGATAACTACGACCCCATCCCTCTGGCAGGGCTGGCAAATTGGAGTAAGTCCAACTGGCACCGTTGTTAGTGGTGTAGGCAGGCACTGCATTGCTAGGCGCCCAAATCAGATGATTGGCTTTCATCACCGCCAGGCTGGAAAAATCCTGTTGGTTAGTCAGCCCTTGGGGATGCAGTGTTGGGAAGGTATTCCAGGTCGCGCCTGAATCAGTTGAATAAAACGCGCCGGGATTCGCACCACCCCAATGGGCGCTGCCAATGGTGGCAATATAAGCCGGGTTTTCCCAAGCCATATCAATCGCCAAGCCATTCTTGAAGTTTGAACCGGTATTGCGAGTTGGTTTAACGGAGAAGTCAGTATGAACCAGGGTGCCTACGTCGCCCGAGCTGTTTAACAAGCTGTAAGACGCGCCGGCCGGAGGAGTCATCAGCGCAAGGGTTGCAACCTCTTCAATGCCATTCACTTTTTCATTCCAGGTGGGTTTGGTTGCGGAGGCATTTTTGGTTTCCCATACGCCGCCGCCGTGTACCACCAGAATGTGTTCAGGGTTGCCTGGGTTAATCTCGATATCGTCCAACCAGCCGGTGAAGCCCTCATTAGCGGGAATACGCGGCGTAGCCGAGCCGATCTCACGCCAGTTAAGGCCTGCGTCATCGGAGATTTGTACGGTGGGTTTACCTTCCCAATCGCCCCAGGAATTGGTGATACCCAGCACAATTCGGGTGGAAGAACCTGTGCCAGAAACCGCAACACCGCCTATGCCATAGTTGGTCCATTCGGTCTGCGTATAGCTCTTAAGTGGGGTCCAGTTGGTGCCGTCAAATTTGTAAAGTGTCGCAGGGCCGTCTGCACCCGGGCCGGTGGTTTTGGTAAAGACCACGTACATCATGCCGTCTTGGGCGCGCACCCAGTGTGGGATGTGGTAGCCCTGTAGAGGGGTGTTTATACCAGTCCAACTTGCGCCGCCATTAGTTGACTTGTACACACTGTGGCTCAAACCAGCGAGCGCGGCATAGTCAGGCGCAATGGCGGTATAAATAGTTTGAGTCGCACTGCCGCTGCCGGTTGTGCCGGTATCAAATATGACTTGCTGTACACCAATGGGAGTGCCGCCCGACGTGTTGTCGATCTGGGACTGGTTCATGATCAACGAGGCTAAAGACTGCACCTGCTGCCAGTTTTGGCCGCGATCAGAACTCTTCCACAAACCGGCTGTACGTGAGCCGTAGAACAAAATGGCCGGGTTATTGGGGTCAACCATCAGGCGCTCACCAATCGCGCGGCCCTGGTTGTTGGAACCCACGGGGAACGGCAGAGTGATGTACTGCCAGTTATCACCGCGATCCGTAGAAATATACAAACGGCCAAGGTCAGACAGGTTCACGGTGACGCCGGTAGTCATGTACACGCGTCTGTCGTCGGTTGGATCAAGGGCGATACTTTCTGCCCCCTGATGCGAACCGTCCTTCACGCCAAAACCATCGGTCAAGGGTACCCAGGTATTTGTTGAGGCATTCAGGCGATAGGAGCCGCCGATATCGGTGCGCGCATAGAGAAGGTCGGGAGTAGTCGGGTGGAATACCAAACCGGGAACATAACCACCGCCACCGTATTTCACATTGGTCCAGGCGGTCGTTGTTGTAATTGCGAAATTGTAACTGGCTGTTTGACCGCAGGTATCGGTGAATACGGCAGATGCGTTACAACTTGCCGTTGGAGCCAAAGACTGCTCGCGTGAATTGCCGCTGGTGCCGCACCCACTCCAACTCCAGCTGCCGTTTGCCCAAGCACCACCAGCAATGGCTTGAGGCCCTAACATCAGCGCGGCGCCGGAGGCAACAATCGCAGAACCAGTTTGGCTCCAGGTTCCGCCTACTTGTATGTAAGGAACTATGTTGGGCGTTGGGCAACTTACAACAGCAGTGCGTGTTGCTGTCGCTGCGCCAGAATTGTACTGGCCACTATTGGCGGTAAATTTAATCCAATACCAATACTGGGTTCCTGCCACGGCTGATGTGTCGGAATAACTGAGTGCTGTTCTGTTGGGTACGGCAATTCTTGTTCTTCCTGCCGGGTTACTGTCTGTGTCTCTGTATACCTCAAGCCGACTGACAGCACCGTTCACCGTCCAGTTGAGATCAATACTGTTTGTTGATCCGGTCGCCGCAAGGCACACAGTAGTGCCACCGCCGCTGCCACAATTACTCTGGGCAAAAGTGATGGGTATAGAAGTGAAAAAAATACAAAAAAGAGAAAGTTTACTGATGAACCGCATGTAGCCTCCGAGAAGGTGTAGTGGGATTAATACCCATGAGCTGGAGAGATACAGTTATTGTTATTTTTCTGTAAGAACTCTTATTCACGCCTACCGCGCTTCCCGATGCTCATGGTGATATACCTGCTGTCTTTATTAGAAATAGATGCAGGCATTTTGAAGTTAACCCACAATTCAAAGCGGCCATTAGCAATAAATTAAAAATAATTACCATCATTTATTTATAACAATAAAATTTATTGTTTTTCTTATTTTGCAAAGCGCTAAAAATTGATTGAGATTTTTTCCGAAGCAATTTTTTTAAAGCAATGCATTATTAAAATGTATCGACCGGTGTCCACACTAAGGGCGAACACCGGTCAAATAATTAATTAATGCGTGAAAAAAATGCCGCGACCATTACCACTGAAAAATACTCGCCCAACGACATTATGATCTGCTGCCAATTTACCCATACCGGCAAACTGATGCTTATCATCGTTGATCCGCTTCCAGCTATTGCCGCCATCTTCCGAGCGGTACATTCCCCATACGCCATCAATCACACCTATAACGTAAACCCAGGCCGAGTAACTTGACCCGGCGGGTGCTTTACCAAGGGCGATTGAGGTTGCACCATAAACTTCAGGGATATTGGTATTTGCTCCCCAGACGGAAGCAGCCGCCGTTAATTTGGTCCAGCTAGCACCCGAATCGAATGAACGGTAAATACTGTGGCCATCCACCAACCAAATATGACCTTCGCTGTAAGGGTTCACCGCCATGGACGCAGTGCCAAAGAACTCGGAACGAGGTTGAAGGCTGGAAAACTGGGTGCTGGCAGTAAAGGTGCTACCACCATCGGTTGAGGTGAAGAACCTTGGGCCGGGTTGAGTCACCCACCAGCCGCCACCGGAATCGTAGGCATACACCTTATTGGCATTTTTGCGATCTGCCGCCAAACGGTAAGCGCGCCCCCAACCGTCCGGCAGGGCTGGCAGGTTGGAGTAAGTCCAACTGGCACCGTTATTGGTGGTGTAGGCAGGCACAGCATTGTTGGGCGCCCAAATCACATGATTGGTTTTTAATACCGCCAGGCTTGATGAATCGCTCTGGTTGGTAAGGCCTGCCGGGTGAAGTGTGGCAAACGCAGTCCAGCTTGCGCCTGAGTCTGTGGAGTAAAGCGCGCCTTTGTTTTCGCCGCCCCAATGTGCACTACCGATGGCAACAATGTAGGAGGGATTCTCCCATGCCATATCGGTACTGATGCCGTTGGCAAACACATGACCGGTATTGCGTGTTGGTGTTGCCAACAAATCTGTGTGCACATGCACGCCAATATCGCCGGAGCTATTTAACAAACTGTAGGAGGCGCCTGGTGGTGGCGTCATGAGTGATAGTGTTGCTGTCTCTTCAATACCGTTCACCATTTCATTCCAGGTGGGTTTGGTGGCAGAGGCATTTTTGGTTTCCCATATACCTCCACCGTGTACCACCAAAACATGCTCAGGATTGGACGGGTTAATCTCTATGTCATCCAGCCAGCCGGTGAAGTCCCGGTTTGCCGGAATGCGCGGAGCCGATGAGCCTATTTCGCGCCAGTTAAGGCCCGCATCATCAGAGATTTGTACGGTGGGTTTACCCTCCCAATCACCCCAGGAGTTGGTAATGCCCAGCACGATACGGGTGGATGAACCCGCGCCATAAACCGCAACACCACCCATACCAAAGCTGGTCCACTCAGTCTTTTCATAGCGTTTGAGCAGCGTCCAGTCAGTGCCATCAAACTTGTAAAGCGACGCTGAACCCTCGGCGCCGGGGCCTGCTCCCTGGGTAAAGGCGACGTACATGATTCCATCTTGCGCACGTACCCAATGCGGTATGTGATACCCCTGCAGTGGCGTATTGACGCCAGTCCAGCTTGCCCCGCCGTTGGTTGACTTGTACACGCTATGGCTCAGACCAGCGGCGGCGACATAATCCGGCGCAATAGCGGTATAAACGGTTTGGGTGGCACTGCCGCTGCCACTGGTGGATGTATCAAAAATGATTTGTTGCACACCAATTGGAGTGCCACCCGGATTGTTGTCAATCTGGGATTGATTCATAACCAACGCGGCTAAAGACTGCACCTGCTGCCAGTTTTGGCCGCGGTCAGTGCTCTTCCACAAACCGGCAGTGCGTGAACCATAGAACAAAATGGACGGGTTATTCGGGTCAACCATCAGGCGCTCGCCAATCGCACGACCCCGATTGTTGGAACCGACGGGGAACGGCAAAGTGACGTACTGCCAGTTGTCGCCACGATCTGTAGAGATATACAAACGCCCAAGGTCAGACAAGCTCACAGTGACACCGGTACTCATGTACACACGTTGGTCATCGGTTGGGTCGAGCGCAATACTTTCAGCACCTTGATGGGAAGAATCCCTTATTCCAAAACCATCGGTCAGTGGCACCCAGGTATTGGCCGATGCATTCCAGCGATAGGAGCCGCCAATATCGGTACGGGAATAAAGCAGGTCAGGTGTGGTTGGGTGGAATACCAAACCGGGTACATAACCACCGCCACCGTATTTCACATTGGTCCAGGCAGTAGGCAGCGAAGCAGAGGCAACACTTGAATGACTGGATTCGGAAGTGCTTGAAATTGAGCTGCTGGAGATTGAGGAAGAAACTACGTCCGAACTAATCATCGAACTGCTGCTTGAAAGCAGCGCACTGGATACCGAGACGCTAGACAGTGAAAAACTGGATGGCGAAAGGCTGGATGGAGCAGAACCGGAAGGTGATGAGCCAGAAGAACCACCGCCACAACTGATTAGCATTCCACCAGAGATTGCCAAGCATAGATACATGCCTAGTTTTGATCGACTCATAAAACACCTGTAATTATTGGTTAGACCGCACCGGGCTTGCTTAGCGGTCACTGGTTTGTTTGATTAGGCCCAAGCGGTACGGCAAATCTGTGTAAGTCGCGGTTGAGGCTGGGTCTACACCTTGATAAAGAAATTGCATATTGCAGGGGTTAATGGTGAGTGTTTCATCGTAACCGGAACGAATCATTTCGCCGTGGCTGATATCACGGGTCCACTTTTCCCCCGCAAAACTCACGTTAGCTTCGCCTGCAAAAGGTGATGATTGGCTATCTGCCAAAGGAGTCCATGGACCATCCAAACTGGTTGCAGTCCAGGATCTAAAGTAGCGTGGGCCATAGGCTTCCACTAACAGCAAATACAAGTCTTTGCCCTCTACTTTGTACACGTTGCTCGCTTCAAATAATTTTCCCACTTCGTCCGACATCACAATTTCATACCCAGAGAAATTAGGAAAATTATCGATAGGTGTTTTTGAGCGATAGAGATTGCCATCGTCACCGGAGAAAAATAAATGGCAGTTGGCATCATCACAAATAACCCAATAATCAAGGCCAATATTCAAGCCGTTAGCCAACAGTGGCTGTGGCCTTGTCCAAGTGTCTGGATTACTGATGTCGGTATTAGTGGAATATTTTGCCCCCCACTGATAAATGAGATACCACTTATTGTGTGGGCGAAAAAAGAAAACTTGTGGCGCGACTGCGCTGCCTGTCGGTTTATTCTCCATTGATATTTGGGTCGCAGAACCGGCGCTGGAGAAATCATTAAAGTTCAAATATACCGAACCCCAGCCTTTGCGATTGCTGTCCCATACGGTGGCAAAGACATGGTATTTGTTGTTGTAAAAAACAATCGTTGGATCTTTGATGGAAGCATGATCAGCCGACTGAGGAACAATCAATGGCCCGGATGAATCCCAGGAAAATTCGCGGGGAAAATCGCAGTTTGCCGCCAACGGCTGGCTGGATGCTGAGGCAGAAGAAATATTTGCCGCGCTAGTCGATACACTGCTCATCACCGCAGCATTTGAACTGGAACTTGAAGCTCCCGTAGAGCTGGCACCACCTTTGTCTCCGCATCCGTTTAATAAAGCCAAACCTACCAGTAACAATAAAAAATACCCGCCCAGCGAACCGCCGCCAGAACCGGAATTAGTAGCAGGCGCCGAGCTTGTGTTGGCAGAAGAAATCGACGAACTCACCACAGCACTTGAGCTGGATGCGCTTGAATCCATTGCGCTGGACGAACTGGTTACCAGAGAACTGGACGATGAACTTGTGTTACTTGTTGACGATGAAATACTGGAATTATCACTGGAACCATCGGCTGATAATTTTCCATAAATAATTCCCCTACCCGCAGTACTCATGTACACAGTGCCAAAGGTGTTCATATCGCCCAGAATAAAATTGCCATTACCAGGGCCGCCAAATTGGTGCGCAGAATCATTAATTCTTTCCCAACTGGAGCCGCTGTCTGTAGAGCGGAATATACCGGTAACATTATTGATAGTTCCCCAAATAAAAATGGTGGGGAAATTTGCGCCTGCAGCGGCCTTTCCAAAACCTACCGCCTGCGCTGCCGTAACGCCGTTAACAAGAGTGAAGTTTGCACCGGAATCAGAAGACTTGGCCAAACCATTATTACCTAAGGCTACCCACAGGCCACCCTCAATGCCCGGCACCGCGCGAATAACTTTTGAACCGTTTGACGAAGGCAGGCTTCCCATTTGTTGAAAGGATGCGCCCGCATCAAGACTCACCAACATTTTATTGCCGTTGAGTGCATACATTTTTTGACTGTTAACGGTATCTGCAATAACCCTGGCATCAGACATGGACAAGCCCTGCACAACATTCCAGGTTTGGCCCCAATTTTTTGTGTAATAACTCGTTACTATGTCTTTGTTATCCGTGGTGGAATCGGGGCTGTAAACCAGCGTAGTACCATCGGCATTGAGTGCAGCGTGACCGCGAACACCATTTGAAAAGTTGAGCTGGCTCCAGGTCGCTGCTGTATCTGTTGAGTAGTAAAGCGAATTACCCACCCGCACCATCAAACGCGGATCATTGGACGCAACAGTAATACTGGTTGAAGTTCCCATGCGCGGTTTATGGCCGGGAGCGAATTGGGTGACATCGGTATGCACAAAACCGTCGTAATCGCCAATAACAGAAACGGCCGGGCCATTCGGAATACTTACTAAACCCAGCGGTACCGTTTCTTCAATGCCTTTCACCCAGAAAGACCAGACTATTGGAGACGCATCTGTATCCTGTGTTTTAAAAATGCCATTGCCAGAGGTGACGTAAATATTTTTTGTATCGAAGGGATCAAACTCCAACGAACCCGCCCAATGAATAGAGTGACCCGAGATCCAATCAATTCCTTGGGTATCGAGTGACAAACCCTTGGCAATTAAATTCGTCCAGTTTTTACCGCCATCGCGCGTCGAAAATATTTGATCACCCCAGGCAGATTGACCATTAAAGTCATATTGATACATGTAGGTGTTGCAGCTGGATACGATGATGTGGTCTGCATCATTTGGATCTACAGAAATTCCACTAAACGCGCGCGAAAAATTGGCGGGAGTAATATTGCTCCAGCTGTTGGTAGCCGGCGAGTATTTCCAGACCTGTCCCTTATCCATGGGTTCGGGTTGGGAATTGTGTCCATGGGGGCCAGCACCGTTGGCATAGGTAATTAACAAATCGCCGCGCGCATCAAATATAGCGCGCATAGGCATTAAATCTGCAGGGCCACCACTAATGGCGGTAAAGGTTTGGCCGGCATCACTGGAGCGATAAAAATTGGCGCCAACCGATGGAAAACGGGAAACACCTACAAATATATTTTTTGCAGCGCCGGCTTGTTCACTGGAAGGGTCAAGCGCAACAAAACTGATTCCATTTTCGTTGGGCGTGGTCGTAACATTCAAGCTGCTTAAACGAGTCCAGCTATCGCCCCCGTTAGTCGATTTAAATAAACCGTTCCAACGTGTACCAGTGTATAAAACATTGCTATTAATAGGATCGACAACGAGTTTTTCACCAGTTTGCCTGCCCATGCCATTACCGTGGGCTTTGAATTGATTGGAAATATCTACAACTTTGAATGTATTACCATAATCATCGGATTTCAGAATCGCAGATCTTCCATTATTAAAATAAGAAATACCAACAAGCATATACACCTTTGCCGAGTCCTTGGGATCAAGCGCAAGGGACTCCACACCCAGGTAGCCAACTTGATCCTGCGAAACCCAATCGGTTAAGGCTATCCACCGCGATTGGTTTTTATCCCAACGGTAGGCGCCGCCCACATCGGTACGCGCATAAAACAAACCCTGCTCTGTTTTACTGGGGATAACGGCATTCACAAAACCACCACCGCCCATGGCAACGGCATCCCATTGATAGTTTTGGGCGTGGCTGTGGGTAAAAAAGGTAAAGATGGCAAATACTGATAGTGAAATAATTATTCGCTGTAGCATTTTCATTATGTGCAACCTTGGATTGAGTAACGCAAACCGATAGTGGGATTACCGAAAACCATGATAAAAAGCAGGCGTAGTTCAGCGAGCTAATGCCTCATAGCTAACCAAACTACACCTGAAAAAAGGCTTCCGTGCAAAAGGGAGAAAATCGATCCAGTCGCTTACACAATAAACGACAGGTGGATCCTACCGCAGGGACAAAAAACAGAATTAAAAACTAGCCAAAATAACTACAACTAAAAATTATTATTAGAATTTTTATAAAAGTTGTTACTAAAAAAAGGGCCCACCAAAGGTTCTGGCAGGCCCAAACGGTCAAACATAAGGTTATTCTTAAAATTCAGGTTTAACTAAAAGCTAATTTTTAAGCTCGAACCAAAAGGCGTAGGCATTTTTTCAGGAAGTACCACCAATAAATGATCTGCTTCCTGACGCCATTCAAGTTTTTTACTGTAGCCAAGCAAACGGACATCTTTAATTTTCTTATCCAGCAGTTTGCTGTTTTTCCCAAGGGAGAGAACTTTTATTTGCCCGGCGGGTTCTGCAAGCGTGGTTGCGTAAAGCACATCATTTTTGGTGGTAAAACGAATGTCCTGGGCAGTGTAATTGTCCTCTTCTTTAAAATGCCCGGCAGCGGCAGCGGTTGGCCCTTCGCCGAATATTTTCCAGGGGCGGGTTGCATAAATCGCCTCACCATTCACTTTAATCCAGGCTGCCATTTCTTTTAGCAAACGTTTAGATTCCGGCGGCAGGCTTCCATCCGGGTACTGCACGATATTGAGCAATAGGTTGCCATTTTTACTGACAATATCAGTCAGCATGTGAATAACCTGACCACTGCTTTTGTAGCCATAGTTATCGTTATAGAACCAATCACCATTGGATGTATCTGTCTGCCAGGGGTAAGGACTAATTCCTTCCATTACACCGCGCTCTATGTCTTGAACGCCCGCTTTTAAAATGAATTCACCCGAGCCGATATTTTTATGGTTATAAACGGCCTCCAAACGGCCACCGTTGTTTTTGATATTTTTATTGTAATAATCAGCGACTAATGAGCGCCCTACTTCGCCGAAAGGAATTCCCCCATCGGTATAGAGCAGATCTGGATTATATTGATCAATAAGATCAGTAACCCTTAATAACCAGTTCTTTTGTGATTCAGGATTATCGGTATACCAGGTTCTGGCATCGCGATAAGGCTTGTCTTTACCGGTGTGATACAAATCGGCATATTCTGGATTTTCACCATCATAACCAACACCATTCAAGGGCCAGAATTGATCATAACCGTGGCTTGGCGCGAACCAACTGTAACTGGCACCCAAGTGCTCTGAAACACCAAAACGCAAGCCTTGTTTTTGCGCCGCTTTTTTCCAGTCGCCCACTATGTCCCTTTTGGGGCCCATGTTCACAGCATTCCACTTGTGGTGTTTGGAATTCCATAAATCAAAATTGTCGTGATGCACTGCCATGCTCACAAAATATTTTGCACCTGCCTCCTTATAAAGCTTCATCAACGCATCTGGCTCAAATTTTTCTGCTTTCCAAAGTGGAATTATATCTTTGTAACCCACTTTGGACGGATGACCATAATGCTTAACGTGATGTTCGTACTGAGGTGTGCCAGGCACATACATAAAACGTGCATACCAATCGCCAATCCGGGGAACTGCCTGCGGCCCCCAGTGCGACCAAATACCTAATTTGGCGTCTTTAAACCAATCCGGTGCCGCGTATTTCTCCAGGGTTTCAGAGGTAAAAGGCACTGTGGTAGAGGGCGCATGGTTATTAGCAAAAGTCGCTGATGCATATAGCGATGCACACAATGATGTACACAGAACAGTGGAGACGAGTGTCAATGTGCTAATAAATTTATTCTTCATAGAAAACCCTGGCTACAAAGGCTAATAGGAGTCACTGTTGTCAGAAAAAAATGATGTAATGACTGAATCAACCAGCGACTCTACTGCAGTCAACCTTGATATTTAAGCGAAAAAAGCACGGATTTTTTCAAAAAAACGGATTGTGTTATTTTTATTGAATCTATTGTTACTGGAAAAATGAATAATCTTATTCAAAAAAAATAGCGTTAGCCGAGTAGATAAAAGCAACGCAATGCCGTCAATTAACCCGTAAATTCAGGTTAACAAAACGGCCGATAGGCATTGCCATTTTTTTTGCAGGGGCTATTACATAAAGCGGAAAAAACAACGCAGCTAAGTGTTTCTTGAGGCCTTGCCTCTGACTTCTTTGGGGGTTGAGCCAAACTGTTCTTTAAATAGCTTGTTAAAATAAGAGATGTTTTTAAACCCTACCAGATATGCAATCTCGGTGATATGAGCGTCGGGTTTTTCAGCTAATAATCGCGAGGCTTCGATTAACCGCAGTTTGTTAATGTGGTTAGTAAAAGTGGTGCCAAATTCCGCCTTCAAAATATCATTCACCTTGGTGCGGCTGACACCGGCGGCCTTGGTTACCGCTTCAATATCGATCTCCGGGTTAGCAAAATTTTTGGCGATATATTCAAAGATCGCCTGCTTATCCCTTTCTCTTGCCGGATTAAAATCAAGTGGCTCATATTGCAGCGGCGGCGTGACATCCTGTTCCAACGGTTTGGTTTTTAAATGCGATTTAATAATCCAGGCGGCACTGACGACCCATACTGACAGCATAATCAAGGTGAAATTAAGTAATACCCCTTCTTTTCTACCCGTAAACGCTATACGCGAAACATAGAGTTTGGATTCGATATCCACAGGGCTTTCATAGGATGCCTCAAGGTAGATTCTGATCACCTTGGCTAAATTGTAGGCCTTCTCAGATGCTTTAAAACCAAATCTATGCAACCACCAGACAGGCACTTCCAGAGAATTCAGCTTAACCTCTACCTCATTCCATTCGCTGTCACAATTTATATGCGCCCCTGCATTCCTGTAGGTAAGTGGAACTCCCTTTTCAGTAACTTTCTCGTCGTGCATCGACATACCAAAATACAAGGTATTCGCTGGAGAACACTTTAATAGCACTCTCGCCGTGGTGAATTCAGATAGATCTATGACGCGTCCGGAATTTTGGTCGAAATTGATAGAGATTCCCGCCCCAAACCATTGGGACTTTTTTGACAGGGTGAATTTTGCAATCATCGAAGAGCTATTTTTTTCATGAGAGATTATTGAATGCTCATCATTCCATGACGTTAATGACCATTCATAAGGGGAATCTTTTTCCGGAAAAATTGCTACCGTTGAATGAGAATATTTTGAACAAATAAAAAAACCAATCACGCTGATTGATAACAGCACAACATAAAACGATAAAATTTTTGATTGGAACCATTTATTGCTTGCCACGTTTCACCTCTGCGAGAAGCTTACCAAACAGAGTACAAGCACCGTCTGCTTTTTTATTAAAATTATTCATAGATGAAGAGCCGGGGGGGATGGTATTCAGACAAAGAATATATTTTATCTTATATGAATTTAGTTTTAAGCCAAAATGTCATATAGAAAAATATACTAATCTATACCGTTCTAAACCCAACCCACCTCAACGCGAATGACACGCATAGCCCACATTGGATTGAGCTAATTATAGGTTGGGAATAAAGAGACGCCAATTTTTTCCAAGACAAGCCACAGCCGTCACCTAAGGTGACAACTGTGGCTGGGTGAAAGGCACTACTGCCTTTTTAATTGAACTACCGCACCTCCTGAAGGAGCCAGGGACAATGTGAGGCTGTGTTTTTGCGTGCGGGAACTGAACTCTTTTTTAACAACCGCCGAAGGTGATTTTCCATCCTCCCAAATGACTGCCGAATAGCGCCCCTCGCCCAGGAAATTCAGTGGCACCTTCAGCTTGCGCGCGGTTTCATTGGTCATGGCTCCTATGTACCAATCATTTCCTTTACGACGGGCAGAAACAATGTACTCGCCAATGTCACCTTGAATAATTTTGGTTTCATCCCAAGTGACCGGCACATCTTTTATAAACGTCAGTCCATCGGCCCATTCGCTTTCGGGTTGCGGCCATTTACCGTCCGTTTTGCTGTAAGTAATCGGGGAATCAGCCAGCATTTGTAAGGGGCTATCATACACCACAAACATTGCCAAGCCATGTCCACGGGTTGTTTTTACGTAGGGCAAGGTATTGCGACGAAGTTGTGGAAACGCCTCCGGCGTGGTGTGGCGGAAACCGCCCGGCGTGTAATCAATTGGGCCAAGAATCATCCGGGTGAACGGAAGTGTAACGTTATGTGTCGCCGTGACACGCGCACTCCATTTGTTGTATTCCGCTCCCATTACACCTTCCTGGGTTAGAAAATGCGGATAGGTTCTCACCAACCCATTAGGTGGATAGGCGCCGTGCAGATTGACCATGATTTTATATTTGGCCGTCATTTGCAGCAGCTTGTGGTAATAGGCAACCATTTCCTGATCGGAGCGATCCATGAAATCAACCTTAATACCTTTAACACCCCACTTGTTGTAAGTGCTCAGTGCCTCTTCCATTTGCCAATCAAGCTGTTGCCATTGAACCCACAGCCACACACCGACATTTTTACTTTTGGCGTAACGGAAAATCTCCGGCATATCCATCGCGGGAATAGGTTTAACCAAATTTGCACCGGGGGAATTGGTCCAAGCGGCACCTTCGTGCCAACCGGAATCGATAAGAATATATTCAAGCCCAAGCGTTGCTGCAAAATCGATATAGGCTTTATAAGTCTCGGTATTCATGCCCGGTTTGACCTTGGTATTTTCCAACACCACCTGATTATCGTTCCACCAATCCCAGGCCACCTTACCTGGCTTGATCCAACTGGTGTCTTTAACTTCAGAAGGCGCACCGAGTGCAGCAATTAAAGACGATTCCGTCAAACTGCCGGGGGTATCGCCCAGCATTATTACTCGCCAAGGCGACTGCACACCGGCAGCCGACATAGTTGCGCGCACGGCTGCTTTTTCAAGACCGTCCGGGCGCGCATCGAAACGCGGCGTCAGTTTGATATCAACGCCCCAACCGCCATCGCCGCGCCCCATAAACCAACTGCCGGGATAATCGCGAACATCAGATTCCGCCAGCGCAAAAACACCTTGCCCTATTCCGGTTTTGCATACCAACGGATTATCGTAAAGGTTGTGTTCACGAATTAATGATGACTTTATGGGATCGAATTCGCCTTCGTGGCTATTGGCAAATTTACCCAGATTTAAGCCATAGCAGGTGTAATCTTTAGCAAATGAAAAACGAGTCAATTCGTTTTGGATGGTGAAGTTTTTCAAACTCGGCTGGTTAGGCAATATGTACCGAATGGCAACACCTTCGTCATAAACCCTGATTGCCACATTTAATTTATGTTGCGTTTCGCTTGCGGCAGAAAACTGAAACAAACCGGTATTATAGAAATCTTTATTATTTTTTGTGCGCCCGGCAAATAACTCAAAAGAATCCCTTACTTCGCTTCGTGTTTCTCCCAGGAAATTCATTTTGTTGTCGCCAATGGGAACATCATCAATAACTAACCCAAGCGCTGATTCAGCGAGAATAGGTTTATTATCAAGGTTAATGCTGTAACTTAAACCCTTATCGCTATTCTGCAGCGAAACAGCAAGTCGGCCATTGGGAGAGTTCAGATTGTAGGTATCGGCAAAAGCTATCATCGGAATAACCGATGCGACCAAGAATAAATATTTTTTCAACATCAAAATCGTCTCACTTGAAAGGAAATTTAAATTTTAAAGTAATGGTGATGAATGAATTCGTTCTTTAATCATTCTCAGTATACTTTGAAAGTTTTTTATCATTTCTTCTTCATTCATGTTATCCACCAAAGGACTATAACACTCAGGGGTTAATCCATGACCATTAAAAATACTGACCCAGTTCTCCTCTTGAAATGTTTCATCCTCTCGAATTGAGATATAACCGCGCTCTTTATACAGTTTTATTTTTTTCGTTAATCCCTCAGGCAATACGGCATTTCTGCAACCCCGCCAAAAAGGGTCATCTCTGGAATTTAACGCATAGTGGGAAAGCTGAAAATCTCTTAAGTTATTTAAAAAAGAGTGCATTTTATCGTTATATATTTCCCTTTCATTTTCATACTCCCCCCCATTGGGAAATAACTGTCGTAACATCACCATGCTGACAACTAGTGAATGTTGCTGCAATGCTTCCAAGGGCTCCAGGGTCGCTGCCGTTGAGCCCAAGGACAGACAGTTACCAACCCATGGGCGCTTTAATATGCCGCATTTTATGTTACGTTCGGCGACTTCATCGAACTCTATACCCAAATGACTTTTTAACTCACAGACAACGTCAGAAAAACTTGCATTGTGCGACGAGTAGAGCGCCTGAACAGCTGTTCTATTTTGCAAAGGATAAAGACCGCACCATCCACTCGAAAATGCCGCAATCTGACTGAACGCCGGAATGGGGTGCAATGGCGGAACCGATGTGGTAACCATTCGATCACAAGGAAACCAGTGTTCCCAGCTTTGAAAGTTATCAGATACCAGCGCACTTATCAGTACAGCGTCAGAACCGGATGCGTCTATATAAAAATCAGCCTCAATCGTTTTTCCATTCGCCAGTTGCAAGAATTTAATCGTTTCATTTTCCATTGATATTTCTTTAACTTCTCCGACCTCTCGCTTCACTCCCGCATCAAGCGCAGCACGCACAATCGCATCAACATACTCTTTTGCGCTTAAGTGATAACCATAAGCTGCGTGAGAGAAGTCATTCTCATCAGTAAAAGTAACAAAACGACGGTGTTTGGCAGCGGCCACTCCCAGCGAAAAATCTTCTAGTGGCACTTTTAATCCATTAGCGACAGCCTTCAACCAATACTGAAAGAAGTCGATACCGTTAAAATTAATCCCGTGACGATCATAAGCATGAAAAAAATCAGATCTTTTAGTACTCCATCCGCTAAAGCGTTGACCAAAAAAGATCGTTGCTTTTGCTGTTTTTCGCAGCTTTTCCTCGTTTGCACCCAAGGTTTTGTGCAGCATCTTGTAGCTTGGGAGTACAGCAAAAATGTCATGTACTGTTAACGTCGTACCCAAATCTATCAAGGTAATTTCGTAAGTGTTTCTTGACTTATCCAATACTGTTTTCAGGAAAAAAGCTGTTATCCATGCATCCAAATCCCTCCCAACAATTGCAATTTTCTTTATTTGACTAGTCATGCTAATTACTCGCTAGATTTGAATACCACAATATTGCGCTACAAATTGCCTATGAGTAGATGCACCCACAAGTCCTTGCTCAATCAAGCTACTTACTTCAGCTAATGTTGATTCAAGATATTCAAGTGGAAGGGCAGACACAAAGGGATCAACTCCTTTTTGCGACAACCCCTGGCCATTAAAAACAGCAAGCCAGCTTGGTGTACTGAATAACCCATATTTAAAGCTTTCCGAATAACCGCGCCGAGTAAATAAATCAATTTTTTTAGTGAGACTTTCAGGAACCTTCATTGAGCGACAGTGGCGCCATAACTCTGAATCGGTACGATCATTCAAGTGATAGTGAAGTATAAGAAAATCACGGATTCGCTCATATTCATTGTCAATAAGTCGATTATATTCATCAGAAAGATTGGAATAATCTTTTTGACCTGACTGAGGTATAGGAAAAAGACGAAGCAAACAAACAATACCAATATGAATTAAATAGATGCTGGTGGACTCCAATGGTTCCAGGAACCCACTAGACAAACCAATTGCAACACAATTTTTTTGCCAGGATTTTTTGTATCTACCGGCTTTGAATTTAATAAATCTAGGCTCTGTTAGCGCTTTTCCAGGCAGCTCACTCTGCAAGGATTCATGGGCCTGTTCATCACTAATCATATGACTGCAGTAGACATAACCATTGCCTGCTCTACGCTGCAAAGGAATACGCCATTGCCAACCAGCCTCTTTTGCAATAGACCTGGTATAGGGTGGTATCTCATACGGCTGCTCCGACTGCAGCGCAACAGCCCTATCACACAGCAGCCAATTTGACCAATCTTCAAATTCTGCCTTGAGCGTTTTATGTAGCAATAATGAACGAAATCCCGAGCAATCAATAAAAAAGTCGCCCTCTAACTGCTGGCCGCTACGAAGAAGAAGAGAGGTAATATTTCCGCTATCAAAATCATTATTAACTGCTTCAATCACGCCATTGATTCGCACTACACCAGCGGTTTCACTTAGCTCACGCAGATAAGCCGCATACAAGGCAGCATCAAAGTGGTAAGCATAAGAAGCCGTACTTTCAATATTCTCAGGGTTTTTAGTGGGAAATTTGAATAAATTCCGTTCAGCCATTTGCACCGCAAAAGAATACTTTGAAATATCTGCTTGTGCTTTTTTTGAGGAGAGCTGAGTCCAGTATTGGTAAAAATCAGACGAATTTTGCAAACTTCCGTATACACCAAAAGGATGGATGTAACTGGCGCCTCGCTTCCCCCAATTCGTAAACTGGATTCCAAGCTTAAAAGTGCCTTGGGTTCGTCTCATCATTTCAGCTTCGTTGATACCTAGTTGATCATTGAAACTTTTAATGGAGGGTAAGGTAGCCTCACCGACACCTACACTTCCAATTTCTTCCGATTCAATCAGAGTAATCTGAAAACAAGATCGATCTTTATACAGGGATGAAATTGCCGCAGCTGTCATCCAGCCTGCCGTTCCACCACCCGCAATAATTATTCTAAAAGGTTGCTGCATCGCAAACTCCAAAAAAATAGGGCTGCCGTCAAAGCAGCAGCCCTTTTAAGAATTTACTTAGAACTGCATCCGAAGACCTAAGGTATAGCGAGTATCGCTTTGATTGATTGAATATCTCAAACGCTTTCCACCGTCATCGCTGTTATCAATTTGATGGAAGAGTTCAGCTTTTTGATTTGTTAAATTACTGCCCGACAAGCTCAGCTCAATCATATCGTTAATGCGATAACGCAATGATGCATCTAACTGGCCATAGTCACCCTGCCAGATAGGTGTTCCCACACAGCAATCCTGAACAGTCAACAGATATTCCGCACGCCAGCTGTATGCTAAACGCGCCGAAAAATTATTGCGTTCATAAAATGCACTCAGGTTATAAGCGTCCTTAGACATACCCTCCAAGCTGCCCACCTGAACACGATCTGCTGCAGCTGCAGATCCGGTAATGACACCGTTAGCCGAACCACTACTAACACCTGTGTTATCTATGCCTTTATTTTCTACATAGGTATAGTTCGCCTGAACACCAAGCCCACTCCAAAAGCCCGGCAAGTAACTGAACAAATGGGTTCCTTGCACTTCAAAACCTTGGAGTTCTGCTCCATCACCATTAATAGGGCCTGTCACAATCACGTCGCGAGTAACGCCGTTATTAGTTTTTGGACGGAAATAAGTCCCGGTTTGAATGTAGTCGTCAAACGATTTTTTATACACAGCCAGAGATGCACTATTTGGGCCGGTATAATATTCAAAACTGATATCTACCTGATCAGCAACAATGGGTTTCAAAAACGGGTTGGATGAAGTAGCCGTGTAGGCGACATTGGCACCTACAATTTCACCGCTAGAGTCTTTAACCCAAAGAGATCCATTTGCATCATCTACACTCGGCAAATTGCTACTCACTTGGATATAGTTTCGCAAGCTACCAATGTCCGGTCTGGACATTGCTCTTGAAAGAGCAAAGCGAGTTACAAACTTGTCGGTCACATCATATTTGATGTTCAGACTAGGTAACACATTGTGATGGGTTGCCTCTGATGTACCCAAATTGCCACCGTTGTTCATAAATGCAATGTCATCTGCACTGAGATAACAAGTCACTGTTTTAGGTACGGGAGGTTTTGGCGCTTCGGGAGTCGGCCCTTGAGATTCAGCACAGGGCCTATCCACTAAATTGAATTCTGGAAACTGTTCACCACCTGTGCTCGCAATATCAGTTTTAATATAACGAACACCCAAGTTACCAGTGACCGGGCGATCAAATAATGTGAGATCTTCTCCGCCAAAATCGAGCTGCACATAAAATGCTTGTGTTTCCTCTGACACTTCCAACATTTCATTAGGGCGGAAACAAGTTCCTGCAACTTCATTGGCGCGGCCACCTAAATTAGAACAAATGGGGTAGTAACCGTTCTGCGGCTGACCGGTAGCCATAGCGCTGTTGGTGTATCTCCAATCGCGCATGGTTTTGGTGTTGGGGAAAAGAAACTGGTTCCTGACATCCCCCATATTTTCGCCTTCACCAATGCTAATGCTGCCGTAATTAGACTTCCAGGTTTCCAGTACCCACGAATCTTGCGCGTATCCATTAAATTCATAAGGCGTTGGCACATCGTCTACTGTTATTGTTCCGGTATGAGCTGGACTATCAAGATTGAACCACTTGGCATTTTGGTTCCACGACGTAGCAATCGCTTGCCAGTGTCCTGCTTCATTTACATTTTGATCGCGATCAGCGTAGCGCACACCTGCTTTTACGCGTTGAACAAAACCCGAATCCAGGTCATAAATCAAATCAACTTTTGTGGCAAATTCTTCACCCTTATTGTCGGCCAGGGATTCATAAGAGTTATTCCAGTGATAACTATTGGGATTGGAATATATGCCCTTGCCTGCATCCAGAAGATTGATGTTATGGGGGGCATGTAGAATCACTTTAGCCAAATCGCCACGCAGATCGACTTCTGGATTTGCAAAAGAACCAAAGGTTGCGTTTAAGCGGCGTTCGTCATATTCGGAATTTATTCGCTGAACGTCGAAGTTTGCGCGGAATCTGTCGGTTATATTCCACTTGAAGTTCAAGCTAAGGTCTTCTGTCATGCTGGTGCCGTCGTCAACATCAGCACTGGTACTAATACCAGTTCCCCTGTAAGGGGTCAGCGTAGGGCCATTATCACAGCCAGCCCAAGAATCAAGACTTGCGCATGTCTCAACTAATGCTTGACCATTCGAGTTGGTTGCATAAAGTTTTGATTGTTCATTATTGGCACCCCACCAGCCATGATCTTGTGTGATGGTGCCGTGAGCGAATAAACCGTCCTCTGAAAACGCAAAGGCATCAGTGCCGGGAGCAGGACGAATAATAGCGCCTGAACCTGTACCGCCTTCTGTAACTTCCAAGAACAAACTATCACCACCGCCCAAGCTCCCCCAGCCTGCCCCAATTCCTTTGCCCTCACCCCTGCTCTTGTACTGAGAACGATTGTATTGCAGTGTTGCGAGGTAACGTTCTTCGTTGTCTTTCCATTGCAATGCAAAAGAGCCACCAGCGCGCTCGCGGCTGTATTTGTTGTCCGAGAAAGTGACGGACTGCGGGATATAGTGCAAGGCATCATCGGCATAAACATTACGGAACCGATCGATGCGCCCAGTTCTTGCACCTTGAGATGTGGCATCTACATCTGAATAAGCGAGGTTAACCATCACGCCAAACTCGCCAACATCTGTATCGTAACGGCTGGTATGAATACCTGAAATTTCTGGCGTACTGGATTGTGAAAGGTCACTGTAATTGCCCGCTACAGTAACAACGTTTACAGATTCGTCTTTATCGAAGGGGAGACGAGTCCTCAAGTTAATCAGTCCGGAAATCCCCCCCTCAATCAATTCAGCCGTTTGGTTTTTGTAAATATCTACACCACCCATTAACTCAGGAGACACATCCCCCCAGCTTAAACCCCGGCTCGATGTGGCACTGAAGCTATCGCGGCCATTAAATTCACTGCGAACAAATGGAAGGCCGCGAATAACTACACCCGATGGCTCCGCAGTAAACCTGGCAGTGTCCGTGCGGGTAGCAAAGCGCTCAATCATTACACCGGGCACACGCATCAATGCCTCGGCAACCGATTTATCCGGGAAATCGCCCAATTCATCGGCCGTGATTGAATCAATAACCGTATCGGCGTTTCTCTTTAATTCTTGGGCAGATTCAATATTTCGACGGATGCCAGAAACGACTATCTCCTCAATATCATCCTCTTTGGCACCTGTAGTTTTGGATTCCTCCGCCGCATAAGCCGCAGATCCAATCGCCATAATACTTGCTGCAAGTAGTGTTTTCTTAAACCGACCATAGTTATAACTATTGTTATTCGACATCTCTAAATACCACCTAATTTATGTTTATATGGTTTTGTAGCTCTCCAAGTCCAGGGCCATACCTCACGTAAGATTTGCTCTCTCAGGGTGGGGTTTTGCCATGTACGGGAAACCGAAGGGCGCCTAAAACTTCTTTTGCCCTTCTACACAATTAGGCGTTTTTGATATCTGCCATTAATAGCGCTTTTTAGGTTTTTTTTTCGCAAAGTGAAAATGTTGAAGAAAATTTGCTGTTTTTATTATTAATTTTGTTAGTTTTTATTAATCAAACTGGTCGTTGAGACGACAACAACCAGTATTTGCCAATGCTCGCACGACTATTGCTCAGAGTGTTCAGCTCCAATTAAAACGAACTCGGCCTTATCGCTGGCTGTGCCGTTGTCACCCACCACCTTCACAATATTTTTACCTGCCTTGAACCTCAAACCCGACCATAGAACCTCATGGTCAAGCGCGGGTTGTTCGGAAACCAGTGCGCCGTTCAGGTAGAGTTTCACCGAATGGAGATTAGTAATTACTGCAATATCGGTAACTGCCGAGGTTCGCTCGCGGTAGCGTTTTGATTCAATGTGAATGACCGGCTCTTTGGACCAATTCGCCTTGTACCAATAAAATGAATCCTTCTTTGTTTTGCGATCAAAGGTAACCAAGCCTTTGTCATTAATACCGTACTGGTCGCCTTCGGATCTGCCATCGGATGCAAAATCAAAGGCTACCCAGATAAAACTCGCCCATAAGAAATCCATTTGCTTTAAATCTCGCCAGGCCCTTTTATGGAACAGCGTTTGGTATTCCTCCGGGTGCCACATGCCAGTTGTTTCCGGTAGCTGGGGCGGAAGTTCGTGATGATAAATACTGCCACCAGCACCATATTCGCTAATGGCTAAAGGTCTATTTGGAATCGCTGCGTGCGCCGCCCTACCCCATTCGAGCATTGAACCGGTTTGGTCCTTGTACCAGCCGTTATAAATATTGCTCGCATTTAAATGCGAATGGTTGGCAATAGGTGCAGTCACCGGGCCACAACAATTGGCGTACACCGTTGGGCGGGATGGATCTTCTTTTACCGCTTCATGGTGAATAATGCTCACTACCCGATTGGCATCCGCATCGGCTTTATATATTTCATTGCCGATTCCCCACACAAATACACTGGGGTGATTATAGTTTTGTCGAATTAGCTCTCTGAGTTGCTGCTTTGCATTTTGGATAAACTCATCGCTCGCATTCACTTCTGAGACGAGAGGCACTTCAGCCCAGATCAAATATCCCTTTTTGTTAGCATGTTCAAAAATATAGTGCGGATGTTGGTAGTGAGCCAAACGGATACCGGTAAGACCGAGTTCATCCAGGATTTCAAAATCCTCTTTCAGGTCTTTACTGGTAACTGCCGTTCCCTTTTCCGGGCGCTGAGTGAGATGGGTGTTCACACCATACACTTTGTAAGGGCTTCCATTCAGAATTAACCCTTTTTTTGGATCGAAGGTGATATTGCGAAACCCAATATGCTGAACGACCTCGTCAACCCGTTTGCCTTGTTTAAATAGCCTGACTTTTACGCTGTATAAATAAGGATCAATAACCCCATTCCATAAACGCGGTTGCCGAACTGTTATGGGAACTATTGTTTTCAAACTGGAAGCGGCGGCCACATTAAATGGTTTTGAAACACGGCTGACTATTCTTCCATCCTGATCATTCAGCTCAACAACAACCTCGATTGCCGCAGCCTCCTGCAAACTGTTCTTTAAAAGAACTTCAACATCGGCAGCAGCACTGCTGGAGGAAATTTCTTTGGTATGCACATAAACACCATCACTGGCGTAATCCAGTAAATCGATATGTACCACCGAGGTTTTGATTAATTTCACGCCCCCGTAAAGCCCGCCATAAATACTAAAGTCGCCCCAGAGTGGAGCAATGTGATCAAATTTGCGGTTATCTACCCTAACGTTTAATTCATTTTCACCTGGTTTTATAAAATCACTAATATCAAAACGGAACCGTGAAAAACCACCTTGGTGCCGCCCAACATATTTTTTATTCAGATAAACATCGGCACTGATGGCAGCGCCACCAAACTCGATAAAGGTTCTTTCATCCTGTTTGGTTTTTAATGTAAAACTGGTTTTGTACCAGGAAGGGCCACGGTAATAACCACCACCATCAGCAGCGTCATCCCGGTTAAAGGTGTGGGGAACTGTTACTTGCTTCCAGCGTAAAGTGGGCAAGGGAACTTCGTTAGAAGAAATACCATCGTTCTTAATAAAGAACCAATTTTTCTCTAGCGGAATTTCTGAACGGACAGAAGCTACAACGATGGCAGAGGCCGGCAAAAATATAAAAATAAAAAGCACTCGAATGAACACCATCAATCACCCCTTAAACTACTATTTATTAAATAATTCGGATACTTTCTTACAGCTATTAATTGCATCATTCTGAAAAAATCACGGCTGACGACTCTACATCGACCAAGGTTCACTTAATCGCCTTGATATAACCGGAATTTTTGATATCTGCGCTCGCGAACGCCAGGCTAAAAATACCAAAGCCGGCCTTATGGTTAAGGCCGGCATTACGATTATTAGTTACTGATCTAACTGAATGGTCGCACTCTTGATTTTGATGGTGCCTTCGGTAGCAAAGAATTGAAAACCGAAACCTACCGCATCAACCAAGGTAATATTCGAGCAGGTGAAGGTGACGTCTTGGTCTGCTACCAGCGCAGTCCAACCGGTCCAGCAGGTAAATTGGCTATTGGCCCAAGAGGGTGAATAGGCATAAAACTGCATAATGCCATCCATTCCGCCACTACGATTGGTTACAAAGGCCTCATCAAAATTAAACACAACACTGATGGTGGCACCGGTCATATCGATGGGTGTTGCTGATTCATATGAAGCACCCTGATTACTGGCGTTCACAGTGAATTCGATATGCGTCGTCGATCCTGTTTTCACTACACCATTGTCCATATTCCATTTACTTGGACTGGTATCCAACACCACCAGATTACTAGCACTGGATGAAGAACTAGTTGTATTACTCGAAGAACTGCTTTTCTTACTCGAGGAACTACTTGTGCTACTTGAAGAACTTTTTGAGCTAGCTGACGATTTGCTTGAACTAGCTACCGATGAAGAACTTGAAGAACTACTTTTCTTTCCTGCACCGATTAAGAGTGCATCCATAACTTGTTGGTCACCTACCGCCGGAGTTCGGCGATCAAACAACCAGCCTGGACTGGCTCCGATTTCCCAGATAAATGGAAGCATTCCATTTTCCAGCGCCTTTTGAGTAACGTATTGGTGAAAATAGGCACGCGAAGCACGATGTAGGGTGAGTGCATCGCCAGTCAGTTGGGAGCGATATATTGCGGTAAACTCGCCTAACACCACTGGAATTCCGCGATCCACAAATTTTGCTTTCATCGAAGCAAACTGCGCATCTACATAATCTTCTTCTCCCCATGTTGCGTTGCGCTCAGGATCAGTTATGGAGTGATAATCTCTGCCCCAGTAATAGGCCATTTTTCCCCAGCTTTCATCTTTATCCATAATCGTAAAATTAAATGGGTAGAAATGAACTTCAACCATTTGGCGACCCGTTGCTGTGTCAGAAGGCATGTTGTGCCACTCAGTAGCAGCTTTATCTATGTTTGTTTTTGGCGCTTGTAATACGAGTACGCGGTAAGCATTTTTCCCACCGGTCGAACGAACCGCGTCCACAAAGGTTTGGTGGTATCGTTCAAGGTCAGCAATGTCTTGCTCGGTTTCGGCATCCGGCTCGTTGGCGCTGGCAAATATTACATGCTCGTCAAAGTCACGCAGTGTTGTTGCTATTTGCTCCCAGTAAGCTTTTTGCTTGGCATCAACTTTCGCTCTTAATTCATCGGTGACAGGACCTTTGTTATCCCTAGCCAAGGGTTCGGAGAATTGTCTCTCCAGCCAACCACCATCCCAATGAATATTAACGATGACATAAAGGCCGTTATCTACAGACGACTGCACGACTTGCTTTACACGATTCAACCAGGCCGCACTAATTTCTGCGGTTTGCTGGTTAGCGTATTGATCCCAAGAGACGGGGATACGCACAGCGTCTACGCCGCTATCTTTCATTAATTTAATATAAGCCTCGGAAACCATTGGATTACCCCAACAGGTCTCTGCTGCTGGCGTGCATCCATAAGCCTCCATGGTGTTTCCGATATTTACCCCCAGTTTGAATTTGGCGGCCAACTGTAAGGCATCGCTTTCCATACCGGTCATGTCAGGTGCTATGGGATTGGTGTTGTAGCTTGGGTAAAGTGCCGCGCTAACTGAGGAGCTGGCGAGACTGGAAGATACGGAAATCAATGATGATGAGGAAATAATCTCCACTGCACTTGAGGAGCTTTCAGCCGCCGATGAAACCTCACCCGCTGCTGAACTCAGACCCGCAGAGGAGCTGAACTCCACCGATGGAGCGGTTTGTGCTGACGAGTTTGCCGCTGAAGAGGAAGTGACTGCCTCAGAAGAGCCGGCGTCTGCAAGGGACGCTGCACTGCTGGAAGAAGCTTCATCAACCGAGGAGGCAATTGAATCAGATGGGCTTGATATGGGAGTGCTTGATATGGGCGCGCTTGATGACGAAAGACTGCTGGTGCTTGATGCAGAACCGGTGCCTGATCCGCCACAAGCGGCAATCATGGAGGTAATGCCAAGCACTACCAATGCGTTTATTATTTTCATAAAAGATCTCAATAATTATTGTTAGCTAGAACTTCAATCCACCACCGCAACTGCAGTGGTTGGCACCAGACTATTGAGATCTATGAAAATATAGGTAACTCACTTTAGAAAAAGACTTGTATAAATATTAAAAATTGAAGTTTTTTTCATATTTATGCAAATTTTAATGTCAGTCGAAATACGCCGCCCTTTCTAATAGGGGTTAACAAGGGGGCATAGGCTGGGCTAGTGATGAATTAGTCAACCTCACACACAAAACTCGCCGCCACTTCCGGATCACCTTTTTTATAAGTGGCGACACTTGGCCAGGGGCACAGTGGGCGGGAGCGGGTTTTGCTCCATGCAGCAGGCAGTGACTTATTCTCAGGGTTTACTTTCGCGATCAGGGTTGCGGGTGCAACGCCCTTCTCTACCCAATCCACCAAGGCACCGAGCGCATCAAACTGATCTGTTGCCGGGCCGCCGGCGCAGTGATTCATGCCGGGAATAACAAATAAGCGCGCAAAATCCTGGGCTTTTCCCTGATGGTTTTTATCCAGCTTTTCATACCAATCCACCAGGTCAACGGTGGAAAACACCGGGTCACTTTGGCCGTGATAAATAATAAGTTTGCCGTTGCTTTTGTGGAAATCAGCAAGCTTTGGGTTAGCCACATCCGGTGGTGTCATATATTCCATCGCTGATTTTTTAAAAGGGCCATGAGTTGCAAAAATCTTGGGCGCATCGCGATCAAAATCAAACGATTTTAAAAACGCCAGCAATTTTTCCGGTGTGCCCTCTACTGGGGTTGCGGGTGTAGTAAAGAGATACGCGAGTGAACCAGCGCCCATAATGGCAATGAGTGGCTGGTTATTCCACGCTGGAATCGGGCTTTCAAATTTCCAGAAGCGCCAGTCGTTATCGGCAAGGCCGGTGTCGTACCACCAATGGTTATACAGCTGCTCGCCTTTGCTATTTTTAGGGCCAGCCATCAAACGTGCGAAAGATTTCACCTGAATATCAGTCCAACAACCAGCGGGTTTTTCGCCTGTACAAATCAGACTGTTGATATCAAATACACCTTGGCATTCGCGAATATTATTAACCAGGCCGTCTTTTAAACCATCCAATTCGTCACAGGCTTGCGCGACTTGGTGTGTGAGAAACGCCATATTGTCGCGGCTGAAAGCCGCTGAAAGAGTGGGGGCAACTTGCAAGGTACTTTGTACATCCCAAGCGTGTTGCACGGCCGCTTTGGGTAAATTAAAGCCGGGGGCGCCCACCAAAATTCCATCAAACATATCGCCGTAACGGCTTGCGGCAACCATGCCGTGGCGCCCGCCGTTGGAGCATCCGGCAAGGTAGGAATATTCCGGCGATTTGTTGTAAAAGGCGCGCATAATTTGATGGGCGACGGGTGTCATGCTGGCGGTGGCTGCATAACCATAATCATCACGCGCTTGCGGGTCCAACCCAAAACGGTTGCCGGCAGCCAAACCATATTGGCTATTTTCAGCCGCATCACCCGCATGGCCGGCATTGGTGCTCAGCACCGCAAAACCGCGCGCCAATGCAGAGGCGCCACCATTGCCGGTGCTCCCTTCCGCTGGCACTACAGCGCCATCGTTACCACCATTCATTTGATAAACAAAGCGCCCATTCCAGGACAACGGCAGGCGCATTTCAAAACCTATGCCGTAATTTTTGCCATCAATACCCGTGCGTGCATTCACCACACCACTCACCAAACAAAACTGCTCCGTTTCATTCGCTACTGCTTTTTGCACATCCAGTTTTAATGATGTGGGAAATGGGTGGCTCGCTAATTTGGCGCAAGCCTCCTGCCCTTTAACATGCTCCGCCGCCAATAAAGATGACGAGGCGACAATAGCAGCGCTAATAAGCGTGAATTTAAAAAAACGAGCGAGAACGCAAGGCTTGCGATGTGAATTCATAGTGAACCTGTTTATTATTTTTTAAAACTTTTTAAATAACCAATCCTTACTGTTTAAATAACAAACCCTTAACGATAGATAAATCATTAAGGATTTGTTTTTATCCAACGCGATAAGTTATTTATCCAACGCTGCTAGGTTAATAGCCAATAACGACCGCCCAACAATTAATACACCGACTTAATACACGCAGGCTTCCTGTTTATTTTTTACAAAATAACGTTTGAAGTTCTTGGCGGTTTTATCCATACAACCTTCCAAGTTCAATAAGCTCACGCGACGAAAATCGGTTGGGTGGCTCTCTGCTTGCAGGGCGATATAACCGCCGGTATTGGGTGAGCGGTCATCCCACTGCAGGTCGGTGTATTCCAATACTTTTTTGCCATTAATAAAGTGCTCGGCTTTTTCACTGCCGTGAACTAACAGCTCTGCAGTAACCCATTGCTCACCGTGAAAGGTATCGCTAGAGGAATTAATAATGTGGTCTTCAGTGAACTTGCCGTTGTACACCACGTGGGTGCCAGGGGTGCAGAGGTTGCCAGTGGTGCGCGGGTTTACGCCATCGCCCCCTAACAATTGGTATTCCATACTGCCGGGGAAATCCTGTTTTACGCCCATGGTTTTCGGGTCTTGCGTGTGATACATGATGCCGTTGTTACGGTAAGCCCAAGCTGGGCCATTTTTCACCTGATCGCCCACAAAACGGTATTCCACCTTGATGCGGTAGTGGGAAAAAGGGCCGCCGTTGTAAAAAATATGGCCGAAATGGTTGTTGAACTCTTTGTACTGGTCGTAACGCATTTTCATAATGCCGTCCTCTACCCTGAAGGTATTGAAAGCATTGTCATTTAACTCAAAACCGCTGATTTTTATCGTCCAGTTAGTTAAATCCTTACCGTTAAAAAGTTCTACCCACTCTTCTTTATTGGGGTCGTTGACTACGGCCTCGGCGGGAGCGGCTTGCACCGAACCAACCAGAGAACACAGCAACAACGTTGCCATGAAATGTTGTTTTAATCCTTGGGGTGCCATAAATGCCTCTCTTTCTGCTGCGATGGATGTTGTTATTAATATTGTCATTAACACTGAAAGCAGAAATTTAAACCAATTATCTGATAAATGGCAGGGAATTTACAAAACCAAACTCAACGCAAAGCCCAGGCATCACCATATAAATGGTCATAACTGGGCAGTTTGATAATTTCACAGCCAACACTTTTCAAAAAAATAATCTGCCCCTGAGACAAATCGCGCCCTGCATGCAGATAAAACGCAGCGCGTTTATGCTGCGGGTTGGCCTTAAAGTATTTCGCGCGTTCAATCAGCAGCCAGCGTAAAAATATTTCTGAAGTATCCAAGCCCAAGCCCATAAACACCAGGTCATTTTTGAAAATGCAATCGAGCCAGGTGTTATAGCCGTTCCATTTTCCCTGATGTTTTTCTGAATAGAGGCGTTTATCGCCTCCCTTATGAATGAGCGCCCTCGCCCGCTCAACCGACCCCATGTAATGACTCAAGCCTAAACGAATGCTGCGCGAATAACGCTTGATACCATTAATGTGCCACACCGCAAATTGTTGTGCGGGCTTATCAATTTCGTCGGCCGCAAAACAACTGGACCAAGGATAAAAATCGGTAAAACTCACCGCATCATGGTGCTGCAAACTCAACTGCAAACAGTCCGACAGGGTTTCATCAAAATTGGTGGTGAGCACGGGAACTGCATGTACTTGGGCCCAGCGCATAATACGGTAGTGATGCGCTTTTGCTTGCCAGCCCTCCAAAAATGCACAAAATTCTTTTTGCAGATTTTTACTCACCGAGTGACTGGTTAAATCCAGCGCATCGTAAAATTCTGTGAGTGAAATGCCGAGCGGAATATCTTTGGGTTCATCTTGTGTATGTCGCTCCCATAACTCCAGCAACATCGCATCCCAAGAGGTTAAACCGGCATCACTGTTGTAACGATTTATACCGTTACCAACAATTAATGCCATGTTGGGGTGATAATTTTTTAAAAGCGTTTTAAGGTTCATTCGAGTTTCGCTTTAAGCAATTTTTACTTGGGACAGTCCTTCCATTCAAAATCACCCTGTGAGTTTTGAATTAACATCTGCTCTGACATCTTGATTCCATTGTGATCACAGCGGTTTGTCAGAATCACACTGCCCTTGGGTAAGCCCAATCGCCACTCCAAACCCGCAATACCCAAGGCGGCAAATTGATGCGGATTGGACAGATCAAGCAATAGCGGTGGCGTCACCGGTTGGCGGCTTAAAAACTCAATCTGCCGCTCCCCCCAATAAGCGCGCTCAATAACCCCAGGGTAAGCTACCGAGCGCGTACCCTGTACAGCCAACAGCGAGGATAAAGCGATCAACAACAACCCCAGCTTCAATTTGTTCGCAACAAGCAAACCGCGTGCAACCAATACCAGCGGTAAGATCATCGCAAGCGCGGCGTAGTATTCGTAGGATTGGTTTGCCAGAACAAAATAAGGGCCATAGGCAACCAACATAAATGCCAGCGCCGCCAGCCATTGCCAGCGCGATAAACTGGCCGCAATATGCTTCAGGCTTAGCCAATAGGCTGCAGCCATGCTAGTAAAACAAGCCGCGGCCCAAAGCGCACCCAACATAAATTTATCGGTAAGAATCATCCGCAGGGCCTCACGCGGAACATTAAAAATCCATGCGCTAAAACCCATAAAATTAATCGCAAGGTTTTTACCTAAAACCAATCCATATACCGGATCGCGCCCGGGAGTAAATTGCTTATAAAAATACAACCAGATCAAACAGATTCCAACGCAGAGCCACCAGACTGCAATATCTCCTTTTTTATAGCCAGCAAAATTTCGCAAAAAAATGGCAAGCAGTACAACCATACCCGGAATCAAAATAGCGACTTCTTTGCTGAATAAAGACAGTAATTGCAGTAATGGCAGGCTAATCAAGCACAGGTAGCGCGCCATACCATTCAAGCGAGGAAGTAAAATCCACAAGGCCAGTGTGATGGAAATAAAAAAAATCAGTGTAGGGCTATTCATCGCCGCAACCCAATGTACCGGCAAATAGGTAACCACATGAACGGCGTGTATAGCAGCTGTAATAAGCGCAATCAGCAACGGCTGTGACCAACGTAGCGACACAGCAACCTGGTATGCAAAAAAGCCAATACCAGCCAGCGAAAAAACATGCAAAACCCAAGAATACAAATGTGCAGACAAAAGATTGCCCTGCAGTATTTGTTCAACAAAACGCCAGCCCGTATCCATACTCAGTGGGCGCCAAAAGCCCGTAGTGGACGCGTTAAAAAATGGATGCCACCAAGACAATCCATTCACACGGGATTCGCGCGCTTGGGTAAGAAATGCATAATCATCGCCCCAGAACGGCACCCATAGCGATGGCAGCCAGAGCAGAAAGGCAAATACACCAAAAAGGCTTAAACAACGGTAAGAGGAAGAGAGAGAAAGCAAAATTTAATCCATCAACAAGTTACAAAATGCCGTTAACCGGCACGCATTGCCAGAAGTGCAACAACATCCAATGGTTCGCGGTAAAGCGCAAACTCCCGTTCGTGGGTTTGAATAGCAAGAATAGACATACGATCCGCCAACTCATTGCCCTGCACACCTACGTGACCATTTACATGCAGCACTTGTACTTTGTCTTTCAGGGTTTGGTGTAGTGAATAAATTTCTTTAATGAGTTCGAGGTTTTTAATCTCACCGCCCTTCTTTTTCCAACCCGCTTTTTCCCAACCGATCGCCCATTGCACTACACATTGGATCGCATATTGCGAGTCAGAAAAAACGGCGGCCGTTTTTCCTTTGGCCACTTCTTCCTGTGCGAGCAACAAACCCTGGTGCAACGCATTGAGTTCAGCGGTGTTATTTGTGCCCATCGGGTTGTATAAACCGTACCAAAGCGCAGTGAGTTTGTTATCGCCATACACCGCCACCCCGGAACCCGCTTCACCGGGATTCGGCTCGCAACCACCATCGGTAAAAATCTTTACCTGCACCGGCAGTGCGTTCACCTCAGCAGCGTTATAAGTTTTTATTTTTGCTCCACTGGCTGCCGCACGCCCTGTTCCCGCTTTAGATTTTGCACCACCAAACGCCGCCTCAGCTTCCTCGCGCGTTAAAAAGGATTTGTAACGCGCACCAACAAAACCATCCACCTGCTTTTTACACGTCGGCCAATCCGTAAAAATCCCCGTCTCGCGCCCCGCCCATACCACATAAAATTTTGAAGCCATTAGATTCTCTTTCTTTTCATGTAAAAAAAACTGTACAGATTTACTTGGTTTGCTGGTTTTTCATCTGCCCCACCAACCTCACCGCCACCCAGATCAACGCACTTACTGCTCCTATCAACACCAGCCAAAATAAAACCGTTTTCCAGCTGACGTGAAATTGATGGCGAGAAAACGAGCTCAAGCTGGGGTTGAGTGGTTCGAGGGTGGTTTGCTGCCATTGGATATCTTTGCCGGCGGTAAGTTGGGAGAAAATTTGTGATGACAGGGTTAGATGGTCGGTAGTTGTCTTGTTATCTATAGCGATGCTGTAAGGTGCTGCGTTATTGGCGATAAATTCCAGGGTCTGAGCATCGCGTTCAAACACCAACTTGGGTGTGGTTTTGGCACCAAGTGTTTCATGCAGTTCAACTCGCCATTGGGTGTGCGTATTGTTATGCAAGGCGATGGCATTACTTTGCTGCCATTCATTGCCAACTTGAACGTTAAACCAAATACCCTGATGCACAAGGTTCCATGGTTTTTTGCTATTGGCGCGGGAAAAAATATGGATGATATCGCCGTATTGGATATCACCCAAAGTAATTGAGGCTTTGCTGACCGGCGCTATATCGTCCCGTTCAAATTCCCATGCAGCCACGGGTTGTTGTGGTGTGTGGCGCTGGGCGCGTAAAGCGGATTCGGTGCTTTTCACCAAGCTGCCGTCCAATTCCCAGGTATCTCGCTGTAGAGCCTTGGTGAGAGCCTGGCTATTTTCCACTTGCACCTGCGTCAGTATTAAATTTTCTGCGCCGCGAATAAATTTCAGGCGCAAATAGGCGTATTGCATTTCGCCCAAGTTGAGTGGAATTTTATTGCGCGTTAAAAATTCACCATTTTTTTGCAACTGCACCAGAGTTGTTTTGGTGATAGGAGCCCAGTTGCTCATGTCATTGGTGCCACTGACCTCCACTTCCAAATACTGATGGGCTTCATTAACCGGCCAAAGCAGAGACAACTGGTCTGCGCGTGTTTTTAAATCACTTAAATCCACCAAATAGAAATCCGTTGGCGCGGCAGGATTCTCTGCCGCAGAACCCATGCCTTTTTCTGCGCTCACGGAAATTTCATTGTCATCCAAACGGATCGAGGCGCTGCTGAATATCAGCAAGGTTTCCGGCGCAGCACCAACCGGCACAGGAAAAAAACGCACGGGGATTTGTTCGTGTTGAACACTGGTTTCTGCACTGGGCGTACTGATGCGGTATGGCAGTTTATTGCCCTGCTGATCCACCACCAGCAGATCCGTCAGTTGGGAATTACTGCTGTAGCGATAGATATCGTGAGTCAAGGTGGTTTGAAGGTAAGTGCTCGCCGTTTGTTTTATTTCGTACACAGGCACCACATCAGCATAGGCTGGTGAAATAAATCCCAGCGCAAAACCTATTGATAGCCAATATTTTTTTACCCCGTTCATTCTTACCTCTTCACAGGTTTGCAAACTAATTACACAGAAATTGCTGCGCTTATTGCGCATCATTAGGCTGTGCTTTGGCCGGAATCGGTGACAAATAGCCAATTAACAACATCAATGCACCTACGGCCATAAACGAAACCACACCGGCCAAAGTCCCGGCGCCACTTAAATCTTTCAGGAAAAGTTTGGCGACTATCACACCCAATAAAGCAGCCCCCAATAACCAAAGGTTGCGAATTTGCCAACGGCGCGAAAGGTTCATCACTACCAACGCACAAATTGCCCACAATATAGAAAGCGACATTTGCACTATGGCCGAATTCCACATAACAGTTGGGGTGTAATCGACCTGTGCGTAGTGATGTATGGCCCTGAGCAGCACTAGGTTAATCCACACAAACCCTAAACCACCCAATAAACCGTAACGCCATTGAGCCGGTGCACTTTGCAAATTAACGAAGTCGCGTTTAATGGCGTAAGCAACAATAACAACCACGGCAGCTTGAGCCAGATCCAGTGGGTTGAGCAGTGGCAAATACATTTGCGTAGTAATGCCGGTCGAGCGACATGCCAATAAAAACCAACCAAACAACAGCAACAATAAAGGCGCTGGAATTAAATTTTTATAATCCGCCGGATAAGCTGCAAAAGGCCAAATTGTTTTATTGGTGAGATTTAATAGCGCGATTAGCGGCACAACCAAACACACAAACCACAAAACCGCTGAACTAGTGCCCTGCCACTGCATAACACCTTGCCAGTAGCTCGCCTCCCAATAAATAAGCGTAAATAAAAACCAGGCCGTCAGTACATGCCACACACTCAGCAATCCGCAAGCAGACAATTCACGCCGAGCCCATAAAAAGCGGTATTGAACTGCAAAAAATAACCCAAGCGCCAGAAGCGCCCAGCCCTGCGATGGGTGCAGGTTGTAACCAATAAATAAACCTTCACCAAAATTGCGCAGCGCCCACAGCGAAGTTAAAGGAAGCAACCAAAAGCCCAAAGTGGCAAACGAGGGCCAAGCCAAGGTTTTACTTAGCCAACTAACGGCAATCACTGACAACGCAAAGAAACTGATCAATGCCGCAAATTGTTGCTCGCCGGGTAAATGCGCCATCAGCTCCATATAACCCGCATGCAACCACCACAGCCAACCAATAATTTGCGCAATCTGACTGAGATTTTTTTCGCCGCGCAGCAGCAGCGCATTAAAACGATACGCAAGAAATGCAATTGCCATGGCAGCGAGGATTAATATCAAGATGCCAATAAAATCACCACGAATTATGGGCTGCGCACCCGCGCTCACACCATCCACCAAGAGCGACATGGCTGCAGCGATATAAAGCAAGTAACCAGCGCAACGTGGTAATAAGCGCTGCTGACGCAGGCCCACCCAAATCAAACCAGCCGCTTCTAACGCCCAGGTTGCCGATGTCCACTGTGCATCCAACGCCAGGGGAATGGTGAGCGTCGCAAACGTCACACCCAGCGCAATAAAAGATTCAATCAACACGCGATGAGTTTGTTGGTACTTGGCCCAAAGTCCACGCGCCAGCGCGATGTAAATGACCGCGAGCAGTAGCGCACTAATAGCAAGCCCATACTCCGTGTGTTTTAGCAGAGCAGTTTGCAAACCAAAGCCAACAATGGGTAAACCAAAAATCAGGCTGCCATCCACCAAGCCTCTAAGGTTGGGCGGTTGTTTGAGTGAAAATAAAATAGATACACACAAATAAAGTGCAAAAAACGCCAGTAAAAATGGTTGGGTACTGGCATAGAATTGCGGCTCATATTTCAATACACCCCAGAGCGAGGTGATTACAAAGGTAAATACAAAACCTACCCAGTTCAGTAAACGCCAGGTTTTAAACCAGGCAATGGCGAGAATGCCAAGATTAAGCAACAAATAAAAACTGAACAGACCAATATGGTTGCCAGAACCGTCAGAGGTAAGGATGGGCGCGAGAAAACCACCCGCGGTGGCCATGAGCGCTAATACTTGCGCATTCTGCAGTACAGCCAACAATACACCCAAGGCAACAACCAGCAGCATTAACACCAGCGCTACACCCGCCGGCATAAAGGCATACATTTTTGCTGCGGCAAACAGGGTGAGATAAATTGCCGCTATACCGCCCCCTTGCAAAACCAAACCATAACCGCCTTCGCGAGCGCGGGTTTTCCAGCCAACAACAATTAACGCAAAGGCAATCAGGGCAACAATTGCCATACGCAACTCCAGCGGGAACATGCCTTGGTTTGCCGCGTACTTCACCAAAAAGCTCAACCCAAAAAGCATAACCACC
Source organism: Cellvibrio fontiphilus (assembly GCF_042646205.1). NCBI lineage: Bacteria > Pseudomonadati > Pseudomonadota > Gammaproteobacteria > Cellvibrionales > Cellvibrionaceae > Cellvibrio > Cellvibrio fontiphilus. Next base: position 583,224 of record NZ_JBHRTF010000003.1, on the reverse strand, counting down.
ATACCAATACGCACTATGGGATTGCCCTGGGTAAAAAAGTTTTTGAGATAGCTTTGAAATTTTTCTGCCGCCTTTTCCACTGCATTCGGTTGACGTGGCGGCCGCTGAACTGACGCTCCGAGCGGTGGCGTAATCGGCGCTTGTGGCTCTGGCAGTTCAACACCCTGTGCTCTTAAACGCTCCTCCAAGGATGGCACTGCAGACACTGTGGTCTGCGCAGTCGCAACAGAGGTTGTGGTTTCTGTACTTACCGCCGGTGCAGCAGGAACTGGCGACTCAACAGGTGCAACTGGCTGCAATTCAGGCGGTTTAACCGGCGAAACCTGTAAGTTCCTGACCTCGCTTTCAAGACGATTAAGCTGAGCCCCTTGCTGGAGTATTTTTGTGATTAAAAAACCAAAAATACCGCCGATAAGCCAACCATGTTGATAAAAAATAACCTCGCCCAGGCCTACACCAATCAGGGAAAAAATAATTAATAGCGCCATAACAATTCCTTATTGTTTATTGTCATCTATCTGTACTTGTAAGGTTTTTATCGGCTCCAATACCTTTTCATGCTCCAGTTGCCAGCCCACCGAAGCGCAGAGCTGCTGCATCATTAATTCAATTTGTTTTTGCGCAATATCCGGCAGTTCACTCGCTTGCGCTTTTTCTTGCATCAACTTTTTAGCTTCGGCCAAAATTTCGGTGTAATCCTCATTATCGAATTTATTGAGCAGCCCCTGATTGATGTCATAAAAGGTGTAATCCGTATCTATAGCGATGATCTCGGGGTCGGCAAAATGCTCTACTACCAAGGTGCGGCTGGCGTGATCGCGACGAAAACGCATTTTGCCAAAGTCATAACCCACGGCGACTTTTGCTTTGGCAACCACCAGCGCTTTGCTATTGGTTTTAAACAAACCAAAAAAATCCTTTTTGGATTTATGGTCGTATATCTCGGTGAAATAACCCTCGGCGAGCACAACTTTAAATACCTTTTCGATGCGTTCCAGCAACACCATAGACTCCTGCGCCAAATCCTGTTTTGGCGCCGATATTTTTTTGGCATAACGCCATTTGAATGCCTGCCAGGCGGCCATGCCGCCGATACCGGCAGCAAGAATGAAAACGAGGATATCCATGAAGTTAATCCTTAATTGACGAGTACTTACGCGATAAAACGCAATTAAATCCGAGGCAGCTTAAACGGGCTTGGCATCAAAGTCCATGTAACCCAGCCGCCGAGGGATAAGGTAGAATGCAAGCCCTGCAACGGCACCGCCCGACGAGATTCCATGCCCGATTTTAGCCTTACAAATCCCCGTATAGTCCCGCTGGTTTATCAGCAAGACCCAGCGTTTTGGTTCGCTATTTTGCGCCATCTACCGGGCGCTATTTGGTTAGATTCCGGCCACCCCGGCAGCAGCTATGGCCGTTTTGATCTAGTTGCGGCAGCGCCGCAATGTCTGCTGCAAACACGTGGTGACACCACCCTGATTCGCCACATGGATGGCCGTGAAGTAACTTCAAACCAAGATCCCTTTGAGCTGCTCAAACAACACCTGCCCCTGCAATTGCAGACTGTACAACCGCGGATGCCTTTTGTAGGCGGTGCACTGGGCTATTTTGGCTATGACCTTGGCCGCCGCCTGGAGCAATTACCCAGCCTTGCTCTGGATGATATTTCCCTGCCAAGCATGGCGATTGGTATTTATCCTTGGGCAGTCATCCAGGATCATCAGCAACAAACGGCCTATCTGGTTATCAATGAAGCACTGGCCAACGAATCCGGATCGCCTTATAACTTTTTGGAAATTGAGCAGTTATGCCTTTCTGCCTCAGCTGGCGCGTGGTTTCACGATTCTATAAACGACATTAAGTCAGATCAAAAATCATTCAAAATCAATAAGTTTGAAAGCAATCTTAATGTCGATCAATACCATCACGCCCTGGCCAAAATTCAGGATTACATTCGTGCAGGCGATTGTTATCAAGTCAATTTTGCCCAGCGATTCACGGCAGAATTTAGTGGTGACCCCTTTATCGCCTACCTCGCATTGCGCAAGGCTTTGCCCTCGCCTTTTTCCGGCTTTATGCAACTGGAGGCTGGTGCCATATTGAGTTTGTCACCGGAGCGATTCATTCGGGTCAAGGGTAAGACGGTAGAGACCAAGCCCATTAAAGGCACCATTAAACGGGGCAACACCCCCGAAGAAGATGCAGCCAACGCTTATTGGCTGCAACAGAGTCAAAAGAATCGCGCCGAGAATGTGATGATTGTGGATTTACTGCGCAACGACCTGAGCAAACACTGTGATGCAGTGCAGGTGCCTGAACTCTGTGAGCTGCAAACCTTTGCCAACGTGCACCATCTGGTAAGTACCGTCACCGGCGAGCTGCGCCCTAACGCGTCTGCCATAGCGTTACTGCGTGATGCCTTTCCCGGCGGCAGCATCACCGGCGCGCCTAAAATTCGCGCTATGGAAATAATCGAAGAACTGGAGCCAACTCGCCGCTCAGTTTATTGCGGCAGCCTGGGTTATATCAGCGCTGACGGGCAAATGGACACCAGCATTGCCATCCGCACTCTGGTGTGCGACGGCAATAAAATACATTGTTGGGGCGGCGGCGGCATTGTGGCCGACTCGGAAAGCGAACAGGAATATCGCGAGTCAATCGCTAAAGTTAAAGTGCTGATGGATACGCTTGAAAAAGTGTTTGGCTCTTAAACTTGTAGCCCGAATTCCGAAAACTCAGTGCCAATTAAAAAAACATCTACCCATCAATAGAGGAGAAAATAATGCTTATCCAGGATCACCAAATAGACCTGAACACACCTACGGGTTTAATGCGCTGCTATGTCTATCGCCCTAAAGCAACCAACGAAACTGCCGGAAAAAAATTTCCAGCCATTATTCTTTATTCGGAAATATTCCAGCAAACCGCCCCTATTCGCCGCAGCGCACAAATCATGGCTGGCCATGGTTTTATTGTGATAGTACCCGAGGTTTTCCATGAGCTTAATCCCATAGGCACTGTGTTGGGCTACGACGATGCGGGCCGCGATAAGGGCAATGCGGATAAAGTCGCCAAAACGCTGGAGGCGCATGATACCGATACCCAGGCGATGATTGATTATGTGCAAACGCTGGATTACTACTCAGGCAAAATCGGCGCAATGGGTTTTTGTTTGGGCGGCGGTTTGGCCTATCGCGCAGCACTTCACCCGGCCATTGCAGCCACCAGTTGTTTTTATGCCACAGATATTCATTCGGGTTTAACGCCATCCAACCCCGGCAACGAAAGCCTGACCCGCACCGGTGATATAAAAGGCGAATTACAAATGATTTGGGGCAAACAAGACCCACATATTCCTGCGGAAGGTCGCGCCAAGGTCTATCAAAACCTGGTGGAAAAAGGCGTGAATTTTACCTGGCATGAATTTAACGGCGTACATGCGTTTATGCGCGATGAAGGTGATCGTTACGATGCCGAGTTGCAGTTACTCGGTTACCAAATGGCCATCGGTTTGTTCCGCCGCGTGCTTTACTGAGCGAACCCAAGCACCTGAATGCGTAAATAAGGTTGAAAAAAAGGGAGCACCCTGTTCAGGTGCTCCCTTTTTTCAAACGCCGTTTTGAATTCCGGCTTTGAACAACCTATCAGAGCGTCAGCTCGCGATTACTCGCTTTGATAAATTCTTTCTTCAAATCTTCATAGGTGTGAACCGCCGGGAATTGCGGAAACTGCTCAATCACATTTTGCGGGGCATGGAACAAAATCCCCTGATCCGCTTCGCCCAGCATAGTGGTGTCGTTGTAAGAATCACCTGCTGCGATAACACGGTAATAAAGAGTCTTGAGTGCCAATACCGACTGACGTTTTGGATCGCGCTGACGCAGGGTATAACCCGCCACCATACCGCGCTCATCGATGTTCAAACGATGGCACAACAGGGTTGGGAAACCCAATTGGCGCATAAGCGGTTGTGAGAACTCATAAAAAGTATCGGAGAGGATAATCACCTGAAAGCGCTCGCGCAGCCAATCCACAAATTCCACGGCGCCATCGAGTGGCTTGAGGGTTGCGATAACATCCTGAATTTCTTTTAAACCCAGATTGTGCTGTTCCAGAATGCGAATGCGCTGTTTCATCAATACGTCGTAATCGGGAATATCGCGAGTAGTGGCTTTCAGCTCTTCAATACCAGTTACTTTCGCAAATTCAATCCAAATTTCCGGAACCAATACGCCTTCCAAATCCAGGCATGCAATTTCCACAGTAACCTCCAAAACGGTTAATAATTAAGCGGTTAAGCATCGATAAGTGACGGGCAATCTACCCTTTTTGACCTGCTAAAGCAAACCTGCTGCCGCGCAGCAATTGGGCTGCCGGTGGTTGCTCTGGTATCCTAGCCACCTTCATAAAAGAACGACCGTGAGTAGCCAATATGACCGACAACCAGATTAACCTTGTTGATCTTGAAGCCAAGCTTCAACAGGAAAGCCCGCAAAAAATCATCAAATACGCCCTGAGCCAATTCGAAAACATCGCGATTTCTTTTAGTGGTGCCGAGGACGTGGCGCTGATTGAAATGGCGCGCAACTATCGCCCTGATATACAGGTATTCTGTTTGGATACCGGTCGCCTGCACCCGGAAACCTATCGCTTTATTGAAAAGGTGCGCAAACATTACGGCATTAAGATTGATGTTGTATCACCGGACGGCGAAGCCGTGCGTAAACTGGTGCAGGAAAAAGGCTTGTTCAGCTTTTACGAAGACGATCATAAAGAGTGCTGTGGCATCCGGAAAATTGAGCCGCTGCGAAAAAAACTACTGACAGTAGATGCCTGGATCACCGGCCAACGTAAAGACCAAAGCCCAACTCGCGCCGAAATCCCCGTCATTCAAGACGACAAACTATTTGCACGCCCGGGCGACACACTAACCAAGTTTAATCCGCTGGCCAATTGGTCATCCAAAGAAGTCTGGGACTATATTCGCATGTGCGAAGTGCCCTACAACGAACTGCACGAACGCGGTTTTATCTCCATCGGTTGCGAGCCTTGCACCCGCCCGGTTGCCCCAGGTCAACATGAGCGCGAAGGCCGCTGGTGGTGGGAAGAAGCCACAAAAAAAGAATGTGGTTTACATGCCGGCAATGTTAATTAACCAGTTGCTAATCAAATTTTTTAACAATACCTAAAAACAAAACGCCCGGCCAAAAAAGCCGGGCGTTTTGTTTAATCACACCTGAGGAAAAATAAACATCAACCCCAGATTTTAATTAGCCATTTTGGCAATAACACCCAAATTACAACCCGTCACCACATAACCACCGCTAATCGATTGTTGCTGCTTACAGAACCAGAGGTTCTTGGGCCAGTTGGGTATGCCCAGTAATATCTGATTGGGGCTGCCAAGGCTAACATCGACGATATAAATAGATTCAAGTAATAGCCAGGATGTATCTGAGCTCATCGAACCTACGTGAATATCAAAAAGATCAACATTGAAATTATTTATTGAAACAGAATCGGGCAAATCAATAATTGTTTCTTTAACTGCTCCCGGGAACTGTCCATTAATAGACTCCCAACTACTCCCCATCACAGTTAATTCCAGATCTACATTAGCAACACTACCGCCACGCGCACCAACAATAGTGACAAACTTGATTCTAGTAACTGCCATAACTAACTCCTTTTTAAGATAAAAATTAGCTGACTTAACCTGCCCTGCGAACAACGAGCAGTTCTACTGAGCATAAAATTCCTGTTTATGTATGTCTATTAATTAAGGCCTCAAGAAAAAATATTGGCGCAGAAACAATTATTATCAATTAACGCTTTTAGGAAATCTAAAAGTCGTCTGCATAACAAACGCCTGTACCGCCTAAACCACAATAACCGCCAGGGTTTTTATGCAAATATTGTTGATGGTAAGTTTCCGCATAATAAAACTCAGTAGCAGGTAATATTTCTGTCGTAATAGCGCCAATATTTTTTTGATTCAGCGCTGCCTGATAAGCCACTCGGGTTTGCTCAGCCAATTCCTTTTGTGAATCATTGAAGTAATAAATACCCGAACGATATTGTGTACCGCGATCATTCCCCTGACGCATGCCCTGGGTCGGATTGTGAGACTCCCAAAACACAGCCAACAATTTATCTAGCGAGGTTACTGCAGGGTTAAACACAACTAAAACCACCTCATTGTGGCCGGTTAAACCACTGCACACTTCTTCATAGGTAGGATTGGGAGTATAACCAGCGGTATAACCTACCGCTGTTGTATATACACCCGGTTGCTGCCAAAACTTGCGCTCAGCGCCCCAGAAACAACCAAGACCAAACAGGATCTGCTCATAACCAGCTGGAAAAGGAGGTTTAATACAGGTTCCATTAACCGCATGATTGTTGGCAACCTGCAATGGCTCGGGGCGCCCGGCGAGTGCCTGATCTGGTGTTGGCATTTGCATTTTGGTGAGTGAAAACATAGCTCAGAACTCCCATCGATTCTTCAAATAAAAACGGTGCCCTCGGGCACCGTTGCTAATCAATTATGATCAAAACCAGCGGCTCATATTCAGCCGCTCCCACCAGGTCATTAATAACCTGTCTACCGCTGCTTGCGCGGCAAAACCTAATTTTTCGGGTAAGGATTTTTTGTAGGTAAACTCCACCTCAAAAATGTCGGCATTTTCTGCTTGGGCGAATAAGTATTCGTCGCTGGTTTGAATTTCATCGATCAGATTGACATCTTTAGCGCGACGCCCAAACCAAACTTCACCTGTTGCTACTTTAACTACATCCACCTGCGGGCGATGCTCACTTACAAATTCTTTAAACAAGACATGTGTGTCTTCCAATTCTTCAACAAACTTCGCGCGACCTTTTTCGGTGTTTTCACCAAACATAGTGACTGTGCGTTTATATTCACCAGCAGTGAACATTTCGTAATCTATGTCGTTTTTCTTCAACAGTTTGTGGAAATTAGGCAGCTGGGCCACCACACCAATCGACCCGAGAATAGCAAAAGGCGCAGCGACAATTTTATTGGCAACACAAGCCATCATGTAGCCACCGCTGGCTGCAACTTTGTCCACACAGATAGTCAGCGGAATATTTTTATTGGTAATACGCGTAAGTTGACTGGATGCCAAACCATAGCTGTGCACCATACCGCCACCACTTTCAACTTTAACGACCACCTCATCGGTAGGTTTAGCCAAAGTCAAAACCGTGCTGATTTCCTCGCGCAGTGAGTCCACCGCAGAAGCCTTAATATCACCATAAAAGTCCAGTACAAAGATGCGCTTTTTTTCCGGAGCAGGCTGGGGCTCTGAATCAGCTTTGGTTTTCTCTGCTGCTTTAGCCGCTTTTTTCTTTTCAGCCTTTTCGTCTTTAAGGCGCTTTTTCTCAGCCTTCTCAAATTCTTTGTACGCCTCATCATCCATCATGGCGTCACGCAAGGTATCCCTCAGTTGATCAAATTTTTCATTTAATTTGGTAACTTCGATGTGACCTTTTTCGGACTTTTTATTACGTCCACCCAGGGATACAGCAACAATCACAACAACCAAAATAGCAACAACAAAAGTAACTACCTTGGCCAAAAATAACCCGTATTCTGCTAAAAATTCCAAAGGACTAACTCCACACATCAAATAAAAATAATTTCATACCCACTAAACCACTTGGCGAGCAATCAAAAAACACTTACAGCATCACGAGCCACTTGGTTCACGGGGCGAGCAACTAAACCGGTATTAGATAAACTAATTTCAAATAAGGCACCGTCTTTCATGGGCAAATAAGTGGCAGAGCCATACACCGCATCAACAACCGGTAACCAACGGGGATTAGTGTTAATGATTTCCCACACATCAATACCATACATATCAGGATGAACACTGTGGGCCGTGCGTTTGGCCGTAGTTTCCTGTTCTATGTCGTAATAACGACCGCTCAAACGCTCCAATCGGTAGGCAGGTTTTAATCCAAAACCTGCTAAATAACCTTTCCATTTGACAATACGCGCATCAAGTTGCCACTGATCACCACGCAATTCAACCCGCTGTTCTTTGCCGGTTTTATCCGAGAGCACAGCAAAATAATGCTGCTCCTCGACCTTATCAAAACTGATAGTCGCGACCGGCTGCTCTTGTAGAACCTGTTTGTAACTGTATAAATCGAATGCCGTCATGCCAATAAGCGCGGCAAGAGAAATCAATCCGAGCCCAAATAGCCCACGACAAAATCCAACAAACCAAGTATTTTGCCAAAGCATTTTTCCTGCTTTGTAAAAAATAAATACCGCAACTAACGCGATAAAAAATGCAAGTAGAGTAAAAATCATAAAAAGCTACCTGTCACTGGCTGATTATTATTAAGGAGTTAATGCTGAAGAAGTCAGCAATTGCCTCTCGCGTTCTTGAACATAATGGGCAATTAACTGCCCAGCCACACTAGCTTTTGCAGGTATGCTGGGCAACTGATCATAACGGAACCATTTGGCATCTATAATTTCTTGTGGGTCTGGAGTTATCTCTCCGGCCTCGTACTCTGCAAAAAAACCGAGCATTAACTGTGCTGGAAATGGCCATGGTTGGCTTTGGAAATAACGCAGAGCGCCAACTGTCAGCCCCACCTCTTCCTTTACTTCACGGCGCACACATTCCTCCACACTCTCCCCTGCCTCCACAAACCCCGCTAAAGTGCTGAAAACAACACGATTGGCGCGACGGTGATGCGCCAGCAAAAGATAATCCCCGTTGGTTACCAATACGATCATGCAAGGAGATATTCGTGGGTAAAAACGAAGCTCGCAAAAAGTACAGCAAGTTGCCCGATCAGACTCATCCTGCTGGGTTGGGCGACCGCAACGGCCGCAATACTGATGATCATAAAACCATTGGGCAATTTGCAGTGCACGACCAGCCAACTGGAAAAACTCGGGGGTCAAAATTTCCAATTGTGATCGCAGCCCCAGCCACTCATAACCCTCAGGCAAAGCAGCAGGTTCTAACACTCTCACCCACAGATCCTCGCCAGCAAGCAGCCCAAGATAATGTTCGCTAAGAATTGAAGTGTTTGGTAAAGCAGCTTCAAGCGCATTGGCGATAAGCAACCTACCTGACTGGCACAGCAGCAAGTCACAACGCAAATCACGCGTTGCGGCCACAAGAATAAAGCGCCGGTTACGATTGGCAACCGGCGCTACATGGTTAGCATGAAACTCAAAAGATGTAAGGTTGAACTCACTAGACATAATTAGAGGTTGTAACCCAGTGCTTGCAGGCTTTCTTCAGCAATCTGCAAAACCGCAGTATCGGCATTTTTATTCAATTTCAATGCGTCAAGATAGTATTCCAGACTGATAACAGCATCGGCGAAGGTTTCGAGCAAGTGTTGAATTGCAGGTTGTTGTTCAGCAGCCAGCAAATCATCCTCCACAAAACGCATGCATCCTGCGAGCACATTGGCTGCACGCGCAAGCCCCAGCACAAACATACCACCGCGAACCGAGTCTAGAATGCCTGGAATATTACGAATATGTCCCTTGTCATAATTGGACTCAGCAAATGCGCTTAATGCGCGCTTCACCGTAGCCAGTCCCAATTCCGCTTCATCTATGACAATCTTTTCGGCTTCAGCGATTTGATTGTTAGTCATCGCTGCATCGCGCGACAATGAATTGATTTGGGCTAATTTATCATCGGACAAATTGGCATTATGCAAACCGGCAATAGTGCTCTCTACATACAGCATAGTGTCAGCAACCTGCAATAACTCATCAGGAGTTACCGCACTGCGATTTGCTTGCCATTGCGCGATTTTTTCAATTTCTTGTTTCAAACTTGCACTGGGTGCCACCAAGCCAACAATCGATAAAATATCGGCAATTTTTTTCAAGGTTTCCAATAATTCCGGAGAATCATTTAACAGCTCTGCACCGCCCTGGGCTGCACGCTCAAGAATATTCTTGGTACTGTGCAATTCATCTGTGAGTACAGTAACCATGGAGCTGATGGTATTGGCACTCGGGCCACTCAAAAACTCCATTTCACGAACCAATTCGGCTTCGGTATAACCAATTGGCCCCACACTGAACGCGGCAAGAACTGCAACGGATTGCGGTTGCTCCGAGTGAGCTAAAGCGAGCAGATATAACAACTCTTTTTGTAACGCCTGATCTACTTCGCGATCAAGAACAGCTTTACCTTCAAATTGAAAACGTTTTATTTCACGTTCAATTGCGCTGAAAAGCATTTTGCGGCTTTTTGTGAGCTGCATTTTTTTCTCGCCAATTGCAGCCAACGTGGTTCCACACAACCACCAGAAATTGCCCAGAGGCTTGCCTGCTGAAACCGACTCCAAACGTTGTAATGCTCGAATCATCATACCCAGTGAAGGCATTACCTGAACAGATTTAAGGACATTTAATAAAGCCGCTTGATACATATGCCGCAGCCGACGCACCAAAACACTCAGATCTTCAGACAGCTCTGGACTGGAAACACTATGATGCCGGTGACACTTGATGTTCGCGAGTGAGAAAAAATAACTTTCCGGTAAGAGGCTAGCCTTGCGCGCCAAGCGCAGCTCATTGATATGCGGGATTAGCAGCATCGGCATACTGCGGGCAGTTTGGGAGCAGTATTCAAGATAACGTGGCAATACAAAAAAGCTGGCTGTTAAAAGTTCTAATTTAGTATCGGTACTGGGGTCATCACCCAAAGTTATATCAGTAATATGAGTGACCAACTCATCGGCAAGCAAATCCAAGCCGCGCAACTGTATAAGGCTGAGAATTCCTCGGATTTGCTTAATACCCTCGATACAATTTTGCAGTAACTCGCCATTATTTCGATCCTGCGCAAATTGCTCCAAGCGAATTGCCGATTGCTCAATGGTTGCAACCAACTCGTCATGAACCATTTTCAGTGAAGCAAGATTTAATGTTTCTGTTGTGCTCACGATAACTTCCTGGGTTTTAATCTATTGTATGGCCACAATTTACCAGAACAATTTATGACCGTTCATCGATATTCGGGTGAATTGACTCTATACCATGTTTGGCGGTATTTCACCGGAAGCTGTTAAATATGCGCTAACCAGCTCCGGGATTGATGAATATTTCTCACTTGTAGATGTTAAAACATAACCCTGTTGGCAAATATTTAACTCAAGCAGCCAAACAACGAGTAGATAAAGGCCAAATCAACCACGCAACCACACACAATTATCACCGCTGGCTTTAGCGATTGCGGCTAATTTTTGTTGGTGCAACTCCAGTTCGTCTATCGTTGCGCTAATTACCGGCAGGGGCGTGCGAGCTGCGGGCAAACGGCGAATCTGGTTGTGGTCTTCACCGCCCTGCTCTTTTGATTGATTTCCACCCAGCGATAATGCTGTCTGACCACCAGTCATTAGCAAATAAACATCCGCCAGAATCTCGGCGTCCAACAAAGCTCCGTGCAACTCACGCTGGGAATTATCCACTCCGTAACGCTTACAGAGGGCATCAAGATTATTTTTCTGCCCTGGGTGTTTTGCCCGAGCCATCAGCAAGGTATCAACAACATGACAGCGAGCTTTAATAGAACCAAAACCCGGTCGCAACAGGTTTAATTCGTAATCAATAAAACCGATATCAAACGCTGCGTTGTGAATTACCAGCTCGGCATCGCCTATAAAGCTGAGGAAATCATCAGCAATTCGTGCAAATACCGGCTTATCGGCCAGCATCGCATTGCTAATGCCGTGCACGGCTTGAGCGCCTGCATCCACTTCGCGCTCGGGGTTAATGTATTGATGATAGTGACGTCCGGTTAGGCGCCGGTTAAATAGTTCAACGCAACCTATTTCAATAATTCGGTGCCCTTGTGAGGTTTCCAGACCGGTTGTTTCAGTATCCAGTACAATTTGACGCATCGAGTATTAACCTGGTTCTTTTCAGTGTTAGCTTGATTGGGTTGGGTAGCACCAAGTCATTTGTAATGCTCAGCGTTGTTGGGCAGCAACCCAATAATGTGTCGATTGCGGGCCGCGGGCCCCAATATGCGGGTAACTGCCAAACCGCGCAAAGGACGGTATTGTTTCCATGCAGGTTTGATGGGGGTTACCGAAAAATGATCTTTACGCGCAACAATTAGATAGAAGCCACCCCAAGGTAAACGCAGTCTTTTACCCCAGAGCTCAAGCCATTGCAAATATTTAATAGCCCCCGTTTGTGGCATCGGCGGCCGGTAGAAACCCTGATAGACCGCCACTGCCTCCATATCCACCAAGGCAAGCCAGTCCAGCAGGCGACCCTTGCGTAAATATTGAAAGCGCCAACGCGGCTTGGCGCTAAAAAAGCGGATTATGCTGGCGCACAACCCCCACATACTCCAGGGGTTGAAACCCACCACCAATAGATGCCCCCTGGGGATTACGACACGCGCAGCCTCGCGTAGTAAGTGGTGAGGACTTTGGCTGTAGTCCAACGCATGATGCAGGATTACCGCATCAATTGATTCGGTGGCAAATGGCAGGTGATTAAAATCGGCGCAGACACCAGGTGGATACCCCGTTTCAATCTTGGGATGCAGCAAGAAGCGGTGGGAAATCCGGCATTCTTTCGATAACTCCAGCCTCCCACTTACACCCAGTTGCAATAAGTGATAGCCAAAAACACACTGCAGCGCTTCATCCAAGGCTTCGCGCTCCTCACCAAGCAGCGCTTCACCTAAAGGCGACTCGAACCAGTCACTCATATCCACAATAGAATCGCGCATCGGCACAACACCGAAACGCTTTTTCCATAACAGCGACAAGCGAACCAGCAGTCGATGTGGTGTTTTTTTTAATTTCGGGTCCATCAAACGCCCTCGTGTGGAATCCATAATCTACCACAACCGAGAATTAAGGATTGACTGCCAAAATAATCGACCAAGGCGTAAAATTACGCTGCATCACGCGGAGGATAGTCAGAATGTGCGCCCCCCAAATTAGCGCCATACCTATATTTGAAAACAATTATGTGTGGGTAATTAGGCCTGATCCGAGCCAACCGGATGTATATCTGGTGGATCCGGGCGAAGTAGTCCCGGTAATCAGCTTCCTCACCAAGCACCAGTTACTACCTAAAGCCATACTAGTGACACACAGGCACCGGGATCACATTGAGGGGATTAAAGAGATAACTCACCACTGGCCAATTCCGGTCTATGGCCCCGATTCAGCAGCCATCCCCCAAGTCACCCATCCCCTCATAGAGGGTGATGTTTTACGACTGGATGATTTGGCATTTCACATAATGGCAGTGCCCGGCCACACCAACGAACACATAGCCTTTTTTCTACCGGCCTCCGCTCAATGCACCCCAAGAGCCGCTCCCCTAGTTTTTTGTGGCGATGCACTTTTTGCTGGAGGCTGTGGCCGTATGTTTGACGGCCCCGCCGATCTGATGTGGAACTCACTCTGCAAACTTGCGGCGCTACCCGATAACACTCTTATCTACTGCACCCATGAGTACACCCTCGCCAATCTGGAGTTTGCTGTGGCAGTCGAGCCGGATAACACCGCAATTCATGAGCGCCTGAAGCAAACCAGGGTGTTGCGAGAAGAAGCCAGGATAACCTTGCCTTCTAATATTTTGATGGAAAAACGAACAAATCCGTTTTTGCGCTGTCATCTTGATGGCGTCAAAAACTTTGTTTGCCCTGAAGGAGTTAATAATTACTCACCAGCACAAGTCTTTGCCTTACTGCGCGCGCTAAAAGATAACTGGGCAAGCTAAAAGATAGCTGGGCAGGCCAGAACACTAGACCGCAGGCTGCCAAATGATGCTCAGAAACCAATCAACCCAGCCAGTGACTGACTGTGACTTGGCGCCGCTTATTCCAGATTGAGCGTTGACCACACATCGGGCAGCACCTAGAATCCGTGATCCACAGACCCAAGGAAGGTGAAGGCAATCACTAAACAGCAGTAATTTTCAAAATTATTAGGATACACAGCCTAATAATTAAAAGTTATTGTGCGAATAAACCAGCTTTTGTAACACGGAATTTGATACGAGTTTTTGTTTCAACTTCCACCAAACCAAAAGCCCAGAGTCGAAAGTGACCCTATGAATCACCAAAATTCTTTTGCGAAACTCTCTTCAGGTCTGTTTCTAGCCCTCTTGATTACCGGTTGTAGTAGCCTGCCGGACAAAAATCAGGAAGCACCGCAAGCCAAAATAGAAAGCATAAAAAAGAGCACCAAAAAGTCTTCGGATAACAAAGCTGCCGCCAACCAACAAACAAGCAATCTGTGGGATGAAATTGTAAAAGGTTATGCCTTTCCGCCGGTGAGCGACGACCTTGTTCGCAACAACTTACGCTGGCTCAGCAATAACCAACGATACCTTGATCGCGTTACCGAACAAAGCCGCCCTTACCTCTACCACGTCACCAATCAACTTAAAGCAAATGACTTGCCTTTAGAGCTAGCACTTTTACCGATTGTGGAAAGCGCTTACGACCCATTTGCATCGTCTCCCAGCCGGGCTCTGGGTGTTTGGCAGTTCATGCCACAAACCGCACGTAACTTCGGATTGGCGCAAAATCACTGGTACGACGGTAGAAGGGACATTCTCGCTTCTACAGATGCAGCAGTACGCTATCTCAAGCGCCTCAATACTATGTTTGATGGTGACTGGTTTCTGGTTATCGCCGCCTATAATGCGGGCGAAGGTACGGTTCGCCGGGCGATAGAAAAAAATCGCAAGCAAGGTAAAGGGGTGGATTTTTGGTCATTGCCTTTGTCGCAACAAACACGTTCCTACATTCCCCAGCTTGTAGCGCTCTCCAAGGTAATTGCAAATCCAGCCAAATATGAGCTGGAGCTGGCAGCAATTCCAAACAGCCCTTATTTCACCACCGTCAATGTGAGTACACCTGTTGATTTAGCACAGGCAGCACGCATGGCTGAAATAGATCCCAAGGAACTGCGCAACCTGAATGCGGGTTATAACCGCTGGATTACCAACCCATCTGGCCCACATCAGCTATTAGTACCCGTGGCGGACGCCGCACAGTTCACGCTAACGCTCGATAAACTGCCACAAATTAAGCCTATGCAAATCGCCGGTGATTACAAAGTAAAATCCGGCGATACATTAGGTGCATTAGCCAAACGCTACGGCACAAGTGTTGCTGCAATCCAAGCAGCAAATAATCTTAAATCCACCAACCTAAGGGTGGGTCAAAGCCTCAGCATTCCCGGTCAAGCACCAGTCAACTCACCATACGCCATTCAGGCAGAGCAGGAAATTGCGCAGCGAAATCAAAGAAGTAATAGTGTTCATTACACGGTGAAGTCTGGAGACAGTTTTTGGACTATCGCAAAGAACCACAATACCAGTGTCAAAAATCTGCTGAAGTGGAATGATTTAAGTGCAAATGCCAAGCTCAAACCCGGCCAAAAACTATTGATTGCTGATAGAGCCATTACACAGAAAGATGGCAATAAAATTACCTATCAAATAAAAAGTGGCGATACATTAAATAAAATCGCGAATAAGTTTGCAGTCTCAAAACAAGACATTCTGAGCTGGAACAAAGTAAAAAATGAAAGCTACATTCACCCAGGCCAAGAGCTAACTATTTTCTTATCCGCCAAAAATTAATTATAAAAATTAATACAAGCCCAATAAAAAAGCCGCAGCTCATCACTGCGGCTTTTTACTGTATAACGCCCCGCCACTATTCTTTTAACAAGTCTTCTGCAGCATTAACAAGAAAGATATAACTGGCAGCAAGGTTAACAACATATTCGTTTTGCCCCCAAAAGAAAGGCCAGTCTTCATGGTTCTCCGGGTAGTCGGGCTTTAGGATAAGAATACCTGGCACAATCCCACCAGAAATAAATGAGAAGTCAGCGCGATTCATTCCATAAGCCACCTCTTTACTGCGTGTACCTACATTAGATACCAGCGAGAGATTATGGGCGGGGTGTGTGCCATACAAAAAATTTAACCCTTGTAATACCGATTCACGACCAACTGCATCAGGAAATGTTTTGTGAATAAAATAGTTATTCAGCGCATGACGAATTACTGCACCACTGCCAGCCCAACCACCTTCGGTGATAGGTACACCAAACGGATTTTTCGCCTCTAGGTCTTTAAGCTGCGCACTGTAAGCCAATGCCTTGGTATTTAAAGCTGCCTTAAAATCAGTATTCATATAGGGAATCGCGCGAACAAACCAAGAGGCATTAAATCCAAACTCTACCTCGCCCAACAATTTTTCCACCGCTTTCGCGTATCGGGTATCGCCCGTACTTATTAATAATTCAGTAGCCGCTTTAAGCTGTTCGTGTTCAAGCTTTCCGCCGGTGGTATTACCGTGCCGGAACATGTCGGGTTTAGCCTTGGCAGCCTCATCTGCCCAGACTTTTTTGGCTGTTGCCAAACACTCTTTGGCAAGCTCGTCATTGAACCCGGTCAGTGCGCGACTTGCAGCTGCAAGTGCGGCCGCGGAACCATAGTTTAATGCAGAGGATTTACTGGTAAACGCCCAGCGATCATCAAATTTTCCGCTTTTAAAACCATCGGTTTCCAGCTCTCCCATTTTAGGGTCGTAAATTAAATTATCTGTTTTGGTGATGCCGTCACCCAAGTGATGATATTGATCGATATGCGCCTCTACAATTCCTGGAATCGCATGGCCGATTGCACGGTGTTGCGCGATCAACGCGAGCGTGCCGTGTTCAATCTGCTGTAACACATCGGGTTTACCATCAGCAGTGTGTAAATCCACAAATTTTCTGGCGTAATCCACACTGGTAGTGTCGCGTAATAAACCAAACTTATTGTTTTTGGGGCCAAACGTTTCCCAGGCTGTGACGAGCGTATTGACAACATCGTATTGTGTTTGTGTGCGGATATCGTAATCACCGGCATCGTACCAACCGCCAATATTCAAGCCGGGAATATGTTCACCGGGTTTAAATTTTGTATCTGTGGTTGGCCCTTGCGCATACAAATCAAAATGTTCGTGGTTTACTGGTGCTTGCAGTGCATCATCCAAATGCGATGCACCATGCCATATACGATAAGATTCATTCACCGTCACGTGATCCATTTGCACTGGCAAATACATATCCAGCGTGGGGTGCCATGCAGCCTGGTAAACCGTTTTATCGATGCGGAAACTGTGGGTTTGCTGGTCGCCATAGGTTATGGCATATAAACCCGGCGTTTGAATTTTACTAAAATCAAATTGGCGATATTCATAACGCAAATATTTTCCCCAGGATGTCGGCTTTTCAGTCAGCACCGTTTTGCGAGTGCCATCGGCATTGATCTTGACCAAGCTCGCTTTGTGGACTTTTTTGTCGCGCGCATCCAATTCAATCACCGCGACTTTTTTCTGTGCCGGATGATAGCCAACTTGAGAATGGGCAATCATTGGTTTGCGAATCCAGTTTTTTACCGTCGCCGCCTCAATTTGCCACTCGATTACCGCACCGGTTTTATTGGCAGGAATTTTACTGCGCACGACAAACCAGCCATTTTGTGCTTTGCCACGACCGTCATACAGTTCGAGCGTCGCACCCGCTGACTGGATACTCACACGGCGCTCCTCATCTTCCGGTGCAAACACCAAATGCTGCCCTTGCGCGAGCGCAACCGGATCAGCTTTACCATTAATTTCTTTTAAGCCTGTTGGATAAACAGGAAAGCCACCGGCTTTATCGTCCATCAAAAATGATTTATGAAAATAAGCAGCTGGCAAAAACTCTAAATTAAAACCTGCTTTTCCCTCCAGGGATTTTGGCAATGGTTTTGGCAAGTTAACTGTTAACAAGACACCAGCTGCGTTTTTAATGACTTTAATCGAAAAATCAAACTGCTCATCGGGATAGTGCAAAAACGCTTCAATCGATTGTTCATCACGATTAACTTTTCGCTCCTTGAACAGAGGCGTTAAATCCCACTGTTCCGGGGTTGCATTCAAACGCACATCGCCATTAGTGACAGTGCGCTCGCCGTGATGGATTAGTTCAACAGCACTGGTTTTGGAATCGCTAAATAGCCCGTCATACCAATTGCTAAACACCAGCACATTCAAACCGGGCTTTTCAAAATAGTCTTTGTCGTTTAATGCGAGGTCAATTTTTTTTGCCTGAACCGGCAACGCAAGAAAAATAGGAAGAGAAATAGAAAAAACAGCGAGCAAACCCCGCCATTGACCGAGCTGATATGCCATGTGTATCTCCAGATTTATTATGTTGGTGCCAATCACACCGACTTATAGTCTATTTGCACATAACAATCTGGCATACAAGTTTTACATTTAATAACGATGATTTAAAACTTATGAATTAATGGCTGCCGAATGAAACCTGAACTCTTCGTCGATACCTTCAATCAACGTCTTTTCCAGCGCAAGAAACTCTTGCACACGTGCAGAAATATCAGCGCCTTGTGCTGCGCGTTTGGCGAGGGTTAAGTAATCTTCGTAGTGGCGGGATTCGGATTTGAGAAGAGATAAATAAAATTTTTGTAACTCTTCATCAAGATGAGGCGCGAGTTTGGCGAAGCGTTCGCAGGAGCGGGCTTCGATGATAGCGCCGACGATGAGGGTATCGATGTAGCGGCCGGGTTCTGACGTGCGCACCAGTTTGCGCAGTTCGCCGGCGTAGCGACCGGGTGTTATTTGCTCGTAAGCAACTCCCCTCGCCTCCATAATCGCCATCACTTGCTCATAGTGGCGCAACTCTTCACGGGCCAGGCGCGACATTTTGTTCATCATGTCAAAATCGCCCACGTAGCGAAACATGAGGTTAATAGCCGTTGATGCCGCTTTTTTCTCGCAATTGGCGTGATCAAGCAATAGCAAAGCTTGATTATCGAGCGCGTTTTGCACCCATGCATCAGGAGTTTCGCAATGCAGGAATTGTTGGATTTTGACAAGAGCATTCATAAATAAAAAACTATTCGTGTTGTTCAAGAGTTTCAGCAGTGATGAAACAGGGTGAGATGTAGCGTTCGTAATGTGCGCAGGAAAGCGCGTAAAAATCCTTGTCAATATTGTCACGAATGACCGTCAAGGGTGTGCCTATCCACTGTGGATGCAAGTGCAAGCCATAGTGGCTTAAATCCTGAATTTGACTTGCTCCGGCGCGCAACAAGTCAAATACCCAACAGTAGGGATTCTGTTCAGCCTTGAATTGGATTTGCTGATGTTTAATTTGCGCAAGCAGCAGTTTTTCATCATTGATATGAATCATATTCTGGACGATTTGCGCGAGGAAATTTTCCAACCGCTGGGCAATTAACAAGCGCTGCTCGTGTGTGTAGGCATTCCAATGAATCACTTCATGACCGAAACGTTTGCAACCGCGGCAAACGCTGTCGCCAATGCCGGTGGAGCAAATTCCTACGCAGGGTGTTTTAACGGGCTTTAATACGAGCATAAAACATCACAAAAAATCAGGTGAAGCCTTGGCTTTCACCTGACGTAAAAAATAAATCGAATTAATAGGCAGAACCAGTAATACCAAGTTCAATTTTCCACAGCGAACCGGCACCCGTTAAAAACAGGGTTGTACCTTCTGCACCACCAAAAGCGACATTGGTTAAGTTGGCATCCACTTTTGCTTGCGCTATTTGTTCGCCTTGTGGTGTAAACACACGCAGTTGACGTGACAAATGCTCTGTTAAGTAGATATTGCCTAAACAATCCACCGCCATGCCATCGGGAATATGGATACCTGTCACCAGATCCTTACCCGCTTGCGGAACACCATCCACAATTTCGTAGGCACGCAGTACACCTTGTTCACCACCACCGTTTACGTAAAGTACAGATTCGTCAGGCGAGAGAGTCACACCATTAGGATTGCTGATAGTGTCGTCAACCAAGGTAACCGTGCCGTCTGTAGCTACGCGATAAACACCGGTTTTTTCCTGGCCGCCGGGCGCAGCATCGCGCTGGAAGGCTGGATCAGTGAAATAAATCACTCCATCTGCGGTGATGGCAATGTCATTAGGCGAATTAAATACGTTGCCGGCAAAGGTTTGGGCCACTGACGTTCGCTCTCCAGTCGCCACATTGTAGCGCGACACACTTTTGTATTTGTGGGTACCCGCAACCAACAATCCATCGTTATCGACTGCCAGACCATTACTCCCCGAATCCGCCAGAACCGTTGCCATCTGCCCGGAGGCATCCAATTTTTGAATACGGGAAGGAAAACCCTCGCTGAACACAAAATCGGAAAAATAGAGGGAATCGTTTATCCAGACTGGACCTTCATAAAGTCCGGGCTCAGTTCGAGTGCTATTAGCCGCCACTATGCGCTCAGGAATTAAATCACCTTCGGGTGCAACACCTTCACAGGCCGCATTGGCAGCAAGGGATGAAATAGCGCTATCCCCTGCCGAAGAAACCGGCACAGAACTGGCGGTGCTGACTTGGTTGGATTGTTGTTCGCAGGCGATCAGCCCGAGCGAGACGGCGGTTAACAGTCCGAGTTTCAGGAGTGGTTTGGATAAGGTTGTCATACTGATCCCCTTGTTATTTGTAATCATTATTTATTGTCGCTGATTGCGATAGCTGCAGATAAATTGCCGAGGTCCAACCGCTGGGTAAGACCGGCGCTCACCTTATCATAATCAGGTTCAAATACCGACCCAAAAGCCGGCCAACAGCGCCCTGTGAACATTAACAGCAGGAATTGCTTAGGGTATACTCTGCGCCCGATTTAACGTGCTTTTGGTAAATCAGCACTGCACCAGAGAAGATGCAGTGAAATTAAGTTTGCTCAGTTTGAGCTTACTTAGACATCCATGAAGGCCATGGATAGTCTTCCGACGCAGAGATCCTGCCGAGGGAGTAACCCCTACATTAATGAGGATAAAACCGTGCTTGAAGCCTATCGTAAACAGGTCGCAGAACGCGCCGCAGAAGGTATCCCACCAAAACCCTTAAACGCCGAACAAGTTGCCGGATTGGTAGAGTTACTGAAGAATCCCCCCGCTGGTGAAGCTGAAGTATTGCTGGATTTGATCACCAACCGCGTTCCGCCCGGCGTTGATGAAGCCGCCTATGTAAAAGCCGCGTTCCTGAGCGCAATTCTCAAAGACGAAGCCTCCTCTCCCCTGATCGATAAGCCTCTCGCAATTAAACTGCTCGGCATGATGCTCGGCGGTTACAACATCGAACCGTTGGTAAACCTGCTCGATGATGCCACTCTGGCACCACTGGCTGCCGAACAACTCAAGCACACCTTGCTAATGTTCGATGCCTTCCACGATGTGGAAGAGAAAGTAAAAGCCGGCAACCCACACGCTAAGGCACTGATGCAATCCTGGGCAGATGCCGAGTGGTTCACCAGCAAGCCAAAAGTTGCTGAAAGCACCAAACTTACTGTTTTCAAAGTCACCGGCGAAACCAATACCGATGACTTGTCACCAGCACCTGATGCCTGGTCACGACCCGACATCCCTCTGCACGCATTGGCCATGTTCAAAATGGCTCGTGATGGTATTACTCCAGATCAACCGGGCTCTGTAGGTCCAATCCAACAAATCGAAGCACTGAAAACCAAAGGTTATCCTCTGGCATTTGTAGGTGATGTTGTTGGTACCGGTTCTTCACGTAAGTCTGCTACCAACTCTGTACTTTGGTTTATCGGTGACGATATTCCGGGCGTACCCAACAAGCGTACCGGTGGTGTATGCATTGGCGGCAAAGTAGCCCCCATTTTCTACAACACCATGGAAGACGCCGGTGCTTTAGTATTTGAAGCTCCCGTTGATCAACTGAACATGGGCGATGTGATTGAAATTCGCCCATACGAAGGCAAAATCCTCAATGCTACTACTGGCGCCGTGATTTCTGAATTTGAATTGAAATCAGACGTGTTACTGGATGAGGTTCAAGCAGGCGGCCGTATCCCATTGATTATCGGTCGCGGTTTGACCAGCAAAGCACGTGAATCGCTGGGCTTACCACCAAGCACTTTGTTCCGTTTGCCACAAGCACCTGCTGATACTGGCAAAGGCTATACCCTCGCGCAAAAAATGGTAGGCAAGGCCTGCGGCGTACAAGGTATTCGCCCCGGCACCTACTGCGAGCCAAAGATGACTACCGTAGGTTCACAGGACACCACCGGCCCAATGACCCGCGATGAGCTGAAAGATTTGGCGTGTTTGGGGTTCTCTGCCGACTTGACCATGCAGTCTTTCTGCCACACCGCTGCTTATCCAAAGCCTGTTGATATCGAAACCCAACACACCCTGCCCGACTTCATCATGACGCGCGGCGGTGTTTCCCTGCGTCCGGGCGACGGCATCATTCACTCATGGTTGAACCGTATGTTGCTGCCTGACACCGTAGGTACCGGCGGCGATTCGCACACCCGTTTCCCGATTGGCATCTCCTTCCCTGCCGGTTCTGGTTTGGTTGCGTTTGCGGCAGCAACAGGTGTTATGCCACTGGATATGCCTGAATCAGTTTTGGTTCGCTTTAAAGGCGAATTGCAACCAGGCATCACCTTGCGCGATCTGGTTAACGCCATTCCTTTGTACGCGATCAAGCAAGGCTTGTTGACTGTAGAGAAGAAGGGCAAGAAGAACATCTTCTCTGGCCGCATCCTTGAAGTAGAAGGCTTGCCTAACCTGAAAGTAGAACAAGCGTTTGAAATCTCTGATGCTTCTGCCGAGCGCTCTGCTGCTGGTTGTACTATCAAGCTGGATAAAGAGCCAATCATCGAGTACCTGAAATCCAACATCACCATGCTGCGCTGGATGATCGAACAGGGTTACGGCGATGTACGCACCATTGAGCGTCGCGCACGCAAGATGGAAGAGTGGCTGGCAAACCCAGTGCTGATGGAAGCGGATGCCGACGCAGAATATGCGGCAATCATTGACATCGACTTGGCTGACATCAAAGAACCTATCCTCGCCTGCCCGAATGACCCGGACGATGTGAAAGTGTTGTCTGAAGTACAAGGAGCGAAGATTGATGAAGTATTCATCGGCTCCTGTATGACCAACATAGGTCACTTCCGCGCTGCAGGTAAGTTGTTGGCAGCCACCAAAGATGCATTGACCACTCGTTTGTGGATTGCGCCACCCACCAAAATGGATGCGCATCAACTGATGGAAGAAGGTTACTACAGCATTTACGGTGTAAAAGGTGCCCGCACAGAAATGCCAGGCTGCTCATTGTGTATGGGTAACCAAGCGCGCGTTGCGAAGAACTCGACTGTAGTATCCACCTCTACCCGAAACTTCCCCAACCGTTTGGGTGAAGGTGCGGATGTGTACCTGGCGTCTGCCGAACTGGCTGCAATCGCTGCGGTATTGGGTAAACTGCCAACACCAGAGGAATACCTGAACTACGCGCAGAAGATCGACAGCATGTCGGCTGATATTTACCGCTACCTCAACTTCAATGAAATTGAGAGCTACCAAAACGCGGCCAATGAAGGCAAGCGTATTGCAGCGGTGGAAATCCAGACTGTCTCTGTGTAAGCCAAAAAGCGTTAACGCAAAAAAACCCGCAGCAATGCGGGTTTTTTATTGCTCGAAATATAGTGAGACACAGTAAATCATGGTGATATGGAGCAAAGTGACTATACTTCTGGCATAAAAACTGCGTAGTTCGATAATTTACTAGCTATACGTCATTTATTTGGCAGTCATATATTCAGAGGCAACCCATGGATCAGCTCCAAGAAATCATTCGCCAAGCAGAACTCAAACAAAAAAATCTTGAACTGGAGATGATGTTTCAAAAAAACATGGAGTTTTTTAGTCAGGCTGAACCGACTATTTACAATAAGTATCGAAACTACATACCCACAAAAATTAAAATGATGTTAATGCCTGAGGGCTATATCAACCTCGTTAATGCTGATATGGGAAACTCTCCTGTATTTAACAAAGACCCGCTAATTTTTTGTCAGGAATACGTCAATCAATACAAACTTTATCCATCGCGCTACCGGGTGCTCGCTCGTACAACCAAAGCGTTGGATGCAGAAAATGATGCTCACATCAGTAAAATGAATCCATTGATTGACTATATAAACTCCAAAGAACTCACCAACATCATGGTTCCATTGGAGCAAGAAACACAATTTATGCTGGTAATGGGAATAGGCTTGGGATTTCACATAACGCAGCTACTCCAAGTGACTGATATCAAGCATTTATGCATCATCGAACCACATGAAGACATTTTTTACGCTGCATTACACACCCTGGATTGGCACAAACTCTATGAGCACTTTGATCGTGAGAACACCACATTTAATTTGATTCTCGGTCAAACACCGGATGAATGTTATGAGCAAATCCGTGTGTATCTCAATCAAATAGGCTTGTTCAATGCAGCAAAACCAAATTTCTTTGATCATCTGAGTAGCCCTGAAATGAAGGCCACTACATCAATGTTCTTTGAAAAACTGCCAACTTTGATAGGTGCTATGGGTTATTTTGATGATGAGCAAATCAGCCTGTCGCACTCAGTTGCCAACTACCGCAATGAAGTTCCCATATTGCGCGACCATGTTTTGTTAAATCAAAATTATCGTGACAAACCTGCATTCGTAATTGCCAACGGCCCTTCATTAGATAAAGCAAAAGATTTTTTACTCGCGAATAGAGACAAAGCCGTTATTTTTTCTTGCGGCACCGCATTGGGGTCACTAATAAAACTAGGAATCAAACCTGACTTCCATATTGAAATGGAGCGTACTCGACCGGTTGTTGAATGGATTGAGACCTCCACTACAGAAGAAATTCGTAAAGAAATAATTTTGCTTGGCCTAAATACTGTCCACCCGGACACATACGCACTGTTCAATACCGTGGGCATGGGCATGAAGAGCAATGACTTGGGAACCCATTTTATTTGCCAATATATTGGGGAAGAGCAATTTGTAATTAATATGGCCCTGTCTAACCCCACGGTTGGCAATACCGGAATGGCCTTTTCAGCCGCTCTTGGCTTCAATGAAATATATTTATTTGGGATGGACTTCGGGTTTGCTGCCGACGGTGCGCACCACTCAGCACTAAGCAAACATTACGATATCGGTGAAGAGCATCAAGAAAGCCTTAATTTGTACAAACACAATGCAGAAAGCAATATCACTCTGGAAGGCAATTTTGGTAATAAAATTACCAGTACAACCGTTTATTCACATGCGCGACTATCGATAGAGGCACTGTTGCAACAAAACCCACATATTCACTGTTACAACACCAGCGAAGGCGCATTTATTAGGGGAGCAAAACCTACCCATTATGCCGATATCAATTTAGAAAAATACCAAGCATTTGATAAGAGCAGCTATACAAGAAAGCTTTTTGATAGCCATTTCAGCATGAATGGCCTCAAGAAAATTAAAAATAATGACGAGGTGATTAATAAATTCTCACCTGTACTGAATTTATTCACTCAATTTCGAGAAATTTTTACTCCTGATGCGCATAGTCGTAGTGAAGCATTTTTGATGCTCACCAAGCACCACAACCTAGCCATTGCGGCAGGGAAAGATAAGATCATGCAATATGCATATTCTTTAATAAAAGGCAGTGTCCATTCTTTTAACTTTGTGCTTGCCAAATCATTGTATAACGGAAGCAGCATCGAAGAGGGGGTCGAGATATTTAACAATGGGAAACAATACTATCTAGACTTTATGGATCATGCAGAACAAAAACTTCTCAACAACTTGCTCAAAACAGATACTCGCTCACGCAATCTGGCAGAGAAAATTAAGCCAAAAGAATCATAGTACCAAGAGCAACATCCACCGCAAAAAAAATCCCCCTGAAAAACAGGGGGACTGAAGTTAGAAAATTGAAATATAGGATCTGAAACTTTAGCTGAAAGAATGAACCTTAATTTTCTCAAAGAATGAATCCGCAATGGCACCAAGCTTCACAATTAGATCCTTGTTGCTTTTTCTTACAGAGTTTTTATTAACAAGGGAGGACAAAACTGAAAGCTCCTCAGAAAACCCTCTCCTATTAACTACAGCTACCCGCTCTTCAAATCCAAGCTCTTCATATAAGTCTTTCAATTTAGGGTAACTAACCAACGGTATTGCCGGTATATTCATTGCTATTGAGCAAACATTGGTATGAAAGCGCATCCCCAAAACCAATTCACATCGTTGGTACAAAGAAAACAAATGATTACATGCCCCCCAACCACAACTAAAAGGTGCAACTACTACCCTATCGCGACACAAACGATCATCCATGTACGTCATAAACTCACCGATGGAGAGTACATCGCGAAAGATATGAGGAAAGAA
This sequence comes from Cellvibrio fontiphilus, assembly GCF_042646205.1. NCBI lineage: Bacteria > Pseudomonadati > Pseudomonadota > Gammaproteobacteria > Cellvibrionales > Cellvibrionaceae > Cellvibrio > Cellvibrio fontiphilus. The sequence continues at coordinate 556,911 of NZ_JBHRTF010000003.1, read as the reverse complement.
GATAAGTTTAAGCTGTGGATTCTTCTCTAGAGACTGCTGCAAAAATCCAGCGAATTCGGTTAAAAACTCCTTCCAGGTAATCCCACTTATTTGCCCAGCAGGGAAACGAAGCGACTCCATATCCGAGGCGATATTAATGCCCCAAAAACTCTCACCCGATATATAAGGAGAGGGTGTTTTCCCTACCTTATAAAAAAAACCACCATCGGGAACAACATCAATTGCACTCCATAAATCCGGCCGATCAGGATAAGCCAGCTTTAAGTTTTTCAATGAGCCATCATTTCTAAATGAAACAAAAACATTTGATTGTTTTATGCACTGACAAAGGAAGCTAGAAAATTTTTTAAGGTTTTCAGTAGTAGCTCCCTTATGAATATCAAACCCAACCCCATAAAAAACCAGTGGCTTGGAAATTTTTTCCAGTCTTTCATTAGTAATATTGATCGTAGTGGCTGTTGCAGAATCAGTAATCCAAGGCTCAAAAAAGTTACCACCGCCGATAATAATCAAATCATGAGCATTGGCCTTTTCGACAAAATCATCATCAAAAAACCAACGATGCTCACCGGTATAGATTTGATAACAATAGCGAATCTCAAGCTCAGTATATTCAGGCCTGGCGCCTAAAACCGCCTCCAACCGTGAACGCATTCCAATATGATTGGCATTATCACCAATATTGCCTGTAAAACTCGCCACATGAAGAACTTTCATTAATTTTATAGATCCACAAAAGTTTTTTGTTTATTGGTATTCCAAAACTGCTCTTTCTGTAGTATCGAAAAAAACTTTTGGCTACTATCGCCATCACCAAAATGTTTAATAGGTTCAGGCTTCAATCCTTCAATATCAGCAAGTGCAGCAGATATAGCAGCATAGTCTGCCGAGCAATTGATAACACCAGGTAAATTTGCCCGATTCGATTGGCGAGAACCAATATTGATAGCCGGAACGCCATAATAAGGCGCCTCCATTAGCGCCGAACTGGAGTTACCAATAATAAACTCGGCATTCTTTAGCAAAGTTAGAAAATAATCAAAACGCATGGATGGATAGACTTTAAAATTTAAGGTGTTTTTTTCAATGCGCGAATATTCAGTAATAATTTTATCGCTACCACTGTCATTGTTTGGATAAATAACAATGTAGTTTTTATTTGAATCAATTACTGCATTTACCAACTCATTGATTTGCCGCGCCACATCATCCACTTCAGTCGTAACCGGATGAAACAACATAACCGCATAATTATTAAAAGGAATACCATACCAACTCTTTACTTCATCTAGCGTTGGTAAGTCAGGTGAAAATAACGAATCCACATCAGGAGAACCAATGGGATAGATATTTTTATCAAGTTCACCCAACTGAATTAAACGCTGCTTTGCCCGATCATTGGTAACAAAATGCAAATGCGAAAGCTTGCTCACCGAGTGACGAATAAGATCATCAATCGTACCTGATACCTCGCCTCCCTCGATATGCCCGACAAGAATATTATTCAGACTGCCAACAATTGCCCCAGCCAGCGCCTCAACTCGATCGCCGTGAACAACCAGCATATCAGGCTGAATTTCCTTAACATAATCTGATAGGCCAGCAATGGTTTTACCTAACACCGAATCCATTGTGTCGCTGTAATTCTGATTAATGTATTGATAAATATTTTTGTAACCGCGTCGCTCAATCTCACGGCAGGTATATCCATATTTACGCAACATGTGCATTCCAGTAACAAAAATATGCACCTCAAATTCAGGGGATGTTTGCAATATATCGAGCAGTGAGCGAATTTTTCCAAAATCTGCACGGGTGCCCGAAAGAAAAACTATTCTTTTACTCACAGCTATTTCCTGCTTTAAAAGGCGTCAAACCAGCAACTTGTCGATAGGCAACCAGTTCATCAGCCGCTATATCTTCTGTCGCCACTTTACCTATCACATCGTCATAAAACTCAGCCAATATTTCCCCGGTGCCGGGACGTTTTACCCAGATATTTTCTGCAGTAAATAACTCGCCTTTCTTAATTGCTTTAATAGTAACAACCGTAGCGTAGGCAAAGTTAATTGTAGGCTGCTCCTCTTTTACTATGCCTTTTCTACCACCACGCATTTTATGCAATAACGCAGAACCTTTTATTAATTCGCTTAACGCGGCAGGGTCCATAGAACAGACTATGTCCGGACCTTCACGCGACATGGAGTCGGTAAAATGGCGCTCCAATAAATCTGCACCCAAAGCAACCGCACCCAAGCATGCATAATTACCCACCGTATGATCTGACAAACCAACAACTGCATCAGGAAAAGCCTGTTGCAACTCACGTACCGCTTCTAATCTGACCAACTCAGGAGGCGTTGGATAAATATTCGTACAATGCATTAACGCGTAAGGAACCTGGTATTCGCGAAAAATAGCAACAGCTTTAGCAATACTTTCGATAGTATTCATGCCCGTGCTTAGAATAATCGGCTTTCCCTTTTGAGCAATATGTTTGATTAAAGGATAGTTATTACATTCACCTGAACCAATTTTGTAAGCAGGAATATTCATGCGCTCCAATCGTTCGGCAGCGGCACGAGAAAAAGGTGTACTGATAAAAATTGCGCCCTTTGCCAGAACATACTGTTGCAAAGCAATTTCGTCAGCCTCACTTAAGGCGCACTCTTCCATAATTTTATAAATAGGCTTATCGGAATTGCCGGGCTTAATGCGCTTGGCCTCCCCCGCCATTTCGTCTTCCACTATGTGGGTTTGATGTTTAATGACTTCAGCACCTGCGGCTATCGCAGCATCTACCATTTCTTTAGCAATAGTCAGTGAACCATTATGATTAATGCCTATTTCCGCGATTACCAGCGGGGGATAATCCGGGCCTACCAAACGACCACCAATGTTAATTACATTATTTGTCATTGTTGTCTTTCCTCTCACTCAAGCGCTCTGCTGCAGCAATCAAATCATTAGGAGTGTCTATATCCAAGCTATCTTCATCAGACATTAAATAAGGAATGATGTGAGTGCGCGGAATTTTTTCTTCACGCAGAAAATCTTCCACTTTAAAAATGTAGATAGCGCCATTGGGCATATACAACGATGGCAGATCTTGCCGACGAGTATAAGATGTATGTTCACCCGCCAAGGGATGTAAAAATTCCCCGCCCCCCACATAAGCTTTCATGTATTTATTACTGATTTCATACACGCTGATCAAACTGTGACAAGTTGGAAAATCGCGAAACTCAGCCAAAGCATCACAAATATGCTCCGCAGTGCGTAATGGTGAAGTTGGCTGCAGCAAGACAATAATGTCTTTATTAGCAGGTTTAATCCGATGAATAAATTCACTAATGACCGGATCAGTAGGTGATTCATCCCGGGCCAAGTGTGGGTCACGCTTTAGGCGCTCAACGCCGTAATAATGCGCAACAGATAAAATTTGATCGTCATCTGAGGAGACATAGATGTGATCCATCACCCCCGATGCCTTAGCTGCAAGCAAGGTATAAGCTATCAGCGGTTGATCTAATAGTGGGGCAATATTTTTTTGCGGTATGCCCTTTGATCCACCGCGTGCAGGTATGAGCGCGAATACTTTTGGCATAGGAGTGTCCAACTTTTGACGATTGCAATAGTAATTAGTTATATAGCAAAGGTTCTGCCAAAGGTCACGGAAGGAATGAGAATTAACAGGGATAAACGAGTGAACCGAGCGGCAGAAGCCGCTCTAAAGACTGGGTAGTAATTAAAAGACTATTTATCAGCCGCTTTTAGCGGTAAAAGGTAGGCGATCAAGAATTCCATCCAAAAAATCACCGGTAGAGTTCAAACCGCGAACTATGGATTCCATCGCCTGGAATTGCGCCATCAACCGCGCACGATAAGCATCACTGCGACGATCCAACGCTTCTTCGTCTTTTTCAACCTTATCAATATCTTTGTTAATAGAAGTTTCGCGCTCCTTGATAAGACCGGATGTCTTTAGGAAGTCGTTAACCAAGCTGGTCATGGTGCCAGAAAAGCCGCGTGAAAATGTAATAGTGCCGCTGGTCGCGCCTGGCTGAACCGTCATACTCAGGCCCTCTGCTTTACTCCCCAGGGCTGGCAAAAGTACGTTTCCAAAACCAAAAGCGGCCTCACCGTTTACGGTTCCGCCTACATTGGTACCTGTGGTACCCGCGCCAAGGGCAATTCCCAAGTCTGAAATGTCTGCACCTATAGCGGAAAACTCTACTTTACTGGATGAGCCGTAAGCATCTGAGGTAAACACTAATTTATTGCTGGAGAAACTCACCGATACAGTAGCGCGTGCCGCTTTAATATCTGCATCCAAGTTAATCAAGCTCTGCAACTCTGTTGCCAATTCGGCACCTGATGCATAAATTTTCCCATCCGGTAGTGAAATCAATGCAGATTCAGCGCCATCTATTTTGATTTTAAACTGATAGTCCTTTCCAGTCGTATCAATCGGAAAAGTTAATGCAACATCATTAGCAGTTAACATGCCCTTGGATGGCTGCTGGGTAATGACAACCTCATAATTACCGGGCTGACTCTTTGCAGAAAACTTAGTCACGTCAATATTAGTAACTGATGATGAAGTTTTGGGGACAAAGAGATCACGCACCCAATCGAAATTATTATCTATAGCAGCGCGAAAGCCGGTATTTCCTTCTGTTTCAATAATCTTTAATGAACCATCCAACTCTGTACGAATTCCCAAATTGGACAAACTGGTAAATCCATCGCTCAAGCCAGGCACAGAAGAAGACAATACATTACGAATGCCTTGCATCAGATTTTTCGCCAAGGGATCGCGATGCAGGCTGCCATAGTCTTTCAATTCAGTATCAAATCCGACCAGCTTTTCCACTTCAGTTTTGAAGGTGTTATAGGCAGTCACAAAATCGCGAATTGTTTGCTCAGCAATTGATTTGTCTTCTGCAATGGTGATGCTCACTGTTTCTGTGAGTGAAGCTTCAAACAGATCGAACTCCAACCCCTCAACAACATCTTTAATCTGATTGGACTCACGGCTCACCAACAAACCATTAACACGGATTTTGGAGTCTAATCCTTCCTGTTGTTGGGTTAGGTTACGTGTAGTTTCATTGAAATTGAAACTGGCCAAACCCAATGCTCCCGCATCCTCCGTGGCGGTGATTTCAATTTCACTTTTAGCACCTGAGTTCGCCGTTAGTAGGAGTTTGTAGGCTCCGCCATCCCCAACGATACTGGCCGATACACCGATATCAGCTTTATTAATGGCATCGCGTAATCCAGTGAGGGAATTGTTGGTGTCGTCAATCGTGATGGTGGCACCGGTTTTAGTGGAATCCACCCCAAAAGTAGTAAGGCCTGCGTTCCACTCACCTAAACGCAGTGTCAGAGTACCCTTGCCCACAGGTGAGGTGAGCGACGAAAAACTGCCCGAACTAAGTGATTGGGACTGGGCAATTTGCTCTACTTTTAATTGATAACTACCCGCTGCGGCTTTGGCATCTAATTTAGTCATGGCCAGCAGTTTGGTATCGGGTATCGACAGGGATTTGGCATTAAAGGTATCCGCGCTTCCCAAAGCAGCGGCAGCGGTTTCCAACTTTGACAATGAACTGCGCAACAAACCGAAATCAGAAATTTGTGTTTCCAGCAGGGTTTTCTTGGTAGTGAGGCGTCCAGCTTGAGCCATTTTACTGGCTTCTGTCAGTTGATCTGCCAGCTTATTGGTATCGATACCTGAGCCTGTGCCCAAGGCACTGATAATGCTCGAACCTGTCGATGCATTGTTTGTTGTGCTCGATGTAGTGCTTACCATGAAATTACCCCCAACCCAAAGGCCTACCGCTTCGTAAATATAGCGGCAACCCGTGGGTAAACTTTAGCCGTTTTTGCCGCTTTTTTTGGGGAATATTCCCATCAAATATTCCCATCAAATGATCAAAGCATAAAAAATGCCAACTATGGATAACAGCAAAGGGTTGAATAGTAATGATTCAACTCACGATTGGCAGTCGGATAGTAAAGGTTGTGCCCTTATTGACGGTAGAGACATAGTCAATACTCCCGCCCATGGCATCAACAATCACTTTGGTTATACTCAACCCTAGCCCAGTACCATCCCGCCGACGGGTATCGGAAGAGTCTGCTTGGGCAAATTTGGTAAATATGCGCTGGCGAAACTCATCAGGAATTCCCTGCCCTGTGTCTATCACCGATATCAGAATATTGTCTTCTTCGCGCTGTAAATTTACACGCACTACTGATTGGCGGTGTGAGAATTTGATGGCATTAGAAATCAAATTGGACATAACCTGGAGAAATCGATCTGCGTCAATGTTGACTCTAAGCGACATTAACGCCTCACGCGGTAAATCCAGCTGCAAGTGGATGCAATAACGTTCAGCGTAGGCGTGATTTTGTTCCACTGCTTGTTTTAATAGTGGATAAATAGGTGCTGGCTGCATATTCAACTGCACATTGCCAAACTCCAATTTATCTATGTCCAGAATATCGTTTACCAGCCGCGCTAAACGATCCGCATTATTTTTGGCAATCGCCAATAAATGGTTGGCTTTTTCATCGAGCACACCGGTATTACCGCTGAGCACTATGCTCAAAGCACCTTTGATGGAAGTTAAGGGGGTGCGCAATTCATGACTAACCGTTGATATAAACTCAGTTTTTAACAGATCAACTTTGCGGCGCGCCGTGACATCATGAATGATAAAAGTGAAGAACTTTTGCTCACTGATATCTACCGGACTAATACTGAGTTCTACACTAACGTTGGCGCCATCGCTACGCTGACCAATGGTTTCACGCAATTCGCTAGGTAAAACGGCAAGATGCAACTCATTCAACCTTCCCTGCAAAGCAGGTATTAAGGCAACAATCTGTAGGTGCCTAAAATCAGCGAGCGGATAAGCAAATAATGTCGCCGCTGCGGGGTTAGCTTTTTGAATCCCCCCGTTTTCATCGACGACTAAAATGGCTTCGGCAGCATTTTCAAATATTGATGCTAGCTCACGTGTACGCTGTTCAACCAAGTTGGTGACATGTTGTGTACGCCCACTAATCGATAGTAAAAAACCGCCTAACAAACTACAAAATAACAAGCCACCCGCCAAGACAAACCAGGCTTGCAAACTGACGTGTTCAGACAAAAACTTTTCGGTTGGACTGACACTGATCAATAGCTCTCGGCCCCCCAAGACAACACGCTCCTCTAAAATCAGATCCTGTGCATACGCCGGTATTGCTACCTGCCCTTTGGTATAAAAACGCAGCGGATTAGCCTTTTGGGTGATATCGGTGATAATTAGATTGTAATCATCGGTTTTAAATGGGGTAAGCGTATCGGCGATCAAATCATTAGTGCGTACAATGGCTGTGGCATAACCCAACAACCAGTTTTTTTTATTAGCTGACAGTGTGTTTAATCGGGCCAGATCAAACACCGGAAAAAAGGCAATAACACCGGGAGAATATTGCTTGTCTTGCATTAATTGCAGGGGGCTGGTGACAGCAAATGCATTGGATTCCAGAGCGCGATTTAAGGCAGCAGCACGAACTGGATCTACCGCGACATCAAGACCATGTATAGCATTATTTTCTTGCCAAGGTTCAATATAACCGATGACAACATAGTCATCACGCTCACTCGCTTTTACAAAAGTACCCGATGCATTTTTTTCTTTTATATAGAATCCCTCAAAGCCCTCACTGCGCATTTTTTGTTCAAAATTTTCACGCTCATCACGGCGGACATAACGATTCCAGGAAAAGCCGGACACACCATGCTTTTTAACAATAACATGGTCGATATACGCACTAAATTCTTTGCGCGTAACGTTATCGGACGAAATAAAGAGCCCGCCCAGAGCGGCCAATATATATTCTACCGATGACAGCCCCAACTTAACCGAAGAAACAACAACCTGGGCTTCCTGCCTGAATTGTGCCTCCATTTTTTTCTGCTCACTCATACTAGCCATCACAAACACCACTACCACTACGATAGAGCTAAATACCAGTGGTACACCCACAGCAGCACGGCGGTTACGCCAAACGTTTCGCGGGGCAGCAAAAAAAATACACATCAGCGGAGTTGCGATTAGCACACCGATAGCATCGCCAATCCACCAGGTCCACCAGCTGTAAAACAATTGCTTACCTTGAATGATGCCGTTAAAAAATAGCGCCAATGAACCGACACTGGCACTGATGCTGGTTGCAATTGGGCCACCCAAAATAAAAAAAAGAAAAATCTTGCGCTCATCAGTTAAATCGTTGGGAAAGCCAACATAACGACGAATAAGCCATGCCCCGAATGCCCCCGCCAGTGCACTGCCAAGCGCAATTTCAAAGGCCAAACTAAACACTGCCCAGGAAAATGACTGCCCCGCTAACAAAACAACGGAGATATTAAGCAAGCAAGATCCAATCAATACCCCAAAGAGCATCGACCAACCCCAAATAAGGATGGCTCCCAACGCTATCCCCATAGGCAGAAATAACCCGCTAACAAAACCCGGAGGTATAGCTAATTGCAGGGAGATCCAGCCTGAAAACCAGTAGCCCCCTGCGAGTGACAGTATGCGCAACAGCGCCCTGAATGAAGATGAACCCAAAATAGATGACATGCCAAAACAGCCAGTAATATTAATGAGTTAAGCCTAGTTGATAATTATTAGCTGGAAGGTTTTTCTAATTCGCCAGATTTTACAGGCATAAAAAAACCGCAGCATGCTGCGGTTTTTTTATGCATGGTTTATTTATATTGCTATCTGAGTAACTGCAACACCTGCTCTGGCCGCGCATTGGATTGCGCCAACATTGCCTGTGCAGCCTGCTGTAACACTTGCGCCCTACTCAGTGCTGCAGTTTCCGCCGCAAAGTCAGCATCCACAATCCGTGAACGCGACGCTGAGGTTTTCTCAGAAACGTTCGCCAGGTTAGACATAGTAAAGTCCAGCCGGTTGTTGATCGCACCAAGTTGCGAACGAGTGTCATTGATTGTGGTGAGCGCTTTATCAATCACGCCAATTGCTTTTTGAGCTTTGGCTGCTGTGTCGATACTGATAGAAGCGATTGCAGTTCCAAACGCGCCACCAGCCGTTGAGTTAGCTTCCAGCAAGCCGATTTCAGCCGCAGTTGCGTTAATACCTAACTCAACACTGATCGGATTTCCGTTAGCACTGGTTAATTTAATGCCAGCTTCAACACGCAGGCCATCAGCAATGGAACCAGCGGTAATCACTTCAGTGCCATCAGCCATGAACTTGGTAAATTCAGCGCCTGAAAAACCTGCGTTAGCGGCACCAAATGCACTGTCTGCCGTTGCATCGTTAAAGCGAATCGCCCCTTGGTCAGACTCAAGCACGATCTTGTTACCCAACAAGGACGCAGTTACACCCGTTGTATTGCTGTTGGCATTAAAGGTGTCCACCAACTCTTGGGCAGTAGTTACTGTCGACAAATTGATATTGACACCGTTGAGCAAGATATTATCGGCAGTGCCTGCGAATGCAGTCGCGATACTCATTCCACTGGTGTCGATAGTGACTGTCGAGAAGGCGTTAGCGGTGACTCCGGTATCGTTGCTCACGGCGTTGATCGCATTGACCTTACCAATAAGACTATCGGTATTTTTATTACTGATAACTACACCATTGATGGTTAAGTCACCCACGCCCCATGAGGCCTCTGCGGCTGCCGTTGTTATGCTTGCACCCTCAATGACACCGCCTCCCTGATTTTCACGGAAGCCGAGTCTATTCAAATCCTGCAGGCTGCCGGTATTACCACGGGAAATTTTGATAGGTTTATCATCTTCCGATGTGAGCACAATTTGTCCACGTTGATCCAAACCATCACCAACAGAGGCGGCCATACCCACTGCAGATTGCAAATCCAGACCACCTGCTGCTGAAACGGCGATTGTGGAACCGGTATTGTTGGTCAACGACAATTTTCCACTGTCATCTACCTCTGCACGTATTTCACCACCAGTGATACGGTGAATCGTTTCGATCAATTCATCCATACTGGTTGTGTTTTCGCGTATTTGATAACTCTGAACCGCACCATTGAGCGCTGTCACCGTGATATCCAGGCCTTGGCCCGCATCGTTATCGATAACACCATTGCCTAGTTGGGATGCATTGAGCTGTGTCATTGCAGATGCGGTAACGCCACTGAGCCGCTCGTTAATAGCGACCAGGAACTCCGCCAAGGTGTTTGTTTCCGCACTGGCGGCAGCATCAAACTCTCCAATGGACTGCCCATTAATCAAGATATCGCCATCGCGAATATCAGTACCTGCAGTAGACGAGAATAGCGATAAGCTAAATTCAGCACCAAGCACATCCACACTGACAGAGCCCATACCCAGGGTTTTGGCATCCATCGCTTGAACTTTTAGTTCAATCGTCTGGTTCGCATCAGAACCAACTTGTAATTGAACTTTACCAAGTGATCCATCCAGCAGTTTCTGGCCGTTGAATGAAGTGGATTTTGCGATGCGATCCATTTCTAAAATAAGTTGCTGTACTTCCGCATCCAATGTTTGGCGGTCAGCATCGGAGTAAATACCGTTGGCAGACTGAATCGCCAGTTCGCGCATACGTTGCAAAATGTTGGTGGTCTCCTGCAGCGCACCTTCCGCTGTTTGGATTAATGACACACCGTCATTCGCATTACGTATCGCCTGATCCAGCCCGCGAATTTGCGAAGTCATACGGTTAGAAATTGCCAGGCCCGCGGCATCGTCTTTGGCAGAGTTGATACGTTGACCGGAAGACAAACGCTCGGTTGCCCGATCCAGCGCATTTCCTGAGTTCATCAATTGACGCTGTGAATTCAAGGAAGCGACATTGGTGTTAATGACTAAAGGCATAATAAATCTCCTAATGATTGTTCCTGTTCACAGTTGCGTGTGCTGTGACAAGCCGACTGATGAAGCCCAGAAACATCGGCAACCGAAATTGCGCCGTTTGTGAGAACTTCGTGGCAAGACTTGTAAGAAATAAATACCAACAGGATTTCTATACGGGTCGCCTAAGTGGACTTTTGCACAGACTGTGCCAAGGATTTTTTCAGGAGAAATTGCGAGTGAAATAATTAGATCAAAAAGGCTGTAACCAAATATAAAGCGCGATGTGTTTTGTTACTCCGCGTAAGAATTTTTAATGCAGAATTGAAACAACATGATAAAAACTATTAAGCAAAAAAAACGCGAGCCGGCATCTGCAAGCTCGCGTTTTTTAGTTCATCCGGCCCGTTCACAGCAGCCAAAAAAAATGGTTTAACACCTTGTTTTTACAGAGTTTTACGCCTGCGCACTAAACAAACTAACCGGCTCATCGGGAGTCAGTTGCTGCGCCAAACGCAAAAATATTTCATCAGGAATTTGACGAATAACTTCTTGCGTTTCACGATCCAACACTTTGACAACCGTCTCACCAGATTCAGGATCGTAGCTAAAATTTAAATCTCGCTGTGTACTCTGAATATATTCATTCATTTGCGCAACGGCGGCCTGAACCTGCTCTTGCATTGCCTGTGGATTGACGTTTGCCGCCGCTGGAGCGGCAGTACCTACGGCAACCGGCGGCAAATCGTTGCCGGTTTTTTGACCTTTAGTACCGCTCGCCTGCGACAACACCGGTACAGGTGAAACCTGAACCGGTGCAGCAGCTATTTTAGTCATGTCACTCATAACCTGGCCCTCAAATGAAATCCCTCGCATAACCGGGGCTATGCGAGGGTTGGGTTAACTTATCTCAAGAGAGACAGAACCTGTTGTGGACGAGCGTTTGACTGAGCCAACATCGCAGAGGCAGCCTGTTGCAGTACTTGTGAACGACTTAGTGCTGCAGTTTCCGCGGCGAAGTCGGCGTCAGTAATCCGAGAGCGAGCAGAAGACGTTTTCTCTGAGATGTTCGCCAGGTTGGATACTGTAAAGTCCAGACGGTTATTGATCGCACCGAGGTTTGAACGCACATCGTTGATGGTAGTCAAGGCATTGTCGATCACCTTGATAGCTTTCTGCGCGTTCGCTTGGGTATCGATGCTGATGGAGGCAATCGCTGAACCGAAGGCACCGCCAGCAGTTGAGTTAGCTTCCAGAATACCGATCTCAGCGGCTGTTGCATTGATGCCCAGCTCAACGCTGATAGGGTTACCACTGGAGCTGGTCAACTTAATGCCTGCTTCTACTACGCGGCCGGCGGCTGCCAAGCTGGCTGCTGCTGCGACCTCAGTAGAGTCGGACATAAACTCGGTGATAGTTGCACCCACCAAACCGGCGTTATCAGTACCAAACACACTGTTTGCTGCAGTAGTGGTATCAGAGAAGCGGATTGCCCCTTGATCTGACTCCAGAATGACACGAGTACCCGAGATGGCCGCGCGAACACCGGTGGTATTGCTCAGATCATTGAGTTCGTCAACCATACCTTGGAGTGTCGTTACGCCAGTCAAATCTACGTTAATACCGTTCAGTTTGAACTCGGTTTGACCACCAGCAAAAGCAGTTGCGATACTCACACCACTCATGTCGATCACGGCACTGGAGAATGCATTAGCAGTCACGCCAGTGTCGGAAGTGGATTTGTTGATAGCGTTAATTTTTCCGATCAGGCTATCAGTATCTTTGTTGGAGATAACCACACCATTAATAGTCAGGTCGCCAACACCCCAGGATGCATCAGCATTAGCAGTGGTCAGACCAGCACCTTCAATTACACCGCCTGACTGACTTTCACGGAAGCCCAGTCTATTCAGATCCAATTGGCTACCGGTGTTGCCACGGCTGATAGTAATTGGCTTGTCATCGTCAGAGGTCAGTACCAACTGGCCACGTTGCGACAATGCATCACCAACACCAGCTTCCATACCCAACACGTCAGCCTCATCCAAACCACCTGTACCGGCTACAGTGATGGTAGCACCGGTGTTATTGGCAAGAGTTAATACGCCATCATCACCAACAGACGCATTTACAGCACCGCCAGTTACGCGGTTAATTGCTTCCGTCAATTCTTCCAAGTTAGTGGTATTTTCGCGCAATTGATAGGTTTGGGTGCCACCATTTAACGAGGTAACAGTAATATCCAACCCTTCGCCTGCGTCGTTATCAATAATCCCGCTACCTACACGAGAACCATTCAGTTGGGTCATCGCTGAAGCAGTTACACCACTGACTTTCTCATTAATATTGGCAATCAGATCGTTCAGGGTATCCGCTGAGGCGCCAAAATCACCGATGGTTTGGCCATTGATAAGCACATCGCCATCTTTAAGGTCATTGGCACCAGTCAACAGACTCAGGGAGAACTCAGCACCCAACAAATCCACACTGGTAGAGCCCATACCCAGAGTTTTAGCATCCATAGCTTGTACTTTGAAGCTAATGGTTTGGTTGGCGTCAGCACCAACTTGCAAGTCCACCTTGCCCAACTTACCGTCCAACAGTTTTTGACCGTTAAACGCAGTGGTTTCAGCGATACGATCCAACTCTTTTACGAGCTGTTGCACCTCGGCATTCAAGGTGGCGCGGTCACCGGAGCTATAGATACCGTTCGCAGACTGAACGGACAGTTCACGCATACGTTGCAGAATGTTTGTTGATTCTGACAGCGCACCTTCCGCGGTTTGAATTAAGGACACACCATCGTTTGCGTTACGGATTGCTTGGTCGAGACCACGCACTTGTGAGGTCATGCGGTTTGAAATCGCCAGACCTGCTGCGTCGTCTTTTGCTGAGTTGATACGTGCACCGGATGACAAACGTTCTGTCGCACGGTCAAGCGCATTGCCTGAACTCATCAACTGACGCTGAGCATTCAGAGAGGCGACGTTTGTGTTAATGACTAAAGCCATGATGAATCTCCTGGATTAATGTCAGTAGACAGTGGCTGTCAATTACGAGCCTTGCTGCTACATGTCGGTTGATGAAGTCTGAGACAGATGACTAATCAGCACTTCTAACAAGGTTATCGACAGAATCCGGAGGAGCTTTAGAAAATTTTTATCACTTGAGTTAAATATTTATTGTTGTTTTAAGGAAAAAATAGAACAAAAAGATATATAAAGGTTATGAGTAGCCAATTTATCGACCATAAGCATCGATAGCTTTTGCCGCCCTGTTGCTATGACGTAATTCTGACGCAACAGCCTCGCGACTTACTTCCGCCAATTCAGAAAGGGTTTGATTGATTGATTGAATCTCCTGAATCACCTCAGCCGCTTTCGCCTCCAAGTCTGCCATGGTGAGGGACTCCAGATATTCCTGATCATTTAATGAAAGCAGACCCTGTTGCCGCTGCTGAACAAGAGTTTCAAATGATTCCCAGTCACCAGCCTGCGCCAATGACAATAACGCACGGGATTGGCTGAGTGCGCGCTCAAGAGGATCTAGCAGGGCATTATTTTCCATAAAACAACTCTTTGGTATGAAACGACTTCAGACTAACGCTATACACCTAGATTAGCAAAAGATAATGGATCGAAGCGAAGAGTTTACGCCTGCTGAACTTAACACAGGCGTATAGAAAGGAGCGGATTGTTACATTGCCATAGATTACAAATAATTAAACAAGGTCAATTGACTAACCTTGGAAAAGCTCTGCTGTGAGGCGCTTAAAACGAAGGACTGCATAGACAATTGAATTGACGCGTCCGCGTAATCCAAATCTTGCAGGCTGGATAAAACAGTTTTACTGAACAGGGTGACATCCAGATTTAAATCGCGGGATGTTTCCAAGGTATTTAATCGCGCACCCAACTCCCCCTGGGTTGCCACCAGGCTGGTTACTGAGTTTTCAAGATTGGTGAGTGTTTTAGCAACCAGTTTCGCCAGTTCGGCCTTGCTCTCTGGCGTATCCTGTACATTTTTCATTGCATCACTAAAACGAGACAGGGTTGTTAACAAGCCCTGTTTATCCGTGGACTCAACAAAAAAACTATCACCCGGCTGCACCAATCTGCCGCGCGTAGATGAGGTGCCTGCAGCTTGCGTATTCAGGCCGGTTACATTGTCTAAAAACGCGCTACCCCCTTTAATGGTTACCACGGCATTCGATTTTGAAATAATACCTTGATCAGTCACACTCAAACCAAGGCGAGCTAATTGCGCTGCATTAATGGGATCATTAAAGGCATTGGCAAGATCAGTGGTATTGGTAATATTTTGATTAAAAGTAATGTTTTCAGTTTTTCCGTTCACTTCTAATTGAAAAGTTAATGGCGATACACTGAAATCCTGCGCAGCAGTAAATGAAAATGGCAAATTAACCGAGCTGGTGCCAGCACCTTGGGTGGCAATACCCAAGGCTGCATCCGTATCTGCTGTGCCGTTACTCACAACAATATTCAAACCAGTGGGTGAATGAAAGCCGGTAGCATCAACAGTAATACCCAGGTTAGCCAGCTTATCGGCATTGCTATTGGGCGCCCCTGTTATGCTGTTAAATGCTGCCACTAAATCACTGGTGTTAGTGACGTTTTGATCCAACACCAGCGTTTCTGTTTTGCCACCTACAGTAATGGAAATATTGCTATTGGTGAGCGAAAAATCGACTGGAAAAGTTCCTGTACCAAATCCCAAATCTGCAGCAATGGCTGCTTCACCAGGATAGGGATTACCCAGCACCTGAAAACGTGCGCCGGCGACTTCAATGTCTACCCCCGCCACATAGGGTTGATTAACCAGCAATTGTTTGCCATTGGATTTTTGTGTGACAGAGTAATTAACTGCAGATGCTGTTTTGGTAAATGAAACTACCAAATCATCGGGATAGAGTTTGTCAAATTCAGCCTGATCAAATACCTGGCCTACGGTAATAATGGCAGGAGGTAAGGATTTATTCGCAGGGCTTGCCGACGTGATGAAGGTATTGTGGCCACTGGGGATATCCACAAATAATTTTTTGCCGGAATCACTGACCGCCACACTCACCGAGGCAGATGCCTGTAAACGCAACTGTCCCTCATCACCCAGATAAGCAAAATTACCACCGCCATCGCCAACAAATGGCTTAGTGCCACTTTGATAGCCGGCAAAAATGTATTGGCCGGAGGCATTGCGAGTGTTTTGCAAATTAAGCAATTCGTTGATTCGTGTATCCACTTCAGCCGCTAGCGCTTGGTAATCTTTAGCGGTAAATACGGCGGTATTACCTGCCGACACAGCAATTTCACGAATACGATGCACCAGATCGACGACCGTTTGAATATTGGTTTCTTCAAGGTTCAAACTGTTTTCAGCAATATCGATATTTTTTTTGTATTGCTCGGTGCGGGCCAATTCCTGATTTAATTGCAAAATCGTGGTTGCTGCCACAGGGTCATCAGCGGGCGAAAGAATCCGTTTACCGGTTGCCATTTGCTCCTGGGTTTTAGTCACGGCTGTTTGTGCCTGACTAATCCCCAGAGTGGCGATATTGTAGATTTGCGAAGTGGATATACGCATAACTCTGCTCCTGAATGCGGCAAATGCAGCGGCAATAATTAGCCAGCCAAATGCCTTTGTAATTCATGAAGCACAAAATGAACCAACTTTAAAAAATTACAGCGAACTTAACAGCGTATCAAATAATTCTCGAGCAACCGAAATTACCTGGGCATTAGCTTGATAGAGCTGCTGGAATTTAATCAGGTCAGCAGCTTCTTCATCCAGGTTGACACCAGAGATCCCGTCGCGCATGGATTGACTCTGCTCCAGCAAATTTCTGCTTGCCTCAGTATTAATTTTAGATAGGCTACTTTTAGTACCAACCTCTTCCACTAATTTCCCATAGCCATCGCCAAAACTTAAAGTGCCGTCCTGCATTGTGGCAGTGGTTTCCAGCGCAACCATCGCCAAGGCATTGCGATTATCATTTTTACCGTCAGTATTAAAACCAATCGTAAAAGTATCGCCAGGTTTAGGTTGCCCACTCACGGCAACTTGATACCCCACAAAAGAGGACGATGCAAACCCAGGGAGACTACTATCGCCAAATAATGGGCTGTTAGTGGGTGAAGTTTGCAGGCTAATACCATTAGCCATGGTGATATCAATTCTACCGCCAACAGTGATAGCACTTTGTTCAACTGTACCTATGGTTAAGGGATCATCTTGTCCCGATAACCGCACATTAGGGTTGCCAGTACCGTCATTAACATCAATAGAATTAACAGTAGCGTTGGACGCGGATAAACGTATATCCAAATTCACTCCCGATGAGGCTACCAATCTCAACTCGGGTGCGCCGGTAATTGGGTTATTACCGCTCTGCGCGCGAATGCCCAAGGCTTTTAAGTTCTCATTGGTATTAATACGTTCGGCAAGGTAATCGTTAAATTCCGCTTCACTGACATTGGGGTTGGGTACTTCCGATGAAAATCCATTATTGGAAAAATTATATTCCAGCAAATTTTCACCATTGACTGACAACTGCAGCGGCGGTGCAAAACTGCTTGCATCAAAATTAATATCGGTAATAGTTGCTGTGGTGTAGGCGTTGGCAGAAACACCCGGCAAGGCACTGATTTGCGCAGCAGTCTGTGCCGCTGATGCTCCGGGCGATGTAGTAATCGCACGATTGGTAATTGCACCGGTTGCTGGATCAGTAAATGTAAAACGCAACTGTTCAGCAAGATAACCATTACTTTGCGGCAAACTGGTCGCAGTCATTGGACCCGGCAAATCCGGCGGCTGGGCTGCAGTTTGTGCTGTGCGCCCAAGCGGCAAGCCAATACGATCCCCATTGCCAGTCACGCGAGTTTCGCCAATATCTGAGGTAAAAATATTGTTGCTTGCGCCGGGAATAAATGTTTGGTCGCGCATAGCCGGAACCAAATCTTTGGGGTTTGCCGGATCAGTATTATCCAGCACATCGTAAGTAGTTTCTGAAGTAAAGCGAATAATAATAGGAGGCGATAACATGCCGGGCGTAGAAAATGCCGGTAGCCGATTCCCCTCACTATCGACCAAACTCAATACCTCACCGGCACTGATCAAACCACTGCCAGAGTTACTGCTATTACTCGCGGTGCGTACAGGTGAAGCAAACGCTAAATCTTCAGGGCGCGAGATTGATGCTTGAATATCGCGCGAACCATTTTTAGTCGGCTGAATTAAAAAGGTATCGCCACCCTGAAATGAGCCGCTGGTGAGGTTAATACTGACACCGTCAAAACCGATACTGGTTGGGTAGGCACCACTGAGTGTGCCCTGCTCTACCACTGATTTATCGGACAGCCGTGTAATCACATAATTTTGTGAATTAGGAACAATTTCAAACAGGTAATCGCTAGTGGTGATCTGGTTTGTATCTTCGATAGTGACAGATATTACCCGATCAAATGGCTGTGCATTTTGACCGTGAACAACACGGTTAGCCGCGAGAATAGGATCATTAATATCGCCAAACATTTTTTGGCCATAATCACCATCCAAATCTATACCTTGTTGTTGCTGTGTATTGAATTGATCCGCCATTACCAACGCAATACGGCCCAATTCATTCATGGAAGGCAACAATACTTGCTCGCGAAAGCCCAGTAACCCGCCTATCTGCCCACCGGATATTTTATCGGTAATATCCGCGAATGAATTATTGCTTTTAACCTGAATTTTTCCATCGTTAGTTACCGCCAACGCACTTACTTGTGTCCCCACTACCAAGGGCTGGCCATTGCCAATAAATACATTCACATCGCCATCATCTTGTTTGACTAACTGTAGCGACACCAATTCAGATAGCTGGCGCAGCGCCTCATCGCGCTTATCCATCAAATCATTAGGCTCATTGCCATTACCGGAAGCGCGATTTTCAGCAATAGATTGATTCAAGGTAGCAATAGAATTTGCCAGCGAACTTATTTGGGAAGTGATGGTTTTTATTTCACCAGAAACACTTTTCTCAATATCACTTAAGCGCTGATGTAAGTTATTAAAGCGAATACTAAGGCTTTCTGTCTCAGTGACAATCAATTGACGCGCGGGTGTAGATGCCGGGTCGTTGGCGCCGTTTTGCATGGAGGCAAAAAAAGTTTGTAATGCACCCGCCAACCCCGTACTAACATCGGCAAATAATTTATCGACCTTTCCAATATTAGTATTGAATTTATTTAACTGATTATAGGTAGCAGTATCCAAGCGTAATTGGTTAGTAACAAACTCATTGACCACTCGCTCAATAGAAGCAGTATTCACGCCCGAGCCGATAAAGCCAGCGCTGCCTACATACTGTTCAGGGCGCGTTACATAATTGACTTCCTGGCGTGAGTAACCCTGAGTATTGGCATTGGAAATATTGTGCCCTGCCGTGCGCAGGGCATTTTGACTAGCCTGCAAACCGGATACAGCGTTAGAGAGAATGCCGGACATGATGTTACTCCACTATCTGGCGACTGGAATTGGTCGCTAGCGAGATCACTGACTGAACACCGGCCTGCAGGGTTTTCATCGTCTCTGCCGCCGCTAATGATTTAATCGCATCAGTGTTTAATAAACGTTTTATCTTTTGTGCGTATTCCGGGTCTGTCGCATAACCGGCTGACTGTAGTGCTTCAGCATAAGCCGATGAATTGCCACCAGCGGCCAAGGCTTTTTCATAGCGTGAATTGTTTTTCATTAAACGCACATAATCAGAAAAACTATCCGCATAACTTTGGTATTTACGGAAGTCTGACTTTTCTTGTGCAGCAATACCGTTGCGATACTCAAGGGTATTTACATTCACCTTGTCGCCCTGCCACTGGACACCGGCTTTGATATTGAACAAATTAAAACTGTTGTTGCCGTTGCGATCATGGATAACGTGTTTTCCCCAACCCGTTTCCAGCGCCACTTGGGCGATTAATACATCCGGGTTGATGTTTAATTCAGCGGCTGCTTTTTCAGCGTGAGGTTTTAACATCATCACGAAGTTTTCTTGTGTAGTGCTGACACTGGCTTTTTTACCTGCAACCTGATTTACAACAGGCGTTTTACTCAACAGCTGTGGAATTAATGCGTAGTTAACGGCGGTAAGGGGCGGCTGTTGTGAGTCGGCGCTGTCAGCACCAACCACCTGCGCGTTGTGGCTCATGCGCACAAAGTCATCAATCCATGTATTCAAATCATCAATGCTATTGTCACTTGCCGCTATTATTGATGTGTCTGCATCTTTAGCTGTCACCGCGCGCGCGGGTAGATCGGCGATACCCAAGTCGGTATTATTTTGCTCGTTATTTTCAGCGCGCATACCGCCGCCGTGGTTTTGCATCATTTGGTGATAAAAATGATCCGCAAGGCCAATACCTTTTCCGCTGGTTAAATTAATTACCATTTGCTGATCCAACATATCGCGATGGAAGCGAGTGGTTTGGCTGTCCATAAAATTGCCTTCAGCGAACACATCGTTCGCCTCGCGCATGGATTTCAGCATTTGTTGTACCAGCAAACCCTCAAACTTTTTGGCAACTTCTTTAATTGCCTGAGGGTCCCTGTCACGCCCCATCGCTTTGATGGAATTCAATGAATTGGGGTCAAGATAATTATCTTGCACCTGCGGGACTTTTACGCCGGTATCTATAGGTAACATTTAAATCACCACTAATTCAGCTTTAAGCGCACCGGATTGTTTAAGCGCCTCCAGAATTGCCATCAAATCACTGGGTGATGCGCCCACGTTATTAACCGAGCGCACTATGTCATCCAGGTTGGCACCCGGTGCAAATTTAAACATGGGGTTAGTTTCTTCATCGGCCTGCACATTACTGCTCGGCACTACTACGGTAGTCCCTCCAGCCAGTGCATTGGGTTGGCTCACCGTCAGGCTTTCTGCAACAGATACGGTAAGGCTGCCGTGAGTAACTGCCACCGGTGATACACGAACATTTTTTCCAACAACGATAGTGCCGGTGCGTGAATTGATAATAACTTTCGCCACTTCTTCACCCATCTTCACATCCAAGTTTTCCAGCATCGCAATAAAATCTACGCGCTGCGCTGGGTTAACCGGAGAATTCACCATGATGGAAACCGCATCCAAAGGGCGAGCGACATCTGGGCCCAACATGTCGTTAATACTTTTTGCCAACGCATTAGCGGTGGTGAAATCGGCGCGATGCAAATTAAAAACAATTGGTTGGCCACCGGCAAAATTGGTTTCCACGGTTCTTTCCACCATGGCGCCACTGGGAATACGGCCGGCACTGGGCACGTTGACAGTAATTTTTGAACCGTCATTACCCGATGCGCTTAAACCACCCACTACCAGATTACCCTGAGCGATGGCGTACACTTTTCCGTCCAACCCTTTGAGCGGTGTCAACAATAAACTGCCGCCGCGTAAACTTTTTGCATTGCTGATGGATGACACAGTCACGTCAATGGTTTGACCAGGTTTGGCGAAAGCAGGCAGCTCGGCTTGAATCATTACCGCAGCAACATTTTTCATTTGCATACGTGCGCCTTCCGGCACCGTAATGCCAAATTGCTTGAGCATGCTGTTAAACGATTGGGTGGTAAATGGCGATTGTGTCGTTTGGTCGCCGGTGCCATCCAAGCCCACCACCAAACCGTAACCCACTAGTTGGTTAGCACGCACACCGGCAACACTGGCGATATCTTTAATACGCTCGGCCTGCGCACTGGCTACTGAACACAACAGCAGCACCAGGGTAAATTTTATTAAGTTACGCATTCGCAATACCTCAGAAGAAACCATTACAGTGGCCACAAATCACTGTTAAAAAAGCGTGATAACCAGCCCATCGAACTACTGTTGGCCAAGTCGCCAGTTCCGCTGTAAGAAATTTTTGCGTTGGCTAAACGGGTGGAAACAACCGTGTTGTTTGGCTCTATATCATCCGGGCGAACAATACCGCTGATGCGGATAAATTCATCGCCGCGATTCAGCGTGATCCATTTTTCCCCACGCACCACCAAATTGCCGTTAGGTAAAATTTCGGCAACCGTTACAGTAATGTTGCCTTGCAAACTATTGCTTTGATCGGCATCAGCACCGCCATTAAAGGTTCTGGATTGCTCCAGTGTGGTGGTGAGTTCATTGCCTTTAATAGTCGGATTCACACCCAAGAGCGGGCCAGCATTAAAATCAACGCCACTATTTTTGTTGGTATTCACACCGGAAGATTTACGTGAAACGGTGCGCTCGCTGAGTGTTACGGTAATAACATCACCCACAAAATGGGCTTTGCGATCACCAAACAAACTCAGACCATAAGCATCCTGATACAAGGCGCCCTCGGTGCGATGCGGCACCGGCATATTCGCAGCGATGGTGGGCGCATAGGCCGGGTCATCGGGCAAAGGCTTTTTATTGGTCGCACAACCAGACATAAACATTGCTGCAACAGCGATGAATACACTGGAACGGCGAAGCAATTGAGTAAGTGATGCAGTCATGGTGTTTTACTCATCAAAGATTTTGCGTAATGTATTGCAACATTTGATCAGCGGAAGACACGACTTTTGAATTCATTTCATAGGCGCGTTGAGTGGTGATCATGTTGACCATTTCTTCCACAATATCCACGTTGGAATTTTCCAACATGCCTTGCTTGAGCACACCCAAACCATTTTCACCAGGAGTTCCCTGTACCGGTGCGCCACTGGCTACTGTCTCCACATACAAATTGCCACCAATAGGTTGAAGGCCTGAATGGTTGATAAAATCCACCAAGGTAATATCGCCCAATTGTTGCGGCTCAACTTCGCCGGGCGTGTAGGCATTAACAGTACCTGTAGTGCCAATCGTGATTCGCGTTGCACCTTCAGGAACAATAATCGCCGGCTCCAATAAAAAACCATCGGCATTTACCAATTGGCCTTCGCCATTAATTTGCAACTGGCCATTGCGGGTGTAAGCGATAGTTCCATCAGGCTGTAACACTTGTAAAAATCCGTGACCATCAATGGCTACATCGAGTGATTGTTCAGTCACTTGCAGTGAACCTTGGGTAAATTCTTTTTGCGTAGCAACTACTCGCACACCGGCACCCAGTTGCAAGCCTGAGGGCAATTCAGTTTCCTGGGTTTGTTGTGCGCCGGGCTGACGCTGGTTTTGGTAAAGCAAGTCCTCAAACACTGCGCGATCCCGTTTAAAACCAATGGTGCTGGTATTAGCGAGGTTATTGGAAATTGTTGTTAGCTGACGATCCTGCGCCGACAAACCGGTTTTACTGACATAGAGCGCGGTAATCATGATGTTTTCCTCTGCTTAACTGGCAGGATTTAATTGGCATGCGTTAAATAAAAAATCAGCGCGTTTAAAAATTACGACATTTGCAATAATTGGGTAGATGCCGCCGAATTTTCATCCGCGGTTTTCATTAACTTCACTTGCATTTCATATTGGCGCGCAAGGCTCATGATTTGTGTGAATTCATCAATCGGATTAACGTTGCTGCCTTCCAACATGCCGCTGCGCAAAGTGACTTCGGCGGCCGGCAAAGCGTTTAATCCATCGCGTTGGCGAAATAAACCGTCATCGCCTTTTTCCAGCAATTGAATATCCGGATTCACCAGACGCACGCGCCCTACCTCCACCATGGCTTCCGGGCCCTGCCCCTGACCAATAATGGAAATGGTTCCATCAGAACCAATTTGTACTTTTTCATTTTCGGGAATATTGATGGGCCCACCATCACCCAACACGGTTAGACCGTTGGCGGTGCGCAATACACCTGCTGCATCAACCGCAAAATTGCCGGCGCGGGTATAGGCCTCGGTGCCATCGGGAGCTTGCACCACAAAAAAACCGTTACCTTGGATCGCGGCATCGAGTGGATTATTGGTTTCAATCATTGGGCCGGAAGTGAAATCCGCGCGCGGCGACTCGGTCATCGCATAGGCGCGCGTAGGCAGACCATCACCGTAATAAACACCCATGCTGCGGGATTGTTCGAAATCCGCACGAAAACCTGTGGTACTTACGTTTGCCAGATTATTGGCGCGGTTAGCCTGTGCCAGCATATTGTGCTTGGCACCGGTCATGGCGATAAAAAGGGCTTTGTCCACCTTGCAACTCCTCGGTTCACAGCCAAAAAAACAAACGTTGGTTTTTTGGCGGTTTGATCGTTATCAGGAATTTTGCAAGAGCGGTGCCAAGTTGTTATCAGACCTTAAGCTGTTGATATAAAGGGATATTTTGTGGAGGCACATTTAATTACAGCCACACAGACAGATAACAATATAAAAAGCGGCAAAGAACTTCCGCTCTTTGCCGCCAATGGATTGTGATATGCGTTGCACGATGTTGGGCGCGATTTATTGCGCCCTACTATTTACGCGCCCTGTCATTTACGCGGTCTATCTCAAATTAATAATGGTTTGGGTTGTGGCATTCGCCGTTTCGATGGTTTTTGCATTCGCTTGATAGTTGCGCTGGGCAATAATCAAATTCACCAGCTGCTCAGACAAATCCACATTGGATTCTTCCACTGCACCGGCGGTGATATTACCTAGCTGGGCTGAACCCGGCGCACCGATAATCGCCTCACCGGTTTCAAAAGTCTGGGCCCACATGGTATCGCCCACTGGTTTCAGCCCTTCAACACTGCTGAAGTTAGCCAAGGCCACCTGCCCTAACACCTGGGCCTCACCATTGGTAAAGCGCGCGAATACCACGCCGGTATTGCTGATGTCCAAGCCCGCCAGTCGACCGGTGGCATAACCATTTTGATCCAACTCTTCTACCGCAAATACACTGCCAAATTGGGTGCTACCCGCAAGATCAATCTCAAAGTTAGAGCTAGCGGGCGGCTCAGCCACCGGGATGGTACCGCCTTGCAACACATTCAATGGCCCAAGGCCGCCGATAGGTAAACCATCCTCGCCAATGGGGGTCCAGTTGGAAATCAACATGGCATCGGTTCTAAACGGGTCGATGGTTCCATCTGGCGTGAAATGCACATTGAACTCAGCCATAGTGGCTTCAGTGTTTTGTGGTGATGGTAATGTCGGATCCGGATCGCCCACATTTTGACCATCGATTTGCACATACATTTTCCAATGGTTGGGCGATGTCATTGGATCAGCAGGATCGTATGGTTGTTTTACAAAGTATTGACGCATCACATGGGCGTTACCCAAGCTGTCATACACCGTTGTGGAAGTTGCATGGTTAAATGTTTTTTGATCCTGCGGATCAAACGCATTAATAGGCACAGGGGTAAAAAAGTTCGGAACGTTGATGGAGCCAAACATGCTGCCACCATACACCGGTACAGTCGGGGCACTGCTCACAATTGAATAACCTTCCTGGAGGGTGACAGTTACCTCACCACCAATACGGATAGCGTCATCATCGTTATCCACAATCTGCGCCACACCATTGCTACCTTGAACCTCTGCAACACCACCTGTTCCGTCAAACGCAAACTCAAGGTCACGGCCAGTAGCTGACTCAACCACTAAATTACCGAGATCATCCAATGAGGCACTAATACCAAAAAGTGTGGAGGAACTCAGCGCATTGATTTCATCGCGCAAGGCGGTCATATCAGGTACGCCGGTGGAAGTTAAATTGACGCCGTTTAAGCGGAAAGTGCCGTCATTGGTAAACACCTTGGGGGTCGGCAGTGCAGCAGGGTCTGTGGCGAATAGAGTCGCGGTTGTATTCGCGGTTGCCGATACACCAGCAAGTGCATTTAACTCGGAAGCAGTTTCATCTGCGCTGGCGCCATACTCACTGATATAAGTGACATCAGTACCATTAGGGCCGCGAATTACCAAGGTATGGGAACCATAGTTGTTGGTCACCTTTGGAATACCCGTTTCAAGTATGGGTGACGCTTGCGGGGTAAAGGTAGGTGATGGGCTGTCCACTGCAGTGATTGCCGCTGTTAATGCGTTAGCATCAGAATTGGCGGCATCGATTGTCAGGGTAATAGTGGAAGCAACACCTGTAGCCAAATCACGGAACTTCAATTCGCCAGTAACTTGATCAGCAAAGGCTTCAACATTCACCGGATTTGCCGAGTCAAAGTTGGCTGAGTTAATCAAGTTGGCCAAAGAGGCAGGCGTTGCGGCTGAACCAGAATCCAACACCAAATCAACAGAGGTTGTAACAAGGCTGACCGGATCTGTACGTCTAATGGTAAAAGCAGTGGCGTTAGTGGGACTGAAAATAATTGATCCGGCAACCGTGCCTAAATTCAGTGTTGTGGTAGTCGCTACTTTTGCACCTAATTGCGCCTCATTAATCCCTGTGCCGTTGGTAGCAAAGCGGGCGCCGGTAGTCTCCAATACCACCTCATTCGCATCCAGATTAAAGGCTGCATTCACCGCGGTAGTCTGGCGCGGCTCTTGTGAGCTGACATCAACCCGCAAATCACCCAGTACACCACTGACATTGCCATCGGCATCGGCAGCAAACCCTTGCAGGGTGGCATTGGTGCCATTGACTATGTATCCGTCTTTATCCAAACCAAAGGTGCCCGCACGAGTAAACAGACGGTCACCATTTTTTTCTACCACAAAAAAACCTTCGCCGTTGACCGACAAATCCAATTCGTTTTGGGTGAATTTCAAATTACCCTGGGTAAATTGCTGGCGAATATTTTGAATGGTGACGCCGCTACCAGGAGTGTTTGAGCCGCCCCCTAACAGAGTGCTGGTGTATACATCGCCAAATTCCGCGCGCGAGGATTTAAAACCAATGGTGCTGGCATTGGCGATGTTATTACCGGTCACTTGCAGATCGGTATTGGCCGCGCGAATTCCACTTAACGCTGTATTAAAAGACATATTACACCTCGACCATATCGGTTAACGGCTATTACATTCAGGTGGGCTGGCGTCAGTGCTCAACGCCAGCACATCAATATTGGTTAATTAAATTGTTTTACTTTGTCAGCTTCTACTGCGCCTATGCCGGCCAGGTTGAGAATTAATTTGCCATTCTCACCGATGGTTACGCTGTTGACGTTGGCACTCAATGAAGTATTTAGCGCTTCTGTTTTTCCATTTTGGCCAGCAGTAATTTCAAAACGATATTCACCCGCTGTTGCGGCATTCTCACCGGCTTCCCAATCAAGCAGCTCACCGTTTACTTCGATATTTTGGCCATCCCAACGAAACACGGTTTCACCTGCCGGGGCTTGACCCACAGGAATGGTTTGCACCAATGAACCTGTTTCATCGTAAATACTCATTTTTAGATCGGTGGTGGGGTAATCCAGATCCACACTGCCTGCCACTATTCCGCCAGTCACTAAAGTACTGGTGTCTGACTCAACCGTAACGCTACGACCAACGAGCGATGATGCCTGCAGCGCATTATTGGACATAAAACTGTTAAAGCTGGTGTTCAAACGCTCCAAACCTTCTACCGAGCTGAACTGCGCCAACTGCGCTACGAACTCACTATTGTCCTGTGGGCTTAGTGGGTTTTGATTATTCATCTGGGTAATCATCAATTCCAAAAACGCAGCCTGCCCCAATTCATTGGTGTTCTTTTTGGTGTCCTGTTTTTTAGTGATGCTGAGGTTATCAGTGACGCTATTTGTTGATGCGGCAGATACAGTCATGATTCAGCTCCCTATTGACCAAGTGTTAATACGCGTTGAACCATTTGTTTGGCTGAGTTCATCACTTCCACATTCATTTGAAAGGAGCGCGATGCAGCAATCATGTTGGCCATTTCTTCAACCGGGTTTACGTTGGGATAAAACACATAACCTTCCGCATCTGCTTTGGGGTGCCCGGGTTCATAGCGACGCTGCAGGGGCGCATCACTCTCGACAATTCCCATCACCTGAACACCGGCAGCTGCATCTACTTCGTTGTCGCTGTAGGCACCTTCGGACACACTGGCACGCATGGCTTCTTGCTGGATAGCCGCAAACACGGGTTGACGACTGCGATAAACCTCGTCAACACTGGAGCTTGCGGACTGGGCATTGGCCAAGTTGCTGGCGGTGGTATTCAAACGCAAACTTTGTGCGTTCATACCGGTGCCTGCGATGTCGAAAATATTTCCCAGAGCCATGTGGTTCACCTATTTATCTGTGCATTTTTGATGCAAAAAATCTTGTTACTCTGTGCCTGCCGAGTTGAATTACTCGCCACGAATTGCACTGCGCAAACCAGTAAATTTGCTATTTAAAAACTGAAAACTGGATTGGAAAGCCAAGGCATTTTTCATGTATTCCGCGTGCTCAATTTGATCCTCGACCGTGTTGCCATCGATAGAGGGTTGTTGCGGCGTGCGATACAGAGTGTCCGCTTCATCGCTGGCAAAACCGGCACCATCGATATGACCGGCTTGGGTTGTAGCCAAATTGAATCCACTGTTGCCATTCATTTTTTGATTCAGGGCCTGCTTGAAATCGATATCCTTGGCTTTGAAATTGGGGGTATCCACATTAGCCAGGTTATTGGCCAGCACCGCGGCTCGCTCGGAGCGAAAACGCAGAGCTGATTCATGTATGCCAAGGGCTTTTTCAAAGGAAATGGACATTTGTTTTCACCTGATACTGGTCTGCAACACTAAAAACACTTTCGCACTATCGGCAAAGAATGGCGGTATTGCGTTTGTTGTTAGTGTTAAAGCAACGGCTATGCCAAACCCCAAAATAAGTTTCAACCAATTGTTTTTAAAGGGTTTTTAAGAAGCTCGCCCACACCAGACGAAAAGCGGCAACACAAAAGCGGCAAAGCTTTACCGCTGGGGAATTGAGAAACGGCAAGCAATAAAAAACCGGGCTATAAACCCGGTTTTTTTACTGCTGCCTGGAGGGTATAAACCGCATTAAATAGCGCGATAAAGAATGCCAGGCTCGCAACGCACCATTTCAAATAGATCGGCGACACCAGCCAGCCCTTCAGAAGATCCAAGAAATAAAATACCGTTCGGTTTTAGTGAAGCATGAATTTTTTGCAGAATTTGACGTTTCAAATCGCCATTAAAATAAATCAGCACATTGCGACAAAACACTATGTCGAACTTACCCAAACCCACATAGGAATCCATTAAGTTCAGCGAACGAAATTCAATCCGCTCTTTGACAAACGGCTTTACCTTCCACATTGCAGGGTTGGGATTATCAAAAAATTGCGCCAATCGATCTGCCGTAAGCCCACGCATGACCGATAGCTTATCGTATTCCCCGCTGCGAGCTTGCTCCAGCACCGTGGAAGATAAATCGGTTGCCACAATTTGTACCGGGCGCGCCAGATTGCCCATATTTTGTCGCTTGAACTCTTCCACCATCATACTGATGGAGTAAGGCTCCTGCCCCGATGAACAAGCCGCAGACCAGATACGCACAGGGCCGAACATGCGGTTATTGCCGGCCATCAATTGGGGGAGCAATACGTTTTTAAGGTGATCGTAAGGATAAACATCGCGAAACCAGAAGGTTTCGTTAGTAGTCATAGAATCGATAACTTGATCTTTTAACTTTCGATTAAAACCCTGCTTCAAACTTTTTACCAACTCACCAAATGAGGCGATGTTGTTTTCTTCCAGAATCCGGCGGATTCGGTTTGTCACCAGGTACTGCTTGTTATCACCCAATGAAATGCCGCAGGCCTCCTCAAGAAACTGCCTGAACTGATCAAAATCAGCCGGATTGAGGTTATCGCCGCCTAGCGGTTTGGAAATTGGCGTTGGCTTATTACTCATAAACTCTCATTAAAAAAACATGTCGCCGCAAAATTGCAGCGACAATTTTAACTTAGCCCTGCTCGGGCGGAAGCAGGCTCTCACCGGTAATTGCCAATACGCGATCATTGACGCGCTTGGCTAACTCATCCGGGTGGAACTTAGCCAGGAAGTCATCAGCGCCTACTTTACGCACCATCGCTTCATTAAATACACCACTCAGTGAGGTGTGCAAAATAATATGGAGATTTTTAAGCTGCGGATGATTGCGAACCTCGGCCGTGAAGGTATAACCATCCATTTCCGGCATCTCAATATCGCAAATGATCATGATCAATTCCGAGTAAGGATCTTTACCCTCTTTCAAAAGATCGAGTAGGTAGTTGAAACCTTCGGCACCGTCTTTCTTCAGCGTGGTTTTAATACCCATCCCCTCAACAACACGCTGGATTTGTTTACGGGCGATAGTAGAGTCGTCAACGATTAGTACATGTTTTTGCACAACCCTGTCGGCAATTCCATCCTCAATAACACCGGCACTGACTTCTTCACGTGCAGGCGACACTTCAGCAAGGATTTTCTCCACGTCGATGATTTCCACCAATTGGCCATCAACCTGGGTAACCGCCGTCAAATAATGCTCTTTGCCCGCACCTTTGGGCGGCGGGTGAATATCGCCCCAATTCATATTCACAATTCGCTCAACTGAGCGAACCAAAAAGCCCTGGGCCGTGCGGTTGTATTCCGTGATGATCACAAAACAACTTTCAATATCAGGCAATTCACGCCGCCCTATCGCCAGGTTCATATCCATGATTGGCAAGGTGCCACCACGAATATGCGCAACGCCCCGCACCACAGAACTGCGGCCGGGAATTGCATTCAATTGCGGGCATTGAAGCACTTCTTTCACCTTGAACACATTTATACCGTACAGCTGTTGTCCACCCAGGCGAAACAACAAAAGCTCAAGACGATTTTGGCCAACCAGTTGCGTACGCTGATTGACACTATCCATTACCCCAGCCATGCAATTACCTCGTTATTTGTAAAAGTCAGCCTACTACGGACAAGTTGCGAATATATTTTCACCAGCAACGGCATAGTATTTGCTTTGAAGCACATAAGTAGCTTAGCGGCAAAAAAGTGTCAGACTTTAGACGTTATTCCGATTACTTGAATGACACTCGATTCTTATCCTTGAGGATAGGCCAAAATATGGAACTTCCTAGTTTTTGCAAAAATTTCTTCTGTAAATATCTAACGCATAGCCGCACAAACAGGGCATCTGCGCAAAAACTCGTGCGCTCATGTGCTCGCCTTACAAATTATCTGTGTGGCACCGGCATCCTCTTTGCCAGTTTTGATGCTTTTGCCCAGATTTATTCCCCATTGGCACTCAAGCAAGATGTTGCCAATTTTTTGGCGAGCCATTACAGCCAAGTAGAACATGAACGCCTGGACATAAAGGTTGGCAATCTGGATGCGCGCCTAAGGCTTGAGACCTGCCCCGACACCATCGTTTTTAACCTGCAAGATCCAAGCGGTTTGGGTGGAAACTTGAGCGTTCAAGCCAAATGCCCTGCGCCGGGAGGCTGGTCAGTCCACGTTCCCGCACAAGTGATGGTGTATCGTCAAATTCCCGTAGCAGCTCGCACCATTGCAAGAGGCGAGCGTGTGAGCGCCAGTCACCTGACCGACAACCTGGTTAATGTGAGCAGCATACGCCAAGGCTATGCCTTGAGCAGTGAGAACATTATTGGAAAAGAAGCCAAGCGCAATATCGCTCAGGGAGAAGCTTTTAAAACCAGCTCGCTTGATTCGCCCACGGCAATCAAACGCGGTGAGAGCGTCACCTTGCAAGCGCAAGCCGGGGCTATCAAGGTATTAAGTTCAGGTGTTGCCTTGGCTGATGGCCGGATTGGGCAAAAGATTCGTGTAAAAAATAGCTCATCAGAGCGCATAGTCACTGGCATTGTAGTGAATCAGGGACTTGTTGAGACACTTTGATTAACCCTGTAGGGAATATGAAAATGTTGCTAAAGTTATCGCGACCTTGGCCGATAAGACTATCAAGAGAACCGCTTAAACGGTCCTCCAAGTGTCACGACATAGCAACCGCGACGTTTAGATTAACAGCCAGCAGACAAGATGCCTGCAGGCTTAAAGGGGAAAAACATGATTCTTAATACTAACAACTCGCTTGATTCAGTCAGCGCCAAGGGCACTCGCAGCAAACCTGCGTCCAGCCCATCGGCAGAGGTTAAATCTGCCGAAAGCAAAAGCCCTCAAACTCCAAGCAGCAAATCAGCTGGAGATCAGGTGGTTTTGAGCCAAGAGGCGCAAACATTGGGCCGCTTACAAAGCAAAATCGATAGCGCACCGGACGTCAACCTGGACAAGGTTGCCGAAATCCGTCGCGCCATCGCTGAAGGGCGTTTTGAAATCAACGCCGACCGCATTGCGGAAAACATGCTCAACCAAAACGATCTACTTGGATAAACCGGCACAGGCCTTAAACCTCGCCTCCCCTGCGCGGTTTAAGGTTTTGTGCCAAATACAGCCAACAACGGCAAAAAGAGGTTGCTATGTCTCTTGATATAAACTTACTGCGCCAGATGCATGCGCAGGATTCATCTGCTATCCAACAACTCAAGCAATTGCTAATCGACGAACGCGAGCAACTTGCACAACGCAAACAAGACCAGCTTTCTACAATCGCAGAGCAAAAGACTATCCTGGTCGACCAGCTTAATCACAATAGTAAGCAGCGAACAGCTGTGCTAAATGCGCTTAACCTGCCAACCAACGCTCAAGGATGGGATCTATTCCTCCAGCGCAATACCGCGACCCTTCCTCTACGGGAAGACTGGCAGCGCCTTGTCGTTGAATTTGAGGAATGCCAGCAGTTAAATGACATTAACGGCAAACTCATCGCTCGCTCCCAGCAAACACTTAATCATTTACTCAACCTGTTACGCGGTAAGGTAGCTACTGCCTCTCTCTACACCGCCCAAGGGCTGAAAAGCGAGCAAACCTCCTCCTTCACCGTCGCTAAAGCCTGAAGTACCTCACTCCGTCCGCCTTTGTTCATTCAAGGGCACCTTTGCATTACCCCCTCTCTTCTCTACCGGCGCTTAACGCGCCGGGAAATA
Source organism: Cellvibrio fontiphilus (assembly GCF_042646205.1). Lineage (NCBI taxonomy): Bacteria > Pseudomonadati > Pseudomonadota > Gammaproteobacteria > Cellvibrionales > Cellvibrionaceae > Cellvibrio > Cellvibrio fontiphilus. The sequence goes on along the minus strand of NZ_JBHRTF010000003.1, from coordinate 524,144 downwards.
GCTATCACATAATTCTGTGTTGACAGCACAAGTATAATCATTAATATAAATCATATATATTAATGATCATGTCCGCAGCTTCAGCTGTTTTTTCAAATCAAACAGCCGTCAGACGCCTACCCATAATAGGAATAACAAATGAAGTATTTTCTCCTGATCTTTATTTGCATCATCAATAGCCCTGCCCTGGCCAAAAGTAATGAGCACCCTTTTTATCTGGGGGCTGACCTATCCTACGTGAACGAAATGGAAGATTGCGGGGCAAAATATTTTGATAAAAACAAACGTAAAGACCCTTTTGCGCTCTTCGCTGAAAAAGGTGCGAATTTAATCAGGGTTCGCCTATGGCACGACGCAGACTGGACCCAATATTCCGACTTGCCCGATGCCGCTAAAACGCTAAAACGCGCCAAAGATCAGGGAATGAAAACCCTGCTCGACTTTCATTATTCAGATACCTGGACCGATCCGGAAAAACAATTTGTCCCTAAGGCCTGGGCCAATATCAATAATGATGATGAATTAGCTCAAGTACTTTACGACTACACTTTCGCAACCCTCGCAACATTGGATACACAAAATCTGTTACCCGATTTGGTTCAAGTCGGCAATGAAACCAATATCGAAATATTACAAGCGAAGGACAAAATTGTTCACGGCATTCCAAACTGGACGCGCAATGCCAAATTATTAAATAGCGGCATAAAAGCTGTTCGTGATTACAGTAAAAAAGCTAATAAACCAATTGGCATAGTGCTGCATATCGCCCAACCCGAAAATGCCATCTGGTGGTTTAAGCAAGCTACAGAAAACGGGGTCGAGGGATATGACATTATCGGCCTCTCTTATTATCCACAATGGTCAACCTACAAATTGGCAGATTTACCAAAGGCGATTGCCACTCTTAAAAACACCTACAACAAGGAGGTTCTGATTGTGGAAACAGCCTACCCTTATTCATTACAAAATTATGATAAAGCCGCAAATGTATTAGGCAAAAATGCAGTGCAACCAGAATTTCCAGCAACGCCAAAAGGCCAAGCCAGCTATCTGCTCACCTTGCGAAATTTAGTAAAAGCATCTGGCGGCATGGGCATAGTGTATTGGGAACCAGCGTGGATAAGCACTAAGTGTTCTACCCTCTGGGGGCAAGGCTCACACTGGGAAAATGCCAGCTTCTTTAACGCCGCGGATGGCAACAAATCCTTGCCGGCATTTTTATTTTTCTCCCAATAATTTAAATACAAAAAAATCTGATACTGAAATAATGTTAAAAGAGAGAGATGATCGATGAACAAAAACCTGAAAAAATTGGGCGCCTTGGCATTGTGTGGGCTTATTGCTGCCTGCTCGCCAACACCAAAAACCAGTGTCATAGCAGACATCAACTACGATAAAGACTGGCAATTTTTCCGCAGCGAAAAAGTTCTGGATCTAGCGTCTGCACAAGCACAAACCCAATGGCAAACTATTGCTATCCCCCACACGCCCAAAATTGAACCATTGATAGTAAATGACCAATTTCAAGGGGATGCCTGGTACAAAAAAATTATTACTCCCGAGCCTGCCTGGAAAGGTAAACACGTTAGTGTGAAATTTGAAGCAGCAATGAACGTTGCTGAGGTCTGGCTAAATGGCGAAAAACTCACAACGCATCTGGGCGGCTATTTACCTTTTTCAGTAAACCTGACTGAAAAACTTGTATGGGATGCACCTAATGAATTAATCGTTCGTTTGGACAACAGGGATAACCCCATCACCGGCCCCAAACCCCTGCACGATCTGGACTTCAACACCTATGGTGGAATTTATCGCCATGTCTATCTGCAAATCGATAACGACTTACATATTAGCGACCCGGTAGCAGCTGGAAAAATAGCAAGTGGTGGAATTTTTGTGCGCTATCCAAGCGTGAGCCAGACAGAAGCGACTATAAATATACAAACGCATCTCGTTAACAAAAACCAAAAATCAAAACAATTTCGCGTTGAGCAGGAGCTGCTCGATGGTGATCAAAAAGTGGCGACTCAATCAAGCGCGCAGCAAACGATTGACGGTAGCATTGACGCTGAAAGTACCATTGAGTTGATAGTAAAAAATCCACGCCTTTGGTCACCCAAAACGCCAAACCTTTATCATTTGGTGACACGCGTTTATGACGGAGAATCATTAGTTGATGAAAAAACAAATCGCATAGGCATCCGTGAATTCAAATGGGTCGAGGGGCAGTTATATATTAATGGTGAAAAAACTTTTTTACGTGGCGTGAATCGTCATCAAGAATATCCCTATATTGGTTACGCCACTTCCGATGAAGCTGACTATCGCGATGCAGTAAAAATTAAATCTGCCGGTTTTGATTATGTTCGTCTTTCCCACTACCCCCACTCTCCTGCTTTTATGGCCGCTGCTGATGAGTTAGGTTTGGTTTTACTAAATTCTATTTTAGGCTGGCAATACTTTTCGGAAGACCCTGCATTTCAGGCTCAGATTCAACAAACCTGCCGGGATCTTATTCGTCGCGACCGCAATCATGCATCAGTCATGGCATGGGAATGTTCTCTTAATGAATCCTGGATGAGTGAGGCCTTTATCGATTCGCTCACTACAATTATCAAACAGGAATATCCAGGTGCGCTCTCTGCAGGTTGGCAGGAGTACGGTTATGATATTTATTTGCAAGCGCGCCAACATCGCTTGGAACACTACAAAACCCCAGCTAAGCCATATATTGTGAGTGAATATGGAGATTGGGAATACTACGCAATGAACGCGGGCTTGAATCAAAGCGCTTGGGCAAATTTATTACAAGCAGACCGCTCAAGTCGTCAATTGCTTAGCGATGGTGAAATACGTTTATTACAACAAGCATCAAATATTCAAGAGGCGCATAACGATAACTTTAATACACCGGCATTCGCTGACGGTTATTGGGTAATGTTTGATTACAATCGCGGTTACGCACCTGACTTGGAAAGCTCGGGCATTATGAGCATCGACCGTTTGCCTAAATACAGCTATTACTTTTATCAAAGCCAGCGCAGCCCCGATGAGGTTTCAGAAAAATTTGCTTCAGGCCCTATGGTTTTTATCGCCAGCGAATGGACTCAACACTCACCGCTCAATGTAAGAGTTTTTAGCAATACAGATGAAGTGGAATTACTGCTCAATGGAAAAGTGATCGCAAAACAAAAACCGGATGTTAATCCAAACACAACCAATCTGAAGCATCCTCCTTTTACTTTTACAATTCCTGCATTTGAAGTTGGCGAACTCAAAGCTATAGGTTATCGCTCAGGTAAGGCGGTTGCCGAATACAGTGTTACAACACCCGGCGCAGTTGAAAAAATGAACTTAACTATCGATACAAGTGGAAAAGCCCCTGTTGCAGGAGTAAAAGATACCGTTTTTGTATACGCTCACTTGCAGGATAAAAACGGCAACCGGGTTCATAGCAACGGAATACCCGTGAAATTTAGTGTTACAGGCTCCGCCAAACTGATAAGTCCAACCTCTGTTACTACTGCCGCTGGAATCGCCACTGCATTAGTGGAAATTGGCGACTCACTAACGGATATTCAGGTGACCGCAGAAGCAGACAAACTACCCACATCAACTCTGCAAATTAAATGATCGCAGACTACCTCTGCAGTTAATAAAAAGCCCTGTAAAAACAGGGCTTTTTATTCAGGTCGCACTCACATTCTCAATACTACTTGAAGGCGTCCCACACCGCTGTTGCTTTGCCATTATTGTCCATAGCCCCGAGCGTGTAGCCCTTCCAGCCGGGACGCGCCTGAGGCTCCCAATAGAAAATACCAATCCCCTTACCACCACTTACCTGCCCTACTTTTGTGATCATATCCTTAACAATAGTTTGAGCCTGAGCATGATCCCAAGGCACGCCAATTTCAGAAATCATTACTGGTACAGCATAACGCGCAACCATATCATTCAAATTATTTAAACATGCGCTATTTGCAGCTTGCCAAGTGTAGCCAGTTGCGTTTGTCGGGTAGGACGAGGCACCAATAATGTCGAACTTGGCACCATTTGTTTTAAGTCCATCAAAAATCCAACGGAAATTAGCGTTGTCATGACAGTTTGCTAGGTGCACTACAACTTTCGCACTGGAATAAATACTTTTTACCGCGTTGTAACCAGTATTGGTTAACCAAGCGTAGTTTTTCATGTTGACCGATGCCTTACCTTCGTTCCACAGCATTCCATTGTTTGTTTCATTTCCAACCTGAACCCAATCCACCGTAACGCCTGCATCTTTGACTGCTTGTAGCGTATAGCGTGTTGAATTCCATACAGCATCCATCAACTGCTGTAGCGAATAACTATTCCATGCAGCTGGTTTTGTTTGATGCCCGGGATCAGCCCAAGTATCACTGTAATGGAAATCAATCATTAATTTCATGCCTGCTGCTTTTACACGCTTTGCTTTTGCAACCACATCCTGCGTTGAGTTATACCAACCATCAGCAGGGTTTACCCATACACGCAAACGCACAGCGGTCATACCTTGCTCTTTCATAATGGCGAGAATATCTTTTTTCACACCATTTCGGTTGTAGTAGCTAATGCCATTAGCCTCTATTTCAGATGTCCAACTAACATCAGCACCTTTAACTGGTGCCCCCCAGCCACATGCAGCTGAAGTTGACAACACTGCACCAATACACAAAGAAAGAAATGTTTTTTTCATGGGGATATCTCCATTGAACCTAAAGTTATTGTTATCAGATATTTGCCTCCCTTCACGCTAGCGTTGCAACCAGCTATACAACATAGGCCCCGCCTATAAGTTATATTTATATTACATATAATACCTATTTACAAGCTATGATGCCTATATAAGGAAGAGAGATAAACCCCATCCGTGAAGATAAGTATGACTAAAAAAATTTAGGCGTGATTAAAAAGAAAAAACCCGCATCAAGGATGCGGGTTCTTCTTTTTAACGAAAAATAACTGACCGTTATTTCTGCTCAATATCAGCTGAGTCTTTCAAGAACTTTTGGAATCCAGAAAAATCATTCCTTCCATATAAAGAGGCTAACTGAGAGCTAATGGCCGAACGCTGTTCTTCTGCGACTTTGTTTCCTACACCTGAAGACACTGCACTTAAAACAACAATAGCCATATCGCCTGCAGATGTAATTACATTGCCTACAGCAGGTTGATTAGCTGAAGGCTTTGGCATAGAGAAAGCATAACGTAGTACATCGGTGTCAACTCCAGCTGAATTGCGCGTCGCCTCTTTAAACTCTTTAATCTCTAGATTAGCCGCACTGCTCAAATCAGCCAAAGACGAACCTGCTTTGATATCTGCAATAAATTTTTGCGATTGTTCGGTCAGTACTGCACGAGCTTTCTGATCTTTGAGCGTATCTTCGATTTGCTGTTTTACTTCGCTCAATGACTTTGTCTTACTGGGCTTGTGCTCAGTCATCTTTAGCACGAGTACATTACTGGAGTCAATTTCGATCACATCACTGGCGTTGCCATCGCGCAGAACTTCATCCGAGAAAGCAGCATCAACAACTTTTGGATTAGCCATCACACCCTGGCCTTTACTTTTTTCAAAAAGCCCGGAATTGACTGCAGTCAAATTTAATTCCTTAGCTACATCAGACAAACTCTCAGCGTTGTAGGAAAGATCACGCAATTTTTCAAGCTGGGCAACAAAAAGCAACTCAGCCTCTGCTCGCTTAATCTGCTCCTCAATTTCAACTTTTTGCTCTTCGAAGCTAGGTGGCGTTGTATTTTTCTCAGCCAACAGTTTAATAAAGTGGGTCCCTGCATCTGTTTTTACGGGTGCAGAAACTTCACCAACTTTAAGGCTAGAAAGTGCAGTTTCAAACTCTTTAGGAAAAGCGTCACCCGAACTAAAACCAAGATCACCACCCTGATCTTTACTTCCTAAATCATCAGAGTATTCCTTTGCCAAGTCAGCGAATTCAGAACCGGATGCCAATTTCTCGGAAATAATTTTAACTTTATCAGCATCATTATTTTCGATTAAAATGTGCGCTGCTTGACGCTCAGGTGCAGCAACAAAAGATGATAAATTTTGTTCATACTGCTCACGAATCTGACTGTCAGATACCGATACATTTTTCATTAAGTCCTGGACACTCAAATTAATGTAATCGACAGCAACCTGCTCTTCGCTTACAAACATCCCTTGATTCGCATCATAGTAAGTTTGGATATCAGAGTCCTGTAACTGAATCGAGTCACGTGCCTTAGCTGATGGCAATATTACGTATTGTATATCGCGCGATTGAAAACTTAATGCAATTGCATCTTCAAGTTGAACGTTAGTAGAAAAGCTACTCTGAGCAACGCCCGCTTGTAATTGATTGATAATTAATTCATCAGAGAGAATCTTGGTGTATGAACTATGGGTGTAACCCATATTACGAAGTAATCTCTGATAAGCACTATTATCAAACACTCCAGACTCATTCTTGAACTGCGGAGTTGTTGTAATTTGTTCTGCAAGATAATTCTCATCGATTGCCATGCCTACATCTTTTGCAGCCTGAGATAAAATCAACCGCTGGATCAGATTATCCAAAGCCGGCTTGCGCAAATATTCATCACTCAAAAATTGAGCAGGAATTTGATCGCCGTATAAATTAAGCATTTGCTGTTTCTGCATACTAACTGCACGAGCCACATCCATTTCAGTAATTTGCTCACCATTAACCTTGGCAGCTTGATTCGCGGATGTATCCCAGTTGAATAATGCCTCAACACCGGTAAGGGCAAAAATGATCACCAGAAATCCGATTAAGATGAAAGAGATTACTCCTCTGGAATTATCTCTGAGGTGTTGTAACATTTTAAACTCCTAACATGATGGGAATATCTGATAGCTTCCTAAGAGGCATACAGAGGGACTTATGGTACTTATTAGAATTGATTTAGCTTTTTAAATTCATTCAAATACTAAAATCACTAAAAAAAAAGCGCACCTAGATGCGCTTTTTGTGTTTCGTGGTTGGCATAAAACCTACAAAAACCAAATTAATTTACCGCGTCTTTCAAAGACTTACCGGGTTTAAAACCAGGAACTTTGGCCGCTGCAATTTTGATCTCAGCACCAGTCTGAGGGTTGCGACCAGTACGGGCAGCACGCTCTTTAACCGCGAAGGTGCCAAACCCCACCAAAACAACGGAGTCGCCATTCTTAAGGGCCCCTGTAATGCTCTCAACCACAGCATCCAGCGCGCGTCCAGCAGCTGCCTTTGGTATATCCGCAGATGCGGCGATGGCTTCAATCAGCTCAGTTTTGTTCACACTTAACCCCTTTTGATTATTTGTTTCTAAACACACAGTACAAATTTAATCACGCATTTAATTCGCATAGTCTGTGCAGCAAATGAATTGCGATTTATACCAACTGAAAATCGGAGGGTCAAGGAAAGCTTACAGCTTTACACAAAACCCACCCCGCTTTGATCACAAAACAAGCAGCCATACCAAATGCCCCACTTGAAAGCTTTAATGGGTGCTCAGTCTACTATCTGCCTCATCTGACTTTTGTGCTGCTTTCTCCAAAGCCCGATACTCTTCATCACTAATTGGCTTGGGACTGTATTGAAGAGCAATTTCTAAAACTTCATCAATCCATTTGACCGGTTTAATTGACAGGTCTTCTTTGATATTTGATGGAATCTCTTTGAGATCACGCTCGTTGTCAGCGGGGATGATAACCGTTCTAATACCACCTCTGTGAGCAGCAAGTAGTTTTTCCTTGAGTCCTCCTATTCTCAAGACCTCTCCGCGCAATGTAATTTCACCGGTCATTGCAACATCAGCTTTAACAGGGATACCGGTTTGTACAGAAACCAATGCAGTGCACATGGCAATACCTGCACTTGGACCATCTTTAGGTGTTGCCCCTTCAGGTACGTGAATATGGATATCAACTTTTTCATGATGGTCTGGCGCTATTCCCAAAGCCTGGCCTCGCGAGCGAACAACAGTCAGTGCTGCCTGAATAGATTCTTGCATCACGTCACCCAGTGATCCTGTCTTAATAATCCTTCCTTTCCCAGCCACTGCAGATGCTTCGATAGTTAACAGCTCTCCACCTACTTGAGTCCAAGCCAAACCTGTAACCTGACCAACCTGATCCTTACTCTCCGCCTTGCCATAGTCAAACTTGCGAACCCCTAACAAGTCTTCAAGGATGGATGGGTGAACCACTTCCGCACTTATAGTGCGCCCCTTAACATGACGCGCAACAATCTTGCGACAAATCTTTGCGATTTCTCGCTCCAATCCTCGAACACCAGCCTCACGTGTGTAATAACGAACAATGTCCCTGATTGAATCGGCTGTAATTTCAATTTCAGCATCTTTCAGACCATTAGCTTTAACTTGTTTAGGAATCAGATAGCGCTGTGCAATATTTAGCTTTTCATCCTCCGTATATCCGGGAATCCGTATGACTTCCATACGATCAAGCAGTGGACCAGGAATGTTCATAGAATTAGATGTGCAAACAAACATCACATCGGATAAGTCATAATCAACTTCAAGGTAGTGATCATTGAAGTGACTATTTTGCTCAGGATCTAGCACTTCAAGTAAAGCTGAAGCAGGATCGCCGCGGTTATCCATTCCCATTTTATCGATCTCATCAAGCAAAAAGAGCGGATTTTTCACCCCGACTTTGGCCATTTTTTGAATCAACTTACCCGGCAGGGAGCCTATATAGGTACGTCTGTGACCACGAATTTCGGCCTCATCGCGCACACCACCTAGCGCCATTCGAACAAACTCACGATTTGTAGCTCGCGCAATAGACTCCCCTAAAGAAGTCTTACCAACACCTGGGGGGCCAACCAAACAAAGAATCGGTCCTTTAATTTTTTTAACTCGCTGCTGAACAGCAAGGTACTCCAAGATGCGCTCCTTGACCTCTTCTAAGCCGAAATGATCCTTATTGAGTACCTCTTCAGCACGAGCAAGATCACTTCGGACTTTACTTTTTTTACTCCAGGGTACTTTTATCATCCAGTCAATATAAGCACGAAGCACAGAGGCCTCAGCTGACATCGGTGACATTAATTTTAGTTTGTTAAGTTCCGCTCGGGCTTTTTCTGTAGCTTCTTTTGGCATAGCAGCTGCAGCGATTTTTCGCTCTAATTCGTCAGCCTCGCTAACCTCTTCACCCAACTCACCCAGCTCTTTTTGTATAGCTTTAATCTGTTCATTTAAATAATACTCGCGCTGGCTTTTTTCCATTTGCTTTTTGACTCGCCCGCGAATCTTTTTTTCGACATGAAAAAGATCCACTTCTGCATCCATCAAATCCAGCAAGTGCTCAATGCGTTCACGAATATCAGCCACTTCCAATACCGACTGCTTCTTAGGTAACTCAAGCGACATATGAGCAGCAATTGTGTCAGCCAGCCGGCCAGGATCGTCGATGCCAGAGAGGGAGGTAATTACTTCAACTGGAACTTTCTTGCTCAAATTGACGTATTGCTCGAACTGCCCCATTACTGAAGCAATTAGCGCACGGGCCTCCGACGTTTCGACTTCAGGACTCACAATAAGTGACGCATTAGCTTTAAAATAAGAGCCAGAATCAAATATTGATTCAATTCGAACGCGCTCACGACCTTCGATAAGTACTTTGACTGTACCGTCCGGCAACTTAAGCAGCTGCAGTATCGATGCTACTGTGCCAACTTTATATAAATCATCCCCCGAGGGCTCATCTTGTTGGGGACTTTTTTGCGCGACCAACAAAACCTGCTTGTCATTGGCCATTGCTCGCTCAAGAGCCTCAATGGACTTTCCTCTTCCGACAAATAAGGGAGTTACCATATGCGGATAAACAACAACATCACGCAGTGGCAGTAAGGGGATATCGGTAATCTGGGTATCAACAGGAGTTTCAGCGACCATTGGTTCCTCTCTATCTCAAGAAGGCAACTAACACCTTGCCATGAACAAAGAGTGGGGGCAAATGGAGTTAATTACAAGTTGCGCTCACAGAAAAAAAAGAGCGCATAAATGCGCTCTTTTCATCTTCTCGTTTCTGTTTAAAAACTATTTATCATCTGAAGCCACTTTGGCCGGAATATCAGCAACCTCATAAACTAGCAACGGCTCAGACTCCCCCTTGATAACAGACTCGTCCACAACCACTTTGACAACATTATCTTCTGATGGAATTTTGTACATCGTATCAAGCAACACGTTTTCCATAATAGAGCGCAAACCACGCGCCCCAGTCTTACGCTCCAGCGCGCGCTCGGCGACAGCATCCAAAGCATCTGGACGGAAGTCGATTTGAACTCCTTCCATCTCAAACAGCCTTGCGTATTGCTTAGTCAAAGCATTTCTCGGCTCAGTTAATATTTGTATTAATGCCGCCTTATCCAGCTCATCCAAGGTAGCGATAACAGGCAAACGACCAACAAATTCGGGAATCAAACCATAACGAACCAAATCCTCAGGCTCTAATGAATGGAGCGTCTCGCCAAAATTACGTTTTTCATCTTTGCTTTTGACCTCTGCGCCAAAACCTATGCCACTTTTTTCAGATCTATCACGAATAACCTTATCCAATCCAGCAAAGGCACCGCCACAGATAAACAGGATATTTGACGTATCAACTTGCAAAAACTCTTGCTGAGGGTGTTTTCGCCCTCCCTGAGGAGGAACTGATGCGACAGTACCTTCAATTAACTTGAGCAAAGCTTGCTGAACGCCTTCACCAGAAACATCACGTGTAATTGAAGGATTGTCTGATTTTCGAGAGATCTTATCGATTTCATCAATATAAACTATACCTTGCTGCGCCTTCTCTACATCGTAATCACACTTTTGCAGAAGCTTTTGAATAATATTTTCTACATCTTCGCCAACATAACCAGCTTCGGTCAATGTTGTAGCATCAGCAATCGTGAACGGCACATCAAGCAAACGAGCCAGTGTTTCAGCAAGCAAAGTTTTTCCACTACCAGTTGGACCGACTAAAAGAATATTGCTTTTGCCAAGTTCAATAGGCTCTTTATCTTTACCTGCCTTATCACCAAAACGGAGGCGCTTGTAATGATTATAAACCGCTACCGCCAAAACCTTTTTAGCTCGTTTCTGACCGATTACATATTGATCCAGAATCGCAGAAATTTCGTGTGGTTTAGGTAGCTTTTCAGATGTGCCGTCAGCTGTATTTTCCTGTATCTCCTCACGAATAATGTCATTGCATAAATCAACGCATTCGTCACAAATGAAAACAGACGGTCCTGCAATCAGCTTACGAACCTCATGTTGACTTTTGCCACAGAAAGAACAGTAGAGCAACTTTCCGTTTTTATCGCCTGTGTCACTGGTGTGATCGGTCATTCAAACCCACTCCATCAAAAATTCAAAACCGTTATCAGCTTTCTTGGATCGCAACTAGCTCAATATCTGGTTGCGTTTTTCGATCACAAGAAACGTGTTTACTTAGCTGCAGGCTGAACACGTCGCTCAATAACTGAGTCGATTAAACCGTAGTCTTTGGCTTGCTGTGCTGACATGAAGTTGTCACGTTCGGTGTCCAATTCAATTTTATCAATCGGCTGGCCAGAGTGAAATGCCATTAGCTCGTTGAGACGGGCACGAATTTTTAATATTTCCTGTGCCTGAATATGTATGTCCGAAGCCTGCCCTTGAGCACCACCACTTGGTTGGTGGATCATTACACGCGAGTTTGGCAAACAAAAGCGCTTACCTTTTGTACCAGCATTTAATAAAAATGCTCCCATACTACATGCTTGGCCAATACACATAGTGCTAACATCTGGCTTAATGAACTGCATGGTATCGTATATCGACATTCCTGCTGTCACGGACCCACCAGGAGAATTGATATAAAGATGAATATCTTTATCAGGATTCTCAGCCTCCAAAAACAATAATTGAGCGACTACCAAATTGGCCATGTAATCCTCAACAGGCCCCACAAGAAAAATTACACGCTCCTTGAGAAGACGAGAGTAAATATCAAATGAGCGCTCCCCTCTGGCAGTTTGCTCAATAACCATCGGCACCAAGCCACTGTTGATAAAGGAAGACTGAGATTTTGTAGATTCGTATGACATCTTGCGTTTTATCCTTAAGCGAACATTTAATATCGCCAGTTCTGAAACAGTAAATTTGCTATTTGAGAGCTTAACTCGTGATGGCATTATATGCCAGTCCAAAGAGGGGGTTTTGGATGGGGGATTAAAACGGAAGGAGGCCGCAAAGCATGTGCAATGCGACCTTTCAAGCAATTAACGCTGGCTGTTGGACTTAATAATTTCATCATAGCTGGTTTCAACTTCAGAAACCTTCGCCTGATCCATAATATGATCGACCACCTGATCTTCCAGCACTGCCGACTCTACGCCAGCAAGAAGCTCCTGATTGGAATTATAATATTCAATCACTTCCTTTGGCTCTTGATAAGTAGATGCGATCTCTTCAATCATCGCACGAACACGTTTAGCATCAGGCTTAAGCTTTGTTGACTTAACAATCTCACCAACTATCAAACCAAGAGTAACTCGACGTGACGCCTCTTCTTGGAACATGGCGTCCGGCAACAACGACTTGACGTCAAAATTTTGCTGCTGTCCACCAAAGCGCTGCAGCATTTGATTACGCAACACCTGAATTTCATTTGCAACTAGCGCTTTAGGAACTTCTGTGGTGTGGGAGGCAATAAGAGCATCCATCACCTGAACCTTAACTTTTGCCTTCAAGGCATTCGCAAGCTCACGATCCATATTTGCCTTAACTTCTTTACGGAACTGCTTCTCTCCGCCTTTTTCGACACCGAACTTTTGGAAAAATTCTTTTTTCAATTCAGGCAACTGAGCTTCAGACACGCTATTAACAGTAATGGCAAATTGAACAGCTGCGCCTTTGAGCTCTTCCGCTTGATAATCTTCGGGAAAGGTAACGGGAATTACTTTTTGCTCACCCGCCTTCATACCAACAATACCCTCTTCAAAACCAGGTATCATCGATTTTGAGCCTAACACCAGCACATGGTTCTCTGCTTTACCACCGGCAAACTCAACACCATCCTTAGTGCCTAAGAAATTAATATTTACCTGATCACCTTCCGCAGCTGCACGCTCCACTGTTGACCAAGTCGCTTGATGCTTGCGCAAAACCTCGATCATATTGTCTACATCAGCTTCGGTAACTTCAGCAGTGTATTTAGTGATTTCGTAAGCAGAGAGATCACTTAAAGCAACGCTTGGATAGACCTCAAAAGTGGCCACATATTCAAGATCTTTGCCTGCAGCTAATTGCTTAGGCTGAATGGAGGGTTGACCAGCAGGTTTTACGTTTTCTTTTTGAACTGCAGCATAGAAAGAGCGGCTGATCACATCACCTACAACTTCCTGACGAATGCCAGCACCAAAGCGCTGCTTTACAACAGAGATAGGCACCTTGCCTTTACGAAAACCTTTGATGCTTACGTTACGCGCCGCTTGCTTTAGGCGATTCTCAACTTCATTTTCTACTTGCTCAGCGGGTACACCAACGGTCAAGCGGCGTTCCAATCCAGAAGTCGTTTCGAGTGAAACCTGCATATGTGCCTCGTGAAATAACAATAGTTTTGGCATTAGATCAGGCAGTCAAAAAGATGCCTAGAAAATGGTGCGGACGGAGAGACTCGAACTCTCACACCTTGCGGCGCCAGAACCTAAACCTGGTGTGTCTACCAATTTCACCACGTCCGCGTTGGGTTGCCTCATTTGCGACAAATGCAGGCACTGACTAATTTTTCATGCCGCCTAACCAATTGATTTTTAATATTTTTTATAAAAATCATCAGCCAAAGCGCGCGAAGGGTGCAGATTGTGCCACAGAGATATCGCCGGTTCAACATTTAGATGAAAGCCCGCTAAAACTCTGCGCCTGTCTCACGCTGCCGCAACACTAGCGAGCGGAAAGCATGCTGCCAATCCCTCAACAAATCAGACGTCAGCACCAGCTTTGCGCTCTCATCGACAGCGGTAAGATCAACAGCAAGAATTAAGTTATCCTGAGGAAAGGCCTTTTTTTCCTGCTCTTTGGGAGGAGACTGCATAACCTCCTTTGAGTGAAGCTGCAATTGCCATAACCATGATCCCTTTTGTTCAGCAAGCTCACTTAACTCTTCAAGGTCTTGAGAATAAAAACCGCTCTGCGTTAGCAATTGCTTCAGCTCAGCCAAAGAACTTATTGACCCCGCATTATTAAGCGACGCCCTATCAGCTATTTCCCGGATATAAAAATGAAAGGCGCGCCTCAAATGAAAGGCACAGGCAGTAAGCAGAGCCTCCCGAAGTAATCGCTCCGCACTTGTTGACATTGAGTTCATGTCACTCACCATCCCATGAATTGCACTTGCAAAGGCAAAAGCTTGATTCACCAACGAGAAATTTGTCACCTGCATATATACGTATCTCCAATAGTAAAAAGGGCGATCTATAGATCGCCCTTTAGAACAAACAGCTAGCCGCTGTTACTTCTGAACCTGCCACTTTCCATTTGTATAAAATGCCTTCCAGCCAGTAGCTTTACCATTTACTTCAGTCTGAACGTACTGCTCTTTGGTTTTGCGACTAAAACGGACAATAGCCTTATTACCATCGGAATCTTTAACTGGCGCCGATAGTAAAAAATGATACTTTGGATCTATTTTGTCTTTATAGGGTAGTAATTCTTCTACAAGCGGCGCCCTGGTTTCACGATTTTTAGGGAATTGACTCGCAGCTAAGAACAGCCCCGCAGCACCGTCACGTAAAACATAGTGATCATCCACTTTTTCACAGCGCAATTCAGGCATAACTATTGGATCAACCTTGGGTGGAGCAGCTTCTCCATTTTTCAACAGTTTGCGCGTATTTTTGCACTCTCCGTTAGTGCACCCAAAGTACTTTCCAAAGCGACCAGTTTTTAACTGCATTTCACTGCCACACTTATCACACTCGAGTGTGGGTCCCTCATAACCTTTAAGACGATAACTGCCCTGCTCCACTTCGTAACCCGGGCAATCCGGGTTGTTACCACAAATATGTAGCTTGCGATGCTCATCCAACAAATAAGAGTCCATCGCCGAATTACAGAGCTTACAGCGGTGTTTGGAACGCAGTTGACGCGATTCAGCTTCCTCGTCAGCATCAGCTTCGATAACCTCATCGCCTGATACTAAGTTCATAGTATTTTTACAGCGCTCTTTTGGAGGTAAAGCATAGCCAGAGCAACCCAGAAACACCCCCGTACTACCTGTGCGGATCTGCATATGTCGCCCACAAAGACTGCAGGGAATATCGGTTTCTGTCGGATCATTAGCACGCATACCTTTGTCAGCACTTGATGCGATCGCTAGTTTTTTACTAAACCCGGCATAGAATTCATTTAACAGGTCACGCCAGTTTTTACCGCCTTGAGCTACCACATCGAGTGAGCCCTCCATATTCGCGGTAAAACCGTAGTCCATCAAATCATCAAAACTTTCAACCAAACGCTCAGTGACTATGTCACCCATTTTCTCTGCATAAAAACGGCGGTTTTCCTGGCGAACATATCCACGTTCTTGAATCGTTGAAATGATAGAGGCATAGGTTGACGGTCGACCTATCGCGCGTTTTTCCAGTTCTTTAACCAAACTAGCTTCCGTATAGCGCGCAGGAGGTTTGGTGAAATGCTGCTGGGGGTTGAGCTTTATCAAAGGCAAAACCTGACCAACTTTCATATCAGGCAACACAACGTCTTCATCTTTTTTGGCAATTTGAGGGCTTACCTTGGTGTAGCCATCAAAGCGAATAACACGACCGCGGGTACGCAGCTCGTAGCTGCCAGCAGATACCACCACACTGGTACTGGTGTACTCTGCTGGCGTCATCTGACACGCAACAAATTGCTGCCAGATCAAACCATAAAGACGCTCTGCATCTCGCTCCATACCGCTAAGCTGGTTAGGCATGACGCCAACATTTGATGGGCGTATAGCTTCGTGTGCCTCTTGGGCACCGTCTTTACTCGAGTAAAGCACTGGAGTTTCCGGCAGATAGCGCTTGCCAAAGTTTTCCAAAATATAATCGCGACAAGAGTCAACAGCCTCTTTACTTAAGTTGGTCGAGTCTGTACGCATATAAGTGATGTAGCCTGCTTCGTACAAGCGCTGGGCCATCATCATGGTTTTTTTCACTCCAAAACCCAACCTGGTGCTAGCCGCTTGCTGAAGTGTAGAGGTTATAAATGGAGCTGATGGTTTGGATTGGGTAGGCTTATCTTCGCGACTGATGACTTTGTAAGTAGCACCTTGTAATGCAGCTACCGCAGCCATTGTCTGGGCTTCATTTACCGGTTTGAAAACATCCTCGCCAACTTTTTTTACTTCAAAATTGGCTTGCTGCCCCTTATCAGCCTGCAAATCAGCAAACAGTGTCCAGTACTCCTCGGGAACAAATGCCCGAATTTCGCGCTCACGCTCAACCACTAACCTTACTGCAACAGACTGAACACGCCCAGCAGATAGACCGCGAGCCACCTTCTCCCACAATAATGGAGAAACCATGTAACCAACCACGCGATCAAGAAAACGACGTGCTTGCTGGGCATCTACACGATTTTGATCAATAGGACCTGGCGTTTTAAATGCATTTTGAATCGCTGTTTTCGTAATTTCATTGAACACCACGCGGCGATAGCGAGCCTCGTCACCGCCAATAGCCTCGCGTAGGTGCCAGGCAATAGCCTCCCCTTCTCTATCCAAGTCGGTTGCGAGGTAAACCATATCAGCCTTTTCCGCGAGCTTCTTCAGCTCATCGACCACTTTTTCTTTGCCTGGCAATATTTCATAGCTGGCCTCCCAGTTGTTATCCGGATCTATCCCCATTCGGTTAACTAACTGGCTTTTGCTTTTTTTGGCTTGATAAAGCGCTTTTTCGTCGGCTGACATTTTGCGGGTGGCGGCCGCTTGCTTAGCGCGCTCCTTGGCATCAACGGGTTTGGCACCGCCACTCGTAGGCAAATCGCGTATGTGACCAATACTGGATTTAACAATGAAATCATTACCCAGATATTTATTGATTGTTTTTGCCTTGGCTGGCGACTCAACGATAACTAAGGATTTGCCCATGATGGTTAGAAAATTCTCTATTAAAGAAGGCGTTGCAAAGTTGAATTGTGTGACAAAAGATTGCAGTATCGCCTGAATGGATAGCTTATATCAGCTTGAAGGTGCGCATATATAAGACCTGCGCCGCAAGGGGTCAAGCTATAATTTCCCCCATACCACGCCCGCAGGGTTTGGCTTGGAGCGTTTTTGGAACATACCAAAAGGCTACATAATTCAGTAAGAAAAACATCTAAGCACCTGAAAATAAACAAATTTATTTTCATCTGCAGAACACTTGCCCCAGGCCTTGTAAACCCTGACTTTTTGAACAACAGATGCCCGCATGACTTTAGTAGCATTTTTATTTGTTTTAATGATCATTGCATTGATAACTGTCAGTGCAATCAACCGTATGCAAATGCGGCAGCGCGAGCGACGCCTTGAGCAGCGCCGTTTACGCATCAGGGCCGAGGAGCTGGCTGAAGTTGTTACTTGTTTAGCGCAAACCCTGCCGAACCGAATGATCACTAAACATATCAATGACATGATCATTAACTTGCAGCACCAAATGCTCGCCTTGGAAGATAAAAATACTGAATTACTTGAACAGGCGATCCAAAAAACGGAAGCCTATTCAGAGGAATTATTGAGTAGTGATAACCGCGCCTCAATTGGTTACCAGCGAGAGAGCGACGCGCAAATCGCCAAAACCCAGCACCACCTGAACGATGCCATGCAACTAGTGACCCAATTGGCTGCACAAGGAATTATTAACGAGGCTGAATTAAGCAACTACCTAAGCGACTTACGCTGGGCGCATCTAATGGTGGCGGTGATGTCTTATATTGGCCAGGGCGATAAATCCATGGTGATCAGTGACAGGTTTTCTGCACAGGCGTTTTATCGCAAAGCCCAACACTTGTTGATGGAGTCCATGCACCAGGATCCCCGCCGCCTGAAGATGATCAAAGAGCTGGGGGAAATTGTTGATGGAGCAAGAACCAACCTGAGTAAGGAATTGCGCGATCCGCAGAAATCAAATGCTATGGCCTAGGCAACACGATTGAGCTGTGCATCTAACGCACGAAGCAAACTAATCAGTTTGGCCAACTCCACCTCCCCCTCGATTTCTCGCCAAAAAATACAGCTTCCAGACTTGCCCTGCGCAATCGCGGGCACTGAAAGTGGCAAATCGGGCAAGCTAGCCTTGAGGGTTTTACAGATAGCCTCCGAAGGCCGCACTCCACCTTGCCAATCCCACTCCCTGTAAAAGTTACCTTCGTGCTCGTACTCAGTCCTCATCAAAATCCAATCATCCTGAAACTGCGCATTGACTGGAGGAGGTAAAAAATAAACGGGCACCACTGGAGGCGCCTCCATATTTGTTTTGAGCGCAGGCAAACGTCGCATAGTAAAACGTATACCTTGCTCGCTTGCGTGTTTCCGTAGTTGTTCTTTCCGTTTTTGAGCAGGGTTCGGGCGCAGCATGGCGATTGGCCCCAAAATCAGCGCAACAGCAACAATCAGCAAGCCAATGAACCAAAAATTCATAACAATCTCTTAACAACAGAGGCGGAAATTTCCGCCGGTGGGAACTAAACTCTTTCTCAGCAATAACATTTTAGGGAGACAAATATCATGACAGAGCCCATCAGTTACCGGCACATTATCATCGGGGTAGATCTTTCCGAGGATTGCCCTGGCGTTATTCGACGCGCCGCTGCAATTGCCGCAGCCTGCAATGCAAAACTCACCATCGCCCATGTGCTTGAGCCTATTGCCTTTGCTTATGGCGGTGATATGCCGGTAGATTTAAGCGGCGTGCAAGAACAGCAGGTACAAAAAGCGGAAGCTGATCTTGCCCAGCTAGCGGCGACTAGCCCTTATCCCATTCAGCAGCGGCATGTGTTGGTCGGGCAACCTGCTGCAGAGCTGCATTACCTTGCCGAACAGGAATCAGCCGATTTGATAGTAGTGGGTAGTCATGGACGCAAAGGTTTTTCGCTGCTGCTAGGCTCGACCCCCAACAGCGTCTTACATGGCGCAACCTGCGACGTTCTCGCCGTACTGGTAAAAAAGCAATTGGCTGAATCCTAGGGCTTTTTTACTGCGGGAATAGCCGGCCACTATTCCTGCTGCATATCCTCCAACTCAGCCCAGCGCTCAAAGCAATCATCCAGAGCCTGCTGTACTGCCGCCAACTCTTGCAGCTTTTGCTCGACGGCAGCAGCAGTTTGACTGTAAAAATCAGCAGCACCCGTAATCGCCGCCAAAGCCTCAAGTTTGGCCTCTAGCTGTTCGATTTTGTGCGGTAATTCATCAAATTCTTTTTGAAATTTGTAACTCAGTTTTTTTGATTTCGCCGATACTTTCGGAGCCTCAACAGCAGGTTTTTCTGCTACTGATGCCGTAGGTATAGATGCAGGTAGCTCGTCGGCTTGAGTCCATTTACCGCCTTGACGCAACCAATCGTCATAGCCGCCCACATATTCAAGTACATTTCCACGGCCCTCAAAAGCAATGACGCTGGAGACTATATTGTTCAAAAAAGCTCTGTCGTGACTGACAAGTAATAAAGTGCCGGGATAATCGGTCAATATGTCTTCCAATAGTTCGAGCGTCTCAACATCCAAATCATTGGTAGGTTCATCCAGCACCAGCAGGTTAGCCGACTTACTGAATAACTTGGCGAGCAAAACCCGGTTGCGCTCTCCCCCCGAAAGGGCGCGCAGAGGGGTTCGCGCACGCTCACCGCTAAATAAAAAGTCGCTCAAATAGGAAAATATATGTTTGGACTTACCATCGATATCAATAAACTCCCGCCCTTCTGCAATGTTATCGACGGCATTTTTATTGAGATCCAACTGATCGCGAAGCTGATCAAAATAAGCGATTTGTAAATTAGTGCCCAGTTTGACGCTACCGCCCTGCGGTTCCAATTCACCCAGTATTAGCTTGAGTAAAGTACTTTTACCGGCGCCATTAGCGCCCACCAAGCCAATTCTGTCTCCGCGCATAATTCGCGTCGAAAAGTTTTTTACTATGGGCTTATCGCCCCAGGAGTAAGAGACATCAACGAGATCTGCCACCAATTTGCCGGAATCGCCACTGGTTGCCAGAGAGAAATTTGCTTTGCCCACCAGCTCGCGGCGTTGAGACCGGGTTTCGCGCAGCGCTTTCAACGCACGAACACGACCTTCGTTGCGGGTGCGGCGCGCCTTTATTCCCTGACGAATCCAGACTTCTTCTTGAGCCAGTTTTTTATCAAATAACTCATTGTGGCGCGCCTCATCAGCAAGCGCCTGCTCCCGATACACCAAAAAGCTTGTGTAATCGCCCTCCCAGTAACGCAGATGGCCACGATCCAATTCCGCAATATGTGTTGCCAAAGCCTGCAGCAATGAACGGTCGTGGGTGATAAATACCAAGGCTCCATTAAAGTTCAGGAGTTGTTTTTCCAACCATTCAATTACCGCTATATCCAGATGGTTTGTTGGCTCATCCAGCAAAAGTACATCCGGCTCAAGTACCAGCGCGCGCGCCAGAGCAACACGGCGACGCCAACCTCCCGATAGCTCACGCATAAAACGATCAGCCGGCAAATCGAGGCGAGAAATAATTTCCTCCACTTTCTGCTGCAAAGCCCAGCCATCATTTGCTTCTATTTGCTGCTGAAGCTGGGTCATGCGTTCGAGCTGGTTATCGCTGATATCTACCGAATGGGATAACAACCGGTATTCAGCCAGCAGCTCGCCTATACCATGCGCACCTGCAGCCACCGCATCAAATACCAAGCGATCGTCCGCCTCTGGCAAATCCTGCTCAAGCCGCGCAATACGGATTCCGGTCTGTTTGATGACCTCCCCTTTATCCAAATCCACTTCGCCGGCAATCACTTTCAGCAAGCTGGATTTACCCGTTCCATTACGCCCGATAAGACAAAGACGCTGTCCGCGTTCAATCGTGAGGTCAACACCGTCAAGCAAGACTTGCAAGCCGTAACTCAGGCCTGCTTTTTCAATTTTAATCAAAGACATAGAAGGAATAATTCAGGTGGTTTTATAACAAAAATGATAGTGGCAGAAGCAAGAATGGACTGTTATTCTCAAAAGAGCCGCATCATATCCCAGCAGGCTTGGTTAACCAACCTGTCGGCGTGATAAGCCCACCAACAAAAACAATTCCGTAAGACGATATTCGCAAGAGAATAATTGAGGTTCACATGAGGTTTTCGAAAATACTTTGGCCATTGTCGTTGAGCGCCAGTGTATTGATCGGCAGTATGACCATCACCACGTTCACACACGCCGCGACCAGCGCCAAACAAAGTACCAAAACTGACGTGCGGACAACTGAGCGACAAAAGTACGATCAGGCACAAAAAGCCCTCAACAATAAAAATAGAGCCGAATATCGACGCCTGGTGAAACAACTGCAGAATTATCCACTGGTTCCCTACCTTGAATATCAGGATTTAACCGAGCGGCTAATCACTTTGCCTAAAACTGAGGTTGAAAGTTTTTTCACGCGCTACCCGGAATCGTTTTTAGCAGAGCGTTTACTGCATCGTTGGTTGCGCACCCTGGCGCAGAGGGAACGCTGGGCCGAATACCGTCAATTTTACGATTCCCGACTCACCGACCCGGAGTTGGCATGCCTGAATCTGCGTGCACGTCTGGCCACAGGCGACAAAACGGCTCTCGATGATGTGGCTAACTTGTGGAATATCGAAAAAGCACAATCCAAAGCTTGTGATCCAGTATTTGCGGAATGGCGCAAAGCCGGACGCATGACACCGGAATTGATTTGGCAGCGCCATCTAAAGGTGCTCAACGCGGGCAACAATGGTATGGCAAGCTATTTGAGCAATTTGTTGCCAGCAGCAGAACGCTCTAATGCGTTATTACTGCAACAGGTCAATGCGAACCCGCGACTTTTAAAACAAACTTCAAAGTTTTCCAAACAATCGCCACACACAAAAAGCATCATTCTTCATGGTTTGAATAAACTTGCGCGCACCAATGCCAAAGAAGCGCTCAGCTTGTGGCGGATTTACGATGCCCAACAACTGTTCAGCGATGAAGATCGCAATGCAATTAAATACCAGATTGCACTGCGTTTATTGCATCAAGATCATGACAGCGAAGCTGAAAAGCTGGTGGCGTCGACACCGGGACTCAATAGTGTCGATTTACTTGAATGGCTACTGCGCGAATCCCTGCGCAAACAAAATTGGGAACAAGTGAATGAATGGCTAACCCGTTTACCTGCGGATGTTAAAGCTACTGAGCGCTGGCGTTATTGGCAAGCGCGCACCATGGAAGAGCTGGACATTAAAGAAATCAACGGCGAAACACCCTTGGCGATTTATAACAGTGTCGCTCCTGCACGCAGCTTTTATGGGTTTTTGGCAGCAGATAAAACGGGCATTAACTATCACCTGCTGGATCGGCCGGTAGTCGTTAATGAGCAGCAGGTTCGCGCGGTAGAAAATAGCCAAGGCATGTTGCGCGCGCGCGAATTTTTAGAGCGAGGCAATCTATCCGCAGCGACGCGCGAATTTTTTTACAGCGCACGCCGTATGAAACCTGAGGACGCCGCTGTTGCCGGGCGTTTGGCTGAGCGCTGGGGCTGGCATCGCCACGGCATTCAAATTATGGCCGAAGCACAATTATGGGATGAACTACAAACACGCTTTCCCATTGTTTACCAAGACCACGTGAGCAAAGCCGCTAAACAAACGTCCGTTAACCCTCTACTTATTTTTGCAGTTGCCCGGCAAGAAAGTGCATTTATGGCAGATGCCAAATCACCGGCTGGCGCTGTGGGATTGATGCAATTACTTCCCGCTACCGCAAAACAGACGGCACAAAAAAACGGCATGAGTTTTCACCCACAAGACCTGGTTCAACCGGCCAAAAATATTGCCCTGGGAAGCCGCTATCTTGATTACCTGCTAGACGTTTTTGATGGCAATAGAATCCTCGCTGCTGCCGCATACAATGCTGGCCCATCAAGAGTGCGGAAATGGATGAATAAAGATAAAAACGCACAGCTACCTTACGATGTCTGGATAGAAACTATTCCGTTTAAGGAAACACGCGGTTATGTGCAAAATATCCTGTCATTTTCGGTGATATATGCCTACCGTTTAGGTCAAGAGACGCAATTTGTAACTCCTGAAGAGGCAAATCGCACTCTGTAGATTTCGTTTGAAAATTAACATATACAAAACCAGCACCAAAAAAACGCCGCTTGAATATTAAGCGGCGTTTTGGCAGTCTTTTAAACCAGTTATTTTTTAATGTGTCGATAAAAATTCACGCAACCGTTTCTGCACAACAGCAGCCAACTCGTCTGGCTGGAATTTAGATAAAAAATCGTTACAGCCCACCTTTTCAACCATGGCTTTATTAAAACTACCGCTCAGGGATGTATGCAAAACCACATATAAATCCCGCAGTGCAGGATCTTTTCTTATCTCCGCGGTTAGCCGATATCCATCCATTTCGGGCATCTCAGCATCAGTCACCAGCATAAGGATTTCGTCGGTGACTTTGCGACCAGCAGCAGCCCATTGTTGCAACAGGGTTAAGGCCTGTAAACCATCCTGAACCGAAAGCACATCAACACCGATATTCCCCAAGGTTTCTACTACCTGCTTAACAGCTGTGGGGGAGTCCTCTGCCAGTAAAACCTTGAGTTTATGTTTGCGCGCCTTGTGCGCGAGATCCTCGTCCAACACATTGGCTGAAACCCGGGTGTTGTATGGAATTATGTCGGCAAGTACCCGTTCAACATCCAGGATTTCCACCAGCTGTTCATCAATGCGCGTAATAGCTGTTAAAAAATGAGCTCTCCCCGTACCTTTGGGGGGTGGCAGTATCAATTCCCAATTCAAATTCACTATACGGTCAACTTCACCAATCATGAACGCCTGCACCGAGCGATTGTATTCCGCAACAATCAGGTTGGCATTGTCGGTGTCTTTGAGTGGGCTCATACCAATAGCCGCGCGCAAATCGATCACCGGCACAGCCTGGCCACGCAAATGGGCAACCCCTCGGATATGAGGATGACTATGAGGGACATGACGCAGCTTGGGAATTTTGACAACTTCTTGCACCTTAAAAACATTGATTGCAAAAAGCTGACGCCCGCCCAAGCGGAACATAAGTAATTCCAGCCGATTTTCACCTACCAACCGGGTACGCTGATCGATGGAATCCAGTAACTTAGACATTCTGCTACCTTGTAATCGATAAAATTGCAGTCGAATAATTCGACCACTGGCGCATGCATAAAGCGTTATTGGGTCTATCCACTTGATTATTTCAGTATAGCTAAAAATAACCGTTGATTTCTAAATAACAAAACCCAACACAAAAAGACTATATCCAACTTAAATAGCGATATACTCTTTTTATGAGCCTACACTTAACTTCCATACCTATTGGATAGTTGACCGCCTATGCTAATAATAATGTTATACAGTCTCTGTGAAATGATTGAGCCCAGATGAGCGAACATACACCGCTACTAGCCCGCCAACCAATTTTTGATGGCAACATGAAAGTTGTTGCTTACGAATTGCTGTGCCGCAACAGCGATTTGAAATTTATTTCAACTTCCGATGGCGATGCCGCCAGCTCACAGGTGTTATTAAACGCATTCACTGAGCTTTCTATCGATGAAGTAGTTGGCTCACACAAAGCCTATGTGAACTTTACTCGCGCCCTGCTCACCAGCCCACCACCCTTTGGCAAACAAAAGCTGGTGATAGAAGTATTAGAGGGGCAAACAATCGATGCAGCCATGCTTTTTTCTTTGCAGCAATTGCGCGAGCAGGGTTACACCATCGCACTGGATGATTTTGAATTAAGTAGCGACACCGAGGGCTTGGTTCCTTACGCTGACATAGTCAAGCTGGATGTCTTGGCGCTTTCGCCAGAAAAGCTCAGTGAACACGTGCGTCACTTGAAATCATTTGGCCTCACCCTGATTGCCGAAAAAGTGGAAACCTATGAAATGTTCGAAAAATGCAAAGCCATGGGCTTTGACCTTTTTCAGGGATATTTTTTAGCCAAACCGCGAGTCATCAGTGGACGAAAGATTTCCGAAAATAAACAGTCCGTTTTACAGCTGCTTTCTGCATTACACGATCCCGATATCCCCTTGGATCAAGTAGAACGCATGATTGCGCGCGACACACTGTTGAGTTTCAAACTGCTGCGTTTGGTCAACTCTGCAGCCTTTGGTTTATCAAGACATGTAGATTCGCTACGCCAGGCCATAATGTTGCTTGGATTAACCAAACTCAGAAATTGGGTTAACTTATTGGCGCTGTCCAACTTAAGCGGAAAACCCCACGAACTGAGCATAACCGCTCTCACGCGCGCGCGTATGTGCGAATTAATTGCTTCAAAAATTTATCAGCGATCCCGACCTGATTCTTATTTTACCGTAGGCCTTTTATCTACTCTTGATGCTTTTCTGGACACACCACTGGAAGAGCTACTACGCAACTTATCGTTAAGCGAAGCCCTAAACCAAGCCATGCTCAGTCACACAGGCCCAGAGGGGCAAGTACTGGAGATAGTGCAATTACATGAGCAAGGTCACTGGCAGGATATTGATTGGGAATATCTAACCAAGCTGGGAATTAACCCCGAAGACTTGGCTGATATTTACATAGACGCACTGCGTTGGGTTGCTGAAACCATGCAGACGCTCAGTCTGAACCAAGGAAGTTGACCCCAGAGAGAAAACATCGACTACTCTCTGGGGTCAATTACATCATCAAACTGTCACTCGCTGCAAAAAAGCAGCAGTTTGATGGGTATCGAAAGGCCAACACAACTCTTCAAGATGATGCGGGGATTTGAGCACGGGAATTTTTACACCGTAACGCTCAATAAGTTCGTCCGATTGGGCAATATCAACTTCTTCGAGTGTTACCGCATAATTGCCTAACAGCGGATCTACAACCTCCCGCGCCAGCTCACACAGATGGCAACCAGGCGTTGAATACAAATAAATAGCTTTCATACATTGCGTCCAGATAAAAACGCCATTTTAACAGCGCATTAACCGAGCGACAGCTGAAAATTTACCCAAGAGAATTAACTTAATTCCAAGGCGAAAATTTGTTTCATAAAACCACTAAAACGATGCGCCTGTGTTTGATCCCCGGTCGTCTCGTCTGGCATTTTTTCAGCAATGTTTGTCAGCAACTTCTCTGGCTCAGCAAATACCGAGGCGCGATCCAAACTATCAAGCAGGTCGCGGATGAAATTACCCAAAGGTAAAAGTGAATCGTTGTTTAGGCCAAACTTGTTACCATTGCCGGCAGTGCTTGGTTCAAAGGCCTCATAAGCCTTGGTAACTTGTTGGATTTCAGCTTGCGCAAGGTTTAAGGCAAAACTACCAATCTGGGATGAGTCATAACCCAACTCCATCGCTTGTGCAAAAGCACCGTCCAAATCACCGGTAAAAAATTGATCCGCCAGATTATTTACACGGCCTAACAAATCATTAATCGCCACTAGCTCCGCCTCACTTAAATCCCCTTCAATACTCAATGAAAAAGACTGGCTGGCACTATAACTGGCATTCATCGCACTTACTGATTCATTCCCGCGCCCTGCTCGACCGGCTTCGACCGCAAGCCCCTCACTGGAGGCGGCCTTAATAGTGACCTTATCACCCTCTTTTGTAGTCAACTCAAAACTAAATTCGCGCGCCCGACCATATTCATAATTGGCGTAGCCCAAGTAGGACGAAGGAGCCGGAATAAATGCAGGGACTTCGAGTGATAGAGGCGCAGCTTTAGCTGATGATTTGAGATTTGGAGTCACTTGCTCTGCACTGGCAGTTGGCTGATTTTTAACAACTCCAGCTTCACTACCAGCAGTTGGCTCAGCGGTTGTCGATTCGATAAATTTAGCTCTCAACTCATCGACACCTGCAATCACCAAATCGTAGGTTTTACCTATGTCAGTTTTAATCTCGGGCGAGAGAAGACTCAGGGCTTCGAGCTTTTCGCTCGCTTCCGCAAAACCTTTTTTAAAGCCAGATAAACCAGCCTCCAAACGGGTTTGCAATTCTTCTTGAGTGGCTCCTTCAGCAACATCCATTTGCAGGCGCCGCTCAATAAAACCCAAGATGTTATTGGCCACTTTTTCTGCGGTCAGTGGTTCAAAGGTGGCGTACTCTTCAGCGGCGGCTTGGCCTTTGGAAGCAATTTTTTCGTAGGCCATTGAGAGGGTTTTATTCACAACCTGAAGCGCGGTTTGCCGCTTCTCCTCGTAGCTCATGCCTTGAGTATCAACGCGCCGCAGCGATTCCAGGTTCAAACTGACCAAGGTATCGACAGATGTTTGCCCCTTGGCTCCGGGAAGCCCTTGTGAGCTGCTTGAGGGCAAATTTGTAGCGAAGTTGTTGAGCGAAGAAATGGTCATGATGTCACCTGTAGGCCGTCGCGGTGTAGTTGCATCACAGGTTAGCGGCCAGCTAGCCTAATTCTTAAAGACTTATTTGCGCGTTAAAATAAGGGTCGTTATAACTGCAAATGCCAGCACACCGAGTATCACCCAGCCGAATTTACCTTTACTCCCCTGATCAACCTCTGCCTTGCCCTGCCCGCCCACAGGGGTGCGGCTCACAGAAGAAGAGCGCGTGGCACCTGGAGTGCGTTCGGCGCGAGCTTTTGGGGGGATCGCTGCAGCGCCGGGTGTTGATACTTGCGGTGTCACTTTGCGCAAAGTAGTTTTGGCCAAATCATCCGCAGGCCCCATTACCCCGAAGCTCAAGGCATCAAAACGCAGCTCATCGCCACGCTTTACTCTCGCCTCAGCCACGCGTTTACCGTTTAAAAAAGTCCCATTGGCTGAGTCCAGATCTTTAACAAACAACATACCGTCAATCACTTGTAACTGAGCGTGACGCCGGGACAAATGTGCCGCCGGTAAGCTGATATCGCACTCGCTGGAGCGGCCGATTGTCGTGAGTTCTTTAAGCGGAAATACGCGATTAGCTAATGCGCTGTGGTTCGCTTTAAGCGACCAGCCTGTGGTTTTTGGGATACGAACCTGAGTGCCTTCTGCCGGTGGCGTTGCAGCCAAACGCGCCTCCCGCTTGGGGTCGATAACCACCAGCTCAACCGCGCCGATCGTTATTTCATCGCCCGGTTTAAGTTCGCACGCCCCATTCACTTTCTGCCCATTCACTGCAACAGGCTGCAAAGGCACCAGGTTGCGCAGGGTGAGATGTTCGTTATCAACCAACACTTCCATATGCAAGTCGCTGACTAAGGGGTCATCTATTACCAAAGCGTTGGTAGCCGAGCGACCTATAGTAATTTTGGGTTCCACTAACCATACCGCATTGTATTTATTGTCTTTAAAGCGGATTTTAAGCATATGTATTGACCTAAAAACTAACAAAAGAGCGGGCGATGATGCAGCAGCCTTAGGTCGATTTCAACCTTCTGGCCGCCAGAGAAATGAACAGGATCTTTGTTGGCAATGACTTAGGGCAGATGCAAAGTCAAAACACCGCCGCCCAATGGCCCGCCATTTTCAATTGTCATATAACCCTGACCGCGCCGGGACTTGTGCAAAGAAAGCACCTTGCGCGCAAACAGCAAACCCAACCGGGTGTTGCCGGATTGGAAAGACACACCGGCTTGATTGGATGCGCCCATCAACATACTTTCAGGGTAGCCCTGCCCGTCATCGGCGACACTAATGGAGAGAAACCCATTCTCCTCGCGCACAACAATTAATAATCGTTCGCGCGAGTAACGCGCACAATTAACCAGTAAATTATTTAACACCCCGCCCAGTAACTCAGCATCAAAGTACCAGGCCAAGTCAGGGTCGCAATCTACCTCTATGCGAATATTGCGCGATTTTAACAAAGCATCATTGCGAGCCACCTGCTCATCAATAACATCTACTAAATGGTGCTCATCAATCACTACTGAAAGTGTTTTTTCGTCCATTTTATACAGTGATAACAACTGTACCAGCTCGCCATTTATGCGTGCCGCCTCGTACTCCAGCGTAGAAAAAAATTTGGCTTGCTGGGCATCTTTAGGGGGCGATGCCTCCACCATTGCAGAGAGGGTATTGAGCAACATGCCCAATGAATTTTTCATGTCATGGACACTGGATGCCAGCACAAATGAAAAATCAATTGGCACCTGATCGTAATCCTCATCGGGATTGTGTGGGCTTGATTTAAAATCCATCATCAACCTCGCTGTTGTTTTTCATAGGCCCGCACCAAGCTGCTGTAAACATCACTTAACTGCTTGTAGCGTTGAAATTGTGGGTGCTGGGGCGAGATAATCCCGCTGGTTTTGGTAAATGTCTGTTGAATTTTTTCACTCAAGCTGACATCAAATTTTGTTTTCAATTTATCAATCAACGCTTGAACATAATTCAGACGCAGACCAATATGGTTTGGCAATTTTTGCAGCGCTGTTTTGAAAGCATCGGCAGCAGCCGAAAAATCCTTGGCGTTATAATAGGAAATCCCTTTTTTATTGATTTCTGCGACCATGAGTTTATTTTTCTCACTGCGCGGTTCGTCGAGCAACACATCAAGTTTTTGCAATTGTTGCTCATTGCTGGCGTACCTGTGCAGCAACTCAGCCAGGCGATCCTGAGCTTCAGCAGTGCGCCCTAACAAACGCAGCGCGCGCACCATCTCAATTTGCACCGACAAGGCACTTTCATCGCTGGTATTACCTAATGCTGATTGGGCACTGGTTAGTGCATCCAGTGCACGGCGCTGATCGCCAGCACAAACTTGTAACTGACTTTCCAGCAACAGCGACTCCGCCTTGCGTAAATTATTTTTACCGAATTTATCCTCCAGACTGACCGCGCAATTAATGGCATCTCTCACCAAAGGCTTGGCTAATTCTTTATCGATAGAAAATAAATCAATGGTGGCTTGCGCGAACTGTGCGTGTACATCCGCCTTATCAAAACAGGAATGCTCGCCTAATTTGACCGCGCGTTTGAGTGCATTTGCTGCAGTGAGCAAATCGTTATTTTGTTGTGCAACATTGCCTAATTCTTGTTGCCGCAAAATCGATAGTGGTGATAAATCAGTCGCCTTCTGCAAAACCTCTTGCAGGCCTTCGGTATTGTGTTGGAGTTTGAAAAGTTCTGCTTTCAGATCATAGGCTTTCATACACAGCGGGTTTGCCTGCAGAATATTTTCCAGCCACTGCTGTGCGCCTAAAAGATCATTTTGTGCCAAACGGGTTTTAACCATACCCAACTGCGCCCACTCCAATTCGCGGTTATCCAGCACGCTTTGATACAAGCTTTCTGCAGCGGGTAAATTATTTTTCTTGAGGTAGAGTTGGCCAAGAATCTTTTGGCAGCTGTTGGTGTAGCGAGTGCCTTTGGCAATCAGGTCGTTACACAATTTAATTGTCAGATCATCGTCTTTGGCTTTTTGCGCGGCAAGTACTTCTTTTAACTCCAGGCGCTGCTCAAACAGGCGATTCAAGCGTTGATCTAAGGCTTTGGGGGTAATAGGTTTGGCAAGGTAGGCGTCCGGCTCGTAATCGTAAGCCGCCATAATGATGCTTTTGCTGGACTCGGCAGACACCAGGATAAACAAACTGTCTGCACAGGGGTTATCGGTGGAGCGCAACTCTTCCAGCACCTGCTGGCCACTTTTGCCTTTTCCCAGATTATTATCACAGAGAATCAGGTCGTAATGACGAGCCTTACAGTATTTAAGCGCCTCTTCACCTGAGGCTGCGGAATCGACGTTCCCTATGCCTAAATCCATCAGCATTTTGTACAGCGTGCCACGAAAATTTTCGAAATCATCAATAATCAGGGCATGCATCTTGTAAAAGCCAAGATCGGCCATCAGTCCACCTCCAAAAAGAAAACAAGCTAAGGATAGCTCAGGATTCCCCTATCGCTAGGACAATGGCCGCAAATGCCGTACCAATTTACGTACTGTGTTAACTACCGTGAACCAGCGATGGCTGACGGCGGCGGGATAAAAACAGGCTGTTACCGCCCTCTTGTTTGGCCGCTTGTTTAGCCTCAGCCAACAACTGGGACACATGGTGATGGGTTTTGCAATATTCCAAATCAGGCTCTACCGCTCCGATGGCAAGGGTGAGCACACCAAACTTTTTTCGTCGCCCCTGGCGATCAGCACTCCAAAATTCAGCATTATCAGGCGGTAGTAAACTTGCGCTCATACGAGCAAATTCCGCTAACACCTGTTCGCATCGCTCTTGCCAATTTTGCGCGCAAAATACCAGGATGAAATCATCACCCCCTACGTGCCCTACAAAATCCTGTTTGCTATCAATCGCCTCACACAGAATACGCCCAAGGTTCACAATAACTTCATCGCCAGCCGTGTAACCAAAAGCATCATTGAAAGGTTTGAAATGATTAATATCGCAATAGGCCACTACAAATGTGGTTTTATTTAACAGTAAATGATCAACCCATTCGTACAGAGGGACATTGCCCGGCAACTGCGTCAGTGGATTGCTGTGGCGCGCAGCGCGCAACTTTTCTTCAGTAATGGAGCGCAATAAATCCCGCACTTTACCCACACCCACATATTGATTGTTATCGCTGACAATAAAATCAACACTCAGATTTTGCTGCGGATCTTCACTGATTAATTGACCAACGGTTTTTAGATCTGTGTTTATATCAACAATAATCGACAAGGGGCTGACGAATTCGGCTACTGGTTTTTGTGCATAAAGTTCATGGGCGAAACGGCGCGAAAATACATTGAGTATTTCAGCGCGACTGACCATACCGAGCGGCTTGCCCTGGTCTACTACCGGAACGCAGGTAAGACGCACATCGGCGCGAAACATTTTCACCAGGGTTTCCGCTGTTGTACTAGGCGCTACCGGCGCAGAATCCACCACAATTTCACTGACGCGACGAGTGAAATGATCCTGATGGCGGCGCGCAGAAACACCGGATAATTGAACCAATGACGCACTGAGTTCAACCGCTGGCTGGGCCAGAGGGCGCGCAATAAAATAACCTTGGGCGTAATCCACACCCATGGCAACCAGGGTTGTAAACTCCGCGGCCGTTTCAATGCCTTCTGCGATGGCCTTGTGCCCCATGCGATGGGCAATGTCCAGAATCGCCCGGACAAACTCGCGCTTTACCGGATCTTTATCGATACCGGAAATAAAATGACGATCAATTTTTACATAGTCCGGGCACAGCTCACTCCAAACCCTGAGCCCAGCATAGCCGGCCCCCAAGTCATCCAGCGCGACGGCAAAACCTTGCCGCTGGAAATGGTCTGAGGCAGCGCACAGCAAATCCAACTCATCCAGTGGCTGGCTTTCGGTTAACTCAAAGACTAACCGCTCGGCACTTAGCCCAACCCGCTGCAGAATTTCCCGTGTGACTCCATCGCGATATTGACTGTCGGTAAAACTGATCGGACTCATATTCAGAAACAGCTTGCCCGGCAAATTCAGCTCCGCAAAGCGCTCACAGGAAACCTCGCGGCAAGCAAATTCGAGTGCTGCCAATAAGCGCGACTCGCGAGCAACGGCAAATAAACTATCCGGTTTGTGCAAAGGGCTGTCGTCTGGCCCACGAATCAGCGCCTCGTAACCGATAATGCGCGTGTTCTCCACCGCCATAATCGGCTGGAATACTGGGGTTAGGAGCTTGAATTCAATCAAGCGTCGCAATTCCTTGTGCAGAAAAGATGAATTAACAACAGTGCTCTGCAGGTGCATAGGGTGACAACTTAACAGCGGACGAAGAGGGGCTAAGTGTCAAAATAATCCCGCGTAAAGATGACAATTTGATGAATGCTGGCGTTTGTTGTCATCTGGCTTGGGCGCTACAATGCCGCTCCACTCACTCGCCGCCTGATTTCCACTTTTTACCATGACAGATAACCGCGACCACCCTGCAACCAACCCGAACAATCCAGACCGGATATACGCCAATCCACTCGCTGAAGTCAGCCGCTTTGCGTTTGATGAGCGCGTGGTTGACGTATTTCCAGACATGATCAAGCGATCGGTTCCCGGCTACGCCACTATCATCAACATGATTGGCAATCTGGCTGAACGCTACGCGCAAGCCAATAGCCATTGTTACGACCTGGGCTGTTCTCTCGGCGCGGCCACCCTCTCCATGCGCCATCGCATTCAGGCGGCTAACTGCAAAATTATTGGTGTAGATAATTCAGCAGCGATGATTGCACGCTGCCAACAAGTAATTGCGGCCGATAGCGGCGAAGTAGCCGTTGAACTTATTGAAGCGGCTATCCAGGATGTTGAAATTACCAATGCTTCAATGGCGGTTTTGAATTTCACCTTACAATTTATTGCGATTGAAGAGCGCCTCGCGACTCTGAGCGCGATATGTAATGGCCTTAATCCCGGCGGTGTACTCATACTCTCGGAAAAAGTGGCTTTTGATGATGCACCGCATCAACAACTAATGACCGAGCTACACCATAATTTTAAACGGGCCAATGGTTACAGCGATTTGGAAATTGCACAAAAACGTGCAGCTATTGAAAACTACCTCATTCCTGAAACACTCGATACCCATCGCCAACGTTTACGTCAGGCAGGCTTTTCCAGCGTGGATGTATGGTTTCAGTGTTTTAATTTTGCATCGCTTATTGCGATTAAATAACCCAAGGTTTTGTTGTGACCCATATTAATTACGACCATCTACTCGCCGCACTTGCAGACACACCTCTTGCAGACTGGGCAAAAAAATTACCCGAACAAATTGCAAATGGACTCAGCGAAAAACGTTACGGCGATTTAGCTGGCTGGAAAGCATCGCTCGCGAAGTTACCCGCCGTACCAACAAAACATATTGAACTGTGCGACGCTGTACGAATTGGTATCGCACAGGAGTGCGATGAAAATACTCGCGCGCACATCAAATCCGTATTGCAAGAATTAATTCCCTGGCGCAAAGGCCCCTACTTTATTCACGACATTCATATAGATACTGAATGGCGATCCGATTGGAAATGGGATCGGGTATTGCCTCACCTGGCACCGCTCAATGATCGACTGATTTTGGATGTGGGCTGTGGCAATGGTTATCACTGCTGGCGCATGCTGGGTGCCGGTGCCAAACGTGTAATCGGCATAGACCCGTCACCGCGTTTTATCGTGCAGTTTCACATGATCAAACATTTTGCCGGTGAGCATCACCCTATTGATGTATTACCGCTCGGCATAGAGGATTTGCCTGAGAAACTACAGGCGTTTGATACAGTCTTTTCAATGGGTGTTTTTTATCACCGCCGCTCACCTATGGATCATTTATTGGAGCTTAAAAATACCCTGCGCCCCGGTGGGCAATTGGTACTGGAAACACTGGTTATTGGTGGTGGTTTAGGCGATGTATTAGTGCCCGAGGGTCGCTATGGGATGATGAATAATGTGTGGTTTTTGCCCAGTTGCGACACCATGATTTCCTGGTTGCGCAAAATGGGATTTCAGAATCCACGCGTAGTAGATGTTTGCCCCACCACAACTGCCGAGCAACGCGCAACCGAATGGATGCGTTTTCATTCACTACCGGAGTTTTTGCACCCGGAAGATCCGCAACTCACCGTTGAAGGACACCCTGCTCCTATTCGCGCCGTGTTTGTTGCTGAAAATTAAAAAATCCCGGCAAGCTGACTTGCCGGGATTTTCATTCAAGCATTTGCATCAAACGATTGTGTTAAAAACGCAGACCCAAACTTAAAGCGGCACCTTGGGTTTCATCCGAGCCGGCGAGATAAGCAAGGTTAAGCGCACCTACACCCAGACCAAATGAATAAGTATCCTCCAGAGTATTTTTGGAGTCCTGCTCAATACCGGCACGCAGGCGCACCCACTCCCACGCACTGTATTCAAGACCAACGCGCATAAGTTGCACATCACCATTCAAACCTATGGCGGGCACTGCATTTAAATCAAGTGCGGCTTCCGCTTTAAAATTGCCATTCACATAACCCACAGCACCCGTCATTTGACGTTTGATGGAAATTTTTTCGTCTGGCTCGACAGTATTGTAGGTTTGATTTTGCAGATTGTTCACCACCAAACCGTAACGCATATTGCCGCTGATATATGTCATACCCAAGTCATAGTTCATTGAACTATCTTCCAGGGTGTATTCATCTGCATCAAAATCATCTTCATCAAAATCAGCAACGGTAGAGCTGTAAATGATGCTTTCGACTTCAACTTTTTTTGGCGTCATGCCCAATAATAAATGATCACCGTTTGCCAAATTAAAGGCTTTGGAGAATGCAACACCTATATCTGTTACCACTGCGCCGTGACCATTAATAGTGGACTCAAGCTCAGCATCAAGGCCAGCCGGATCAAGGTTTTGCGCAAGGTAGCGATCAATCAAATCCAAGTCAGCATCTGAAACATCAGGTATCAAGGATATAAAGCCGCGTGAGTTCACCACAAATGCCAAGGAAACTAATTCGTTCGGTATAGATACAACCAGGTTTGCGCCGGCAGCCACTCTCGCAGAATCACCATCAATATTTTCCAAACGGCGCTTGAGGTCTTCTGCTTGCGCTTCATCCAATTCACCAGCGAATTCCAAACGATCGATCACATCAACCAACTCGTCTGCCTGATCAATCAAATCATCTTTATCCGAGCCCAAAGCTCCCAGACTAAATAACAGCGCAAAATCATCTTTTTCCGGGTTGTAAGAAGCACCAAGACTGGGGTTAAGCAATACCCCTTCCGAATAGTTGCCCGTAGCATAAGCCGCACTCGACATCCCCGAGAAACTACCGTGGAATTCACCTGCCACTGCAGGTAATGAACAACTGATTAACGCAATGCTCAAGAGCGTTTTTTTCATTAGAAGATTCCTTAACATATAAATTTCAAAGAGCGCTGCGAAGCTCAAATGGCGATTAGCTAATGCACAACACAGGCAAGCCTTAGAAAGGCCTATCCATTAAAATAACCATGACTTATGTCACAGACGTGAAGATCATAGCAGAGAAGCTTGAAGCGACAAGTTAGCGAAAGAAAGCGAACCGGGCAGAACTGCGAATTAGTCACTGCCAAGAAATAGATAAGGTTACAAACCGCAATCAACCAAGAGGGATTTCCGGCTTTGACGCTGAACGGCTCCCCGGCGTTGGCAGGTTGTCTGCCGAGCGGTAAGTAAAAACCATAGAGAACTTGGTGTTATTTGTTGTATTGCGACCCGCGGCGTGAAACAAGTTGCTATGGAACAGCAGCAAATCACCTTGAGCCAAAGGTACAGGCAGAGCTGCTGCCAATAATTGTTGATTGGCATCCAAATCAGTACGCAAGAACTGATGCTCATCCAATTGACGGCTTTCAATCACCAAACGATGAGAACCCGGAATCACCCAAAGGCAGCCATTTTCCGGTTGCTCATTACCCAGTGCCAACCAAGCCGAAACCAGTTCCGGCTTGGCAAAATGCCAGTAACGGCTATCGCGGTGCCAACCAGTCACGCTGGAAAAAGCCGGTTGTTTGGTCATGATGCAGTTGTGATGCGCTTGGGATAAAACCACTCCCGGCCCAAGTAACTGAAGCAACATGGCTTTCAGCGGCTCACCGGTAGCCCAGGATAATAGTTTGGCGCTGCGCGCTGTTGCCATCAGTAAACGCCGTGCTGTAGTACCGCCCTCTGCACTGCGGGACTCAGGCGCTCCGGGGTAGCGAGTGTCAGCTTCAAACTCTATGGGCATAGCCTCGCGAGCCAATTCATCTTTTGCAAAGTTGACAAGTTTTTCGCAGAAAGCCGGTGCTGAAAAACCGGGTACCACAACATAACCGTCGCGTTGAAAAGAAAGCATTTGAGCGGAAGTTAACATCGCAGCAACAACTCTTGGAGTTAATAAATCAGGAGCAAAAATAAATCGCCGTTAAACCTGAGGTTTAACGGCGAAACATAAAGTGTAGATCAGGGCAAAAGGTCAACAATAGGGCTTAATCTTTAGTCTTGCAGCATTTCCAGCGGTGTATCCATACCGAACTCTACATGAACCTGTGCACACCAGCGATTTAACCGGTCAGCCGTCAGGTTTTCTTGCTGGTCTTCATCCAATGCCAGACCAACAAACATACCAGCGCCGGGAATCTCGGCCTTGGAGGCCTCAAACTCATAACCTTCTGTTGGCCAGTGACCGACAATTTCAGGGCCACTTTGAATAATCACGTCGTGCAGCATACCCATGGCATCGAGGAAATAATCACCATAACCAAACTGATCCCCCAAACCAAATAAAGCCACTTGTTTGCCAGAGAAATCGACCGCAGCAATATCATCCCAAAACTCTTCCCAGTCAGATTGGATCTGCCCAAAATCCCAGGTGGGAATGCCCAGAATCACCTTGTCGTATTGTGCAAAGTCGAGCTGGGTAACATCAGCGATGTCGCGAACATCCACTACATCTTCGCCAAAGCGCTTTTGAATACGGTAGGCAACACGCTCGGTATTACCTTCGTCACTACCAAAAAACAGACCAATTTGGGCCACGTTAACCTCGGATTCTTGGGGAAAATGAAGCTGCTAACACCAACCGCTAGTTGACCGCAGAAGCAGCAAAACGGCGCGGATTTTCCCAATATTGGGCAGAGCAAGCAAGCATGTTGTCGGGAACAGAAATAAATAACCCCGGCATGCCGGGGTTATAAAATGGGAATTTGCAGCATTCAAAGAAGGGATTAACTGCTTTTACTGTCAGAACTCAGACTAGCTTCGCTCTTACGAGCACCATTGCGCTCCATACGTTTGGATTTAAGCTCCGCCAAGGTTTGTTTTTGCTCCTCGGTCAAAACGGCCAAAAAAGCCTGATGATTTTTGGCTCCCGCAAGCGCTTGCTGCGCCTGCAAACGCCCTAAAGCATCTGCCAGCGCCGTCAGTTCCGCCTCATTCGCACCCGTCTCTACAGCCGTATCCAGCGCCGTGCGAGCTTTAACTAACTGCTCATGTAAGGTTTCGCGTGCGGATCTATTGGCCTCACGCTGGGATTTCAGGGTTGCCTTCTGGGTTTCACTCAGATCCAATTTCCGCTCCAAACGTCCCAAATGGCCTGCATATTTGCCTCCATGGTGACCACCTTTGGACATATGATGAGCCGCTCGCGCACCATCGCAGGTTTTCCCGGTTTCAGCGGCAATACCGGTAGCTGCCAGTGTTGCTGCGCCTACTAATAAAGCGCCTGCAGCCATAAATTTAATCGTGTTCATGTTGAATTCCTCAGGTAAGTTTATCGACCCAAGCGCCTCATTATTTGAACAGCGCCAGTGAATTCATTATGGGCGCTATCATGTTAAGATTGGTTAACAATTCCCAAAGAATCATGACTCTCACCAAGGCCTGGTGCACACTCAGCGCCTTGAATAACACCTTATATAACAAGGGTATGTAATGACTATGCTCAAGGTCCTGCTCATCGATGACGATAAAGAACTCAGCCAATTACTGAGTGAGTATCTGCAAACGGAAGGTTTCGCGGTAGACACTGCTTATGATGGGCAAACCGCGCTGGAACTTGCATTAAAAAACCCCTACTCAGCCATAGTGCTGGATGTCATGCTGCCCGTTCGCAATGGTTTTGATGTACTGAAAAACCTGCGCCAGCACAACCAAACCCCAGTCATTATGCTCACCGCCAAAGGCGATACCGTTGATAGGGTTATTGGCCTTGAAATTGGCGCCGACGATTATCTGGCAAAGCCTTGTGACCCGCGTGAACTGGTCGCACGAATTCGCGCCATATTGCGCCGGGCTAATCAGAAAGAAAGCTCCACTAATAGTGTCGAGCGCCTCTCCTCTGGCAAACTTTCTCTGCATTTGGGCACTCGCACTACAGCTTGGGATGGAACAGAAGTTCCACTCACCGGTACTGAATTTAGTGTTTTGGAAATTCTGGTGCGCCGTGCAGGTCAGGTGATCAGCAAAGACGATATGACTGAGCAGGCATTGAATAGAAAATTAACGCCTTATGATCGAAGTATTGATGTGCATGTGAGCAATATCCGTAAAAAAATAACGGCTGCTGGCTCCTCAAAAGATTTAATTATTAATGTCCGTGGGGCTGGCTATATGCTCACCATGAATGACGATGAATCCGGTAGTTAATGACTCGCCTCTATTTAAAGATATTTCTCACTTTCTGGCTTATCACGGTGGCGATTATTATCGGCACTAACTTGGTAGTGCATTGGTTCGATATAACGCCCGACGGTAAGCTGCAACACAGCAACACCGAGTCAGATGAAGATCCCGCCAAGCGTCTGCTATTTCAAATGGTTGGCAATGCGATCAATCGCAATACGCTACAACTCACCGAGGATCTGCGGGCAATGCCTGCTTGGTCCACGCGTTTTGTTTATGTAGTGGACAGACGCAACCGCGATTTACTTGATCGCCCGCTTCCACCTGGAGTGATGTATCTCGCACCGCGCCTGACCAGTAAACACCCTTTCGATAAAGTTCAGGATCGCAACCGAAAACTGTTTGGACGCTACATCACCTTGAATGATGGCAACAGCGTCAAGTTGATTACCATTTCTGCAGGCCGCGATGAGGGGCAGGATCGCGATATTATTTGGGAATTATTTATTGATAATATTTGGCCGCTCCTACTAGTTTCTATTTTAGTCAGTGGCTCCGCTTGTTTTTTCCTTGCTCGCCATTTCACACGCAGTATCAACACATTGCAAAAAGCCACACATCAAATTGCGCGAGGCGATTTGAGTGTGCGTATCGGCGACCAGTTCCGTGGTCGCAATGATGAAATCGCTGCTCTTGGCCGCGATTTTGACAATATGACTGAGCGACTCGAAAAAGCCATGCACGAACAAAAGCGGCTAATTAAAGATGTTTCTCATGAATTGCGAACCCCCTTAGCGCGGTTACAAATAGCTTTGGCATTGGCACAACAAAAAAGCGGTGGAATTATTGATCACGAGTTAGCGCGCATTAAACAAGCGGCTGACTACTTAAATGAAATCATCACAGAAATTCTGACACTGCCAATACAGGGACAAGATGGCTGGGTGCTGGATGACGTCATCGACTTAGCTGCACTACTGCAGACCTTGATCGAAAATTATCAAATAGATGCGCAAGAAAAGAATATTCAAATAACATTTCAATCAAACCTCGAAGAAGCTCTGGTCGCTACTCACGGCAACATGTTGGTAGGGGTTTTTGAAAATGCGCTACGCAATGCACTGCTATATACACCGACTAATTCAGAAATTTGCATTCAACTCAGCGAAACCGGTGATGGTGAGCAATACCGTATTCAAATTATGGATCAAGGCCCCGGTGTACCCGCTGACGCCCTGGAAGATATCTTCCAACCTTTTTTCCGCACCGACCAGGCTCGCGCACGCGAAAGTGGCGGCTATGGACTAGGACTCGCTATAGCCCACCGCAGTGTCAGCCTTCATAAAGGAAAAATTTGGGCTGAGAACCGCCCAAGTGGCGGCTTGAATCTTTGCGTCTTACTCCCACAGATAAAATCCTAAGCCGCGGCTTGCTACGTCATTTAATCTTCGCCATTTTTTTGACGAGCGGAAAACTTTTTCCTCATCACCGACACTACACCCGCCTTTTTATTGGCGAAAACATCTAAACAGCGCGACAAAAACTATTTAACACCATGATTTAAAAGAATAAATTGATATTCAGCCCAAATGGCATACTTTTCGCTTTACCCCTGTCATAGACGCCAAAAACGCATCTTGCGCTTTAGGGCAGCATAACCAACTAACATGACAGGTACACATATGCGGGACATGACTATGGTGACCAATGCCCAAAAGGCGAACGGCACAGGAAATATCCCACTTGGAGCCCCACAACAAGATCACGAACTTTCCATTCGAGTTCGTTTGAGCCAAGCCCTACAAATGAGCTTGGACCCAACAGAAGTGGTTTCACTTTTCTTCCATCAAATCCAACCCTTGGTTCATATTTCCGGGGTGATTTTCAAATCGGCGTCAGGCAAGGATGATTCCCGTATCGGGCGGGAATCGCTACACCATTGCGACTACCGTTTGACAACCGATGAAGGCTATTTAGGCGAAATTATCTTCAGCCGCAGTAAACGCTTCATCGAAGCTGAGCTGATGAAAATAGAACAATTGTTGGGCGCATTGGTTTATCCATTGCGCAATGCAATCCGCTACCAAAGCGCTATGCGCCTCGCCCTGCTGGATCCCTTGACGCTGGTGGGCAACCGTGCAGCGCTGAACAACAGTTTGAAACGAGAATTACAATTAGCTAATCGC
This sequence comes from Cellvibrio fontiphilus, assembly GCF_042646205.1. Classification (NCBI taxonomy): domain Bacteria; kingdom Pseudomonadati; phylum Pseudomonadota; class Gammaproteobacteria; order Cellvibrionales; family Cellvibrionaceae; genus Cellvibrio; species Cellvibrio fontiphilus. The sequence goes on along the minus strand of NZ_JBHRTF010000003.1, from coordinate 482,679 downwards.
CAACATCAGCAACTATCACTACTAATGATTGATGTAGATTATTTTAAAAAAATTAATGATGACTATGGCCACCATCGCGGCGATTTAATCCTCTGTGAAATTGCAAAAACCATCCAATCAGTATGTAGAAGCACTGATGGCATTTTTCGCTATGGCGGTGAAGAGTTTGTTGTTTTGTTAAATAACACCAACTCGCTTGGTGCAGAAATCATTGCAGAAAGAATTCGTGAACGTATTTCTGACACCCATATACTGCATAACTCAACAGTCATCCACACCACAGTCAGTATTGGCATCGCAACACACAAAGCGAATGGCAACAGTGAAATAGAGGAATTATTTGAACGCGCTGATAAGGCGCTCTATGCGGCCAAGCAATCCGGGCGCAACCGTACCTTTAATAGCGACTACAGTGACAAAAACTGAACGTCAAAAACAAAAAACCGCACTTGGTGCGGTTTTTTTATCAAACAACTGGTGGGCGTTTACGCGGTGGCGCTTTGACTCTACGTGGTGCTGCCGATGCAGATCTGAGCTTTTTATCATGACGTTCGCGCTGAGCTTGTTCGTCACGTGTCGGTGACATCATACGAGTATAGGTAGAACTATCGAAACCTGCCGTCATACACAGATCTTCAATTTCACGTTCGGTAAGGTCGATCCACTGGCCAACCCTCACATGTGATGGAATAAAAATATTCGCATAACGCACACGCTTCAAGCGACTAACCTTAACACCTTGGGACTCCCACAAACGTCGAACTTCACGGTTGCGTCCTTCCATTACCACGCAGTAAAACCAGCGATTCTTACCCTCTCCTGCACCGTCAACTATATCCGTGAAGCGTGCAATACCGTCTTCCAAAGCAACGCCACGCAGAAGCACATCGCGCATCTCGTCCGTTACTTCGCCCTGAATACGCACCAAATATTCACGATCAATAACCGATGAGGGATGCATTAATTTATTTGCCAGTTCACCATCGTTGGTGAATAACAATAAACCACTTGTATTGAAATCAAGACGACCTACGGAAATCCAACGCTCTCCCTTTAATGCCGGGAGATGATCGTAAACAGTAGGGCGACCTTCTGGATCAGAGCGAGAGCAAATTTCACCTTCGGGTTTATTGTACAAAATGACCCTGCGACGCGTGAGCTCTGTACGCAACACAACTCGCTGGCCATTAAAAAAAATTTTATCCTGCGGCGTTACACGATCACCTAATTTAGCAATATGGTCGTTAACTTTTACCTGACCCTGCTCTATCGCACGCTCCATTTCACGACGCGAACCAATACCTGCGCGTGCCAGTACTTTTTGCAACTTCTCATCATTAGATATTGCTGCTTGACCAGACTGATTCTCCAACTCGACACTTTTCTTAGCAAGTGAAGGTTTTTCGGCTCTGTGTTTTTTTTCACCCGCTTTTGCGTCAACGCTTTTACTGGCGACTGCTGGCTTCACAGCCTTGGCAGATTTTTTAGGTTTATCTTGGTTGATTTTCTTCACCATATTTAATGAACCACCCATTAGTGGCCCTGTTCCTCACTGTTGGCCGCAGCAGACACTTCTTCAACAGCGATAACCGCTTGTTCTTCAGCATCAACAAAGGCTTCTTCACCATCAATAAAGCCATCCTCATAAAGAGCAGCTTTAGTATCTACTTCCCCGGTCGTTAACTCTTCGAGGCTAATAATAGGCTGCTCATCAGGAATTGGCGCGTCTGTGTCTTGCTCGCCAATACCAGCTTCCCCCAAATCCAACACCGGATTTAACTCATCCAGATCACGAATCTCACTGAGCGATGGCAACTCCTCCAAACTTTTTAAATTAAAGTAATCCAAAAATTGTCTGGTTGTTGCATAAAGCGAAGGGCGCCCAGGCACATCGCGATGACCAATGACCTTAACCCAGTCGCGCTCCAGCAATGTCTTCATGATGTGCGAGCTGACAGCAACACCGCGGATTTCTTCAATATCACCACGGGTAATCGGCTGACGATATGCAATTAACGCCAAAGTCTCCAATAGTGCACGGGAGTATTTTTGTGGTTTCTCCTCCCAAAGACGATTAACCCAAGGAGCCAAATCATCGCGCACCTGAAAGCGCCAACCTGATGCCACCTCTTTGAGTTCAAAACCTCGTCCTTCGCAGCTTTGTTGGATGCTGGTAAGTGCTGCCAGTATTTCGTCCTTACTGGGTGCTACTTCAGCATCAAACAAATCCAGCATGCGCGCCAACGTTATTGGCTGCCCCGCTGCCAGTATAGCGCCTTCAATAATTTGGCACAGACGGCCAGCATCAACAGGCATTTGAGTAACAGGAACTGTTGCGGATTCTTCTACATCATCGGCAACCATTGCGCCAACTTCCTGTTCATCCAACGCTTTATCAATATCTTGAGTGAGTTCGGTCATTGTGTTCTAGCTTTTACGTGAATTGGTGCAAAGGATTCGCTTTGAACTATCTCCACCAATGATTCTTTTATCAATTCCATTACCGCAAGAAAAGTTACAACCACACCCAAACGCCCCTCTCCTACCTTAAAAAGGCTGACAAAAGGTACGAAATGTTGATGCGCAAGAATGTCCAACACCTGCGCCATACGTTCGCGCGTCGACAGCTTTTCTTTGGAAATATGATGACTCTCAAACATATCAGCACGACGCAACACCTCCGAAAGCGCCAGCAATAACTCCTGCAATTCCACATCAGGATCTGGACGAGTCAAGTTGCGGTCAGGGCCAGTTGCGGTAACAGGAAATACGTTGCGCGCCACACGCGGCAACTTATCCAAATCCTCAGCGGCTTGTTTAAAACGCTCGTATTCCTGCAAGCGACGAATTAATGACGCACGCGGATCCTCTTCCTCTTCATGCTCTTCGCTGGAGCGAGGCAGTAGCATGCGCGATTTAATCTCTGCCAACATTGCTGCCATCACCAAATATTCAGCAGCCAATTCAAATTGATGAGACTCCATCAAATTCACATAAGCCATGTACTGAGACGTAATTTCTGAAACATTAATTTCAAGAATATCAATATTTTGGCGACGAATTAGGTAAAGCAATAAATCCAGAGGCCCCTCAAATGCCTCAAGAAAAACTTCAAGTGCATCTGGGGGGATATACAAATCCTGAGGTAGTTGCGTGTAAGCCTTTCCGTGAACCACAGCAAAGGGCATCTCCCCCTGTTGCGGCACTTTTGCGTGCGAAATATCTACATCAGAAGTATTCGCTTCACCGGACTCATTCTGAAGATCTGCTTTAACCACATCTGTTGGCTTCGAATCGATAGCAGCATCCGGATCCACCAGAGGGATAGGTTCAAGAAATTCAGTCACTCGGTAAACTCGCAGTCAGATATGTGCAAAGGAGAGACGGGATGCCAAACTGAAACCCCGGACGATAAAGCGTTGCATTATAACGATTTACATGAGCTCCGGACAGCAGCCGTAAGTGCTGCGAAAACCCATTGAAAATCAACTAACTAGATTCAAATACAGTAAAGTCACCCTTACCCTGTCGCACCAGCTCGGGCAGTTCTTGGGTCAGATCGATCACAGTAGTCGGCTCAAGACCACAGTAACCTCCATCGATCACTAATTCGACAAAATGCTCCAGAGTGTCGCGGATATCATAGGGGTCGGTCATAGGAAACTCTTCACCCGGAAGCAATAAGCTACTGCTCATGAGCGGTTCACCCAACTCCTCAAGCAGAGCCAAAGCAATTGGATTATCAGGAACTCGCAGACCAATCGTTTTACGTTTTGGATGCATTAACCGGCGCGGCACATCAGCGGTAGCCTCAAGGATAAAAGTGTAGGCACCAGGTGTGTGACTTTTGAGCAAACGAAAAACCCGGTTGTCCACTCGCGCATAGGTCGCAAGCTCGGATAGATCTCGACACATCAAGGTAAAGTTATGGTTTTTATCGAGTTTACGCAGAGAACGGATACGTTCTAATGCATCTTTGTCACCTATGTGACAACCCAGCGCATAAGCAGAATCAGTAGGATAAGCAATAACGCCACCTTTGCGGACAATATCAGCCGCCTGCACGATTAAACGATGCTGGGGATTTTCGGGATGAATTTGGAAAAACTGCGCCATACCAGAGGCTCCTCACGACATTACCCGGCCTGAATGCCAGGTAAACAAGTTGGTAACGCTTGCAGGCGTTAAGACTAATTAGTGTTATAGCCTAATAATTCCCATACTGGTCTAGCATGGTTTGGTAACTGACCGAAATTTCCCAACTCCTGCCAAGGTTGGTCAGGCACATGGAAATCCGAACCACAGGAGGCATAAAGATTGCGCTCAGCTGCGATTCGCAACAAATCCTCCGTCGTAGCGCTAGGCTGCAAGCCACTGATCACCTCAATTGCATCGCCACCGGCAGCAACAAAAGAATCAGCCAAAGCACAGATCTTGGTACGTGTCAGCTCATACTTATTGGGGTGCGCCAGAACAGCTACGCCACCCGCATCATGAATCCAACGAATCACCTGGTCCATAAGCGGCCATTGGTACTTCACATCCGCAGGCTTACCTGCCCCTAAATATTTTTTGAATGCAGCATTAATATTTTTTACCGCACCAACTTCGACTAAATACTGAGCAAAGTGCGGCCGACAAACACTGGACTCGCCTGCATAAGCCCTAGCGCCAGTCAGCGCGTAGGGAAAGCCTAGCTTAGTCAAACGATCTCCGATAGCAATCGAGCGCGCCTCACGCGCCTGTGCCTGCCGACTTATCGCATCAGCCAAGACAGCAGATTTTGTATCAATCCCGAGACCAACAATATGAACACCTCCCCGCCCCCATTGACTGGAGAATTCGATACCCGGAATCAGTTGTAGCGAAGCTTCTAGCGCGGCTTTTTGTGCAATACCTACCCCAGCTATGGTATCGTGATCCGTAATCGCAAGCACTGAAACATTGCGAGCTTTTGCACGCTCAACCAGTGCATCAGGGCTTAGCATGCCGTCAGAAAAATAGGTATGGCAATGCAGGTCAAAAATCACTCAAACACCCTATTTTGAGATCAACAGGTTTGATCATGACTGATAACAACTCCAAAAATTCATCACCCATCTTAGCTGATAAGCCCTCTGCGCAAACAACAAATATCCAACCCAAACCTAAAAAAGAGAGCTTTTTTGCCAACCTGTTGATGAACATCGTCATTCCGACGCTAATTCTGACCAAACTCAGTGATGCAGAATACCTGGGAGCCACATGGGGATTAATCGTTGCCCTCGCCTTTCCACTTAGCTACGGTTTTCGTGACTTTATTGCCAACAAAAAAATTAATGCATTTTCAGCGCTAGGTATTATCAGTGTATTGCTAACCGGTGGATTGAGTTTATTCAAACTTGCACCTGAGTACTTTGCGATCAAAGAAGCGGCCATCCCCGGTATTTTGGGCATAGTCACACTGGTATCAATAAAAACCCGCTACCCATTAGTAAAAGTATTCATATACAACGACAAGGTTCTAAAAATAGACAAAGTAAATGCCGCACTTCAGCAACACCAAACCCAAAAACTTTTTGAACGCACACTTGTTAATGCCTCGCTAATGATTGCAGCTTCATTCTTTTTGTCATCAATCTTGAATTATGTGTTAGCCAAACTAATCCTAATAAGCCAACCAGGAACTGCTGAATTTAATGCTGAGTTAGGTAAGATGACTGCGTTGAGCTACCCTGTCATTGCACTTCCGATGCTAGTGATTATGATGGGGACTCTATTTTATGTCTTTCGCAGTATTCGCTTGCTTACCCACTTAACTTTCGAAGAAGTGATTAATGACGGCTCAGGCGATTAAGTGGCCAGCCCGTTCACACTTTAATTAACGAACCCTATGTCAGCACTCTTAAAGACTCGCTGCACAAGACTTTATCTTAAGGTTGATTATGTACTACGCAATCATCAGTGAAGACGTATCAAATAGTCTCGATAAACGCAAAATAGCACGCCCTGCACACTTGGCACGCCTGCAACAATTAACAGACGAAGGCCGCCTGATAATCGCGGGCCCACACCCTGCTATTGATAACGGCAACCCCGGCGATGCGGGCTTTACTGGCAGCTTGGTCGTAGCAGAATTCAACTCTTTGGAAGAAGCACAACGCTGGGCAAACGAAGACCCCTATTTGACCGCCGGAGTCTATGCCAAGGTGACCGTTAAACCTTTCAAGAAAGTGCTGCCTTAATTATTCAAATCTCAGGACTGGAGCCATTGTGAAAAAATATTTAGCTTTTTTAAGTGCCGGACTCTCGCTTCTAGCTCTGCCGCTCGCAAGCTTACCCGCTGCCGCCATCGAAAAATATGTATCCGATGTTATTTATGTACCCGTGCGTAGCGATAAAAGCCCACAAGCAGGCATCCTGCAACAAGGCGTACCCAGCGGTACCAAGTTAAATTTTTTGCGCGAGGAAATTGGTGCAGATAATAATTTATGGTCGCTCGTTGTTACCCCAGAGGGTACAGAAGGCTGGATTCGCAGCCAGAATATTAGCGACAAACCTACAGCTGCACTAAAACTCGCCGCCTTGTCAGATTCATCCCGCAATCTTTTGAGCCTACAGACAGAAAACACTGAGCTAAAAGCACAATTGGAAAAGTTGCAACAAGAGCATCAACAACTACTCAACGATACCGAAGACATGCGTCAAGCTGCTACAACAGCGATGAATCTTGAGGAAGAACATCAACGTATGCTTACCGAAAATCAATTACTGCAAACACATGCTGACGTATTAAAGGCAGAAAATGAAAAACTAAAAGACAGTGATCGTTTTAATCACTGGCTGTATGGTGGTGGTTTAATTATTGGAGGTGTACTCCTGTCTTTTATATTACAGGGTATTGGTCGTCGCAAACGCAAATCTGAATGGCGATAAGGTACAGAGAGATATGATTTCAAAAAAATTAGCGAGCTTCTTGTTTATTGTATCTGCTGTATTTTCAGCACCTATCTTTGCCAATGATGACTTAACAAAAACAAACCTCATTGCGATGAAAACAGATTTGGGGACTTTTGTAATAGAGTTATATCCAAAAGCCGCACCTGAAACAGTCAAAAATTTCCTTCATTACATAGACACTAAATTCTATGAAGGGACTATTTTTCACCGTGTAGTTCCGGGCTTTGTAGTACAAGGCGGGGGGATGACATTCGACTTTACGGAAAAGCCAACCGAAAAGCCTATTATCAATGAATCCATGAATGGCTTACCCAACGATTACAGAAGCGTTGCTATGGCGCGCCAAACAGACCCGGATAGTGCGACATCGCAGTTTTATATTAATTTGAAAAACAATCCCGGCCTGAATGCAACTGAAACAAAACCTGGTTACACAGTATTTGGAAAAGTAGTAGCTGGCATGGAGGTGATAGAAAAAATTGCCAAGGAACCACTCGGAATGTTTAAAGCATATCCAGAGGCACCGAATTATGCGGTACGTATTTTGAGCGCGACAAAAACAACATCCGCTGAAGCACAAGCAATTATCGAAGAGCAGCGCGCAATTAAACCATCAAGCCTTAAAGATGCATTGGTACCGGTAAATGACTCACAGCAATAACACCGCGCTCAGCGTTAACTTGAATAAAATTGCACTGATTCGCAATTCTCGCCCCGGGAATTACCCCAATGTATTAACCCATGGAGAAATTTGCATCAATGCGGGTGCAGACGGAATCACCGTTCATCCACGACCAGATCAACGTCATATTCGCCCGCATGATGTATACGAACTCAGCGAGCTGGTTAGTAACTATCCCGGAATAGAGTTCAATATCGAAGGCAACCCTTTCGCCGAATCAATCGCTGACTTTCCCGGTTTTCTTAAGCTGGTGTGCAATACAAAACCACATCAATGTACGCTGGTTCCTGACACCAATCATCAGCTGACCTCTGATCACGGCTTTGATCTACATCGCAGCGGAAAATCTTTGCAACCAGTTATCAAACAACTAAAGGATTTTGGTATTCGAGTATGCCTTTTTATGGATCCAGACATAGAACAAATCACCTTGGCAAAAGCCTTGGGAGCTGATCGTATAGAGCTCTATACGGGCCCCTACGCTGAAGCGTTTAAAACTCCCGGTGCATCATTCGATAGATTATTCGAAAAATATTTGAGTGCTGCTGGCCACGCGCAGTCTATTGGCATAGGGGTCAATGCAGGCCACGACTTGAACCTCGACAATCTCGGATATTTTCGCAAAATTCCAGCCTTGCTCGAAGTTTCGATTGGTCACGCGCTGACTGTTGACGCCATCAATATGGGGCTAAGTAGTGCAGTAAAAACTTACAAAGCTATCTGTACCAGCTAACAATCACGCCCTGCAAATATTAAATACTCACCCCAGAAAAAAGCATGAATACAACCCGAGAAGACAGCCCAGCCTATTTAGAAAAAAAACGCTTTTTTGATTCCCTTATGACTGTCTATGGGCGCAAAACTGTGTTTGAAGCGCTACAAGACCCTGCCACTTATTTATATAGATTACACCTTGCCAAAAGTAACAAACCTGCTGAGATTTTAACGGACATTATTTGCCTAGCCGAACAGAAAGGCGCGGAAATTATTTATCATGATCGTCAAGCTTTATCCCGCATTTCAAAAAACTCAGCACAAGATCAGGGAGTTGCTGCCGACCTGCAATTGCGCGGCTATCAACATTACGATAAGTTTTTACAGGATAATCGCCAACAAAAATACAACTTGATTGCGTTGGATGGTGTACATAACCCACAAAATCTAGGCATGATCATTCGTTCAGCTTGTGCTGGCAATATTGATGGCATCCTTCTACCGCAAAAGGGTAATGCGCAGATCGATCCATTAGTAATTAAAGCCAGTGCAGGAACTGTTTTTCGTGCACCACTGTTGCGCTGCAAAGATTTAACTGAAGCATTAATGGATTTCAAACAAAAAGGCGCCATTGTCTGCGCACTTTCCTCGCATGCAACAACAGAACTCAAAAAATTCTCACCTGAGAAAGCTTGTATTTATGTGCTGGGAAATGAAACAGAAGGAGTTTCCCACGCAGTTCAAAAACTATGTGATGAAAGCGTGAAAATACCAATGAACAATGGTGTTGAATCGCTGAATGTAGCTGTTACTGCTGCACTTATCGCATTTAGATGACACAATCACAACGCATTTCAAGAAAGCCATGCTGAACTTAGGTAAAAAAAGAGAGGGCCACACCCCTCTCTTTTTTATCGATTGGCAAGCAAATCAAGCCATCAAAGCTTGTATCCATCCTCTTCGTGCAACGCCAAATCCAATCCCATCGTTTCGTCCTCTTTGCTCACACGTAAACCAGATGTAAAAAGCCCAGTTAATTTCAGCAGGACGTAGGTAACCAGTGCAGTGTATACAAAAGTCACCACTACACCGAGCAACTGAATGCCCAACTGCTCCCCCATTGAATTAACTCCCGAGGCAAATCCCTGACCGCTAAAAACACCTAATTCAGTCGATGCAAATACACCGGCAAGAATAGTACCCAATATGCCGCCAACACCATGCACGGGGAACACATCTAAAGAATCGTCTATTTTCCAAACGCGCTTAACCAATTGAGTCATATAAAAACAAACAATCCCTGCACTCAAACCAATTATCAAAGCACCACCAGGACCAACATAACCAGAGGCAGGAGTAATAGTGCCAAGGCCAGCGACCATCCCCGTCACAATACCCAAAGCACTTGGCTTTCTGAATCGCATCCATTCAACTGCCATCCACGATAGAGCGCCTGCGGCAGCAGAAATATGAGTTACAAGCATAGCCATAGCTGCATTACCATCTGCAGCCAATGCACTACCGGCATTAAAACCAAACCAACCCACCCACAGCATACCAGCGCCAGTTACGGTCATAGTCATGTTGTGCGGAGGCATCGCTGTGGTAGGAAAACCATGTCGCTTACCCACTACAATTGCGGCAACCAATGCAGCGACACCAGCAGTAATATGCACAACAGTACCACCAGCAAAATCTAAAAGACCCTTTTGAAACAACCATCCTGAGCCGGCCCACACCCAGTGACACACTGGAATATATACAGCAAACAACCAGAGCCCCGAAAACAGTAGCATCGAAGAAAATTTCACACGCTCTGCGAAAGCCCCCACAATCAACGCTGGTGTAATAATCGCAAATGTCATCTGAAACATCGCGTGCAAACTCAATGGGATACCACCAGAAACCGCGCCTTCGGTGACACCATCAAAGAACACCATACTCAAATCACCAATCCAGGCATTGCCTTCGCCAAATGCTAAGCTATAACCGGCCACAAGCCACAGTAAGGAAACCATGCAAGCGATAGCAAAACACTGCATCAACACAGAAAGAATATTCTTGACGCGAACAAGCCCACCATAGAATAAAGCCAAACCAGGCAGGGTCATAAAAAGCACAAGCGCTGTTGACGTGAGAATCCAAGCCGTATTTGCTTGATTAATATCTCCCTCAGCCAAGGCATTTGATGAAATTAATGCGGTGGCACAGGCACCACCGACGAGCGAAGTTATGGATTTTGGCTTTTTCATAGCTACCCCATGATATTTATTGTTCGGCACTCTTGGCGACAAACAAGAAGAAATGACGTTTGAAACGCTTCATAATGAGACGATCATGAAACGGCTCACCTAAAAACTGTCACTTAACAAAGCTAACATTTAACCAAGCGCACAATTAAAGAGCATTATTTTATAAATATTAGCGCGAAAATTACGTGGCCAAGCACTTAAGCAAAAAACAATCCATAACAAAAAAAACCAATCAGATCATAAAGTTAAAACCTATATAAGTTTCACCAAACAAAAATTGAGCACCATTTTCAAGCACAATAAAAATTTACGCACCATATATGATCACACATTTATCAAAACCTATAACAAAACACTTAAGTTACAATAGTTCACCGTTATTAAACTAAACCAAGAATTAAATGACACTTTCTATCGCCACCCTAATTAGCGCATTCACAATTGCACTAATCACATCGAAGCTAATAATCTATTTTTTTGGCAAGCGCCTTTTAGATATTCCAAATGATCGAAGCTCACATACAACGCCAACTCCGCGAGGGGGAGGAATAGCTATAGTGTTAGGAACGATTGGAGCATCACTTTTTGCTTACTTTTCAGGCGGAATATCAAAAGAACTACTCATACTTCTACTTCCAGGCGTAATAATGGCAGCAGTAGGGATAATAGATGACATCAAAAACCTTAACATCCGCATAAGACTTGGCCTGCAGATAGTCACAGCCACACTGATCTCAAGCACACTATTAAATGACATTAATGAACCACCATTTCTCGAGCTCTTGCTATTTTTAACATCGGCAATAGGAATTGTCTGGCTCACAAATTTGTATAATTTTATGGATGGTATTAACGGGTTAGCTGCGCTCCAAACTATATTTGTTTGCATCAGCATGAGCCTTCTTTTTTATCTTCAAGCAACCCATGTAGATGTTGCTATCATCTTGATTTTACTAGCGCTTGCTAGCCTCGGCTTTTTGTATTGGAACTTTCCCACCGCTCAAATTTTTATGGGAGACGTAGGCAGCCTTTTCATCGGAATCACGCTGGCAACTTTGATGGTTTGGACAAGCCGAGACAGCTTTATAACTAGCTGTAGCTGGCTAATTTTGATGGCAGCGTTTATCACAGACGCAACTTACACACTGCTTATGCGGATCATAAGTGGACAAAAATTTTACCTTCCACATCGTTCTCACCTCTACCAAAAGCTGGCACTAAAAAGAAAGTCACACACCCAAGCAACCCTTCTGATTATGGCATTTAATATTTTTTGGCTACTTCCTATCGCATTAACGATACAGATTGGTTGGCTTAATGAATTTATTGGGTTGTGCTTGGCATACACACCAGCAATTTATTGTGCATATAAAATGAGGGCAGGAAAAACTGCGCACTAAAAAGCAGAAAGCAGAAAGCAGAAAGCAGAAAGCAGAAAGCAGAAAGCAGAATTTTAAAACAAAAAAGCTTGAGCAAAAAAGTAAGGAGTTATTTACCAATACTTTCATTTACCCGGTCGCGCATCTCTTTACCAGGTTTAAAATGAGGAACATATTTACCTTCTAAAACAACAGTCTCACCTGTCTTGGGGTTACGGCCTGTACGAGGGGCACGATAATGAAGAGAAAAGCTACCAAAACCACGAATCTCGATACGCTCACCCGATGCTAAAATATCAGACATATAGTCAAGCAATAGCTTTACTGACATCTCAACATCTTTAACAGTCAACTGATTCTGTTTCTCGGTAATGTATTCGATCAATTCTGATTTTGTCATAACCCGCTCTCTTTTATTGGCCAATGGCAAGCAACACAAACATCATAGCTGAACTGAAACTCTTGTAAACCTTCAAAAAATAATGGCCAGCAATGCTGGCCATCATCTACAAGCAAAATTACTCTTTGCTTTGCATTTGCGCTTTAATCAAGTCACCTAAGGTAGTTGGAGAAGCTTGATCCGACTGCTTACTGGAAAGCTCTTTCATTGCAGTTTTTTCTTCTTCAACGTCTTTAGATTTTACTGACAGGCTGATGCTACGATTTTTGCGATCTACAGCAATGATCTTAGCTTCAACTTCGTCACCGACTTTCAGCAGGTTGCGAGCGTCTTCCACCTTCTCGCGGCTCAACTCAGAAGCCTTCAGAGTAGCTTCTACGTCGTCAGCCAACGTGATGACAGCTGCCTTTGCTTCAACTTCTTTTACGATACCTTTAACAACGGCACCCTTATCATTCACAGAAACATATTCTGAGAAGGGGTCGGTTTCCAACTGCTTGATACCCAAAGAAATACGCTCGCGCTCTGGGTCGATGGCCAAGACCACAGTTTCCAGCTCATCACCTTTCTTGTACTTACGCACAGCTTCTTCGCCAGCTTCGTGCCAAGAGATATCTGACAAGTGAACCAGACCGTCAATACCGCCATCCAAACCGATGAAGATACCGAAGTCAGTGATTGACTTGATTTTGCCGCTGATCTTGTCACCTTTGGCACAAGTACGGGCAAATGCATCCCATGGATTCTCTTGGCATTGTTTCAAGCCGAGAGAGATACGACGACGCTCTTCGTCGATATCCAATACCATAACTTCAATTTCGTCGCCCAACTGAACAACTTTTGAAGGATGGATATTTTTGTTAGTCCAGTCCATTTCCGAAACGTGGATCAAACCTTCAACACCCTCTTCCAACTCTGCGAAGCAGCCGTAATCAGTCAAATTGGTTACTTTTGCTTTCACACGAGCGCCTTCCGGGTAACGCTTGGTGATTTGGATCCATGGATCTTCGCCCAATTGTTTCAAGCCAAGAGATACACGGTTACGCTCACGATCAAATTTCAATACTTTAACGTCGATTTCATCGCCAACGTTTACGATTTCACCTGGGTGCTTGATACGCTTCCAAGCCATGTCGGTGATATGCAACAGACCATCAACACCGCCCAAGTCAACGAATGCGCCGTAGTCGGTAAGGTTTTTAACGATACCCTTAACAGCTTGACCTTCTTGCAAAGTGGCCAGCAATTCATCGCGCTCAACAGAGTTAGCCTGCTCCAATACCGCACGACGAGAAACAACAACGTTATTGCGTTTTTGATCGAGCTTGATAACTTTAAATTCCAGCTCTTTACCTTCCAAATGGGTAGTTTCGCGCACAGGGCGAACGTCAACCAATGAACCCGGAAGGAAGGCACGGATACCAGCAACGTCAACAGTGAAACCACCCTTAACCTTACCGTTAATAACACCTTTGATAACTTCTTCAGCAACATGAGCCGCTTCAAGAATTTTCCACGCTTCTGCGCGCTTGGCTTTTTCGCGTGACAGTTTGGTTTCACCGAAACCATCTTCAACACTTTCAAGAGCCACTTGTACTTCGTCGCCGATCTGGAGATTCAACTCACCCAGCTCGTTACGGAATTGTTCTGCGGGGATCACACCTTCAGACTTCAAGCCTGCGTGTACGGTAACCCAATCTTTGTCGATATCGATAACTACGCCGGTAACAATGGTGCCTGGCACCATATCAACGGTTTTTAAACTCTCTTCAAATAACTCAGCAAAACTTTCGTTCATACTCATCGTATTACCTATAAAGTAGAGACACAGGCGTCAACAACTACACCCTGTCTTTTCCGCATGGCCAGTCATGCGGGTCAATTAAAGTAAAGTGAAAGCCCCCTCAGGCTGGGTTTGACGACATCCACTACTGCCAAGAATGTTGTTAATGACTGAAATCACAAAGTCGCAAATTTAGCAGGCGCGAGACCTTACCAGAAAGAGCAATATTTTTCAATCAACTCAGCAAGTTGAATACCGAGGGTTGAACAGCCCATAGCACCTATTGGGAAATAGAAATCAACAACCACCCCATGAGCCAAATCAGCTTTTGTTGCGATCAGCCAAAAAAGCCTTGAATTTAGGGCCCACCTCGGAATGGCGCTCACCGTAAATGACGTTGGCAGCCAAGTATCCAAGTTTTGTTCCGCAATCATGGCTTCGACCTACCAATTGATAGGCTTCAACAGTCTCTAACTTCAAAAGTGCATCCAAAGCATCAGTCAATTGAATTTCACCACCTGCACCAGGCATAGTCTTACCCAACAAGTCCCACACAGTGCGGGAAAGCACATAACGCCCAACAATTGCCATATCGGAAGGAGCATCATCAACCGGCGGCTTCTCCACCATTGCACGAATAGGCGCAGTCTTACCAGCAGGAATTTCAGCACCAGAACAATCTACCACACCATATTTATCGACTTGATCATGAGGGACGCGCTCAACAAGGATCTGACTAAATCCAGTTTCTTCAAAACGACGGGTCATGCCTGCAAGGTTTTCTTGCTTGAGATTACACTCCGCATTATCCACCAGCACATCAGGCAAAAGCACCGCAAAAGGCTCATCACCGACAACAGACTTGGCGCAAAGAATGGCATGTCCAAGTCCTTTGGCCTCCGCTTGACGCACAGAAATCACCGTCAAGCCTGGCGGCGTTATTGATCGCACCTCAGCAAGTAAAGAACGCTTTAAACGAGCCTCCAGCTGGGCCTCTAACTCAAAGCTGGTATCAAAGTGGTTTTCGATTGCATTTTTACTGGCATGAGTGACAAGCACGATCTCTTTGATACCAGCAGCAGCAGCCTCTTCAATTACATACTGAATTAGCGGCTTATCAACCACTGGCAACATTTCCTTGGGAATCGCTTTAGTAGCAGGCAACATACGAGTACCAAGACCCGCAACAGGAATAACCGCTTTTTTTACTTGCATATTAATATCCTTGAAATTGTATGTATAAGGCCGCTGACTCACTTTAGACAACAGCCACTTAGCTGGTTTTTTATTTCAATTTAGCAGTAAATTCTTGCTATTTATTGACAGAAAGTCGAGCGCACGCTCTATTGTTTAACAGCAGTCAATATTTTGGCAAAAACCTCATCAATAGCCATTGAAGTACTGTCTATAATTACCGCATCTTCTGCAGGTCTTAAAGGTGAAACACTGCGGTTTGAATCACGCTCATCACGCTCAGATATATCTTTGATAAGCATGTCCATATCCACAGCCTCACCCTTGGCCGCAAGCTGCTTGTAGCGCCTCTGCGCCCTCGCCTCTGGACTGGCTGTCAGGAATATTTTTGTTTGTGCGTGAGGAAAAACAGTCGTCCCCATATCCCTACCATCAGCGATCAACCCCGGGAGCTTGGCAAATTCACGCTGCCGTTGTAGCAATGCCACGCGAACCGATGGATAGGCAGCAATCTGCGATGCAGACATACTGACAGTTTCATGGCGGATATTATTTGTGACATCACGACCACCCAATAGTATTTGGGTTGATCCAGCATCAACGTTAAATATTACATCCAACTCCGATGCAATTTTTGCCATTTGATGTTGATCATTTAAATCAGCACCTACATTTAACGCAGCAAGAGCAACTAAACGATACAAAGCTCCACTGTCTAATAAATGGTATCCAGTGTGCCGGGCCAACATTTGGCTAAGAGTTCCTTTGCCTGCCCCACTCGGACCATCAATAGTAATTACAACCGGCTCACTTGAACTCATCTGAAAACCTGTAATGGAAGTTGAATATCACACAGTCTGAATACTACTGATTATCGACTGACAAACTGCGACTGGATCAGGCGCATGGGTGATGGGTCGACCAATGACAAGATAACTACTTCCTGCATGGATGGCCGCCGAAGGAGTCATTGTTCTTCGCTGATCATCAACTGGCGATGAATTCAAACGGATACCGGGTGTAACCAAACAAAAGTTCGAACCAAAATTGGATCGCATGAGACTCGCTTCCTGAGCAGAGCAAACTATACCATCAAGGCCACAGCGCTGAGTCAAGGCAGCCAAGCGCATAACCTGATTTTGCGGCGAGTCATTAATACCAACATCCACAAGATCGGCTGTTTCCATACTGGTCAATACTGTTACAGCAATCAATAGTGGGCGCTTGCCGGCTCTCTGCTCCAAAACTTCACGCGCAGCGCCCATCATACGCTCTCCACCTGACGCATGAACATTCACCATCCAAACCCCCAACTCGGCAGCTGCTTTTACTGCCTTCGCCGTAGTATTGGGTATATCGTGAAACTTGAGATCCAAAAATATTTCAAACCCAAGCATCATAAGCCGCTCGACAATCTTAGGGCCGCAGGCAGTAAATAATTCCTTGCCAACTTTTAGCCGGCAATACTGGGGCGGCAAACGCTCAGCCATGGCAATACACTGTTCGGCGTTATCAAAATCCATAGCAACTACAACTTTCGGATCGAATGTGGACATTTTTTAACCTCACAGAAAACAAAAAACCCGGCTTTTAAGCCGGGCTGCCATTAAAACAAAAAATGCTGGAAAGTTCATTGCTCAGCCTGCGATACAGGCACGCACAGCTGATTAAATACGAATATTTTCCCTATTTTGCATCAACGTTGCCTCACCTATACCTTTTACCTCAATTAACTGGTCAACACTTTTGAAGTCGCCATTGGCTTCACGCCAAGCAATAATTGCCTCAGCTTTTTTGATGCCAATCCCCTTTAGCTTTGTCAGCTCAGCCACATCGGCAGTGTTGATATTTATAGCCCCCTGCTGCGCAACAACCTCAGCCTTTACAACGGGATTGGGAGACGGCTCGACTGCAACAGCAAAACTGGCAGCCAAACCCAAAGTGACAACAGACAATATAGACATAAGTTTTTTCATAAAAACTCCCTTTAACGTTAATTGTGATAGCACACCTTATTGCATGCAAACACAAGGTATATTGCTAGCACTTAGGCAACCAGAAGATATTAACTATCCAAGCTGTAAGACATTTCTCACAAAACCACAAAAATAGAACTTAATCTCACAACACATGTAAATGGGCCGACAATTTAAGTAAAAAAAATGCCAGTCAGCATAACCGACTGGCATTTTGAGTTTGGATTAGAATTAATGGCGGGGAATATTAATGTGCTCGAATAATTCATCCAGTTCTGCACGGGAATGCCTGTTAAACGCCTCATTAATAATATCTTTCGTGAGATGCGGGGCAAACTTCTCTATAAAGTCGTACATGAAACCACGCAAAAAAGTACCGCGCCGGAAACCAATTTTAGTCACACTGTCTTCAAATAAATGACTTGCATCCAATGCTACGAGATCAGTATCGGCAGCGTCGCTATAAGCCATGCTAGCTATGATCCCTACCCCTAAGCCCAGGCGCACATAGGTTTTAATAACATCGGCATCAGCTGCGGTAAAAACAACTTTTGGCGCCAAGCCACGATTAATAAAAGCCTCATCAAGCTTGGAGCGACCGGTAAAACCAAACACGTAAGTAACGATTGGATACTTGGCGACCTCCTCCAAGGTAAGATGCGAAACTTGTGCAAGTGGATGATTTTTAGGAACGACAATACTTCGATTCCAGCGATAGCAAGGCATCATGATCAAGTCACTGAATAACTCCATAGCTTCAGTAGCAATCGCAAAATCAACCGTACCATCAGCAGCCATTTCAGATATCTGCATTGGCGTCCCCTGATGCATATGTAGGGCTACTTCTGGGTACTGCTTTATAAATGAGCCAATTACAGGGGGCAACGCATATCGGGCTTGCGTATGTGTTGTCGCCAAAGTCAGCGTACCTTTGCGTTCATTGCTAAACTCCTGCGCAACCTGCTTGATGCTCTCAACTTTTCGCAGGATTTCTCCTGCTGTTTTCAAAATTGCTTCACCTGCAGGAGTAATACGCGTTAGATGTTTGCCACTCCGGGAAAATATTTCAACACCCAGCTCATCCTCGAGTAAACGTATCTGCTTACTGATGCCGGGTTGGGATGTATAAAGGCTCTGGGCAGTGGCGGACACATTCAAATCATGATGTGCCACTTCCCATATGTAACGCAGTTGTTGCAGCTTCATAAGCCCTCCGATTGGCCCACTCACTGGGGACATCGCAATAGCGACATCTATAGTATGTACCCCTTGAGAGCACCCAAGGTTATAAACCAAAATATTTTTATTTGCTAAAAGAATAAACGAGGCTGACTACCCGAAGAGCATTATTAATCTCTAACACCAACCGGGTCTTTTTTACAACTTTAGACTATATCTACCAAATGCAAAGCGACTAACGACTTAATATTACAAAAAGTAGAAAAATTGAGAGTAAAACATCATCAATCGGCTATATGAGCCTCCACAATAGAGAATGCCACCTAGGTGCGATTAGCAATACCGTGAGGCACATGCCAAGTCGACACATGCTCCCGCGCAGACTCGCAGTGCATTTTTTGATCGTCAAAAAAGACATCCGCTCCGTAAGCCTTGAGGAAAGCACCCTTTGCGAGTCCACCCAAAAATAAGGATTCATCAATACGAATATTCCAAGCCCGCAAAGTGCGAATCACGCGCTCGTGTGCCGGAGCCGAGCGCGCAGTCACTAAAGCGGTACGTATGGGGCAATTCTCGCCAAACTCTGCTTGTAACCGATGCAGCGCAAACAAAAACTGCTTGAAAGGTCCACCGCTGAGAGGCTCTTTAGCAGAAGCTTTTTCGCTTTCAGTAAATGCAGAAAGACCCTGCAACTTATAGACCTGCTCTGCTTCGTCTGAGAAAAGAACCGCATCACCGTCAAAAGCAAAACGCAGTTCTTCTTCATTTTCCACTTGCGCCTTGGAGGCAATCAACGTTGCCGCCGCCATTCCATGATCCAAAGCCTGACGCACATCGTCGGGTTCTGTAGAGAGAAACAAATGACACCCAAATGCCGATGCATACCGATAAGGTGATGTGCCACCACTAAAAGCGGCGCGGCTGATAGTTAGCCCATAGTGCTGAATGGAGTTAAAGACTCGTAGACCGGTATCAGCACTATTGCGCGATAATAAAATAACCTCAACCCGAGGCTCACCACCCAGTCTCTCATTCAACCGAAGCAGTTTTTTCACCATAGGAAAGGCATCGCCAGGCAATAAGACTTCATCCTCATGTTCAATCTGATATTTGGCATAAGCTTCCAATCCATTGTTGATGTAAACCTGATGACTTTCATCGAGGTTAAACAAAGCGCGTGAAGATATAGCAATTACTAGTTTTTCACCGAAACCACTCGACATAACTACCTCCACACACAATAAGATAGAACTGCTAATGAAATAAATCACAACTTAATGTAAGACAACTCTGTATAAAACAAGATCGCCAACCTCTTTTTCAACGAAAGCATATTTATCTAGTACAGTTTTGATAATTTTGCGCATGCTATCATCATGGTGCGCAAGCGGTTTATACCAATAAATCAGTTCTATATCATTAGCTTTAAAAAAAGATAAAACATCCTGATCGGTTTGCCATTGAATAGCTGACCTTAAGTGAATTGGAGCGCACCAACTCAAATAAAATGGAGTTCCAGCCAGCGTTGCGCCATTAGAACGAGACATATCAAACAGTACATTTTTAATACCGTATTTATTATTAACATATTCATTCATTAAAATTTCAGGATTTGATCTGGAAAGGATTTCATTTTTCTTATCAACAGAATAATTATTCATATTATTCATAAAAAAATTCCACGAAACACCGGGAATAAACCAAAGATTTATAAGCATGTATAAAAAAAACACCCCACTCAATAAAACCTTATGATGAGAAGTAACTAACAAGTAACCGATTAATACTGAAGCCAAAGGAAGAATAGCGAACATATAGCGCAAGTACTGCATCATGTAGAACATAAGACCTGCATATAGCAGTATAGGTATGCATAATGCCAACCATTTACGAGCATCTTTTTTCACAGCTAACAGAATGATTGCTAAAGGCAATAAGAACAAATACTGGAACCCGCCCACGAAATCTGCGGGAGACTCAAAATAGGATTGTGAATCGAAAAACAGCCCCCAATAAGCATCGAAGGACGCTCCTTTAGTGTAAAGACCATCCTTAAAATTCTCCTCTGGATAAAAAGGCGATTTAAAAATAGCATTGTAGAGAGGGAATACAGGGTTTTTCGTGACAACAAAAGCTACCACATAAGAATGAAGAGCCACAAATCCACCCAAACCAAAAAGTGTTAAAGCACGCCATCCCAAGAGAGTCCGAAAAGGAAACGGATTTTTAAATATGTAGTTAGTCAATACTAGTGAGATGAATAAACCTACTGCCAATATCGCAGCAGGAAGTTTAGTGGCAACTAACAAGCAACCTATTAGTAAAGTAAATAGAACCTTATTTGTTGCAGGTCGCAAGCTATCAAATAAAATCAAACCACCACCAACTGCGAGCACAGCAAGAAATAAGTCAGTCTGCAAACTGAGCAATAAGTTAGCTAGCATCGGCGTACTTGCAAACAATCCTAAAACAAGTAACCGGCCAGCAGATGCAAGATTAAACACACCTAACATAGTCCACATACCCGCTAACACGAGGAAGTAGAAAATTAAGTTTATTGAGGGTCTCGCGTTAGCTCCGGCGATAAGTGAAATTATTGAATGTATTAAATCAACCGAAAATGGAGAAACTGACCAAATAAGTGTATTTACATCAAACAAATATTGATGATGGAAGGTAAGCTGAGTCCACATAGCCAAGTGGTAATTATTATCATCCGACATAACTACAGGCAAGAAGGTATAGGTAGCCACAAAACCCGCAATCCAAACAAATCCTAAAAAATGCCAGTAACGAACTGATAAACATGTAGTTACATAAGTGGAATACTTGGCTTTTATTAGCTCTGCTAATGTGTATCGTAAAGAAGGAATCCCAAAAGTGCCAAAAGGTAACAAGATAATTAGTATGTAAACAAATCTGTAATTAATTTCAAAATGTATCATTACCCCAAAAATAACCAAGTAAATGATAATTCCTGATATCAATAGTTCATAGATTCTGGTTGACTGCGAATGCAAATCCAATAGCCAAAGCAGTAGCCATCCAGTCAATAAAGTGGATGTCAGAAATAGAATGGCGGCAATTCCTGTAGACACTCCAGCTGATAGAAAAACAAATACTCCAATCAGAATTCCAAATACGGGCACAGTTTTTTTGGGGGAGAAAAGATGAGCTATCCCCCCCACTAAAAATACAGCAAGTGTCCACACGCCAAGACCACGCAAGGCATCTCTACTCCAAAAACTAAACCGGCCATTAGCCTCAATATAAACAAAGGTGGCGATCACAATTAATGTGACGGGCAATAACCAAACTATAAATTTTTCTAGTTGTAGTTTATTCACAATCAGCCTCTCTTCAAAACTCCGTTAACTCAAAACTATCCGCATCCAAATGCGCAGGAAAACGCTCGCGATACGCCTGTAATTCTGATGCAAACAACTCAACAACAATAACTGCAGCCTCTTGGCTGGTGGCTATCAAATCACCTGAAGCAGAATAAACACTGGAGTCACCCGCGTAATGCTGATCAGCCTCATCCATACCTACACGATTGACACCAATAACGTAGCTCAGGTTTTCAATCGCTCGCGCTTGTAAAAGACGATTCCAATGTAAGGCGCGAGCACTGGGCCAGTTGGCGACGTACAGAGCCAAATCATAATCGTTTCTGTTGCGACTCCAAACGGGGAAACGTAGGTCGTAGCATATTAGCGGCAGTATTCGCCAACCGTGCAATTCAACCAGTAATCTCTGATGTCCCATAGCATAACGAGTATGCTCACCCGCCATACGAAACAAATGGCGCTTATCGTAATGTTCGTAGGTACCATCGGGTCGCATCCACACCAAACGATTGAAATAATCATCCCCCTTTTTTACCACCAGACTGCCAGTTACTACCGCATTGTATTGCTGAGCCTGTTGGTGCATCCATTGATAGGCGCGACCTCCCACAACCTCCGCGTACTGCCGCGCATTGGCGCAAAACCCGGTGGTAAAAACCTCCGGCAGGACAATTAGATCGACGCTTTTAGATAGCGTTGACAAGGTAGCCGCATAACGGGCTAAATTTTCCTCAACTGCATTCGGTGTAATGATTTGCTGAACCAAACCAACAACCAGATTTTTCACTTGATGTTTCCTCGTAAATCATGATGCGAAGGATGCAACCATAAATAACATACAACCAATGCTATACCCGCTGATAATGCAGCGACTACAAAAGTATTGGTTGCACTGCCATCCCACATCATACCGCCAGCTAATGCGCCGGCAGCGCCACCAGCACCAAAACTAAATGAACTATAAAGCGCCTGTCCCTGTCCTTGATGTCCGCCGGAAAAATAATTACGCACCAATTCAATAGAAACCGAATGTGCAACACCAAAACTACAGGCATGCATTAGCTGTGCAGCCAATAATATGACGAGAGACTCGGCAGCGTAACCAATCAGCAACCAACGTAATGTGGTTATTAACAAACTAAACAACAGTAACCCGCGCAATGAAAACAACTGTAACAATTTGAACATGACAATAAATATCGCCACCTCTGCGAGCACACCAAGCGCCCACAAAAGCCCCGCACTTGAACGCGAATAGCCATAATTATCTACTAAATATAAAGTATAAAAAGTGTAGTAAGGGCCATGACTAAATTGCAGCAAAAAACTAACAACTAAAAAACACAACACAGTTGGCTGCATGACTATTGCCAGAATACCTGAGCGCACTGGAGCATGCTGTCTCACCGTCATATCTTTAAGGCTCAGGCTGGACAACCAGATAAGCGCTAAAAAACTCAGTATAAATATTGGTAAATAGTGAATTGGAAAAAGATCAAACACCCACCCCAAACCAACAACTGCTACCATAAAGCCCATTGAGCCCCAAAGACGAATTTGCCCGTAGCGAGAGTAATCATTCCCTAGATACCCCAGCGTTATCACCTCAAATTGCGGCAGCACCGCATGCCAAAAAAAGGTGTAGCAGCTAACAACCATTACCAGCCACCAGTAGCGGGAATCCACCAATACACCCGCAAAAATAAGCATCGCTAAAAAGCTGCCTATACGAATAATGCGCAAACGCTTTTGGGTGCGATCAGCTAACCAGCCCCAGAAATTGGGCGCGATAATACGTGTAGCAAGAATGATGGCACTGATAACACCGACATCTTGCGAGGAATAGCCCAGAGACTTTAAATAAACGCCCCAATAAGGGATAAGAGCGCCAACTACCGCAAAATAAAAAAAATAAAAGCCGGACAACCGCCAATAAGGTATTGCCTGCTGCGCAAAGGAGGAAAGCATAGTTATGCCATCGTTAATAACGACCAAGAAAATTAATTACCAATAAAAATAGCCGCTCGTTTGAGCGGCTATTTTTATTGGCGAAAAACATCAAAAAGTTACAAATTATTTAACACACCCGGGTATGACCGGTACTGAATGTTTTATCGCACCGTTTTGCCCACGGTTTCGCAACAAATGATCCATTAGTACCAGCGCCAACATTGCTTCCGCAATCGGAGTTGCACGAATACCAACACAAGGGTCATGGCGACCTTTGGTAATGACCTCTACCGGATTGCCATGTACATCAACGCTGCGACCAGGAATATGTAAACTGGAAGTAGGTTTGAGGGCGATATTAGCAACAATATCCTGACCCGATGAAATACCACCCAAAATGCCGCCAGCATTATTAGACAGAAAACCTTCTGGCGTCATTTCATCACGATGCTCACTGCCGCGCTGCTCAACAGAGGCAAAACCCTCACCGATTTCAACACCTTTTACCGCATTGATACTCATCAAAGCATGGGCGATTTCAGCATCCAGCCGGTCAAAAATGGGCTCACCCAAACCAGGTGGGACGTTGGTAGCCACAACCGTTATTTTTGCTCCAATCGAATCCCCTTCTTTGTTTAATGCTTGCATAAAAGTTTCCATTTCTGGAACTTTGCTCGCATCAGGACAAAAAAATGGATTTTGATCAATTTGATCCCAATCCACTGAATCGATTTTTATTGGCCCTAACTGCGATAAATACCCGCGCACTTCTACGCCATGGAAATCCTTGAGGTATTTCTTGGCAATTGCACCCGCAGCTACACGCATCGCCGTTTCGCGCGCTGAGGACCGACCGCCACCGCGATAATCGCGAACACCATACTTTTGCATGTAGGTGTAATCGGCATGAGCCGGGCGGAATTGATCTTTGATATTGGAATAATCCTTGGATCGCTGATCCGTATTTTCGATCAACATACCAATTGGTGTGCCTGTAGTTTTACCTTCAAAGACACCAGATAAAATTTTGACTGAATCTTCCTCGCGACGCTGCGTGGTGTAGCGCGATTGGCCTGGCTTACGACGATCCAAATCAATTTGGATATCCGCTTCACTTATCTCAAGACCCGGTGGGCAGCCATCCACTATAGCGCCGAGTGCTATACCGTGACTCTCACCAAAGGTGGTTACCGTAAATAACTTTCCGTAAGTATTTCCAGACATAGAAATCAAAGACCTGAACAATAAAAAGTGGGCTGATTATACGTGACTTGGCATTAGTGCGCATCGCCAAAGCCAGATGGCCAAGGGATGCGACCTTACAACCAACCGGACATACGTGCTTTGCGTAGATCTTCCGCCTTCAACACAAATACTCCGTGCCCGCCTTGTTCGAATTCAAGCCAGGTGAAGGGCAATGAGGGATAGGCGGCCTCAAGCGCTGGCCAAGAGTTGCCGACCTCAACAATTAACACTCCCTGCTCGCTCAAATAATCTGCCGCCTCCACCAAGAGGCGACGGGTAAAATCCAGACCATCCGCGCCGGAGGCCAAGCCCAGTTCAGGCTCTGCGTGGTACTCCTGCGGCAGACTGGCCATATCCTCAGCATCGACATAGGGTGGATTAGACACAATCAAATCAAACACTTGCCCGTGCAGGTTTTCAAACAAATCCGACTGAATGGCAAATACCCGCTCCCCTACCCCATGCTGCTGGATATTCTCTTCAGCAACCGCAAGTGCGTCATAGGAAATATCGCTCAATTGGACGAAGGCACCGGGAAAAGTGTAAGCGCACGCTATACCAATGCAGCCACTGCCTGTGCATAAATCCAAAATATGCTGCGGTTCAGCGCTCAACCAAGGTTCAAAATGCTTTTGTATCAATTCACCAATCGGCGAGCGCGGCACCAGGACTCGCTCATCAACCACAAAGGGCAAACCAGCAAACCAAGCTTGCCCCGTAATGTAGGCAGCAGGAATTCGCTCCTGAATTCGGCGTGCGAAATTATTTACCACCCGCAAACGTTCAGATTTGGTCAAACGCGCATCCAACCATTCGTCACTCAGTGGCGGCGTCAGATTAATAGCATGCAACAACAGCTGTTCGGCCTCATCCCAGGGGTTATCAGTGCCATGGCCGTAAAATAATTTCGCTGCAATAAACTCGCTGGCACCCCAGCGCATAAAATCCTTGATGGTTATTAATTCATCAACTGCAAGATCAAAATCTGAAGACGACAATGCCATGACCAACCTCTAAGAGAATTTTGAAGCGGTATTCTACCGAATTAATCAGCTCAATCAGGATTTATGTTTTCTAGATAGGTAAGGAACGCGGTAAACTGACTTTTTTGTTGGGCAGTGCGCGACTGCTAATTGAGGAGTAGCTAAATGAAAGAACACTTTGCGAGTATTATCGCCAGCATTGGTGAAGACCTGACCCGCCCCGGCTTGCTGGACACACCTGAGCGCGCCGCAAAAGCATTCCAATTTTTAACCCGCGGATACAATCAAACTCTCGATGAAGTCGTTAATGACGCGCTCTTTCCATCCGAATCCCAAGAGATGATTATGGTGAAGGATATAGAGCTCTATTCGCTGTGCGAGCACCACCTTCTACCTTTTATCGGCAAAGCACATGTAGCTTACATACCGACTGGCAAGGTATTAGGGCTTTCCAAAGTTGCCCGCATCGTTGATATGTTTGCGCGGCGCTTACAAATTCAAGAGCAATTAACAGTTCAAATTGCCGAGTGTGTCCAGCAGATTACTGGAGCATCGGGTGTTGGTGTGATAATCGAAGCAAAACATATGTGTATGATGATGCGCGGCGTTGAAAAACAAAACTCATCAATGAAGACATCTTCAATGTTAGGCTCATTTCGTTCAAACCAAGCAACCCGTACTGAATTTTTATCTCTTCTGCGCGATTAGCTGAAAGACACATCAGATTCCCGCCTCAATCAGAGGCGGGCTACGGATGATGAATTTTCACAATTTCCACGCGCGCGCTTCTATCGCCCTTACCGGCGGGTGCCAAACCACCAACGCCATAGGGCACCAATCGATTGCCACTAACACCAGCGCCAACCAAAGCGGCGATAAGTTGTTCGGCGTATGCCCGGGAACTTTTTTGCTGAAGACTCAACGCCACAGGCTCATAGTCATGGCCAACAATGGCAAACATCCATTCAGGGCGGGCATTAATGACATCAACTAAAGCTTGTAAATGAGCTTGCTTTATTTTGATGCTCACTTTTCCCTGAAGATCACTCACCAGTACATCTGGAAATACGTAGTAGCCATTTGCTTCCAGCGCACGAAGAATAGATTCCGGGTTGGCGGCAATACCAAGGTCATTCACTTGATCCACATGCATTAGGTCAACTTGCATATAAACACGTTTGTTACCGCGCTGAACGGCGTAAAGCGCGACGTAAAAAGGTTTAGCATCCGCATTAATAACCTCATAAGCGCCGTATTGTTGAAACTGATCCAAACCATAGAGCTGAAGAATTTTAAAATGATTATTCGCCCAGGAATTGCTCGTTCCGCAATCGCGGCCGGAACAATGAAACAACTCACGAATGTTGAAGTTTTGAAGTTGATCCAGATAAAAATCAAACCCCCTTCGAGCACTATGGCCTTCCGGCAATTCCAACGTGTAACGAGTCAAACTCCCCATCAGCCGCTGTTGACGGTCTAACCGCCAACTGCCGGATATTTTTTTGTAACTGCCAAGGGCAAATACGTAATCATCAACGGGGCCTGAACTTTGAAATACAACGCGCGCATTGTGATAAGGCTGGAGCAACAGCTCCGCCGCTGAGGACAATTGACATAACCCTAATAGAACGATGGCCAAAAGAACTTTCATAGTAAATCTCGCTGAGTCCAGCACATTAATACGCAACCAATCGCACTTAAGACAATCCCGCAAAAAAAGCATTCAGTTTCTCGGCAACCAATTCGGACTCTTGCTCCATATGCAGATGGTGCCCACCGCCTAACAACTCATAATGCAACTGGGAGAACTGCTGAACTTCACGCATGTAGTTATCATAAAGTTTGGGCAACCCCTCGCGCGCCAGCAATAATTTAACCGGTGCACTGACGCGATCTAAAAAAGCGGCTAGCTGTTCACGCGACATTTTTAATACCGAGGGCGCCATCAATCTGGGATCAGTACTCCAGGTAAAACCATCACCCTTTGGGACCACACCTCTAAGCGTAAGCGCTCTGGCTGCCGCATAACTCAAAGGAAACATACCGCGCTCACGCGCTTTGATCGCGATCTCAAGATCTTTATAAACTGACGGAGTTTTGTGTTGTAACGCGCGCAGCCCTTCGATTGCAGCTGCTAACTGACGCGGCGCATCCAGAGGGCTGGCTGGTTCAGGCAATACACCCTCCACCAGGGCAAGCCCAGTAAAGCGCTCGGGAAAAGTGCCGGCCGCTAATGTACCGATAATAGCGCCGCGTGAATGCCCTAATAATGCAAAACGCCGCCAGCCCATATAATCGGCTACGGCAAAAATATCGTTGATATCATCCCAGAAGGTGTAGGCAGATTGACCGGGGCGTTGACTACTCTGACCATGCCCAGCCAAATCCAGAGCAACCAGATGCACCCCTTGCAAACGTGGAGCAAGCTTGTAAAAACTGGCAGAGTTATCTAACCAACCATGCAAGGCGAGCACCGGAAGCTGCCCAGATGCTCCCCACTCTTGCGCCGCAAACTCAATACCATTAACCGTAAAACGCAACTCATGTGATTCTGGATAAGCCCCCGGGACAAATTGCATTTTTTACTCCCGTGATAGTGTGTCTGGTTATTGGAATATTTGCCGCTTACAGATTTAGACAGAACGCTTGTTAATTCCCCACAGTGCTAACCATCAACATGCTCGATCCAACGAAGATCACCCAAACCCACAGCAACTTCATCCATTTCTATTGACGCCAACGAACTGGTTCCCATGGGATAAAACCCCTCTGGCTTGCCGCAGACCAACCCCAACAAACGCCCCACAAAAGGCTGATGACTCACCAGCAGCAAAGGTTCCCGCAGGGCTGAATAGTTGCTATTCAGCCATTCGATAATCAAGTAAGGATCAGCCTCGGGCACCAACAGAGCTGAAGTGTCTATTGAGATATTCGCGCAGTGCTGTTGCGCGATCTGCGCAGTTTGATGGGCACGAACTAACGGACTAGCCAATATTGCCCTCACTGCAGATATTTCATTGCTGCGTCGAACCAATAGCGCCTTTGTTTCAGCAACACCCTTGGGAGTTAAACGACGCTGCTCATCAGTGGTTATCTGGAGTTCAGCATGACCATGACGCATCAAGTAAATGATCATTTGCTATCCGCTTCATCATCTTTCTGTACAACTACAGGAACTGCGGTTTCGGTCTTGTCAGATGTGGCTACTGAATCTTTAGCAATGGGCCAATCAGCAAACGGAAATGGCTTTTCCTCACTGCTATAACTTAAAAATTTAAGCACTTCGTAAATATAAGTAGATAGTGAATAACCAAAACGTCTCAAATGTTGATTATCTTCACCGGTAACCAGCGAAAAACAGAATTGAACTATCACCAATGCCCACATCACAATACTTGCAAGCTGCAAAATGGCAGCAAACAACAGCATGAAAATCAGCCGGAGCCAGTGTTTACTCGAGGTCAGATTAGATTTCAATTGATCATTGTCCATTAATTTCCCCTTAAGAACTCAACATCATCAGCTTGTTCACCCACCATTAGACTGCGGGCCACTTCAGAAATGGCTCGCCCCTCAAAAAGAACAGAATAGAGCCCATTTACCAGGGGCATGTAGATACCCAACTCTCCTGCCTTTTGTTTTACCTGGCGCAGGGTATTTACGCCCTCAGCAACCTGTCCCAAGGAGGAGACAATTTCATCCAACTGTTTGCCCTGCCCCAGCGCATAACCAACACGATAATTTCGACTTAGGTCAGAGGTGCAAGTGAGTATCAAATCGCCCACGCCAGCGAGCCCTAAAAATGTCATTGGGTTTGCCCCCATAACCTGGGCAAAGCGACTCATCTCGGCCAAGCTTCTGGTCAACAGCATCGCTTGCGTATTGTGGCCTGCCCCCAGCGCAGCAGCCATTCCACACACAATCGCATAGATATTTTTAAGCGCCCCGCCCAACTCAACGCCATAGCGATCATGGTTGGCATAGACGCGAAAAGTCTCAGATTTAAGAGTTTGTTGGACACTACTTATCAAAGCCTCGCTTTCACTCGCAATCACAGTACCTGTCTGTTGCTGCTGGACTATCTCCTTCGCGAAATTAGGCCCACTCAAAACACCAATTGCATGGCCCGGTAATTCTTGCTCAAGAATTTGACTCATCAGAGTAAAACCCTCTGGCTCGATTCCTTTTGCGGTGCTAACCACCATTGTTTGGCCGGCAAGCAGGGGCTTAATCATTTGAGTTACAGCGCGAAATGAATGCGTGGGTATAGAGATGAAGATAAGATCTGCATCCGTAATCGCTGCTGCCAAATCAGCAGTTACCAACAAATCCTTATTGAGTTTATAACCAGGCAAATAGCGCCTGTTTTCACCTTCAGCCAGGATCTCTGCCGCCTGTTCAGCAGAACGCATCCACAAGTATGTAGGATAGCGGTTACAGGCAATAATATTGGCAATCGCAGTTCCAAAGCTACCGCCTCCCAACACCGTTACTTTTAAAATTTTACTCATAAAAAAATCTACTGTTCCGAGCAAAAAACACCGAAGAAAATGTCACCGATAGCGACGAAAAAACTCACAAAACAAACAAACTGTAACTTTTTTGCACAAATTTTTTAACATTAATTTTGTCCACATTTTCTGTGGATAACTTAGTGGATAGTTTTTGGGAAACCACCGCAAAGGCCCATAAAATCTATACCAACAACAAATTGAACAAATTTTAACCAAAGCAATAAAATCATTAAAAATCAATAAGTTATAAAAAAACAAGGAGGGAAAAGCATGTTTTTTCGCATTTTTGCTCAGCTCTTGTACCGAAAGTTATCGTTAGCACAAGACGTGTGCATAAAGAGTTAGTGATTCTTAACCTTAAACTGCAGATAGACCGCAAAGATTCATATTGCAAGATAATTTGCAACAATATCCGTGCTTCTTTTTGAACCAAAAAACATAGTAATCAAAAGAAACAACAAACCGACAAGCAGCAAACTCATTAGCTACAAATCCACCCTCGGACTATAAAGGGGTAAATGCACCATAACTGCCATTTGCATACAAAAGCGGTTCAACCTCTGCACCATTGATAATCACACTACTGATTGCAGCAACCACGATTTTGTGAGTTCCGTAGGTCATTACTTTGTCAGTTTTGCAAATAAACACAGCTTGCGCATCCGCCAGGACTGGCAGGCCGGATCCTTCTTTAACCCATTGGCCGACATCAAAGCGGTTACGCGATGGATCTCGACCGGCACAAATATTTGATACATCCTGATGACTAACCGACAAAACATTGATAGCAAATCTCGCTTCTGGACTACTCAAGTGTGCCTGCTGTGAAACAGCCTGATTAATACACACCAATAACGATGCTGGAGAATCAGAAACAGAAGTGACAGACGAAACTGTCATCGCGAAGCGTTCACCATCATCCAGTGAGGTAGATAAAACGCAAACTCCAGACGCAAGTCTGCGCATACCCTGCTTCATTAACACGGCCAAACTATCATTTTGCATAAAAACTCCCAAACCTAGCGAAGTGCTTATTCTGACTAGGTGATGCTCCGGGCACAAGATTTATGAATTCCCCCATTAAACCCATCAAAAGGCGCGTGACCGCAGAACATTTTTTGTATTGTTGGGGTGCGCCTTAATCAAGCTGGCTAAAAATTAACTGTAATTGCTAAATATTTTATTTTGTTGTGTTTTTTTCGTTGACGACATTAACTCCCATCGCTAATATGCGCACCACTTGAAACGCACAACATTTCAAGTTGTCGGAGTGTAGCGCAGCCCGGTAGCGCGTCTGTTTTGGGAGCAGAATGTCGGGGGTTCGAATCCCTCCACTCCGACCATATTCTTTGTCGAACCTGCGAAGGTTTGATCCAGTATGTGCCCGTAGCTCAGCTGGATAGAGCACCCGCCTTCTAAGCGGGTGGTCGCAGGTTCGAATCCTGCCGGGCGCGCCACATTGGCTGTTAAACATCGCTCAAATCATCTTTTAAAGACATTAGTGGATTAAAAGATCCAATATATGTTTCCTGCTACGGTGGCTGTAGCTCAGTTGGTAGAGCCCTGGATTGTGATTCCAGTGGTCGTGGGTTCGAGCCCCATCAGCCACCCCATATTTTCAAGCCTTCCACAGTAAGTAACAGCTAACAAATAGCAGTTTTCCGAACATCTTTCCGAATACAAATCATTTTTCAATCTGTTGTCTTTCATTTGGTTTGGCTAGCGCCTGAATTACCTTGGCGATACAGGTCGCCTGTGGGAAAATGCGCACAATTATTTCTACTTCTATTTGCAAACACAAAGGTGATTTACCCTCATGTCCGCACTTGTATTGGATGGCAAAGCACTTGCCGAAAAAACTGAGCAGGAACTTTCAGCACGCGTTGCTGCAATGAAAGCGCGCAGCAATGGTCAAACCCCCATTCTGGCCACTATTCTGGTGGGCGATGACCCTGCATCGGCAACTTATGTAAAAATGAAGGGCAACGCTTGCACGCGCATTGGAATGGAATCATTGAAGGTAGAAATGCCATCTTCTACAACTACCGAAGAATTGCTCTCCAAAATTAACGAGCTGAATAACAACCCGAACGTGCACGGGATTTTGTTGCAGCACCCCGTCCCCCACCAAATTGACGAACGCTTGTGCTTCGATGCTATCAGTGCTGAAAAAGATGTAGACGGTGTTACCTGCTTGGGGTTTGGCCGTATGAGTATGGGTGAAGAAGCCTATGGCTGTGCAACTCCGAAAGGCATTATGCGTCTGCTGGAAGCATACAGTATTGAACTTGAAGGCAAACACGCCGTGGTAGTGGGTCGCAGCCCCATTCTTGGAAAACCCATGGCATTAATGATGTTAAACGCTAATGCCACGGTTACTGTTTGCCATTCACGCACTAAAAATCTACCCGAATTGATCAAACAAGCAGATGTTCTGGTAGGCGCGGTTGGCAAGCCAGAATTTATTAAAGCAGAATGGATCAAAGATGGCGCCGTAGTAGTTGATGCCGGCTATCACCCTGGTGGTGTGGGTGATATAGAACTCAAGCCATTGTTAAATCGAGTCGCCGCTTATACCCCGGTTCCTGGTGGCGTTGGACCTATGACGATCAATACGCTCATTTATCAAACCGTAGATTCCGGGGAAAAGAAAATCGGTTAAGCCAGCAGCGGCGCTCAGTTAATCCCCAACCCAGAAACAATAATCGAGACACAACAAAAAACGCCAGGCAGGATTACTGACTGGCGTTTTTTGTTGCGGTATTCCCTTACGTGAATATATTCACTAACGTCCGATTAATTTACCCAGATCCGCAGCCCCCCAATGAGGGAAATGTTTGCGAATAAGTGCATTTAGCTCAATTTCAAATTCACTGTACACACCACTGGCCTGCTGGGTAGCGCCAAGCTGCTCAACAACCATACCTGCGCCCACGGTGATGTTGGTGAGGCGATCAATAATGATAAACGCACCAGTAGCGCGATTGGCAGAATACTTATCGGCTACAACGGGCTGAGTCAAAACCAAATCAACCACGGCAATATCATTTAACTGCAGCTGTTCTACCTCGGAGTGCTCCTGGGTATTAACATCAACACGGTGTTCAATTGCCTCAATTGCGCCACTAACCAGCTTACTTGCAAATTTAAATAAGTATTCAGAACCGGCTTTCGTGGTTTTTTCAGTCATCCACACAACATGTGCCTTCAGGTGATTCGACTGAGGCACCGAGTCTTTCGCCAGCACCAGCATATCGCCACGACTTACATCTACCTCAGTAGTCAGCGTGAGAGTTACTGCCTGGCCAGCAAACGCTTCTTGCAATTCACCATCAAAAGTAACAATCGATTTTACAAAACTAGTTTTGCCGGACGGTAACACACGAACTTCATCACCCACTCGCACAATACCTGAGGCCACATTGCCGCAGAAGCCACGGAAATCCAGGTTCGGACGGTTAACGTATTGCACAGGGAAACGGAAATCTGAAAGATTCTTGTCGCCGGCGATGGGCACAGATTCAAAAATTTTCATTAAGGTTTGACCGGTATACCAGGCGCAACGCTCTGAGCGATTCACAACGTTGTCACCATCCAGCGCGGAAATGGGTACAAACATGACATCCTTCATGCCCAGCTTTGCAGAAAAGGCCAGGTAATCCTGTTTGATTTTTTCAAACGCAGCTTGGTCAAATCCCAGCAGATCCATTTTATTGACGGCAACAACAATATGCTTGATACCCAGCAACGACGCGATGTAACTGTGGCGACGAGTCTGGGTGACCACACCATAACGCGCGTCAATCAGGATTACGGCCAAATCACAGGTCGATGCACCAGTAGCCATGTTACGTGTGTACTGCTCGTGGCCGGGCGTATCCGCGATAATAAACTTGCGCTTTGCCGTGGAGAAGTAACGGTAGGCAACATCAATGGTAATGCCCTGCTCGCGCTCGGCTTGCAAGCCGTCCACAAGCAATGCCAGGTCGATTTTTTCACCGGTAGTGCCATGTTTAACGCTGTCGGAACGTATGGCTTCCAACTGGTCTTCGTAAATCATTTTTGAGTCGTGGAGCAAACGACCAATCAGTGTACTTTTACCATCATCAACGCTGCCGCAAGTTAAAAAGCGCAGCAATTCTTTTTGTTCATGTTGAGCAAGATAAGCGTTGATATCTTGTGCAATAAGGTCAGACTGATGACTCATAGGAATCTCTTTCGTATCAGAAAATCAATAATTGAAAATGTTTCTCTCGCGCATCGATAACGCCGATTAGAAATAACCTTCTTGCTTTTTCTTTTCCATAGAGCCGGAGCTGTCGTGATCAATCACTCGTCCCTGGCGCTCAGACGTTGTGGTCAATAACATTTCCTGAATAATTTCCGGCAAGGTGGTTGCTTCAGACTCAACGGCACCCGTCAGCGGGTAACAGCCCAGCGTGCGGAAGCGAACCATTTTTTCTTCGACCTTGTCATCAGGGCCGATGGGCATGCGGTCATCATCAACCATAATTAACGTACCGTCGCGCTCCACTACCGGGCGCTTGGCAGCAAAATACAAAGGGACAATTGGGATATTTTCCAAGTGAATATATTGCCAGATATCCAACTCCGTCCAGTTGGACAGAGGGAACACACGAATGCTTTCGCCTTTATCAACACGACCGTTATAAATATTCCATAACTCGGGGCGCTGGTTTTTAGGGTCCCAGCGATGGTTTTTATCGCGAAACGAATATACACGCTCTTTTGCGCGCGACTTTTCTTCATCGCGGCGCGCGCCACCAAACGCTGCATCAAAACCGTATTTATTGAGCGCCTGCTTCAGCGCTTGGGTTTTCATGATGTCGGTATGTTTGGCGCTGCCGTGAGTAAAGGGGCCAACGCCCATGTCCACACCTTCTTGGTTGATGTGCACGATTAAATCCCAGCCCAAGTCCTTAATGCGTTGATCGCGAAACTCAATCATTTCACGAAATTTCCAGGTGGTGTCCACGTGTAACATGGGGAAAGGCGGTTTGCCCGGGAAAAACGCTTTCATGGTGAGGTGCATCATGACCGCTGAATCTTTGCCGACCGAATAGAGCATGACGGGCTTATCAAATTCTGCGGCCACTTCACGGATGATATGAATACTTTCAGCTTCAAGCTGCTTGAGGTGAGTCAAGTTGTAGTTTGACATTCGATGGTTACCAAAGTGAGTCTGCGTTGGCGCAATTAGCTGGTGAAAAAGCAGCAGCGATTATATAGAGCCAGCACATAAGATTTAATGACTAATTGTTTCTAAGGTTATTCCCGATAGTTTGGCAACACCAAACTAATCTTTGCTGCTTGGCGCCTGACGTTGCGCCAACATCAGAGTGAATTCATCACGAGCCTCTTTAGCGCGACTAAATACTTTGAGCAAATAGTCGCTATCTTCCTGCTCTATGCCGGCGCGCAAGCGCGACAGGTTGTCGATAAACAAATCCATCGATTGCAAAATCGCTGTTTTGTTTGCACGCATAATGTCATGCCACATCACTGGATCACTGGACGCAATGCGGGTGAAATCGCGAAAGCCGCCAGCCGCGTAGCGAAATATATTGGGATTGTGTATGTCCTGTGCGAGCGTATCCACTAACGAATAAGCAATCACGTGCGGCAAATGGCTGGTTGCACCAAGTACCTCATCGTGCTCCTCCACTGACATGGTTAATACCTCGGCGCCCACCGCGTTCCACATATCTGTGGTCAAACCTAAATGGTAGGCGTCGGTAGTAGATGCAGGGGTTAAGATCACACGGTGATTTTCGTACAAATTAGGGTTGGCAGCGGTAACACCGCTCTTTTCTGAGCCGGCAATGGGATGACCAAGCACTAACTGCGGCGGCACTTCACCAAAGACCTGCTCGGCGGCACGCAACACGCTGCCTTTTACACTGGCACCGTCAGTGATGGTAACCTCCGATGAAATACATTCCTTGATCTCTTGCAACACACTGGTTACTGACAAGGTAGGCACAGAAATAAACACCACATCGCCTTGACGCAGCTCGCTGGCAACCTCGCTCAAGGATGTGTAAGCGCGATCAACTACGCCACGCTCAACAGCCTCAACGCAGGTCTCCGGTTTACGCGCGACACCGATTACTTCCGCACAAGCTCCACGTTGCTTCAGACCGGTAGCAAGACTTCCACCAATTAAACCGATACCAACAACAACAAATTTATTGATCAAAGGCTGCGACATAAGGAATTACAAAACCGCTTTAGGGTAAGAGCCAAGCAACTTGAGATCAGCGCAACGAGTGGCAACTTCTTTCATTACATCGCTAATTAAAGGCTCATCAACGTGACCCACAAAATCGATAAAAAACACGTAAGTCCAGGCACCGGTACGCGATGGACGGGTTTCTACACGAGTAAGATCAATATTGTGGCGATGAAAAGGCTCCAACAAATTATGTAGCGCACCGGGCTCATTGCGCATAGCCACTACAATAGAAGTCTTGTCCACGCCGCTTTGGGGCACTGACTGCTTGCCAATAATTAAGAAGCGTGTGGAATTATCGGGTTGATCTTCAATTTTTTCAGCAATGATTTTCAGGCCATACAGCTCAGCGGCCATGGAGCCGGCAATTGCCGCCGCATTCCATTCACCTTTCAAACGTTTTGCCGCTTCAGCGTTACTGTTTACAGCGATACGCTCGGCCTTGGGATAATGCGCATCCAACCATTTGCGACACTGGGCAAGGGATTGTGAATGGGAATAAATACGCGAGATGCTGTTAGTGTTGGTTACATCAGAAACCATCAGGTTGTGATGAATACGCAACTCCACTTCGCCGCAAATTTTCAGGTTGGAACCCATGAAATTATCAAGGGTGTGATTCACCACGCCCTCAGTGGAGTTCTCAACTGGAACAACGCCGTAATTCACAGCACCAGCCTCAACCTCACGAAAAACTTCATCAATAGCCGAGAAAGGAATAGCAATCGCGGAATGCCCAAAATGTTTTAATGCCGCTTGTTGGGTGAAAGTACCCTCTGGCCCCAGGTAAGCCACTTTGATGGGGTTTTCAAGCGCCAGGCAAGCGGACATTATCTCGCGAAACAATCGCGCCATTTCTTCATTGCTCAAGGGGCCATTGTTGCGCTCCATGGCTTTACGCAATACCTGAGCCTCGCGCTCAGGGCGATAAAAAAGAATCTCTGCGTCAGCTGGAAGACTGGCTTTTTTTACATCAGCAACTTCTTGCGCACATTCAGCTCGCGCGGAAATCAAGCGGCCAATTTCTTCATCAATTGCATCGATTTTTTCGCGCAAGGCGGATAACTTTTCAACTTCTGACTCTTCACTTGACATGATTCGGCTCGCCAATTATTCGCCAACTGACTCATCATCAGACGCATCGTCAATCACTTCGTCTGTACCATTTTCATCCGCTAGCAGCTCAGCATCTTCACCTTCGGCACGTGCAAGTTCACGCTTGGCGTTTTCATCAGCGCTCTCTTCGATACGCTCAAGACCCTGCATGCGCTCACCGTCTTTGAGCTTAATCAGGCGCACACCTTGGGTATTGCGACTGAGCACAGAGACTTCGTCAACGCGGGTGCGCACCATGGTGCCCTGGTCAGAAATCAGCATGATTTCTTCACCGTCAAATACCTGTACTGCACCCACCAGCTGGCCATTGCGCTCAGTGGTTTGCATACCAATTACACCCTGTGAACCGCGACCTTTTGCGGGGAACTCGCCAACTTCGGTGCGCTTGCCGTAGCCGTTTTCGCTCACGGTCAACACCTGGCCATTTTCCAGTGGAATCACCATGCCCACGACACGCTGGCCTTCTGCCAAACGGATACCACGCACACCGCGCGAAGTACGCCCCATAGCGCGCACTTGTGATTCACGGAAACGCGCCGCTTTACCGGAGCTGGAGAACAGAATCACATCGCAGGCGCCGTTGGTGATTGCAGTACCCACCAAGGTATCGCCTTCATCCAATTCAATCGCGCGCAAACCGACGCTACGCTGACGGGCAAATTGTGTAAGCGCCGTTTTCTTCACCGTACCATTGGCAGTTGCCATGAAAATAAACTTATCGTCGTCGTAAGACTTCACTGGCAAGATGGAGGTAATACGCTCGCCTTCTTCCAGCGATGGCAAGAGGTTAATAACGGGGCGGCCACGCGACTGGCGACCCGCGACAGGAATCATGTACACCTTCAGCCAATAGACTTTACCAGCGTTGGTGAACAGCAATACGGTGTCGTGAGTGCTGGCAATCAACAGATGCTGTACATAGTCCTCATCTTTGACGGCGGTTGCGGATTTGCCCATACCGCCGCGGCGCTGCGCTTGATAATCGGCCAGCGGCTGGCTCTTGGCATAACCGCCGTGAGAAATGGTAACCACACGGTCTTCCACGTTGATTAAATCTTCTGTGGTGAGATCCAGGGTTGAGGCAACAATCTCAGTGCGACGTTTATCGCCGTAGTCATTGATAACCTGGGTTAATTCTTCGCGAATAACTTCCATCAAACGCACAGCGTTGCCAAGGATTTCCAAAAATTCGGCGATTTGAACCAGCTTTTCATCGTACTCGGCGAGCAGTTTGTCGTGCTCCATGCCGGTGAGTCGGTGCAGACGCAATTCCAAAATCGCCTGAGCCTGCGCGGCCGACAAATAATAGTGGCCGTCGCGCATGCCGAATTCAGCGCCCAAGTCTTCGGGGCGACAGGCGTCTTCACCCGCGCGCTCAAGGTAGGGCGCCATGTCGGCAGCATCCCAACCACGGCCCATCAAGCTTTCTTTCGCTTCAGCGGGTGAGGCAGAATTTTTAATCAGGGCAATAACTTCATCAATATTGGAGATGGCAACGGCCAAACCTTCCAAAATATGACCGCGCTCGCGCGCTTTGCGCAGCAAATACACGGTGCGACGGGTAACTACTTCACGGCGATGCTTAACAAAAGCTTCAAGCAACTCTTTGAGGTTGAGAATTTTTGGCTGACCATCATCCAGCGCCACTATGTTGACGCCGAAGGTAGTTTGCAATTGGGTTTGGGCGTAGAGGTTGTTGAGCAGCACATCTGCCGCTTCGCTCTTTTTCACCTCGATAACGATGCGCATCCCGTCTT
The DNA here is from genome assembly GCF_042646205.1 of Cellvibrio fontiphilus. Lineage (NCBI taxonomy): Bacteria > Pseudomonadati > Pseudomonadota > Gammaproteobacteria > Cellvibrionales > Cellvibrionaceae > Cellvibrio > Cellvibrio fontiphilus. Next base: position 443,013 of record NZ_JBHRTF010000003.1, on the reverse strand, counting down.
TATCAGACTCGTCGCGCAGCTCGCTGATGCCTTCAATTTTCTTTTCTTTAACCAGCTCGGCGATACGTTCAATCAAACGCGCTTTATTTAATTGATAAGGAATTTCGTGAATGATGATAGTTTCGCGGCCCGTTTTGTCATCGCGCTCTATCTCCGCTTTGGCGCGCACAATAATGCTGCCACGGCCGGTGCGATAGGCCTGAACAATACCGGCACGCCCATTAATAATCGCGCCCGTAGGGAAATCTGGCCCCGGAATAAATTCCATCAACTCATCAATGGTGATGTCCGGGTTATTAATTAACTCTAAACAGCCCTGCACCACTTCTTTTAAGTTGTGTGGTGGGATGTTGGTCGCCATACCTACAGCAATACCGGATGAGCCGTTTACCAGCAGGTTGGGAATACGCGTAGGCATAACCGCTGGAATTTGTTCGGTGCCATCGTAGTTGGGTACAAAATCGACGGTTTCTTTATCCAGATCCGCTAATAAATCGTGGGCGATTTTCGCCATACGAATTTCGGTATAACGCATAGCCGCCGCGCGGTCGCCATCCACCGAACCGAAGTTACCCTGACCATCCACCAGCATGTAGCGCAGGGAGAAAGGTTGAGCCATACGCACGATGGTGTCGTATACCGCCGTATCGCCATGAGGGTGGTATTTACCGATTACATCACCCACCACACGGGCAGACTTTTTATAGGGCTTGTTCCAATCGTTATTGAGTTCGCTCATCGCAAACAGAACACGGCGATGCACAGGCTTCAAGCCATCGCGCACATCGGGCAAGGCACGCCCTACAATCACGCTCATGGCGTAATCCAGGTATGACTGCTTGAGTTCGTCTTCGATACTTACGGGTGATATTTCTTTGGCGAATTCGACCATGGGATGACAGCTTTCCTTTTTATTAAAGCTTTGGTTATGGTGATTGCTGGTAGCGGGTAATTCGGCGGATAGGCCCTATCACGGCGCTGAATCGTTAAAAGCAAAAACAGCTACCCTAGTAGCGGGCCACCCAAAAACACTAAGGAAGTGGCTAAAAATGCGCCTAAGGCTTATTTCAGGGGCGCGATGGTAGCATAAAAACCGACACATAGGCACTCCACGCATTTGCTTTCCCTATGAAATCACAAGAGTTTTTGCCTTCTGGCACAAGGCTGGAATCAGTCATCGATAGCAGCCCCCATTGCAGTATACTGGCCGCCTTTTTTCCTTGATTACCAAGTTATTTAGCCTCTTTATGCCGAGCCATGCTGTGAACACCAATAACATCGACCTGCTAATCAAAGCGCGCTGGATTATCCCTGTAGTACCTGCCAATCGGGTGCTGGAAAACTGCTCAATCGCTATAGATAAGGGGCAAATTGTTGCATTGGCACCGCAAGAAGAGGCAGATCGGCGATTTATCGCCAAAGAAACGTTAAACCTTGGCAACCAAGTGCTAATTCCCGGCCTGGTTAACGCCCACGGACATGCAGCCATGAGTTTGCTGCGAGGCTATGCAGATGACCAACCTCTGCACAACTGGCTCAATGATCATATCTGGCCCACCGAGAGCCGCTGGGTGAGTGAGGATTTTGTGCGCGACGGCACTGAGCTTGCGCTTGCAGAGATGATTAAAAGTGGCACCACTTGTTTTGCCGACATGTATTTCTACCCTGAGCAAGCCGCGCAGACCTGCCTGGATGCCAAGATTCGCTGCCAGTTGGCTTTTCCGATTTTTGATTTCCCCACCGCCTGGGGCATGGGGCCGGACGATTACCTCAGTAAAGGATTGAGCCTGCACGACAACTTCCGCGGCAATCACCTGATCAACATCACCTTTGGCCCACACGCTCCCTATACAGTCTCGGACACACCACTTGAGAAAATCGCGGTACTCGCTCAAGAAATGGACATACCGGTTCATATCCATCTGCATGAAACGCTACAGGAAGTGAATGACTCCATCGCACAGTATGGTCGCCGTCCGAGTCAGCGCTTGATGGACCTGGGGCTCTTATCCCCCCTAACCCAATGCGTACACATGACCCAAATTGACGGGCTTGATGTCAAACTCTTGCAAGAATCCGGCGCTCATGTGATCCACTGCCCTGAATCCAACTTAAAATTAGCGAGCGGTTTTTGCCCGGTAGATAAACTGCTCAAAGCCGGCGTGAATGTCGCCTTGGGGACCGATGGCGCAGCCAGTAACAATGATCTGGATTTATTCAGCGAATTAAAGACGGCAGCACTGCTGGCTAAAGCCATTGCCGGTGATGCAGCCGCGGTAGATGCCCACACTGCCCTGCGCATGGCAACACTCAATGGAGCCAAGGCCTTGGGGTTGGACGAAATTATAGGCAGCCTTGAGGTAGGCAAAGCAGCAGACATAACAGCCGTTGATTTGGGAGGACTAACCATGCAGCCGCTTTACAACCCCGCCTCACAACTGGTTTACAACCATGCAGGACAAGCAGTTACCCATGTTTGGGTAGAGGGGAAATGCCTTCTCGCCAACCGGGTTTTGCTCAGCCTCAATGAACGCGAGATTCTTGGCAAGGCCAATTGGTGGCGTAAACAAATTAGCGCGCGCAATTAATTAACGCCGCTGGATTTATCGAACCTTTATAACTCACCCTCAGACAGACGGAACAATTTATGGCCAATGTCGATACCGCTGAAATAGCAAAATTTGAAGCCCTCGCCAGTCGCTGGTGGGACAAAAACAGCGAATTCAAACCACTTCACGACATTAACCCACTACGCGCTAATTTTATTGACCAGCGCTCGCCGGTCGCACAAAAAAAGGTAATTGATGTGGGTTGTGGAGGCGGCATTCTGGCGGAATCGCTCGCGCTACGTGGTGCTTCGGTAACAGGTATAGATATGGGCGAAGCGCCACTTGCAGTTGCGCGCCTGCATGCACTGGAAACTGGCGTGGAATTAACCTACGAGCAAATTACCGCCGAGGATAAAGCCACACAAATGCCAGAGGCGTTTGATGTCGTCACCTGTATGGAAATGCTGGAGCACGTACCTGATCCGGCATCCGTGGTAAAAGCTTGCGCGCAATTGGTAAAACCTGGCGGCGATGTCTATTTCTCAACCATCAACCGCAATCCAAAATCCTATGCATTCGCGATTATTGGTGCGGAGTATTTATTGAAACTCCTGCCTAAAGGCACCCATGAATACAGCAAATTTATTCGCCCGTCTGAATTGGCACAGTGGCTGCGCGCTGCTAGGCTGGAATTGCAAACCATAACGGGCATGACCTATAACCCGCTCACCAAGCACTACAAGTTAAACCCCAACGATGTGAGCGTAAATTATTTGGTGCACGCCAAAAAGGTCGGCGAATAATGAAGCAAAAAATTCGTGCAGTAATGTTTGACCTGGACGGCACACTTCTGGATACCGCACCTGATTTTGTAGTAGTGGTTAATCAACTGCGAGCCGAAGAAGGACTGGTCGAGCTGAGCCCGGAAACCATACGAGCCGGTGTATCCAATGGCTCAAAAGCCTTAATCAAATTGGCTTTTGAAATTGACGATAGCCATTCACAATTTGAGCGGTTGCGCGAGCGGTTACTGGCGCTTTATCTGGATCATATCGCGGTTTACACCCAACCCTTCCCGGGCATTCAAGCATTGCTGGATAACCTGGCTAGCAAAAATATTGCATGGGGAATTGCCACCAATAAACCAGCGGCTTACACCCTGCCGCTTATGTCTGCCCTGGCGATTCAGCCAGCACCCGTCAGTGTTATTTGCCCCGATGATGTCGCTCGCAGTAAACCTGATCCTGAATGCTTACACCTTGCAAGCAAACAATTGGGCTGCGCACCGCAAGAAATTATTTATATTGGTGATCACAAACGCGATATCGATTGCGGAAGAGATGCAGGTAGCATCACCATTGCAGCCACCTATGGCTATCTCGACATCAACGAAAACCCAACCGATTGGAATGCAGATTACAGCGTAAATCATGCTGATGAAATCTGGCCTATTATTGAAAAATATCTGTAAGTAACGACTGCCAGAGCCTGATTATTGAGCGAAGAACTGTTATGAATATTCCACCCGATTACGCCATAAAACCTGATTCGTTACAGAACAAAATTATTATTGTCACCGGTGCAGGAGCAGGCATAGGCCGCTGTGCTGCCAAAACTTTTGCCGCCTGCGGAGCGACTGTCATTTTATGCGGCAGAACCATGAGCAAGCTGGAAGCGGTTTACGATGAAATTGAAGCAGCAGGCCACCCACAGCCAGCCATTTATCCCATCAATTTTGAAAGTGCGCTAGAAAAAGATTACGACGATATGTGTAATGCGCTTGAAGATACGTTTGGACGTGTAGATGGCCTGCTACACAATGCAGCTGATTTAGGCGAGCGCACGCCGATTAGCAATTACTCAGTCAGTGCCTGGCAACGCTGCATGCAAGTTAATGCCAACGCACCATTTATGATGACCCAAGCACTGCTCCCACTGCTGGAGCGCGCCGAAAATGCCAGCGTATTATTTACCAGTTCCAGTGTTGCCTTTAAAGGGCGAGCATTTTGGGGAGCTTATGCCGCATCCAAAGCGGCGGCAGAAAATTTAATGCAAACCCTGCACGACGAGCTGGAGGGCGCCACGCGAATTCGTGTTAACAGCATAAATCCAGGCGCCACTCGCACTGAAATGCGCGCCGCCGCCTATCCTGCTGAAAATCCCGATACTGTTAAAACCCCCGATGTATTAATGCCCGCCTATGTGTATTTATTGGGCGATGACTCGCTTGGCATCAGTGGCAATTCATTTCAATTTCACCACTGAATAAGCAGCACTTAAATTGCTGACCCGGAAAAACACAAAAGGCGATCCATCGATCGCCTTTTGTGTTTATATGTAGCAATTCATTAAATGCTAAAGAGTAATAACAAAAACGAAGTGATTATCGACTCGACTTTTGCATCATTTCCAACAATGAAGCTTCGGCGCGCGATAAACCGCAACGCCGCGCAACCTCTTCGCAATCCATACCCATTTTGAACATTTGCGCCGCCTGCGAGTAAGGCTGGAATTCATCGTCATTGTAGTAATCGATTTTTTCCGTTTTTTTACTCTCTGATTGCAGACGCTTTTCCATCGCTAATAAACGCTGGCCCATACCCACTGAACCACTGCTCGAAGCAGCTACTTCACGCATGAGTTTCTGCATCAGTTTTTCAGTCGCACTCGCCTGCAAGCGGACACGACGCAAACTAACCAATGCACAAGCCAAGGCAAGCAAGCCAATCCCTAAACTTATGAGCAGCCCAATTTCCAGCAGTGTCATGAATACGTCTCTAAAATCTCCCTTCATTGGCAAAGGCCAATCAAGGGAGAATAAATTTAAATATCTTCCAACTCTGACCACTCTTCACTGGTCAGCAATTTATTCAGGTCAATCAGAATTAACAGCTCATTGTTTTTGTGGCATACACCCTGAATGAATTTTGCACTCTCCTCGTTCCCCACATTCGGTGCCATTTCAATTTCAGATTGACGCAAATAAACCACTTCAGCAACGCTATCGACCAAAATGCCAATCACATGACGATCTGTTTCAATAATCACGATACGGGTATTGTCAGTAATTTCACCACTGGACAAGTTAAAGCGATGGCGGGTGTCGATAACCGTCACCACATTACCACGCAAATTGATAATACCCAGCACATAGGAGGGCGCGCCCGGCACAGGAGCAATCTCCGAGTAACGCAGCACTTCCTGCACTTGCATTACATTGATGCCATAGGTCTCTCCATCCAGACGGAAAGTTACCCACTGCAATATGGGATCGTCAGTGCTTTTATTTTTTGCTGCATCAGTTGCCATGTTTAATATTCCTCTTCACTGCCAACGCGGCAGTAGATCATGTAAATGTCGCTATAACTATAGCCGATGACTTTTCTCATGCCACTTTTGTTTGCGTGAGCCGAGGCTCATAGACTTTCAAGCTTGGAAGGAAAACCGATCAAGCCGATACGAAGTTTTTATCTGCTTCTACCAAAATTTGACCAATACGCGGGATATCCAGCAAGGCACACATATGGTCCTTAACCGTTCCAGCCAACCAGGGGCGTTTGCCTCGATCACTACGCCATTTTACATCCTCGGGCTGCAAGGTGATGGGTTGGTTTACCGAGTCTACCGCCAACCCCCAGGGGACACCGTTAATAGACATTACGTATTTAGCGGTCTGCAAAAAAGAGTCATCGTAACGCTCTGGCATCACAAATTTAGCCGTATTCACTGTGCGAATTTTTCCAGCAGGCGTCGGTTGCAGGCCCATAAACCAATCCGCCTGACCAAACAAAGGAGTCAATTCATCTGTTAATGGCTGTATTTGCCCAAGTGAGATGAGTGGCACGGCCAAAGTTAGACCAGCAACCTTAAACAACAGCACATCAAAGCGCGACTGAGCCCACTGCGGCCTACCATTTTCAAGCCACTCCAAACCGTCCATTTTGAAACCGGTATGAGATTCAGTAGCAACTTGCAGATGCCCGGACGCCAGATCCGTGCCGACGTCCACAGGCACCTCGTCGGGTGTGCCTATGTCCCATTCTTGAATTTCATTTTCATCAACAACGAAGTGTGTTTTGGACTCAGTGCCGAGCGCAACAGGTATTGCCACCTTGGGCGAGTCAACCACCGGGGCCTCAACCAGTAACTGTGCGCTCACCGATTGCAGCAACTTTTCCAGCTGTTGCTTTTGCTCTGGTGTTTGTACAGGATCGGCAAGCAGCGTTTTTTTGGTATCAGATTTCGTCAGCGCTCTTGGTTTGGAACCAACACCTGCAGAGTTTTTGAGAGGTTTTTCCGATGGTTTTTTTTTTGTCGGCAAATTCACTACACGCGCCAATCCCGCATTGGCAGCAACCGAAACAGGCTGCGATTCCATCGTCGCAATCGCCTCACCAATTACATCACCTATACCGAGCAAGTCATCAAAATAATGACTCAAGCTCGCATCCGGTGACTCTATATCGCCCTCAGGCGTTTTTCGGTTTGTCACGACACCACACCCGCCTTGTTTACCAGCGTCATAGTGGCTGGTTGAACTTGTTGCAGTTCATCAGCACGAATCTTTTTCTCCAGCCAATGCCAAAGCGCAATATAAGCCTCCACGCCGCGGCTCGCAGGATCAAACAAATGCGGAGGTATGCCCGCTTTGCTGGCATCACGAAAGCGTGTATCGACGGGTACATGACCAGGCCAGGCTTGTGCGGGATAGGTATTGCGAATGGTGCGCAAACTGGTTACCGACGCTTGGGTCCGGCGATCAAACATAACTGGCACTATGGTGTAATCCAGCGCCTTTTTGCGCGAACGAGACATCATGTTCAGGGTGTTTACCATACGCTCCAAGCCCTTGAGAGCAAGGAATTCGGTTTGTACCGGAATCACCAAATACTGACAGGCGGCCAAAGCGTTCACCATGAGTACACCAAGTAAGGGAGGTGTATCGATAAGTACGTAGTCGTAGTCATTGGCGATGAGTGCCAAGGCGCGACTCAACACCAGCCCCATGCCGTCCTGCCCTATGGCTTGGCGTTCAAGCGTGGCGAGAGCGGTAGCCGAAGGGATCAGACTGATGTTGGGAAAATCGGTTGCCACTATCAAACGGGACACAGACTCGCGCGTAAGACTCTTGCGCTCCTGGAACAAGGTATAACTGCTCAGTAATTGATTGTCAGGATCCTGACGAAAATAGGTGGACAAGGAACCATGAGGGTCTATATCCAATAGCAACACACGCTTCCCGGTAGCCGCTATCAAGCCACCCAGGGAAACTGTGGTAGTGGTTTTACCCACACCGCCTTTTTGGTTTGCTATCGCTATCACACGCACAATTCAACCCTCACCGGCGTCAATTACCAGTCACTTTGTTCATTACAGCGACAAAAGCAAAGATTATGCCTATTGCCAGAATGCACCTCTAGGTAACACAACAAATAATTCAATTGTCGCCTTTATTCACCTTGATGCCAATGCAGAAAAGATCACTTTTTAATCAAGGAAAACTAAGTATTGCCCAGCAGGCAACAACTGCAAGTTAACAACCGAGCTTTTACTTTATAGCGGCAGGCTTTTGATAAACGAGAGGGGACGAAGCAAGTAAATCCTATTAATTCACGGGGTTGGAGCCGGACGAAATAACAACAGCAGCGCTGGATGTAGAAGAACTGGTTGGAGTGGAGCTGGCTGTAGCCTCCAGTGATGCACGGGGACGATCCATTTTGCGCTTGGCAATCATAATGGCAACACGGCGATTCTGCGCCCTGCCCTGCTCCGAATCGTTAGGCACCTTGGGTTGGTACTCACCATAACCAACAGCCGATAAACGCTCAGGCGCCACCCCCTTCGCCGCAAGATGTTTAACAATCGCACTGGCACGCGCCGTAGAGAGCTCCCAGTTCGTGGGATATTTGGGACTGTTGATTGGCACGTTATCGGTAAACCCTTCCACCTGAACCGGATTGGAGTAGCCAGCGAGAATTGCGGCGATTTCATCAAAAATCCGTCGCGCCTGTTCGCTGGTATCGGCACTGCCTGATGAAAATAAAATACTGTCCTTCAACTCTATCTGCAGCCAAAGTTCATTGCTTGAAACCTGAATTACCTGATCACTAATGAGCGGGGCAAACTTTTCAGAAACCAAATCGGAAATCTGCGTCAGTTCATCGCTGGTTTTGACTGCTGCGTCAGCTGTTTCAGCCGGAACCAGTTGCTTAACAGCATTTTGACTGCTATCGACAATCTGTGGCGGCACTTCGTCTGTTTGCTCCACATCGTGGGTAGATTTCCCCATATCGATAGGCGAAATCAAATCGGCAGCGGGCGCCACTTGATCAGAAGGCTCTTTGTTGGCTTGAGAATCTGTAGGTAGGTGAAAAGCTTCAATAAAGGTATCGGACAATACGCGGTACTTGCTGTCATTCACTTGGGAAATGGAATACATCACCACAAAAAATGCAAACAATAAGGTGATGAAATCTGCGTAAGAAATCAGCCAGCGCTCGTGGTTGACATGAATATCTTCTCGTCTGCGGCGAACCATAAGCGCACTACTCACATAAACAAAGGTCAGTTAAGCGGGTGCAAATAACCGTTTAATTTCATTTCAATAGAACGCGGATTCTCACCATCAGCAATCGCGATAATGCCTTCAATAATTAACTCGCGGTATTGTGAGTTTTCATTCACACACATGCGTAGTTTATTGGAGATGGGAATAAACACTAAATTCGCAAGCGCAACACCATAGATTGTGGCCACAAAAGCGATAGCAATTCCAGGCCCAAGAGTCGCTGGGTCTGCGAGGTTGTTCATCACATGGATCAAGCCCATAACGGCGCCAATAATGCCAATGGTAGGCGCATAGCCACCCATGGATTCGTAAAATTTAATTGCGTCAAAATCTCGCTGCTCATTCACTATCAAATCAGTTTCCAGAATGCGGCGAATTACTTCTGGTTCATTACCATCCACCAATAGTTGCAAACCTTTTTTGGCAAATTTATCTTTTTCGCGCTCGGAAATTTCCTCCAAACCCAGCAAACCGTCTTTGCGTGCCGCCGCTGCCCAGCGAACTATATTCGCTATACCTTGCTTGAAAGGAACATAGGGGGGCTTAAAAACCCAGCTAACAATTTTTAATGCACGGCGTAGATTTACTTTTGATGTCTGCAACATGGCCGCACCAAAAGTACCACCCAATACAATCAATGCAGCCGGCCCGTTGACCAGAGTCCCAATGCCTCCGCCCTCTAAAAAATTGCCCCCTATAATGGCGGCAAACGCGAGGATGACGCCGATAATACTGAGCAAATCCATCACATAAGCTCCTTCACCAAGCGCGGCCCTATATCCTTGAGGCTTAGCACCTTATCAGTTAACCCAGCGCGAGCTACCGCCATGGGCATGCCATAAATAACACAACTGGCTTCATCCTGTGACCAGAGTGATGAACCGGCCTCTTTTAATAGCCGTGCGCCGTTGCAGCCATCCGACCCCATACCGGTTAACACTACGCCCAATACCTTGTCTGCATAATTGTTGGCAGCAGACCCAAAGGTGATATCGAGCGAGGGTTTGTAATTCACACGCTCGTCGTCTGGCAAAACACGCACTGAACCGCCATTGCGCTTATCCAGCATAAGCTGTTTACCGCCGGGTGCCAGCAATGCAAGACCCGGTTGCAGTTGGTCACCGTCTACCGCTTCGCGAACGCGAATATGACACTGCTTATTAAGGCGTTCCGCAAAGGCTTTGGTGAAATTTTCCGGCATATGCTGCACAAGCACTATAGGCAGCGGAAAATTAGCTGGCAGCGCCATTAATACTTCAGCAAGCGCAACCGGCCCGCCTGTAGAGGCGCCAATAACAAGGAGCTTGGGTTTATTTTTAAGGCGATAGGAATCAGACCCCGAGGATGCACGTACTGGCTCATCGGTAACCACAGGTGCAACACGCGGTAAGGGTGCAGGCGTGCTTAAGGGTTTGAATGAGGAGTTAATACTTGGAGTGCCCGATGTAGACGAAGGAACCGATGTGACCGCAGCAGGGGGTACAGGCCGGCTACCTGAACCAGCCAGCGTGATTAATCGCTCGTGCAGCTTTTTCTTAAGTGCTTCGGAATTGCGCGAGACTTCGGCAAAATCCTTGGGGATAAAATCAAGAGCACCCGCCGCTAAGGCATCCAGCGTAATTTTAGCGCCTTCGTAGGTGAGCGACGAAAACATCAAAATGGGCACGCGGCGGTTAGACATGATGTGTTTTATTGCCGTAACACCATCCATCACCGGCATTTCAAAATCCATGGTGATGATATCCGGCTTTAATTCCGCCGCTTTATCGATAGCTTCACGCCCATTACTTGCGATGCCAACAACTTTTAATTCCGGATGCTCATTAATAATGTCTTTCAAGCGGTGCTGAAAGAAATTGGAATCATCAACTACTAATACCCGGAAAGGCATCTATCGCGCTCCGCAAGGGAAAATATTTAAAAAGAATAGACGAAGAGGCCGCATTAAATCGCCTAACCAGTACCACCATGGCACTCAATAAATTAGCTATGCCCCCAGCCGGCAGAACCTTTTGCATAGCGACGCAACAAACTTGGAATGTCCAGAATCAGCGCAATGGTGCCATCACCGGTAATAGTGGCACCCGCCATGCCAGGCGTACCCTGCAGCATTTTGCCTAAAGGTTTGATTACCACTTCTTCTTGGCCAATCAACTGATCCACTACAAAACCCACACGACGCGAGCCCACAGTAACTATGACTACGTGTGCGTTATCAGGACGATGACCAAAAGCGTTTTTTACTAACCAATCTTTCATATAGAAAAGTGGAATCGCCTGATCGCGAATAGCAACGCAGTCCTGTCCATCCACTATGTGACTCTTGGTCAGATCCATATGGAAGATTTCATTCACGCTGACCAGTGGAAACGCAAAGGTTTGCTGACCAAGCATAAACATCAAGGTGGGCATGATTGCCAGAGTCAGTGGCACTTTGATAATAAAACGGGTGCCTTTTCCCAACTCGGATTTAATTTCCACCGTGCCGTTAAGTTGGGTGATTTTGGTTTTTACGACATCCATGCCGACGCCACGGCCGGACACATCGGAAATTTCTTTTTTGGTGGAAAAACCGGGAGCAAAAATTAAGTTGTAGGCTTCGGTGTCGGACAAACGATTAGCGGTATCCTCATCGAACATGCCTTTTTCTACGGCGATGCGGCGCAGTTTCACCGGATCCATACCCGCACCGTCATCACTGATCGACAGCAGGATATGGTCGCCCTCTTGCTCTGCAGAAAGCACCACCTGACCAACGCGAGGCTTACCATTAGCCTCGCGCACATCGGGGAATTCTATGCCATGGTCAACCGAATTGCGGACCAAATGCACCAGTGGATCAGCAAGCGCCTCCACCAGATTTTTATCCAGATCGGTTTCTTCACCCACTAATTCCAAATTAATTTCTTTACGCAGGCTACGCGCCAAATCACGCACTACACGCGGGAAGCGGCCAAACACTTTTTTGATTGGCTGCATGCGGGTTTTCATCACGGATGTTTGCAAATCCGCGGTCACAACATCCAGGTTGGCCACTGCTTTTGCCAGGGCTTCATTGGTTGAGCCGTTACCCAAGCGCACCAGGCGATTGCGCACCAAAACCAGCTCGCCCACCATATTCATAATGTCATCGAGGCGCTGGGTGTCCACACGCACGGTGGTCTCCACTGCAGGAGCCTCTTTATCTACCGCAGGTGCGGCGACTGGGGCACTGACAGCGGCGGGTTTGGCGGGCTCGACTTTTTTAGCCGCCGGCACTGGCGCCGCTGCTTTAGCCGCTTCTGGTTTTGACTCGGGTTTGGGGGCAGTTTTTGGTGCTGCTGGTTTGGCAACTGGCGCCGATGACGCGGCTGCAGGAGTGTTTAGGCTGTCAGTTGCAGCCGTACCCGGCCCCTTACCCTTACCGTGCAACTGGTCAAGTAACGCATCAAATTCATCATCTGTAATCAGGTCGCCTGCCCCACTGGTAGCCTCGGGGGCGGGGCTAGAGACTGCAGCAACTGGCGCAGGAGCAGCATTGATGCCTGGCCCCTTGCCCTTACCGTGCAGCTGATCTAATAGAGCTTCAAATTCGTCTTCTGAAATCTCATCACCAGAAGCTGTTGTTGCCGTTGCCGCTACCGGGTTTGCAGCAACTGGGGCGACTGGTGGGGTTTGAATACCTGGTCCCTTGCCTTTGCCATGTAATTGATCGAGTAATGCCTCGAACTCATCTTCAGAAATATCATCATGACCACTGGCAACTGCTGTGGGAGCAGGCTCGTGTGAGGATGTCGCACTGGCAGAACTGGCTGCTGGTTGCGCACCGGATATGGCGTCAAGCAGCTGTTCAAATTCTGCATCTGTGATGTCGCCCGACGCAGGCTGGGACTCGGAGTGGTGCTGAATAGAATTATCAGAATGGCTCGTTAGCTCTGGCGCCGCTGCCTCTGCTGGCGTTTCGGATGCTTCACTTTCGTGTAGATCTTCGCAAGAAACCAGGCGCTCCAGTGCAGCAATTAACCCTTGGTCTACGGGTGGCAACTCCTCGCGTTGGGATACCAACTCAAACTGCTGGTTCACCATATCCAATGCGGAAAGCACAACATCCATTAATTCCGAAGTAACAGCGCGTTTGCCATTACGCAAAATATCAAACAGGTTTTCGGTGAGGTGACAACATTCCACCATGGGGGTAAGCGCCAGAAAACCAGCACCACCTTTTACAGTGTGAAAACCGCGGAAGATCGCATTGAGCAAATCTTTATCTTCCGGGCGCTGCTCCAGGTCAACCAATTGCTGGCTGAGGCGCTCGAGAATTTCGCCTGCCTCTACCAGAAAATCCTGGAGGATATCCTCGTCATCACCAAAACTCATTCAACTTTCCTCGAGTGACCTGCAGTTTAAAAACCAAGGCTGGATAACAAGTCATCCACATCATCTTGCCCGGATACTACATCTGCCCGCTCTTTGTTAATTTGTGGCCCTTCGGCTTCAGTTTTACGTTTGTGCATAATTTCCATATCGTGTGCGACGGTTTCACGATCATTACCAAGACCAGTGATCTCTTCCACCTGCCCGGCAATTCGCACCAAACTTACTAAATCTTTTTCAACATCATTGATTAAACCGATAACGCGTTTTAAGACCTGGCCAGTTAAATCCTGAAAGCCCTGTTCAAGCACAATGTCTTGCAGGTTTTTGCCGAGCTGTTCAGTACCAGTAACCATTTGGCCTAAAAAAACATCCATGCGCTCATAGAGCTGACGAAATTCATCTGCGCTCATTTCACGGCGCTTTAGTCGCGCCCACTCGCTGCGCAAACTGCTGGCTTCTTGGCCAAGGTTCATCGCAATAGGGGCTGCTTCGTCTACCACATCCATGGTTTTTTCAGCGGCTTTTTGCGTTAATTCAATAACGTAATTCAACCGGTTTGAAGCGTCGTGGATATCCGAATTTTCAATTTTGGGCGGTTCTTTACTTAAATCTGCATCAACATTGAAATTGACAATCGCATCATGCAAACCGCGTGTTAAACGACCAACAGATTGAAAGATATGTCGGTCGCGCGACTGGGTAATCGTCTGAATCAAAATCGATGCTTCTTCGATTTGGTTACTTTGCAGTTTTTCTGCAAGCAACTTGGCGCACTCTCTCAATTCGACGACAAATTCGTCATTGAAGGATGTTTGGGTTTCTGATGCCATGGCGACGCCTTATTTATTATTCAATCGACGGTTTTATCCAACCCGCTCAAAAATTTTCTCGATTTTTTCCTTCAGCGCCTGTGCAGTAAAAGGTTTGACTACATAACCATTTACTCCCGCCTGAGCCGCTTCAATGATCTGATCGCGCTTGGCTTCAGCCGTTACCATAAGTACTGGCAAGGTGCGGAGCTTTTCATCAGCGCGCACCGCTTTGAGCAAGTCAATACCGGTCATGCCAGGCATGTTCCAGTCAGTCACCAGAAATTGGAAATCGCCATTTTTAAGCATGGGCAAAGCAGTGACACCGTCATCTGCTTCGTGGGTATTGGAAAACCCCAAATCCCGCAGCAAGTTTTTAATGATCCGCCGCATTGTTGAAAAGTCATCAACAATCAGGATTTTCATATTCTTATCCAACGCAACCTCCAATAACCCAGAAGGGAATTTTGTTAATTCATAGTCTAGTAGGAGTTGAAGCTCTAGCCAGTGACGGCGCGTAAATCTTCAACTTTTACTGCAAATAATAGCGCAAATTGTTGTATTTACAGACTAATTAGCACCTGAGCGCTCAGACTTTAATCTAATTCGATCAGAGCGATTACTTTTTGCTCAACTTATGTGGGCTGCCAACCGCCCAGCCGATTGCGCAAGCGAGCGGCCGCTTGGCTATGAATTTGGCTAACACGGGATTCACTAACACCCAATACCAACCCAATCTCTTTCAGATTCAATTCCTGATCGTAATAAAGCGCTAGCACCATGCGCTCGCGTTCAGGTAACTGGGTAATAGCATCGGCCAACGCGCGTTTAAGCCCTTCGCGCTGTACACCTTCCAATGGGCTGGCAAAGGCGCTGCTGTGTTCAGACGCATCGATATTGCTGTCTTCTTCACCGAAGGTTTCTTCGTAACTGAAAAGACGGCTGCCGTTGGCGTCCTGCAGCATTTCAAAATATTCTTCTAGCGATACCTCCAACTCAGCGGCGACTTCCGCATCGCTCGCATCACGCCCGGTGCGCGCCTCTACTACGGCAACAGCGCGGGCCACACGGCGCGCATTGCGGTGCACAGAGCGTGGAACCCAATCACCACGACGCATTTCGTCCACAATGGCACCACGGATACGAATACCTGCGTAGGTTTCAAAACTGGCGCCACGGGAGGCATCGTATTTTTGGGAGGCTTCAATTAAACCAATCATGCCCGCTTGAATAAGGTCATCGACCTGCACTGAGGCAGGCATGCGCAGCATCATGTGGTAGGCGATGCGCTTTACCAGCGGAGCGAAATCTTCGATATTGATTTGCGCATCGAGCAAGGTCTTTTTATCGTACATGGCTAAACCATTGACTGCGGCCATCGAACACCTTCTGTTTGGCAGAAACTGCCGTCACTACTGGCACCCTCGCCTCACCTGTTTACAACCGGCAACTCACCGATATCACTCGCCGCAACGAAACCGGCAAATGGGCACACTATTCTTTATTAACGCGCGTTTGCTGCCTGCAATAACCGCTCGACAAAAAACTCCAAACGCCCGGTGGGCGAATAAGGCAGTGGCCATTTATCAACGGCTTGAGCCAGTGCGCGAATTGCTACCGCCGCTTTGGAATTGGGCGCAAATTCCAACAGCGCTTTTTGCTTTTGCACAGCTTTGCGCACGTTTTCATCAAACGGAATTTGACCAACAAACTGCAGGGTTACATCCAGGAAACGCTCACAAACGGTATTCAGTTTGTTGAACATATTCATACCTTCCTGCTGGGTGCGCGTCATGTTTGCAACAACCCGGAAGCGCTGCATTCCATATTCTTTGTTGAGTAATTTAATGAGGGCGTAGGAGTCGGTGATTGAGGATGGCTCATCACAGACAACAATAATGACTTCGTTGGCGGCGCGCACAAAACTCACCACCGTGTCGGATATCCCGGCAGCAGTATCTATCACCAAAATATCCACTTGATCTGACAATTCGTTAAACGCATTGATCAGGCCGACGTGCTCTGCACTACTCAATTCGGCCATGCGTTGCACGCCTGATGAAGCGGGTACTATTTTTACGCCGGCGGGGCCGGTGACCAGAACATCACTGAGCGAATGGGTTCCCGCCAGAACATCGGCAAGTGTGTGAGTTGCACGAATGCCCAACAATACATCGACATTAGCGAGCCCCAAGTCAGCATCCAGCAATACCACCCGACGACGCAATTCTGCCAAGGCAATACTCAGGTTGACGGAAATGTTGCTCTTGCCTACTCCGCCTTTGCCGCCGGACACGGCGATAACTTGAACGGGTCGCACTTGGCTCATCTACAGGTAACTCCAAACATATTCTTTTTAAGCGCGGCCGCTGTTCAGTATTACGACCTTTTTGTCGCGCGCCACTGGTGAACTGAGTATAGATAGGGATTGGAAAAAGATCCGATAAATTTCAGTTTCACCGCTAAAATCATGGGCTTATATAGATTTACTGGTTAAGAAACCGCCGTTGCTGTTGTCGTTTTAAGCAAAGCGACAGCACGGGCCACCAACTGGTGTGCTCGCGCCACTTCCAGATTTTTGGGAATGTCCTGACCATCGGTGGTGTAGGCAATCGGCAGGCGGCTTTGCATCACCACGCCCAGCGCTTCACCAATGCCAGCGGTTTCATCCAGCTTGGTCAGCACACACCCTTGCAAGCGCGCAGCACCATAGGCATGCACCGAGGCTTTTAGCATTTGCGCCTGACTGTTGGATGACATTACCAGATAGGTTTTCACTTGCGGTTGATCTGCCAAGGCTTTCAGCTGGGCCTTTAAATGCGGGTCGCCATGGCGGAAACCTGCCGTATCGATCAACACCAATAAGCAGTGACGCAAGCTGCGCAATACTGCATCCAGTGGGTTAGCTTCATCGACCACACGCACCGGCACGCGCAAAATACGCGCCAGCGAACGCAATTGATCGTGAGCCGCAATGCGATAAGTGTCGGTGGTGATAATCGCCACCTTGTCAGCGCCATGCTGCAGCACATAGCGCGCGGCCAGCTTTCCGATAGTGGTAGTTTTACCTGAACCAGTGGGGCCAACAAACGCAAAAATACCGCCCTGATCGACAATATCACGGCCATTCACTGGCAGCTGATGGGCCAGATTGGCCAGAGCGTCCGGCCAGGCTTCACCGAGAGTTTTGGTTTTAGTACAAGCACTAATCACTTTGGCGATTACTTCTTTTGGCAAACTCAGGCGCTCCAGACGACGAGCAATACTTGCCAGTATGGGGGAGTCGTTGGCGATGGTTTGCTGACCAGTCAAACGATCCAGCTGCTGCTCCAGCAGTAATCGCATATCGGCGATTTCCGCTTGCAACTCACTCAATTGGGCGTTTTGATCGAGCACATCCGGTGCGGAAACCACTGGAGCAACGGTGGGCTTGGTTGTGTTGTTGGCGATGTGATTGCCAGTGAGCAACGCATCGATTTTTTGATCCTGGACACTGCGGGTATTGCTGAGCAAGGCATCGCGAAATGACAGTGAGTCAGGGGTTAAGGTCTTGGCGGCAGGTGCCGGCGCCGGATCAACCAGCGGATAGCGCTCCGCAGCACTCATGCCTTTTTTGGGCGATGCCGCCGGCGCAGAGGCATGGCGCGGAATTCCAGCATTTACCACCGTATTTTTACCCACCAAAAATTCTTTGGCAGATTCCTCTGCCTTGCGGGCCGCAATCATCCGTTGATGCGCGCGCTCTATATCGTCCGCCAGTTGAGCGCCGGTTTTACCGGCGTTGGGGTGATCGGGAATCTGGCTGATTACCGGCGCCACATTTTTACGCGCAGGCTGGCGCTCCAAAACCCGTGGCGATAAATCGCCATCACTCAGCAATGGCTCGCTGGGGGCAAAAGTCGCCTCGGAAAACGGACGGGTTTGAAGCTGTTTCAGCTCGTAATCCGAACCCATGGTAGTCAGCAACTCCACTCCCTCAGGGATACGGTTGCTGGAGAGAATAATTGCATCTGGCCCCAGCTCCTGGCGAACCAATTCCAACGCACGGCGCATATCGGCAGCTACGAAACGTTTGACTTGCATATTCAACTCCCGCCCGGGGTGGGCCACCTGGTTAACCATTAAATTGCACTAAGGTAATCAGCCATTTTTGTCAGCACCTACGCTGGCTTCGATACTGATTTGTTTGTTGTCAGGCACTTCGTTGTAAGCCAGAACCCGCATATCGGGGACGCTATGACGAACAAAGCGCGCCAGCATGGGACGCAGAGGTGCAGCAACCAGTAACACCAGCGGCTTACCCGCCATTTCCATCTTCTGGGCCGCGGTAATCAGCGACTGCTGCAACCTGTCCGCCAAGCCGGGTTCGATAAACGCACTATCGTCAGCGCCAGCTTTTTGTGCCTGTTGAACGGTATTTAGCAATAACTGTTCCAAACCCGGCTCAAGCGTTACTACAGGCAGGTTTCGCTCGTTTCCTATGATGTTTTGGACGATTTGTCGGCAGAGTGCTACCCGCGCCAAGGCGGTTAAAGCGGCGGGATCTTGACTCTTGATACCACTGCCCGCCAAAGCTTCGGCGATGGAGCGAATATCGCGAATAGGCACCCGCTCACGCAGCAGGTTCTGCAGGACTTTCAGCAGCACATTAATGCTGATGGTATTAGGCACTAGCTCTTCCACCAGTTTGGGCGAAGTCTTCGCCAGCATATCCAATAGTTTTTGTACGTCCTCATGGCCCAGCAGTTCGAAGGTATGCTGCTGCAGAATTTGATTGAGATGGGTCGCCACCACGGTGCTCGGGTCTACCACGGTATAACCCAGGGTTTGCGCCTGCTCCCGCAGGTTGGGGTTAATCCAAATAGCATCCAAACCAAACGCCGGATCTTTGGTTTTTAAACCATCCAGCGAGCCAAACACCTGCCCCGGATTTATCGCCAATTCACGATCCGGGTAAACATCTGCCTCCGCCATGGATACCCCCATGAGACTGATGCGATAACCGGTTGGATTCAGGTCAAGATTGTCGCGAATGTGCACCGAGGGAATGAGGAACCCCATTTCCTGTGACAGCTTTTTACGAACGCCTTTGATACGCCCCAACAATTCACCACCCTGGTTTTTATCCACCATCGGAATGAGGCGATAACCAACCTCCAGCCCAATGACATCCACTGGCTGTACATCATCCCAACCCAGTTCAGGCGATTCAGGTGTACCAGGCGGTAGCGCCGGCGCGCTGCGTTGTGGCGCGATACTCGCACCGGCCGGCGCACCACCACCTGTGGGCATTTCTCCGGCCAAGCGTGCACCGGCGGGGATAAACGAGTTGTCCTCCACCGCGGCAGGCTGTTGCTTGCGCCAGTGGATGTAGTAGGCCAAACCAACGCAAATAAATCCCAATCCAAGAAATGCCAGATGCGGCATTCCGGGTATAGCACCCATCACCAACATCATGATGCCGCTAACCGCCAGCGCTTTTGGAGAGGTAAACATCTGACCGACAACCTGCGCCCCCATCTCCTGGGAACTGTTAACACGGGTAACCAAAATGGCAGAAGCCACAGATAACAACAGCCCGGGAATTTGTGCGACCAGACCATCACCAATCGTCAGGATGGTGTATTTCTCAAATGCCTCAACAAACGGAAGATCATGTTGTGCCATACCTATGGCAAGACCGCCAAAGATGTTGATAAACATAATCATGATGCCGGCGACCGCATCGCCGCGTACAAATTTGCTCGCACCATCCATAGCGCCGTAAAAATCAGCCTCAGACGAGACTTCCTGCCGGCGGGTACGCGCCTGATCCTGATCGATCAAACCCGCATTCAAATCGGCATCGATTGCCATTTGTTTACCGGGCATAGCATCCAGGGTGAAACGCGCACTCACTTCGGAGATACGCCCGGCACCCTTGGTTACCACCACAAAGTTGATGATCATCAGAATGATGAACACCACTATACCCACCGCCAAATTTCCGCCAATCACTACATGCCCAAAGGCTTCAATCACCTTACCGGCCGCATCGCCACCTTGATGCCCTTCCAGCAACACCACACGGGTAGATGCCACATTCAGGCCCAGGCGCAGTAAAGTCGCAATCAGCAAAATTGTCGGGAAAGCCGCAAAATCCAGCGGCCGCATGGCATACACTGACACCAGCAACACCACCAGTGCCAGCGCGATATTGAAAGTAAAAAACATATCCAACAGCAACGGCGGGATGGGCAAAATAATCATTGCCAACAGCATCAGTAGCAAAATAGGAATGCCCAAATTGCCACGCCCCATACCCCGCAAGGAGCCAAGCGCCGCTTTGCCATTAAAGTTATTGAGCTGATTGAACGAAGGAAGAGCCATAAGCACGGATTCTTGACGGTGAAATCATTTACCAGTGCTTATCGCAAGAAGTGTACCGATTTGAAAAAAGCGTTTTTACTCTGTTGCGAGCGTTGGTTTTTGCCCACCAAATAACCAAAGAATCGCCCTCGAAAATTCATTGCGCCATGCTGTTGAATGGGATGTTTTGGCAGTAACAAGCATAATGCTCTAGCTATAACCCAATTGGATCAGGCCGGATTCAGCATTAATAACCCATGACCATTCGTGTAATGCACAGGTATTTGGTGTTGACGGCGGAGGGAGAACAAATCAAATACTCATCAAGACAAAAACCCCCGACAAGTTGAAATAATCAGGGGTCGGGGGCATTTTCAAAGATTGAGGTCACTGTCAAAATTATTCAATTTTATCATTATGCATCCTATCTCTTGCACCGCCAGTACCAAGCCAAATAAACAAACCAGCAAAAACAAGTTGCTTTAGGATATATAAATAAAATATCAATGATCCCTCTAATTCTTTATTCCCCTTTGTCTCAACGTAGCCATTGTCAAAAGCCTCGTAAACAGTCCATAAAAATAACGAAACAATAAAAAACATGAGCAATCGAAATACTAGCAAGAACTTCTTTTCTAGATATACATGAATTAATAAATCATCTTTCATAAAAAGCCTTTATAAAAACTACTGATTAATCTTTTAGATAATCGTCTTTTAAGGTATCGGAAACACTCTGACTTGTAGCTTCAGCCGCTACATCTATGACTCTTTCTACTACTTTTCCTTTAAAACCCAAAGTACCAACCACCTCTCCAGCAGCAGTCACTCCATTTTCAGCAGCCTTTCCCGCAGCATAACCAGCCCCCTCTACGAGAGTTGCTTCATTAGATTTTTTTGTTAAATCCTGATCTGATGTGAAATCAATGCTATCAGCTACAACAGATGCTGTCGCTGACACAACACTTAGTGGAATAGCTGCCTGCGCCTGACCTGTTGCAATTGCTACAACAGATAACGTATCTGCGTGCAGGCTCATTGCCTTAAAGCTTGCCTGAGCTTTATGTTCTTCTGCAAAAATAGCTGCTCGTACAGATTGGGGAGTTTGCTGAGAAGAAGATGCTAACGCATTCATTTGACTCATTCTGGGGATAACACCATTTTTTCCGTCCGGATCGATGTACTTATACGGATTATTATTCGCATACGCATACCGATTAAACGAATGCACCGGATTCTTCGCAACATACCCCACCGGATCATTCCCATAAAACCTACCCAGCACTGGATCATAATACCGCGCCTGCATGTAGGTTAAACCCAAATCCGAGTCATGCTTATGGCCAGTATAGCCAACATCATCCTGTTGGGTTTCCAGGGTCTCACCAAAGGGTTTGTAATGGAAACGTTTGGTGATTTGCCCTGCGCTATTCGATTCAGCAACTACCGAACCTAAATGATCCGTGTGCACATAGCTTGTGGTGGTGTTATCCACCTTGGCTATGAGGCTGTTACCCAGATAAATGTAGTTTTGATTAACGCCATTTGTTTTTTGGGTATGAAGAAAGGTGCCCGCTTTGGCGTAGGTGAAATATTCTGTGCCTTGTACGACACTAGTTGAAACAAGCGGGATTCACTATCAACCCACCCGTGATCACCATCGATATGCAAGGCTGTTTGGTGTTGACGGCGGAGTGATGCACGGGGGTTTGGTATTGACGACAGAGGGATAACTCAACATCACAATCATAAAAGCAAAACCCCGGGCAGTGAACTGACCGGGACTTGGAATAATTTTTCAATTTCAGGAAAAAATAGTTATTTCGGCAACCAATAAATAAGCCATCCATATCCAAATGGCTATATACAAAAATAAAATAAAATAAAAACCAGCTACACCTTCACTTTTTCGTACAGTCATTGCTTCACCATAAGTTGAATGAAGAACTCCTGTTTTTATTCCAGCAAAGATAGCTCTACCAAAAAAAATTAATGCGGCAAAAATGACAATATTAAAAATCATGCGCTAACACTCCGAATCCGTATGACAAACTATTTTGACTGATACTGATTCTTCAATAGTATCTTGTACTCCTTGTTTTACCCTTTCGCTAGTCACAGAGGTCGACTCTGTTTTTCCTACCATAAACGTGTTGCCTTTTAAAGAATTAACCGGAAGACCTGGATTTCCTGCTGTCTTAACTGTAGCAAATGCAGTGGCAGGTTTTGCCGCAGCACCAGAAGCTATGTTAATCGCCAAATCTTTTGCGCTGAAGTTATCGGTAGTCATAGCCTAGGCAATACCCGAAATTACCCCGCCAGCTGCTGCGCCAATTACGATATGTGCAAACTCACCATCGGGATCATTATATTTATATGAATTGTTATTAACGTAAGTGTATCGACTAAATGAATGAACCGGACTCTTGGCAACATACCCCACCGGATCATTCCCATAAAACCTACCCAGCACTGGATCATAATACCGCGCCTGCATGTAGGTTAAACCCAAATCCGCGTCATGCTTGTGGTGCTGTTATCCATCTTGGCTATGAGGCTGTTACCCAGATGGATTGGGGTTTGATTAACACAATTAATTGTCAGCTATACAGTAGCTACCGAATGAAATTGAAGATAATACCGCCTACACAAATACAGTAATCAATCCACCTTACCTGATGCGTTATAACGCAGGTCACGCGGCACGTTGATGTTGCGGGGGTATGTCGGTCTTTCGCCTTTGCCTTTGCGGTAGTTGCGCAACTGGAATACGTAGGCAAGTACCTGGGCGACGGCGAGGTAGAGGCCGGAGGGAATTTCTTGATCCACTTCGGTGGTGTAAAAAATGGCGCGCGCTAATACCGGTGATTGGATAATTTCAATATTGTTGGCTTTGGCGATTTCGCGGATTTTTAAGGCGACGTGATCACCGCCCTTGGCAATCATTAGCGGTGTTTCCATAGTTTCCGGATCGTATTTTAATGCAACAGAAAAGTGCTCCGGGTTGGTGATGATAACGTCTGCTTGCGGTACGTTAGTCATCATGCGGCGCTGGGCCATTTCGCGTTGCAATTGACGAATGCGGCCTTTTACTTCGGGTTTGCCGTCAGTGTCTTTGGATTCGTCTTTTTGATCTTGCCGCGACATTTTTAATTTTTTGTTGTATTCAAAAATTTGTAGCGGCACATCAATCGCGGCAATAACAATTGTGGTAGCGCAGAGTGCGATAGTGGCAAGCATTGATATTTCCAACGAGTGAACAATCGCACTGTGAACACTCTCGTCAACCAAGCGAAAAATATCCTGCGCAAAAAATTGGATAATAAAAATGGTGCCACCCAAAATCACCAACACTTTCGCCAGGGCTTTCAACAATTCAATCAGCGACTTCACCGAAAACATGCGTTTAATGCCGGCGATTGGGTCCATACGGTTTAGTTTTGGCTCCATGGCTTTAGTGCTGTAGTTCCAACCACCCAAAGCAATAGGGCCAACAATAGAGGCGATAAGCAAGATAATCATTAAGGGGGCAATACTAAATAACCCATCGTAAATAGCCGCTACAAAATGGGCAATCATGGCATTGGGGTCATAGATAGCAGCACGCGTTAGTGTGAAATTTTCACGCGTGATACCAATAATTTTTTTTCCCATGAATTCAGCAAACACATACAGGCCAATGGCTGCCAGCATCAGTACCGCTGTGGTGGTAAGGTCACGCGATCGGGGAACCTGGCCCTCTTCCCGTGCCTTTTCAAGTTTTCGGGCACTGGCCTCTTCCGTTTTTTCCTGGCTGCTGTCGTCGTCTTCGGCCATCAGTCGCTCCTATTCGCCCGCTATGGGGTATCTAAGGGGTTGTCACCAAAGTACGCAGCACACCTATACCCTCTTCCATAATTTCAAAATACACCGGCAGGAAGTTGGCGAGGGTAAACCACATGAGAATAAAACCCAGCAATAGGGTAATGGGGAAACCGACTGTAAATACGTTCATTTGGGGCGCTGAGCGGCTCATTACACCAAACGACATATTCACAATTAATAGTGAAGTAAATAACGGCAAGGTAATAACCAGGGCTGCACTAAACAACCATGAGCCCATGCCTGCAATAGTGGCAAAGTGCCCTGAATTTAAACCCGCACCACCAATGGGAAAAGTCGCAAAACTATCGACCATTAATTGCAGCACCACCAAATGCCCGTTGACGCTTAAAAACAATAAGGTGGAGATAAGCAAATAAAATTGCGACAAAATGGTCACGCTCACGCCACTGGCCGGGTCATTCATGGCCGCAAAACCCAAACCCATTTTCATTGCAATGAATTGACCTGCGAGCACAAACACATGCATGACTACTTGCAAACAAAAACCCAATGCAAGGCCGATTAGTACCTCTTGAATTATCAGCATAAACCCTTCTGCCGACAAAAAAGATATCACCGGCGCAGGCGGCAAAACCGGCACCAAAATAATGACCGTAAATAGCGACAGGATAATACGCACACGCGCCGGAACCGTGCGGGCGCCAATAACCGGAACCGCGAAATAAAAAGCACTCACACGCAACAGCGGCCAAATGTATTGGCCAATAAACTGCATGAGCTGCGCGTCGCTGATTACCAATTCTTGCATAGGTTGCCGGTGCTGAAAGGAGCAGCGCTAGCCGATAAGGCTGGGAACGCTGGAAAACAAACGGTTAAATAGATCCATGAATTTATTTAACAGCCACGGGCCAGCAATCATTAACGTGATGATAGTAACGATCAAGCGTGGCAAAAAACTCAGGGTTTGT
Source organism: Cellvibrio fontiphilus (assembly GCF_042646205.1). Lineage (NCBI taxonomy): Bacteria > Pseudomonadati > Pseudomonadota > Gammaproteobacteria > Cellvibrionales > Cellvibrionaceae > Cellvibrio > Cellvibrio fontiphilus. The sequence goes on along the minus strand of NZ_JBHRTF010000003.1, from coordinate 417,590 downwards.
TCGTTAATTTGCGTGGCTGCCTGAAACATACTTACCACCAAACCCACAATCAGGCCGGGACCGATAATGACCAGTAGCATAAGAATGGTTAAATAAAATGCCTCGGCAAATAAATCCATCACGACTTCGGGGGTTAACATAAATCCTCCGTCATATACCGTAGCTAGCGGCGAGAGTGCCAACAATCATGGCCCAGCCATCTACCAACACAAAAAGCATAATTTTAAATGGCAATGAAATAATCAAGGGCGATAGCATCATCATACCCATGGCCATGAGCACACTGGCCACCACTATATCAATCACCAAAAAGGGAATAAAAATAATAAAGCCAATTTGAAACGCCGTTTTTAATTCACTAATGATGAATGCCGGCACCAAAATACTAAAGGGCGTCTCCTCTGGTGTCGCAATGGGAGGATGTTTGGCAATACCCATAAACAATGAAATATCTGACTCGCGAGTTTGCTCGATCATAAAAGCGTGAAAAGGCGCTGCCGTTTTTGCCAGCGCTTCTTGTGCACCGATTTGCTGATTGATGTAAGGCTGGAGCGCATCCTGATTCACTTTATTGAATACTGGTTGCATGATGAACAGCGTTAAAAATAACGCCAGCCCAATCAGGATTTGATTGGAGGGCGACTGCTGCAAACCTAGCGCCTGTCGCAAAATAGAAAACACAATAATAATGCGCGTGAACGAGGTCATCATCATGAGTAGCGCTGGCAAAAAAGTCAGCGCCGTCATAATCGCAAGAATTTGCAAGGTCACTGTGTATTCTTGCGAGCCATTGGGATTGGTTTTTACCGTAAGCGCAGGCAAACCCGGAATAGCAGGCAAACTGCCAACATTACTTGGTGACACCTGGGACATTGGCAAGCTGCCAGCACCGGGGTCAGTCACATTAGGGGTATTGGTTTGTGCCGTCACAATAGATGCCGACAACAACACAACCACACTGAAGACTAACTGCATTAGCGTTGTTAAATATTTATTCCAGTAATTAGCCATAACTCTTACCTTACACCGGAATTATCGTTATTGTTTTCGCCCGCAGCGCCCGGTTTTTGCTGCAAAATCGACATGAGTTTGCGACTAAAATCCGAAGTGCGATCATCCTTTTCAGTGAAAACCGCTGGTTCTTTAAAGCTATGCAGTGTCGTAATACTGGTCGCGGTAATGCCTAGCAATAATTGTTGGCCAGCGGCATCCACCAACACTATGCGCTCACGTGTTCCCAAGGGCATAGCTGCAATAATTTTGATGTGTTGGTTTTGGGAAAAACCCACATGCCCAAAACGTTTTACAAACCAGGAAATGGCGAAAATCAACCCGATAATGCCAAACAGCGCCACAGTCACACTCAGCAAATGACGACCGCCGCCAACACTGGTGGCAGTCACAGGCGAGGTAGAGTTTGTCGTTGCCTGCGCTCTTGCTGGAGCCGCTACAGGGCTTGTTGCCGATGAATTGGTGACAGATGAATTTGCGACAGCTGAAGTTGCTGTTGTGGAATCTGGCGTTGTGGATGCAGCGACCTGTTGTTCACCCGAGTGAGCTTGACTGCTTGAGGTGCTATCGGCATACGCGGCGAGTGCAAAGCAGCACAGCCCCGCACACAAGATTCGCGTTAACATTTTTACCGGTGCGGGGATCATGGCATTTCCTAACGCAGTTTTTTAATACGCTCAGCAGGGCTAATAACATCCGTCATACGAATGCCGAACTTTTCATTCACTACCACTACTTCACCATGAGCAATCAAAGTGCCATTAACCAATACGTCCAATGGTTCACCCGCAAGGCGATCCAGCTCAATCACCGAGCCTTGGTTGAGCTGCAATAAATTGCGAATGGTAATGGAGGTGCGCCCTACTTCCATGGAAATAGAAACGGGAATATCCAGAATCACATCCAGATCCGGGCTGCCCGGTGTTTGCTTAATTGCTTCACTTTTCAATTCATCAAATGAAACAGCGTTGGCCATTGCCTCATCCACTTCAGCCTGCTCGGCCATCGCTGCGGCCCAATCGTCTGCCATTGAATCTTGATCGATATCATCACTTGCCATTTTTATCACCTTTTGTCGCGTGGCTTTCGCCTTTCATATTTGCGATTTGTTCCGCTTTAGTGCCAGTAATATTGTAGGCACTACTGCGATCAATAAATTCTTTGATTTTTAATGCCAGAAAACCATTGGATTGCCCGAGCTGGGTTCTGAACATGGGAACGCCATTGGCGGTGAGTACGTGGTAATCGGGGAATTCAACCGGAATAATATCGCCCTCTTTTAAATCCACTATGTCGCGCAGGGTAATATCGCGGCGAACTATGTCGCATTCCAAATCGACCTTGGCAGAGAGTACATCTTCACGCAGGGCTTTCTCCCAGCGTTCATCGTGCTCGTCACTGTCGCTTTGCAAACCGGCATCCAATACTTCACGGATGGGTTCAATCATGGAGTAAGGCACGGTGATGTGCATTTCACCCCCACCGCCATCCAATTCAATATGAAAGGTACTGACCACCACTACTTCACTGGGGCTAACAATGTTGGCAAGCGATGGGTTTACTTCTGAATGCACGTATTCAAACGAAATAGGAAACACTGCCTTCCAGGCTTCGGTTAAATCCACAAACGCCTGATTCAACACCATTTGTACAACGCGCAATTCGGTGGGCGTAAATTCGCGACCTTCAATTTTGGCGTGGCGACCATCACCACCAAAAAAGTTATCCACCAATTTAAATACCAAACGTGCATCCAAAATAATCAGTGCAGTGCCGCGCAGCGGACGAAACTTCACCATATTCAAGCTGGTGGGCACGTAAAGCGTGTGCACGTATTCGCCGAATTTTTGGATTTGTACACCGCCCACCGACACATCGGCAGTGCGGCGCAGTAAGTTAAACATGCTGATGCGCGTGTAACGGGCAAAGCGCTCGTTAATCATTTCCAGCGTGGGCATACGCCCGCGCACAATACGATCCTGACTGGTCAGGTCATAGGTTTTTACCGTACCCGGCTCAACGTCCGATTCGGTATCTATATCGCCGTCATCAACGCCATGGAGGAGCGCATCGATTTCGTCTTGCGAGAGTAAATCTTGCACGGCGGATTCCTTATTGCATTACAAAATTGGTAAATAAAACTTGTTCGATATTCGCAGTCGTTAAACCTTCCTCAACACCGCTGGCCACCAATGCGTCCTGCTCTTTTTTTAACAAGGTTTGGATCACGGTCAGCGCTTCTGTTTTTGCCTGCTCTTTGCCTTCGGGCGTCTGCAAGCTATTAAAGTCTTTGCTGCTGAGCAACATCACTAGGGCATTGCGAATAGCTGGCATGTGTAATTGCAACAGACTGTCCAACAAGGGATCGCGATGCATAAGGGTTATTGATGCCTGCAGGTAGCGCTGGCGACCATCAACGGAATAATTGATAACAAAGTTGGGAGCCAACTCTACATACACGGCTGGTGCCAATGTGGCATGGGACTCGGCAGTTTCGGCTGGCGCTTCAGCAGGAGGTGCCAACATTTTCAGCGCGACAACCGTGCCACCCACAGAGAGCGCCACCAAGGCAACGCCCACACCAATCATCATTAGGAGTTTTTTCTTCTTTGGGGCTGCTTCGGCGTTAGCGCCGGCATCATTTGCTTTTTTGGGGGCCTGAGCCATGTCAAAACTCCGTCACTTGCTGGGCTAATAGCGGGCTTAAAGGGGGTTGAGCAATACTTATGCCAGTATCGCCCTACCAGTATAGCCTTAGGAAGCTTAGCAGCGGATGGAAGCTTTGCGAAAGAGAATGGAATGAGCCTTGTGAAGTTTGATTGGTGGATCAGGCGTAGTGATCCACCAAACGATTGGACATAACAATCTGACTGGCGGTGGGAGTCAGCTCTTCGTTATCCAGAGTGACAGTGCCTTTACGTGCGGTTTCGTCGCGCTCCTGATCCTGCTGCGAAAAAGATTTATCCGACACATCAACATTACCCAAATTCAACCCCTGTTCGGAAAACATCTCACGCAGGCGTTGTAATTGTTGATCCAGGGCATCGCGTACCGCGGGGTGCGGGCTTACAAAGCTGACGTTCACTTGCTCCTGGTTAACGCTCACTCTGACTTGCATTGGCCCCAGCTCTGGCGGGTCCAGACGGATTTCTGCGGCACTGACATTTTGCGCTGCGAGCCACAAAACCCGCTCACCCACACCCTGCCCCCATTGCGGTTGCCCCATAGGTACAGGCACACCGGTTTGCACAACAAACCCACGTGCAGTGGGTGATTGGGCCTCGGCCAAACGACTCAGGGTTTCGATTGCTGGCGCCGTAGCAGACAAGGTTTTAGGCAGTTCTGCTACAGGAGCAGGTTTATCCAAGGAACTGGCGCTCGCCTCTGCCAATTTAGCCATCACCGTTTTGGCATTTAGCAGAAGTAGATCCGGGTTATCGCCAATGTCACTGTCAGCCAACAATTCATCGCCAGCTGCCGCTTCCGGTGCCAAAGCTAGCTCTCCTTCAAAAGCCAACTCCCCTTCAATGGCTGGTTCCGGCAGCACTGCACCGGCCGCAATGCCTTGCAGTGGATTCAAACCCAGTGCGCTATTTATTGCTGCACTCGCAGTAGCTGAGCCTGCTAATGCATTGGGCACACCAGAGCCTGCTAATGCATTGGGCACACCAGAAGGAGCGATCACCCCATTGGTAGACTCGGGAACTAACAAGGCTGCCAGCTCTTGCCCGGATAAACCATCCAGATTGAGTTCAGTGCTTGGCTCAGCAATGGATGCAAGTTCAGTAGTTGGTATCAGGTTCAGATCGGTGACAAGCTGACTTGCCGCATCAGCCACCAATCCATTGACAAGCGCCCCCTCGTTCAACGGCAGATTTTGATCTTGAGGCAATAACACATCCAGGCTAACCAGGGGTTGGAGGAGTGATTGCTGTTCCAGCGGTGAATCTGTCGAGCCTTCTTTTTCGGTGGAGCCGACTGCCGATGCATCACCGCCCTTGCCTTGCTCTGCGTAAACATTGTCATCTGCTGAGGTGTTTGACTCCTCTTGTACAGGCGAATCTTTTATCGATGTTTTATCTGCAGCTGGCCGATGCTTATGTTGTTCCGCCGGTTGGGTTTCCGGTTTTGAATCGCGCGCCTTTTCCGGGCGATTGCTGCTGGTTGGCCGGGAATCAGCTCGTGGAATTTCTTTGCGTGCTTGGGTAACCGCAGTATCACTCTGGGGCTGTGCTTTTTGAGTGGGACGAGCGGCAACTTTTGGCCGTACCTGTGCCATAGCGTTTTGAAAACCTTCAGCCGCTTGGTTGGATGCTTGTTGCTTGGTATTTTTTTTAGGCGCAGGGCTGGTTTTGCCTGCAGCGAATAAACTATCCAAAAGGTTGCTGCTATTCATCGATCACTCCTGAGCTGACCGCGGCAACGCTTTGCCGCTCGATCAACAAAATGGTTCTATTCAGGCAGTGATTTGCAAGGGAGGTGCCAAAGTGGCTAGGCGAGAGTACGAAGTAATTCCTGAACCTGGGCGAATTCTTGTTCTATGTCTAACAAATCCTGGTCCAACTGCTCCAGGTTATTCGTCATGGCTTTCTTTTCCAGAGAATGACAAAGCGCCGTCAGGCGCAAGGCGCCGATATTGCTGCTACTCCCTTTAAAACTGTGGGCGGCTCTGCGAATAGGGTCGGCCTCTGTGCCGCCAACCACTTCACGCAGTTTCACAATACGATCATTGGAATCCTGAATGAATGTATCGATCAATAAACCAAAATCCTCCTCCATTACCTGGCGCAGTGTATTAAGGGTTTCGTAGTCCAGATGTTCCATGATTGTGTCGCTCACTGGTATAGGTTAGTCATTGCCTGGCTAATCATCACTCACCCAGGAGAATTCAACTTCAACAATATTGCCGACTCCCAGGTAAGTTACCCTACCACAAAGTTTCTCCACCAATGCAATGCCACGGCCGCTGTAACCAAAGGTTGATAAGGTGTTCTCACTGCGCCCGCTGTGATCAAAACCATCGCCGCTGTCCTCAATACGCACTTTGAGTAAGCCGCCATTTTCATTGGTCTTGTGGTTGATATAAATGCGCACAAACCCGTCAGTGACGTTATTGATCCGCTCCTCGCGCAAACGATAATAATCGGCAAAACCCTCAGCCGTGGACTTGAGGTCTGAATCCAGCTTTAACACACCGTGATCCAGCGCATTGGTATAAAGCTCGGCAAGGATGGTGTAAAGCGTACTGCTAAAGGCGCGCAAACTGGGCACTTCCATCAACACATTCAGCAACATGGGGAGCGGGTCAAACACTTTAAAACTGGTTGGTTTCACCTCAAAGCGCATAGCCCATTCAATTTCCGAGTTGCCATATTTATCACTGGCATGCAGGGCAAATTCATTCACTCGTGCCGGCTCATCCATGCGAATTTCCAGCAGCGAGAGATCGTCGTCCTTTTCACTGCTACCAACAAATTGTTGTACGTTTTCGATAATTTCCTTGAACAAATTGTCCGGTTCCTGATTCTTGTCAAAAACAGCCTTCAGTCGCTCTTCGCCAAACATATCGCCGGCGGCATTACGCGCTTCATGAATACCATCTGACCAGGCAAAAATACGATCCTCTTTTTCCAAATCAAAATATTCACAATTGTCTTTAAACGCGCGATTGGAAAGCACCCCCAATGGCAAATGGGTGGACTTTACTGCGCTGATACGGCGGTCTTTATGATGATAAATAAAACAGTCCGGCAGGCCGCCGTTCCAGATTTTGAGGTGTTTCTTGCGGAAGTTGATATCCATCATAGTGGCGCAGCAAAAAATTCCCACCGGCAGGGTATTTTTTAGCTTTGCATTTATTTCGCGCAGGATATCGGTCATGGAAAACCCTTTTGGCACCATACCGTAAAAGGTAGATGCCAAGGGCATAGCACCTATGGCCGCGGGCAAACCGTGACCGGTGAAATCGCCCAGCAATACCATCATGCTGCCGGAGGGGCGCATGGCGGCGACCAATACATCGCCATTAAATACCGCAAGGGAGGATAAAAAATACCGGACGTTGCCCGCATTCAAACAACCGCTGTGGGCAACATTATCAAACACATGTTTGGCGACGGTTTGCTCCTGCAACAGGCGATTGTTGTACTGCACAATTTGATCGCGCTGGGTGAGCATGGTGCTGTGTATTTCGCGCATGCGGTTGAAGGATTTGATCTTGGCTTGCAGTATCACCCGGTTATAGGGTTTGGAGAGAAAATCATCGCCGCCGGCATCCAGGCATTGCACCAGCGATTCGGTGTCCGACAGGGAAGTCAGAAAAATAATCGGAACCAGTTCATCACCGGCCAGTTCTTTTATTTTGCGGGCAGCGCCAAAACCATCCAGTTCCGGCATTAGTGCATCAAGCAACACCAAATCCGGTTTTTCGGCGGCATAGACAGCAATAGCTTCAACACCATTGCGCGCCGATACCACTGTGTGGCCCTCTTTGCGCACAATACTTTCAAGAATCAGGCGGTCTGTATCCGTATCGTCTGCAACCAGAATTTTAAGGCGGCGCATATCATTCATAGAATCGCATCCATACATCGGATAAGCCGCCCGCAACGGCAGCTAATAACACTACTGGATATCAAACAGCTGTTCGAAATTGGATATCAGAAGGATCTTTTTAACATCGGGAGCACAGTTAACTATTTGGATATTGGACTGCTCGCCGCCAGCATAGTCGCGCAACAGTAGCAACATACCCAGCGCCGAACTATCCAGATAAGAAGTCCCCTGCAAATCTACACGGTAGTGAATGGGCGCTTGCGCCAGTTTTTCATAAGCGCTGCGAAATTCCTGATGGGAGCTGAAATCGAAGCGACCCTGGATGTATATAGTGACTTGATTGCCATCAGGGGATACTGTTGACGTGATCGCCATGTCTTACCTCTTCAAAAAACGTCCGGATATTTCCACCAACACAACCCGGTAGCGCTCGCGGCTCTGGGTATTGCGCTTGCCAAGGATTGCACATGCTAAGGATAGACCATAAAACAAAGCACCAAGGCTAATTTGATTTTTCACTACCAAAGTTTAATTATTCATTGCAGCTGTTGGCAAAGCCCTGTCTGGTCAGGCTATCCCCCAATTATCAGGCTATCCCCGATTAGTTGGTATCGCGCTGGCGTAACAATTGTTGCGCGCTCAACTCATCCAGTTCTTTTTGCAGGCGCTTATCCGCAATCAGCTCGTCCTCATGTTGCAAACGCACAATCAACTCCTCGATGGATTTACGCTTTTGGTGTTTGACTCGCCACTGCTGTTGGAGCGAATCCAAGAGCTTGGTCATACGCGCCACCTTGGCTTCCTGCTCGGTACAGGCTTCATTCAAGCGGTGGATAAAGCTGCTGTAATTGATCAGTTCATGCGCCAATATGCCCTCGCGCAGTGCGCCCTGGGCATGTAAATATTGTGTCGCATAATCCCGCAACTCCACCAATTGGCGCTGCTCCTGGGCGAGCTGTTCGCGGAACTGGCTTAATTTGTTGGCAGCCTCATCCTCCTGCTTTTGCGCCAGGGTTAAGACCACCTGCATACGTTTTGCGCGGGATTCAGCCATAGTGCTTCACTTGCATTAGCGGGGGCGATGTTGCGCTGCCAAGGGGCTGGTGCCCTTGGCGTTGGCCGGTGGTTTGAGCAGTGCTTTGAGGTTGGCAATGGACTCTGGCATATGCACCCCCTGCCGAATACCCTGCTGAATAAACGCGCGCAAATGCGGGAAGCGTTCAATGGCCATGTCGGTATCCGGATCGGCGCCGGGGGTATAGGCGCCGATGGCGATCAAATCGCGGTTTTGTTGATAGCGCGCCAGTAGCTGTTTGAAACGCTGCATCATTTTCAGGTGTTCATCATCCACTATGTTCTGCATGGCGCGGCTGATGGAGGCTTCCACATCAATCGCAGGGTAAACCCCCTCCTCCGCCAAGCGGCGCGAGAGGACGACATGGCCGTCCAGAATCGCCCGCGCCGAGTCAGCAATCGGGTCTTGCAGATCGTCGCCTTCAGTGAGCACCGTGTAAAACGCGGTGATGGAACCTTCCCCTTGGGCCGCATTACCGGCGCGCTCCACCAACTGGGGAATCTTGGCAAATACCGAAGGCGGATAACCTTTGGTGGCTGGCGGTTCACCAATTGCCAGCGCAATCTCGCGCTGGGCTTGGGCAAAACGGGTGAGTGAATCCATCAGCAATAGAACGTTCAGCCCCTGATCGCGGTAGTACTCGGCGATACGGCTGGAAAGCTGGGAGGCACGCAGGCGCATAAGCGGCGCATCATCCGCAGGCGATGCGACCACCACCGCGCGGCGCAAGCCCTCTTCGCCAAGGATATGGTCGATAAATTCTTTTACCTCGCGGCCACGTTCCCCTACCAGCCCCACCACCACTACATCAGCTGTGGTGAAGCGGGTCATCATGCCCATGAGTACACTTTTACCTACACCGGAACCTGCCATCAGCCCCAAGCGTTGGCCGCGCCCCACAGTAATCAGCGCATTGATGGCGCGCACACCGACATCCAGCGGTTCACTGATGGGGTGGCGCTGCAGGGGGTTGATTTCACGGGGGTTAAAATCCAGAAACTCATCGCCAATTAACGGGCCTTTGCCATCCAGCGGCTGACCAATTCCGTTAACCACGCGCCCCAAGAGTTGCGGGCCAATGCGCATGCCCATTTGGGTGGCCACTGGGACAACGCGGGCGCCGGGTTGCAAGCCCTCTACCCGCTTGATGGGCATGAGAAACACCTTGTCGCCGGAGAAACCCACCACTTCCGCCTCGATACGGCGGTTGTCGTTGTTGATGATTTCGCACTGGCGCCCCACCGACACATTCAAACCAACAGCTTCCAAGGTCAACCCCACCGCGCGGGTGATGCGGCCCTCGGCCTGGGGTTCAATACTGGTAATTTTACGCGGGGCGTAACTGCGCAAGCGGGATTGGATGGAACGGCGTTCGGCCATGATTAAGCCTCGTTGCCGGGTTCAAGTGGGGAGTGATCGCCAAGCTGATTGCCAACAGCATCCTCGTCCCCTGCTTCATCACCGGCCGCCAGCTGTTTGGTAACAAATTGCTCCAGCAGCGTTTGCAAACGGGTGGATACCGAAAAATCTACCCGGCTTTCGGGCGTTTCTATGCGACAGCCGCCGGGCAGCAATTCACTATCGCCAAAAAACTGCCAATTCAGTTGCTGTTCGGCGGCGTAGGTTTCCACAGCGGCCAAATCGTCAGGGTTTAAACAGACACGAATATTTTTGCTACCAATAGGCAGTGCGGCGACCGCGCTTTTGACCAGCGCCAGTATGTGGGAGGAGTCGGTGAGCAGTTCGCGCTGCACCACGCTCTGGGTCAGGGTACAAATTACATCCAATAACAGCTGCTCGGTGTCATCGTCCTGGCTGTTAAGTGGCTCCAGCAAAGCGTTGGCCAAGCGCTGGAAACGCTGCTGCTCGGCCACCAATTGTGCGCGCATTTCCATTAAACCCTGCTGACGCCCTGCCTCAAAACCTTCGGTATTACCCTTGGCAAAACCCTCTTTGTGGCCCTGCTCAAAACCGTCTTTTTCTGCGGCATCAAAAATGGCCTGCATTTCCTCGGCGGTCATGCCCACTTGTGGCGGAGCTTCTTCCGCTATTTCTACGGTTTCGATGGTTTCCTGCTCGCGGCGCAATAACCGCTCACGGCGTTCGCGCGCCTCTTTCTCGGCGGAGGACAGCACCCGGCCGTTATCCGATACCGGTGGCAATACCCAGGTAGTGACTTGGGTTACATCTTCCGCGGCAATGCGATTAGGTAGGCTGTTATCCGACATGCTGATTCCCGGGTCTGGTGTGGGTGGCGTTTTGGTAAATGGTCAGGCCAAGGTGCCCTTTCTTGAGGTCGCCCAAAGCCTGATATGCCCATTACACCATTTGATCGCCACCACCGCCCAACATAATTTCGCCTGCATCGGCCATACGGCGCGCGGTAATAAGGATTTCCTTCTGCGCCGCTTCCACATCGGCCAAGCGCATGGGCGGTTTGGTTTCCAAATCGTCGCGCAGCAATTCGGCGGCGCGCTTGGACATATTTTTGAAGATTTTTTCCTTGAGTTCGTCGTCGGCGCCCTTGAGTGCCACCACCAACACATCGGAAGACACTTCGCGCAGCAGCGCCTGAATACCGCGGTCGTCCACGTCTTTGAGGTTGTCGAACACAAACATAAGGTCTTGGATCTGGTTGCCCATGTCCTCGTCGATCTCTTTGATGCCTTCCATCAATTCGGCTTCGATAGAGCCATCGAGGTTGTTCATAATCTCCGCCGCCACCTTGTAACCGCCCATGGCTTTGGTTTGTGAGGCCGCATTGCCGGAGAATTGTTTTTCCAGAATATCGTTCAATTCCTGCAGCGCACTGGGCTGCACTGTATCCAGCGAGGCCACGCGCATCATAATGTCGAGGCGCACTTTTTCAGGGAAGTAAGTCAGGATCTCGGCGGACTGATCGGCCTCAAGGTAGGCGATCACAATCGCCTGAATTTGCGGGTGTTCGTTGCGGATCATATCGGCGACCGAGCGCGCGTCCATCCACTTCAAGGTGTCCAATCCGGTGGTATTGCCACCAATCAGGATTCGGTCGATCAAGCTGTTGGCTTTGTCCTCGCCCAAGGCGGTGACTAGCATTTTGCGAATGTAATTGTCAGCACCTACACCGAGGCCAGTCAGGGTACGCACTTCATCCAGAAAGTTGGCGAGCACCAATTGCACTTCGGACTGCTGCACGTTTTGCAGCTGGGTCATGGCGCCGCCAATGCGCTGCACTTCTTTTGGCCCCATGTGCTTGAGAATCTCGGCAGCATCGGCCTCGCCCAAGGACATCAGCAGGATTGCCGCTTGATCCACATAGCGCAGCTTGAGTTTGGCCTTCTCGACCGCTTTATCGTTTGCATCAGTCATCGCGGTTTATCCACTTTTTAACCACCTGGGCAACGCGGCCCGGGTCGTCGGCTATCAAGCCTTTAATTGCGTTAATTTGCTCTTCGTAACCCTGCTCCGGCCCCGGCAACATGAGCGCGTGACCGCCGGTCAGGGTAACGGTTTCGTCAGACATACCGTCCAACCCGGCAGCACCCGCTGCCTCCAGCGCCGCCAACTGACGCGCCTCTTCCTCTTCTGCAATCGCACCGCCCTGTTTGGCGAGGCTTTTAAACATAGGGCGCAGCAAACCAAATACGATCAACAAAATCACCAATACACTGGCGATGTATTTGATATTGGGGATTATCCACTCCTGCCACCAAGGCACAGCGTCCATACCCGCCATAGGATCAACCGCGCGGTTGGCAAAAGGTGAGTTCAACACGTTCACACTGTCGCCACGCACTGCGCTGAAACCTACCGCGTCACGTACCAGTATAGACAAGCGCTCCAATTCGGCCTCAGTCCAGGGCACCAGAGTCTCGACGCCCTCGGCGTTTTTAACAATCTTATCGTCAACCACCACGGCAACCGTCAAACGTTTGAGGGTGCCCTGCTGATGTTTGGTGTAACTCACGGTGCGATCCAACTCGTAGTTACGTGTCGCTTGTTCGCGGTTATTGGTGGGGGTGGCAGGTGCAACCGGCTGGCCAGTAGCAGGATCAATTTGCTCCGGCGCTTCGGCAGTACCCGGGGGTTGATTGGTGAGCGCGCCGGGAATTCCCGCCGCCAGGTCGCCAGCACGACGGGTTTCGTTCAGGGTCTGTTCGGAGCGAATCGCCGGCAAGTCAGGGTTAAAGGTTTCGGCCGCTTGCTCCACCGCGGTGAAGTCCACATCGGCACTTACCTCTGCGCGGAATTTTCCACCGCCCACTACCGGCTCCAAAATGCCGTTAATGCGGCGGATGATGCTGCTCTCCACTTCTTTGGAGTATTGATGTTGCTTGGCCGCCATCAATAAATCTGCACTTTCTTCACCGGTCGATAACAAATTGCCGTGCTGATCCACCAGGGTCACATCCGCCATTTTCATCCCGGGTACTGAGGAGGCGACCAGATTCATAATCGCTTTAACCTGCGCGGCATCCACGGTTCTGCCCGCAAATACTTCCACAAACACCGAGGCAGTAGGGTTAGCGGTGTCGCGCACAAAAACGGTTTTTTTCGGGATCGCCAAATGCACCCGCGCGCTGCGAATACTGTTAATGCTGGTAATGGTGCGCGCCAACTCGCCTTCAATACTGCGCTGGTAGCGTGTACTTTCAATAAATTGACTGGTGCCCAGAGGCTGTTCTTTATCCATCAGCTCAAAACCTTGCACAGGGCTTGAGGGCAGACCAAATTCCGCCAGTTTTAAACGCGCCATATGCACATCATCGGCGGCGACTAAAATTGCACCACTGCTGGGGTCCACTTTAAATTGAATTTGGTTTTGCTCCAGCACATCTACCACATTAGCCGCGTCCAAATTATCCATGCGGCCGTAAAGTGGACGATAGTCGTCGCCTTGCATCCACATCACTATGGCAAAACCAATCGCTACACTGGCAGCCAGGGTGACCATCAAACCAATTTGACGCAGCAAATTTAAATTGCTGAGCCCCTCTAAAAAGTCGCCACCCAAGCGTGACTGCGCGGGCGCTTTTTCAGAATTAGGTGCGGCGGATGTGGCCATAATTATTTACCTTGTGAAAAACCTATTCAGTGGACTGCAGAAATTTGTGTGATTAGACCTGGCGCGATAAAGCCTTAAATCGGCATATTCATCACATCGCGATAAGCTTCAATTAACTTATTGCGCACCTGCACCGTCGCTTGGAATGCAACGGAGGATTTTTGCGAGGCGATCATCACATCGGTAATGTCCACCCCTGCAACACCACGCTCGTAAGCTTCTGCCATAGCGCTGGATGCCTTTTGTGTTTCATTCACTTTATTCACCGCCTGGGTCATTAAATCGCCAAAGCTCGGCACTTTGGTTGTGCCCTCTACCGGCAGTGCGCCCAGGCTGCGCATACCAAGCGGCGTATCACCCACACCTTGCGGCCGCTGAAAGGCTTGGGTTTGCGCTTTAAGCGCACGCATATCGCCAAGTAACCGACTAATGTCTACGCGATCCACCATGATAAAACCCTCTTACTCAATCAACGGGCGACAATAATTTGTCATTTCGCCCGATTTATTCATCATTACTGGGGATTTTGCACAAAGCAGGCCAACATTTGCCGCTCGGCAATTGCTTGCCCTTAGTGCGTACAGTTTCTAAGCGATTTCATCAATTTGTCGTGTTTATTTCATCGCATTGTCATTGAAACCGGATAGTTTCAGTGGCGCTTTCCCTGATTGCGTTTCGTTTGTTCTATCTATTCCTTTTGTTTTGCTGGAGAGAGAAATGAATCTGCTAAGTGCGCACCATGAGTTGGAAATAATTGAAGATGCCATGGCCAGTTTTATTGCTGAGGTAGTTGTTTCCAAAAGCAAAAAACAAAAAATCCGCCGCAATATGGAATGCCGCCGAAAACTGGAAGAAAAATGGGAGGAGCGCCGCTTGCGCCGCGAGACCTGCGAATACGAATTTGAATTTCTGCACTAGGCACTTAGCCTCTGCAGCACTTACTAAGATAAAAAGCCCTGGATAAAAATCCCCAGATAAAAGGCCCTGGATAAAAATCATTAAATAAAAAAATACCCGTCAATTTTCATTGACGGGTATTTGTTAAGCAAAAACCAACCGCTATCACTCAGTTATTTCATAACCTTCTTCACGCAGCCGCGCAATTTTATAGCGCAGGGTGCGCGCGCTAATACCTAAACGCTCAGCGGTATTTTTACGGCTGCCGCGCTCGTTGCGCAGGGTGTTCATAATAATTTCGTATTCACGCTGTTTTAAATCATTACCCAAGGCCGGGTTATTCAGCGATGAATGTTGTACCGGCTGATTGCTCACCAGCGCCAAATGCTCACTGTTCACTGCGCCGACAGAAAATTGACTGGGGCGATAAGCATTATTAACAAACGCGGGGTTAGCAAATGCTGGCGTAGTAAATTCATTAACGCGTTCGGCAGCGTAATCATCGCGCGGCGCGCCTATGGCTTGCGCGGCTTGCAACAAATTGGGCTTTTGGCTGTAGTGACTTGGGCTTTGTGAATAACTGCCCTCGCCGCCCAAACCTAGATCTTCCGCTTGAATGGATTTACCCGGCTGCAAAATTAAGGCGCGCTGCATAATGTTATCCAACTCGCGCACGTTGCCCGGCCAGGGGTAAGCCAACAACATTTGCTGCGCCGAGGGCGACAAATTCACACCGCGACGATTTTGTTTGTGCGCGTGTTTTTGCAAGAGTTTTTCTGCGAGCGGAATAATATCTTCCAAGCGGTCGCGCAGTGGCGCCCATTGCAGGGGCAATACACTTAAACGGTAATACAAGTCCTCGCGGAATTTTCCTGCCACAACTTCATTGCGCATATCGCGGTTAGAGGTGGCAATGACGCGCACATCCAACTTAATGGTTTTGCGGCCGCCTAAACGCTCTACTTCGCGCTCTTGTAACACCCGCAAGAGTTTGGCTTGCAAGCCAATATCCATTTCTGAAATTTCATCCAGCAATAAAGTGCCGCCATTGGCCTGTTCAAATTTACCGGGGCTGCTGGTGTGCGCGCCGGTGTAGGCACCTTTTTCGTGGCCAAATAACATAGCTTCCAACATATTTTCAGGAATGGCCGCGCAGTTAATCGCAATAAAGGGTTGGTTGCGGCGCGGTGAGTGATCGTGAATATAACGCGCCAGCACTTCTTTACCCGTGCCTGACTCACCCACAATTAAAACCGTGGAATCGGATTGAGCAACACGCTGCGCCAGCTGCAATAATTGTTTGCTGGAAGGCGCCATAGCGACGGGTTCATCGCCCGAAAATTGCGCTACACCTAAATGACGCGCTACGGTTTCCACAAGCGTTTGCGGCGCAAAAGGTTTGACCAAATAATCTACCGCGCCCTGTTTCATCGCCTCAACAGATTCGCTGATGCTTGCATAAGCCGTAATTAACATCATCGGAATTTGCGGGTAATCCTGCTTTACGCAGCGCAACAATTCATGGCCACTCATACCACCCATGTTCACATCAGACACAATCATGCGAATGTCGCTGTAGCGTGCCAACTGCTGCAGCGCTTCTTCAGCGCTGCTCACCGCAATCACTGCATAATCGGCTAATTGCAGTGTGTCGGTTAAGGCTTCGCGCAGGTTATTGTCATCTTCCACAACCAACACGTTGATCGCATTTTCAAAGCCAGCTTGTTGCAATGCTAAGGCCATGATTAGTTCCCCTGAGTTTGAAAAGTGGCAAAAGGAATTAACAAGCTTGCGCAGGTTCCTTTACCTAAAGTCGATTGCAATAAAAATTTTCCGTGATGGGCGCGTGCTACCGCCTGCACCACACTCAAGCCCAAACCTGTGCCCTGGGCTTTGGTGGTCACAAATAAATCGCCCACGGAATTGAGCAGTTCAGGCGCCATGCCGGGGCCTTTGTCGCACACGCGAATCCATAAACGCGGTGCTTCCTGATCCAGTGACGGGTTGTTTTTAATTAAATTATTCAGCGCCTTGGGGTAGCTGTTAAATTCAATACGCAAATGCGCTTTGCGCTCTACCGCTTGAATGGCGTTGTTCACCAAATTTAATACCGCGCCAACTAAAGCATCGCGATTGCACTGGATTATTTCCTCACGGCAATTCATCACCCAGTCACAAGTTGATTCACTTGTCAGCAGCGGAACTTCCATGGCTTCAGCCAACTCGGTTTGTAATTGCTCCACGCTGATCATATCGTTCAAGGGCAGCTCGCCTTTCACATAAAACAGCATGTCTTGAATTTGACGCTCGATATTGTTCAAGCGCCCCAGAATTTTTTCGGAAAATTGTTGGCGACGCACTTCATCCAATTTGCCGCTGCACAAATGGCCGGCGTACAACATGGCAGAGGACAAAGGCGTGCGGATTTGATGGGCAAGCGCGCTCATCATTTTGCCCAGTGCAGACAAACGCTCGTGGCGGCTCAGTTCACTTTGTAAACGGCGGGTTTCGGTTTGATCGGTGAGCAAAATAATTTGCCCGTCTTCACCCAAATTGCGGGTTTGAATGCTAATGCGGCGACCGTCATGCAAGGAAACTTCGTGGCCATCATCCTGACGCGGTGCAAAGCTGCGTTTAATCACCTCGCGCCACAATTCACCTTGTAATGGCTCGCCCAGTAATTCCAACGCGGCGGGGTTGCAATCGGAAACGCGACCAGAAGAATCCAGCACCACTACACCACCGGGCAAAAAATTCAGCAGGCTCTCCAAGCGGTGGGCGAGTTTTTCTTTCTCCGCCAATTCCTGCAAACGGCGGTCGCTCAGGCTGCTTAACTCTTCATTTAATTCGGCAACACGGTTTTCCAGCAGGTGATAGGAATCCGCCAATTGGCTGGATAACTGGTCGAACAACACAAACGCGCTTTTTAAATCCTGACCTTTTTCGGCCAGCAATTTTTCTTTAACCAGCGGCGATGCTGCCAGCACACCCACCGGTACTTTTACCGTATCTGCCGAGTGCACCAGGCTCAAACCGGCACCATCCACAGTGTTTAACAGCGCTTGTGTCATAAAAACCCCTAATCGCCAATTTCACCCAATCACATTCCAAAACCGTCAATAAGCTAACGCTTGGAGTTGCTATCAGGCGTTTGTACAAGGGTATTTGCAAGCACAGTGCCAAGATTATTTTTATATATTTTTCAATTAGTTAGGAAGAATCGCCACGCAATGCAGTCAAACAATTGGCTGACTTGGCTTCCAACACCCAGGCGCAATAGCGTATAAACGCACCCTCGCCTCTGGGCGTCAGTAAACGCACTTTGTAAGGGATTAAGATGCAACCGCAATTAACAAGATCAGCACAAATCACCCGCTTGCTGGGCTGGCTAGGCGCCCTTTTGGTTCTGGGCAGTGGGATTAGCCCCCTGCAGGCCGCCGAGGTGTACAAATACAAAGATGCCAACGGCAAGTGGCATTTCACCGACAAAAAACCCAAAAACACCGAGGCAGAGAGTCTCAAGCTCAAAAGTACCAGCGCCAAAAAAGTGGAGCCGGTGTTTTACGTCCACAAAGATGAAGCCAAAAACCAACAGCAGTTAATGGTTAAAAACCCGTTTCACGCACCCATCCAAGTAGAGCTGCGCTCAGCGCAGCTTGCCAAATCCACACCGGTAATTGTGCCGGCGCTAAAGGAGCAAGCCTTATTAGTGCGGGCAGCATCGAACCCTTCAAATACAAATGGCAACTGGGCGATAACACCATCATCCCAAGCGACCAGCACTACGCACCGCCCGTCGATACCCAAGGCTGCCATAAAATCACCCAAGCGTTTAACGGCAAGTTCTCCCACCACAATGACAGCAGCCGCTACGCCGTGGATATTGCCCTGCCCGTAGGTAGCGCCATTAAAGCGGCGCGCGCCGGCGTTGTAGTCTCGGTAAAAGACGATTACCACATGGGCGGGGTGGATCAGTTTTTTCTGGATAAAGCCAACTACGTGCGCGTACTCCACAGCGACGGCACCTTCGCCCTCTACGGCCACATACTGCTCGGCACCGCCGCCGTAAAAGTAGGCGACAAGGTCAGCGTCGGCACCACCCTCGCCCGCTCCGGCAGCTCCGGCTACTCCAGCGGCCCCCACCTACACTTTGTCATCCACCGCAACAGCGGCTTTAAAATGACCTCAGTCCCCTTCCACTTCATTAACACACAGGCACAGGCTTTTGTCCCTATGGCTGGGCAGCGGTTGTGTGGCACTTAGCCGCACGCCGCTTAGCGATATCCTGTCAGCACAACAGTTGAACAAAAGTTAACTGGCATATTTTTCATCAAGTGCGTACCATGCGCGGCGACACCCTTAAGGTCAGTGTCGCCCTCCTCTGCTGCCAAACACCGCTGTGTGTTTGCCACATCTCAGCTCGCCAGACCTTGCCCGCCACGCGGGAGGCCGAGCAACAGGAAAACTTTATGTCGTTTGATACTCTCGGTCTGCGGGCCGATATTCTGCGTGCTATTGCCGATCAAGGTTATAGCACCCCTACTCCTATTCAGTTACAAGCCATCCCTGCCGTTTTAAAAGGCGGGGATATTCTGGCAGGTGCGCAAACCGGTACGGGCAAAACCGCCGGTTTCACCTTGCCACTGCTGGAAAAATTAAGCCAAGCACCCGCTGAAAAAACGGCGCAAGGCCGCCGCCCGGTGCGCGCCTTGATTCTGACGCCCACCCGTGAACTTGCGGCGCAAGTGTTTGAAAGCGTGCGCGATTACGGCAAATACCTGCCTTTGCGCTCAACCGTGGTATTTGGCGGCGTGAGCATTAACCCGCAGATGATGAAGCTGCGCGGCGGTGTGGATATCCTGGTTGCCACGCCCGGCCGCCTGCTGGATTTAGTCAACCAAAATGCCGTGAGCCTGCGTCAGGTAGAGGTATTGGTGCTGGACGAAGCTGACCGTATGTTGGACATGGGTTTTATCCATGACATTAAAAAAGTCTTGGCACTGCTGCCCAAACAACGCCAAAACCTTCTGTTCTCTGCCACTTTCTCCGACGAAATCAAAGCGCTGGCGGATAAGTTGTTAAACCAGCCCACCTTGATTGAAGTAGCGCGCCGCAATACCGCTTCTGAACGCGTAACCCAAGTGGTACACCCGGTGGATCGCAATCGCAAACGCGAACTGTTGTCGCACATTATTAATAAAGGCGATTGGCAGCAGGTGCTTATTTTTACCCGCACCAAACACGGCGCCAATAAGTTAACCGAGCAACTCCAGGATGATGGCATTAGCGCTGCGGCCATTCACGGCAACAAAAGCCAGGGCGCACGCACTAAAGCCCTGGAAGATTTTAAACGCGGCGCGATTCGCGCTTTGGTGGCAACGGATATTGCTGCGCGCGGTATTGATATCGACCAGCTGCCTTATGTTGTGAACTATGAATTGCCCAACGTGCCGGAAGATTATGTGCATCGTATTGGCCGTACTGGTCGCGCCGATGCCGAAGGTGTGGCGATATCACTGGTGTGCATTGATGAAGATAAATTCCTGCGCGATATTGAAAAATTAATTAAACGCAGCATCGACAAAGAAATTGTGAGCGGTTTTGAACCAGACCCTAATGCCAAACCCGAGCCGATTGTGTTGGGACGCCGTATGACAATTGGTGCAGGCAGCGGTAATGGTCGCAGTGCACCTAAAAAAACCGCGCTGGGGCAAAAACCCAAAAATGGCAACAAAAACAAAGATGGCGCCGCGCGCAAACCCCAAGGTCAGCAACCACGCAACCCACAGGGCAACCGCAGTGCAAGTGGCGCCGCTAAACCACAATCACAGCGCCGCCCGCAAACAGCCAAGTAATCTTGTTGCAGGTGCAATAAATCGCACCACATAAAACGCAGGTGAAAAAAAAGCCCCGCCGGTTCACTACCGCGCGGGGCTTTTTTTATGACTCACTGACTGAAAATTAATTTAGCGCTGCATATCGTACTTGCGCATTTTTTCTACCAGTGTCGTGCGGCGCACACATAATTTATCGGCCGCGCGCGCAACCACACCACCGCAATCGTTGAGTGCTTGTTGGATCAAACTCATTTCCAGATTGGTAATGTATTCGCGCAGATCAATACCCTGCTCTGGCAGGAGCGGCGTGTCGTTCATGCTCACATAACCTGCACCTGCCGATGCTTCGCCAGAACCGCGCTGCGGTGTATGGGCAAAATCCTCTTCGACCACATCCACGTGGCGATATTTTGCGGGTAAGTCCTGAACGCCAATGACACCAAATGGATGGGTAATCGCCATGCGCTCAACCAGGTTCGCCAACTCGCGAACATTGCCACTCCACTCATGTTGGCAGAGCGACATAATCGCCGCCGAATTAAAACGAATTGAGCCGCGTTGTTCGCTTTCCATGCGAGATACCAACTCGTTGATCAGCAGCGGAATATCTTCTGCGCGCTCTTTCAGCGAAGGTAATTCGATGGGAAATACATTCAAACGATAAAATAAATCTTCACGGAAAGTATTGGCTTCAATCATTTGCTCAAGATTGCGATGAGTAGCAGCGATAATACGCACATCCACCGGTTGGGTTTTGTTGCTGCCCACACGCTCAAAACAGCGCTCTTGCAAAACACGCAAAATTTTTACTTGCATGTTGAGCGGCATATCACCAATTTCATCTAAAAATAAGGTGCCGCCTTCAGCCATTTCAAAGCGACCGGCGCGGGAATTAATCGCGCCGGTAAACGCCCCTTTTTCGTGACCAAATAATTCACTTTCCAATAATTCAGCCGGAATAGCACCGCAGTTGACTGGCACAAAAGGCTTATCGCGACGGGGCGAGTTGTAATGCAAATTGCGCGCAACCACTTCTTTACCCGTGCCCGATTCACCGGTAATTAATACAGACACGTCTTTGTCGGCAACTTGCGCCATCATTTCACGCACACTTTGAATTTCGCGACTAGTACCCACCAGACTGCGAAATAAATGCACAGGGCGACGCTGGGGTTGGCGCTTACCGTTGGATTGCGCTTCACGGTACAGTTGCGCACGATGGAGTGTATCCACCAGTTTGTTATAAGTAGGAGGAACAGAGAGGTTGGCTATGACCATAAAACGCAAGGTGTCTTCCAGCGTGGCGTCGGCGTTTTGATTTTCCTCGCCCACTAACACAATCGCCAACTCATCGTTCCAGTTGCGAACTTCTTTGAGTAATTGTGATAACTGCTGTTTGCTGGCGCTGTAGTCGCCCACAAAAACGGCAACATAATCTTCGCCATTATTTTGATCAGCTACGGCAGCTAACCAATTGTCGCTGCTGGTTACTAATGCTGGTTCGCTCAAAAACTCCAGCAACACATTTAGATCGTGTCGACGTGACGGATTATCGTCAATCACCAAAACTTTGTTGTTACGCCACATACCCCAAGACCTTTTTTCATTTCATGCCAACAACTTACCGCTGGTGCGCAATTGGCAACCACAAATGGCAGAAGATTTATGGGTGTAAGTAATAGTAGAGAGCGTGAACTTAGTCAAATTAATGACGAATTTTTATTGGCGTTTTATCAGAAAGCCAGCATTTTGAATAATTAATCGCCAAAAAAATGCCTGACAAACACTCGCGGTATTTGTCAGGCAATTATGCGAATCACACAATAGCGGGAATGAATAACAGACTGGAATCAGGGGGTCTTACTGACCTGTGGTGCAATTTCATCCCAACCGGATTTTACGGTTTTGAGTAGCTGAATCACCTCGGTAACCTTTGCAATATCGTTTTGCGCAGAGGCTTCCAGAAGGCGCAAATTAATGTATTCGTATAACTGATCAAGCCGCTCGGACAATTCGCCCGCTTCCATATCCAGGGAGCTGCGCAAGCCGCCCACTATGCCAATGGCTTTACCCAGCATCTCACCTTTTACGGCTAAATCGCCACGCTCCATTGCCCCTTGAGCTGCCGCGAGGCGCCCCAGTGCACCTTCAAATAACATTTGAATTAATCGATGCGGCGATGCATGGCTGACTTCCGACTCAATACCCAGTTTTTGATATTGTTTCAGCGCTTCTTGTGGATTGTAGTTAGACACAGCAAATACCCGTTAGCCTTGGAATTTACTTAGGCTAGCAGGGTAGATGGATTTTGGCGAGTAGCTTGCCTAAAAAGCAGAGTGGCGAGAAATTCGCCAAATTGTTGGCATCGCGCTTATGAATATCAGGTCGCATGCAGAAGGGTCACTTCCTGCTGGCACTGGGCGATTAGCCCGGCATAAACCCCCTTCAACTCGCTCAGCGCGCGGATAAGCGTGGTTTTATCACTGCGATTGGCAGCAATTACTTTATCAATCAACACAACACAAATACGGTCCAGGTGGCGAATGCGCTCCCAATCCTCCTGCTGCAGGGCTGCAGTCAAGGCTCGCTGCACGGATCGCATCGCCATTACCCCAGACTCGCCGGTGTAATCGGGTTCAGGCACTAATCGCAGAGTCATTGCAGCCTCCTTAAACATCTTTTGCGATGGCGTCCCAGGCAGATTTAATCTCCCCGAGTAAACGCGCGCATTCATCAAGATGCTCGATATTGTTTTCGTAATTGGCTTGGGTCAAACGGCGAATAATGTAATCGTAAAGGCTGTCTAGATTGGCCGCTAATTCACCGCCTTCATTATCATTCAAACTGCCTTGCAACCCGCCAACAATTGCCGCTGCCTTGCCTATTAACTCCCCTTTGCGCGCGAATTGCTTTTGCGCTATGGCACCTTTTGCTTGCGCAATACGCTCCAAGGCACCTTCAAAAAGCATTTGAATCAAGCGATGGGGAGAGGCAGATTCAACACCGGAATGAACTTTAACGCTGGCATAGCTATTTACGGCAGAATAGGAATTCATACATCACCATTTAATTGTTGCAGCCTAAAAAGCGCGGGTTATTGCGATTGCAACTGCGCAGACAGGTTATCGACCAGACCATTCGCCAGTCCTATAAGCTAGCGGCCAGACCACAAAAACCTTTAACAAAAAGTGACGATTATGCAAAAAACGATTTTGATTACCGGCGCCTCAACCGGCATAGGTTATGAAGCAGCAAAAGCACTGCAACAACGGGGTTACCGGGTGATCGCAAGTTGCAGAAAATCGACAGATGTGGAGCGCCTCAGCGCAGAAGGGTTTGAAACATTAATGCTGGATTTGAGTAATTCTGCGTCTATCAATAAAGCATTTCAGGAATTAATGGTACTCACTAGCGGTGAGCTTTATGCATTGTTTAATAACGGCGCATACGGCCAACCAGGCGCCATAGAAGACCTTCCCATAGCGGCGTTGCGCAAACAGTTTGATACCAACTTTTTTGGCTGGTGCGAACTGACAGGCTTGATTCTCCCCGTCATGCTGAAACAGGGTTACGGGAGAATTATTCAAAACTCATCCATTCTGGGCATGGCTGCCATGCCACTACGCGGCGCCTATAACGCCAGCAAATATGCGATTGAAGGCATAAGCGATACTCTGCGGCTTGAACTTATGGGAACCGGTGTATTTGTATCGCTTATCGAACCAGGCCCTATACGCAGTGAATTTCGCAAAAATGCACTGGCAGCCCTACGGGAAAATATCAACGTCGATGCAAGTCGCCATAAAAACACCTACACCAAAGCGATAGAGCGACTCGAAAAAGCAGAGTCATCCACACCTTTCACTCTGGAGCCATCGGCAGTCATCAAGCGCCTGCTGCATGCGCTTGAATCTCCACATCCACAAGCACGCTACTACGTCACTTTTCCCACTTATTTGGTTGGCGCCATGAAGCGAATTTTACCGAATCGTTTGCTCGACAAACTCCTACTTAAAATAGGCAGTTAATTCAGACAGCATTCAGCCAACGGGATTAGATTAAAAGCTTTAAAGACAGGGAAAAATCATGGCCAAATATATTGTTTTATTCTTTTTTTGTTTTATCCCATTCACCCAGAAGGCCAGTGCCGATTCGCTGCGGTGCAATGGACAACTTGCCAGCCCGGGTGATACCAAGGCCGACATTGTTGAGATTTGCGGGGAGCCGGCGAGCACCGACAGCTTTTGCGAACCCAACACCATTAACACTGGGCCGCAGGGCATACAAAACGGTGACAACAACATTCAACATAATGTATCTATTCAAAGCTGCACTCAGGTAGATGTCTGGACCTATAACCCCGGCAAAGGAAAGTTCATGACCCACCTCTATTTTAGCCAAGGTCAATTGCGCACCATTCGCTACGGTAATCGAGTGAAATAGCAGCAATCAGAAAAACTATTGCACAAGTGAATTTACTGTATATAATCACAGACACTGTACAAATAAACAGATTCAGGAGTGCATCATGTTTGACTTAACGCCCCGACAGGAACAGGTACTGCAATTAATCCGCAGCTATGCGGAAGATACAGGTTACCCGCCAACGCGCGCTGAAATTGCGCGAATATTGGGTTTTAAGTCAGCCAATGCCGCTGAAGAACATATCAAAGCCTTGGCGCGCAAAGGGGCCATTGAAATCATCCCCGGCGCGTCACGCGGAATCAAATTGCCAGATGTGCAGGCGGGTATTCCTATTATCGGGCGTGTCGCTGCTGGCAACCCGATTCTGGCGCAGGAACACATAGAAGATTACTGCAACATTCCCACAAGCTTCTTCTCGCCGAGTGCGGATTTTTTCCTGCGTGTACACGGTATGAGCATGAAGGATGCCGGCATTTTGGATGGTGATCTGCTTGCAGTACATAAAACCGATCAGGTTCGTAATGGCCAGATAGTTGTGGCACGCATAGGAGAAGAAGTAACCGTCAAGCGCTTCAAACGCGCCGGAAACCGCGCACAGGTAGAGCTCTGGCCAGAGAACCCTGACTTTGATGTGATTCTGGTCGATACCCGTGACCAGGAATTTAGTATTGAAGGTTTAAGTGTAGGAGTGATTCGCCGTGACTAATCTCGCTCGTGTTATGCCTCAAACCCAAACTGCGCAAACGCGTGTTAGCAGTGGTGTTACAGAACTTGTGCTAACCAGTGATTCACCAGAACAGCTTTCGTTGTTACTGCCAATGATTGCCTATTTGAGCAATAGCGCAAAGGATCGCTGGATCACCTGGATTGCACCACACAATATCAGCAAGGATTTTCTTGAGTCTTACGGGGTAAATACCCGCTTTATTCGGGTTATTCATGCGCAGGATCCGCAGGCACTGCTGTGGATTACCTGGGAGGCCCTATCGGCAGGAAATAGCCATACCGTGATTTCAAGCCCGGGGAAATTAAGCGATAAGGAATTGTCACAGCTTGAAGTGGCGGCAGCCAAAGGCCAGTGTCAAGGCCTGCTGTTACGGGTTCGATAGTAAGGCCGTTGTTGCGAGATCAATTGTTGCGAGTTTATTAGATAACTATCCAAACAACCCTTTTTATCCAAACAGCCCTTTTGAGGTTATTGCTTGCAGGCACCAATAAGTTAGTACATCTACATCAGGGACGATGCGCAATTCGCCCATCAATGAAGCATCATTTTTTCCAAATCTGTTAATTCGTCAAAGCTACCATCCAATTGCGCTTCAGCTTGCTGATCTGCAATTTCCCCTGCCGCTTCCATACCTGCTTCTATCATGGCTTTAGCCACCATAAATTTTTCTTCGCCTAAAAACGCCAGTGACTCCTGAGAAAAACGAATAGTCACCAAAGGTTCACCTGTTTCGCTATCCGCGCGCTGAAGAGCAACATCGCCATTGGTGAGTTCGATAATTTCGTAAAAGGAAGACATAAAGTGCCTGTGGTTGCCAAACTAAAAAGGGCGCGCAGTCTAACACTCTATAAAGCGAAAACCTATTTGAAGAACGGCAAGGCTTGCAGGTGAATCAACCGGATCGAGGGATAGCCCAAAGCAGCACAGCAGAAGAAGAATATAAAACCTGTGGTGTGACCTGAGCAGGTAGCAGGGCTACATTTCCTGATGCAATCAAGGTGTCATCAATACAAACACTTCCTTCCAATACCATCAACAATCCATAACAAGACACAGATAACTGACAATCACCTTTTAGAACAATCCGTTGCACCTCAAAATCATCAAAGTTAACTATGCGCTGAATCTGTGCGCTGTCTGTATGAGCCAACTGTACCGGTGAAATAAACGGCTCAGCATCCATATCCACTAACTGCAAGGCCACTTCGGTATCCCAATGGTTTTGAGTTAGCACTTTCTGCCCAAAGCTGAGAATTCTTCGCTCATACACAGGGGTTTGGAACTCCACGACTCTCACACCATGTTGCAGCGCGTGCGGCACCAAGCGAGGAACAGCAACCACATCACCTACCTCGAGTGGGTGCAGTGCGATAAAACGATCCATTGCCTGTTTTAATTCCTGCTCACGATCTATTAATGCTTTGTTATCAGGATGTTGTGAGAGTTCCTTAAGCCATAACTTCACCTGTGTGACGGCGACAGGCTCACTGAGGGAGATACCAAGCTCTTGCTTTTTTCGATCAAGTAAATCATCGATGGCTCGCCTTGTTTGCTCGTACTCCCTGACTGCATGGAGGTAACCGGCTTTGAAGTCATCGGTAGTAGCGTAATTTGCTCTCGCAGCCGGATTAAACCCCAATTGGATCGCACCTTTTCCGCCTGGCCATGCGGTCGCATCCACATGAGTGACGACATAAACCTCTTGTTTTTGCTCATGCAGTTCAAAATACAAGTCGCCGTAAGGCGCCTCTGCAAGCGGGTCAAGGATCTTGAGTAAAATCAGGTTATCGGTTGCCGCCAAGCCAAGCTGCGGGCGCAAAAATTCCAATACCCAAGGCAGCGGTAAACTGCCCCTATCGCACTTAACCGCCGCTTGACCACGGGCTTCAATACCGGTGTACCAAATCTCTTGCCCCCAAGGTTTGGGGATGTAAATAGGCTCCAGCAGCAGGGGCAAATCCAAACGCACATGCGCGAGATTTGCGGCCTCGCAATAAGCCAATATCGCCTCTGGTTCGGCAGCAAGTTGCTCAATCGCACGCAAGTGCTCGGTTGTTGCCGGGAAAATACTCACGCTGATACTTGGGTTTGAAGCGCTGTCGCATGACACTGCCAACCAAACAAAAGCCAACAATTCCTGCTGGGGCTGCTCCGACAAATAGCTGGCATTATGGCTAAATGCCACTGTAAATACCTGTGGCGACTGGGTATTGGCACTGCAATCAGCAAAGCGGGCACGCTGCACTGACAGAAAATCAGCGGGCGTGGTGTGCTTATCCAGGGAAAAAAGAATCAAACCTGTCTCTCAACGATTAAGCGAAAAAATGGGGAGTCAATCTGAACGCAGTTTATCAGAGCCGCCGCCAAGATCGCCCCATAAAAAAGGCCGACCTGAGTCGACCTTTTTAGCGGAGATGACGCTTTAGCCAAACACTGTAGTTAGTAACGCCGGTAGGCGTGCAGCTACGAGCTAGTTAAGGCGCTCCAACACAGTGGTAATGCCCTGCCCCAGACCAATACACATGGTGGATACCCCGAGGCTGAGGTCGCGATCCTGCATCACCGTCAGCAGTGAGCCGGTAATGCGTACCCCTGAACAACCAAAGGGGTGCCCCAAGGCGATAGCACCACCGTGCAGGTTGACCTTGTCGTTCATGGAATCCAGCAGTTTGAGATCCTTGAGCACCGGTAAGGCTTGGGCGGCAAAGGCCTCGTTTAATTCCACTGCATCTATGTCATCCATGGTCAGATTGGCCGCTTTTAAGGCTTTTTCGGTGGATGGCACCGGCCCATAACCCATGATCGAGGGATCAACACCCGCCAACCCCATAGAAACCACCTTGGCGATAGGTTTTAAACCCAGGGCTTTGGCGCGCTCGGCCGACATAACCAGCATAACCGAGGCGCCATCGCTCATTTGCGATGAAGTACCAGCGGTGACCTGACCATTTTTGGGGTCAAACACCGGCGGCAACTTGGCCAATGCTTCATAGGTGGTTTCAGGGCGAATGGTTTCGTCCTGATCCACGGCAATCAAGAAACCATCGCCGTTGTGGCCGTTCACGGGGAGTATCTCGCGGCTGAACTTACCTTCAGCGCGTGCTTTGGCGGCCAGTTGGTGCGAACGCACACCAAACTCGTCCATTTGCTGGCGATTAATACCGTGCAATAGCGCCAGGTATTCCGCTGTCATGCC
Organism: Cellvibrio fontiphilus; assembly: GCF_042646205.1. NCBI lineage: Bacteria > Pseudomonadati > Pseudomonadota > Gammaproteobacteria > Cellvibrionales > Cellvibrionaceae > Cellvibrio > Cellvibrio fontiphilus. Next base: position 388,820 of record NZ_JBHRTF010000003.1, on the reverse strand, counting down.
CATATTGCCCGCCGCTTTGGCAACTGACAGCCCGAGCAAAGGGTTAATGCTGACCGATTCATACATGGGTAGGTGCCCCATGTGTTCAACTCCACCAATCAGGTACACATCGCCCTGCCCGGCGCGAATGTTGACCGTGGCCGTATGCAGGGCCGACATGGAAGATCCGCACAAGCGGTTAATGGTTTGCGCAGGAATGGTGTGAGGTAAGCCGGCCAACAGGAGTATGTTGCGCGCCACGTTGAAGGCTTGCTCTTCGCGCTGCATCACGCAGCCCCACAGCAAGTCGTCGATGGTATTGGGGTCTAGTTGCGGGTTGCGTGCCAACAAACCTTTGATGATGGCGGCGGAAATATCATCGGCGCGAACATTGCGAAAACAGCCGTTTTTGGAGCGCCCCATGGCGCTGCGAGCATAATCGACAATAACGGCATCACGTGGTTGTAAACTCATTATTCTGACTCCTTAGCCGTAAAATTTCTGATGGTTGGCTGCTTTGGCTTTCAGGCTCTCGGGAGCGACGTAAAGCGCACCGAGATCGCTGAATTTGGCCGCCATATCGCAAAAAGCTTGGGCACCGATGGAGTCGATCCAACGGAATACCCCACCGCGGAAGGGTGGGAAACCAGTGCCATAAACCAAGGCCATATCCGCCTCAGCCGCTGTTTCTACTATGCCTTCATCCAAACAGCGAGTCAGTTCGGTCGCCATGGGAATCATCATGCGCGCGACAATGTCCTCATCGCTAATTTCAATGGCTGCTTGAATACCCGGCTTGAGAATATCGGCCACCTCAGGAGCGGCAACCTTGGCGGGTTTGCCCTTTTTATCCAACTCGTAGTTATAAAAGCCTTTTTCCGATTTCTGCCCTAAACGACCGGCGGCAAAAAGCGCATCGGTACAGGAGGTAAAACTGCGCTGCATGCGATCAGGGAAGCCCTCTGCCATCACCTTTTCGGCGTGCACAGCGGTATCGATGCCCACCACATCCAGTAAATAAGCCGGGCCCATGGGCCAGCCCCAGGTCTCCATTAACTTATCTATGCGATGGAAATCCACCCCATCGCGCACCAACATGGCAAAGCCGGCCAGGTAAGGGAAGAGCACACGGTTCACCAGAAAGCCCGGGCAATCTTTCACCACAATGGGCTTTTTGCCCATGGCGTTCGCATAAGCCACTGTGCGGGCAACAGCATTGTCAGAGGTTTTGGCGCCGCGAATTACCTCGACCAAAGGCATCATGTGCACTGGATTAAAGAAGTGCATACCGCAGAAGTTTTCGGGGCGAGCCAAGGCTTCGGCCAGATAACTAATAGAGATGGTGGAGGTATTGGAGGCGATCACTGTGTCTGCCCCTACTTTGGTTTCTGCTTCCGCCAGGACCGCTTTTTTCACCTTGGGGTTTTCCACCACGGCTTCAACCACAATATCAACTTGCTCGAAACCGTCGTAACTCAGCGCTGGTTCGATGCGATTGAGTACATCACCCATTTCTACCGGCGACAATTTCTTGCGCTCAACACGTTTGCTGAGCAATTTGTTGGCTTCCGCCAAGCCCAAATCTATGCCTTTTTGCGCTATGTCTTTCATCTTGATGGGCACGCCTTTCAGCGCTGACTGGTAGGCAATACCGCCGCCCATAATGCCTGCGCCCAATACCGCCGCACGCGCGATTTTTTTGTCGGCCTTTTTCTCCCAGCTCTTGGCTTTTTTGCTGAGCAGCTGTTCGTTGATAAAAATGCCCACCAGCGATTGCGCAACGGGGGTTAGTGCCATTTTGGCAAAGCCTTCGGCTTCGATTTGCAGGGCTTCATCGCGACCTTTATCTGCCGCTTTTTGCATGCATTTGATTGCAGTGACCGGCGCTGGATAATTGCGCCCCGCCTGCGCGCCCACAAAGGCTTTTGAGGTCTCAAAAGCCATCATGGATTCAATGAAATTTAACTGCAGCGGTGCCTTTTTCTGCGCGCGGCGCGCCTTGTAATCAAAAGTGCCAGCAATACACTGCTGCAAACAATGCAAGGCGGCATCGCGCAGTTTGGCAGGCTCCACCACCGCATCCAGAACTCTGGCGGTCAGGGCAGTTTCAGCATCGTTTTCTTTACCGGCTGCAATCCATTCCACGGCGGTATCCAAGCCGGCTACCCGCGGTAACCGCACGGTGCCGCCCCAGCCGGGAATAATGCCCAGCTTGGTTTCGGGTAAACCCACCTTGGCCGCGCTGCTGGCGATACGGTAGTCGCAGGCCAAACAGAACTCCAAGCCACCGCCCAGCGCAAAACCATTAACGGCGACCACACTTGGGAAGGGCAAATCCTCCAGACGGCAAAAATTGCGATTGTTGGCGGCTAGATGGCTAGTGACCTGATCTGGCCCGGACGCAAACACAGCGCCGAACTCGGTGATATCGGCACCCACAATAAAAACGTCCTTCGCACTGGTCACCAGCAACCCTTTTACGCCACTGGCCTGCTCTAACAGATCGAGTACTTGTTGAAGTTCGGAAACCGCGAGCAAATTAAATTTATTCACTGACTCGCCTTGCAGATCAAAGGTCAACTCCGCAATGCCATCCGGCAACAGGGAAACCTTGAGGGCTTTTCCTTGAAACATAATCAATCTCTCTTTAGTTGAGGGAGGAAAATCTGAAATTGAGTTTAGCAGCATAGGCAGAACTTGCCCTGACAGAGTGCAAAAGCCCGGCAATAAATTCACAGACTGAGTGGTGTTAAAACGCGGGACTTACCTGGGAGCAAATAAATATCTGCAGTTCCTGACTGGCTGTATTGGCACAACGAAAAAGTTGATTCTGGGCAATATAAAATGTATCGCCCTGCACCAGCCTATGCTCCTGGGCATTGATCAATAACAGCAGCTCGCCTTTGAGTACAGCACCACAGATATCACCTTTGGCTACCAAAAAGGCATGGGCGGATTGGGCCGGCAAAACCAGTGTGCGTGCATCTATTCCAGCGGGCAAATTCGCTCGTTTGGAGGCAGGAGTTAAGGGCAGTTCGAAGGAGAAGAAATCGCTCAAGCTTATAGGAAGAGCAGACAAAATCCGCGTGAGCGATTGAATGCTGGGGCTAACACGCCCCTGTTCGATAGTGGAGATGCTGCTGTTGGTTAAACCGGCGCGTTTGGCAAGCTCTCTCTGGGAGAGCCCTGCCAACTCCCGCAGTAGCTTTAAGCGCTGGCCTGTATCGCAAGAGGTGATACAGCTGTCATCTGAGGCACAAGTGTCGTCGATCTTCACTTAGGTTTCTCGTGATCATCAATCACATAGGGCCAGTTAAAATAGATCCAGCGCTGGATGAACCGCGCTGGAAACCTATTTACTTTTTGGAAGCCAATAACTGCTCGCGCTCGAGCGTAGGCAGGTTGTCAACTATCAATTGATAGGAGTGGTCGATCATACGCTGAATCTGATCAGAGGGCACAGAACCGTCAAGAATAATGGTATTCCAGTGTTTTTTATTCATCTGAAAACCGGGGCGAACCGCCGGATACTGCTCACGTAGTTGCAAAGCAAGATCAGGATCGCACTTTAAACTAATACGCGGCACACCACCTTCAGCCGTCAAGGTCGCAAACATCTTGTGACAGACCTTATAGACAGCCATATCAGGGCCAGAGGGAAACAATTCCTTGGCTTGATGCTTGTTTAAAAGGTACTTTTGTGCAGAAAGAAAATCCATGTTTTAGTCCTTTATCGAACAACTCAGGTCGATTTAAAAGCTAGAGATTGGGTTAAGGAGCACTCGATATTGTCTCTGCGGACTATTTGCGACTGCTCGGAATACACTGCCCTGACCAACATCGGTTACATCTCAAAGTGCAGTATCGAATATTTCTGCACACCCGCCTGTGGTTGATTATAGACAAGTGAAGCACATCACACTTCAATTACCACTCCATCATCAGGGCCCGCTCCTTCACCTGTGTCTATTTTGCATCAGGCATTACAGAAACGATAGTCGATATGGCGCATAATTCAACATTTTTTATCTTCCAGGGTCTTTTGAAACCATAAATCAGTCTAGTCATACGAAAAAACGACCGCCGAAGTTCAGGGCCACTGCCAATCGGACGCTTAGAAGGAGGTGCGACGATATTCCCGATATTCTGGTTCCCAAAATTGATGGTTTATTTTTTCATCAATAAGATCCATCGGAATAGGCAAAGCAACACCATCTTCAATCGCCTGAATAATCACCGCTTTAGCAATCACCTTGCTCACCTGACGAATATCATCCAACAGCGGCAGGAGTGCCCCCGAGCCGGTAACAGCCAGTGGAGACTCACCCGCCAATGCCCGGCTTGCCGCCATCATCATGGTGTCGGTGATTCTGGTGGCCTTGGCAACAATAACCCCCAAACCTACACCGGGGAAAATGTAACTGTTGTTGCACTGGGCGATGTCTATCACCTTATCGCCCATATCCACAGGGGGGAAAGGACTACCAGTTGCCACCATCGCCTTGCCTGAAGTCCAACGCAACAAGTCGACTGGTTGGGCTTCTGCCTGGGAGGTAGGGTTTGAAAGAGGTAGGATTAGCGGGTACTCACACTGCGCCTGCATTGCCTCTACTACAGCTTTAGTAAATAACCCGGCCTGACCCGATACACCAATCAAAACGCTGGGCCCCACGTTGGTAACCAGATCAAGCAAAGTTATTTGGCCGCTGGCAGGAGCAGGCCAGTTGGCGACTACCGAATCCGGAGTACAAAACGGGCGCTGGAAATCAAATAAACCGGGAGAATTGGCTTGCAACAAACCGTCCCGGCTCATTAAAAAGATACGGCCTGTGGCCTCTTGGTAACTTGCGCCCTCGGCCATCATCTGTTTCACAATCTGGTCTGCAATGCCGCAGCCGGCCGAACCGGCGCCAGCAAAGACAATTCGCTGGTCTTTTAATTGTTCACCCTTGGCGGTACACGCAGCTATCAGCGTACCCACGGCAACCGCTGCTGTTCCCTGAATGTCGTCGTTAAAACAACAAAGCTGATCGCGATAACGATTGAGCAATGGTGTGGCATGATCCTGCGCAAAATCTTCAAACTGTAACAGCACATTGGGCCAGCGCACTTTCACCGCCTGAATAAATTCATCGACGAATGCGTAGTAATCATCGCCAGTGATGCGTTTGTGGCGCCACCCCATATACATAGGGTCAGCCAACAGCGCCTCATTGTTAGTGCCAACATCCAGAGTGACAGGCAATGTATAGGCGGGACTAATGCCGCCGCAGGCTGTGTAGAGCGCGAGCTTGCCGATAGGAATGCCCATACCGCCGATCCCTTGGTCACCCAAACCCAAAATACGTTCGCCATCCGTTACCACAATGACTTTCACATTTTGTTTGGTGGCGTTTTGCAACATATCGTCGATACGCGCACGATCTGGATAAGAAATAAACAACCCGCGTTTGCGGCGATATATTTTAGAAAACTGCTGACACGCCAGCCCCACCGTAGGTGTGTAAATAAGCGGCATAATTTCGCTGAGATGGTCAGTTACCAAGCGGAAATAGGCAGTTTCATTAGTGTCCTGAATATTGCGCAAAAAAATATGTTTATCGATAGGTGATTCAAATGAACACAACTGCTGATAAACGCGCGCCTCCTGCTCTTCGATAGTCTCAATGTTATAGGGCAACAGCCCCTCAAGATTAAACTGCTGGCGCTCACGTTCAGTAAATGCGCTGCCTTTATTGAGCAGTGGAGCTTCTAACAAAGCCGGGCCGGCAAAGGGAATGTAAATAGGACGTTTCTTGCTCATAGTATTCTTAAACCATCGCGGGAAGGCGGAGGGAGATAGAGCAACCATAGCGCAACTGATCTTCCGGAACCAGCTCGGGTAAAGAATTATTCTTTTGCCAGCGCAAGGCGTAAAATACCAGTCCGAATTAATTAATACCCCTTAAGTAAGAGCGCTTTATGAATCTTGAACAATTTTTGCTTAATCTCCACACCCAGCCTGAATCCATCCAATTCAGCGATACCATTGCAGTAATAGATTCCCTTTACCAATTCACCCCTACCCGTTTTAAAAATGGCACACTCATCAGCGAACCCGGGCAAAATTCAGGCTCGTGCAAAATCTTTTCTTTTGCGCGTATGCAGGGCTTAACAGAGAGCCAAACACTTGCCTGTTTTGGTGATTACTACCGCAAGGATGTATTGCAAAACCCCAGCGCTACCGATCATCAAAATATTCGTAATTTTATGAATACAGGCTGGGCTGGAATTGAATTTGATGGCATTGCACTGAGTGCAAAATAATCTGATCGGGAGCTGCAAGATGAAATTAATACTTGGTATTTTGGCCCTGGGTTTACTTTCCGCTTGCAGTAGCCAAACCAATAAAAACGACGCCGAATTGTCGAACACAAAAACCAGTAACACATGCCCTGAGCAACGCCCGCAAGTCTGCACTATGGATTATCGTCCTGTATGTGCCACGCGCGACACAGGCGTGCGCTGTGTCACTGCGCCATGCCCTTCCAGTGAGTTAAAAACCTACAGTAATGCATGCACTGCCTGTGCAGATCCCAATGTCATCAGCTACACACCTGACGAATGCGGGCCAGCAGTAAAACAATAGCTATCGGCTTTGCCGCGCCAAGCGCTCCACTACCGAGATAAATAAATCAATTTCGTCGAAGGTGTTGTAAAACGCAAAACTGGGGCGGACAGTAGTTTCAACACCAAAGCGGCGCAAAATAGGCTGGGCACAATGGTGGCCTGAGCGCACGGCTATACCTTCCCGGTTCAACTCTGCGCCCACCTCTTCTGTGTTATAACCGGCAAGAGTAAAAGACAAAACGCTCGCTTTATTGGCGGCAGTGCCGATAACACGCACGCCCGCAATAGGCTGTAAACGTTGGGTGGCATAAACCAGTAAATCGTGTTCGTAGCGCGCAATACGCTCTATACCAACGCTATCCACATAATCCAGCGCCGCCCCCAAACCTACCGCATCGGCAATATTGCCAGTACCCGCTTCAAAACGATTCGGCGGATCTTGAAAAATAACCTTATCAAAACTCACATCGGCAATCATATTGCCGCCACCCTGCCAGGGTTCCATATTGGCCAAATGTTCAGCTTTGCCGTAAACCACACCAATGCCGGTGGGGCCAAAAATTTTATGCCCGGAGAACACAAAAAAATCGGCGTCCAACGCCTGTACATTAATACGCATGTGAGAAATGGATTGGGCACCATCAACGATAACCGGAACACCAAAGCTGTGGCCAATATCGATGATTTCTTTAATCGGCGTTACTGTCCCCAAAGCATTAGACACTTGGGTAACAGAAATAATTTTAGTGCGGCTATTGATGAGCTTGCGATATTCATCCAATAAAATTTGGCCAGTATCATCCACCGGAATCACACGGATTTTTGCATCCACGCGCTGCGCCAATAAATACCAAGGCACTATGTTGGCGTGATGTTCCAGTTGCGACACAATAATTTCATCGCCCTCACCTACTCGCTGTTTGCCGAAGGTGTTGGCTAATAAATTGATTGCTTCGGTTGTGCCGCGCACAAACACAATATTATCGGGCGAGCCTGCACTGATAAACTTTGCTACTTTATTGCGCGCACCCTCATAGGCATCCGTCGCGCGAGCGGCTAATTCATGTGCCGCGCGGTGAATATTAGAGTTTTCGTGCTCATAAAAATAACTGATGCGCTCAATAACACTTTTTGGCTTTTGTGTTGTGGCTGCGTTATCAAACCACACCAGAGGCTTTCCGTTGACACGCTCGGATAAAATCGGAAAATCGCGGCGAATTGCATTCACATCAAAACCGGTGTTTTCTGCGGCGAATTGCCCTTGTTTTGGCGAATTACCAAAGACCGGCTGCGCACCCGCATCCAGAAAATAAAAGCGTGAATCGACTACAGGAGTAGCAGCAGGTGTTGTAGCTGGAGCTTTGGTGACAAAGCGATTTTCCGCCAGTAAATCCAGCAAATCATTATCATCCGGTAGACCAAATTCATGCGGTGAAACCTGTGTGATCAACTGATCGATATGCAAATGTGCAAGAGGATAATGGCTGGCGTTATCTGCAAAATAAAAACCCGCTGCAGGGTTCTCCGCCGCATGTTGCTCAGTCGTAGGCGAGGTAAACGATGGAGCTTCGCCCGTGCGCCCAAACTGTGGGCGCTGCGGGCTATGCGGAACACTCTGCTGCAACCCGGACACGATAGGCAATGCAGCAGTAGGTAGCGACTGAAAAAATTCATTGGCCATAGCGGCAAGGGATTGAAGATCAGGCAAACCCGAATGCTCAGACATATCAACACTCATCAAAAATTATTTCATCAACAATTATTTATAGGTATCGGGATAGTCGTGGTACTTACCCACTTCAACATCTTCCAATACCGCAACAGCATCTTCGGTGAGAATAGCGAGTGAGCAATAAAGCGAAATTAAATAAGATGCGATGGCATTGCGGCCAATCCCCATAAAACGCACCGATAAGCCCGGGCTTTGCTGCCCCGCTAAACCGGGTTGGTACAAACCAATAACACCCTGACGTTTTTCACCCACACGAATCAATAAAATTTTTGTTTTGCCGTCTTCATCGATTGGTAATTTATCGGATGGAATTAACGGCACACCGCGCCAGGTAATAAATTGCGATCCAAATAAACTCACTGTGGGTGGCGGTACACCACGGCGGGTACATTCACGACCAAATGCCGCAATAGCTAATGGATGCGCAAGGAAAAAACCCGGCTCTTTCCAGACTTTCACTAACAGTTCATCCATATCATCGGGTGTAGGTGCGCCGGTGAGTGTTGATATTTTTTGTGTGTCATCAACATTTGCCAACAAACCGTACTCAGGGTTGTTGATCAACTCGCTTTCCTGACGCTCTTTAATAGTTTCGATGGTTAAGCGTAATTGTTCTTTAATTTGGTCATGCGGGCTGTTGTACAAATCGGATACGCGTGTATGCACATCCACAACACTGGTGACGGCATTTAAAAAATATTCACGCGGTTTATCTTCATAATCCACAAAGGTTGGTTTGATTTCCGCTTCATCACGCTGTGAACAAGTCACAGTCACCCGTGTTGGATTTTTTACACGGTTCAAACGGAAAATACCGGCTTCTACGGGAACCCACTGTAAAAAATGCACCAGCCAACGCGGGGTGATGATCGATAATTGCGGTGTTGTTTTGGTGGCATTGGCAAGCTGGCGCGCAGCGTTATCACCTAACGCCGATTGAATTTCATGTTCGGTAGACATCCCGATGCTCCTCTGGGGTAACCCAATAATGCATAGATTAAAATAAACTAAGCTAAGATCTCATTGATCTAAAAAACGCTCAACCGGCTATAGCCGTCAGCTCTTCACTTTGTGCAATCAGTGCGGAGGGAGACATGTTCAATGCAGCCGCGATTTTGGCAACCGTTGCCAGTGATGGCGTAGCAACACCGCGTTCAACTTCACCAAGGTATGTGCGATTTAAATCTGCACGCGCCGCAAATGCTTCTTGTGATAAACCTTGGGCTGAACGCAATTGTTTTACCGTGCGTCCAAAATGCACATTGATGTTCATACATCAGCTCCCTGCGGCAATTGTTGGCGCGAACTGGCTTGGGTGATACTGGAACCGGGCGGCACACTGCGCGTGAGCCACACATTGCCGCCAATAATCGAACCTTTGCCGATGGTGATGCGCCCTAACACCGTAGCACCTGCATAAATCACCACATCATCCTCAACAATCGGGTGACGTGGTAAACCCTTTTGCAAATGGCCTTTGTCATCGGTGGGAAATGTTTTAGCACCCAAGGTGACGGCTTGATAAATCCTCACTCGCTCACCAATCACTGCGGTCTCACCAATCACTACGCCGGTGCCATGGTCGATAAAAAAACCACGTCCGATTTCTGCACCGGGGTGAATATCAATTCCCGTTAATGAGTGCGCCAATTCCGCCACAATTCGCGCGAGTAATGGCACACCCAGTTGATAAAGGGTGTGAGCCAAACGGTGATGGATAATGGCGAGCACACCGGGATAACACAGCAAAACTTCATCGACACTGCGCGCAGCGGGGTCGCCCTGAAATGCAGCCTGAATATCCACATCCAATGTGCGGCGCAATTCAGGCAATGCCGCAGCGAACAAACGAACAATTTGATTGGCTTGATTCTTTAATAAGGCTTCATCGGCATTCGCATTCTGCTGGCGAGAAAAATACACCAGCTCCAACTGCACCTGCCGGAATAATTCATTGAGCGCGGCATCCAATGTGTGGCCTACATAATAATCTTCCGTTTCTTCGCGCAGCTCCTGCGGCCCCAAACGCATGGGAAATAATGCACCGCACAGCTCACGGATAATTTGTTGTAACGCATCGCGCGAGGGCAATTCGCGTAAGCCGGGTTCACGTGAGCGGCCACGCTGCGCACGCCAATCGTTACGGGCATTGCGCAACTCCTGCACAATGGTATCCAGCTCCCAGGTAGCTGATATTAATTCGGGATGTTGTTGATGGCTCATGGATAACTAACTCTTCTCTTTTTTCTTTATTTTTCTGATTAGTCCTGCACCCAAGGCAGGCCACGTTGACGCCAACCACTGACCGCACCGCGCTGCTGGTGCTCATCAAGGTCACCTTCAAAACCTTCACGCACATTAAATACATAGCGAAAGCCTGCTTTGGTTGCCGCCTCTGCTGCAGCCGCAGAGCGTTTGCCACTGCGGCATAACAATAAAATTACGGCGTCTTTGGGCAATTTATTTTCCAACTCACGTAAAAAACGCGGGTTTTTAATTAATGCAGGGCCTGTCTGCCAGGCAATATGAAAGGTATTAGGGACATGGCCTACAAACTTTCGTTCTTCTACGGTGCGTACATCCACTAAATGGGCGTGGCCATTGATAAATAATTTCCATGCATCTTCCGGTGCAACACTTCCTGCGTAAGCAAGCTCTGCACCTATTGCAGCTTGCGCTGCTTTGGCCAATACCTCGGGTAATTCCCTTGCAGCATTTGAACTGCCATTAGGTGTTGAATTATCAACAGCATTGGTTAATTGGATTACCGTCATAACACTTTCCTCAATCAAGTGTTTATTTTTAAACACCACCGACAACTGATTACCGCCGTTACCATCTTTCTATGAAAACGGAATGTGTTGTTTGTGAATTGAGGGCAACTATAGTGACGGCTATACACAATGGGAAAGAACATATCTCTATAACCTTATAATCAGGCTTTCAATTTCAGGCTTGTTATAAGCTAGGAATATTTAATTATTTTATAGTTTTTTGATTCCTCTTTAAGATGCCGCCCTATAACGCTCCCCCCTAAAAATATCCAAGAATTTTGCTATGCCACTTACAGAATTAATGCACTACTTCAATGACCAACTGCAAACACAGGCGCGCCTTAATGAACTGCCTAAAACTGGTTTATTTAAAGTAGATAACCAGTATCGCGCCCGTTTTGGTAATTTGGTATTAGGTAGCCAGTTTGCAGAAATGCGGGGGGTTGATAATGGCGAATTAATTGGCCATTACGCAGATTTATTTGTGCGCTCTACTACTGGAAATGTGTTGAATATAGATGCCATTGTAAATTCTCTGGAAAGTACCGAAGAAGTGGTGCATTTGGATAGATTGGTAAGAACACTTCACTCTCTGAATTATTTACAACAGCACGATGGTTTCAAAGGTGTGCTAGCACTTCATGTGCAAGCCAAGCATATACTGAGTGTTCCCCAGGATCACGGCAAAACTTTTGAGAAAATACTGAGCGATTGCGGGCTTAATCCAGAACGGGTGATATTACATACCAAACTTGTTAATGAATTAAACCTTGCGCATTTCCAACAAGCGTTAAGCAATTACCGCGAACGTCACTATCGTATTGGTATACATCTGGAAACGCTGGAAGATTGGTTACTGCTACAACAGTTATTACAACAGTTACTACGACAAGGGTTACCACTGGTATCTGACTATGTTTTTGCCAACACAAGGCTCGCAAGCCAACTAGACCGTGAACATAATTTCATGGAGAAATTGCAAATACTGGTTGCAAACTTGGATGAATCAGAGCGCCATTCTTTGGTCGCCTACTCAACCAGACAATTGACTGGCTATGTACAACCTTCACGTTTGGCAAGTTAATCTTGTATAGGAAAATCCGTAATTACTATGTGCCAGCTATTGGGAATGAGTTGTAAACAACCGGCGAGCATTGGCTTTTCATTTGAAGGCTTTCGTGCGCGTGGTGGTTTAACAGATGACCATAAAGATGGTTGGGGGCTTGCATTTTATCGTAATCAGCAAGCGCAGGTTTTTCTGGATGAATCGCCCGCTGCCGAATCACCGCTGGCAGAAAGCATTCAAAAAACCGATATAAAATCCAACACAATTATTGCCCATATCCGTAAAGCCACAGTTGGTGCGGTAAAAATCAGGAACTGCCATCCATTCCAGCGCAATCTTTGGCAGCAGGATTGGCTGTTTTGTCACAACGGCGATTTAAAGGGTTTTAATCCGCCATTGGATGATGAGTTTCAACCAGAGGGCGATACTGATAGCGAATTGGCGTTTTGCTTTTTATTGCAAGAATTAAAACGTCATTTTCCCAATGGGGCCGATAGCATTGATGAGCTATTTCAATGGCTCAACCATTTAAGCGAGACAATTGCAGCATTTGGTACATTCAATATTATTTTGTCTAACGGTGAATGGATGTACACCTACTGCTCAACCCACCTCGCCTATGTGCAACGGCAATATCCTTTCACACAGGTGACACTGATTGATCGGGAAGTGTCATTGGATTTGAGTCAGCACAACAATCACGACGACCAAATGGTGGTGATTGCCACCAAACCATTAACCGCAAACGAGCAATGGACGCTCTATCAACCAGGAGAAGCACGGTTGTTTAAACAAGGGGAAGTTTATAAGGAAAGTAAAATTGTTGATGTAAAAAAATAAGCGAGGCCAAATGGCGTCGCTTATTTTTATTCTGCTGTTTTTTATCTGGCTGCTTTTTATCTCGCTTTTTATTTCGCTGTTTTTTATCCCGATGTAAAAATAACAGAAAAACTTAATACCCCATATCCAGCACTGCTTCCGGTGCCGCAACAATAATTCCGGCCAACGCACCTGAAACCAGTACGATCAAAAACAATGCCAGCCAAACCCGTGATGATTTTATCGAACGCGCGTTTTCAAATCCGCGTCGCGGCTTTTTACCCGTGACCATCGCTTTAACCAGATTTTCACGTTTGACAAATACATAAAACAATACCGCCGATACATGCACTGCCACAGCGGCAAGAATCCAATAAAACAACTCCTTGTGTAAACCTGTCAACGCCAAACTGAAATCATGGCTAACGTAACCATAGAGCGGCCCTGCGTTAAAAATTTCATCGTTTGCAAATAAACCGGTCACCGCTTGAACCAACATCACCAATAACAGCAACAATACCATGAGTGCGCCTAGTGGATTGTGGCCGGGATAAGACTTCACCTTGTTTGTCAGTAACGCCTTGGCATAACGCAAACTCTCAACAGGATGCCGCACAAAATTGGCGAAGCGCGCATGGTGTGTACCAAAAACACCCCACAGAATACGGAAGCCCACCAAAATCACCACAAAATAACCTGACCACAAGTGATAGGTGAAATAACTTACACCTAACCAATTACTGACATAGGCAGCAATAAACGATGCAACCAATAACCAATGGAAAACGCGCGTAGGCACGTCCCACACGTGCAATTGACTATCTTGCACATCATCACGGGAATGGGGTTGTACTTGTGCCTGCAGAAGCTCGTTGGGTTCGATAAATTGATCACTCATAGTAAAGCTCAATCGTTGACTATAAATAAGCCATTACACTGCCTCAAAAGCAGTGTAATGGCCGGAGTTTTACCGATTATTTTTCCTTGTACTTGTCGTGGCAACCTTTACAACCTTCAGCCACTGCTTTTGCTGCGTTTTTAAACGCATCAGATGCGGTTGATTCTTTAGCGGCAACCACAGCCAGTGTTTTGGTATTAGCCTGGAACTCTTTTAGTAATTTTTCAAAATCCGCTGCGTTGGTAAAGGCTTCGGCTTTGGTTTTGGTATCGGGTGTTCCCAGGTTTGAATCTGCCGGAAATGTCCCGTCCAATAATTCACTTAAAAAAGCGACACGTTGCGCGCGTTTCACAATCTCTGCCTGATTGTAAGGCGCCTTGCCTTGCAAGACTTCGCCAATCGGTTTGAAATTATTGGCAATCAATACAAAGGCGGCTTTGCGCACGGCAATTGCTTGTTTGGCCGGTGAAGGCCCAGCCGCTGGTGCCGCTTTGGCGGGTTCAGCGGCAAACAGGCTTGCGCTGCTGCTCACCAAAAAAACAGCGGCGGCTATGCTTAACAGGTTTTTTGTTTTTAAAAATGGAATAACACTGGCTGCACGATTCATAGATATTTATTTCCTGATTATTTGCTGATTAATGGTTAGATAAGTATTTTTCTTTTACACACAGAGGTTTAGTAAATAGGAGCTGCATTGCCTGCACCAATTACTGCACCGCCACCAAAACCTCCATTATTTTCCGTACAAATTTGTTCATAAGGCTCCAGTAACAATTTTTTGCCTTTGTGGTTCGCAATACCTAATTGGTTATTCCAGCCATCTTCAGCAAAATTTTCTACGCGGCGCGCCGGTATTTCCAACGTCCAGGGGCGCGTAAATACAGTAGGGTCGGTATAGGTTGCGGAATATAAATAACGCTCGCCTTTATCTTCAAAAATGAATTTTTCCACTACTGTCGTTTCTGTACCGGAGAATTCCCCTGTGCGACCAAAACGCGATTTGGAATTGTTATTGCGCACCTCAACATGCAGGGTATTACCTTCCCAGTAACCGCGTGAATCACCATTCCATAAACGGATTTTTTGATCCAGATGCGGTTTTTTATCCAACTCACCCTTTTTTACCAAATGAATAATCCGCGAACCCGAATCAAACAGGAACAATACATATCCGGGATACTGGCGTATCTCATAGCCGTGCCACATAAACGATTTGGATGGCCCACCCGGTGCACAGCGGGCCAAAGGTTCTACATATTCCGGCTTCACCGGCTCGCTGAAATTTTTCAAATATTCTTGCTGTAATTCACGTGCCCAGGGTTGATAAGGCACCTGCCCGTCTGCAGGGTCAACAACCCGGCTGGGCGCGCGGGATTCACGCGGCCCTAATGGAGTACGCGGTGGTTCGCCCGGAGTTGCCCCCTGTGGGTCAGTAAAATTAGTGTGATTGGAAATAGTATTCGACCAATGTCCTTGCACATCCGGTTGGCCGTCACTTAAACGCTTTCCCGTCCATTTGCCTTGGCTGACTTTATAAACGGTTTTTTCACGTTCAAATTTTGGAAATTGCGCGCGCTCCGCTTCCCAGCGCTCATAGTTGGCAAAGGCAGTTTGCACCAGCAGTGCCGCAGCAATCCCACTGAGAAGAACTGCCTTGATTGCTTTGCCTAGCTGTATTTTTTTGTGTATCTGTATTGTTTTGCGCGCCGGTTTAGTTTTGCCAGATAAATTTTTTCTGTTCATGATGCACACCTGCAATATCTACTTGGGCTGCGCTTTGGGAGCGCGTTCAGCGGGATAGGGATAATATTGGTCGTAATCGAGCGTAAAACGATAATCCTCAACCAATTGAAAATTCGGCTCGCGGTGACGATGCAGGAACACAGTGATATCCCATGGGCGGGTAAACACTTTTTCATCGCTGATACGCGCTTTGTATTCAATCGTGTTTGCATCAATCAATGTCCAGCGCTCAACTACATGCAGGGCATCACTGTGATAATTGCCTGAACGATCCAGCCAGGTTTCATCATTAAAGTGTTTTACATCCACCACCAATGTATTTCCCTCCCATTTAGCGCGTGAATCGCCCAACCACCAATCGTTGGGATCGCGTGGATGATCGGTTCCATTGGTATGGATGGTGCGAATGGAGTGGCCGAATTGATGGATGATAGTGATGTCGCGCTCGCGCTGGAAAATTTGCAGCGGCTCGGGATAATAAATGCCGCGCGGCACACCCAATGTCCAACCTTTCAAACGTGGGTCAGCTTTAAAACGGTTTTCAAAGTTTTGTTTGCGTTTCGCCAGGGCTTCAGGCTTGTAAGGAATTTCACCGCCCTCCACTACTCCCGGCCCCGGTGGTGCATCGATACGCGCTGAGTGCGGTTCCAAATCGTAATCCGCTGCGCTCGTGGTTTGCCAGATACCGGAAAAATCCGGCTTGCCATTCAAGCGCGGAATTTTTTCAGCCGCGCTTGCCGATTGCACACCCAAGGTAAGCGATGTAACAACCAGTAGCACAATCACTAACCACAGAAACACCGCCATCCATTTTGATGAAGGCTGGGTGTGATTAAAAAAACCTTTCCGATAAAAACCTTGCACATCAAGCTCCAAATTCATCATTAATTACCTGCAGGGCGCGATGGTGTTGTGGGGGCATCCTGCGCGCCGCCGGTTTGGAATACCCGGCCATCCGGCAAGGTGATGCTGGTGGAATAACCAAAGCTTTGGCCATCTTTAGCAAGGTAACCTTTCACAGTTACTTCAGTGCCCGCGGGCAGCGTTGCTTTGGTCAAGCCTTTTTGTTTTAGCGCAAACGGCGAACCAAATTCAAAACCCCAATTGGTCACTGTGCCATCGGCATTTTTCACATCTACATATACCCAGCTGTGGGGATTCACCCATTTGCCTTTGGTGACTGTGCCACTTAGCTCAAAGGGTTTTTGTGCATCAAACTCTGCAGAAAATGCGTGATGTGCGGATACCGATACGGGTACAGATGCAACCCATAAACTGGCCGCACCCACTACCAAAATACCCAACCCGTTTTTGGATGGCCTTAACATATTTCTCTCTCCGGTAAACAAGCTATTAACGTTAAATTAACAAATATGACTCATGTAACTCACCAAAGAGCAAACATCAGGCCAGATTCAAAAAGAGCTGTGAAAGAGAGTAAAAGAACAGAAACTACAAAATGAAAATTGAGTGGAAAATGTAAAAATTAGTATGAAAAATACACTGCATCCTAAAAATCAGGCAGCATCTGCTGAAATGAAAACAATAACAATAGGAATTGCACCAATTGATGCAGGGCAATTTGATGGCGTGCTGTTTTTTACGCAGACGGATTTAACAGCGAAGACGATAAAAAAAATCAGCGCTGTTAATAACAGCGCTGATGAATGTTGATTTATACACAGAACACAAACAGAGCGAACACTGATTGTTGATTTTTGATCACACGGAAAAACACTATTAATGGCTGGTTTTAGCCAATTGTTGAACTTTCTCTAATGCCGCTTTCACATTCTCTGCCGGTGTTACACCGCCAATGGTGGCGGCGATTTTCCCGTCCTGGGTAATCACAAAGGTGGTTCGCTCAGCAAAGCCATGCTTGATAGCCTTACCACGAGAGTCCACCTTCCCCTCAACTGCATCACGCACATTAAGCTCAAATGCTTTGGCAACCTTGCCACCTACATCAGACCCTACGGCAAATTTACCAGCGCAATATTCAGGGTCAGCAGAGAATTCATTCAGGCGCTCAATACTGTCCAATGAAACGCCAATAACTGTGGCACCCGCTGCGGCAAACTTGTCGGCATTGACCGAAAATGTATGCGCCTGAATATTGCAACCGTTGGTATAGGCCGACGGATAAAAATACACCACCACTGGGCCGGAGGTTAATTTTTCCTGTAGCGAGAATTGAAATGCTTTTCCTGCCAGCGATGCCTCCAGCGTAAACAAAGGTGCTTGGGCACCGGCTTCCAAGGCAGCGTTTACTGGCAGAGACAACACACCCGCGAACAGGCTGGTGAGGATTAATTTGTTCATCATTTTCATTATAAATTCCTGTTAGATAAGATCTACACGTTAAGGTAAGCCGGAAAGGTAATCATTAAGCGCTGAAATCTCTTCATCCGTCAGCTGCTGCGTAACACGATTCATAATGCTGTCTGGGCTATTAGTTCGTTCGCCTGAACGCCAATTGCGCAACTGCTGATCCAGATAATGCCAGTCCTGCCCTGCCAATACTGGAATTAATTCCGGTGCTAATTGCGCATAACCATTAACAGGCGCATCCACACCGCGAGCGTCCGCCCCGTGGCATAACGCGCAGGCAACAATATCGCGTTTGCTGTCCCCATTTAAAAAAAGGGTTTCACCCAATGCGCTGACTGTGCTGTTTTCGTTAGCCTTGTCTTTATTGATGCCGTTACCACTCATTGGCGTTTGGTTTACGTACCACGCGAAAATCGGTTCGACATCGGCATCATCCAGATTGCGTGCCATGAGTGCCATAAAATCATTATGCCGCTCGCCACTGCGGAAATCCTGAAACTGTTTCAGTAAATAGTCCGGGCGCTGGCCGGCAAGCTTGGGAATTTTTCCAGCCTCATTGGGGTGATGCACATTGCCATCCAGACCGTGGCATTCAGCGCAGCGCTCGTCCTGTGCAGCTTTATTACCTATAGCCAGTGCGGCGGGAGTGACAACCTCACCAGTGGTTGTACTTGCAGCGGCATCGACAACAATACACATAACTCCAATCAACAAAAAAACCAGCACGCCAGCTGACCACCTGCGTTGCAATGGGTGCAGCATAGCTCAATCTTCTTTATAAAAATTGTGGCAGGTTTTACAGGTTCGGGCTAAATCAGTGGCTGTGTTGGCAGCACTCTCGTAATCCTCTTGCTGCAGGAAGGTGATAATTTCGCTGGAAAATTTCAGGCTTTTATTGGTGAGATCAACTGCCTCAGCCACATCCTTTCCTGCAGCCAATTCTTGTTGATAGTGATCCGCTACCACCGCAAACAACTCATTGAGTGTTTGCGCATCGGCAATTGCCGATTCAGCATTTTCCAACGCAATATTGGACGATAAATTATCGTTGGTGCTTTCAATGGTTTGCATCAAATCCATGTCCATTTCCAGCTCTTGTGCGAATATATTGTGTGAAAAAAGCGCCGATACAAACACAATATTCGCAACAATTAACAACAAAATATTTAATACACTAAAACGAACAGCACCCGCAGGATTACGCATCAGACTTTTTACCTATTTAAAACAATACATTTTTTCGACTTGCTTTGGTGCACTAGTTTGCTTACGCAAACGCGAGGCAGACTGTCTACCTCGCGTTCGTGTTAGCAAAGGCTTACGCCAAAATATCTTTTACCACTTTACCGAAGACTACCGTTGGTCGCTCAGAGCGACCGTTGTTGATATAAGTCGTCTTCAAATGGTTCAAGCCCATTAAATGCAACACAGTCGCGTGCAAATCGTAGGTATCCACGGCGGTATCTTTATCGGCAACCTGCACACCCAATTCATCGGTTGCGCCGTAGGTGAAGCCCGCTTTTAATCCGCCACCCGCCATCCATTGCGTGTAGCCCCATGGGTTATGGTCACGGCCAGTGCCGCTCTCGCCCCAAGGTGTGCGCGAGAATTCCGACGTCCACACCACCAAGGTTGTTTCCAACAAACCGAGTGATTTCAAATCTTCCAATAAACCGGCGATGGGTTTATCCACCATTTTTGCCATCAGACCGTGGTTTTTATCCAGATCATCGTGCGCATCCCAGCTGGTGATTTCCGTTTCGCCATCGGGCGCACCACTCACCACTTGGATAAAACGCACACCGCGCTCAACCAAACGGCGCGCGCGCAACAGCGTGGTGCCGTAGCTGCTGCTGATCGGGTCATCAATACCGTAGAGTTTTTTGGTTGCATCACTTTCTTTATTGAGATCAACCGCTTCTGGTGCAGCGACTTGCATGCGGTCAGCCAATTCGTAAGAGCGCAAACGCGCTTTTAATTCGCTATCCAGCGGGCGATTGCTCGCACCCAACTGATTTAGTTTGTTGAGCAAATCCAGTGAATTGCGCTGTTGTAATGCCGAGCGCAATTCCGGGCGATCCAAATAATAAATAGGCGATGCACCGGGGCGGAATGCAGTCCCTTGGTAAACGGCAGGCAAGAAACCGGAATGCCAATTCACCGAACCTGCGCGCGGTTCCGATGCGCCGTTGTACAACACTACGTAGGGTGGCAAATCCGGATTGGCCGTACCCAGTGCGTAGGAAATCCATGCACCCAATGACGGACGGCCAGGGTTCAGATCGCCAGTGTTTAATTTCAAAATGGAAATATCGTGGGTTGCACCAATGGTCACGCTGGATTTAATAAACGTAAGTTTATCGGCGTGGTTAGCAAGGTTTGGCAATAAATCGGAAAACCATGCACCACTGTCGCCGTATTGTTTCCAACTTCTTTTGTTGGAAACAAATAATTCATTGACCCCACCCTGGGTACTGGTTTTAATGCCTTTCAAAAATGAATCCGGCACACCTTTGCCGGCATTTTTTACCAGCTCGGGTTTGTAATCGTATAAGTCCAGGGTGCTGGGCGCGCCGTTTTGGTGTAACCAAATAACCGATTTAATTTTCGCTGGAAAATGTGGTTCTTTCGGCGCTAAAGGGTCTACCGGGTTAACCAGATCTGACGCACGTGCGGCAGAAATATTCAAACCGGGAATAGCGCCTGCCAAAGCCGCACCACCTACTCCCAAGCCAGTGTTCTTTAAAAAATCGCGACGTGATTTATTGTCCATTGCCTTTATCTCATCAGTAATGTGTTAATAGCCATTTGTTTAAATAGCTTTTGTTAAAAGCTGTTGTTAAAAGAATTAAGAATAAAAATTTTTGGATTTTGCGTATCAGAATCGATACGCAAAATCGTTGGAGTTAGCGACCGCATGCACCAAATCCACAAAGGCTGCCGCTTTAAACGGATCCAGATTTTTGGTGTCTTTCAAGCCGGTAGGCACTGCCACTTCAAACTTGTCCGTCCAGGCTTTTTGCGCCACTAATTTTTCCTGTTCTTTCAAGAAACCCTTGAGCGCCGATTTTTCTTTGCTGGTGGGTTTGCGCGAGAACAAAATTTCATACAAGCGATCAATCTGCGCACCTTCATTGGGGCCAACGTCCGCGATCACTCGCCCGGCCAATGCTTGCGACCAACCGAATACCACATCGCTGTTGAACAGGGTCAAGGCTTGCAACGGCGTTGTTGTGACATCGCGTTTGTGATGCGGCTTGGAAGGGTCTGCCGGATCAAAAGAGGCGGTTAACGGATAAGGCAAACTGCGGCGCACAAAGGTATAAATGCTGCGGCGTTTATGGTCGTTAGGGTCTTTTGCGTCTTCCCAAAGCGCACCGCCGCCATTGGCCAACACATTACCGGCCACCAAACTGGCTGGCACTTTCGGGAATACCGCTGGCCCGCCAATAGTTTCATCCAACTCACCGGCGGCAAACAATAAGGAGTCACGCAGTTCTTCTGCTTCCAAACGTTTACGTGGGTAAGTCGCCAACAATTTATTGGCTGGATCTATTTTCAATACCTCGGCACGTTCATCGGATGATTGGCGATACACTGCCGACAATACGATTTCACGTTGCAGTTTCTTCACGCTCCAACCGTTGTTCACAAATTGGTTGGCGAGATAATCCAACAATTCCGGATGCGTGGGTTTTTCACCGGCGCGACCAAAATCTTCTACGATGCCCGCAATTCCTTTGTTAAATAATTGCGCCCATACACGGTTCACATACACACGGCTGGTTAATGGGTTTTCTTCACTCACCAACCAATTTGCCAAAGCCGTGCGGCGGCCAGTGGATGTCGCGGTCGGGGTAATCGTCAGCGGATAATTGGCCGCCCACAACTTAGGTAAGCCCGGTTCAACTGCGTCCAATGGGCGTTCGTGAATACCGTTAAAACGCACGTGGATTGGCGGTGCCTCTGTTCCCAGTTCGGTTAACGCTGTGTAGGTTTTTGATCCGCGACGCGGACGCAGGTGATCAAATTTTTTCAACTCTTCAGTCAAACGTTCGTATTCAACCCAGCGCTCCACATTGGCCGGATCGTATTGCGGGTGATCTTTATTTGCCGTGGTCTCACGCAAATAAGCCACAATATCGCGCTCGGATGCCACTGCATTCAAACGTGCGTTCACCCATTTATCGAGCGGCGTCCACAGCTCCTTGGGTTTAAAAATCGCATCGCGGCTGTCAGTTAAATAGCGCTCGTTGTGATACTTACGCCCTTTTTCACGCACCTGATCCAGAATGGCTTTTTGTTGGTCGGTAATCGGTTTGATCGCTGCCTGATACGCCGCTTGCGCGGTAATAAAATCAATATCCCATTGCGTTTCAGTACCTTTTGCTAATTCCACACGTTCATTGTTAAAGGTGTTAGCAAAAAAGGCTTGCAGTTGGAAATATTCAACCTGGCTGATCTTGTCGATTTTATGGTTGTGACATCTCGCGCAACCGATAGTAGACGCAAGAAAAGTTTCGCCAACCAGATCGGTCATATCGGTCGCAATTTGGTAGTGACGTTGCACCAAATCACGCGAGTTAAAATTATCCGGGTAACCCGCCAACAACCCTGTAGCAATTTTTGCCTCCTGATTATCTGGCCACAATTCATCGCCCGCGACTTGCTCGCGTACAAATTGGTTGAAAGGCTTATCCTCGTTAAAGGATTTGATAACGTAATCGCGGTAGCGCCAATTATTCGGGCGTGTCTGGTCATTCTGGAAACCAGCACTGTCCGCATAACGTGCCAAATCCAACCAGCGGCGAGCCTGGCGCTCACCGAAATGCGGTGAGGCAAGCAGGCGATCAACGACTTTCTCATAAGCATCGGGCGATTTATCTTTTTCAAACGCAGCGACTTCATCCGGCGTAGGTAAAAACCCGATCAAATCCAGGGTTACACGACGAATATAAGTAGCGCGATCGGCTTCCTCTGCCGGAGTCAATCCATATTCATTTAAACGCGCCAGAATAAAATTATCGATAGGCGTGCGTACCCATTTGCTGCCATTAGCGTCCGGCACCACAACATTTTTGCTGATAGGTTCATAAGCCCAATCACGCGATGCAGTGCTGGTAATGGGTTTTGTTTTTTCTGCTTTTTTCTCTATCTTTTTTTCTGTTTTTTCTGTTAGTGCGACTGCTTGGCCAAATCCCAAAACGCCGGCTGACAAGCTAACCAACACTGCCAGCAAGACTTTTCTATTTCTCATCTACTTGCTCCTACCCTATTGCACACTGATATGCGCTATTGGTTTTACTGAAAATGGTTTGTTATTGAAAACTCAACAGCAAAGAAAATACAGTTAGGTAAAAGCAACTAGCGAGCCATTATTTAAAATTCAGTTACACAAAAAATCTAATCACCATTTACTTCATTGAATTTATTGAAATTTTATTTTTATTTTTTATTGACGATCACAAGGTATTTTTTATTTGGCACACAAGTTGCGAAATCCTGTGATGTTAACAAAACAAATCACTGGAGTTAGTCAATGAAACATCGCAAGAAAATTACCTCGCTCAACCTGATTGATAGAAATGAAACAGTTGTTGATAGCAAGCAAACAGTAAAAGATCTGAACACAACAGCAAATGTTTTCTTCGCAACCAAACCGCTTGCTTTAGCCATCGCGGCATTGGCTTTTTCATCCATCGCTGTTGCACAAACAACAACCGCAACTGCTGAAAAAAGCACTGCACAAAATCAAACGGCGCAAACAACCACTGCTGCGAATAACACAAATGCCAGTGCGCAAAATAAGCCACTGGTGCTGGGTGTGGTGACAGTGCGCAGCCGTAACCGCATTGAGAAACTGCAAGACGTTCCGCTGTCGGTATCGGTCGTACAAGGTAAAGAGCTGGAGCGTTTGAATGCGACTGACATCAGTGCCCTCACCCAGCGGCTCGCCAATATTTCCTGGAATCAGGGTAACCAAAGAACCAGCAGCCTCTCTATTCGCGGTATTGGCAAACAAGGCCAAACCGAAGCGCAAGACCCGGCGGTGGGTTTAATTGTGGATGGTGTTAACTATGCCTATAACGCGCTTTCATCGAGTTTTGATTTCACCGATATCGAAACCGTAGAAGTTGCGCGCGGCCCACAGGGTACCTTGCTGGGTAAAAATAGCAGCATAGGTGCCATTAATGTCACCACCAAACGCCCCTCGTTTGATTCAGATTTTTCTTACTCGCTCACCTTCGGTGAATGGGACACAGTACAAGGCCGCTTTGCCGGTGGTGGTGCCGTGGTAGACGATTTATTAGCATGGCGCGGCACACTCAGCGTAAGCAAAGGCCAGGGCGATATTAAAAATGCTTACAACAGCGATGAAAGCATTTCTAATAAAGAGCGCGTGTCTGGTCGCGTACAATTTTTACTAACACCTACAGAAGATTTCAGTACGCGGCTCGCGGTGGATGTGCAGCCGCGTTCCGGTGAACGCACCAATGGCCGCACTATTTATACGCCCACACCGGAGAAATATTCCGATGGCAGCACTAACCCAAATAATTCCGATGCGAGCAAACGCTTAACGCGCCGCTGGTTTACCCAGAGCCCGAATTACAATTATCAGGATGATTATTTATTCGGTGGCGGCGAAAACGAATACAACACCGATGGCCGCCGCCCGCTCATTACCGGTAGCAACGGCGCAACGCTGGATTTAAATTGGAAGCTGGATTCACACACCATTACCTCCATCACCGCCTATAAGGATTACCACTTTAACGCGGTGAACGATGAAGGCACGCCCTTTGATATCCAGCGCAATTCCGGTGGATTTTTTAACGACTACAAACAAGTCAGTCAGGAATTGCGTTTGAGCTCGCAGCAAGGCGGATTTGTGGATTATCAAACCGGTTTGTATTATCTGGATGTCAACAACCAAGCAGAATACCAACGTGTGTGGGGCAATGATGCCGGTGCCTGGTTTGCCAGTAGCGCGCAGTACACCACTCTCGATAAAGACAGCGCTGGCCGCTACCTGTTAATTAATTCGCTCTCGGGTCTGGATATGGCATGGAATAGCCCTGCCGGTTTTCAGGACATCAACAACGAAAGCATCGCCGCCTTCGGCCAAGCTAACTGGAATTTCACCGACAAATTTGTGCTCACCACCGGCTTACGTTTTACCCGCGAGGAACGCACCAATCGCACATCAACCTATATTAAAGATCACGGCTTCGGTGCTGAATTGAATCCTGCCAATGTGGGCGAGGTAAACCTTGGCGGTTTCCATTCCGTTAACAGCGCCACCAAAATCAGCGATAGCCTGACCATTCCAGCGGGAACCCTCGGGCGCATTGTCACCAATGCCGATGGCACCAAGTCATTAGTCACCGACAACTCCACCGCACAATTAACCCTTGCTGATCAACTTGCCGCTGAATATTTCGGCAAAGCCGCAGGCGCAGCACCGGGCGATGCCTATAACAGTTTGACCGCTGCGCAAAAAGCACAGGTTGGCGCTGCCAAAGCACTGCGCCAATCGCAAATTGGTGTGGTGTTTAACGAGATTAATGTAGAACGCTACGAGAAAACCCTGCCCGCCTTTGTCATCAGCCCCACCTATAAATTCCATGAAAACCTGACCGGTTATTTCTCCTGGCAGCATGGCGAGAAAGCTGGTATCGCGCAGGCAACTAATGGCATTTCCAATTTGGTAAAAGAAGAGAAAAACGATGCACTGGAATTAGGTGTGAAATCGCTGCTGTTGGATAACACACTGGTATTTAACATCGCGCTGTTTGAAATGAACATTAAGGATTACCAACAAACCAGCCGCGTGTATGACGAATACACCACCAACCTGAACCGCCAAGCCGACCCAACTGCTAACGATGTTTACACCAACGCAACCGCTAACATTCCCAAAGTGCGCGCACGCGGTATTGAAATCGACAGCGTTTATTCCGGCATCCCCAATACCACTTTACGTTTAGCGGGCGCGATTACCGATGCAAAATACATTGAATTCACCAACTCACCCCAGCCATCAGAAAATGGCTACACAGGCGCGCCGCAATATCAGGACGTAAGCGGTGAAACCCTACCCGGCGCATCCAAATATTCATTTAACCTGGGCGTGGATTACCGCCTGCCGGTATGGGACGGCAAAGAATTCCACACCAACTTAAACGCGCAATACAACAGCAAATACAATTCCGATAACTCGCTCTCAAGCTATGGCTGGATTGAAGGCCGCACAATTGTGGATTTCGGTATTGGCCTCGGCAACACCAATCAAACCTTCGATGTAAACCTCGTCGTAAAAAACCTGTTAGACGACGACACCCCAACCGCCCGCACCTGGAACAACTACACACCAGCAGTGCCGCGTTGGGTTGGTGTAACGTTTAGTGGGAGATTTTGATTTTTTGAAAGGTAGGTTGGGCAGAGATGCCCAACTTTTTGTTGGCTTATTATTTGTGAGGCAGATTTCAGCAATAATTGGGCATTTCCTTGCCTCCTGAAATTTGGCGATTGGTTTTTCATGCGTACGATTACGCTGCGCTAATCGTACCTACATGCTACTTTGGTATTTCTGGATCTAAACAATACCAAGTTTTAATTCCTTCTTGTTGCGCCGCTTGAGCAAGCGCTTTGTCTGCAGTTATTAGAAGAGTTACCGAATGATCACAGAAAAATGAAAACTCTCCCTCTTTAACAGTTAAAATTTGAAATGCATCGGATAAATCAAGGGAATATTTCTCCGCAATACTCTGCGTTTTTTCAAAAACAATACGATCTGAAAACTCAAGATCATTAACATGTTAAGATATTGCTCTATAGTGAGTTACAAGTCTAAAAGATGCTTCTAGATATTCGGGCTTGCTAACTCTTTTCTGTGCAACCATTTTGTTTTTAGCACATTCAGTGCTTCGTACAAGCAAAATGGCGTGGTGAATTTTGTTGGTGCATAATTGTAAAAATACTCAATTAAAATATCTGAGCCGTATTCTTTCGAGTATACCTTTGCTAAAGCTGAAGCATCAAAAAAATTAGCCCTTGTTGGAAAGTCTGACATATATCGCTCTAACAATGTGATTAAATGGAATCTTTCCGCATTTCAAATCGAAAATTTTCCGCCTAAGGTTTTAAATTTATTTAATAGCATATCTTCCAATCACACCCCATTACTAGCTTTTATTCAGACATTGGTCTGCATCAACACTGGGCGTATTCCCGTCCATCAGCTTGTTGGAGTTCCCAAGCTCACCCGCAACCTACGTTTTTACTTCAAAAAATCCATTACACCGCATTACACCAACATCACTCACTGTTGAAATATCAGCCGCAAATGCTGGTTTTCAAACACTAATAACCACTAGCCAACACTACCCGAGCGCAAGCACTAGTGCAATTGGTAAATGGCGCGGTTATTGCTGATAGGGGGAAATTGGTTTTTTCATTTTGTTGTTGCTGCTAAAGAAACACTGCTCATGTGGATTGTTAATATTGCGTTGCGCCGCCCTTATACATTTATTGTGGCGGCGATTTTGATTTTGTTGGCGATGCCGTTTGTATTAGTGCGGATGCCGACGGATATTTTTCCCCAAATTAATATTCCTGTGGTAGCGCAGCTGTGGGAATACCGGGGGATGACGGCGAAGGAGATGTCTGAGCGGGTTACGGCGCAGGCGGAGCGGGAGCTTGGGCAGGCGGTGGATAATGTTGCGCATACGGAATCTTTCTCTGCTGCGGGCATGGGCATTGTGAAAGTATTTTTTCAGCCGGGAACCGATATTAATACCGCGCTGACACAAACCACTATGAGTGCTAACGGCGCAGCGCGGGGTATGCCGCAGGGAATTCAGGCGGGGCGTGTTCGGGCTTGGTCGGCATCGGAATTGCCGGTGGTGCAGTTAAGTATTTCCAGCGACAGCCTTTCTGATATTGAAATTGGTGATGCCGCAGGTACTGTGTTGAGGCCTATTGTGTCCAGTAAAAAAGGGCTTTCACTCACCTTCCCTTACGGTTCGCGCTCGCGTCAGATCTCGGTAGATATTAATGCGGCAGCGCTGCTCGCCAATAACATTACACCTGCAGAAGTAGTAGCGGCGATGGGTGCGCAAAATTTAATTTTGCCCACCGGCACCATGAAAGTGGGCGATAGCGAGTTTGATATTAAATTAAATGGCGCGATTGCGACCATTGATGAGATTGGCAATATTCCACTGCGCAGTGAACGCGGCCGCACATTATTGTTGCGCGATGTTGCAAACGTGCGCGATGGTTTTTTACCGGCCACAACCATTGCCCGCCAAAATGGATCGCGCAGTGTATTGAACTCAGTATTGGCATTTGGTGGTGTATCCACCATTGAGGCCGTTAACCACATTAAAAATTCTATTCCCGAAATGCTCGCCAAAATGCCGGAGGGCATTGATATTAAACTGATGTTTGACCAATCCATTTTTGTGAAAGCGGCCATCAACAATGTGGTGCATGAGGGGTTAATTGCGGCCTGCCTCACCACGAGTTTGATTTTGTTATTTTTAGGCAACTGGCGCAGCACGCTGATTATTGCGGTGTCTATTCCGCTTTCCATTATGGTGTCGCTTATTTG
This sequence comes from Cellvibrio fontiphilus, assembly GCF_042646205.1. Lineage (NCBI taxonomy): Bacteria > Pseudomonadati > Pseudomonadota > Gammaproteobacteria > Cellvibrionales > Cellvibrionaceae > Cellvibrio > Cellvibrio fontiphilus. Next base: position 360,251 of record NZ_JBHRTF010000003.1, on the reverse strand, counting down.
CCTGCATTTGATTGGGCAGACCATTAACTTGATGACGCTCGGCGGCCTTGCATTGGCCGTGGGTATTCTTGTCGATGACGCGACGGTAGAAATTGAAAACGTTGAGCGGCACATGGCGATGGGTAAAGGGCCCCTGCAAGCCATTTTGGATGGCGCGCAAGAAATTGCCGTACCAGCATTTGTATCCACCCTGTGTATTTGTATTGTGTTTGTGCCGATGTTTTTTCTGGATGGCATTGCCAGCTATTTGTTTATTCCGCTCGGGCAAGCGGTGGTGTTTGCGATGATTGCGTCTTACGTTATATCGCGCACGCTGGTGCCGACTTTGGTGATGTTTATGATGCGTAATCATGCTGCCACTCAGCACACAAATTCTATAGCCCAGCACACGCATTCTGATAACCAACAAACACATGACATCAGCCAGCTCCACACCGTGGAAAATTCTGCTAAACCACACAACCGGTTTATGCGGGTGCATTTGCGTTTTAATCGCGGCTTTGAAAATTTTCGCAGCCGTTTCACCTTAGTCATGGCAGAACTGCTGCAAAAACCCAAACGTGCAATTGCCTGCTTTCTGGGGTTTTGTGTGCTATCCATCGGTTTGTTTCCACTGCTGGGGCAGGATTTATTCCCGGTGGTAGACAGCGGCCAATTGCGTTTGCATGTGCGTGCACCCTCGGGTACTCGCCTTGAACAAATGCCGGCATTGATTGATGAAATACATAAGGAAATTCGCGCAGTCATTCCCGCGGAGCAAATGGGCGATATGCTGGATATTATCGGCGGGCCTTACAGCACCATTAATACACTGAATGGAAATTCAGGCTCGGCTGAATCGGCTGATACAGAAATTTTATTCAGCTTTAAAAAAGGTGGCCTAAGCGGTAATACAGAAGAAATGGATAGCAATGCCATTATGAAACAACTGCGCCTGATACTGCCGCAGCGCTTCCCTCATGTGGAATTCTTTTTCCAACCCGCCGACCAAATTAGCCAAACATTAAATTTTGGAATTCCTGCACCGATTGATGTGCAATTTATTGGCGGTAAAGCGCAGGATGTATTGCCCATTACCGCGCAATTTAATCATGCGCTGCGCAACATTCCCGGCATTGTGGATGCACACGTGTACCAGCGCTGGAGCAAGCCCACTTTATCGTTGCAAATGAACCGCACTCAATTACACCAACTTGGGCTAAGCGCGCGCAATGTTGCAGAGAATATGATGATCTCCCTCAGCGGCAGTATGCAGACCACACCAACCTACTGGTTAAACGAAGCCAATGGCAACACCTACAACATAGGTGCAAAAACCATAGAAATGGAAATGGATTCGCTGGAAGAACTGTTGGCGATTCCGATTGGCAAAGGCAGTGATGGCAAACAGCAATTGCTAGGCAATCTGGTGACCTATGAACGCAGTTCGCAGGTATCCGCCGTTAACCGTTACAACAACACCAGCATGATTAATATTCACGCGAATTTCCAGGAGCGGGATTTAGGTGCAATCAGCCGCGACATCAATAAGTTGATTGCAGAATTTAAAAATCAATTGCCACGCGGTGTAGAGATTAAAGTACGCGGCCAAATAGAAACACTCAACGAGGCCTTTAATGGCCTGACACTCGGCATTTTGATGGCTGTGGTGCTGGTGTATTTTTTAGTGGTGATTAATTTTCAAAGCTGGCTTGACCCGCTGATTATTATCAGCGCCCTGCCCGCTGCACTCGCAGGTATTGCCTGGATGCTATTTTTAACCGGCACCACACTCAGCGTTCCGGCACTGACCGGCACCATCATGACCATGGGTGTGGCAACGGCCAACAGTATTTTATTGGTGTCATTTGCGCGCACACGTTTGCAAGAAGGCGCAGCGCCCATCGCGGCCGCATTGGATGCCGCTGCTACGCGTTTGCGCCCGGTACTTATGACCGCCTGCGCGATGATGGCAGGCATGTTGCCCATGGCGCTCGGCCTCGGCCAAGGCGGCGAACAAAACGCGCCACTGGGGCGTGCGGTAATTGGCGGCTTGTTGTTTGCCACTGTGTCTACACTGGTATTTGTGCCGCTGGTATTTGCCAGCATCCACCAGTATTTATTAAAACGCACACCGCATGGCCAGTCTGTTTCTGCATTTAGCTATTAGGTTTTTTGCACAGATTAATTGACCTGAACCATTTTATTTTTTTGAGTATGTAGTGATTGACTATGAATGATTACCACCGTTTACCCACTGGCGATTCACAGGCGACGCCACTCGTGCAGGATAAAAAAACGCAGGTCACAACGCGACGTGTAGCATTTGCGCTAGTGGGATTATTGTTAGTGAGCGGCGCAACACGTGCACTGGTGAACCAGCGCGATGCCAAAGCACTGGAGGAATACACTGCGGCCACACTGGAGCGCAGTGTACTGACCACCAATGCAAAACCCGGAGCGCTACAGCACAACCTGCGTTTGCCAACCAGTTTGCGCGGCAATACCGAAGCGGTGATTTACGCGCGCACCAACGGTTATGTGTCACAGTGGCACAAAGGCATTGGCGATTACGCCAAGCGCGGTGAGTTGCTTGCCACACTCGATACGCCGGAGCAGGAGCAGCAACTCGCGCAGGCAAAAGCCGAACGCGAACAATTGGCCGCACATTTGGAGCTGACAGAAAAAACACTGGCGCGCTGGGATTCACTCGCACAACGCGAGAGCGCTATTTCATTACAGGATTTGGATGAAAAACGCAGCGCCGTACGTCAGGCTCGCGCCGATCTACAAGCGGCCGATGCCAACGTCAAGCGTTTGGATAATGTCGAAAATTTCCGTCATATCCGCGCACCTTTTGATGGCATCATCACCCGCCGCAGTATTGAAATTGGCGATTATGTTGCGCAAGGCGATAAAGAATTATTTGCCATCACCCAAACCGATCCATTGCGCGCAAGCATTTGGGTTCCGCAGTCGTATGCGGATAATCTCGCGATTGGCCAGCCAGTAGAACTCACACTGCGCGAAGTGCAAGGCACAGTGTCTGCACAGGTTGAGCGTATCGCTGGCGGTATAGATCCCAGCACTCGCTCGCGGCAGGTGGATTTATTATTGCCCAATAAAAATGCCAGTTTATTACCGGGCGCTTATGCTGAAGTGAATATTCCCGTCAGCAATAGCGTAGAAACATTAATAGTTCCCTCCGCAACCTTAATTATTCGCGATCAATTCCAACGTATTGCAGTGGTTGATGCCGATAATAAAATTCAATTTCGCAATGTAAAACTCGGGCGCGATTTGGGGCGTGATGTTGAAGTGCTGGAGGGGATAAGCGCTGCCGACACACTGGTGGTCAGCCCGCCTGATCAATTAATGGAAAATGAATTAGTGAAAACGCGGGAATGGAAACCGGCAACCCTTACACGGTAATTTTTATAAAGTCACTCCCGCTTAAGGGAGTGACCGCTGTTTATGATCAGTACGACTAATGAGTAGGAACCTTATCGCCCGGATACCAAAACTGTGAATGGCAGCCTTCACAGCTGTGCTCGATAATCCCACCGACTTCTTCCAGCCTTTCCACATTTTTTGCATCGATTGCTTCAATCGCTAAATTGGCTGCATCGTGCAAGGCATGGGCGCGCGCAATAAATTCAGACCACTGCGCAGCAATCAATGCTTGAATGGCATCGGCCTGTAATTCCGATTCGTGACTGGAGGTATTGGCATGGCTATGCGCAACCGCACGCCCTTCTATCACTAATAAATTGGAAGCCTCGCGCAAGCTAATTGCATGATTGCGCAGAGTAGCCCAATCCTCATCACTGTCCGGGCGCGTTTCTATTTCACCTTGTTCAGTCACTTCGGTAGAAATGGCATTCCAAATGGGATCAACATTCGGGTCAATCACCGACAACATAATTTCTTGCAGAGTCGCCGAGGGCTTAAAAGGATTAACAGAGTTTGACGATTCAGTAGCCACTGCGGATGCCACAGCTGTGGTGGTTTTCGCTGCGATATTGGCTGCGATATTGTTCGCGGAATCCGGTTGCTTTTCACAACCGGATGCCAATGCCAGCAGCGCGATACAGGCTACAGAGGTAAATTGGCGCTGCATGATTTACTCCTGAAAAAATTCACAAACATATTGAGTAAAAAATAAGTTCACAAAAAATTAATTCACCGCAAAACAATAAAAGAGCCCCGCACCACCGGTGCTGATTAAATTTTCCTGACTGCAACCACGGCTGCCATGCGCCGAATTCCAGGAGGCATTGCCGCCACCGGTGCGGTCAAAGTGGCCCACTTGCACAGAGCCATCGGCAGCCGTGCTGGTGTAATTTTTACAGGTGTGATCGGCGGCATCGGTAAACGCGGTGCCATCGGTTTTGGAGCCGGTAAGAATATCGTGCTGGTTGGGTGTATCGCCCGCCGCTAACACGCGCTCACCTTTTTCATTAAACGCCTGATTGCGAGTGAGGTTGCTGCCCAATTGTGCTTGCGCGAGAGTGTCGCCATGCAAATGCCCAAGGTCGTTGGCAATCAGCACACCTTTTACGTTGTACCAAGGGCCTTTGCCGATGCGGTCACGCGCATTAACGGCGGGCTTGCCATCCGCTGCTTGTGTACTTAAATAGGCACGCCAGGTTTTATTGCCTGCACCAGCAGCTTTTGCCAGTGTTTGGCAATGTGCATCCGCACCGGCCAAACCACCCAGATTTGCGCCCTTGCCCAAACCAACACTGGTCACAAAAAAGCTGAATTTTTGCAGCGCTTCTTCAGGGCTGATTTGCGGACGCTGTTGTTGTGCGGGTGCAGCGGCAGGCGCAGTATTTTGCGCAAACACAGACACACTGGAAAAAGCAACACTGGCACCTAACAGACCGGTACAGATAGCAAGCATTTTAAGTTTCATTGGTTTTCCTCTTTTATTAAATGGTTTGATTTAGATGAATTGATTTAAAGAGATAGATGAGAAAAAAATCAGGCCGCCACAAAACCTATCGCCCTGCCCGCAAGGCCAACACTGAACCAAAGCACCAGCGATACAATGGCAGTTGTCACCGCCAGAACGCGATTAGGGTTTTCGTTAGTGCTCACGGCGCGGTAGAGCGTAAATTGGATAAACAAGGCCACTGCAAAGAGTTTGAGCTTGATCCAAAATGCAGGGTTGGGTTCGTAGAGTGCAGCGCTGGGAGCCAACATAAAAACACCGGACAGAATTAAAAAAAGCAATCCGGTATAAATAAACGGTTTGGTGTATTGCGCTAGTTGCGGTGCCGAGAACCAGGTAAAGCCAACACCCAGCAAACGCAAATTCACTAACAAAATGGAAGTCAGCAGCAATACCAGCCCGCTGATATGAAAGAGTTGCGCCAGAATTCCAAAAAAAATCGGCGCCTGCCCCAAAGCAATGGCGATATCACTATTTTGTACAGCTTGAAATAATTCCTGGGTGTTCATGATAAGTTGCCCATACAAAAAATTGCTTAAAAACCAGAGTCCAGATAGGGAATTAATCGCCCTAAAACGACCACCGCACTCCACAGCACCAGCGATATCCACCCCGCCAATTTCGCACCTGCGGGTAAGGCAGCAGGAAGCGCAGATGCGAGCCCCCAGTTTGTAACGCTGCGCCCGAATTTCAGTTCAAACCACAGCGCATTAATACCGGCCAAAACAATCAGCAACAATTTCAAGGGAAAAATAGGTGATGCGATTAATTCAGGACCAGCGGCAAAGGTGAGCAAAATGCCGGTGACAAAAGTGACGACAAATCCACCGAGTAACCAAGGGCGCAATTGCTGCAACACAATGGCGACGGGAACACGGCTAAACGCAATACCAATCAACCGCAAATCCGTAAGCACAATCAAACCAAATGAAAAAGCCAGGCTGAGTAAATGCACGCCCTCCACCAAGGGGTACATATAAAGCGACTCAGCAAGCGATGTTCCCAGGGGCGAGTCATACATGGTTTGAAGTAAATCAGTTGCGCTCATTTGTATTAACCTTTTGGAGCTGGAGGAACGATTTTGCTCAGGGTGCCGCCTTCTGCTTCATAATCTTGTACACCGGCAGCACCTGCGACTTTGAAGCCTTTTTCAGCGAGCAAATCTGCACCGCGCAGCGCACGGCCAGCGTGATTGGATAGCGTGACAATAGTGCGGTCTTTCGGAATAAAGGCGAGGCTCTTTTCAAGATCGGCCAACTGGATACTGAGGTAAACAGGGAAACCACCGATTCTGCTGAGTTCATCCGGGCGGCGCAGGTCAATAAAAATAAGTTGCTCAGGTTTGCTCAATAATTTATCAATTTGTGCACGGTTTAATTTTGGGCTTTTTGCTTCATATTTCGCGGCAGGCGCAGCATTTGCCGCTTGTGTTTGGGCAAATGAAACAGGGGTAAACAACAATGGCGCAGCGATTAGCGTCACAGCAGACAACAACTTGGCAAATGATTTAAGAGACGATTTAACAGGCGATTTCATAACGCAATGTCCTTCAACACGATGGAATTTCCCACACCAACATGGGTTACCAGAAACACTCTGGGATAACACCTATAGAGCAAGTGCCATACCAGCGAAGGATTACCTGTTGTATTTTCCACAAAATTTTTTAATTAAGTTTTAGATAATTGATTTTTAAGGGTTTTTTGAAATAACCTTTTGGCAGGTGCTTAAGCCAAAAAGAGGCAAGCCATACGATTGTTTTTATTTAAGCAGTAGCAAGCCTACAGACTGATGATTAGCCAACACTTGGCTGCTGTTTTTTGATTGCTCTAGATTGCCAATTGCAGGTTTTATTTTTTTCAAAAAAATCCCGCAGAATTGCTCCTGCAGGATTTTTGAATTACTGATTTATGAATTGCTGATTTATGAATTACTCAGTAGGATTATTTCACGCGACCAGCAAAGCCGGGAGTAAGTACCGCAACTTTATACGCTGCACCACGGCCAACGATGTAGAGGGTTTTCTTATCTTTACCGGCAAAGGCAACATTCTGCGGTTTGTGTGGCACAGGAATGCCGCCGAGGAATTTGCCCTGTTCATCAAATACATCAACACCAGCATTGGATGTCACGTACAAACGCCCTTCCGCATCAATCGCCAACCCATCTGCACCACTTGACAGTGCGCCCTGCTCGTTCTTTTGCAGGCCATTAGGAATTTTTGCAAAATTCTTGCGGTCTTTTAAGGTGCCGTCGGCATTAATGCTGAATGACAACACATATTCACCGCCGGTATTAGCAACGTATAAGGTTTTTTCATCGCGGCTCAGCTGAATACCGTTGGGGCGCTCAATTTCATTAATACCCACTACGCGCTTGGTCTTGCCTTCGGGGCTAATGTAATACACGCCGGTTTTAGGCTCTGCAACTACACCTTGGCCGGGGCCGCTGTCGGTAAAATAAATGCCGCCATTTTTGGCTAATACCAAATCATTGGTGCGTTGGAAGGGCTGGCCTTCAAAATTATTGGTCAATACTTTTTCACGGCCTTTTGGATAAATCACACCTACCTGATTGTTATTCACTTGCACCGTAATCAAGTCGCCATTCGGTGCGAATGCAAGGCCATTCGAACCATTGGAGTTTTCCAAAAAACTGGAAATGGTATTGTCCGCAGCGATTTTGGTAATGCGGTTAGCGCGGGTTTCCGTAAATAACAAACTGCCATCGGGTGCAGCGATTGGCCCTTCAGTCCCTTCAAAACCTTCTTTGATAAATTGTACAAGGGTGCCCTCTTTCACCACGCCAGGAATGGCAGGTGTTTTGACATCAGCAGCAAAACTAGTGGCTGACAATACCAATGGCGATATTGCCGCGACCGTTGATAACAATTGCAAAGCTTTGCCAAGGCGAGACGGCAAACGCTGGGAAAAATTCGACATAAACCAGTGTCCTCATAGGGAGATTCATTTAAGGCTTTCAACATTTAAAGGTTTTAAAATAGAACGCTCATCCTAAAAAAGACCGGCGCCGGTGTTGTGGCCCATTGCCGGTCAAGATTAGCGTTTGGTTTGCCGCGAGTTAAACATCACAACCCATTGATCGGTTTGTTGTGACAAAGAAGATTTCGCGGTTAAACCTGCCGGTCATTAATCGGCAAACGAAGGCTAAGCAACATGTAAGCCAATGTAAAAAACAGGAAAACACGGCGAAAAAATGCAGGAAAAACACATTTGAGTGCTGGTAAAGCAATAGCGACTTATTTATCTGCTTGATTAACAGCACCCTTTGAAAAATAAATTCAGGTGTTCATAATTAAACAATGCGTAAAATGCTCCCAAATAAACACTCAGCCTTGCCGGCCTGTTTTGTTTGCAACAATTATTGATGCTTTTGTTTAATCTGCAGCAAAAGCTTATATTCTCCAAACAAACGAATTACAGGCCAGTTGATCTATAGCTTATGAATAAAACCCACAACACCCTGACGATTACTTTTCATTGTGCTGCACTGGTATTGTTAATAACCTTGTTGATTATGCCAAATCAACTCAATGCTATTAGCGCTTCGGCCCTTCTAGTATTGCCGCTTGAGTTATTTGTGATTGGCTTGTTGTTATTGTCACTGTTATTACTACCCGGCCTGACAGCCTGGATGCTGCGCTGCATGCTGGCCACGCTGTTGGCGCTGGGTGCAATTTTTAAATGTACCGATATGGCAACCTACAAGGTGTTTGCGCGCCCGTTTAATCCGGTTTTTGATGGCTATTTATTTACCAACGGCATGAATTTATTGCAGGGAGCGCTGGGTAAATTCAGCGCAGTGGTGATTGCGGTGCTCTTATTGCTGGCTGTTATTGCCATTGTAATAGCCGCATTTTGGGTGTTAGGGCGTGTGCAGAGCCTGTTGTGTATGTCAGTGAAACACTCTGCGGTTTTACTGGCGACTGGACTTGTGCTTTGGTTGCTGTTGTTTTTGTTAGGTTCAGCGCGCGCCGCATTACCTTTTTACCAGCATCTATCTACTCACACGCGCGATATTCTGGCCACAGTTAGGGATATCCGAGCCTTCAAACACCAGTTGGAAAACACAAATAACCAGGTCCACGCGCATGAAAATGTATTGTCGTTTTTGCAAGGTAAAGATGTACTGGTGATATTTGTTGAATCCTATGGCCGCACCGTATTGGATAACCCTGAATATGCCCCGCATATTCGCCCCTTGCTGGAACGCACCAACAAAACACTTGAGGCAAAAGGTTTTACGGCGCGCAGCGGTTTTTTAACCTCGCCTACGGTAGGTGGTTTGAGTTGGCTTGCACATGGCACCGCCATGTCGGGGTTGTGGATTGATAACCAGATTCGCTACAACAGTTTGATGATCAGTGAACAGCCTACCCTAAACCGTTTATTTAATCGCGCAGGTTGGCGAACAGTCGCGGTCATGCCCGCCATTACCATGGATTGGCCAGAGGGAAATTATTATGGCTACGATCATATTTATGATGCGCACAATCTCGGCTATCAAGGTAAGCCTTTTAATTGGGTGACCATGCCGGATCAATACACCCTTGCTGCATTCCACGCGCGTGAACTCACACAAACATCGCGCACACCAGTGATGGCAGAAATCGCGTTGATTTCATCCCACGCACCCTGGACGCCCATTCCACAATTAATCGATTGGGATTCTGTGGGCGATGGCAGTGTGTTTAACGCGCAAGCAACTAGTGGTGATAGCCCGGACACTGTGTGGAAAGATAACGCGCGTATTCGTCTGCAATTTCGTTTATCGATTGAATATGCACTGCAAACTATTGCGTCTTATGTCGCAACCTATGGCAATGAAAATACGGTGGTGTTGGTACTGGGAGATCACCAACCCGCACCCATTGTGACCGGCGATAACACTGGCCTAACCCGCGGTGCGCGCGATGTTCCTGTGCATTTAATTGCGCGCGACCCCAAGGTGATAGATAGAGTTGCGCAGTGGCAGTGGACACCGGGAATGTTACCGGTTGACCATGCCCCGGTGTGGCGAATGGATGAATTGCGCAATCGATTTATCGAAGCGTTTTCACCAGCAAGCGATTAACTAAAACAACTAGTTTATTAACCAAACTATTAACCAAGCTAACTAATCCAACTAACTAGCGCGGCAATGCGAGTAGATCCCAGTGACCAAGGGTGCAAGTGCCTTCGGCTATTGCAGCAAGGCGAAAATGTTTCCAGTCATTTAGCTCACCGGAATTCAATCCATAACCCTCGCCCACTGCTGCATAAATTCCCTGAATCAATTCAGTTAATAACGCCTGATCTTTTGCTGTTAATTGCCAGGGGCTGGGTTGTAGCGTGACTTTATAGCCCTTATTTTCCAGCGCTTTTTGCAAATAAGCTGTGCAGTCCGGGCCAAGCGCCGGGCCAAAACCTTTATCGCGGTGCTGATCCTGATTAAACGCGTCTAATACTTTTTTATCGAGCGGATGCGCCGGCGACCATGTGGTGCTGCCATCGTAATTTAATGCAGCGTAAACCGCTGTTTTGCGCGCATCCAACCGATCAACCAAGCCATCGATAAAGGCAGCAGATACAAGATCAAATAATGCCGAGGCCGATACAATATGCGCACCGGTAAGCGGCAGTTCCTGAATAATTGTCAAATCAGCTTGATAGTCTTCGATCAGATGTTGTTTACCGTGGCGACGCAGTGCCTCATCCAATAATTTTCCATCCAGATCAACCAAACGCCACACAATATTATTCGCGCCCAGATTCGTCAGCGCGCGCAAAGTAGAACCAGTACCTGCCCCCAGATCAACAATAATGCGGTCGGGCGATACAGAGTCACTCGCCTGGCCCAGCCACGCGAGTGCTTGGGTTGCCAGTGTTTTATCGCGCGCGGCGAAATCCGCACCTTCACGTAAATCCAACCAGGCGATAGAAAAACCGCTCATTGTTTGCTCTCTTTTTTATCTGTTTGACTCATGGTTAATGAATCTGAATCTTGTTAATCAAACGTGCAACTGCCACTGCCGTTTCATTCCAATTGGGTAAATTGCGCGCAGCGGTTTGCGCACCTGTTTGATAGTGTTTGCGCTGCGCTGCATCAACCAGCAGTGTTTGCAAGGCATCGGCAAGCGCAATTGAATCGTTTGGCGGAACCAATATTCCGGCAGTGTCGGGCACTAGATCCGGCACTGCACCGGCACGCGCGGCTAGTATCGGCAAACCAAAACTCAAGGCTTCAGCGAAGGCCATGCCATAACCCTCGAACAAGGAGGGCAATACAAATATATCTGCACGGGAATATTCCTGTGCTGCATTTTCAACGCTGCCAACAAATGAAATACGTTCGTTCAATCCAAAAGAGTTCACTTTTTGTTGCAGCAGTTGCGCCCATTCCAGATCAAAATGCATTCCCCCCACAAACCGCGCGCGCCATTCCAGATGCTGGATTCTGGAGAGCGCATCAATTAAAACATCATGGCCTTTACGGCGCGTTAAGGTGGCGAGCGTGAGCAACACCGGTGGATTACCAACGCAAGGGGCAAAGGGCTGCGCATCGGTACCGGGCAGAGCAACAACAATTCTGTCAGCAGGAATTGTAAATTGATCGATGAGGATATTGGCAGTCATCCGGCTGGTCACTATCACTGCTTTTGCTGAATGGAGCGCGCGCTGTTCAGATAAAAAAAGCTGTTGCACTTGCGCGCGGGACAAGCCTGTTTCCAACATCAATGGATGATGACAAAGCGCGATAATAGTTAAACGCTGCGCCTGTTGTACAGCAATGGAATCCATTACTCCAAACGCAAGGCCATCAACAATAACAATGGCACCATCGGGCAGTGCCGCAAATTGTGCAGCAGCATCGGCAAACGCTTCGGCATCAGGTACGGGAAAACGCTTGGAAAGTTGTAGGTGTTTAATCGTTAAACCCAATACACGCAACTCCGCAATCAATCGCTTGTCATAGGCATAACCGCCCGTAAGAGTGTCTATGTCGCCGGGAATAGCAAAATACACGTCAGTCATTATGCGCTGCCTGTTAAAGTGCTTGTCAGATCAGGGTGATTAAATGGAGCAATGAGAAAAATTGAGCAATGAAATAAACAGTTGCGCAATTCTCCCCCACAGATTTGGCTATTGCCAGAAAATTAACGAATTAAATCGCACCGGCACACAGCTCTGGTATTTACCTTGCCCGGCTGCCTTGCCTAATAGAATACTGAGCCGTAAGATCGCGAGCTACGTATAAAAAACTCCATTCCATTAATGAAGAGTTGAGTATGCCAAAACCTTCTGTTACTCGCACTGCCACTGCACGAATTCCCACGCGCTATGGGGATTTCCAATTGTGTTATTACACCAACACCCTGGACAACAAAGAGCACCTGGCTTTTTACATGGGCGACCTGGCGCACGCAGAAAAGGTGCTCGCGCGCATTCATTCAGAATGCTTTACTGGCGACGTATTAGGTTCATTGCGTTGTGATTGCGGCGAGCAATTGGATCGCGCCCTGGCATTAATTGCCAATGAGGGTACGGGTGTTGTTGTTTACCTGCGTCAGGAGGGGCGCGGCATTGGCCTTGAGCAAAAACTGCTGGCTTATAATTTACAAGACCAGGGTTACGATACAGTGGATGCCAATCTGATGTTGGGTCATGGCGCTGATGAGCGCAGTTACTCGCTTGCCGCATCTATTCTTGATGATTTGGGCGTGCAATCGGTGCGCTTGTTAACCAATAATCCGGAAAAAATTACTGCATTACAGGCCGAAGGCATTAACGTAGCCGCGCGTGTTCCACTCATTATTGCCACTAACGCTGAAAACCAGGGCTACATGATCACCAAAGCCAAACGCATGGATCATCTGTTATTTAGCAAACCTTTTTCTTCATCTCACCACAGTGATTTGCATGAACCTCAACCAACAAATTGAAGAATGGCTATCCACTAATAAAAATGCCTTTCATGCGCGTGAGCGGCCTTTTGTTACGCTCAGCTATGCACAAAGTCTGGACGGTAGTATTGCGCTGCGCTGCAATGAACCACTGGCATTGAGCGGCGAGCAGTCACTGCGTTTGACCCACCAACTGCGCAGCATGCACGATGGCATTTTAGTGGGCATAGGTACAGTGTTAAGTGACGACCCTCAACTCACTGTGCGCCACTGGATTGGCCACAACCCGCAACCTATTGTCTTGGACAGCCAGTTGCGTATTCCTGCAAAGGCGCGCTTGTGTTGTCGGGCCGATAAACGCTGCTGGGTGTTAACCACTGTCGATAGCCAGGATGTTGTGATTGAAGGCCTGGAAATTACTGCACTGGAAGGTAACGCAGAGGGACAAGTATGTTTACAAGGCGCACTGAAATTATTGTGGAACCGCGGCATAAAAAGTTTGATGGTTGAAGGCGGTGCAAATGTGATTAACGCTTTTTTAAAAGCGCGTTTGGTGGATGCACTGGTACTCACCATCACACCGCAATTTGTTGGTGGCTATAAAGCGGTAAACAATTTAGGCAGTGATTCAGGCGATGATGCAAGCAAGCCATTGCGCTGCGCATTTCCAAAACTAAAACCTTTTTTCTCCGAGCGATTGGGTGATGACCTGATTGTGTGGGGCAACCTGGATTACGGCGATTACGCAGCATGACGGACACCACTTTCACACACGCCATTGCGCAAAGCACAGTGAATGCGCAACAACTTTGGTTTACCGGTGTTGAACAAGTAGAAGTTCGCGAATGCGAGCTAGCTGCCCCCAGCGCAGGAGAAATGTTGATTGAGGTGGAGTGCTCGGCAATCAGTGCCGGTACCGAAATGCTGGTGTATCGCGGGCAAATTCCACAGGACATGGCGCTCGATGCCAGCATCACTGCACTGCAAGATCAATCGCAATATCCCCTGCAATATGGTTATGCCAGTGTCGGGATTGTGAAAGCTATTGGTGACAATATCGATGCAAGCTGGCTCGGCCAACGCGTATTTGCCTTTCAACCCCACGCCAGTCATTTCCTTGCTAAGCCATCCGGGTTGATAAAAGTACCTGCGGATATAGCAGCGGAAGACGCAGTTTTTTTACCCAATATGGAAACAGCCGTTAATTTGGTGCACGACGGCAAACCACTATTGGGTGAGCGTGTAGTGGTATTGGGCCAAGGCATTGTGGGTTTATTAGTGTCACAGCTGCTGGCGCAATTTCCGCTGGCGCAACTGCATAGCGTTGATGCAATTCCTTTGCGCCGCGAGCGCTCGCTACAACTGGGAACCCACTCCGTATTTGATCCATTCTCTGCTGTCGATATCAGTGCACTCAAACAACAACTAATGGATTTCACTGGCGATACTGCAGATAAAAAAACCGGCGCTGACCTTATTTATGAACTAAGCGGTTCGCCCCAGGCATTAAACCTTGCGATTGAATTGAGTGGTTTTGCGAGCCGGATTGTTATCGGCAGTTGGTACGGCAATAAAACAGCGGCGATTGCTTTGGGTGGCGATGCACACCGCAACCGTTTAACCATTACCACCAGTCAAGTCAGTAGCCTCGCACCGGAATTGAGTGGTCGCTGGAGTAAAACGCGCCGCTTTGAATTGAGCTGGAATATGTTGCGCAAGCTGCGCCCCAGCCAATTTATTACCCACAGTGTTCCACTGAGTGATGCACCCGGGCTTTACCAGGAATTGCATGAATCGCCTGCAAAAATACTTCAGGCTGTTTTTGTTTATTCGCATACTTAATGCTTCTTAGACTTAATTTTTAACATACCCAATTTTTCACAACTTTATAATTAGCAGGCAGGATTCCCTATGTATACCGTTGCAGTAACGCGCGATTTTATTGCCAATCATTTTTTAATCGGTGGCGATTGGGGCAATGAAAATTTTCCCCATGCGCATCACTATGTCGCAGAAGTCAGTATTGAAAGCGAGCAGTTGGATAAACACGGTTATCTGGTGGATATAGTAGAGATAGAAGCTGCGCTGGATAAAGTAGTCGGTTATTTTCGCGATAGTCTGCTAAACGATAAAGCAGAATTTGCCGGGCTAAACCCCAGCATTGAACATTTTAGTCGTATTATTCATGAAAAAATAATTGCACTGATAAGCCCACCGGGTAGCGGCACACTCACCATCAAACTCTGGGAAAACGCAACCTGCTGGGCGGCGTATCGCAAACCATTTTAACCCTGCGCAATAGTGTCAGCCTGCGCGCGAGTGGAATTGCTAGCGCGCAAGCACGCAAGCCCTAAGAGCAATACAATTGCATCGCGCAAACGCATCAATGCGATTAAACCCAAGGCCGCACTGGCAGGTAAATTCAGCGTGTGAAATGACCAGAGCACAGATGCCTCCAAAGTACCAACACCACCAGGCATAGGTAACAGCAATGCCATTCGCATGGCCACCAGAATAATAAGAAAACTGTGCAGGCCTACATCAATCCCTACAAACTGCAAAATCATATATAGCTCGCCTAATAATCCAACCCAACCCAGTAGCGATAGCAAAATGGCCAGCAAAAAGCGTATTTTTTGATGCGCGAGTGCGATGCGCAAATCATCGCCCAGTGATTGCCAGTGTTGATGAATATTATTCAGACGATGATTGTGTTGCCAGCGAGCGGCAATGCGCTCAAGGCGATTATGTATCCACTGCGGTTGTTTTATCACAACCCATGCCAGTGACAACATCAGCCCTAAAAAAATCAGCAGCGGCAAAAGTGCGGTTTTCCAATCACTGGCGATATTACCTATACCCGCGCTGCTAATATTCCCCTGATTATGGTTGTCGGCAATACCGGAAAACAATAACAGCACAGCTAACAGCAGCACTGAAAAATTAACCCACAGTTCAAAAAAACGATCCAACCCCAAAGCCAACAGTGCTTTGCGTAACGGCAAACCATATTGGTATAACCAATAGACTTGCAGTGGTTCGCCACCAAATTGTGGGCCGGGTGTAATAAAACTCACTGCCTGCCCCGCTTGGCGAATTAACAAGAGTTTTATCAAGCGCACCGGCGCACCCAGAGCCTTGGTGAGTAATTGCCAACGTAAACCGAGCAACACAATAATCAAGGCATTAAGGGCTAACCAAAAAATCCATTGCGGTGTAGTGAGTGCAGCAATGCTATGGGAAATCTCTGTTAGCGGTAATTGCGCGAGTGTCCAGGCGCCCAACCCCAGCGCGACCAGCCACAGCGACAAAGTCAGTAAAGTAGCGCGCTGCATCAGGAATTTTGCTCCGCATCTTGCTCTTCACCGTCGCGACTATTTACCCAGCGGTCATCCCACTGCCAGAGGCTAAAACGGCCAGCACCCGATAGCATTAACCATACACAACTGAACACCATCACAACAATAATCGCATCGATTTGATTATCGCCCTGCAGCAGCGCAATTAACACCAATAAAATAAGCGCAGCAACACGGCTTGCCAGCCCCAATACAATGGCACCGGTCATGATCAATAAACCGATTATGATCAATAAACCGATTATGGCCTCGGGGGATAAAATACCATTTGCTCTGACAATAAAAATCACCACTGCAATCAAGAGTAAAACGCGCAACAGTGGTTGAAAAACATTGTGGCTAATCCGCGCGATGCCGCTAAAAAATGCTGCGCTGCTTGTGCTGGATTCTGTGCTGGATTGAATTCTGCCACTCACCACCAACCAATCCACCATGAAACCCACCAGGATTGGCAACATAAAAGCAATGCCAATAACAATAGTGAGTGGTGCATAAAAACAGGGTAATAAAATAAAAGCGATAAAACCCATTTGAAACCCCGCAAGTGTGCGACGCAACATACTGGGCATAAGCGGATAAACTGGCAAATTATGTGTGCGCCGCCAATACAGCCCCCACACAAAAATATAATAGGCCGCGCTGACCAATAAAAAACTCCAGTGGATTTTTCCGTAACCCACCGCCAGTAACGGCGCAACCAGTAAACCCAGAGCGTCATACACAGTATCCAGTTCGCTACCCAATAGACTGGTCTGTTTACTGCGCCGCGCCACAAAGCCATCAATCCGGTCGAGAATAGCAGCGATGCAATACAGCAAACCTGGAACCCACGCGATTATTCCCTCTGCCACTGGTTGAAATAAAAAACCGCCCGTTGCAGCAATTAGTCCACCACGCAATAGCGTGAGACGATTCGCCCAACCTAGCCTTGGATAAACAGGTGCGCCCTCGCCCGCCCGATTCAGCTCCAGTCTCTGCCACAACTGCCAGCACACAAAAATCCATAACCCGACAGCAATCAGCAACCATTGCGGGGCATTAAGTGCAGTGAGCTGTTTTATCGCAACACAAGCAGCAAGCAAGATCGCCATACCCAATACAAAGGCCAGACGCGTTTCGTGTTTAATGGATGAGTACATTGGGTTTGCCGTTATAAAAATCGTACCAAGCGATAGTTTGTCATCTATAAGTACGTATTGCATTAATCAATCGATACAAAATAAAAAAATGAGAAATGAAAAGGATGAGAAATGAAAAGTGTGGAATAAAAAGAGGTGAAATAAAAAACGGGCTGCAATTGCAGCCCGTTTTGATCAGCATTACCGTTTTAGGGCCAGTGCTTAGCCCGCATATTTAATAGAGCAACCATAGGGCGCGGTGCTTTGGTTAGGTACTTTTTTACCGGCAGCCAAGGCTTCCAGTGCGTCTTTCACGTAAGGGGTTGCCTTTGGAATATCTTCCGCTTTGTTGGATTTAATGCTGTCCACGCCGCCTTTGTAAACCAAAGTCCCTTCCGGGTTAATGATAAAAAAGTGTGGGCTCGTTTGGGCGTTATAGAGTTTACCGATGGTGCCTTCCGGATCAAGAATGGTGTTGGTTGGTGTAGCACCACGTTTTTCGTTCAGGCTAATGGCAGTAGCGCCATCCACATGACCTTGTTTGCCCGGCGCCGATGAAATCACTTGCAACCACACAAAGCCTTTTTCAGCGGCGCTTTTTTGCAAGCCGGGAATGTTACTGCTGCTGTCGTAGTGTTTAACCACATAAGGGCATTCGTGGTTAGTCCACTCCAATACCACGGTTTTTCCTTTCAGGTCAGCCAGGTTAATGGTTGAGCCATCCGCTGCTTTACCGGAAAAGGTCGGTGCAGGTTTATTGATAACAGGTTCAGCCATGGCATGGGTTGATACCAATGCGAAAGCAAGACTTGCCAGTGCGATTTTTGCAGATTGACGAATTGACATAATGACTCCTTATGAGTTGACAACAATGGACTAACAACGAAAAAAACAACAGTAAAAACAAAACACAAACTAAAAACTAAAAACTAAAAATCGATAACACGAATCGCTAATCACCTTTCAGTTTTTCAATCACCAAATCCGGCGTAAGTATTTGTGGCAGCTCAACGGGCTGGTTGGCCTGCCCTGCCGGATAAAACACATAGAGCGGGACGCCACTGCGCTTAAACTTTTGCAAAAACGCGGTGATCTCCGGATCTTTATTGGTCCAATCCCCTTTCAGATACACAATGCCCTCTTTAGCAAAATGCTGTTTGACGCTATCGCTACTCAGTGCAACACGCTCATTGACCAAACAGCTGATGCACCAAGAGGCAGTGAAATTTAGAAATACCGGTTTGCCCTCTGCGAGTAATTCTTGCAGGCGTGCATTGCTGAAGGTTTCCCAATTGGCATCGGCAGCGGCGGCATTTTTATTGGATGTATTGGATGCAACCGGTGCATTCACCGCAAAAATGCCCCCGCCCAAGGCCGATAGCACTAACAGCAGCGCCACTGCACTCCCCAGCACCCGATTGCGATTGGATGCGGTGCGTGTGCTGTCATAGAGCCATGCCGCCAAAGCAATCACCAACATGCCCCCCAATGCGACTATCACGGCGTTTACGCCCGCTTGCTGCACCAATACCCACACCAACCAAATCGCGGCGGCGTACATCGGAAAAGCCAAGAATTGTTTTGCGCGCTCCATCCACAAACCGGGGCGCGGCAACCAGCCCTGCAAGCGCGGCCAACAGCTCAACAATAAATAAGGCAAAGCCAAACCTAACCCGAGGCTTAAAAATATCGCCATGAGTTTTACCGGCGGTTGCGCAACGGCATAACCCAATGCCGCCGCCATAAATGGTGCCGTACAGGGTGTAGCCACTACCGTTGCCAAAACGCCGGTAAAAAAACTGCCGCTATAGCCGGGCTTTTCCGTGAGTGATGAACCCACACCGGCAACCGAGCCGCCAATAAAAAAAACACCCGACAAACTTAAACCGACCGCAAACAATAAATAGGCAACCACCAACACAAAAATGGGCGATTGAAATTGAAAGCCCCAACCAATTTGGCTGCCGCCGGCTTTTAATAAAATCAGCAGCAAGGCGAGCACTGCAAAACTGGCCAATACACCCAGCGTGTAAACGTAACCCTGACGGCGAATTTGCTGCGCGGAATAATGGGAATGGCTGACCAGTGACAAGGCCTTGATCGACAACACCGGAAACACGCAGGGCATTAAATTCAAAATGATTCCGCCCAATAACGCGAACAACAATGCCCCTACAAAACTGATCGCTAATTCTGACGGCGGCTGGTTATTGGCAAGCGCTTGCAGCGGCGCTTTTATTTCATAACCACGCGCAATACCCTGCTGCTCTTTGATGACCAGCACACCAGCAAGTTGATCACCAATGGCAGCCGGTGCTTCACCGGTGGGAATATTGAGTTGGATACCATCGGCAAGATCTGTACGTATCTGGGGATCACTTTGACGAATGCGGCCCCAGTCGTAGGGATAAAACCAAATGTCCTGTACTTGCGCAATTTGCTCTGCTGGCAATGCGATATGTAGGTCTAATGTCCCCTGCCCGGTTTCACTGTCAATCACACTTTGTTTTGCGGTTACATCCCAAGGTACTGGAATAGGTAAACGCGCTTGCGCTTCAGCAATTAATTCACTGCCTGCACCGGTTTCGGCTGGTGTTGCAACAACCGGTAATGACAAAGCCAATTCCACTTGTTGCGGAATACATTCTTCCTCACACACCAACCAATCCACCAAGGCGCGGGCAGTAAAGGTATCGCCCACGGCAAGCGCGTTTGGAATAGTAATTTTGCTCAGCAGCGTGACGTTATTTTCGTAGGCATAATTGGTAATAGGCCCCATGGAAAAACGGCTGGGTGCAGGCCAAATAATATCGCTTGCACTCGCACCTTCCGGCAGTGTCCATTCAATCGTGGTGGCATTACCCGAATCGCCGGGATTAACCCAATAGGTATGCCAGTGCGGAATAATTTGTTGGTTGATACCAAGGTAAATTTCACTGCCGGGTACAACCGCAGCGACAGATGCCACTAACTGCGCCTTCACTTGGGGTGTTGATGCTTTATCAGATACGGCGACGTCTGTTATAGCTGCATCAGCTACAACATTGGCATCTTGCTGGCTCTGTGCCGCAAGGCTAAAAACCAGCAATAGGGTAAAAACTGCAACTACCATTTTTTTCATTAGGGATAAGATTCCTGCGCTTCGCCTTTTGGTCTTCTTTTCAAATAATCGAACAGACTATCGATGATTTTTTTAATGAATATATTTGATGAATGTGAGCACCATTAAAAAGATAAAATCACACCCACTCACTTGTCATACACACAAAACACTCGCACACCAAGAAGTATCCTGAATCGAGGCAATTCGCCAGCAAAAGTTTCCTGATTAACAAAAATTCACATTCCTTTTAACTCTTTCACATCTAGCTCTTTCACTTCAGTATTAAAACCACCGCTCTTTTCAAAGCCGTTTGTAGCCTGTCACAAAAAATGCCCTGACAGTCACAATAACGGGCGCAGCTGCGCCCGTTATTAGCACGGCGATTATTAGTTAAAAATTGGAACGAAATGCAAAACTGAATGCACGCCCATAACCCGGCTGCTCGGTTATCGCATTGGAACTGCTGTAGGTATTGCCACCGGTTTTGTAATGCTCGTCAAACAGGTTTTTCACGATAAATGAAATACGATATTTGCCGTTAGCGCGATCAAGTGCCACACCAGCATCAGTCAGGTTATAGGCCTTTTGTAAGGTGTATTCCGATTGACTTGGTTGCAAGTAAGCATCGGAACGATAGGCATTGCTCAGGAACAAATTCAAACCATAACCATTACCCAGAGTACGGGTGTAATCCAAGCCATAGGACAAGGTCACTTTAGGCGCACCGTGCAATTGTTTGCCCGAGTAATCAGCCAATTGGGTATCGGAAATATCTGGCACTGTGGTGAAGAATTCATCGTAGGTTGCACGGTTATAAGCACCAGAAAAATTCACACTGAGCGATGGCGTAACCGCAAATGCCGATTCAAATTCAATACCCTTTGCGGTCACACCGGGAATATTCCCCAAGTAACTGCGCAAGCCGGTTGGCTGGGTTTCATCAATAACGGTTAAGTTGCTTTGGTAATCCGTCAGCTGGGTGTAGTAAATATTGGCGTTCACTAACAAACGGCGATCCAGTAATAAACTTTTGAAACCCAACTCGGCGTTTTCAGCTTTCTCCGGTTTTACATTTAACGGCTGGCCATAATCCGGGCTTGCTGGATCAGACACGAATTCTACTGCGCCGGATTTTTCACCCGATGCGAGAGAGCCGTAGAGCAATACATCATTGGTTAATTGATAACTGGGGCTGATTAACCAGGCGATGGAGTTATCGCTAATGGCGTCACCGTCAATCCAATCGTAAATCCCTTTGTCACCCGCACTGCCCGTTCCAATGGCTGAGCGGTAGAGCGCTTTGGCGGCGTTCCATGCAGCAAGGTCTGCTGCATTTGCCAAATCCAAACCATAGTTGGCAGCTTTGCTGTTGTCAGTTCCGGTGGCATTAGTTAAGCCAGTTCCTGCGCGATCCAACTCGCGGCGGTTGCGCCCTTCTTTGTGTTCATAGGTATTGCGCAAACCAAGCGTGAGGGTGGATTTTTCAGTGAAGTGCCAGTTGACCTGACCGAAGGCCGCATAACTTTCAGTAGTGGGATTCAACACATAAGAGCGATACACACCGCGCTGTGCATCGGTTAACAGCCCGCGATATTTAGGTGCTTTTAATGCATTCCACTGCGCATTGCTCGCGTTAAATGCGGCGGCATCTGCGCCAAAATAAGTAGGGTCATCGGAATAGACTTCGGCATCCAAATAATACAAACCTACTTGATAGTCGTATTGTTTTTCGCCTTTGTAATTCAAACGCAATTCTTGTGAGGTTTGATCGTTCCACAATTGCTGGCCACCATTGCCGATATCAAAGCGAGTTACACCACCGTTTTTAATATCGAAATGTTGTTCGCGATAAGCAGTGATCGATGTGAGCGTATATTCATCGCTTAATAACTTTTTAAGTTCAACTGAAACGCCGCCTTGTTCCGTGCGCTGTGGGCGCGCTTGTGAATCTTCGATTTTATTGTCGCCATACACGCCGTCTTTAAATACGGGTTGGTATTTGCTGCCGTCGGGGTTGTTAAAATAATCGCGCTGCAAACGGCTGAAGAAGCTTGTGGTACGTGCTGCGCCATCGGCAAAGGTATCGGGGCCATTATCGACCAATAATGATTTATTGCCGTTTTCAACGGATTGGATGCTATCCAAAATAATACGTGCAGACAGGGTTTCATCGGGCGTTACTAAAAATTGTAAACGGCCACCGACGCGGTTGGTTTCGTTCCAGGTTTCCGGGCCCGATTGCCATACGTTATCCAGCACACCGTCTTTTTTGTTAAAAAATAATGACCCTCGATAGGCAACCAAGTCATCCACAATAGCGCCGGTGCCGGTGACTTTTCCGCCCAGTTCATTGTAATCACCGTAGCGTACTTCATAGGTGTAACCCGGTTTAAAACTCGGTGCTTTGGTGACTATATTCACTACGCCGAGCGTGGTGTTTTTACCCAGCAAAGTACCCTGAGGACCACGGATGACTTCAATGCGGTCAAGGTCAATAAAATCATTCCACGACTGACCTACATAAGAACTCACAACACCATCAACAATCACGCCTACACTCGGCTCCATCGTATCGTTGGCAGCATTTTTACCGATACCGCGCAATGAAATACTGGTTTGACGCGGGTTGCTGCCAAATACACCGAGGTTCGGCACTTTTTTAACCAAATCATTTACTGAAACCGCGTTATCGCGATCCAACGTTTTACCACCCACCACGGAAACCGGCAGCGGGACTTTTTGGGCAATTTCTTCGCGGTTACGCGAAGTGACCACGACTGTATCCAAAGCAAACGAGGGTTTATTTTGTTCCTGTGCAACAACCCCTTGCGGAATGATCGCACCAGATCCCAACACGACTCCCACAGCAACACTCAGCAATTTGCGTTGAAAAAGACGCGGGGTTGATAACAATGATGACTGCACTGACGACTGCAGCTGCGCCGAACGCAAAGCTTTCATTAAATCTCTCCAAAACAATATGTGTATGAATAACTGACATAGGGTGTTTAGCAACCGCTATGCCAGATATTTAGAGAAAATATTTAATTTTAAAAAAGAACAGATTTATTTTGAAAAAACTGTTTTAAAAGCAGCATGAATAAAGGAGGTAGATAAAAATTGTTTTAAAGATCCAATTTTTGCTTTGCAAAGGATTTAGAGTGAAAAACGATTATTCGATAAAGGCAGCTGTTTTTAATTAAACACCTAAGGTAAATATTCTGCTAAAAAATCAACAAATAGAGATTAGTAAAAAGCATATTTTTAAACACTTAACCTATGAAAAATCCAAAAAAGTACCAACTCACACTCAATTAGCCTTAATAAAAAAGCATTAACCTTCATTTGATTCTTTGCCCTAGCCCACTGATACCGCGGGTACAAGCCTTGCCGCTTTTACTTATAGTTTTTGGTTTGACGCTTAAAACAAAGTGTTTTTAACCAAGCAGATTATTTTCAAAAACACTCTGGCATAGATCTGGCTTTAACAGGATTACAAATGGACTTTCCATTCACACTGGAATAAAGCCGCTGTCATGGATATTAAAAACAGCACCGGACATTAATCTGTAGATCTACCATTCCTAAGGAAACACTATGAAATTGTTAAGTAAACGCGCCGCATTATTCGCAGCCACTGTGTTATTAAGCTCTGTCAGCTGGGCGAAAGACGTAACCCTATTAAACGTATCCTATGACCCTACCCGCGAACTTTATCGTGAATTCAACACCGCTTTTGCCGCACACTGGAAAGCCAAAACCGGTGATGATGTAAAAATTGAACAATCCCACGGCGGTTCCGGCAGCCAGGCGCGCGCCGTGCTGGATGGATTGAAAGCGGATGTTGTCACCCTGGCATTGGCGGGCGATATAGATCCATTAGCCAAGAATGGGAAATTACTTGCGGACAACTGGGCATCACTCCTGCCCAACAACAGCGCCCCCTACACATCCACCATTGTGTTTTTGGTTCGCAAAGGCAACCCGAAAAAAATTGAAGATTGGGATGATTTGGTGAAATCCGGTGTTGAGGTGATTACCCCTAACCCGAAAACATCGGGCGGTGCACGCTGGAATTATTTAGCGGCCTGGGCATTTGCCAAAAAGAAAGAAGGAACCGATTCAGCAGCACAAGCGTTTGTAAAAACACTTTACAAAAATGTGCCCGTACTGGATTCCGGCGCGCGCGGCTCAACCACAACCTTTGTACAGCGTGGCATAGGTGATGTATTGCTCGCATGGGAAAATGAAGCGCATTTAGCGATTCAGGAAGCCGGTACCGATGAAATTGAAATCGTGTATCCCTCTATTTCCATTCTTGCGGAACCACCGGTTGCTGTGGTCACTACAAATACAAGCGCAAAAGGTACCACTGAAGTAGCCACTGCTTACCTGAACTACCTGTACACCGCTGAAGGGCAAACGATTGCGGCTAAAAATTTCTATCGCCCACGTGACCCACAAGTTGCCAAGAACTACACCAAGCAGTTCCCAAGCATTGAGTTTGCCACCATTGCGGACTTTGGCGGCTGGAACAAAGCCCAACCGGAACACTTTGGCGATGGTGGAATTTTTGACAAAATTTACGAAGCACCAAAGCCCTAAGCTTTTTGCAGTAGCGCCCACCTTTTACCTCACTATTTTCTGTAGTGTTAAGGTTCGGGCGCAATTTCCCCTCCAAAAAATCACAGTTCAACATAAGCCCAAAACAACACTCGCCCTGTGCGAGTGTTGTTTTTTGAGCAGAAAAATACCGGCATTGTTTAAATAAAAACAGCTCAATGTTGATAAATACACTTTTGTTCTAATAACAATATTCTTCGTTATAAGCTAATAAAAAATCAGTATTTTTCGTTTATAAATATCGCCCCTATGATGGCCACGACTTCAGGGAACAACTGCCCTGATCATTAAACCCTTAACCACATTTGATAACTTAACAACGATTGCCTGCGAGGTTTTTATGGGGATTCATCGTTCAGAAATCGCCAATAGCATTGACGATGTTTTAGCCGAAGTTAAACGTCAGCTTGCACATATCCGCTATGGCTCGGTGGAGATCCAGATCCATAACGGCCAGGTTGTGCAGTTGGAAAGCCGAGAAAAGAAACGTTGGGATAAAGGCGTCAACGCCCGTCAATAACCAGTGTTACAGACCCCGGTTAGATCTGTTTAAAAAAGCTGCATTTATTTTATTTTTTGTTATTACATTTAAAAAACACCACCGGACCACCGGACGTGACATTCACATTTATTGGAGATTAGCATGTCATTAGTTAGCCAGTGGTCACACACAAAAACCACATTCGCTCGTTCTGTTTTTTCACGCAACACCCTGTTTACTGCTATCGGTTTGGCGCTTTCTGTCAATGCTTCTGCAGGTTTCCCAACGCTTTATGGCAAGGTGCAAGTCACCGCCGGTCAATACGATTTTGAAAAAATTGATTTCGCTCCCACCGCCGCTGGCGCAACCACTTATCGCCATGTAGGTGCAACAGGTGTTACTACCGAGCTGGATAATTTCACGGTAGAAAGTATTGGTTCTCGCTTGGGCGTTCAGGGCGACTTTGATGCAGCTGCCGGTGTGAATGTGTTTTATCGCATTGAATACGGTGTGGACTACGACAACGGCACCAATAGCAATGGCCGCGAGTTAGTACAGCGCAATATTTTTGGTGGTTTGCGCGGCGATTGGGGTGCCCTGCTCGCCGGTAAAAATGACACACCGCTGCGCTCACTGGCGGGTCGCAATGGCACCCTGGTGAAAGGTGAGTATGTACCCGCCGTACAAAAAACCGATATCGACCGTTTTAACGAAACCCCCTTAGCGGATATTGGCACTTATCTGGTCGGCGAAAACCGTGTTGATAACGTGATCCAATACACCTCGCCTATTTTGCTGGGCGGTTTGGAAATAAACCTGGCTGCCGTGCAAGCGGAAGAAACTGGTGTAGAGCAATCCGCCAGCAACCAACAGGACGATAACGGCTTTGCTTCCGGCCAATCGGTTTCCATCGGCTATGGCAAAACCAATTGGTTTATCGGTGCCGCCTATGAAAGCAATGTCGCCACGACCGACACCGCACGCCTTGTGGGTGAAGTCACCCTTGGCCCGGTCAAACTCGGGGCGATTTACCAAACCGCCGAAGCCCATGACGATGGCGATAGCCTGGGCGGCTTCACCAGTTTTGTAAACGCAACCACCACCAGTGTCGGTGCACAGAACGGCATTAACCCACTCGCAGAATGGGATGGCGCTGCAGGCACCGCCTACACCGAACAAGATGGTTATGTGATCAACGGCGTCTGGAAAATTGCCGGCCCCTGGTCTGCCAAACTTCAATACGCCAACAGCAGTTCAACCCCCACCAATGTTGCATACGATGATGTCGAGCTGGATGCATTGGCGCTGGGCGTTGATTACGCACTGAACGATGCAATACGTCTGTTCACCTACTTTGCCGAAGTGGAAGCGCAAGGTGATGCCGCGATCAGCACCACAGCAACAACAGACAGCATTGCCGCCGTGGGTATTGACTTCCGTTTCTAATGCGCGCTCCTGCTATCAATCTACCAGGTTAATGCGAGTGCAAGGACGCACTCATTGCTGTTGTTATTTTTTTGGTGTCTATAGCCATCAAACAGTTGTTATAAGCTAATAAAAAATCAGTATTTTTAGTTTTATCAACAGATCAATATGATGGCCACAGACATCAGGGGCAGTCCTACAAAATTGGACGCCGTGAAAAAAGCGCCGGGAAAAAGTGTCAACACTCACTCAGCGCAGGTTTCACTGAGAAAAGATTCGATGAATATTTTTTAAAAACCACATCAATATTTACTGACCGGACCACCGGAGGTGATATGACTATTTGGAGATTAGCATGTCATTTCAAACTTTCTGGTCGGTTGTGCGATCAGCTACTGCAACAACACAATTTCAACGCAACACCTTAACGGCTGCCATAGGTATTGCACTGTCGGCGAATGCATTTGCAGGTTTTCCTA
This sequence comes from Cellvibrio fontiphilus, assembly GCF_042646205.1. Classification (NCBI taxonomy): domain Bacteria; kingdom Pseudomonadati; phylum Pseudomonadota; class Gammaproteobacteria; order Cellvibrionales; family Cellvibrionaceae; genus Cellvibrio; species Cellvibrio fontiphilus. Next base: position 332,824 of record NZ_JBHRTF010000003.1, on the reverse strand, counting down.
CGCTGTACGGCAAAATCCATTTGACTGCAAATCAATATGATTTGGAAAAAATTGATTTTGCGCCGACTGCTGCCGGTGCAACGACTTATCGCCACATAGGTGCTACCGGTATTACGACCGAACTGGATACTTTCGCACTGGAGAGCACTGGCTCACGTCTGGGTGTGCAAGGTGATTTTGATGCGAATGCCAGTGTGCAAGTGTTTTATCGCCTTGAATACGGTATTGATGTAGACAATGGTACTAACAGCAATGGCCGCGAATTAAGCCAGCGCAATATTTTTGGTGGTTTGCGTGGCGATTGGGGTTCGGTACTGGTAGGTAAAAACGATACGCCGTTAAAAACCCTGCAGACCAATACGGTATTGCGCTCCGATGTGGATCGCTTTAACGATTCTCCACTCGGTGATATTGGTACTTATATTGTGGGCGAAAATCGCCCGGATAACGTTATCCAATACACCTCGCCAATTTTATTTCGCGGGCTGGAAGTAAATATCGCAGCTATTCAGGCAGAAGAAACCGGCGTGGCGGTCAATGCCAATAATCAACAGGACGATAATGATTTTGCCTCGGGCAAATCCGTTTCTGTCACTTATGGCAAAGCAAAATGGTTTGTGGGTGCTGCGGTAGATTCAAATGTCGCCACCACCGATGCCATCCGCGCTGTTGGTGAAATTACGCTGGGTGCAGTGAAACTCGGGGCGATTTATCAAACCGCCGAAGCCCACGACAGTGTCGATTCACTCGGTGGCTTTTCTACGTTTGTTGGCACCAACGGCACCACTAGCGGTGCACAAAATGGTTTGAACCCGCTCTCTGAATGGGACGGTGCCTCAGGTAACGCATTTAAAGAACAAGACGGTTACATCCTCAATGCGCAATGGAAAATTGCTGGCCCCTGGCTTGCGAAAATCCAATACGCCAATTCAACCACCACACCCACCAATACCACCTACAAGGATGCTGAGCTTGAAGGTATCGCCGTTGGTTTGGATTACAACTTTAATGCAGGCACACGTGTGTTTGGCTATTTCGCCAGTGTAGAAGTGAACGGTGATGAAAAAATCAGCACCAAATCCACTACCGATAGCACAGCAGCATTAGGTTTTGATTTCCGTTTTTAAAAGACCCTCACCTCTGCCCTCTCCCAAAGGGAGAGGGAGTAAGAACCCCCCTCTCCCTCTGAGAGAGTAACAGTCCCCTCTCCTTTTGGGAGAGGGTTAGGGTGAGGGAAAAAATTCAATTTTCAAATGAGCACAAAATTATGAAATTGTTTACAAAATCTGTTGCCGTGATTGCAACCAGTTTATTAGCGGCGAGTGTATTCGCCAAAGACGTTACTTTATTGAATGTATCCTACGATCCAACGCGCGAACTCTATCGCGAGTTTAATGCCGCGTTTGCCAAACACTGGCAAGAAAAAACCGGTGACACGGTAAAAGTGGAACAATCCCACGGTGGCTCCGGTGCGCAATCACGCGCGGTAATTGATGGCCTGCGCGCCGATGTTGTCACCTTGGCACTTGCCGGTGATATCGACCCTATCGCCAACATCGGCAAACTTTTGCCAAAAGATTGGGTAACCAAATTGCCGCAAAACAGCGCGCCTTACACATCCACCATTGTATTTTTAGTTCGCAAGGGCAACCCCAAAAATATTAAAGACTGGGATGACCTGACCAAAAAAGGCGTAGAAGTTATTACCCCTAACCCTAAAACCTCTGGCGGTGCGCGCTGGAATTATTTAGGTGCTTGGGCCTTTGCTAAAAAACAAGGCAAAGACGATGCAGGCGCAAAAGAATTTGTGCGCGCATTGTTTAAAAACGTTCCAGTACTGGATACCGGCGCACGCGGCTCAACCACTACTTTTGTGCAGCGTGGAATTGGTGATGTACTGATCACTTGGGAAAACGAAGCATTTTTGGCAGTCAACGAATTGGGTGCCGATGAAATTGAAATCGTCGTGCCGAGTTTATCCATCCTTGCTGAACCTTCGGTTGCCGTTGTCGATGAAAACGCTAAAGCCAATGGCACTGCAGAAGTGGCTAAGGCCTATCTGGAATATCTTTACACCAAAGAAGGCCAAACCATTGCTGCCAAACATTACTACCGCCCACGTGATCCACAAGTCGCAGAAGCCTACGCAAAAACTTTTCCAAAATTGGAGCTAGTCACGATTGATGATTTTGGTGGGTGGGTAAAAGCACAGCCAGAGCACTTTGGTGACGGCGGCATTTTTGACCAGATTTATCAATAACCCCTCCCCGCCCTCCCCTTGATAAGGAGAGGGAGAATGTAACCCCCTCTCCAACCCGCTCCTTAAAAAAGGAGGGAGCCTAATCTCACTGCGCACTCAAATAGATGCTGCGATTCAGCTCCTCCCCCTTGCAAAGGGGGAGGTTGGGAGGGGGTTGGTAGTGCGGGTTAATTAGGTTGAACAAAAAACGAGATTCATTCATGAGCGAAGTTTCCAGCGCAACGCCCATCAATTTTTTGCAAGCAAAAAAAGTAAAAAAAACCTGGGTTAAAAAAAGTGTACTACCGGGTTTTGGTTTGTCGCTCGGCCTTGCCGCGCTCTATGCCAGCCTGATTGTATTTATTCCACTCGCGGGACTGGTTTTAAAATCATTGGAACTCAGCTGGCCAGAACTCTGGGCGGTGGTCAGTAACCCGCGTGCGGTTGCAAGTTATCAACTGACTTTTGGTGCATCACTCGCTGCCGCAAGTATTAATTTAGTGTTTGGTTTAATCGTCGCCTGGGTACTGGTGCGTTACGATTTTTTTGGCAAACGTGTAGTCGATGCATTGGTCGATCTGCCTTTTGCATTACCTACCGCCGTAGCGGGCATTGCACTCACTGCGCTCTACACCACCAAAGGTTGGGTAGGGCAATGGTTTTGGTTGGCCGATATTAAAATTGCTTACACCTGGCTTGGTGTTACCGTCGCGCTCACCTTTATTGGTTTGCCTTTTGTGGTGCGCACTGTGCAACCGGTATTGGCCGATTTGGAAGCCGAAGTAGAGGAAGCGGCTGCAAGTTTGGGCGCATCGCGCTGGCAAACCTTTCGCCGGGTATTACTGCCTGCGCTTTTGCCGTCATTGCTAACCGGTTTTGCGCTCGCCTTCGCCCGTGCGATTGGTGAATACGGCTCGGTAGTTTTTATCAGCGGCAACATGCCTTACAAAACCGAAATCACTCCACTGTTGATTATGACCAAACTGGAACAATTTGATTACGCCGGTGCGGCTGCGCTGGGCACGGTCATGTTGATATTTTCCTTTGTGTTATTGCTGCTCATTAACCTGCTCCAGCATTGGAGCCATAAGCGCACAGGAGGTTAATCATGGCCGGTGCTGTTTCATCCTTACGTTCGACTAAAACCGGTGCTGCGCAGGCGGCCACCAGTGAAGCTACCTGGGTGCGGGTGTTATTGATCAGTGTTGCACTGACCTTTCTTGCGCTGTTTTTATTTTTGCCACTGGTGATTGTGTTTTCTGAAGCCTTTGCCAAGGGTACACAGGTGTATTTTGCCGCAGTCACTGAACCCGCTGCTGCACACGCGATAAAACTGACATTAATCGCCGCGGCAATTGCGGTGCCTTGTAACGTTATTTTTGGTTTGGCAGCGGCATGGGCGATTGCCAAGTTTGATTTTCGCGGCAAACAATTTGTAATTACTTTGATCGATCTACCCTTTGCGGTATCACCAGTGATCGCCGGTTTAATTTATATGTTGCTGTTTGGCCGGCAGGGATTTTTTGGCCCCTGGTTAAACGATCACGATATTCAAATTATGTTTGCAGTACCCGGCATTGTACTTGCCACTGTGTTTATCACCTTTCCTTTTGTAGCGCGCGAATTAATTCCGCTGATGCAGGAGCAAGGCAAAGAGCAAGAGGAAGCGGCGATTACCTTGGGTGCAAGCGGTTGGAAAATGTTTTGGCGGGTGACCTTGCCCTCGGTTAAATGGGCGCTGCTGTACGGCATGATTTTGTGTAATGCGCGTGCCATGGGTGAATTTGGCGCGGTGAGTGTGGTATCGGGAAAAATCCGCGAGCAAACCAACACCATGCCACTGCATATTGAAATTTTATACAACGAGTATCAATTCGCGGCGGCCTTTGCGGTTGCATCGCTGCTGGCATTATTGGCGCTGGTGACACTGGTATTAAAAAGCCTGCTGGAATGGAAAGCCGCGCGTGAACATGAATTGGCAGTACGTGCAGCAAGTGCACAGTAATTAATTTATTGCGAGAAAACCTATGAGCATTCAAGTCCGCAACTTACATAAACAGTTTGGTCAGTTTACCGCACTGAACAATGTGTCTTTGGATTTCCCTACGGGCGAATTGGTCGCCCTGCTCGGCCCATCGGGCTGCGGAAAAACAACACTGCTGCGCATTATCGCCGGTTTGGAAAATCCGGATGCTGGCAGTGTGCATTTCCACGGTGAAGATGCCACCAACGTGCATGTGCGCGAGCGCAACGTGGGTTTTGTATTCCAACACTATGCGCTGTTCCGCCACATGACGGTGTTTGATAACGTCGCCTTTGGTTTAACCGTGCGCCCCAAAGAGACAAGACCTTCTGCTGATGCAATTAAAAAACGTGTGCATGAATTATTGGAATTGGTGCAGTTGGATTGGTTGGCCGATCGCTACCCGCATCAATTATCTGGCGGCCAACGCCAGCGTATTGCACTGGCGCGTGCACTCGCCGTTGAACCTAAAGTATTGTTGCTCGATGAACCCTTCGGTGCATTGGATGCAAAAGTCCGCAAAGACTTACGCCGCTGGTTGCGCCGCTTGCACGACGAATTGCACATCACTTCTATATTCGTAACACACGACCAAGAAGAGGCCATGGAAGTGGCCGATAAAATCGTGGTGCTCAACAAAGGCCAGATTGAACAAATTGGTACACCGGATGACATCTACAACAATCCGGCCAGCCCTTTTGTGTACGATTTTATCGGGCAAGTGAATTTATTCCACAGCCGTGTGGACAATGGCTGGGCACATATTGGTGATTACAAAATTCCTGCACCGGAACATAACGACATTGCCAACCAAGCTGCCATCGCTTATGTGCGCCCGCACGACATTGAATTGAGCGAACAGCAAAGCGATGGCGCTATTGCCGCGCGCATTGCCCATGTAAGTACAGCCGGTTCGGTATTGCGCATTGAGTTGTTGCATCAATTGAATAATGAAGTACTGCATGTGGAATTACCGCGGGCACAGGAGCGCAGTTTGAATTTATCGGTAGGCGCTGCGGTTTACGCAAGGCCGACCAACTCAAAAGTGTTTTTGCAAAAATAATATTCGTTCAGCAGCATCTTTTTACGATGTTACTTTTAAAGCACGAATATTAATCCATACCACTTTTAGACTGTTCTATTAATAACAAGGCGATGAAAAACCATCGCCTTTTTTATTTTTTATGCTGAAAAATAAACAGTCAATGAAATTATAAACCGACTCAATAAAATCGATTTTTTTGTTATATGTTTATAGATTTAAATTACTTATTGCCACCGCTATTTATGAATAGAATGCTCCCATTATCACTCGTATTAACGCATGTAGAGGAATTACTGTGAGCCAGGAAAATAAAGCCCCTGTTCTCTTATCACTGGAAGGCACCAATGCTCAACCACTTTCGGTACGCGCAAAAGCGCTGGTATTTTCAGACCCGATTTCGGCAAGCTTACTCGAATATATTGAGCGCATAGCACCCAGTGAAGCGCCGGTGTTGATTGGTGGCGAAACAGGAACCGGGAAGGAATTGGTTGCCCGTCATATTCATTTATTGAGTGGACGCAGAGGCCCTTTCCTTGCGGTTAACTGCGGTGCAATCAGCGACCAATTAGCCGAGAGTGAATTGTTTGGCCATGAAGCCGGTTCATTTACCGGCGCAGTGGGTAAACGCGAAGGATGGTTTGAAGCTGCAAACGGTGGCACCTTATTTTTAGATGAAATCGGCGATTTGCCATTGCCACTGCAAGTGAAACTATTGCGTGTGCTGCAAGAAAAAGAAGTGGTGCGTATTGGCTCGCGCAAATCCATTCCGGTTGATGTGCGTTTGGTCGTTGCCACCAACGTTGATCTGGATTATGCAGTATCGGCCGGACATTTCCGTCGCGATCTGTTGTACAGAATTAATATCGCTCATGTAAAACTGCCACCACTGCGCCAACGCCCGGGTGACGTATTACCATTGGCAGAACATTTTTTAAAAACCTACAGCCAACGCATGGGGTATCGCCAACCGCAATTTTCACAGGATGCGGTGCAATTGTTGTTGAACTATGCATGGCCGGGCAACATCCGCGAATTGGAAAATGTGGTGCATTTTGCGTTATTGGTTTCCAGTGGCGACAAAATCGAACCGGCACATTTGAAAGTAACGGGAGGCTGGAACACCGGAACAATTCATCAGCAAGAGCCGCAACCGGTACACCAACCTTTAGTAAATTCTGGTACGCACATATACAACCAGAACAATGCAGTAACGCCTATTCAACCTACATCGTTTAATAATGCAGGCAGCCATTCACACGGCGGTTCAGGTAATGGCGATGACCCGATGACGGCTATTGCCAAACAATTGCGTCGCTTGTTTACTGAACAAGGCAACAGTGATCATTTCGATAAATTGGAAAGTCTGATTGTGCATGAAGCATTTGCCCATGTGCGTTCTAATCAAGTACACGGTGCTGCACTCTTGGGTATTTCACGCAACGTTATGCGGACATTGCTAAAACGCCACGGTTTGCTTGCGGATACAGGGTTTGCACAAGCAGATGAGCAAAGCACTACTCAGGATGAAGTGCATTCACTGAATCCGAGTTACACAGGTTAAGAGCAACTCATGGATTTAACGGTTGATAAAAATTTGCTGGAACACCACGCCATACACAACTACTCTTTCTTGCAGCCTACTAACAACCCACATATTGTCGATTACCTTTGCTGGTCGCGATATTTATGCGGAATTATGAAATTGTTTGTCACCCTTTTTTGCAATATTTTTGTCATGATGGTTAGTAGAGATGCCCATGAAATACACCAGAATATCCCGCTCTTCACCCTCGTTTTTAATTACCCCTTTGGCCGCTGCTGTATTTACGTTTAGCGCTCCTACTGTGCTAAGCCAAACATCAGCTTACAAAGCTGACTATAAAACCGAACAAATATCTGAACAGAAATCTGCACAAACAACTGAAAAGACAACTAAACAGCCAACTACAGATTCAGTATCAGCTGATAAAAAAAACAATCCCCAGCTGAAAACTGTGACGGTAATTGGCCACCGCTTAAACCAGTTGGGTAAAAAAATATCGGCGGCAGAAGGTACTGTGGGCAGTGCCGAAATTGCCAACCGGCCAGTATTACGTACCGGTGAAATTCTGGAGTTTGTGCCCGGCATGGTAGTGACCCAACACAGTGGTTCCGGTAAAGCGAACCAGTATTTTCTACGGGGTTTTAATCTGGATCACGGTACGGATTTTAATTCCAGCATTGATGGCATGCCGATCAATATGCGTACTCATGGCCACGGCCAAGGTTATACCGATCTCAATTTTATTATTCCTGAACTCATCAGTAGCATCGATTATCGCAAAGGCGCTTATTATGCAGATGTCGGTGATTTTTCAGGTGCAGGTGCGGCTTCATTTAGCTTAAAAAATTTGCTGGGTGAAAATATTGTTTCTGCAACACTGGGCGAAAATCATTATGGCCGCGTGTTTGCAGCAGGTGACGTTGCACTACACGAGGGCTTGTTGTTGGTAGGTATTGAACGCCAGCTATCGGACGGCCCCTGGACTGACATTAATGAAGACATTGATAAGCTCAACTTTAATGCCCGCTATGTAAAACCCCTCGCTGATGGCACTTTTTCGCTGACCGCAATGGCCTATGACAACAGCTGGAATTCACCCGACCAAATTCCCGCACGTGTAGTAGAACAAGGGCTGATAGATTCTTATGGCTCGCTCAACCCAACCAATGGTGGAGAATCCAGCCGTTACAGCCTTTCAACAAACTGGCGTACTGATAGTTGGAATGCCAACCTTTACGCAATCCAATCTGATTTGCTATTAATTTCTGATTTTACGTATTTTTTAGATGATCCCGTTAATGGCGACCAATATAAACAAGTGGATGATCGCCACATTTTCGGCGGTGCCCTATCCCATCAGTGGAATACAGAATTATTTAACATCGCTGTTAATCATCATATTGGTAGCGAATTTCGTTACGACGACATTGCAAAAGTCGGGCTCTACAAAACCAAAGCACGCAAATGGTTAAGTACCGTTCGGGAAGATGGCGTAAAGGAAACATCCAGTGGCTTATTTGGCCAAACCCGTTTTTTATTGAGCGATACATTCAGTACGCACATAGGTTTACGTTACGACTACTACCATGTCGATGTTGACAGCAATATTGTCGAAAACAGTGGCGCTGCTGATAAAGGCAAGTTCAGCCTTAAAGCAGGTGCGACTTATTTATTCAGCGATCATCTGGAAGCGTTTATCAATGCAGGCCAAGGCTTCCATTCTAACGATGCGCGCGGTGCAACACTGACACTCGATCCGGTCACACTGGAGCCTGCGGATGCTGTTGAATTAATCGTGCCCTCTACCGGCGCTGAAGTTGGTTTAAAACTGTTTGATGAAAAACGTTTTAATATTTCAGCCTCTTTATGGTATCTGGAATCAGAATCGGAATTAATTTTTATTGGCGATGCAGGCCACAACGAAGCCAGCCGTGCATCAGAACGTGTGGGCGCAGAACTTGCCAGTTATTTTTGGTTTGCCAATAAATGGAATCTGGATGTAGAACTGGCATGGACACGTGCACGCTTCAGTGAAAACACTCGCGAAGAGGGAAAATATGTTGATGGCTCTGTTCCCTTTGTTGCAAGCACCGGCATTAGTTATGGCGGGCAAGGTAATGGCTTGCACAGTTCGTTGCGCTATCGCTATTTTGGTGCGCGGGTGCTGGAAAGTTTTAACGATATTAAAGCCAATTCAACCAGCACAGTAAATTTTGGTATTGGCTACCAATGGGACAGCATCAATATTGAATTGGAAGTACACAATGTGTTGGATAGCGACGAGAATGATATTGATTACTACTATGCCTCACGCTTAGCGGGCGAACCCGAAGAAGGAATTGAAGACTTGCACTACCACCCTGCTGAACCACGCACACTCAGGGCGAAAATAGAATATCGCTTTTAAACCGGTTCACTGATTATTCCGTTTAAACAATATCAACAGCCTGTGTGCTGTTGGTGCTGGTGTTGGTGTTATCAGCAGTCGTCGTAAAAATTGCCTTGGCGATACAGACCGCTTGCTCACGAATTTCCTGGATCGCCGTTGTTTCGAATAGCACACCATTTAACGCGGGGCCGATCCCATAAATCTCATGTCTGGATGAAATTTTGTAGTGATTATTACCGATGAAATTAGCGGTTAATACAGCGCTATCATCAAGCAAACCTTTGCATAAATCCTGCACCACTGAAAACCCTGCGCGATAGCCTGTACATATAATCGCTTTATCAGCGATGATTTCCAGTCTAGCGTTTTTTGAGTGCGCTGAGGCTAATGACAAACTAAATCCGTTATGGGTCGCGTGAATGTTATTGACCCTGGCAGGATAAATACGCAACTGCCCTTTTGTTTGTAAATGCTCCAATAGATTCCTGGTACTGGCTGGAATGCGGTGCCGCACACTATTCCACCAAGGTAAAGCTCGCTTGAGACGACTTCGCTCTTTTGGATTTAACTGGCTCCACAGTGCATTATTTTGTTCGCGTAACTGATTCACACTGCACTGCCGGGCAATACCCTTTTCTTCATTGTATTTAATGTACTGACGAATTGCGCTCAATATTGCGGAGGCTTTTTTTGCCTCTGTTTTAAACACAGGAACAGATGGATGATGTGATTCTCCATGCGCACATGGCAAAAGACCATGGCCGGAAACCACATGGAATTTTCCTGCAAACCCTTGGGATATTGCTAACTGCACTGTATCTACCAGGCTTAAGCCAGAGCCTAGAACCAATATGTTTTTACTGTTTTTCCAATTAAATCCAAGCGCTTGATTAACATAAGGAGACGGCAAGATATTCGGTGTTGTAGGAATATGTTGCAGTGCTGGGTAATTGCCTGTCGCCATCAGTAATGCATTGGTATCGTAAGTGCGACCTGAGCAAGTGATAACCCGCATCATCCCAGAAGAACTGTTTTTCTCTATTGCGCTGACGCGCCCGGAGTGCAGCTCCACACTGTGCCCCGCAACACGCAGGGAATACACCGCTTGGTCAAATACATCGGCAAGGTATTCACCGTAAATTGCGCGCGGAACAAAATCATTTGCTGCGATAGTTAGCCCGGCAAATGCGGGATGCAACCCTCTCCATTCCACCGTCTGCTGTAACCATCGGAAAAAATGTGCGGGATCATCGCTGAATGCGCCCATGCGTTGTGCAGGAACATTCAAAATAAGTGAAGGATGAATTGCAGAGTACGCAAGCCCGCGTGGACGCGCGGGGTTATCATCAATAATGGTGATATCAAGATGAATCGCATCGCTGAAATGTGCTGATACAGCAGAGACAACATGATCGTGCGAGTAATTCGCCAACGCGGCCAACGCCAGTACAGCTGATGCACCACAACCGACGATAACCAGTTTTTTGCTGTGCAAGGGTGTAAACAAACAACAATACCTATGTAATTAAACGAGTACCATCCGCTGGAAGGCATCCTTGCCTGCACTACTCTTCCCATAACGTCCTACCATAACGTCCTACCATAACCCCTGCGATAATCTCCCTTTTATAAACACGGAGAAATTCTGGAAAAACGATTAGCTTCCGCGCTCAGTCACCATGGATAGTTTTTCAATTCCCGCTTTTTCAATCAACACCATAACCTTGGCAACCACACCGTAATTTACCGCATCATCAGCATTCAGATTCAAACGCAATTCCGGATCTGTCAGTTTTCTGCCCTCCAATTCCTGCTGCAAAATTTCCAATGCGTATTCATCTTTATCCAGATAAATTTTTCCTTCTGCATCAATGCTAAGCACCAAGGGTTTTTTGTGCTCTTCTATTTGCACTGTGGTTTCCGTGTCAGGCAAATTGACATTAATCGCATTGGTCATTAAGGGCGCAGTAATAATAAACACCACCAGCAATACCAACATCACGTCCACCATCGGTGTAATGTTGATCTCACTTAATACTTCATCGCTATCACCACCGGAAGAAATTGCCATTATGCAAATACCTCTTTGCCATTCTCAGGCTTTCTTAATTCTGATGTCGCCTCACGCGCGGGGTGCGATTGCGCCGCTTTTACTACGGGTGTGGATGATTTAATACGGAAGCCGGATTTTTGCACCAAACTCACAAAATCAGTTGCAAAATCATCCAGATCAGCTGCGATTAATTTCACCCGACGTAAAAAGAAGTTGTACGCCAGCACCGAGGGAACCGCGACGGCAATACCAATCCCGGTAGCAATCAATGCTTCACCAATCGGCCCCGCCACTACTTCAATACTTGCGGATTTTGTTGCCGTAATCGCAGTGAGTGCCTGAATAATTCCGAACACAGTTCCAAACAATCCCACAAAGGGCGCGGTATTGCCGATGGATGCAAGCACCGCCAAACCGTTTTCCAATGAGCGGCGCTCTTTCTGGATTTGTTGGCGCAGATGGCGCTCCAATAAATCCTGTCTGTCCCAGCTGTGTTCCAGATCAGTTGCAGTACTTGCATCTGCATTGCGCAAGGTTTGGAAGCCCGCCGCCGCAACACGTGCCGTAGCGCCTACGTATTTTTCAAACGATGCCGCCGCGTGTAAATCGGCAGAGGACCAAAAGGTTTTGGTAAACCGACGATTCTGGCGAGATAAGCTCAGGTGTTGGACGCCTTTAATGACGATTAACGTCCAGGTGATGATGGAAAAGGCGATCAACGCACACAAAGTCCACTCAACGATATGTTGGTACAGCTCAGACATAATTTTCTTCCTAATTAATTCCGGATTAACACAAATGGATAATTAAATTGTTAAACGTTTTCTAGTGCGCATTTATGAATTTGATAATTTGAAATCAATCGGGACTTCCACCCACGAATCGATTGCAGTTTCACCTTGCTTGGCGGGTACAAATGACCAACGCCTCACGGTATCCATCGCTGCTTTATCCAACACACTGCGGCCGCTGGAGGCTTTCACTTCAACAGACGATGGCTTGCCGTTACCCAATACATGCACATTCAAAATCACAGTGCCTTCCCAGCCCCGCTCTACTGCCAACTCAGGATATTCTGGCGGTGGATTGCGCAGATAACCGGGGTTTGCTGTTGCAGGCGTAACCGGTGGCGGTAGTGGCGGCGCTACGGCTGCAGGCGGTGGTGGCGGTGTTTCCACCACTTTTTGCACGGGAACCGGCTTAGGCTTTTCTACCGGCTTGGGTTTTGGTTTTTCTACCTTTGGCGGTGGTGGTGGCGGAACCTCTTCCGGTGGAATCACCGGCGGTGGCGGCAACTCTACCGGCGGACGATAAATCTCAATCGACATAGGTGGCACTTCTGCCTTGGTAATCGGCACTTCTGGCTTGAAATAAAAATAAGCAAATGCCGCGAAATGTAGCCCCACAATCAACACCAGACTCAACAGTGACCATGCACCGCGGTATTTGGTATATACCAATTGGATTTGTTTTTGATGACTGTAATCACTGGGAATAACGCGAGGAATAAGTTGCACTACATCCGCCGATTTGCGCGGCACTGCAACTGGCTTTACGTGGCGCAGCTGTTGGCGAACATGGCGACGGTCATAACTGTAGGGTTCAGAGTAAGCATGGGCACTCATATAATTCTCCCACCCGATTGGGGTACTGGAATCGCTTGTGGCGATATAACAATAGGTTTCCGTAATCAATGGCTTTGCATTGTGTGCAATGCACCATTCATCACAACTATCAGGGGAATTGCAGCAAGCGTGCCAATACAAAATTTTGTTTAAGAAAAATTGCATATGCTATGGAAAGCCGCAGATTTATTGAGTTGCGCCGCGAATATTGCAATAAAAAGTGCAACACAACGATCAGCAGCACAAAAATTGTTGCTTAATCACCAACAACAATGCACAAATCAAAACAGGGAAAAATGAACTGCCCATGCAAGCAATGTTTAAAAATAAACAGCTGTAATCGTCATTATCAAGGAGGGGTTTGTACGCAATCTGTGCCTTAAACAAACGGCATCAACTATACATTTGATTGTTATCTAATTTTCCTGACAGATATAAAAAACGGGCGCATCTAGCGCCCGTTTTTTTGCATGATACAAATGATTGAGTGAAATTATCCGCGAGGATCTGGTGTGAGGCGCAAATAAGGTTTAACTACTGTGTAGCCTTTAGGGAAGCGGCGCGCAATTTCTTCCGGGTCTTGCAGTGCCGGCACTATCACTACATCTTCTCCCGACTTCCAATTACCTGGCGTCGCCACTTTGTGATGTTCAGTTAATTGCAGTGAGTCAATCACACGCAGAATTTCATCAAAGTTGCGGCCGGTACTGGCTGGGTAAGTAATAATCAAACGGATTTTTTTCGCTGGATCAATAATAAATAACGAACGAACTGTCAGTGTTGCGTTGGCATTTGGATGGATCATGTCATAAAGGCTGGATACTTTACGATCTGCATCGGCGAGAATTGGAAAATTAACCTGGGTTAATTGTGTTTCATTAATGTCATTGATCCATTTGTTATGTGAGTCCACCGGATCCACACTTAATGCAATAGCTTTTACATTGCGCTTGGCAAATTCATCTTTTAATTTTGCAGTCAAACCCAACTCTGTGGTGCACACGGGAGTGAAATCCGCAGGGTGGGAAAATAACACACCCCAGCTATCGCCAAGCCACTGATGAAAACTAATCAAACCCTGTGTGGACTCTTGCGTAAAATCGGGTGCTTCATCACCTAGACGTAAGCTCATTTTTGCCTCCTTCGGCGTCTTTATTTCATATTCAATAGAATGACTCGCGTGAGTTGTATCTATGGTAGAAGGCAGCGCGAAAATCCAAAAATATTATTTTGGACTTTGCTTAGAACCAAAGATGCATTAAAGAAAGATATAAGCCCACAAACAAAAATAAAAAAACCGCCTATCGGCGGTTTTTTTATTTATCAAATTTACTTGCGCATACCGGGTGGTAAGCTGCCGCCAGGCGGCAAACCTCCCGGCATCATGCCGCCAATGCCGCGCATCATTTTTTGCATGCCGCCGCCTTTCATTTTGCCCATCATTTTTGCCATTTGTTTGTATTGTTTTAACAAACGATTCAGGTCTTGAATTTGCGTACCAGAACCCATGGTAATGCGGCGTTTGCGCGAGCCACTCAAATCATCCGGGTTGCGGCGCTCTTCTGGTGTCATGGAGTTAATAATTGCTTCCATGGTTTTAAACTGCTTGGTCATGTTGGCGGTCTGGGCCATTTGCGCAACATTGCCGAGGCCGGGCAATTTATCCAGCATGGAGGTCAAACCACCCATGTTTTGCATTTGCTGCAGCTGGTCACGCAGATCTTCCAAATCAAACTTTTGACCCTTGGTCACTTTTTTGATGAGTTTTTCCGCTTTCTCTTTATCGACTGTACGCTCTACCTGTTCGATCAACGAGAGCACGTCGCCCATACCGAGAATACGCGAGGCGATACGATCCGGATGGAAAGGCTCAAGGGCATCCACCTTCTCGCCCATGCCCAAAAACTTGATTGGTTTGCCGGTAATGTGACGAACCGACAAAGCGGCACCGCCGCGCGCATCACCATCGGCCTTGGTCAAAATCACACCGGTCAGTGGCAGCGCCTCATTGAAAGCCTTGGCCGTATTCACGGCGTCCTGGCCGATCATGGCGTCTATCACAAACAGGGTTTCAATGGGGTTGAGCGACGCATGTAGTGCTTTGATTTCGTCCATCAGATCGTCGTCTATGTGCAAACGACCGGCGGTATCAACAATCAATACGTCAAAGAACTGCTTCTTGGCATGATCCAAGGCATTGCGCGCGATATCCAAGGGCTTTTGTTCACCGCTGGAGGGAAAACAATCAACACCCACTTCAGTGGCAAGCGTTTGCAACTGCTGAATGGCGGCGGGGCGATAAACGTCAGCACTGACAACTAATACCTTCTTCTTTTCACGCTCTTTTAAAAATCGCGCCAGCTTAGCTACCGAAGTCGTTTTACCCGCCCCCTGCAAACCCGCCATCAAGACTATGGCGGGAGGCTGCTGCGCCAGGTTCAATGACTGATTTGCCTGCCCCATGGTGGCAATCAATTCAGCTTCTACGATTTTAATAAACTGCTGGCCGGGATTTAGCGCTTTACTGATTTGCTGACCCAAGGCGCGGCTGCGCACCTGGTCGATGAATGCCTTCACCACCGGCAACGCAACATCAGCCTCCAGTAGTGCTTTACGCACATCGCGCAGAGCATCCTTGATATTATCTTCGCTGAGGCGCGCCTTGCCGGTGATGCTGCGTAGCGTGTGGGATAAGCGGTCGGTTAGATTCTCAAACATAGCCTGTCTCAAACAATCGATTAGTCTGGCGAAGGTCAAAGCAAGTGGCGGCCCAAGGCAAAAGCTACTGCACCCTTCAAAAAAGTGACGGCGATTATACCCCCAAAGCCGGTGCAAAGGGGCAAGCTCCGGCAGAATGAATAGGCACCTCATACCCATTCTATTGGATAGGTATGTTTCTCATTTACCCTTCTCTTTGGAAAATCCTTGTGACACACTGCAGCCCTGAATTAGCATTTCCCGCCCTTACGGATAAGCCTTATCAAAATGATCACACTTAGCGCCAACCTGATCGCTCTGCTTATATATCTTGTTGCTGCCGTGTATTTCGGCCGTCAATTTATACGCCAACAGGCGCTCCAGCCCCGGCTTCTACTGAAAGTGACAAGCCTCGCCTTGATCGCGCATGGCATCGGGATTTATGGACTGAGTATTAAGGGTGAAGGCTTTAATCTCAGCCTTTTTTCTGCCTCGTCACTTATCTTTTGGGTTATCAACCTAACCGTACTCTGCAGCAGCCTTAAAAAAGCTTCCCACAACTTATTCTTACTGCTCTTTCCGCTTTCAGCACTTTCAGTGCTAGCAACATTGATGGGGCACCCACAAGAAACTCAACAAGCGCTGAGCTTTTCTATTGCTATTCATATAGTGCTGTCTTTGCTCGCTTACAGTTTAATGACCATTGCCAGTTTGCAAGCACTACTGCTGGCTTATCAAAATCGTTCATTAAAAAGCAAACAGCTAACAACAAGCTCTCGTTTATTTCCACCGCTACAAACCATGGAAGCACTGCTGTTTGAATTCTTGTGGGTTGGTGAAGTGTTGCTAACACTGGCAATAGCATCAGGTTTTTATTTTTTGGAGGATATGTTTGCCCAGCATCTTGCCCATAAAACCATTTTTGCTTTGATTGCCTGGTTCATTTACGCCTTGTTATTGTGGGGCAGATATCAGTTAGGCTGGCGCGGGACAAAGGCTATTCGTTGGACTCTGGCAGGGTTTGTTTGCCTAATGTTGGCTTACTTTGGCAGTAAACTAGTGCTTGAAGTGATATTGAACAGGGTATGAATAAAGACAGGCAATCCCAGTGGGGAATTGCCTGTTATAGAACTTAGTGTTTGCCTGTCTCGGAATCCTCTGGCGATTCATCCGGTTGCGCAGCAACTGTATTAGGCGCGCTACTCTTAACATCGGCATCCGACCGAACATCAGTATCTGACCTGGCCATTAACCAGCGTAAAAGCAGACCGCAAAGCGCCGCAAATGCAATCAGCCCACCTAGCAAGACAACAATAATCAACAAGTATTTTGCCAAATCGCTCCAGCGTAGACCCCAACCGTAAACCGCTAGCATCAAAAAGCAAAAGCCAGCCAAAAGGTTCACACCTAAACCGCGTTGACTCAGTAGTTTGCGTAGTTTCATATCAATATTTATTGCTGCAAAGCGAAGGTGTTGATAAGCAGATAAGCGCCGCTAAACCCCAGCAAAGCAACAACTTTAACCGCCAAACTTTTGCGCACCGGCGACCAAGCCTGAAAAAAGGGGTGCTTCGACACTAACAGCTGCACGAGCAAATAAACAATCAAAAATCCGATTGCCCAGTGCAGCGCGTATTCGTTTACCAAGGGTTCACTCATCATCTAACCTGTGTTAATCAACTAACCTGTTTTAATCAAACGGTTTCGCGGCGCCATAAGGTGGTGCCATCGCGTGAATCTTCCAGCACCACACCCGCAGCCAACAACTGCTGGCGTATTTCATCGGCACGGGCATATTGTTTGTCTTTTTTGGCTTGGATGCGCTCAGCAATTAATTGCTCGACGGTTTCTGCTGCAATTTGATCTGCTGCGCCTGCTTGTAAAAACACTTCCGGATTTTCCTGCAACACACCCAGAATCGAACCCAGCGCTTTTAATTCACCCGCCAGCTGTCTGGCGAGTTGTTGGTCGCTTTTGGCGTTGTTCAAATCGCGCACCAAATCAAACATACCCGCCAAAGCAACACGCGTATTGAAGTCATCATTCATGGCTTCTACAAAAGCGTGGTAATACGCACTGTCGGCCATTTCAGCTAAGGGTGCTGGTGCCACATCAGCATAGTTACGTAGCGCGCCATAAAAACGCTCTAGCCCTGTCCTTGCCTCAATCAGATTATCTTCCGCATAGTTAATGGGACTGCGGTAATGGCTGCTGACCAATAAAAAACGCACCACTTCCGGATGATATTTTTCCAGCACATCGCGGATAGTAAAAAAATTGCCCAGCGATTTGGACATCTTCTCGCCATCCACTCGCACCGCACCGGCATGCATCCAATAATTGACATATTTGCAACCATTGGCCGCTTCACTTTGCGCAATTTCATTTTCATGATGCGGGAAGGGCAAGTCGGGGCCGCCGCCGTGAATGTCAAAGGTTTCCCCGCAGCAGTTTTTACTCATTGCTGAACATTCAATATGCCAGCCCGGACGACCATTTCCCCAAGGCGATTGCCATGCCGGCTCACCCTGTTTTGCAGCTTTCCAAAGCACAAAATCACGCGGATCTTCTTTAACTTCATCCACCTCGATACGTGCACCTACTAATAATTCATCAACATTTTTATTAGTCAGTTTGCCGTAATCAGCGAAGCGCGTTACGCGGTAATACACATCACCATTACTCGCTGCATAAGCAAAACCTTTATCGATCAAGGTTTTGTTCATATCAACAATTTGATCAATATAGGCTGTTGCACGCGGCTCAATATCGGGACGCGCGATACCCAAACGCGTTTCATCTTCATGCATAAAATCAATGAAGCGTTTGGTTAGCGCATCAAATTCTTCGCCATTCTCATTGGCACGCTTGATAATTTTGTCATCTATATCGGTAATATTGCGCACATAGGTGACATCCCAACCCTGACTGCGAAGAAACTTAGTAATTACATCAAAGGCGACAAGCACCCGTGCATGACCAATATGGCAATAGTCATATACGGTAATACCGCAGACATACATAGAAATTTTACCGGGATGAATCGGCTTAAAAATTTCTTTCTGACGGGTGAGTGTGTTGTATATCTGCAGCATGTTATTCCTGATCTTCCGTTTTGCCGAAGCTGTCTTTTAAGCTGATGGTGCGATTGAATACGAGTTTATTGGCAGTACTGTATTTGCTGTCCAAGCAAAAATAGCCCTGACGCTCAAATTGAAAACTCTTGCCAAGCTGTGCACTTGCCAAACTCACTTCTGCTTTACAGCCCTGCAGTATTTCCAGACTATTGGGGTTAATGCTCTCAAGGAAATTTTTACCACCAGCATCCGGGGCTTCATCGTTGAATAGACGGTTATACAAACGCACCTCGCAATCCAGATTATTGGTTGCAGATACCCAGTGAATAACACCTTTTGGTTTTACACCATCTTCAGGGTCTTTACCCAAAGTGCCTTCAATAATACGCGCGCGAACTTCTACTATATTGCCAGCAGCATCTTTAATGGCTTCATCAGCTTCAATCACATAAGCACCACGCAAGCGCACACGCTTACCGGTTACCAAACGCTTATATTTTTTGTTGGCCTCTTCACGGAAATCATCTTGTTCAATAAAAACCGTTTGCGTGAAAGGAATGGTGCGATCACCCAAATCAGCACGATTAGGATGATTGTGCACACTTAAGGTTTCCTCTTGCTCCACCGGATAATTCGTGAGCGTAACTTTGAGCGGTTTGAGTACACACATCGCACGGGGCGCGTTTTTATCCAAATCGTCACGCACACAAAATTCCAACACACCTACATCGACAATACCGTCTGAGCGAGTCACACCGATGCGCTCACAAAAATCACGCAATGCGGTGGGCGTAAAGCCACGGCGACGCATACCAGAAATGGTGGGCATACGCGGATCATTCCAACCATCCACATGGTTTTCATCAACCAGTTGCTTTAACTTGCGCTTGCTGGTGACCGAATAGTTAATATTCAAGCGCGCAAATTCGTACTGACGCGGTACGGCAGGAACCGGCAAATGTTGAATAAACCAATCATAGAGCGGTTTATGGTCTTCAAATTCCAAAGTGCAAATCGAGTGAGTGATACCCTCAATAGCATCACTTTGCCCATGCGCAAAATCATAAGAAGGATAAATGCACCACTTATCACCCGTTTGATGATGATGAGCTTTTTTGATGCGATAAATAATAGGGTCGCGCAGGTTAATATTGGGCGACGACATATCAATTTTAGCGCGCAGCGAACAAGCACCTTCCTCAAATTCACCGGCGCGCATTTTTTCAAATAGCGCCAGGTTTTCTTCAACACTACGGTCGCGATAGGGACTGTTTTTGCCTGGCTCGATTAGGGTGCCACGGTATTCACGCATTTGCTCGGCGCTTAAATCACACACAAAGGCTAGGCCATTTTTAATGAGGTGAACCGCCCAGGCATAAAGCTGATCAAAATAATCCGAGGTGTAGCGCACCTCACCATTCCATTTAAAACCCAACCACTCCACATCCGCTTTAATTGAGTTGACGAATTCTTCACTCTCTTTTTCTGGATTGGTATCGTCAAAACGCAAATTGCACGCGCCGCCAAATTCCTCTGCCATGCCAAAATTCAGACAGATAGATTTTGCATGACCTATGTGTAAGTAGCCGTTAGGCTCAGGCGGAAAGCGGGTAACAATTTTTTGATGTATACCCTGCTCCAGATCTTTGCGAATAATTTGCTGAATAAAATGCAAAGGTTTGGTTTTAACGTCGGCTGTAGTCGCGTCGCCAGTATTGGCCGCCATAGAATGGTCGCTCATGGAATAACAAATCCGTCAAAGGTGAGATCGTGGGTCAAGGACAGTGAAAATCAGGAATTACACGGCTAAAGTTGTGTGCCGCTCGTGCTGCGTGCATTGTACTGGCTCAACTGTATTTTTCATACCGCATCACCAGCAGCAATCCAGGGAAGACATACCCAACTAATTCGCTGGCGGTGGGGCGGAGCGGTAATCGCTTCGGCGCTGTAATTGATAACGTCGCACAGCTTGATTGTGCTCGGCCAGTGTTTCTGAGAATTCACTGGTTCCATCACCCTTGGCAACAAAATAAAGCGCTTTACCCGGCGCCGGATTTAACGCAGCTCTAATTGACGCCTCACTGGGTAGAGAAATAGGTGTCGGCGGCAAGCCTTGAATGACATAAGTGTTGTAAATAGTTGCCTCTTCCAAGTCAGCACGACGAATACGCCCCTGATAACGTTCGCCCATGCCATAAATCACTGTAGGGTCAGTTTGTAATTTCATACCCTGCTGCAGACGCCGCACAAAAACTCCAGCAATTTGATCCCTTTCGCTATGATGCCCCGTTTCTCGCTCAATAATAGAGGCCATGATTAAGGCTTCGTAAGCAGACTTGTAGGGCAAATTGGGCGCTCGTTTTTCCCACTCAGCATTTAATACCGCCAGCATTTTCTGGTATCCGCCCTGCACTATTTCTATATCGCTCGTATTTCGGCTAAATGTATAGGTATCTGGGAAAATCCATCCCTCCAAGCGGTTTACCGGAATATTTAACAACTTGATTTGTTCAGCCTCCGTCTTGCCAACCAGGTGCTGTTCGACGGCATCTACTTTTGACAAAGCGGCCAGCGCCTGGCGATAAGTCCACCCCTCCACAAAAGTAACCTGATGCAAAACCACATCACCTTTGACCAGCTTTTCCAACAATATTTTTGGTGTTGTGCCCTTGGGGAAAAAGTATTCGCCCGCATGAATTTTGTTCAGGTCCGTGATACGCGCGTACAACCGCAGTAATCGTGGATGATCTATGACCTGTTCGCGCTCGAGAGCATATGCCAAATGCCCCAGTGATTGACCGGGTTTTAGCTCATAGCTATAGCCTTGATCAGAAATTGTAAGTGGAGTCGACAACCACTTCTCGATGTACATCCATGCAGACAATGCCGAAACCAATCCGGCAAAATAGATACCTATCGCAAAACATAACAACTTGATACTGAGAGAAACTTTTCTGGTCATAGTGAAGAGCTTTATCAATCTACAATTGCAAGAGACTTTTCCAGCAGTTTTTGTAACTGGCGCGCTACTCTGGGTGACAAAAAACAAGTATCGACAATTTTTGTTTCCCTATCGTCAACTAAACGATTAACCGGCCAGATACCGTAAATACTGTTACAAAGAAATAACTCATCTGCTGCACGAACAAAATCCAGACTCATTTTGGTTATCGTTACATCAAGCGACAAGGTGGGGGCTAGTTGCTCGATGATCATACGCCGCATAACACCTGCAACACCGCAATCTGCTAAATCTGCAGTGAATAACTGACCGTCTCTAACAACAAAAAGATTGCTTACAGTTGCCTCTATAACAGCCCCCGCAGTATCCAACAAAAGTCCTTCTGCATATTCATCCTGCCATTCCGCGCGTGCAAGTATTTGCTCCAAGCGATTCAGATGTTTCATGCCTGCCAGGGCAGGATTAATAGATAAGCGCTGGTGACAGATTCTGACATCGACCCCCTCCTGATAGTTGCGCGTTCGCAAGGGTTCAGCAGGAAAAACTCCTATGCAACAAGTCGGTTCCACATTTGCAAAGGCACGGTATCCGCGCCCCCCCACACCACGGGTGAGCTGTATTTTCACAACCGCAGTGTCAATCTGGGTGGATTTTAGTTTTGTCAATAAATCGACAAGGTGGGACGATAAAAATGGTTCATCAAATCTAATTTTTAATCGCTCAGCACTCGCAAGCAGGCGATCCTTATGCAAATGCCAAAGGGGAATTTCACCTGATTGGTAACGGCATGTTTCAAACAAGCCATCGCCATAGGTAAAACCGCGATCCAACGGAGAGATGGCTGCACCAATAACGCCGTTGACACTAAAAAATGGGAGTTCTATTGACATAGCGAGCAGTCTATACAAAAACGCCGGACTGTCTCCAGTCCGGCGTAAGCTTTTGCGGATAATCGAAGAATTTAAAGCTTTCGAAAGATCAAAGAGCCATTGGTGCCACCGAACCCAAACGAGTTAGATAAAACAGCGTCAATTTTACGCTCTTGTGCGGTATGCGGAACCAAATTCAAATCTGCACAGGATTCTTCAGGATTATCAAGATTGATTGTCGGTGGTGCAACCTGGTCACGAATAGCCAACACACTAAAAATAGCCTCCACCGCCCCTGCCGCACCCAGCAAATGACCGATCATGGATTTGGTTGAGCTTACGGCTACTTGCCCGGCTGCTGCCCCCATCACTGACTTAACAGCGGCGCATTCGGCTTTATCACCCGCAGGTGTCGATGTACCGTGAGCATTGATATAGTTGATTAATTCAGGGGAAATGCCAGCATCAAAAATAGCATTACGCATAGATGCTGCAGCGCCCGAACCGTCTTCTGGTGGTGAGGTCATGTGGTAGGCGTCGCCACTCATTCCAAAACCAATCAGCTCTGCATAAATTTTGGCTCCACGTTTTTTAGCGTGCTCGTATTCTTCCAATACCAGTACGCCGGCACCATCACCCAGTACAAAACCGTCGCGGTCTTTATCCCAAGGACGACTGGCTGCCTGTGGGTTGTCGTTACGGGTCGAAAGCGCGCGCGCTGCGGCAAAACCGCCAAGCCCCAGAGGGGTGGTAGCCATTTCTGCGCCGCCAGCAATCATCACATCGGCATCGCCGTATTGAATCATGCGCGCCGCAAAACCAATACTGTGGGTTCCGGTAGTACAGGCGGTAGTGATGGCAACATTCGGCCCACGCAAACCATACATGATCGATAAATTACCTGAAATCATATTAATGATTGCACTTGGCACAAAAAAGGGCGAAATACGACGAGGCCCCTTATGTTCGAGCGTTGAAGAACCCTCCTCAATGGTGCCTATGCCACCAATACCAGAACCTATGGATACGCCGATACGGCCAGCATTGGCTTCATTAATTTCAAGACCAGAATCGCGAATTGCCTGAATACCGGCAACCATTCCGTACTGAATGAAGGGATCCATCTTGCGCGCTTCTTTACCTGGGAAATAGTCATCTACCACCAGGTTTTTGACAGATGCGCTAAATTGGGTAGTAAATGCAGACGCATCAAAGTGCGCGATGGTGGCAACACCACTTTTACCGTTGACTATGCCATGCCAAGTGTCCGCAACGGTATTACCCAGGGAACTAATCATACCCAAACCAGTGACTACAACTCTTTTACGTGACACCTTTGCGATTCTCCAGCATGACAATAACGCCAAGTTAGTAACAAACTCTTCCAACAGTGCGTGGCTTTGCCGTGATTTAACTTGTTTTGTCCATCTGTCTCTTCAAACAAATAAACAGCTAAATAACAAAAAGAAAAAGCCGTACTATCTTTCAATAATACGGCCTTTATAAAACAGAAATCAGCAAATAGTCGAATTACGCCAGGTTGGCATTGATGTAATCGATAGCTAACTGAACAGTAGTGATTTTCTCAGCTTCTTCATCAGGGATTTCAGTTTCGAATTCTTCTTCGAGAGCCATTACCAACTCTACGGTATCCAAAGAATCAGCGCCCAGATCTTCGACGAAAGAAGCTTCGTTTTTAACTTCGTCTTCTTTCACACCCAGTTGCTCAGCAACGATCTTTTTTACGCGTTCTTCAATGCTACTCATGATGTTATGTAACTCCTAGTGGTTATGTATTCGAAACACCTGACATTTCAAACCAGGCTGATGAGTCTGGCGTTCCGCTCAAAATCGACGCGCATTTTACATCGATTTTGAGATTGTTGTAATGCCAAGTGCTAAAATTCTTTGAAAATCGCAAAATAATCTTTATAAAACAAAAGGTTAGAACATGCAATTAAGACATATACATGCCGCCGTTGACATGAATTGTCTCACCACTGATGTAGCCACCCGCATCACTTGCCAAAAAGACAACAACCGAAGCAATTTCTTCGGGCGCACCAAGGCGTCCCAGAGGTATACGTGACATCAGCTGTTGTTTCTGCTCTTCCGGCAGCACCTTGGTCATATCGGTATCGATAAAACCCGGAGCTACCGTATTAACGGTGATATTTCGCGAGCCTACCTCTGCAGCCAGAGAGCGAGCAAAACCAGAAACGCCTGCCTTAGTAGCAGCATAATTGGATTGACCGGGATTCCCCATAGCACCAACTACAGAACTAATGTTAATGATTCGCCCCCAGCGCGCTTTCATCATGCCGCGCAATACACCTTTACTCAGACGATAGATGGAGCTGAGATTGGTGTTAATAACATCAAACCATTCTTCATCACTCATGCGCATCAATAAATTATCTTTAGTGATGCCGGCATTGTTTACCAAAATCGCGGGCGCACCAAACTCATCTCCCACCTCTTTCAACAAAGTGGCTACTGAGTCTGCATCAGTAACATTTAACACTTTACCAGCACCACGAATTCCTAACTCGGAAAAACGCGCCGAAATTTTTTCTGCCCCGGATGTGCTGGTTGCAGTACCAATTACCACCGCTCCCGCCTTACCCAACTGCTCTGCAATGGCTGCCCCAATCCCGCGGCTCGCCCCTGTCACCAATGCAACTCTGTCATTCAAATTCATCATTGTATTTTCCTGAACCACAATAAAATTAATAAAAATTAGACCATTGCCAGCGCAGCGGTCAATTCATCAGGCTTTTCTACTGACACTGCATTTAATTGCGCATTAATGCGTTTATTCAGGCCAGATAAGACTTTTCCTGGGCCGCACTCCAAGGTCAATGAAACACCCCTCTCCGCAAGTGAGTTAACACACTCCACCCAGCGCACGGGACTAAAAATTTGTTCGATCATCAACGCCTTGATTTTTTCCGGATTCATTTCCGTTTCAGCGGTAACATTATGAACTACTGGAATTTGAGGCACAGAAAATTGCGTAGCAGTAATTTGCTCAGCCAGCCGCTCCGCAGCTGGGCGCATCAATTCAGTATGGAAAGGCGCACTCACAGGCAAAGGCAATGCGCGTTTTGCGCCCGCCTCTTTACATAAAGCACTAGCGCGCTCGACTGCAGCGGCAGCACCCGCAATAACCACTTGCCCAGGAGAGTTAAAGTTAACCGCCGCAACCACTTCGCCCTGCTCAGCCTTTTTACAAGCCTCTAAAATAAGTGCATCGTCCAGACCAATAATTGCTGCCATAGCGCCTTGCCCGGCAGGAACAGCTTCCTGCATAAATTTGCCACGCTGCTGCACCAATTTAACCGCATCCTTAAAAGCAACAACACCAGCACACACCAATGCGGACCACTCGCCCAAACTATGACCAGCCATAAATGCGGGTTGAGCGCCATGCTTTTCTTGCCAGACGCGGTAAATAGCAACACTGGCGGTTAGCAACAGCGGTTGAGTGCGCTCGGTCAGGTTGATCTCATCCTGAGTGCCACTCTGCACTAGAGACCAAAGGTCATAACCCAAAACATCCGAAGCCTCTGCAAAGGTTTGCTGCACAACCGGATACTCAGCAGCCAATTCCGCTAACATTCCAATCTTTTGCGAACCCTGACCAGGAAACACAAACGCAAGATGTTGACTTGTCATAGTTAATTTACTCTTCTCTTTTAGGAGGGATATTTAAATTAAATTTCTTTTCAATCAGCGCAGGAATTTGTTGGATAACCTGCTCACGAGCAACTGTTAGCGCCCTAAAAAAGGCTGCAGAATTGGCATTTCCGTGGCTTTTTATTACTGGCTTTTGCAACCCCAGTAAACTAGCGCCGTTATAAAATGATGGATCTAATTCGTCACGCATTTGGCGTAATAATGGCCAAGCGAGCATCGCCATAAACTTATTGAACAAATTTTTTTTTGCTGTTTTGGCTATTTTTTTTTGAATGAAACGCGCTACACCTTCGCTCGCTTTCAAGGCGATATTACCGTGAAAACCATCGCAGACGATAACGTCGACATCACCCGAAAAAATCGAGTTTGCCTCAACAAAACCTGAATAATTAATATCGGAATCAGCCGTCAGCAACTCCCGCGCCTGCTGCAACACCTCAGTGCCTTTTTGCTCCTCCGCACCAATATTCAGCAACGCAATGCGTGGCGACTCGAGCCCTTTGGCCTTAGCCAAGACACTCCCCATAACAGCAAATTGGTGTAGTTGCATGGGCGTGCAATTCACATTGGCACCCAAGTCCAGCATAAACGTCAGCCCCTTTTCTACTGGCATGGGCTTGCATATGGCCGGGCGATCCAATCCAGGGAATGATTTAACCAGAAATTTAGACATGGCAAGCAGCGCACCAGTGTTACCCGCACTCACACAAGCATCCGCCGCCCCATCGCGCAACCGAGTTAAGGACAACCACATTGACGAGTCTTTTTTGCGCCTCAATGCGTGGAGAGGGTCATCCCCCATGGCAACAATAGTCGCAGCATGATGAACCGAAATTCGACCAGACGAGATAGTTTTTGGGGAAATAAAGGGAAGTAACCGTGATTCATCGCCAACCAGCAGTACATCAACATCCTGGAAATGAGCGATAAAGTTTTGTGCAGCACAAATAGCAACGCGGGGACCTAAGTCCCCGCTCATAGCGTCAACCGCTATTCGAATTCTTGCCGACAAGGTGTAGTCGTCTTGAGTAATAAATTACTCGTTGCTACCCTTATCGATCACTTTGCGACCACGATAGAAACCGTCGGCAGTCACGTGGTGACGCAGGTGTTTCTCACCGCTGGTAGCGTCTACTGACAAGGTTGGGCCAGTAAGAGCATCGTGAGAACGACGCATATCACGCTTTGAACGAGATTTTTTGTTTTGTTGAACTGCCATGGTTTGCTCCTATTTACTTACTCGTTGGAACCGAGGCGCCTCAGGATTTCGGCGAGCTCTTAAGTTGTTCCAACACCTGAAATGGGTTTTTCTCTTTTTTTACATCTACAGGCTTGCCACTTGAATAAAGCTTGCTATCAATGCAAGGCTCTTGGTGATAAGCAACTGCAGGTAAACTTAACAGCAGTTCTTCTTCGATCATGTCGTAAAGATCTGCCATTCCCTCACCAGTAATCCATGGTTCAAAATGCGCCGGCAATTTAGCTGCCGCTTCTTCGTCCCACACTATTCCAAGCGAGATATCACTCTCTACGGGTATCATTACAGGCTCAAGGCACCGCTGACAAATCAACAACATGTCGGCATGCGCATGACCAATAACAACCCTTTTACCCTCTTCACTGACTTTGAATTCAAGCTTCACTTGAACCTCACCATCATTGCTCTCGGTCGCATCAAGGATGCGAGGAAGCTCTGACGTAGGCACAAAGCCCTCTAAAACAACGCCCTGTTGGGCGAATTTGCGAGGATCAGCTTGCCGTGGCAAAGCCTTATGGGAAGTGGTCTTAAACATAAGCGCGCCATCATAGGGATATCGCCATCCAGTGTCAAAGAAAAACTGGCAGATTAACCCTATTTGGTGGCTTGGGAGGTAAAATCACCCCTTATTTTGCACCACCGCCTCCATAACGAAGCCAAACCCAATGAACAAACCACAAATTCTCTTGGCGTCCAGCTCAAAATACCGCCGCCAACTCCTCAGCAAATTAGCGATAGATTTTGATTGGGCCAGCCCAAGCATTGATGAGTCACCGCACTTGGGTGAAACCGCACAGGAATTGGTACTGCGCTTAGCGCAAGCAAAAGCCACCAAACTTACCAAGACTCACGATCACCGCTTTATTATCGGCTCAGATCAAGTTGCCACTTTCGGCGGCGACATACTGGGAAAGCCACTCAACCATGATGCGGCGGTACTGCAACTTGAGAAATTCTCAGGACAAGAAATCGTTTTTCTTACCAGCCTGTGCCTGTTAAACACCCAAAGTGGCAAATATCAACTGACGCTGGAGAAATGCAAGGTAAAATTCAGGACACTAAGCAGTAGCCAGATAAACACCTACTTGCTCAGAGAGAAGCCTTATGACTGTGCAGGCAGTTTTAAATCGGAGGGGTTTGGCATAACGCTGTTCGAATCTATTCACACGGAAGACCCGAACACATTGATCGGATTACCCTTAATCAAACTGACCGACATGCTAATAAAAGAAGGAATAGGCCCTCTGAATAACTAGGACAGCCTATCCCACAGCAATAATTGATCAAATCGATCCAGGCAAAGCTCCGGCTCATAAGGATGCAGCCGGGAAATATGGTGGGCCCCATAACTGACCGCAACACGGGGCATATCAATACGGCGCGCCATCTCCATGTCATATTCCGTATCACCAATCATCACAGCATCGGCTGCTGTTACCTGAAACTCTTCAAGCAACTGCATCAACATGAGAGGATCTGGTTTGGAGGCTGTTTCGTCAGCACAGCGACTGGCATGAAAAAAATCTGTTAAGCCATGCACAGCAAAAATACGATCCAAGCCTTTACGGCTCTTTCCCGTCGCCACAGTTAAACTATGTCCGCCCGCTTTTAACTGACGCAGAGTCTCGGCTACACCCGGGAAAAAATCAGATGGCCTCTCCTTATCCAATGATAAAAAATGGTCAGCATAAACCTCCCTCAATCGCTGCCGGGAGGTGAACTCCACTTCGGGATAGAGCCGGTGAATAGCCTCAGGCAAGCCCAGGCCAATTATATTGTGAATAACTTCATCTGCCAGAGACTCCAACCCCAGATCGCAAGCTGCCAACTGCATCGCCTTGGTAATCTTTCCTTTTGAATCACAGAGAGTACCATCCCAATCAAATATAAAAAGCATTAACTTCTTCACCTTCACTCAACAACAGGCAGAGACGCCAAAGGAATGGCCAAATCAGCCGGCAATGGCGCCTCAACCCAAGTCAACTGATCCGATTCTGGCAGGTAAAATGCAAGCGCCGAAGCATGCAGAAAAAGCCGCCTTATACCAACCAAGCGCATGGCAGCATTGATTTCATCATCCCCATACTTCTCATCACCAACCAAACTATGCCCCGCATATTGCGCATGCACTCGAATTTGATGGGTGCGGCCCGTAATAGGACGTGCCTCTATGAGACTAAACCCCTCATAACAACGCAACAACTTGAATTCAGTCAGGCTCGGCTTACCATCAGGACTCACTTTAACTATTCGCTCCCCTCCCGCGATCTCTATTTTAAGCAAGGGCGCATTAACCTGATGGCAACGCTTTGACCATTTACCCAATACTAAAGCTTGGTAAACTTTTTGGATACCGCCCGTACCAGCCGATTTCTCACGCAGCGCTGCTTGAAGATGGCGCAAATAACTACGCTTTTTTGCCACCATGATGCAGCCGGACGTATCGCGATCCAAGCGATGCACCAACTCCAAATGTCGCGCCTCAGGCCGCATCTGACGCAGGGTTTCAATCAGGCCGAGCGTGATTCCGCTCCCCCCATGGACGGCAAGCCCCGGCGGCTTGTTTACTACCAGCAAGCCATCATCCTCATAGAGGATCGAGTTCGCCAACAAAGACATCATTTGATGACTGGCCTTTGCCTCGGTACCCGATTCAGCTGTTCTGATTGGCGGAACGCGGACAAGATCACCCGCCTTCAACTTGTATTCCGGCTTTATGCGACCTTTATTTACCCTGACCTCACCCTTGCGGATAACGTTGTAAATCTTGGATCGGGGAACACCTTTCAGACGAGCAATCAGAAAGTTATCTAGCCGCTGCCCGGCCAGATCTGCATCAATCTCAATTATCGACACCTCACCCTGCGTCACACTATCTGTCACGGGAGGTATATTTTTCTCATATTTTTCCATGGCGCCATCATAACCGAAGCCTCGATATAACCCCACCACCAGTTCAGCGAACTGCCGCTAACGCACTGATTTAATTGCTCGCATCAGAGGGAGCTGCTATATTCAAGCGACTGATACAGGCTGGTTTCCGGGTAGCGCGCATAAGCAGGCGCATCATTAGGAAATACCGCTGACAGCGGGGAAGCATGTTTTTGAGAGACCCAAACAACCCAAGTGCTGCTTCCTTGATTAACACCACACATGGGTAACTATCGAGAATTATTTGATATTTACCTCTAACAATTGCATCAACCCCTGTTGAAGTCATTGTTAACGATTTTTTGTTTTGCTGAACTCAAGCAAGTTCTATTTGCAAATTCCGGATTAAAAGTGGGGTCTTTGATAACCCCTCTTTCCGAAGTCATGGTGAGGTTATCTATAGCATCAAAGCGCGGCCCAAAAGGCTTTACGCTGACACAAGCAGCAGACTCCGGATCACTCCAGTTGAGCAACCTGCTCTTGATCAAGCCGGATTAACGCGCAAATAACCCGAGTCAAACAGGATGGAAACCGCTTAGACTGCACCTCAAATAGGAGCACCGGATAACACCGGCAACTGTGAATGAGCCAAACGGGCCAACCGACCTCTGCTTCAGTGACCGCTGGAAAGCGACCAAACACGAAAGCGACGGATAGCCCCTCCAACCGCTAATATGAGCCTCATCACGAGGTAGCTTATTAGTCTACAAGGTTGCGCAGAACATGATTTTGTTAACCGTGATTGTCATCTTGGCTTGATGCCACAGACAATTAGGTAACACATGAAAAGAATGCTTATTAATGCAACTCAACCAGAAGAGTTGCGCGTAGCACTGGTCGATGGCCAATGGCTCTACGACCTGGACATTGAAAACCGCAATCGCGAACAGAAAAAATCCAATATTTATAAAGGCCGCATTACCCGCGTAGAACCAAGCCTTGAGGCCGCATTTGTCGACTACGGCGCCGAGCGTCACGGCTTTCTCCCCCTAAAAGAAATATCCCGCGAATACTTCACCAAAAATCCGGGTGATGCCGACGGACGCATCAAAATCAAAGATGTACTAAAGGAAGGCACCGAAGTTATTGTGCAAATTGATAAGGAGGAGCGCGGCAACAAAGGCGCAGCCCTTACAACCTTTATCAGCTTGGCCGGCCGCTACTTGGTACTTATGCCCAACAACCCGCGAGCGGGAGGCATATCTCGCCGAATCGAGGGAGAAGACCGCGCAGAATTAAAAGATGCACTGGGTGAGGTTGAAGTCCCCAATGGCATGGGCGTTATCATCCGTACTGCCGGCGTTGGTCGCAGCTCTGAAGAACTGCAGTGGGACCTCAACTATTTGCTGCAATTATGGGACTCTATTGCCAGTGCAGCCAAATCATCCCCGGCACCCGCATTTCTCTTCCAGGAAAGTAACGTCATCATCCGTGCGATTCGCGACTATCTGCGCCAGGACGTCGGCGAGGTCATAGTCGATAATAAAGAAGCCTATGACTTGGCAGCCGGTTTTATCCAGCAGGTAATGCCCAACTATCGCAGCAAAGTGAAGCTGTACCAAGATGACATCCCCTTATTCAATCGCTACCAGATTGAATCTCAAATCGAAACAGCATTCCAACGCGAAGTTAAACTCCCATCCGGCGGCTCAATCGTAATCGATGCTACAGAAGCTCTGGTTGCGATTGATATTAACTCCTCACGCGCCACCAAAGGCGGTGATATCGAGGAAACAGCACTTCAAACAAATCTGGAAGCAGCTGATGAAATTGCCCGCCAATTGCGCCTACGCGACATGGGAGGCCTGATTGTTATCGACTTTATCGATATGCAGCCGGTGCGCAATCAACGTGAGGTAGAAAATCGTGTGCGTGACGCCTTGATGATGGACAGAGCTCGCGTGCAAATTGGACGCATATCCCGCTTTGGCCTGATGGAAATGTCACGCCAGCGCCTGCGCCCATCCCTGGGCGAAACTCACTCAAAAATCTGCCCACGCTGCGATGGTGTTGGTAGTATTCGTGGCACCCGCTCTCTGGCCCTATCCATCCTTCGACTGGTAGAAGACGAAGCTCAAAAAGAGCGCAGCGCAGAAATTCGGGCCATCTGCCCAGTATCAGTGGCTACCTACCTCCTCAATGAGAAGCGGAAAACCATTTCCAGCATTGAAGCACGTAACAACACTCGCGTAGTTATAGTGCCCAGCGCCGAGTTAATGACTCCACACTTTGAAGTGCAGCGCTTACGTGATGACGATGAAGGGACACTTGAGACCAGTTATAAAATTGTCGCCCATACCGATGAAAGCAAAGCCGACGAAGAAGACTTCAAAGCCAAACCTTTGAATACACCCAAACCTTTGGTGCAACCCAGCAGCCCAAGCCAACCCGCCCCTGAAGCACCCAAAAAGCCAGGGCTGTTTGCACGCTTGTTTAGTTCAATTGGCAGTATTTTTAGCAGCGAAAAAAGCGAGGACAACAAGGGTAAGCGTGAACACAAACGCGATAGTCGTCGCAATTCAGGACGAAATAGTCGCCGTGATGGGCGCAATAACCGCCGCGACCGCGGCGATCGCAAAGAAGACCGCGAGATTCTGGATAATCTGGAACATCGCAGTGCCAGCGAAACCAAACAACCACGCGAACAAGAAAAACGCGACCTCCCCGCGCGTGACCCAAACAATGAATCACGCCGCTCACGCAACAACCGCGACCAACAACGTGAGCCCGTTCGCGAACAACCTGTTGGCGAAGATGATCAACGCCCATCAAAAAACCGCAACCAGCGCCAAGATCGCGACAATCGTCGCGCCAGCAATCGCGAGGAAGCGTCGCCAGCAACTGAATTGATTCGAGACGGCAATGAATCATTGGAAGATGGCGATGATCAACGTCCATCAAAGCGCCCCGCAGGACGCAGGACACGCACCCAACAACGTCGTCGCACACGCAATGACTCGGCAGCACCCGCTACAGACCTGGAGGAATCATTCGCAACAAGTGAACCCAAAGTTCTGAGCGAGTCGGCTCAATTGGCGCAGCAAATATCTGCAGCTATTGCAGAACACGCACAACAAAAACCGCAGGAAATTACATCTCAGGAAGCATCATCTTTCGAAATCCATGCACAAACCGAAAACCTAGAAAATACAACAATTCAAACACCAATAGAGCCAACCAACAGTCAGAAACAGTCGGAGACGCCCTTAACACAAACCCAGTACACCTCTTTAGCAGAACATACTGAGACAGAGACATGGACTACAAACAATCAAGTCAGTAATCCAGAGAAAGACCATCTGGAAATGGAGCTATTAACGCAACAAAATGTCATGCAACCAATAACTTTGGCGGCAGATGAAATTATGACAACACCAGAGACTGCATTCGAAGCCACCAAAGCACAGATAGAGACAGAAAACCCAAATGTGCCTACAAGGGCAATTAATGATCCGCGAAAAGCGCCCAAACCTGTCGCCAACGTGAGCATAATCACTGAGACAATAGAGGTGCCAGCATCATTGGCTCTAGACACAAGCCTACCCCCTAGCGTCGACCACAACCCTCGCCCATTAAACAGACCATCAAATGACCCTCGCTTGAAAAAGAGAGCAAGCTCGGAGCAGTAAAAACTGAACCCAAAATCAAAAGCCGAATTGTTTTCCAATTCGGCTTTTTTGTTGATGGAAAATTAAATCAACACCCAATTTAATTATAAAAAATTTCTTTTTCTCTTGCTCAAAAAAAAAAGAGCTGTATAATCTGCGCAACCCGGAAGGGTGGCAGAGTGGTTTAATGCACCGGTCTTGAAAACCGGCGTAGGTGCGAGCCTACCCAGGGTTCAAATCCCTGCCCTTCCGCCATATCAAAAAGGCGCTAGAGAAATCTAGCGCCTTTTTCTTTAGCATCTCCAACATCATTATTCTTGGCTTCAACTCCATCAGTTTGTATTATCACCTGAAAGAGAAAAACTCAGTTTCAACTCTCCAGCCACCTATTGAAAAGTAATGGTTTATGATTTTTTCATTAGCTGTTTATGCCGCCCCTTATTCGTCTCAAGCTAGTCAAACAGCCTATGAATTCGCAACCGCTGTATTGCGCCAAGGGCATGTATTACATCGTGTATTTTTTTATCACGATGGAGTACACAATGCCACATCACTAGCCACGCCACCTCAAGATGAATTTAATCTACACAACGCTTGGAGCCTTCTCGCAAAACAACATGATTTGGTCATCTGCATAGCTGCAGCTTTAAAACGAGGAGTGCTAAACAAAGAGGAGGCTGATCGCTACAACAAATCAACGCACAATTTAAATGATAATTTTGCGCTTAGTGGTTTGGGTCAATTAATAGAAGCTGCTGTTATTTCTGATCGATTTATTACTTTTGGTTAAACCTACCGATGAGCAAAAAACTATTAATTATTACACGTCGGTCACCCTATGGCGGAAGCTTTGCTCGCGAGGCGCTTGACGTTGCATTAGCGGCATCAATTTATGATCAGGATATCGGGATACTTTTTATGGATGACGGGGTCTTTCAACTACTCAAAAATCAACAGCCTGACCACACATATTTCAAAAATTTTGGTGCTAATTTATCTACCCTATCTCTTTACGGGATAGAAAAAACTTATGCTCACAAAGAATCCCTGCAAGAAAGAGGCCTTACTAAGGCAGATTTAATTTTGGACAATATCCAAATTTTAAGCAGCAAAGATGTAGAAGAGCTTTTATATCGACAAGATCATTTACTGAGCTTTTAACATGAGCACGCTACACACGATTAACAAGTCGCCCTACATGAACAATGCACTAGCCTCATGTATAAGAGTCTGCGCAGCAAGTGATGCGATTTTATTATTAGAGGATGGAGTTCTTGGTGCAACAAAATCCTCACCGCAAGCCGATGCAATACATCGGCTAATAGAATCCGGAGTGCGCGTATTCGCAATTAGCTTTGACATAAAAGCAAGGGGATTGAGTGAGCTACAGCTTGAGTCCGTAGAGCTGGTTGATTATGACGATTTTGTAACCCTCACCATTCAACATCGCTGTGTTCAAAGCTGGTATTAGCATGCATTTGAATATTGATAATCAAGAAGTTGCTGTCGACAGAGATGGATTTCTAGTCAACTTACAGGATTGGACCCCAGATATCGCAGAAAAACTTGCACAAGAAGAGAAAATCGAACTTACACCCGAACACTGGAAAGTAATTTTTCTATTAAGAGAATTCTATGCTGAATTCCAAATTTCCCCGGCAATGAGAGCACTAGTAAAATATATTGAGAAAAAACTGGGGCCAGAAAAAGGCAAAAGCGTATATCTGCTAAGTTTATTTCCACCAAGCCCCGCTAAAGTTGCAAGCAAAATTGCTGGTCTACCACGCCCAACCAACTGCTTGTAGACCTAGCTAATTTTCTGTTGCGAAAAATAGTCTAACGTCAACTTCAAAACAACAGGGCTCAATAGCCACAAAGATATTAAATTTGGAATGGCCATCAACGCGTTAAGGGTATCAGCAAGAAGCCAAACAAAATCCAAATGAAAAACTGCACCGCCAAAAACAGCAAAAACCCAAATAATTCGGAAAGGCATAACACTTTTTTTACCGGCAAGGTAAATCCAGCAACGCTCTCCATAGTAACTCCAACCCAGTATGGTGGTAAAAGTGAAGACAACCAACGCCGATGCCAATAGGTAAGCCCCAACACCAGGTAAAGCAGATTCAAATGCAAGTGAAGATAAGCTTGCGCCACTCGCCCCCCCATCCCATACGCCAGTACAGACAATCACTAACCCTGTGAGCGTGCAGATCACAATGGTATCGATAAAAGTGCCAGTCATCCCGATGAGACCTGAACGAACTGGACTATTTGTGACAGCAGCAGCCTGAGCAATCCCCGCAGTGCCAAGCCCTGCCTCATTAGAAAAAATACCTCTAGCCACTCCATACTGAATGGCCATTAGTACTGCAGCCCCAGCAAAACCACCAGATGCAGCAGCAGGAGTGAACGCATGGGTAAATATTAATGATAGAGCCTCGGGAATCCGCGAGGCATATAAAACTAACACGATCACCGACATCAAAATGTAAGCAATGCACATAAATGGAACCAAAGAAGCGGCTACCTTAGCGATACGTTTTATACCACCTAACACCACCATAGCTACGACCAATGTCGTGATTAGCCCAGTGATCCATGTTTCCACACCGAAGGTCACCCTAATAACTTCAGCCATACTGTTTGACTGAACCATATTCCCAATACCAAAGCCTGCCAGCCCACCAAAGAGCGCAAATACAAAACCCAGCCAATGCCACGAATGACTTAAGCCATTTTTGATTGCGTACATAGGGCCGCCACTGCATTCACCTCTATCGTCAACATCGCGGTAATGCACCGCGAGCACAACTTCAGAATACTTGGTGGCCATCCCAACTAAAGCGGTACACCACATCCAAAACAATGCGCCTGGCCCACCCAAAAAAATCGCTGTTGCTACCCCGGCAATATTTCCAGTGCCAACAGTTGCTGACAAACATGTCATTAAGGCTTGGAAAGAACTCACTTGACCAATAGTCTTATCATCCTTTGTTCTGCCCTGCCACACGAGACGAAAACCAAGCCCGAGGCGTAGTATTGGCATCCCCTTTAAACCAATCATTAAGTAAAATCCCGTTCCCAAAATGAGAACCAGCATGGGAACACCCCACACAAAGTTATTTATCTGTGCAACGAGATTATGGATAAGATCCATTCAGATAGGCTCCGAGGAAAAACAAAAAAGGGGCATAAGCCCCTTTTTTAAAGATTTGGCATTTTAAGCCGATTCGATTGTTTTGATTGTACCTTTGGGCAGAACAGCATGCACAGCAACCTTTTGAAACTTGAGCTCTACGTTATTGCCCGTTTCGAGAACTATGTAATTTTCGTCCACTTTGATAACTTTACCCAACATGCCGCTAGTCATAACAACTTCATCACCTTTAGCCAAGGCAGCAACCAAGTTTTGGTGTTCTTTCTGACGCTTACGCTGAGGGCGTATAATAAGCAGGTACATGAAAAGAAACATACCGCCAAACATCAGCAAGGTAATCATCGGATTACCTTGTGGAGCAGCGGCTTCGGTTTGAGCGACTGCAGACGCTATAAAGAAACTCATGAAACTAACCTCTAAGAATAAAGAACACCAACTTTACCTGTTTTAAAACTCTCAGGCAATTGGCGCACTATCCTTAGAACCTAGAGAAAAGACTCTAAGCATAATCTCGAAAAAGCTTTCTAAACACACTGGGTGAAAGGCCGGTCCAACGCTTAAATGCGTTGGTAAAACTGGTTCTATCGGAAAAGTCCAGCGCTTTGGAAACATTATCCACGCTCATATGCTCGTCAATCAGGTACTTGATTGCATAATGAAAACGTAATGCATCTCTTATTTGAGCAAAATTAGCATTCTGGTTCTGTAAACGACGTTGCAAAGTACGCTTCGAGAGCTTTAGATCCTCGGCAATGCGATCGATTGATAAATCTTCCCGACCTACGCGCTGTTTTAATGCATCTATAACCCTAGCGGAAACCCCTTCAAATCTAGGGATTTCGGCAAGAGATAAATATTCTTTGTATGATCTAACCTCAGATCCTGCGAAAGAATTTTCCGAGGAACCTTCGTTATTCCGGTAAATTCGCTGTAATTGAATCATCCAAGCGTCTCCTTTGCCAATAAAAGGCAGTTGTGGAATTTAAGGAGTGTCACTTGCCGGCTAATTAAAGCCGACAGTATCGATATCATCCTTTTGTCGATCAAGCCACACTCGACATAGAAGATTATAGTCTATATCGATTCGCAACAAAGAGAAATGCGTATGATTTTCACATGACGAAATTTTTATATCACATTTTAATATAAACAGTGGATTTAAATGCCATTTCGCAGAATCGCTAGCACATCCTGATCGTGAGTCTTCGTATTAACCTTATCCAGTATCTTACAGAGACGTCCATCTTTATTGATAATAAACGTGGTGCGAAGAATCCCCATAAACTCCTTACCCATAAACTTCTTCAGAGCCCAAACACCATAGGATTCTGCTACAGCATGATCTTCATCGGCGAGCAGATTAAAGCCCAGACTATATTTATCAGCAAACTTGATAAGTTTAGCGGGAGCATCGGGACTTATACCCAATACAACAGTATCTAACTTTTCGAACTCAGCAGACGAGGAACTGATCCCGCAAGCTTGAACCGTACATCCAGGCGTTGATGCTTTAGGATAAAAGTAAAGCACAAGATTTTTTTTGCCTTTAAAGTCTTTTAACGAGACCTTCTCGCCGTGCTGATTGATTAATGTAAAAGCGGGTGCCAGATTACCTATTTTCGGAAAACTCATAATTCAAAAACCCTTAAACATTTACAGTCAAAATTTTTATTTTTTACGCTTCGCCAAAAATACCGGATCAATCATCCGCATCATTAAACAAGTCAAATAACGCATCTTTTTCATCAGCCGTAACATTAGTATCGGTGACCAATGGGGTATCAATTGGACCTTTAACCAAGTTGCGGCCGGCAGCTTTGGCTTGATACAAACGCGAATCCACTCTTTCGATAAATTCCTGAACAGTGTAATCATCGGTAGATTTAAATTCATCAACACCCAGGCTCGCTGTTATTTGCACATCTTTTTTATTTATTTTGAACTCACTGTTTACAATTAAAAGTCGCAAACGTTCAGCGACATTCAATGCCTGATGTATTTCAGTGCCGGGCAAAATTACAGCGAACTCCTCACCGCCAAAACGACAGGCAAAATCCAACTTGCGAATTGCAACTTTTATTAGCTGGGATACGTGTTGCAAAGCCTGATTCCCTAACTCATGACCCCAAGTATCATTAAATTGTTTGAAATGATCTATATCGAGAATAATCAATGATAGAGGAACAGAGGAGCGACGACTTCGCTCCATCTCCAAGGGTAAAATGTTGGAAAAAAAACGAAAGTTATACAGTCCGGTCAAAGCATCTGTTTGCACTTGATGACGAAGCTCATCAACCTCATTTCGTAAGCTCAACAACTCATTCATTAGACGACATTGCTGACCTGTAGCAGCGCAGGATAAATTCTCCGAGTTTGATGATAAGCCTGTGTGATCCATAAGACTTTAGTCGCGATAAATCTTTAATAGATCGCCATAGTGATCTATGCGCCTATCGCGCAGATAAGGCCACATACGACGGACGGTCTCACTTCGCTGCAAATCTATTGTGACCACAGCGTTTGCTTCCTGATCGGAAGATGCCACCCATAGAAACTCTCCCTGCGGTCCTGCAATAAAACTATTACCCCAAAAATCCAGACCACAACCACCGGCAGGATCAGGCTCATGCCCTACCCTATTAACACTGACTACTGGCAAACCATTGGCAATCGCATGAGCACGCTGGACTGTCACCCAGGCTTCACGCTGACGCGTTTTTTCCTCAGCATCTTCATCAGGAGTCCAACCAATTGCCGTTGGATAAATTAATAAGTCTGCACCAGCCATCGCCATAAGACGGGCTGCTTCAGGAAACCACTGATCCCAACACACTAAAACCCCTAGAGAACCAACCGAGGTTTGAATTGGATAAAAGCCCAAGTCGCCAGGGGTAAAATAAAATTTTTCATAGTAACCGGGATCATCCGGTATGTGCATTTTGCGATATTTCCCAGCAATTGAACCGTCTCGCTCTAAAACTACTGCTGTGTTGTGATGCAAACCCACACCGCGTTTTTCAAACAGAGAGGCAACTATTACTATATTTAATTCGCGCGCCAGATCGCCTAATCGATCCGTACTGGGACCAGGAATGGTTTCAGCCTGATCGAAATGATCACTTATTTCTTGTTGGCAAAAATACAAACCTCGATGCAGTTCTTGCAGAACCACCAGCTCAGCTCCCTGTGCAGCCAACAAGCGAATATTGTTAAGGGTTTTGGTGAAATTTTCATTCAAATCAGCACTACATGACTGTTGAATTACACCAACTTTGAGATTTTTTTTGAACTGATTACTGCGCATTTAAAGTGGCTCCAAAACACCTTCAGGAATTTGCATGGTAATGCAGTGCAAGCTCCCCCCTTGCTCTATGAGGGTATTACAGGGAATACCGAGGATTTCATATCCAGGAAATGCTTGAGATACCACCTCTAATGCATCCTCATCCATCGGCAATTCATAGATTGGAACTAATACCGCCTCGTTGATCACAAGAAAATTGGCATAGGTAGATGGCAACCGCTCATCACTGTCACGCCCCAAAACTGGACCCGACCACGGAAGAGGAAGCAAACGATAAGGCTCACCATCAGCATTAGTAAACGTTTTTAACTGAGCTTCCATTTTTTTTAATTCAGCATAATGCTCATCATTTTCATCGTCACATGCCGTATAAACAATTGTATTGTTGGGACAAAGGCGCGCCAGAGTATCTACATGGCTGTCGGTGTCATCGCCCGCAAGATAACCATAATCAAGCCAGTTAACTTTACGCACGCCAAATGCTGCTTTTAGGCGCGCCTCTATATCTGCCCTGGTCAAATCCGGATTACGATTTTTATTTAACAAACAAGACGATGTAGTTAATAACGTGCCCTGGCCGTCAGTCTCTATAGAACCGCCTTCAAGTACCCAATCCTGCTCTTCAAAAACGGCATAGGGGAAAGCCTCTTGGTTGAACAACACTTTGGATATTTGATTATCCTGAGCATGAGGAAATTTATTACCCCAACCATTAAATTGGAAATCAAGTAATTTAAAAACACCATCTGCTTCTACCGTAATAGGCCCATGATCGCGCGCCCAAGTATCGTCGCTGGCACAGGGATACAAATGGATATACTCCATAGGAGCACCCATAGCTTCAAGGCGTGCATAAACCTCTTCTTTCATTTGATCCGGCACAGCAATGATGACATCAGCGTAATCAACAATCACTGTTGCCAAGGCCTCATATAACTCAGTGACATCCTCAAGAATCCAGTTCCAGGCAGTATTTTTATGCGGCCAGGTTAACATGACCGCATCCTGTGGCTCCCACTCGGCGGGCAAACGTTGGATAGACATAAAAACACCTCTTTACTAATAAAGTGAACTAATTTTTAGAGCATTATAAACAAACCACAATAAGCATTGTGTGCTCAATCCTTTGGCATTACCTGCTCTTGGGCGGGTAGCGAAATCACTCCATCAGTATTACTTTTCGGGATTGTTTTTTGCTGCTTAGTAATGGTGGAACCCACCTGAATAATTGCCGACACCACACGTTGCGCACGACTATTGGCGGTAACCAGTTCAACATACAACCGCACGTAATGGCGCCCCTCGCGTTTTACATTCAGGCTGAGCGGCAAATTATATTTGCCCGTAGAGGTGGGAAGAAAAGTGACCGAATCAATAGGCGATAGAAGGCTTAGGCCATCACTGGATGCAACACGCACCGACAACTCATCAAAAGCAGCCGGCCCCTCCAATATAAGCACCAAGTCTTGCGCACCCAGCGAAGCCAATAGAATCGGCTGTGAATTGCTAATACTGACGCTTGCACCCGGCTTGCCAAGCGTATGAACTTGCGATCTATTACTGTCGCTGTCCGCTGAGCGATTGCCTGAGTAACATGATTGCGTAAGCAAAATGATCAACGAAAAAAACAATATGCCTGATATTTTACTGGTCATAATATTTACCTAATTTGGTAAAGCGCGCACATTAAAACACTGGTCAACTGAAGCACTTACATCTGAATCCAACGCACTTGCTTCGACCACTTCCAATATATATGTACCAACAGAGAGAAAACGATTTATCGTTTCATCATCGGCAGTAGCAGACTCGGCCTGTGCGATTAATTGGCCTTGCTGATAAAGGTAAAGATCCGGATCAGAAACACTGGCCCCTTGAGGTGATGCAGTTGCCTTGAGTTCATATCTGCCACTGGACACTATATTCAACAATAAGAACTGGGAAACGCCGAGCTTATTGTAGGAGCCATTTTCATTAGAGCTGCACACATTTACTGAGGTGTTATTGACCGGAAGATTTTTGTAGACGGGCAAATTGGCAACCGCGCCTCCCGAATTACTTTCACCAGAACCAAAGCGATCAGTGATCGCAATATTTTGCCCGGTTAATAAGCTATTAAACCCGACACTAACAGCAGGCATAGCTAGGCGTAATTGTTCAGCAAACAGATACACCGACACAAAAGCATCGCTGGAGCGATAATTTTCACGCCTAATAATGGTAAAAATATCGGAAAAATTACGCGCTGTTTTATTGTTATCGCTGGTGTAAAAATTATACAAAACAGATTGAATCGAAGCCTCAGAGTACCAGCCGCGCACCGCATTATTAATGCGATTAACTGTGATTTGAAAACCGCTGGCCTGCGCTTCACCACTGGCATCCCGATAGACAGGATCATCCAGCAGCATCGCAGAAAATGCATTGGCAAAACCTTCGGACATGGCGACTCGCATATCTAATTTATCATCGCCTTGATGGTCGCCGCCGATGTTATCCGAGCGAGATAATTTTGCCTCAATATAATGCCCCCACTCATGCAAAATCACATGGCGATCATATTCATCAGTATCTTCATCTTGACCGCCCAGAAGATAAATTGCATTCAGGTCATCACGATAAAAACTGGTGCCAATTTCACCCAAATCCAGCTCACCGTCTGCAGTAATATTGTTTGGGCTCCAACGCAATTCGAGCGAAGGTAATTGCACCGAGTTATCGGCACTAAGCAACCGCTCAAGGCCGGTATAAATAGCATCAAGAATTGCAAAAGGTGCAGCGATACGCGGTTGGGTATAAGCATTTCCTGTCCACCCTGATGCTGCGTGAAGATTGCGCACTGCTGTGGATGGTGCAGCGACCAGTAGCGAACCATTCATCGCATAAAGGTCATTGTTGCTGGTGTTATCAGTAACTTTAAAATTCCAGCTCGCCTGATTATTGATTTGCGGTGATACTAATTGCGCTTTTACACGCACACGCACAGGTAAATCGCGGGTTACTGTGAACGAATAATCGCCATTGGTCGTAGTTATGCTGGAGGACAATATATTGTTATTGGCATCCAGCAACTCTACAACCAATCCCCTGACGGGCATTGTGGTTGTAGCAGCGTAATCAAGGCCGTTATCGGATTCATCATGGGGAATAAAGTCATAGGTGATCTGACCTGAAATAACAATAAGACCAGAGCTTGCAGAAGACGCAATAGAGGAAATGGAACTGGCC
The DNA here is from genome assembly GCF_042646205.1 of Cellvibrio fontiphilus. NCBI lineage: Bacteria > Pseudomonadati > Pseudomonadota > Gammaproteobacteria > Cellvibrionales > Cellvibrionaceae > Cellvibrio > Cellvibrio fontiphilus. The sequence goes on along the minus strand of NZ_JBHRTF010000003.1, from coordinate 289,114 downwards.
GATGACAGCTCAGCACTCGATGACACAGCTGCACTTGAGTCTGTGTTTGATGATGAGGCTTGTGTACTCGATGGGCTGAATAGGGACGACGCAGACGCGCTGTTGGGTGCAATGTTTGTACCCGATGAAGAACCGCCGCCGCAGCCGAACAATAGTGCCGTAAATCCAACAATCCCCAGAACGAATAAACAGCGGCTGATACGATGAAGTAACGCAGTCGATAGGAATTCAGTCATATAAACCTCTGGAGACGCATTAGCCATCATTTTTGGTGCACACACTTCTCAGTGCACAATAGCCTCGGCGTAAATTATTCAGCTGTGCAAGTATAAACAAAAACCTCGATTAAGCGATTGGTTCGCTGGCGTAACAGTGGCATTATCCAGATAATGCAGACATTTCACGGATATTTTTCAAGGCACAAAATCAGGTCATTAACCTTATGCTGAACATTCTTATTTTCGCGGTAGTGGTCACATCAGCAGTAATTATCAGCGCTCGTTACAAGAGAATGAGCAGCAAAGAACAGCGCAAAACGCTATGGCGCTTGGGCACAGGGATTTTCCTTGGTGTGCTGGTTCTTTTGGTAGTAACCGGGCGTATGCATTGGATAGGGGCTGCCATAGGTGCGCTACTGCCGTTTTTGCGCGCCGGTTTCGGATTGCTAATGCAAGCACTCCCGCTGTGGCTCAAACACAAACAGGGTCAAACCCAGAACCAAGGCAATGAGCAGGGGCAACAGCCTCCGCCGGTCGCAACTGCAGCCATGAATATCACCGAAGCGCTCGGTATTCTTGGTCTCACGGGGGATTTAAACAAAGGCGAAATTACCCAGGACATGGTGCAAGACGCCCATCGTCGGCTGATCCAGAAACTCCATCCGGACCGGGGTGGCAATGATTATCTGGCAGCCAAGATCAATCAAGCACGCGATATTTTGATTAACAATATCACCGGCAAACCTTAACTTTTTTATTATTCATCGCCAAGTCGCAATTGATGCACCAGCCACTGCTCTACGGGTTCTGGTTTACTGTATAAATATCCTTGATGGTTCACCAGAGCCCGCTCGTTTAAGAAGTTTGCCTGCGCTTCGGTTTCTACACCCTCAGCAACAACGCGCAAACGCAAATGTTTAGCCACGGCTAGAATAGTTTCCACCAGAACTGCATCACCGCTGTTTTCCGGTGCGTCCTGCACAAACATTTTATCAATTTTTAATTCATGGATTGGCAGACGTTTCAAATAAGATAGAGATGAATAACCTGTGCCAAAATCATCGATAGAAAAATGAATGCCCAAGGTAGTTAATTCACTCATTTTGGCAATCGCATCATTCACATTGTCAACCAATAAACCTTCTGTTATTTCCAGCGTAAGTTTTCCCGCATCAACGCCGGTATAGGCAATGGTATTTTTGATCCAATTGACAAAATTGCTGTGCCTGAAGTGACGCGGGCTGATATTGACGGCAATGCGCAAAGGACGCTCGCGCAGAGGAGCACTCGCTAACAATTGGCAGACTTGCTCAAACACCCACTTATCGATATCGGCAATCAAATCCGTGTCTTCGGCAACAGGAATAAACATTACCGGTGGCACCAAACCGCGTTGCGGATGCAACCAGCGCACCAAGGCCTCTGCACCAACTAACTTGCCATTAGCATCAACCTGGGACTGCAGATAAAGCTGCAGCTCACCGCGCGCTATACCTTGGCGCAACTCGCGCTCGACTTGAAAGTAATGCTCGGCGTTATTGCGCATTTCTGCTTCAAAAAACAGTGCCTGGTTGCCACCCAATTTTTTGGCTTTGTGCAAGGCATTATCAGCGCGTTTTATTACCTCGTCAGCAGAGTCATTGCCCTCAGGAAAGAGCGTTAGCCCAAGGCTGAGGGTGAGGCGTATTTCATCGCCATTCACCACAAAGGGAGCAGCTATGACTTGTTGGATGTTATTCACAATCATCATCGCAATGTGACTTGTGGGTTGTGAATTGTTGAGATGGCTGCGCACCAGAACCGCAAATTCATCGCCCCCCATACGCGCCAAAGTATCACCATTGCCAACCACACTAGCGACTCGCTCAGCCAAGGCTTTGAGTAGATTGTCACCAATAGCTTGGCCGCGTGCATCGTTGATTTTTTTAAAGCGGTCTACATTAAAAAGAATCAAAGCGCCCTGGCAATCATCCGGTGAAGTTTGTGTGATGCATTGTGTCAGACGATCCGTTAATAAGGAGCGATTGGGCAGGTCGGTTAACGCATCAAAATAAGCCAGGTAATGGATACGCGCTTCCGCTTGTTTCATCTCGGAAATATCGCGCGAAATACCAAATACACCAACAACCTCGCCGGCATCATTGCGTAGCGGCCCCTTGGTAGCAAGATAGGTTAAATCGCCATCGGCTGTGGTGAGTACCTCGGTAAACGTCAGTGTTTTGCATTGCTGCATTACACTCAGGTCATTTGCCATAACGGTTTCTGCCTGAGGCGCAGAAAAAATAGCACGGTCATCTTTACCTAAAACAGCACTGCTCGTTTTACCGGTGACGCGCTCGGCCTCACGGTTAAAAAGTAAATATCGCCCCTGCAAATCCTTGGCAAAAATGGCGTCGGTAGAATTGGCCGAAATAGAGTCAAGCAGCAACATTGCCCTTAGCTTTTCTTCATTAACCTCGCGCTGCCGACGCGATGCCTCCAGCGCCATGCCAACTTGAGTGCGCACCAGCAAATACAGCATCACCGAGGTGAGAAAGACAAATGCCCAGCCTTTAACAGTACTAATGAAAGTAATCGTGGCAGGGTCACTAAATAGCCAGTAGAGCAATTGATCGGACAATAAAATGTATAGCGCAGAAAAGGTGGCATAAATTAATGCGAGCTTAAAGCCTATGGCTGACGCGGTTGCGGTTGGACTGGACTCACCGGCATTACGGCGCACAAAAAAATGACCCATTATGAATAGCCTCCTGATTTTTATTCTGTGGATTTGGCTAACAGATGAATGTAACGCCCCAGCGAGCGGTAGGGTTCCTGCTGAGAAAAAGCCAGCTCCATTTGCACCAGTTGCTCCGGCGCGCGCGCGCGATGCTCCTCGTTGAAAATATAGTCGTGAAATACCCGAATACCACTGTGGGCGAGCACTACCAAGGGCAGTTCTGAAAGCCACTGCATTACCCGTGCGGGATCAAGGGGATTAATCGGGGTGAGGCTTCCTTTGGAGCCGCCGTAACTCTGCTCGATGATTTTTTTAAAGTTGGTACGCAGCAGATTTTTATAAATCAGGGAATGTAGGTTGTAAAAAGTCAGGGATAAATAACCACCCGGTTTTAAATGTCGCAATAAACAAGGCAATAGTTCCTTGGGTTCTTGCATCCACTCCATTACCGCGTGGCAAATCACCAAGTCAAAGGTTAGCTCTGCTGGCGATAAATGTTGGGGCAAGTCCTGCAGGGCGCAGTGAATGAGCTGGACATTTTCCCCCAAGCCGGCTTCGATCACTTGCTGTTCTGCAAGTTTCAACATCTCGGCCGAAATATCACAAATCACCACTTTGTGCCCGGCTTTGGCTAATTGCAGGGAAAATTGCCCTTGGCCACCGCCCGCATCCAGGATGCGCCACACACGGGTTTCGCCGCCAAAAGGAACAACTGGGATATGTTCACGACAGTCGCGTTCCAGCACCGCCAGGCGGATATCGCCTTTTAAACCACCGTAAATATTTTTTTTAAAGCGCTTCGCCAAATCATCAAAATTGCGATCCTGACTGCTGGATTCTTTTGCCATATACTTTCCGTTCACTCAACTAATTGGCGCCACACGCTTGCACGAGCCAAACCCCGACAATAACTGGTTGGTTTACATGATCCTCACCAGTGACAACCAAGTTTACACCGGAATTACCACGGATATGCCGCGCCGCTGGCAGGCCCATACTTCAGGCCGCGCGGGTGCGCGCTATTTTCGTGGCCGCACGCCAGTGCAGTTATGTTTTTTGGAGGCGGACCACACTCGCTCCAGTGCCAGTAAACGTGAATACGCACTCAAAGCACTGAGTGCCAAAGCGAAACGAACCCTGATTAGCCAGCAGCAATCGACCTGTTTACTGTTAATGGAAAAACTCGGTGTGGCGCACCTTGCCCATGGGGATAAATTGCCAGTGGCAGGCCAGCCAGGATTGCAGGATGAATAAAGCTTCACATTCACGCGCCCGCTGCAGTCACTGCTTGCGCCCTTTGCCTACCTGCCTATGCCGGTTTATTCAAGCCATCGACAATCAGGTAGAGCTGGTGCTGTTGCAACATCCGGAAGAATCGACCAATGCAAAAAATACCGCGGGTTTGTTGCATTTAAGTTTAAAAAACAGCCAGCTGTTAGTGGGCGAAACGTTTGCAGATACGCTATTGCAGCCACTGCTCTACGCAGATGGGCGACTTCCCCTGTTGCTCTACCCTGCTCTGGCGGATTACCGTTCGCTGGGAGTAATGCCGCCGCCAACAACACCTGACTTGAGCAACATTAACGCACAACAATTGCGTTTGATTGTGATTGATGCCACTTGGCGCAAGAGCCGAAAAATGCTCTACCTCAACCCGCTACTGCAACAATTACCCCTGTTAAGCCTGGACAATACGCCAGCTTCCATTTACAAAATTCGCAAGGCACATAGCGAAAATCAGCTTTCAACCCTGGAGGCAAGTTGCTACGCTCTACAACAACTTGAGCGGCAAGCTGTTCACTATGAGCCACTATTACAGGCGATGGTGAATTTTATTGCACAACTCGCTGCTTTTATTCCCCAGCAAAATAATTGAGCAGCTATTAACACCCGATTTTTTAACACCCGATATTTTCCCAGCGCGTTTTTATCACGCGAACTGCAACCCTGATGATCCAGAATTTTCCAAGAGAGTTATGAGCTTATGAGTTATCCAACGTTTGAATTATTGCGCAGCCAGGATATCGATGCATTGAAGCTTCGTGTTGAAGAATATCGCCATAAAGTAACAGGTGCGCAGCATATTCATTTAGCGGCTGACAATAATGAAAACGTCTTTCTGGTCGCACTGCGCACAGTGCCCCATGACTCCACCGGCGTCGCCCATATACTTGAGCATACGGCGCTGTGCGGCAGCCAAAAGTATCCAGTGCGCGACCCCTTTTTTATGATGGTGCGCCGCTCGCTCAACACTTTTATGAATGCCTTCACCAGCTCTGATTGGACGGCCTACCCTTTTGCCAGCCAGAACCAAAAAGATTTTAATAATTTGCTGGATGTCTACTTGGATGCGGTATTTTTTTCACGCCTGGATGAACTGGATTTTGCGCAGGAAGGTCATCGTGTTGAGTTTGCCGAAACCGACAACCCCAACTCGGATCTGGTATTTAAAGGAGTAGTGTTTAATGAAATGAAAGGCGCCATGAGTTCGGTGTCTTCACAGCTCTGGCACACCCTCTGTAAATACTTGTATCCCACAACGACTTATCACTACAACAGTGGTGGCGAACCGGAAGATATTCCCAATTTAACTTATGCGCAGTTAAAAGAGTTTTATCGCACCCACTATCACCCCAGCAATGCGATTTTTATGACCTACGGCGATATACCGGCAGCCGTACATCAAGAGAAATTTGAAACCCGCGCCTTGAGCCAGTTTGAAGCCTTGGATGAAGTGATTGCTGTAGGTGATGAAAAACGTTACCACGCACCGATTGCGGTCGAAGAGGCCTACCCGATTGAAGAGAGCGATGCCGATAATCTGGATGAAAAAAATCATCTGGTGATAGCCTGGTTATTGGGCAAAACCACCAATCTGGATGAAGCGCTGGAAGCCCAATTGGTATCCAATATCCTGCTGGATAACAGCGCCTCTCCGCTGCAACAAGCACTGGAGACTACCGAGCTGGGGCAAGCGCCCTCGCCTTTGTGTGGCCTGGATGATTCATCCCGTGAGATGGCGTTTGTCTGCGGCCTTGAAGGTTGCAAGCTGGAAGACGTCACTCAAGTGGAAGCGCTGATTTTGGATACCCTGCGCAAGGTTGCCGAGCAAGGCATACCACAAGAACAAATTGCAGCATCACTTCACCAGTTGGAATTATCCCAGCGCGAAGTGGGAGGCGATGGTTATCCCTACGGTTTGCAGTTAATTCTTACCGGACTCACCTCGGCAACCCACCGCGGCGATCCTATCGCCCTGCTGGATGTGGATGCGGCCCTGGAAAACCTGCGCCGTAAAACCCAGGACCCGGCGTTTATTCAACAGGCAGTACGCAAATGGTTGCTGGACAACCCGCACCGTGTGCGCCTGACCCTGCGCCCGGATGCACAAATGGGCGAGCGGATCAAAGCGGCAGAAAGCGCGCGTTTAGCCGCGATGAAAGCCGCGCTAAGCGAGGAGCAAAAGCAGGCAATCATCGCCCGCGCCCATGCCCTGCAGGAGCGCCAACAGCAACATGACGACGAAAGTATTCTGCCCAAAGTTGATTTGACCGATATCCCCGCCAACCTGCATTACACCGCAGGCAGCCATGAGCTATTCCACCACTACCCGCTGCGCCGCTATGCGGCGGGCACCAATGGCCTGGTTTACCAACAGATCACCTGCAAACTGCCTGCACTCAGCGAGGCGCAAATCAAGATCCTGCCTTTCTACTGCATCTGCCTGACTGAACTGGGCGCAGGCGACAAAGATTACCTGGCTACCCAGCGCTGGCAGGCAGAAGTAGTTGGCTCCATCAGCGCATATAGCAGCATTCGTGGTGCCAGTGATGATGTGCAGGCCATAGATGCCTACCTGACACTCTCAGCCAAAGCATTGAGCCGTAACAGCGCTGCACTTAACGACTTGATGCAGACCACCTTATTGGAAGTGCGCTTTGACGAACACAGTCGCATCCGCGAGTTGATCGCCCAGAGTCGTGCGCGCCGCGAGCAAAGCATTACCGGTAATGGCCACAGCCTTGCCATGACCGCAGCCTGCGCCGGGATGAGCCCGGCCGCCAAGGTATCGCACCAATTGAGTGGGCTTGAAGGCATTGCCGCACTCAAAGCCCTGGATAATTCACTGAACGATGCCCAGGCCCTGGCCGGTTTCGCTGCGCAGCTCAAGGCCATCCACCAACTGGTGCTGACCGCTCCCAAGCAATTTTTGATTGTGGGTGAGCAAGAACATCTGGATATCTATCGCGACAACCTGCAGGCGCGCTGGCCAGCGGAAGCCACCAACAATGACTTCGCCCACTTCACCCTGCCCCCGGTGAAAGAAACCATTCGCGAGGCTTGGATCACCAATACCCAAGTTAACTTCTGTGCCAAAGCCTACCCCACAGTGCCTAGTGATCACCCGGACGCTGCAGCACTTACGGTGCTGGGCGGCTTTCTGCGTAATGGCTTTTTGCATCGCACCATTCGCGAACAGGGTGGCGCTTACGGTGGTGGTGCGAGTCAGGACAGCAACAGTGCTGCTTTTCGCTTTTACTCCTACCGCGACCCGCGCTTAACAGAAACTCTGGCGGATTTCGATGCATCACTGGAATGGCTGCAAACGACCGATCACCCATGGCAGGCGGTGGAAGAAGCCATTCTGGGCGTGATTGGCAGTATTGATAAACCCGGCTCGCCCGCCGGCGAGGCAAAATCCACCTACCAGGCTGAATTGTTTGGTCGCACCCGCGAAAAACGCGAGCAATTCCGCAACCGGGTATTGGCGGTGACCGCTGAGGATTTAAAGCGTGTTGCAGCCACTTATCTGCAAACAGAAAAAGCCAGCATCGCGCTGGTTACCCATGCGGGCCAGAAGGATATTGTTGAACGCCTGGGCCTTGCTATAAAGACCTGTTAGTGGTGCTGCTGGCGCTGCAATCAAGTGTGCCGGGGCGCATAGATTTGCCCCGGCCAGATAGTTTTGAAGCATAAAGTCATCTAGTATTGCCGGATCAATCCGAACAATAACTGGCATGACGCTGACCTCAACCTATGACCACCAAACCGCTTGATTACAGCGCTGCCTCCCACCCGGGACTCACCCGCAGCAATAACGAAGACTGCTTTCTCAGCAAGCCGGAACAGGGTCTATGGTTGGTCGCCGATGGAATGGGCGGGCACGAAGCCGGCGAAGTCGCCAGCGCCATAGTGCGCGACACCATCGAACAAAACACTCGCAACAATCCCCAGCTGTCGTTATTGGATGCTATCCAGCAGGCACACCTGAGTATTATTCGCTCGGCGCGCCAGGGGGTGGGGGCGCCGGGTATGGGGTCAACCGTTGTCGCCTTAAAAAGCCATAAAGATCGCTATCAAATTGCCTGGGTTGGCGACAGCCGCGCTTACCTTTGGACACCCAACCGCGAAGGCGGACGCCTGGAACAACTGAGCACTGATCACTCCTACGTACAAATGTTGGTGGAGAGCGGTGCAATAAAAGCCGAGGACGCCGATTTTCACCCGGAAAAAAACATCATTACCCAGTGCTTGGGCATGCAGGAATTACCGCTGGTAAAAGTGGATCACCTGGAAAACCAATGGCAGGAAAATCAGTGGGTGTTACTCTGCAGCGACGGTTTGACCGATGAAGTTAACGATAAAACCATCGCCCAAATTTTATGTGACTCCAGCGATTGCCTGGCAGCGGTTGACCAGCTAATGCATGCCGCACTCACCAACGGCGGGCGCGACAATATCACCCTGCAGATTATTGAATCACCGGTGCGGCCGGCCGAGCCGCGCAAACGGTTAAAGGAATTTATTCCGCAATTGACCGGCAACCTCAAACAGGACAGTTGGATTTTTGGCTTGTCCATCGCCTCGCTGCTGGGGCTGTTGTTTTATGTTGTGCTGAGCTGACGCGCTCAGCGGGCACGGATTGTCGGGCCGCGTTTAAACCTTATAACCTTGTTAAAACCTTATAAATAGATACTTGTTGTTATGGCGCTGCAAATTCCCGGTTACCGGGTAGTTCGAAAAATAAACCAGGGTGGCATGTCCACCGTTTACCTCGCGATTCAAATTAGCGTGGGGCGTGTTGTCGCCTTAAAGGTGATGAATCCACAACTCAATAACGACCCGGCGTTCAGCGAACGTTTCCAGCGCGAGGCCACCATTGTCGGCCAGTTATCCCACCCGAACATAGTGGCGATTTACGACATAGGCCGCCATGAAGATTTAAATTACATCGCCATGGATTACCTGCCCAACGGCTCGGTACACGACCGCATGTCCACGGGGCTGACGGGTGAAGAAGTGCTGCGTGTGATTCGCGAAGTAGCCAGCGCGCTGGATCACGCCCACGAAAAAGGCTACGTGCATCGCGATATAAAACCGGAAAATATTTTATTCCGCACCGACAATTCCGCCGTGCTGTCAGACTTTGGCGTTGCGCGCGGTGTATCGGCAAATTCGCGCATGACTCATGTGGGCACGGTTGTGGGCACACCGCATTACATGAGCCCGGAACAAACCAAAGGCAATAATGTTGATGGCCGCTCGGATTTATACAGCCTGGGCATAGTGTTTTATGAAATGCTCACCGGCAGCTTGCCCTACCAGGGTGAAGAAGCGGTGACTATTGCACTGAAACACATCAGCGCCCCCATTCCCAAACTGCCGCTGCAATATCTCGCCTATCAAAAAATTCTGGATAAATTGCTCGCCAAAGATCCCGAGCAGCGCTTTCAGCGCGGGCGCGATTTAATTCAAGCCATCGATGAGCTGGAAAAAAATTTCCATACACCGCTCACCAGTAGCGTGCACCCCACTGACCTCACGGTCATTGCCCTGGCGCGTGCTCTGGTCAATGCCACGGTGCACGCCCTGCGCTGGCGCTGGAATAAATTGCGCGCGTTGCGCTGGAGCCCGGAGCGCGGTTTTTATGCGCGCCCCTCTTCCAAAATCACCGAGATTTTTTTCAACGAGGGCCAATCGTCCATCCATTCCCAGCGAACCCAAATCGCTACGCGGGTGAATGGTGCCCTGGATGAAAAACACACACATCACAAAAAACTGGCAGTTGGTTTTTTGTTGGTTGTTGCCCTGCTCGGCCTTGGCGTTTGGTGGAATAAAGGCTTACAGGACATATCGCCCGCAGAAACCATTGCGACAAACAGCGCTGCAAACAACACCACAAACAACACCAGCAACCCGGCACAGGTATCCAACACCCAAGCAACAACACCCTTTGCAGGTGCGCAACCGGTGGCAACGGCGGCCCTGCCTATGGCCAATGATTCAGGCGATGGCAGCGCCATGGCCGCGGTGGACATGACAAGCGGCAACCTCGCGGTGGAATCCAGTGCAGCGGCCAGCAGCGAACCACTCATCACCTTTGCGCTGCAGGTTAAAACTGTTCCCGCCCAGGCGCGGGTGCGGGTGTTAAATATTCCCGAGCGCTACCAACCCGGTATGCAATTGCCACCCGGTTCTTATCACCTTGAAGTGAGTCACCCGGGCTACGACATGCAGCGCAGTTGGGTAGAAATTACCGATCAGGATTTATCGCCCTCCTTCACCCTGAATCAAAGTTTAAAACCGGGTGAAGCCATGAGCAGTGAATTAGTGGCGGCGATTAAAAGCCAGGGGCCGGAAATGGTGCGCATCCCTAGCGGTAGTTTTTTAATGGGACACAAAGACACAGTGACAGCTATGCCCGTGCACAAAGTCACCATTAATAAAGCCATCGCCATGAGCAAATATGAAATCACTTTTGATGATTACGATATTTTTGCCCAGGCAACTAACCGCGCGCTGCCCAGCGACAACCGCTGGGGCCGCGGCAATCGACCGGTGATTAATGTGAACTTTGAAGATGCCCGCGCCTACGCCAAGTGGCTGAGTGAAACCACCGGCAAAAAATACCGCCTGCCCACCGAAGCTGAGTGGGAGTATGTCGCGCGCGCAAATAGCAAAAGCTTGTTTTGGTGGGGCGATGATGTGAAGGACGCCGCTGGCCGCGCCAATTGTCGTCGCGGCTGCAACAGCAAATTCTCCGGTTTATTTGGCGCTAAAACCGCACCGGTTGGCAGCTACCCCGCCAATGCCTTTGGTATTTACGATACCGCCGGCAATGTGGCTGAGTGGGTGGAGGATTGTTTTGCCGACAACTACAACCTGCACCCTAAAAATGGCCAGGCGCTGCTGATCAAAAACTGTGATGCGCGGGTGGTGCGCGGCGGCTCCGCCAAAGACAATGCCGAGCGTTTAGCCAGCCACATCCGCGATTACCATCACGCCGAAATTTTTGATTCGCATTTGGGTTTCAGGGTAGTGATGGATTTATAAACACTCGCCCTCATTTGCATTAGCGCAATTAAAAAGCCCTTGCCGAAAATCCGGCAAGGGCTTTTTGTGGTTAGACCTTTTTGTAGTACGACCTTCGCTTAGCACCTGATCAGGCTTGTTTGCCCAAAACCGCCACAAACATAGTGTCAGAATCTATTTCCGGGGCGCCCAGCAGGGTTTGCGATTCCACTGAAAAGCCCGGATGCTGATTTAAAAACCATTGCACCTGTTGTTCATTTTCGCTCACCTGCCAACTGCAGGTGGCGTAAACCAAACGACCACCATTGCGCACAGCCGGAGCGGCATGGGTCAGCAATTGTTGTTGCAGTGCGATTAACTCGGCAGTATCGGCCAGTTCAAAACGCCAGCGAGCATCAGGGTTGCGGCGCCAGGTGCCGGCTGAACTGCAGGGTGCATCAATCAATACCCAATCGAATCCATTTTGCTGCGCCGCCTCTTTGGGCAAGCGTAGCGCCTCTGCGCCATCCCAGGTAAAGGCACGCACATTAAAGATATCTGCACGTTTGGCGCGGCGTTTTAATTCGTCCAATTTATAGGCGTGTAAATCGGTGGCGAATACAGCGCCTTTGTTATTCATACGCGCCGCAATAGCCAGGGTTTTGCCACCGGCACCGGCACAGGCGTCCCACACTTTCTGGCCCGGTTTTGCAGCCACGGCCGCCGCGATTTGCTGGCTCGCCAGATCCTGGATTTCCACCAAACCTTCTTTATAAGCCTGAGTGGTATGAACCCCTGCTCCACCCTGGGCAGCCAAGCCCTGCTCCCCCAGCAATACCTTTACGCCCTGCTGTTCCAGGCTGCTGGCCACTTCAGCTGGCTGCGCATTTTTTTGCACCCGCAACCACAGCGGCGGTGTGCTGACTTGCTGGGCGATAAACTTGTGCAGCGTCTGCTCACTCCACCCACTCTGGGTTTGACGCGCGGTTAACAAATCGCCCCACTGCGGACGCAAGCCATGCCATAACAAAAAAACCGGCGCTTCAGCAGGGTTTAGCTGGCTAACCCATTGCCTGAAAAATGCACGGCGCGCTTCGGCATCGCGCAGCTGCGCCTGATTTTTTTTGGCTTGGTCGCCCTGCACTCGCAATTGAATCCAGTACCAAAAAGCAATGGGGGATATTGCCTGCAAATCGCGCGGCTGCCAGCCGGAGTCCCAGTGGTTCCAGTCGGTCGCCGGGGCTGAGCCATCAAGACTGCGGCGATAGGCATACTCAAGCGCGGCGGCTAGCTGCTGGAAACGCAGCGCCGAAAACATCGCAAGGCTGAGTGCAATGGTATCTGCCGCCTCACTGGCTGCGCGCGCGGCGGTGGATTTGGCCGGCTTGAATTTGTTGTGTTTTTTAACCTCATCATACTCAGGCTTAGACGTTGGGCCTGAATGTGCCAAGGGGCGCACTGCCGTTTTTAACCACTTGTCCAGGGGCTGGGTGCCAGCAACTGCCAGCCAGGCACGCCACAGCGGCACTAAACGGGAGTCTTCAAAATTCGAGGCATCTGCAATGGCGCCAGTGGAGGGTGAAAAGGTCTGCTCGGTAAAATTTTGCATAGGTGCCAGTGCCAGAATCAGGTGAGCCCGCAAAGGGGCGACGAATAAAAAAGCGCCATTCTATCAGTCAAGCCGGGCATAAGCTGCTGTCACCCACGCAGCAAAGTAAACGCAGGTAATTTTTTGTTTATCGGTTTGCACAGAGTCACCTTGACGATTACAACTAGCTTCAGGAATGTGGCCAAGCGGCTGCTCAATATTTGCAATACTGAGGTAAATAACATGAATCAGGTATCACGTCGCCAGCTCTTAAAAACGCTGGGAGCGATGGGCCTTGTTGCCAGCGCACCCGGTGTATTTGCCAACACGATTGGACGCAAGCGCCTGGGGGTGGCTCTGGTTGGATTGGGTTATTACAGCCGCGATTTACTCGCCCCTGCCCTGCAGTTAACGCAACACTGTTATCTGGCTGGCATAGTGACCGGCTCGCCGGAAAAAATTCCGCAGTGGCAAAAAAATTATCGCATTGCCGATTACAACGTATACAACTACGACAACATGCACGAGTTGGCGAACAACCCGGATATCGATGTGGTTTACGTAGTAACGCCCACCGGCACCCACAAAAAATTCACCGAAATTGCCGCGAATGCAGGCAAACACGTCTGGTGTGAAAAACCCATGGCGATGAATGCACGCGAGTGTCAGGACATGATTGATGTGTGCAAAAAAAATAAAGTGCAACTCACCATTGGCTATCGCATGCAGCATGAACCCAATACCCAGCGCATCATGCAATTTGCCAAACAAAAACCCTATGGCGATATCAAAACCATTATTGCCGAGGCCGGCTACAACGGCACAGGGGCAAGTTATTCCTGGCGCGCCGATCCCGCCATGGGTGGCGGCGCCATGTATGACATGGGCGTTTACCCGCTCAATGCCGCACGTTACACCGCGGGTGAAGAGCCTATAGCAGTGGCCTCAGCAACCATGAGTAGCACCACTGAAGTCTATAAAAATGTGGATGAAACCACGCACTTTGAATTGGAGTTTGCCAGCGGTACGCGCGCAAAATGCGCAACCAGCTACGCGCAAAGTATGAATCACCTGCGCGCTGAATGCGCAAACGGTTGGTACGAATTAAAACCCTTCCAGTCCTACAGTGGCGTTAAGGGACAAACCAGTAGCGGCATTATTTTGCCTGCCGCGCCGGAGAACCAACAAGCGCGACAAATGGATAACGATGCCTTGGCGATTATCAATAAATCACCGGTATTAGTTCCGGGTGAAGAAGGCATGAAAGACATAGTAATTGTGGAAGCGGTATTTAAAGCGGCAAAAGAAGGTAAACGCATCGCGCTTTGATTATTTTTAATTGTTTTTAGTTGTTTTCAATTTTAATTGTCATCACCTGCCCAAACGACTCCCGCAAAACCTGCGGGAGTGAGCGGTACAATTTACATGATCTCCATCATACGCTGCTGAAACCAAATAATTACCGGATAAGCCGCGGGCCAAATCCAAAAAAAGCGATTCAACCCAAACAAACAGGCATTCGCCAAATGAAATAACCCGGCGATAAATAACGCGATAAAAAGCATCGTTTGATTTAACAGTGCCAGTGGAAATAAAAGTTCAAACGCAATAACCGCCCAAGTCATTACCCACAATAACCCCGGCTTTTGCGCCCACTCGCGCACAGCATTGCTTACCGGATAGGCACTGAGTGCAAAAACCTGCTGCAAGGCTTCACCACTACGCCACTGGGCATTAACCAGCTTCACCCAACCCGATTGAAAATACGACAGCGTTAATTGAATGGCCAAATAACCCAACGCAATTTCTTGCCAGTAACGGGTCGGCGCCAAATGCGATAAACACAAACAGAGCAATACCAACAAGGTCATAGTATCGCTACCGCCGTTGTAAGGGCCGCGGTAGCGACTAATCAACACAGCCGCCGTTCCCAGCAATGCCAGCTCTATCAACAGTGGTTGAAATCCCAGCATCAATAAAATGGCCAAACCGGCGCGCACCAAACCCAGCGTTTTCTCCCATGCCAAGCCGCGCAATAATTCCAGGCTCTGTTGAAAAATCGCCACACCTAAAATAATTTCTGCCCAGCGCACCGCGAGTTCCAGCGTCATCACACTGGCTCCCGCTGTAATGAAATGGGTTCAGACATAAATGCCAACTCGTCCTTCAGCTGACCTGCCTCTTTGCTCAAAGCCCGCACGCGAAATACCAAATAAAGCGCCGATCCCGCATTAAGCTCGCCAGTGTTTACAGCACGCAACAACCGCTCGGCAATTTTTTGCGCGTGAAAAGCGGAATCAGTTTCCAACAAATGCTCAGCGCAAGTATTCAAATACAAGCGCTCGTTCCACTCCGGGTTATAAAACAAACGCTGCAAACCCACCGCAACACCCACTCGTTCCGGCAAGGGCCGAAACGGAAACCACTCCAGCGGCTCAGCATGTTTTTCAGCTAGCCAGGCAATATCAATACGCGGCGATGGACCCACGCTGCTAAAAAAGCGCCAGGAGGGAAACAGAATGGGCAGGAGGAGTTTTAACATTCAAACACCTGACTACATAGCCTTGTGCTTCAACTTCTCAATTTCATCGCGCAATTTAGCGGCCACTTCAAACTCCAAATCTTTTGCGGCTTGGAACATTTGTTTTTCCATCAGCTCGATGGTTTTCCAAATGTCTTTGCCGTT
The DNA here is from genome assembly GCF_042646205.1 of Cellvibrio fontiphilus. Lineage (NCBI taxonomy): Bacteria > Pseudomonadati > Pseudomonadota > Gammaproteobacteria > Cellvibrionales > Cellvibrionaceae > Cellvibrio > Cellvibrio fontiphilus. The sequence continues at coordinate 273,611 of NZ_JBHRTF010000003.1, read as the reverse complement.
GGCTTCTACTTTGTATTTGCCGCTGCGTTCGGCGATGGCCATGGCTTTGTTGCGTGCGCTGCGGCCGCCGGCGCCGGGCACCACTGAACCTTCCAAAATGTCAGTGATATTTTTATTGATACTTTTAGGTGTAATGCCGTGTTTGAGATTGTGGTCGATTTGTTTTTGGCGGCGGCGATCAGTTTCATCAATAGCGCGCTGCATGGAGCCAGTAACCCTGTCGGCATACAAAATAGCTTTGCCGCGCATGTTGCGCGCCGCGCGGCCAATGGTTTGGATAAGTGATCGATCCGAGCGCAAAAAGCCTTCTTTATCCGCATCCAAAATCGCAACCAGCGATACCTCCGGCATATCCAAACCTTCGCGCAATAAGTTGATGCCGACCAGCACATCAAATTGGCCCAAGCGTAAATCGCGAATAATTTCCACTCGCTCAACCGTATCAATATCCGAGTGTAAATAACGCACACGCACGCCGTGTTCACCCAAATATTCGGTGAGGTCTTCCGCCATGCGTTTAGTGAGCACGGTAATTAATACGCGGTCGCCCTGCTCTACGCGCAAACGAATTTCCGAGAGCACATCATCCACTTGGGTAGTGGCCGGGCGAATTTCAATTTCCGGATCAATCAAGCCCGTGGGGCGCACTACCTGCTCAACTACTTGCCCCTGCTTTTCAGCTTCGTATTTGCCGGGCGTGGCCGAGACCATAATCATTTGTGGCGCTATGTGCTCCCACTCGTCAAAGCGCATGGGGCGATTGTCCAGCGCGGAGGGCAAACGAAAACCGTATTCCACCAGCGTTTCTTTGCGCGAGCGGTCGCCTTTGTACATGGCGCCAATTTGCGGAATAGTCACGTGGCTTTCGTCGATCACTAACAAGGCATCTGGCGGCAAATAATCAAATAAGGTGGGCGGCGCCTCACCGGGGTTGCGGCCCGACAAATAGCGCGAATAGTTTTCAATACCGTTGCAGTAACCCAACTCCTGCATCATTTCCAAATCAAAACGGGTGCGCTGTTCCAGCCGCTGCGCTTCCACTAATTTATTATTTTCACGCAGGTATTCCAGACGAACGCGCAATTCTTCTTTGATATTTTCAATCGCTTCCAGAATTTGTTCACGCGGCGTTACATAGTGGGATTTGGGGTAAATAGTAAAGCGCGGCACTTTTTGCAGCACTTCGCCGGTGAGCGGATCAAATATGGAAATTTGTTCCACTTCATCGTCAAACAATTCAATACGCACGGCTTCAATATCGGAATCGGCCGGATAAATATCAATCACTTCGCCGCGCACACGATAAGTCGCGCGTGCAAAATCCATGTCGTTGCGGGTGTATTGCAGTTCTGCCAAGCGCCGCAAAATTTGACGCTGATCGATTTTGTCGCCGCGCACTATGTGCAGCAACATTTTCATGTAGGCGTCCGGGTCACCCAAACCATAAATGGCGGAAACAGAAGCAATAATAATGGCGTCTTTGCGCTCCAGCAGCGCTTTGGTCGCCGACAAACGCATTTGCTCTATGTGCTCGTTTACCGCTGAATCTTTTTCAATAAAAGTATCGGACGATGGCACATAAGCTTCGGGTTGGTAGTAGTCGTAGTAGGAAACAAAATATTCCACCGCGTTGTTGGGGAAAAATTCTTTAAATTCACCGTATAACTGCGCGGCCAAGGTTTTGTTGTGCGCCATGATCAGCGTGGGCCGCTGCACCTGCGCAATCACATTAGCTACGGTAAAGGTTTTACCGGAACCGGTGACCCCGAGCAGGGTCTGGTGTGACAGGCCAGCCTCTATGCCCTGTACCAGGCCGGCGATAGCAGTGGGCTGATCACCAGCGGGTGCAAACTCGCTATTAACCACAAATTGTTTAGACATAATCACTCAACAAGGGCGTAAAAATTGACGAAGGAAAGGATTGTAACTAAATCTCTTAGGGATCAGGATTCATTTATGTCAGGAATCAATTGCAGGAGGTTGGTATGAATGAGTTCCGCACCGAGCACGACAGTATGGGCGAGGTTCAAGTGCCCAAAACCGCGCTTTACGGCGCACAAACCCAGCGCGCGCTGGATAACTTTGCCATTAGCAGCCTCACCCTCCCCCCCCGTTTTATCCATGCGGTAGTACACATAAAAAAAGCAGCGGCGCTGGCCAACCAGCAACTGGGCCTGTTGGACGCTGACCTGGCCTGGGCGATTGCCGCCGCCTGCGACAGTATCCTCGCAGGGCATTACGTGGATCAGTTTCCGGTGGATGTCTTCCAGACCGGTTCCGGCACCAGCACTAACATGAATGTGAACGAGGTGATTGCCCATATCGCCAGTGATTTGGCGGGGCAAAAGGTGCACGCCAACGACCATGTGAACATGAGCCAAAGCAGTAACGATGTCATTCCCAGCGCCATCCATATCAGCGCTGCCCTCGCGCTCAAACAACAATTATTCCCCGCGCTGGAAGAGCTACACACCAGTTTGTTAGGTAAAGCCGAAGCGCTCAACGAGGTCATTAAAACCGGCCGCACCCATTTAATGGATGCCATGCCCATTACCTTTGGGCAGGAGCTGAGCGGCTGGGCCAGCCAAATTGAGGGCAATTATGTGCGCCTGCAAATGCTGCATCCCAGCCTATTGCGCCTCGCCCAAGGCGGTACGGCAGTGGGCACGGGCGTGAATGCCCACGCGGATTTTGCAGCCAGGGTGGCCGAACACCTGGCAGAAGCCACCGGCCTGTTGTTCACCCCCGGCGATAATTATTTTGCGCTGATGAGCGCGCAGGACACTGCCGTTGCCACCTCCGGGCAACTGAGAACGCTGGCGGTTAGCCTGATGAAAATCGCCAACGATTTGCGCTGGATGAATTCCGGCCCGCTGGCCGGCCTTGCGGAAATTAGTTTGAAACCATTGCAACCCGGCTCATCCATCATGCCCGGCAAGGTAAACCCGGTGATTCCGGAAGCAGTGTGTATGGTGTGCGCCCAGGTGATGGGCAACGATGCCAGCATTGCTATTGCCGGCCAGTCCGGTAATTTCCAATTGAATGTGATGCTGCCGCTGGTTGCCTACAACCTGCTGCAATCCATTGAGCTATTGAGTAATGCCTGCAATGAGTTGGCCGATAAAACCATCGCCACATTTATTGTGAACCACGCCAGCGTGGAAAAAGCGCTGGCACAAAACCCGATTTTGGTAACCGCGCTAAACCCGCTAATCGGTTATGAAAAAGCAGCGGCGATTGCCAAACAAGCTTATCGCGAAGAGCGCGCTATTATCGACGTCGCACAAGAGCAAACCGATTTAAGCCGTGGACAGTTGGAGGAGTTATTGAACCCGGAAAAGCTGACACGCGGCGGCATTTAATATTGACGCGCAAAACAATTCAGGCCAGCGCGTTATGGATAACATGACGCGCTGGCCTGAAACACCGCAACAATGAGACTAGCGTTTATTTTTCAAAACTGATGTCTTGCAGGGCAATCTCCGCCGAGGCTTTCTTCGCAAGTTTTACTTGCAAATACAGCTTGGTAAAACCGCTTGTCGGCACAAGGTTTATGCGGGTGCGCTCATAGGTTTTTAATTCACCTACTGGTGCTAACACACCCTGGGCAAGAACCTCGCCCTGGGCGTTATCGCGGCGCAATTCAAATTGCCAGTCAGTCGCTTCTTTAAAGAAAAACGCACCCAACTGTAGCGATTTAATTTGCGTTAAATCATAGCTTCCCAAAGTGAAACCAGACCAGTCGGTGCTGGTTGGCATTTGAATAGTTTTAACACCGCGGAAACTACCGCGCTTAACATCTTTAGTCGCTTGTGTCTCAACAAAAATACCATCGAAATCCACACGATGCGGGATAAGCGCAAAGGTGTTGCTAACGCTGATAGGTGCAACACCTTGCACTGATTTATCGGTGTAACTTGCACTTAACAGATAAGCTTCGCCCTGAGCCGCAAAGGGCTTGTTGTCGGTAAAGCGCGCTTTGGTTTGTTCGTGTCCATCCAAGGTCAATTGACCAGTCAAAGATAACGAGGCGGGTACTACTTTTTCCTTATTCAAGGACAACACATAAGTAGCCAGCACGTTTAAATCTGCCTCACCCAAACCGGAGAAGGCAGGCATATTCATATCGCCCCACACACCGCTGCCGCCGTTGCCGATTTTTTTCACCAAATAAGTCAAAGCATTCGGATCATTTTCATATTTCTTCGCCACATCGCGGAACGCCGGGCCAACGACTTTTTCATCCAACTTATGGCAAGTTAAACAATTATTGGCATCGAGCAAATTTTTTGCCTGATCATCAATACTCGCCAATTGATGCCCTTGGCCTTTACTTTCTTGCGGCGCGCGATAAGTAAATTGCACGTTGGGGTTATTGGCCGTGATGCTGGTGATGTCACCGTCTTCCAAATCTTTCACACGCAATTCATACGCAAATCGGGCAGTATCACCCCAGAAGAAAGATTTATTTTGTGCAGACAGCAATTCAATACTGGCCGGCTCATTGCCAATTTCCAATTCTTTGCTCACCACTGCCGCTGCACCGTGTACATCAGTAACGCGCAGGCTCAGGGTAAAACGCCCCGCCTCGGCAAAAGGTAAGGTGATATCGCGGGCATCGCCCAATTCTGTAGTGGCGCAATCACCCACTGCACAACGCAAGGTCCACTGGTAGCGAATGGCATCGCCATCCAGATCCACCGCTTCTGCGGCAGAGGCTTGAATGTTTGCCGGTAAACCCGCTTGGGTTTTATTCAGCGAGAAAGCCGCCACCGGTGGGCGATTACCTGCACCTACATATTCAATACGCGCCAAACGCGCATCGGGGTTGCCAGTAAACCAGGCATTGCCATACTCCAACACATAGAGCGTACCGTCCGGCGCAAAGCGTGCATCGATGGGCAATGAATAACTAATTTGCGGAGCAAAAGGTTCAATTTTTTGGATGCGCCCCTGAGCGTCAAAACTCACCGCTTTTACCCAGGCACGCATGAAATCCACAATAAATAATTTATTGTCGTAGTAGCCTGGGTAGCGATTGATGGATTCAGGGTAGTCGTTTGCGTAAAACACATCAGCGACCAAAGCGGTGCGGCCACCCACACCCAATTCAGGAAATTGCTCCGATGCACCATAGGGGTAAGCAATAAATGCCGGCTGCGCCGGTGGCAATTGTTTGGCACCGGTATTTAACGCCGACACATTCATGGGCGCATTAACGTCAACTGTTTCACCGGCTTTTTGATTGATGTAATCGTACATTTTGTAGGGGCGATTTTGCCCAATCACTAACGGCCAACCAAAATTTCCGGCCGCGGTCACACGGTTTACTTCATCGTAACCACGTGGGCCTTTTTCTTCTGAATCGACATTCGCATCGGGGCCAACATCGCCATAGAACAGCGTATTGGTTTTTTTATCGAAGGTAATGCTGTAAGGGTTGCGCGCGCCCATCACATAAATTTCCGGGCGACCCTGTGCCGCATCGCTAAATAAATTGCCTTCCGGAATAGTATAAGTACCATCGGCCTGTGGTTTGATGCGCAGCACTTTACCGCGCAGATCCTGGGTATTACCCGGCCCGCGCAGACCGTCATTGCGTTTCATATCCGGGCGGAAATCCAGCGGTGCGTAACCGTCCTGATCGTGAGGGTTAGTGTTATCGCCCGTGGAAAAAAATAACTCGCCGCTGTTGCCAAATTGCAAGTCACCACCGGTATGACAACAATTATTGTCTATGCCATAACGTAAAATTTCTTTTTCCGTGCTGGTATCCACTTGATTGTTGCGCCATTCAAAACGCGACAGTTTTTGAAAATAATTATTCTGTTCGTCCTTCACATTAAACGCGGCATACACCCAATTATTGCGTGCAAAATCCGGGTCAATCGCCACACCAATCAAACCCCATTCCTGAATTTTGTTGTATTCAACAGCGATAGTGCCGGCGGGATGAGCAGCACCGGTTTCGTAATCCACGCGGGTGAATTCACCGGGGCGCAGTGCAATCAGCGCATCGCCATTGGGGAAAAAATCAAATTTAACGGGTTCGTTTAACTCTTCGATAAGGGTCTTTTTAACAAAGCGGTTATTTTCCGGGCGCGCTTTCGCGTAATCCAATTGTGGCGCGCTGCCCTCCTGGTAGTTAAGCCCTACCGCGTAGCGAATGCCGCCCAACAAATGCGTTAAAAAATAATTATTGGAAAAGGTTTCAGCGGTATGGCCAAGGCCTGTGTAAAACGCGCGGCCGCCATCGTAATCGTGATACCAGGAAATGGGGTGATCGTGGCCATGTTCGCCGCCTTGGTAAGTGGATTCATCCACCTTGGCCAATACATTGATAAATTCATACATGTCGCGAAAATTGTACCACTCGTCCGCTAATTCAAACTGCTCTGGCAGCGCTTTGGTGGACGCATGATTTTTATCGCTGATAGTGATGCGTGCATTTTGCACATTGCTGGGTGTACTCGGGTGATTTTTAAAGACCGCACCCACCAGGTTGCGATACCAATGCCAATCCCCTTCCCATTCGGTGTCGGTTGCAGCGTGAATTCCCACGTAACCACCACCCGCCTGAATGTAGCGCTCCATCGCCAACTCTTGCTGTTCATTGAGCACATCGCTGGTGGTGTTTAAAAAAATCACCGCGTTGAATTTTGCCAACCCGGCATCGCTAAACAGGCTTGCATCTTCGCTCGCCACTAAAGTGAACTGGTTTTCTGCAGCGAGTTTTTTCAGCGCAGCGATGCCGGCGGGAATGGAATCATGGCGCCACCCCACGGTTTTGCTAAATACCAAGACATGGGCGCCCTTGAGGCTGGTCACTTCTGTAGCCACCGGCTGGTCAGGTTTCCCGGCCGACGTTGAGGGATCGCTACAGCCTTGTAGCAGCAAAAGTGCCGCCACACCCAAGGCTGGCAGGTATAAAAAGCGGTTTAAAAGGGAACATAAACGAGTCATAGCTATGCCTTGTTATCGAAAAGGGTTTTTATCGGGCGCCGGGTCGTGCAAATTCAATAGATACAAAAAAAGCCACTTATTGTAACAGTGACTTTTAGTCGATGTGACGGGGTTTACGCGGATAAACGCTTCTTAACTCGTGCGCCTAGCGCTGCTCCAACCAGCGCTGCAAACGCTCTTCCAAATCGTCGTAACGGATTGGTTTGGTAATGTGATCGTCCATTCCAGCCGCCAGATAAACCGCTTGCTCGGACTCGGTTTGGGTTGAGGTCACGGCAACAATCGGCAGGTGATGCAGGCTGTGGTTGCGCTGCTCATAGGCGCGGATTTTTTGTGTCGCGGTGAGGCTGTCCTGCTCTTTCATGTCGTAATCCATCAGGATTAAATCAAAACGCTCTTTGGCGACTATATCCACCGCCTCAAGACCGTTGTGCGCGACTTGTACATAACAGCCCAATTTTTTCAGCATGGCGCTAATCACCATTTGATCCACGCGGTGATCCTCCACCAACAACACTCTGGGCACCACAGCTAGACCAACCGGCTCAGTCACACCCGTTTTGCGCTCATCCTCACTCGCGAAGTTCAGAAGTTTTTGCACCGCTACATCGTGCAGGCGACGACGCATGATCGGTTTTTCAATCACACTCACCTGGGGGTTGGAGCGCAGGTGCAATTTCATTTCCGGGCTGTCGCTTTGCAAAATACTCATTGCAATAATTTGTTTAACATCTGCGACTTCCGGCTGTTGTGTAATTTCACGGGACAGCGCCAAACCATTCATGTTGTTGAGTTTGGTAAAAATCAGCACCAGATCATAAGGTGCGCCGGCTCTTGCCTGCTCCAGTAACTTGGCAATCGTCTGCTCCTGGCCCGAAACTATGTGGGTGCTCATGCCCCAGGCATTTAATTCGTCGGCCAACACATTGCCGTTGTGATCCGGCAAATCCACCAACAGTGCGCGTTTACCACGCAGTTTTTGCTCCGAACCAAAACGGCGGTCTTCGTGGGATACCACTTGCAATGCAACGTTGATAAAAATTCGGTTGCCGCGATTTTTATTTTCGCGCACATGCACACTGCCACCCATACACTCCGCCAAGCCCTTACATATGGACAGGCCGATACCGCGATAACTGCTCTCTCTGGAATCTGAATCCTGTTCGCTCTGAGTGCTTTTTTCGCTATCGCTGATTACCACTTGTAACTCACCCAAATCGTCCTGATCCTGATGGAAACGCGCTTCAATAAACACATCCTCGATGCGGCTGTCTTTCAGCGTATGGTTGAGCAGGGTCCCCAAAATTTGGCTCAGGCGCGCAGCATCACCGCGCACACGCAAGGGCATGGCAGGGTCAAAACTGTAATAAAGCTCTACCCCCTGCTGATGCGCGTCCAACGCAAAATCCTGTACAAATTTTTCCAGTACACGGCGCAGGTCAAATTCCACTTCATCCAACACCAGGGTTTTGGTGGTGATTTTGGAAAAGTCCACCACGTTATTTACCAGGTCGATTTGACGCCCGGTGGCTTTATTAGCCATGGCTAATAATTCGCGGTGATGCTCGGATAATTGGCTGTCGTCAATTAATGACAAGGTACTCAGCACATCGCTGATGGAAGAGCGAATCTCCTGCCCCAAGTTAACCAAAAATTCATTTTTCAATTCAATTTGAGCCTGGGAGCTGCGCTTTTCATTCTCCAAACCCTGCGCGCGCTCACGCAGCGAAAAGTGCGCTTCCAACCGCTCCCAATAAGCCTGGGAAGTAACCTTGCCCTGGTGCGCCAACATCACATAAAAGGTGAGCATAATGCAGCCGTAAAGCGCGCCGTCAGCAGTGCCCAACAAAATAGCGGTAATCGCCGCAGGCACCTGCCCTATAGCCAGATAAATACTGAGAAAGCGCGTATAGGGCGCAAACACGTTGGCGACACTGGAATAAAAAACAACGGAATAGAGCCACATCACCAGTGTTTCGCCGCGCATGCCTTGCACCCAGGTCAGGGTAACAAGAATAAAACTCCACCAGGCGGCACCCAGGCAGGAAGCAAAAAAGTACTGGTTGCGCCAACGCGCAGGCGCGCGGGCATAAAGGCTGTCAAAACGAAATAAATAATAACTGCGAACCAGCGTCACCAGCAGCAAACCTGTCACCAGCACTATGGCCAGGTTATGTTCTTTCTCCTGAAAATTGCCAAATGCCAAACACAGGACAAACACAATAAAGTTGAGGATCAATCCGCGGCGGCTGTATTTGGCAACCCGCGCATCGGTTTCACGCATAATCGCGCGGTCTTTCTGAACCTTGGTAGCGGGAACAAAAAAATGAAACATAATTTATCCAGTGTGATCAGCCAAAGGTGAACCGCGTGAAAAGAGCAATAGCGCCGTACAGCAAACGCTAGCCAAGTATGTGCACAAATATTTCTTTAATCACAAACACCATAATCGCAAAACCCAGCACACCAAAAAGGACAAAGGTGCCGAACTTGCCCGCGTTGGACTTTTTAGCCAAGTCCCACACAATAAAAAACATAAACACAATCAGGCCACCACCGCAGAGGTACATGCCCCAGGTTTCCAGTTGTTCAAGTGTCATAATCGTCTCATTAGGGTCAAATTTGCAGGCCGCCATTGTAGCGAAAAGACGACATCAAGTTTAGCGTTAATCATCGGTGCTGCGGCTTGGCCGAGCCTTCGAGCCTGCCGCTTTTACAAAGAACCAACGCCGCTGACTCTCGCTTGAAGCCTTGGGCTGTCACTCGCCTGAAACGTTGGAGAGACCAGCGACTTGCCCGAAAATAACCGCCAGCGCACAATAGCGCCCTTATTGCCAAGCGCTGCTTGGTAAACCGTTTCCGCCAACACCCTATTCTTCAGGTATTTTATGCGCATTTCCCGAGTTATCGCTGTGTTACTGATTAGCCTCAGCTTATCAGCCTGTGTTTCTTCATTGCTTATCGGCAATCAATTACAAAGCAAGCTGATGTGGTCGTTCCTCAAACCACTGGTAGGTTTTGACCCCAACGAAGTGAATTTTTTTGAAGCACCCATTATCAAAGATCGCATGACAGCCATACTGGGTGATAAATACGAACCCACCATGAAATTACTGCGCACCGCACAGGAGATACAACAGGAAGGCGCACTGTTTTATGTGGCATCACGTTATGCCCCTGCCCAAGTGCAAGCCGTGACCGATAAGGCAGGCCTGGTATGGAACTCCCAAACCAATCAAATGGCAGTGATGTTAATTAAAGATGGCAAACCGGAAATTTTTTCCGAGCAAATAGAAGGCGCCAAAGAAGCGATCACACCGGTGTTCCCGACTGAATTGCAAAATGCTTACAACAAAGCCCAGGAAGCCCAACAGTTGCTACAAGAACCCGGCAAAGCCATGGGCGAAGCATTGGATAAAAAAGTGGATGAAGCAGTGAATGAAAACCTGAATAAGGCTCTGCCTGCTGCAAATTAAATGAAAGCGCTTCGCTTGCACAAAGCGAAGCATTTAAGCGGAAATAAGGAAATATTTATGCACTACACTGTACGCTTATCAAAATTACTGATGCTCACAATGGTCACCGCTGTACTTGGCGCTTGCGTGGTGACACCCAAAAAAGTGGAGCAATTTGATTCCAGCTGCATGGTCACCAAGAAAAAAATCGAATTAAGCACAGAGCAGCTGGATCTGTTAGAAGGCGTTGATTGTATAACCCACTCCTGCAAAGCAGAGCTTACCAGTGTAGCGCTGATGTCAGCAGCAATAACAACTGCAAGCACTATAGTCTCTGGCTCCATTGCGCTGGTGGGCAACACACTCTACTGGGCGGAGGCGCAAGGCAAATGTCAAAACATTCAGCCGGAAGGCCAGCAACAAATACCCACTGAAATCGACGAAAATTATTTGATCACCGAAGAAATTATTAACGCTAAATCCTGATTTTATTATTCACATCGCGATTAGCGGCTACCGGCCGCTGATCTATCACCGCCCTACCCGATTTTGCCATGCGATCATACAACAGCACATTTACGGTTGCGGCGAGATTCATGCAGCCAATAGTAGGTATATAAACCACGTGCTGGCACTGATCGATAAGCTCTTTTTTGAGCGATCCGTCTTCCGGGCCAAAAATATAATAGGCATTTTGCGGGTGCACAAAATCCATTAGCGGTGTTGCGCCTTCAATCAATTCAATAGCCACTAACACCGCCGCTTCAGCGGCCGCGCCTTGGGCAACAGCATCCGTTAAATGTTCGAGATGAACTAACGGGATTTTACTCGCCGCATTTTTAGTGTCCGCGGAAAATTTGCGGGCGCGATCAAAACGCTCACCGGTATAAAAAACGCCGCTAGCTTCATAACAACCCGCACCACGCATAATCATGCCGACATTGGCGGGGCTTTTGGGATTGACCAAACCAATGAAGGCTTTTGTTTGAGGTGCGTCGATGGTTTGCATAGTTGCCGAAATATCCAGTTGATCAGGACAAGCGCTGTTTGAAATCGTCATAGCCAAATTCGCGCACCACTTGCAGTTCATTGGTGCGCGAATCCCACAGTGCTATGGCAGGTAAATTAATGCCATTGAAGGTGGTAGTTTTCACCATGGTGTAATGCGCCATGTCATCAAACATCAAGCGCTGGCCAATCTGCAAGGGCTGGGCAAAAGAGTAATCGCCAATCACATCGCCTGCTAAACAGGTCATACCACCCAAGCGGTAAGTGTGCGCAAATTCGTTGGGCATGCCGGCACCCAAAATATCCGCGCGGTAAGGCATTTCCAACACGTCGGGCATATGGCAGGTTGCGGAGGTATCCAATATCGCTTGGGCCATGGTATTCCAGGTGATATCGAGAACTTCGGCAACCAGCACACCACTGCGAATCGCCACCGCTTCGCCGGGCTCAAGATAAACCTGTAATTGATGACGTGACATAAAAGATCGAATCAGCGCAATTAATTCATCAACCTGATAATCCTCACGGCTAATGTGATGCCCGCCGCCGAAATTAATCCATGTTAATTGCGGAAAATACTGGCCAAACTTTTCCTCTACCGCTGCAAGTGTGCGCGCAAGTGGTGGTAAATCCTGCTGGCACAGCGTGTGAAAATGTAAACCGCTAATTCCTTCTAACAGCAATGGATCTTCACGCAGTGCCTGCTCAAATTGCGCAATAGGAACACCCATGCGTGAACAGGGCGCACAGGGGTCGTAAAGCGCTACTTCACCTTCGGAATGCTCGGGATTAATACGAATACCAAACTGCAATTCGGGGCGCTCTTGCTGCGCGCGCAAAGCAACGGATTTAAACCGCGCCCACTGCGAAAACGAATTGAACAAAACATGGTCGGCAACTTTTAAAATTTCTATTAAATCGGCCTCTTTATAGGCGGCCGAATAACAATGCACCTCACCGCCGTATGCTTCACGCCCCAAGCGCGCTTCGTGCAAGCCACTCGCGCAGGTTCCACTTAAATAGTCGCGATACAAAGGCGCCAATTCCCAACAGGAAAACGCCTTGAGTGCCGCCAGTACCTTGGCCCCACTTTCACGCTGTACGCGATGGAGAATTTTTAAATTGTCCTCCACTGCCGCCTTATCGATAACAAAACAAGGCGATGGGACGCGGGCTGGATTAAAGTGGGTAAAGTATTCGCGCTTTTGCATGTGTATTAACCGTTAATCGCACTTGGATCGACTTCCACTACTTGCCAAGGCAAACCGTATTTATTCAGGTCTTCCATAAACGGATCAGGATCATATTGCTCCATATTCCATACACCCGGTTTTTTCCACTTACCTTCCAGAATCATTTTTGCGCCGATCATGGCAGGCACACCGGTGGTGTAGGAAATCGCCTGGGATTTCACCTCGCGATAGCACTCCTGATGATCGCAAACGTTGTACACAAACATAGCGACAGGTTTGCCATCTTTTACGCCTTGGGCAAAACAACCAATGCAGGTTTTACCTTTGGTGAGCGGGCCAAGGCTGGCAGGGTCTGGCAGCAGTGCTTTCAAAAATTGCAGCGGCACTATTTCGCGGCCTTCAAACATGACTGGTTCAATACCGGTCATACCCACGTTGCCCAGTACTTCCAAATGTTTGAGATAGTTGTCTGAAAAAGTCATCCAGAAACGTGCGCGTTTTATTTCCGGGAAATGTTTTACCAGTGACTCCAGTTCTTCGTGGTACATCATGTAGATTTTTTTGGGGCCGATTTCCGCCGGGAAATCAAACACCTGGTTTACCGACAAAGGTGGAGTTTCCACCCACTGGCCATTTTCCCAATAGCGACCATTAGCGGTCACTTCGCGGATATTAATTTCCGGATTAAAGTTGGTCGCAAATGGCAGACCGTGATCACCCGCATTGCAATCGATAATATCCAGATAGTGGATTTCATCAAAATAATGTTTCTTCAAATAAGCGGTGTATACGTTGGTCACGCCCGGGTCAAAACCTGAGCCAAGCAGTGCGGTCAGGCCAGCATTTTTAAATTTATCCTGATAGGCCCACTGCCAGGAATATTCAAATTTGGCGGTGTCCAGCGGCTCGTAGTTAGCGGTATCCAAATAGTCCACACCGGTTTCCAGGCAGGCATCCATAATGGTGAGATCCTGGTATGGCAAGGCCACGTTAATCACCAGATCCGGCTTTTCAGCATTAATCAGCGCAACCAATTCTGGCACATTATCAGCATCCACCTGCGCGGTTTTGATCGGGCGATTTAATTGTGCCGCGATGGCTTTGCATTTGGCTTCAGTACGGCTAGCCAACACAATCTCGGAAAATACTTCCGGTAATTGGGCACATTTATGCACCACTACACCGCTTACCCCGCCTGCACCAATGATTAATACTTTTGCCATTTGAGGCCTCCCGTAAAATAAAAAATGACATAACCGCCGCGCACGGCAGACATGAGGAGTCGTAAAAAATTATTTCTCGAAATAGGTATAACCGCGCAAGCTTTCACTGTAGGCCGCCAACATTTGCTGACGATCTGCGATGCTGATGACGCCATCGCGCACCGCCTGTTCAGCAGTTTTGCGAAATTGTTCGTAAAGTGAATTGGGCTTGTATTCCACATAACTCAGTACGTCAGCAATACTATCGCCGTGTAATTCATGCACAAAATCAATACTCTTATCGGCATTAATGCGCACACTGGCCACGTTGGTATCACCAAACAAATTATGTAAATCACCCAGGGTTTCCTGATAGGCACCTACCAAAAAAACACCCAGATAATATTCCTCACCGGAATTTATTGCATGCAGGGGTAAGGTGGAAGACTCACCCTCAGACGTTGCAAACTTTTGCAGTTTGCCATCGCAGTCGCAGGTGAGGTCAGCAATAATTGCCTGACGGGTGGGTTCTTCATTCAAGCGATGAATCGGCATGACTGGAAATATTTGTCCAATCGCCCAGGAGTCTGGCAGCGATTGAAATACACTGAAATTGCCGTAATAAATATCGGCTAGCAGCTGCGGCAAACTTTCCAATTCGGCAGGGATACGTTTCATCTGCGGCAGTAGAGCTGCAATTTTTTGCAGTGCCGCGAGGTAAATATTTTCGCCCAGCACGCGGTGACGCAAACTGATATCGCCTGAGTGAAATAAATCGCGAATTTTATCGCGATAGTAGATCACGTCGTTGTAGGACTCTTGCAAGTTGGCAACGCGAATAACAGATAGCGTGTGCCAAAGGTTGGCAATCATTTCATGGCAACCCACCGGGAGCGACTCGGGCATAGCGGTAGGTTCAAAATGGGTCACATCCAAAATATTAAATAAAAGCACCGAGGTGTGGGCAACAGTTGCACGACCCGACTCAGTGACGATAGTTGGATGCGGGATCTGGTGCTGATCCAAACTTTCCTGAATGGCCTCCACCACATCGATGCAATATTCCTGCACGGAATAATTGCGGCTGTGTCCATTGGTGCTGCAGGTGCCGTCGTAATCAATCGCGAGGCCGCCGCCCAAATCCAAATAGCCAAGCGGCGCACCCTCGCCCACTAATTCGATGTAGTAGCGACAGGCTTCCAATACACCCGCGCGTATACTGCGGATATTGGGAATTTGTGAACCCAAATGGAAATGCAATAACTGGAAGCAATGCAACAGATTGGCATCGCGCAGTGTGTCGATCACACTCACTAATTCGTTGGTGTTCAAACCAAACAAGCTGCGATCACCGCTGTCCTCGCTCCAGTGACCTTCAACTTTGGTAGAAAGTTTTAAACGCACACCGATTAAGGGTTCAACGTCTAAGGCGCGGCTGCATTCAATCACTGACTGCAATTCGCTCAGGGTTTCCAATACAAAAAAACATTTAAAGCCGAGTTTGCGCGCTTGCAGGCCGAGTGAAATAAATTCCGCGTCCTTGTAGCCGTTGCAAATAATCAGGCTATCGCGATTGGTCAGGGTCGCCAGAGCGATCATGAGTTCAGCTTTACTGCCCGCTTCCAAACCGTGGTTGTAACGCTCGCCAAAGCGCGCAATTTCAGCAATCACATGGCTCTGTTGGTTGACCTTAATGGGAAAGGCGCCGCGATATTGGCCTTGATAGCCACTCGTTTCTATCGCTTGGGCAAAGGAATCGTTGAGGATGCTGATACGGGAATCGAGGATATTCTCCACTCGCAGCAGCACCGGCATTTGTAAACCGCGCTGTTGCAAGCCGTCCACAATTTCCATCAGCGATACACTGGCTTCACCCTCACTGGTAGGTGCACGTACCACCACCTCACCCTGGGGCGACACACCAAAATAACCGTTGCTCCACTCATCTATACCGTAAAGTTCAGCGGAGTTACGCGAGGACCAGACTGCTGCTTGCTCAGAAGTATTCAATAGAATTCAACCCTGTTACTGAACGGGCATGCCCGCCGGATGGAAATAATCTCTTCTCGAGTGCAGGATCAAAGCGACAGGCGCCATAAAACTGCGAAATGGCGCGCAATTGTCCACATTTTTTGTGAAAAATAAAGCGATCCGCCCAAATTGGGCGGATTCGATCTGGTGATCTGGGGATTATTGCGATGCTTGCTGCTGCAAATACTGGATTAACACACCCATGTTTTTGACGAACGCAGCCGTTGAAATACCCATCACTGGATTATCAACCGGATAAGGAGAGGTATCCCACTCATCACCTACCATGGTTGCGGCAAAAGTTTCTGTTGATTGCGCTGGCTTCTTCTCGCCGGGAACCGGGCCACGGTAAGGATTTGTGGTGTAATAAAGCGGCGTTGGCCAATACCCTTGCGGGTTTAAACTATTGATCAAGACATCAGCCTGCACGCCAACATCAGCCGCTTTTTCAGGCTTCTGCGCGCGAAAATTCAGGTCAGATACACTTACCTTGCCCAGAGTAAAAAATGCAGGTAGACGGATTTCGCCCATAGCGTATAAGGGCGACCCAACCACGGCTTGCTCGGGGCTTAAGGTGAGCGCTTGCTCATAGGCGCGACGCAAATTTGGGATATCTACCCGCGTGGCTGATTTGTAGTGCGCCAGCATATGTTTGGCTTGGTAATCAACGTAATACTCACCATTACCAATGTTCGAACCGCGCCTATGGGTAAATAAGGCGCGGTTGGTGCCCAGCTCAATAAATGATGGGTGGCTGCGCCCCTCGTACTCAGGCTTATTCGGCAGCGCCAAACTTTCCAGCCAGTCGATAGCCTCGGGAATACGCGCCAGAAATTTGGTTTCACCGGTCATGCGGTAAAACTGGATTAGCATGCGAATATTGTCCGCAGTTGTAGGTACATGCAGGGATTTAGGCTCATAGGAACGGGCGCCAGCCGGCTGTAGCTCGGGGGTATATTGCAGCGCCCAGCCTGGTTGGGGCGCTCCCATCTGGGTAACGATAAACGCATTCATCGCCCGAATAACCGGCTCACGTACCCGCGCATCACCCAATACTTGATAACACATCAGCAGGAAATCGATATTTTCTGCTGCCACATCATCATTGAAGGTAATAAAACTGGTGTAGTCCGGCTGGTTTTTGCCGGGGTGGTCATACATTAGCGGAAAACGCTGTGGCCATCCACCGATGGGATACTGGCTTTTAAGGACGAAATCTATGGCCTTATCCAGTGGCGAGCGGTACTTGGGGTCGAGTTTTGCTGTGTACAACCGCAATAAAAATTTCGCAGCCTCTGCCGTACCGGCATCATCAAAGGTAGCGTTGCCGTAATAGTGCTGGAATTCTTCAAGGCGCCAGGCATGTTTACCAATGGTCGCGTACCACTCTTTAAGCGCCGCTTCGCCCGCAAAATCAGCCAGATAATTCCAACCACCACTGGGATGCTGTGCATAAATAATCGCACCGGCAACACGCTCTGCGGCGGAGTAATAGTATTCGTCGCCTGTCGCGTTATAGGCATCAAGCAATAAATGGCCGACAGTGGCGGTGCCGGGAGGCTGCATCCAGATCATTGAACGGCGCGCCTCTAATTCACCCCACTGGCGTGAAAAGTCGGGCAAATAAGACCACACAAACGCACCGCGATAACTGACTTTATCCAGCATGAATTGGCTAGCCAGTTTCATGGTGGCCTTTACCTCGGTCGCACTGGGCGCGGCGGCGAGGGATGCACTCCACAAAAGGCATGAACACGAAAGGACAAACGCCAGGCTACGCCCGGGAATGAGGTTGATTAGTCGCATAACGTCTCTCTAATTGTTATTGATACGCGACCGAACTATTTTTGCCGATACTTCAAAGCATTTTTATGATGTTAGAGCATAGCGCGGCTAAGGCTCGCTAGCCATCATAAGCCAACAAGAACGATCTAATGGTCAATTTAACATTAAATTGCACCGGCATTTAATCAAACATATCAACCTGACTGCCACAAACCAGCTCAGCGGCAGGAATAGCTTTTGTTTTTTTGGGTTTCAGGCGAGAGCCGTGTTTTACCAGCACACGCTGCGCAGCTTCCCTGCCCTCGTCACTTTTACGGATGTGGCTGATGCGGTCTTTCATGATCCGGATATTCTGCTCAGCATCAACAATCGCCGGAACATAACCGGGCAGTGGCATAGTTTCGTGACAGGCTATTTGCTCTGCAGTGTAAGGACGCAGCTCTGGAACCCAACGTTTAATAAATTGGCATTCGGGGTCCTGATCTATTAATTGCTTGAGTGGGCTGTAGACACGAATGGTGTTGATCCCAACAATCGCCGCTTGCATCTGCACTTGTGAAAAATGAATGCCTGGCTCGTAATCGGTAAACACGCGTGCAAGCGGATACTGCAGGTCGCGCCAATGGATGTGCAAACCAAAGCAGGCGAAGTTCAATACCATTGCGCGCATCCGAAAATTCAAAAAACCGGTGGCCTGCAAACAGCGCATACAGGCATCGATTAATGGAAAGCCAGTTTTGCCGTTAATCCAGGCGCTCAATCTGTTTGTATCTTGCGTGTATTGCAGCACCTCATAGGCAGGGTTCAGTGCACGAAATTCCATATAACTTGCCGACTCCAATCGCTGCACAAAATGATCGCGCCAAAACAAACGCGAACTAAAACTTTCCAAACTTTTCTGCCAGCGCTGTGCAAGCCTGCTCTCATTGCCTGCATCAAGCTGCGCCTCTAACTCCGAAAGACGTTGATGCAAGCGCGAAAAAATACGCCGTAAACTGATGGTGCCCCAGGCAATATGGGGCGATAACCGTGAGCCGAAAAAAAAGGCTTTATTGGGCGAGGAAATACCACCGCGATAATTCAACGAGCGCTCGCGTAGAAAACTATCCAGCGTGCGCTGTGCTCGTCGCTCACTAACTACTTGCACACTGGGCCACGAAATACGCTCATCTAATAACTGGGGTGCAAGTTCATGTAATGGGGGAATATTAAAAAGATCCAGATACTGAAGATTTGGCTGGGAAATGCGACTCGGCGCATCAAGTGGCTCTGAATCAAATAAACGCTCAGCAATAATTTTATTGCGCTTGTCGCGCGAAGCTAAACGACGGATAACACCTGACTGCGGCAGTTCTTGCCAAAGTACATTTTCACTTTTACACCAAGCTGCCACAGCAATATCGCGCTGATAAGTGACGCCCGCACCTGTTTCTTCATGGGAGTAGATACAAGAAAAATCCAACTGCTGTTTAAGCTGCGCAAAACCCTCTGGCAAGTCGGCTTTTACAATCAACAATTCCGCACCTATAGCGCGCAGCGAGAATTGCAAATCAGCCAAGGCAGTCAGTTGGGCTTGCAAATGAAATGCAGAGGCATCTTGAGCCAGGTAAACCGCAGGCTCCAGAAAAAAAACCGGAACAACCTCGCGACCTTGCTGCATAGCGGTATGCAATGCAGCATTATCATCCAAGCGAAAATCCCGTTTTATCCACCAAAGCGCCACCATCGGAAATACCAATTACTAAAGATGTGGCTGCTACGTAAAAAATGGGAAATTGGATCTGAAAGTGATGTAAAACTTGATGTGCGCACCAATAAAAAAGGCGACCCGAAGATCGCCTTTCTCGAAAAAACTAGCGGGTAAAAATTACCAACCAGTGATTTCTTTCAGTGCTTTACCAATGTCAGCCAAGCTCTTAACAGTTTTAACACCCGCGTCTTCCAATGCAGCAAATTTCTCGTCAGCAGTACCTTTACCGCCAGAAATAATCGCACCAGCGTGACCCATGCGCTTACCAGCAGGTGCAGTTACACCAGCGATGTAAGACACAACCGGTTTGGTCACATTTGCTTTGATGTAAGCAGCCGCTTCTTCTTCCGCAGAACCACCGATTTCACCAATCATTACGATTGCTTCGGTTTGTGGGTCAGCTTGGAACAATTTCAAAATGTCGATGAAGTTGGAACCCGGAATTGGGTCACCACCAATACCAACACAAGTGGACTGGCCGAAACCGTAATCGGTAGTTTGCTTCACAGCTTCATAAGTCAAAGTACCGGAACGTGAAACGATACCTACTTTACCTGGCTTGTGGATGTGGCCTGGCATAATACCGATTTTGCACTCGCCCGGAGTGATAACACCTGGACAGTTAGGGCCAATCAAACGCACGCCCAACTCGTCACACTTCACTTTAGCGTCAAGCATATCGAGGGTGGGAATACCTTCAGTAATACAAACAATCAACTTGATACCAGCGTTAGCCGCTTCAAGGATTGAGTCTTTACAGAAAGGAGCCGGAACATAAATTACCGATGCTTCTGCGCCGGTAGCATCAACAGCTTCTTTAACGGTATTGAATACAGGCAAACCAAGATGGGTTTGACCACCTTTACCCGGAGTTACACCGCCAACCATTTTGGTGCCGTAAGCAATTGCTTGCTCTGAGTGAAAAGTACCTTGCGAACCAGTAAAGCCCTGACAAATTACTTTGGTGTTTTTGTTAATTAAAACGCTCATGTCTTGTTCCCCTTATTGGTTCGCCGCCGCTGCAACCACTTTCTTGGCTGCGCCAGTCAAGTCGGTATCGGCAATAATGTTCAGGCCGCTTTCGCCCAGCACTTTCGCGCCCAGCTCAGCATTGTTACCTTGCAAACGAACAACAACAGGAACTTTCACACCAACTTCTTTTACCGCACCGATTACGCCTTCAGCGATCATGTCGCAGCGAACGATACCGCCAAAAATGTTGATGAATACTGCTTTTACTGCAGTGTCGGACAGGATGATTTTGAATGCTTCAACAACGCGCTCTTTGGTCGCGCCACCACCTACGTCGAGGAAGTTAGCGGGTTGGCCACCGTGCAGCTTAACGATATCCATAGTGCCCATCGCCAAACCAGCGCCGTTCACCATACAACCGATATCGCCACCCAGAGCAACATAGTTCAGCTCCCATGAAGCAGCGTGAGCTTCACGTGGATCTTCCTGTGAAGGATCTTGCATCGCCTTCAGTTCTGGATGACGGTACATAGCATTGCCATCTACCACCAACTTGGCATCCAGGCAGTGCAGATTGCCTTCTGGAGTGATTACCAGCGGGTTAACTTCAACCAGCGCCAAATCTTTCTCTTGGAACAGTTTCGCCAGATTTACGAAGATGTTTACGAATTGATTGATTTGCTTGCCTTCAAGGCCCAACTTGAACGCCAATTCACGACCTTGGTAAGGCTGCGCACCCACCAACGGATCGATAGTTGCCTTGAGGATTTTCTCAGGAGTTTCATGTGCTACTTTCTCGATCTCTACACCACCTTCGGTAGAGGCCATGAACACAATGCGACGGCTTGAACGATCAACAACCGCGCCCAAATACAACTCTTTAGCGATATCGGTACAGGTCTCAACCAAAATACGGCTAACCGGTTGACCTTTTTCGTCTGTCTGGTAGGTGACCAGATTTTTACCTAACCACTTGTCAGCGAAAGCGCGGATTTCTTCTTTGGTTTTTACCAACTTAACGCCGCCCGCTTTACCGCGGCCACCAGCGTGAACCTGTGCTTTAACGACGAACATATCGCCGCCGATTTGATCCGCAGCGGCAACAGCTTCTTCAACAGTCGCAGCAGCAATGCCTTTAGAAACAGGCAAACCATATTGGGCAAACAGCTGCTTACCCTGATACTCGTGCAAATTCATGGTGTAGTTCCATTTGACGATGGTTGGACATGTAATTATCGATAAACATGCCAACTGGGTTATCGATGGAGAGGGGCCTTATGAGCCCGACTCCGCCTAAAAAACGAGGACTCTATGGTTCTCTTAACGCTTCTTCTTGTTGGCGATGTGGATGGCATGACCATGCACCGCCAATGCTGCTTCGTGGATTGCTTCAGACAGGGTTGGGTGACCGAACACCATCATGCCCAGATCTTCTGCACTCGAACCGAATTCCATCGCAATTGCTACTTGTTGCACCAGATCAGCAGCGCTTGGGCCAACAATGTGGCAACCCAGAATGCGATCCGTCTCAGCGTGAGCAATAATTTTTACCAAACCGTGAGTCTCGTTAGCAGCCATAGCACGTCCTGATGCTGCAAACGGGAAAGTACCTACATTATAAGGCTCACCTGAAGCTTTAACTTGTTCTTCAGTTTTACCCACTGAAGCAACCTCAGGGTGGGTATAAATAACGTTGGGAATAATGTCGTAGTTGATTTGCGATTTTTGACCCGCAATACGCTCGGCAACCATAACACCTTCTTCTGAGCCTTTGTGCGCCAACATCGGGCCGCGCACTACGTCACCAATTGCCCATACCCCCGGCGCATTGGTTTCGCATTGCTCATTCACAAAAATGAAGCCGCGCTCGTCAAGATTTACGCCGCTATCCGCTGCTAACAAATTTTCAGTGAATGGACGACGACCAACACAAACAATCAACTTATCAAAGGTTTCATGTTGCTCTTTACCGTCTTTATCCAAATAAGTGACAGTCACTTCTTTGCCATTGACTTTTGAGCCGGTGACGCGTGAGCTGGTGCGAATATCCAAACCTTGCTTGGTGAGAATCTTCTGGGTTTCTTTCGCTATTTGTTGATCCATAATCGCAAGGAAAGAATCCAGAGCTTCAAGCACAGTAACTTTGGAGCCAACGCGGTTCCATACTGAGCCCAATTCCAAACCAATTACGCCCGCACCAATAACACCAAGACGCTTAGGCACCTCGGTAAATTCAAGAGCGCCAGTGGAGTTAACGATTACATCGTTATCAACCGGTGCCGGTGGAATGTTAATTGGACTTGAGCCGGAAGCGAGGATAACGTTTTCTGCTTCATACACAGTGACCTTGCCGTCAAAGTCAGTAACTTCAACCTTTTTACCTGCCAACAGTTTACCGGTACCGAATAAACTGGTTACACCGTTAGCTTTGAACAAGCTGGCAATGCCGCCGGTGAGATTTTTGATGATCTGGTTTTTACGCGCAATCATCGAGGGAATATTGATTTCAACACCTGAAGTAGAAATACCGTGAAGGCCCAGGTCTTCTTTTGCTTCGTGATATTTGTAAGAGCTATCGAGCAATGCTTTGGATGGAATACAACCAACGTTCAAGCAAGTACCACCATTCACGCCCTTGCCTTCTTCATTTTTCCACTTTTCTACGCAAGCAGTTTTCAAACCCAGTTGTGCGGCACGGATCGCAGCAACATAACCTGCCGGACCAGAGCCGATAACTATCACATCGTATTTTTCAGACATAACAATATTCCCAAATTATTAACAGTCGGTTACAGCCTTGTGAGCAGCAACCCTTCACATAAAAACGCTCCTGGGTTGCCAGAAGCGTTTCATAACTACGGTTTAGATTTCCAAAAAATTATATTTCCAAAAGAATGCGCGCTGGATCTTCAAGTAAATCCTTGATGGTCACCAGGAATTGCACTGCCTCTTTACCATCCAGCAAACGGTGATCATATGACAGCGCCAAATACATCATCGGGAGGATTTCAACCTTGCCATTTACAGCCATTGGGCGCTCCTGGATTTTGTGCATCCCCAAAATCGCTGATTGCGGCAGGTTAAGGATAGGAGTGGACAGGAGAGAACCGAATACGCCACCGTTAGTAATAGTGAAAGTGCCGCCAGACATTTCTTCAATACCCAGTTTGCCGTCGCGCGCGCGCAAACCGAAATCCCGGATGGTATTTTCAATAGTTGCAAGGCTCATATTTTCCGCATTGCGCAGCACTGGAACTACCAAACCTTTATCGGTGGATACAGCAACACCTATATCCTGATAGCCATGATAAACAACATCGTTGTTGTCAATAGAAGCGTTTACTACAGGGAAACGACGCAGTGCTTCAGCAGCCGCTTTCACAAAGAAACTCATAAAACCCAAACGGGAACCGTTATGTGCCTTCTCGAACTGATCTTTGTATTTTGCGCGCAATTCCATAACCGGCTTCATATTCACTTCGTTGAAAGTAGTGAGCATGGCAGTGGTACTGGACGCCTCAAGCAAACGCTCAGCAATGCGCTTGCGCAAGCGAGTCATAGGGACGCGCTTTTCTACACGATCACCTACCGCTTCAATGGCGGCTACAGGTGCAGCGGCAGCCACTGGTGCAGCAGCCGGAGCAGATTTGAGGTGGTTAGCCACGTCTTCTTTCAGAACACGACCGTCTTTACCCGAACCGGATACAGTAGCGGTGTTTACATTGTTTTCTTCTGCCAATTTGCGCGCAGCGGGATTAACAGCTTTCTCTGCAGGTGCAGCAGCTTTTGATTCAGCTACCGGAGCTGTTGCTGGAGCAGCTTGGGCGGCTACGGCACCCTCAACAAAACGAGCAATTACTTCATTGCTCAGCACAGTTTCACCCTCACCTTTGAGGATTTCAGCAATGCTGCCGTCAGCTGGGGCAACAACTTCCAATACAACCTTGTCGGTTTCAATATCAACAATCAACTCGTCGCGTTTGACAGCTTCGCCTGGTTTTTTGTGCCAGGTTGCTACAGTGCCATCGGCAACGGATTCAGGGAAGGTAGGTGCTTTGATTTCGATACTCATGCTATTCCATCTCTCTGTGGCGCTGGGATTAGTTTGATCAGCTCAATTAGTAAAAAGCACTCACACGGTGAGCGCTTTATTCACGAAACGTTTTTCTTCTTCAATGTGCGCCGACATATAACCACCTGCCGGAGCTGCCGATGCTTCACGACCTACATAATCAAGATACATCTCACGGCCATAAAGTTCCTGAACTACATGGCGCATGTGATGCTGGCTGCTATACCAAGCACCTTGGTTCATAGGCTCTTCCTGACACCAGAATATATCTTTGATTTTGGTGAAAGGTGTAAGAGCTGCCTTCAGCTCCTGCTCAGGGAAAGGATACAACTGCTCCAAACGAACCAAAGCAACATTTTCCAACTGACGGGCAGCTCTCTCTTCCAAGAGTGTGTAATAAACCTTCCCACTGCACAGAATCACGCGCTCGACTTTGGTCGGATCAACGCTGGTGTCAGTGATTACATTTTGGAAACTGCCGTTCGCCAGATCTTCCAACGTAGAGGTTGCCAGCTTGTGACGCAGCAATGATTTGGGACTCATTACCACTAGAGGACGGCGCATTGGGCGAATTGCCTGACGACGTAACATGTGGAAAACCTGCGCAGGCGTGGTAGGTACACACACCTGGATGTTGTGTTCAGCACATAATTGCAGGAAACGCTCAAGACGCGCAGAAGAATGCTCTGGGCCCTGCCCTTCATAACCGTGAGGCAGCAGCATAGTCAGACCACAAAGACGACCCCACTTATGCTCGCCACTAGTAATGAACTGATCAATAACAACCTGAGCACCGTTAGCGAAGTCACCAAACTGCGCTTCCCAGATTACCAAGCCGGTTGGAGCGGTTGTTGAGTAGCCGTATTCAAATGCCAGAACAGCTTCTTCTGAAAGGTAAGAATCAAAAAGTTCGAAAGAAGGCTGATCTGCATCCATATTGGCCAGAGGCACATAAGATGAGCCATCTTTCTGGCTGTGAATAACAGCATGGCGATGGGAGAAAGTACCGCGCCCCACGTCTTGGCCAGTCATGCGTACCTGATAACCCTGTTCCAACAAGGTCGCGTAAGCCAGGGTTTCAGCCATACCCCAGTTAAGCGGCAAAGCTCCGCCAGCCATTTTGCGGCGATCTTCATAAATTTTTTCAACTTGCTTCTGCAGTACTATGCCGTCTGGAATTTCGCACATTTTACTGGCGGCAGCTTGCAGGGTTTTTAAATCGCAACCGGTAGTAGCCGGCGTCTGCCAATCATGGCCAATGTAGGGTGACCAATCCACAAACAAGCTACGATCCGGCTCGCTGACCAGACCACTTGCAACGTGCTCGCCGCGATCCAGAGCAGCACGGTAATTCGTCGTCATTTCGTCTGCAGCAGCTTGCGTCAGTAAATTTTGCGCAATCAGTTGATCGGCGTACAAGGTGCGAGTTGTTTTTAAACTACGAATGACCTGATACATCAGCGGCTGAGTAGCAGATGGCTCATCGGTTTCATTGTGGCCGCGACGACGGTAGCACACCAAATCGATAACCACATCCTTTTTGAATTCATAGCGATAGTCCATCGCCAACTGGGCAACAAACAGCACCGCTTCAGGATCATCACCATTCACGTGGAAGATCGGGCATTCGATCATTTTGGCAACGTCAGTACAGTATTCGGTGGACCGAGCATCTTCACGCTTATTGGTGGTAAAACCAACCTGGTTGTTGATGACAATATGCAAGGTGCCGCCAGTTCCGTAAGCGCGGGTCTGGGACATCTGGAACGTCTCCATTACCACACCCTGACCTGCGAATGCAGCATCACCATGAACCACTATAGGCACCACTTTGGCGCCTGTTTTATCTTTACGACGATCCTGACGGGCACGAACCGAACCTTCAACTACAGGCGAGACGATTTCCAAATGCGATGGGTTGAAGGCCATCGCCATGTGTAACTCGCCACCGGGAGTCATGACATTGGATGAAAAACCAGAGTGATATTTAACGTCGCCCGAGGTATTCAGCGAGCGCTTACCATCAAACTCAGCGAACAATTCCGCAGGGCTTTTACCAAATACGTTTACTAAGGTATTCAAACGACCACGGTGCGCCATACCCAGTACAATTTCTTTGGCGCCATAGGTGCCAGCACGTTTAACCAGTGCATCCACCAGAGGGATGAAACTCTCTCCACCTTCCAAGCCAAAACGTTTTGTACCCGGGTATTTACTGTCCAAGTGTCGTTCAAGCCCCTCAGCAGCAGTCAATCGCTCAAGCAAGGCAAGGCGCTGCTCTTTACTGAATTCAGGATTGGAGCGCACGCTCTCCAGACGCTGCTGCAACCACTGCTTTTCAGCGAGCGGCGTAATGTGCATGATCTCGGCACCTATGTGACCACAGTAGGTTTTTTCAAGCGCTTCGATGATTTCGCGCAGTGTGCACTCTTCTTTGCCAATAAACAGGGTGCCGCTGTTGAACACAGTATCAAGATCGGCGTTAGTCAACCCGTGGAAATTAAGATCCAGATCAGGAACTGGCTCACGCTGCATTAAATTTAATGGATCCAGCTGGGCTTTTTGATGACCACGAAAACGGTAAGAACTAATCAGTTGCAGGACTTTAATTTGTTTCTGTTCATGTTCTGCGCTCACTGAACCGGAAGCGACGGTAACCGTGCGAACGCGCGATTTACCCAACTGTTCAAACTGGGCACGGATTACCGAATGGGGAGTGTCCTGGGTGAGTACACCATTGACCCGAGGTAATTGATCGAAGTAATTGCGCCATTCCTCGGGAACGGCATTAGGATTATGTAAATACGTGTCGTAGAGCTCTTCGACATAGGCAGCATTCCCACCGGAAATGTGAGATGTGCTCCAAAATTGCTCCATAATGCTGTCTTGCATTCCACTCACCTTATTTATTGGAGGCTTAAACCTCCTGCTATAACATCTAGCAGTTAGCTACCAAACGCTTTCAACTTTTGATTAAAAACGCCGCTTTTAAGTCGCCGCAACTCTCCATTACAGCGAACAGTATTACCAGTGCGCAGACCCTTTTGGTCGGCTCAAATACGGAAAAGCGCTACCCTAGGTAGCGCTTTGTAAGAGCATGTTGCGGATGTGGCCAATGGCTCGCGTCGGGTTAAGCCCCTTTGGACAAACAGCCACACAATTCTGAATACCATGACAGCGGAACACACTGAATGGATCATCGAGATTAGATAAACGTTTTTGTGTTGCCAAATCACGACTATCAGCCAAGAAACGATAAGCCTGAAGCAGACCAGCGGGTCCAATAAACTTGTCAGGATTCCACCAAAATGACGGACAACTAGTGGAGCAACAAGCGCAAAGTATACACTCGTAAAGACCATCTAGTTTGGCACGATCCTCAGGAGACTGAAGTCGCTCGATAGCAGGTGCTGGGGTATCGTTTTGTAAGTAAGGCTCAATTTTCTTGTATTGATCGTAGAACTGAGTCATATCAACCACCAGATCACGAATCACAGGCAATCCCGGCAACGGACGCAGAATCAGAGTGTTATCTTTGATGCATTCTGAAATAGGTTTAATACAAGCCAAACCATTTTTACCATTGATGTTCATACCGTCCGAACCACACACACCTTCACGGCACGAACGACGATAGGCCAATGACTCATCTTGAGATTTCAACAACTCAAGCACATCCAACACCATCAAGTCTTTACCCTGAGTATCTATCTCATAAGTCTTCATGTAAGGGGCGTTATCAGTCTCTGGGTTGTAACGATAAACTTGCACTTTCAACATGATTTTCACTCCCGATTAATAAGTACGTTTCTTGGGCTGGAAAGCTTCCATTGTGCGCGGCTTGAAATTTACCGCACGCTTGCCAACACGCTTTTCGCCGGGGAAATACATGGAGTGACACAACCAATTGGTATCGTCACGGTCTTCATAATCTTCACGGGCATGAGCACCGCGAGATTCTTTGCGCTCTTCAGCAGCAATTGCTGTAGCTTCGGCAACCTCAAGCAGATTCTGGAGCTCCAACGCCTCAATACGCGCCGTATTAAAAGCATTGCTCTTATCGCTGATTGATATGTTTTCAATGCGCTTGCGCAACTCAGCAAGCTGCTGGATACCCTTCTGCATGAACTCACCTTTGCGGAATACACCGAAGTAGTTCTGCATAATGGTTTGCAGCTCTTTGCGTAACACTGAAGCGCTTTCGCCACTGGTAGAAGTATTGATTTTGTTCAGGCGGGCCATAGCCTTGTCGATATCAGACTGAGTCGCATCACGATGCTCGATGCCTTCACGCAGGGCCTTCTCAATATAGAGACCTGCTGCACGACCAAATACAACTAAATCAAGCAACGAGTTACCACCCAGACGATTGGCACCGTGAACGGATACACAAGCCACTTCGCCACAGGCAAACAAACCATCGATAACAACATCATTGCCATTGGCATCTTGAGTCAGTGCTTGGCCGTTCACGTTGGTGGGAATACCGCCCATCATATAGTGACAGGTAGGGACCACTGGGATAGGAGCATAAACAGGATCCACGTGTGCAAAAGTGCGCGACAATTCACAGATTCCCGGCAGCTTGCTCTCCAATACATCTTCGCCCAAATGATCAAGTTTCAGCAGCACATGATCTTTGTTTGGGCCAACACCGCGACCAGCAATGATTTCCTGAATCATCGACCGGGCTACTACGTCACGACCTGCCAAATCTTTGGCATTGGGCGCATAACGCTCCATAAAACGCTCGCCATCAGCGTTAATCAGATAACCACCTTCACCGCGACAACCTTCCGTTACCAGAACACCTGCACCAGCAATGCCCGTGGGGTGGAATTGCCACATCTCGATATCCTGCACCGGGAAACCGGCACGCAAAGCCATTCCAACGCCGTCACCAGTATTGATGTGAGCATTGGTCGTGGAGGCATAAATACGCCCTGCACCACCAGTCGCCAATACTGTCGCTTTGGCTTTTACATAGACGGTTTCACCGTCTTCGATATTGATAGCAATAACGCCAACGACAGCACCATCAGCATTTTTAACTAGATCAACAGCAAACCATTCATTCAAGAAAACAGTTTTATTTTTCAGGTTGCCTTGATAGAGGGTATGCAGCAATGCATGACCAGTACGGTCAGCAGCAGCACAAGTACGAGCAGCTTGACCACCCTCACCAAAATTCTTTGACTGACCACCGAATGGACGCTGGTATATGCGCCCCTCTTCAGTACGGGAGAAAGGCAAACCCATGTGCTCAAGTTCAAACACTGCCTCTGGACCAACGGAGCACATGTATTCAATAGCGTCCTGATCCCCAATATAGTCAGACCCCTTTACGGTGTCGTACATATGCCAACGCCAATCATCATTTGGGTCAGCACTGGCAATTGCACAGGTAATACCGCCCTGAGCCGATACAGTGTGTGAACGAGTAGGAAAAACTTTAGTGATTACGGCAGTCTTGTAGCCGGACTGGGCCAGCTGGAGCGCAGCGCGCATACCCGCACCGCCGCCACCAATAACAATGCCGTCAAACGAAATCGTGCGCATATTAGCCATTAATTAATACCCCAAATTACTTGAATACCCCATACGAGATAGGTCACCGCGACAGCGCCGAGAACTATCTGGGCAAATATACGCAAGAAAGTTGCTTTAGAGCCTAACAGGCGCGTTGTTAAATAATCAGTCAACACTGCCCATAATCCAATCCATGCATGGGATATAAAAGAAAGAAGTGTTACCAGCGTAAATACACGCATCCAAAGCTGACTGTAAAGAGATTGCCACTGTTCATAAGTGAGCTCAGGCGTGGAGAGTATGTAAGTGGTGAGGAATATGGTGTAAGCAGCCATCACAACACCGCCTACACGCTGGATCAACCAGTCATACAAGCCACTGCGGCCAAAACTAGTTACTGAAGTTACCATACCCATACCCCTGCCAATACGATCAGTAGAATTGCAACAAACAAGGCAATCTTTGCACCTGTTTGCCCGCCTTTAAGCGACTCACCTACACCAAA
This sequence comes from Cellvibrio fontiphilus, assembly GCF_042646205.1. NCBI lineage: Bacteria > Pseudomonadati > Pseudomonadota > Gammaproteobacteria > Cellvibrionales > Cellvibrionaceae > Cellvibrio > Cellvibrio fontiphilus. The sequence goes on along the minus strand of NZ_JBHRTF010000003.1, from coordinate 243,146 downwards.
ATCCATAATTAAATGGCGCACGCCTAACACCATGTGATAAGCCAATCCAGCTAATACAATCCACAACACTGCTTTAAATACAGGCTGAGCAACGAGATTTGAGACAGCATCAAAGCCTTCCTGTGAACTGAGGCTTGTACCTAACATCCACAAAAGAACAGCGACACCAGCAAATAAGAAGACACCGGATATGCGATGAAGAATGGATACATAGGCAGTAATAGGGAGTTTGATAGTCGATATATCGAGGTTGACAGGTCTTTTCTTGTTCACGGTCTAGATCACCTTTTAGCCCATCGCGGGCAGGTTTAAGAGTAAGTGCCACATTCATTATCAAAAAGAGATAAAAAAGTGCAACACGCCCTGCAAGTCGCGCAGCATTATAGAGATTGACCTCTGGAAACACAAACAAAAAGCCGCACAAGCGGCTGCTTAAACAAGAGACTCAGAGGGGTGAAAAAGTTTTAACGGGCATTTTACGCAACACTCTGATTTAACTCGATAAATCCACCGAAAAGCGCACAATTAAAAGGCAAGAAAATAATTCCTGCCTCATAACAATGCAGACAATGTAGGAGTTCACGTTGAGCATCCAATTTGAATAGATCCAGCACCACACCAACTCCGTAAAAAGAAACGAAATTTGCTACCGCCAAGCACCAAAAACTTTCGCCTTAACAATTAAGTCATCTATAATGCCGCTCGCAATCGGCAGGGTCAGCCCATATAGCGGTAGCTGATTAGTCCATAAAAAAGTAGCCAGCTTAAAAAGCTGTCACAGCAGAGCTATTTTATAGTAAGCAAAGCCACCTACGGTTTTTATTCGTTGAGCAAAGCGAAACATGCTTCGCTCAAGCCTTTAGTCCAAATCAGTAAGCACAGGAGTCAGTAATGGCTGACAAGAAAGCACATCTCACGATTGATGGCATTGATAAGACGATCGAGTTACCTATCTACGCTAGCACTATCGGACCCGACGTAATTGACGTCACCAGCATCACCAAAAATGGCTTCTTCACATTCGACCCAGGCTTCATGTCCACCGCCTCATGCGAATCCAGCATCACATTTATTGATGGTGACGAAGGTGTACTCCTTCACCGGGGCTACCCGATAGAGCAACTCGCTGTCTCCTCTGATTACCTTGAAACCTGTTATCTATTGCTCAATGGCGAATTGCCAACTGCCAGCCAAAAAGAAGAATTTACTGCTGAAATCAAAAAGCACTCTTCTGTTGACCAATCTGTCGCCAATCTAATCAAAAGCTTCAAGCGCGAATCTCATCCTATGGCGATTCTTTGTAGCGCCGTCGCTGCACTCGCTGCCGTATACAACGACGAGATAAATATTACTGACGAAGCAAGCAGAAAACTGACCGCCTATCGTTTGATAGGTCAAATGCCCACTCTTTCTGCAATGGTTTACAAGCATCGCAAAGGCGAGGAGTTCGTAGCCCCAGACGATAGCCTTAGTTATGCAGAAAATTACCTAAACATGACCTTTGGAACTGCGGGCCAGACACCAAACGTAAGCAAAACCATCGCCAAAGCCATGGATCGCATTTTTATCCTTCATGCAGACCATGAGCAAAACGCCTCCACTTCGACAGTTCGCTTGTCCGGCTCTTCTGGCACCAACCCATTTGCCGCTATCGCCGCAGGGATTTCAACCTTATGGGGTCCTGCACACGGCGGCGCCAATGAAGCCGTTCTTGAGATGCTTGAGGAAATCGGCACTGTAGAGAATATCGAAGCCTGCGTTGCTCGCGCCAAAGATAAAACTTCAGGTTTCCGTCTGATGGGCTTTGGACACCGCGTCTACAAAAACTTTGACCCCCGCGCCAAGGTCATGAAACAAACCTGTGATGAGGTATTAGCCGAACTAGGTTTAGAAAATGACCCTTTACTGGCTATCGCCAAGCGCTTGGAGCAAATTGCTCTCGAGGACCCCTATTTTATTTCCAAGAAGCTTTATCCCAATGTCGATTTCTACTCTGGCATTATCATGAAAGCGATTGGAATCCCCACAGAAATGTTTACTGTGATCTTTGCATTAGGTCGCGCAGTGGGCTGGTACTCTCACTGGAATGAAATGGTAAGCGGCCCCTACAAGATCGGTCGTCCTCGCCAACAATATACCGGCCATGCAAAACGTGATTACCCCAAAAAATAATCGCGCTTAATATTTGAAAAAGGGCTGCAAGTTTGCAGCCCTTTTTTATTGGGAATCGAAAAAATAAATTTCAATACTGAAAACAAAAAGCCCTCACCATATAAAAAGTGAGGGCCCTACTTTTGCGTAAAATTTTAGAAATTCCAGTCAGCCATCAACCAATATTTTGTGGTATCGCTGTAGTTAGCATTGCTATCTCCCATGGAATATTGGGCAAGTTTACCCGTCAGCACTACGGCGCCAATTTTTTTGCTGAGACTAAAATCAATCTCGTCACCAAAATCTATGCTCCCCTCACTCGAATCAAATTTATGGTAACTCAGTAATGCTTGTGCACCTCCGATAGTCACACCAAGATTAAAATAAATATCTTGTAAACCCGCTGCCGGTGTAGCAAGGAATTTATCAGCCCAACCCTGAAACGCATGCAGCGTAGCAAGCGGAGTGGCAAAACCATATGCGCCATCATCAGAGCCCAACTCTTCATACCCCAGAGTAAAACTGTAACGATTAATGTTATAGACCACTTCGGCAAGACCGTAATCTGCGTCATACTGTTGCGCGGCACCAGCATCCTGTTGTTTTGCATATTCCAGGTTATAGAGGAAAGATTCACCCACAGTGCCCTGCCAACGAACCCCAAAAGTATCTCCAGTCAAACCTAACTGCGAGACTGGATCATTGACATCTAAAAGATAGGCATAACCTATTAACTTACCCGCATCAAACCCTGTATAGCTTGCATTCAATACATGACTATCCATATGTAAATCACCCAGCACCGGATTATCCTCACCGAATACACGATTTACATTTTTAATATAGGCGTAAGTGAAATTTGTGTAGCGAATGGATTTGTTTGTCCAGGAAATGCCGTCGTAGGTTTGCTCATTCTGTCTCCAGCCTACGTTTCCAATAAAGCGGGAATTGTCGAGCAGCAAGCGTTGACGACCATACTTAACCTGATTATTAAAAGTAGTGTAGGAAACAAACGCTTGATTCACTTCTGTACCTGTTGGATCCGCAATTACCGCTACCGTATTTCGATCAGCCCATAGCGGATCTACGTTTGCTGCAGAAGTACGGTAATCATGATCATTGGTCATCTCACTAACATTATCCATTTCCGCCGAAAAACCAAATCCATTCCAGACACCAGACTGATAGGAAATCCGTGAGCGAGTTGTCCATGCATTAGCTTCTCGATCCGAGTCTGAACCCAATACATCTTCGGTAACATCCTCAAAACGTGTACGAAAATTTATTTTTACAACGCTGCCTTGTTGCATAGATTCTGTGAATGTTTTTGCTGAAACATTTGGAACACTACAAACCAATGAGCTTACTGCAGCCACCAACAGGTGAAGCGTATTTTTTTTCATAGAGCTATCTCCAAAGACATGGTAGGTGAATGTTAGTCATAAGCGGCACTCCTACTAGATGCATTAAATGCCTTGCACTAAAAAGCCTCTCGCAAAACCTTAAAGTGCACCGAGGAATGGTGACTGATATTCACTAGCGCAAGTCCTGTGCCAACGACCTAAAAAACTTAAACCCAGGAGAATAAATTGCGTCGAATCAAATAGATAAGAAGTTAACGAAAAAATAATTCGCCCAAAATGGTATTTTTTTATCGCCCTCTTATGGGGATATAATATTTTTTTAGGCGCCATTTCCACGCAAAAATAAAAAATTATGCGCACCCCAATAGCCCATAAAAATGCACCACCTTTTTATGACCTGCACAGATGCAATGCATGACTGGAAAATGAGCGCATAGAGAGGAGAACAACAAGCTGGATTTCAATAAAAATGCCGCGACAGAAAGTGCGGCATTTTTATTAATCGAGAGCAACTCAAACCAAGCGGACAGATGCGCCTTGGGCGCGCGATTTTTCGATCCTGACATGGGAAAAAGTAAGATCTAGCTTTCCATTGGCGACTAACGCAAAGGGCTCCAAAATCAAGGCAAACAATTCTTCAGGTGATCTCTTTAAACCAAAATCTGTTCCGGCAGCCGGATAACAAGACAAATCAACCACCAGTGTTTTCCATCCTTGCCCCGTCATCCCATGCAAGTGCTCAGTGATATCAACTTGTGAGTAACAGGAAGGGCCACAACCAATACGCACCCACACCCGCCCTTCGGGCGCACAGTCCACTTTAATATCAGCCAGCAATGATGAGCTGGTTTGGTAATAATCACTCAGAATTTGTCGGTTAGGGCTGGAGAGTGCAACCAACCCTTCCCCCTGGCCATTCCAGACCGCCCTACGTGCATCCTCCTGCACATTGCGATCAACACAATAAACACTCAGGGTAGTGACTTGCGCCTGATTGTCATTCAGAAAGACTCGATCATTGTTTTTGCCTTCTAGCAGGACGCGATAATCGGCGAGAGGGCGACGGTTGAATAACTCCAATATGTGCGAAGTCTCCTCAAGGGAAATGCCATCTTCCGGTAAGTTATCCTCTAGAGCATCCGCCTCCCCATATCTCAAACCAAAGCCATAGGGAAACAAAGGATCATAATCATTATCCCCCCAATTAAGTGGCCCCTGGTCTGGACGTTTTGGCCAAGAAAAGGACAATTGACCCGAGACAGGATGATAAATATCTTCATTGGCCCGCCTGAATATGACATCGGCAACGCCAGCACCCTCAGTACCAGGCTGCCAGATCACCATGAAAGCATCTGAATTATTCAATTCACGATTAACCCACATGGGACGACCGGTGATAAACAAAGCAACGACTGGAATACCTTGGGATTTAAATCGTTTTAATAGTTCTAAATCACGTATATCACCGGCCTTTAATACTTGATGCTGAATGTCCCCCTGCATTTCAGCGTAGGGATCCTCACCAAAAATAACAATGGCCACATCCGGTTTGCGGTCATAAGAACCATCAACACTAAGCTCAGCTTTACCACCAGCGGAAGAGACCGCCGCCTCTATACCCATCCATAACGTTGTGGCCCCGGGAAAGTCGGCCATGGTGTTGCCAGTACCTTGCCAATTCACTGACCACCCCCCCGTTTGCTTGCTGATATCGTTGGCGCCGTCACCTGCAACAAGCACGCGCGCGCGCGGCGACAAAGGAAGGAGGTTGTTTTTATTTTTTAACAAAACCAGAGATTCGCGAACAGCCTGTCGCGCTACAGCGCGGTGCTCAGGCGCACCTAAAAGCTCATCGCGCCCCGCCAATGGCCTCCCTGATGGCAACCCCTTGCGCCAAAGATTAGCCCTTAATTTCACACGCAAAATACGACGCACCGCATCGTCGATACGAGCCATAGGAATAACACCAGTCCGCGCCTGCTCAAGCGTGTTGTAATAGAGCTGCTTCCATTCAGGGTCAGGCACCATAAAAATATCCAACCCGGCGTTTATCGCCTGGGGGCAATTCAGGACAGTAGCACCAGCTACAAATCCGTGCCCATTCCAATCACCCACCACAAAACCATCGAACCCCATTTGTTCCTTGAGAACCTGAGTCAATAAATATTGATGGCCGTGCATGTGTTCACCATGCCATGAATTGAACGATGCCATTACAGATTGGACGCCAGCTTCGATCGCGCTGTAATAACCTGCGGCATGGACGCGATAAAGGGTTTCTTCATCAGCCAGACAATCACCCCGGTCAATCCCGTTGTGGGTACCGCCATCCCCCAGAAAGTGTTTGGCAGTTGCAATCACCTTATAACTGGAAAGAAAACCATCCTCTGCAGCCAATCCCTGCAAGCCCACCACCATCCTTTCCGCATACTCCCTCACCAGTTCAGGATGCTCGGAATAAGATTCATAGGTTCTCCCCCAACGATCATCACGAGCTACAGCAACAGTGGGCGAGAAGTCCCAATCCAAACCGGTCACGGCAATCTCGGTAGCGGTTATATCTCCAATTTGTTTTATCAGCTCAGGGTTTCTGGTTGCACCCAAGGCAATATTGTGTGGAAACAAGGTTGCGCCCACGATATTCCCCACTCCGTGTACGGCATCAGTTCCCCACATTAGCGGGATAGCCATAAAACCATCACTGTCATCCATAGATGCCTGATAGTAGGCGTCTGCTATAGCCAACCAATCCGCCGCTTTTGAATAACGATTACCATTAGGTACCGATCCACCACCATTCAGCACTGATCCGATATGAAAATCCTTCACATCCTGAGGTGTTAAGTGGCGTATCTCCGGTTGAATCATCTGCCCTATTTTTTCTTCGAGACTCAAATCCCTCAGGATTTGATCGACCTTTGCTTCAAGGACGGGATCTTTTTTGACCTTGCTAGTGATACTGGGCCACTGCACTTAAACAACCTCCGGTTAAAACGAGCATAAAAAGATAAACGCTACCCATTAATGACAGCGCTGTCAACAAAACAATAAAACGCGCCACAAAAAAATGAATAAATAGCATTTAGCAAAGCACAAACCACTTGCAGACTTCATTCATTGTTGCACTGGGATTTAAAAGTGAATTTCCGCAGATTGCGTTTAATGCTATTCTCCTGCGGCTAGGTATTACTACGGTCTACACACTATCCATAACAAACTAGTCTTCTTATAAAGAAGCTGAGGAGTCGCATGAGCCTGCTACTGGTTGCCGATATCGGAGGCACAAACGGTCGTTTCGGCCTGGTTGAACACGATGCTGAAAAAAATCGCATCAATGGCAAAATTAATTACACGGCAGAACGCCAAATTACCCTCAAATGTGCCAACTATCCTGACATGGCCACAATGATTAAAGCCTGTTGCAGCGAGTTCGGCATCAATATGCCCGAATACGGCTGCCTGGCAATTGCCGGCCCTATTGAAAATGGCCAAGCATCCATGACCAATCTGAACTGGAAGTTTTCGATCGATGGCTTGCGCGATCAACTGGGCATGAAAACACTCCATGTGATCAATGATTTTGCATCTCTCGCTTATGCAGTGCCATTCCTCGAATCGAATGAGCTTGTCACCCTTTATGATTCCCATAAAACCAATGTAGATGCCCCCATAGTAGTCATGGGACCAGGCACAGGTTTTGGCATGGCAGCGCTTGTTCCCAATCAAAATAACTGGCGAATCATTCCCACAGAAGGTGGGCACGCAAGTTTTGCTCCGACTAATGAAAAAGAGTTAGATATCAAAGCTTTTTTATTAAAAGAGCAAAATCACGTTTCAGTGGAAAACATACTTTCCGGTGGCGGTTTAGTGACTCTGTATCGAGCACTAGCCCACAATCACGGCCTTGAGGCCAAACCATATACTCCCGCTGATGTAAGCAGTAAAGGAATAGCAAATGAAGATCCAATCTGTCGCGAAGCGGTCTTAACGTTTTGCGATGTTCTTGGAGAAGTTGCTGGAGACAAAGCGCTATCTCTTGGAGCCAAGGGTGGAGTTGTAATTGGGGGCGGAATTACTCCCAAGTTGGTCGACCTGCTTCCGGAATCACATTTCTTGGAGCGTTACAAAAATAAAGGCCCAATGACTAGCTATGTGAGCGATATATCAATCAAGCTGATTATTAATGATAAGGCAGCACTGGTTGGATCAGCCGCATGGCTGATTAACAATACAGACTCGCTAAAATAATTAATCAGACTGATCTAGCAAAAACGGAGCCTTGTAGGCTCCGTTTTTTTATCAATCTCAATTTATTAAGCACCAAATAATGCCGTACTATCGAGCCCCTGCTTTTCCATAATATCTCTTAGGCGCCTTAACGCCTCAACCTGAATTTGGCGTACACGCTCGCGAGTTAGCCCAATTTCATGCCCAACCTCTTCCAAAGTACTCACTTCAAAACCTCTTAAGCCGAATCGACGAGCCAAAACTTCACGCTGCTTTTCAGTTAGTTCATCTAACCAATGATCCAGGCTGGTTGTCAGATCACTGTCTTGCAGTAACGCAGCAGGATCAGATATGTGTGTATCTGCAATGGTATCGACAATAGCGCGATCAGAGGAATTGCCTATGGGCGCGTCTATTGACGTTACGCGCTCATTCAAGCTGAGCATGTGCTCTACATCAGATACGGGCTTTTCAAGCAGATTAGCAATTTCTTCGGGGGTTGGCTCATGATCCAGCTTCTGTGACAACTCGCGCGCTGCCCGCAGATAAATGTTCAATTCTTTAACGACATGAATTGGCAAACGTATAGTACGCGTTTGATTCATAATCGCACGTTCGATAGTCTGCCTAATCCACCAAGTAGCATAGGTGGAGAAACGGAAACCGCGCTCTGGATCAAATTTCTCCACTGCGCGGATGAGCCCCAAATTACCTTCTTCAATTAAATCCAACAGAGCCAAGCCACGATTAACATAACGGCGAGAAATTTTTACAACCAATCTGAGGTTACTCTCGATCATGCGTTTGCGCGCAGCTACGTCACCTTTGAGCGCTTTACGAGCAAAGTAAACCTCCTCCTCGGCACTCAATAGGGGGGAGAATCCGATCTCATTTAGATATATCTGAGTAGCATCCAGAGTTTTGTTGTATTTGTCATCGACAATACGTTCGCTGCTGTTTGATGAAGCGACTTTTGGAAGATCTTCTTCAGCCAATAAAAGATCTGAATCTTCGATATCCAAATCCTGTGCAATAAAAGCATCATCACGATCTAAAGTGAGTGAGTCATTATTGTGTAAAGTCATTTTCAGCCCCTTAATCAATTTTATTTAACCGGCTGGCTTATAGTTATAAATCACTCAGCTCGCCTTAGCTGTAGCCCTTGGGTATAAATCCTAGAGCTATTCATAAGTCCCCGTTTTAACTCATGAACGTGACATTTTTCTAACGACGCGGAAGAAACTTCATTGGGTCTACTGGCGTACCATCTCGACGAATCTCAAAATGCAGTTTAACTCTGTCTGTACCACTAGAACCCATTTCGGCAATTACCTGGCCAACTTTAACCATATCACCTTCTTTAACCCTCAATGCATGATTGTGCGCGTAAGCGCTCAAAAAGGTTTCGTTATGCTTGATGATGAGTAATTTACCGTAACCACGCAGCCCACTTCCCGAATAAACAACCCTTCCAGAAGCAGCTGCCAGCACAGGCTCTCCCAATTTGCCACCAATATCAATACCCTTATTTAAACCACTGTTACTTTGAAATGAAGACAGGAGCGGACCTGAGGTAGGCCAACGCCATTGAGGCGCCCCCGAGAAGCCGCTCGGCTGTGATTTCGGGTAAACCTTAGCTGTTTTTTTTATTTTACTGTTAGGAGTAACTCCTGATGACCGAAAAGCCTGTCTGGCTGATGGCACATGAGGATTAACTTTCGGAGATGCCAAGGATGATGAGTCATTTATCCGCACTACATCAAGCCGAATAACTTGTGAGGGGCGGATTATGTACGGAGGCTTTATATTATTATGCTTGGCCAGTACTTCGTACTTCAAACCATAACGCCAAGCGATTGAAAAAAGTGTATCTCCCGGAATTACTACATGAACAGAAGGTATTTTATTCCTGCCGTAAGACTTCTCGGAAACGGGTGCTACCGAATGGTTCGCACACCCACTCAAAAGATTAAAAGTGATCAAAAAAATGAACACATTTGCATTCAATCGTGAAAATATCAGACCGATTTTTGGCATTGGATTACTCAATAATCATGGTTATTTTTCAATCTCTCTTATGCCATTTGGGAGTTAATATTTTAAATTTATTTTAAAATTATCTAATCTTTTTATAAAAACATTTGGAAACACACTGGATTGAGCTCTATTGCTTCTTATAGAGCGAGTCATTTTCACTAAAACTTACTTTAAGATTACTATCGAGAGGTGCCAGACAAGAAGGGGACAAACTTTACTGGCTCAAGAATTTGAGTGATAAAACTATCCGAGTCGCCATCTCGGATTATTAGGTGTAAATGCTGCTCTCTTCCCCCTACCGGTATCACTAGCACACCATTAGGAGCAAGCTGCTTGAGCAACTCATCCGGAATAAGCTGGGGTGCCGCAGTACTGATAATTCCATCATATGGACCAGCCTCGGGCCAACCAAATCCGCCGTCGGCGTGACGCATCTGCACATTACGCAAGCCAATTTGCCGCAAACGGTCGCGCGCCTTATCCTGCAATGGTTTTATGCGCTCCACACTATAAACCTGCGGAACTAGTTGAGCCAAAACACTGGTTTGATAGCCCGAGCCAGTTCCAACCTCTAATACTTTTTGCAAATTACTACCCGCCGCTCCCAGGAGCACCTCTGTCATACGTGCAACTATATAAGGCTGGGATATGGTTTGCCCGTGTCCAATTGGTAATGCCGTGTCCTCGTAGGCTCGATGTGAAAGGGCTTCATCCAAAAAAATATGGCGTGGTGTATTTAAGATGACATCCAGCACTCGCAGATTTGTCACTCCTTGGTCACGCAAACGCTGAACAAGACGCTCACGGGTGCGTAGCGAGGTCATGCCTACACCTTGCATCAATAAGTCAGTCATCTTCTGTCAGCCTCCATCTCCCTGACAAGCAGGGCAGGTTAAAAACCAGTTAAACAAAGCGGGCAACTATACCATAGCGAGAATTCAATACTCACCCGCCTGTTCCAATTCGCTAAACGCACCTGAGCTGGCATTATTAAGCTGTGCCAACTCCCTAAGAATAGCGGTAGCAAACTCCCCTGCAGCCAGCGAAAATGATAGCTCGAGGTCAGCTCCAATCCAGCGCCAGCTTGTGTTTGCAGGTAACAAACGCAAAGCGCGGCGCTCCTGCGACAAACCAGCATGCTCCAGACCGTCACACCAAGCTTGCCAAGGGGCTAGGGAAACTTGCTCCTGTAACAATAGATCCTCTTTAGCCAATGAGCGCCCTCTCCCCCACAAAGGACCTGACGCTTCAGTAAGAGGCTCTCCCGTTATTAACTCCCGCCAATTTCCTGAAACAACCCGACTGGCTAGCACCTGATTAAATAAATAGGAACGCGCAGCCGATAACATCAAACCACGTTTTTGCTTATCCCTATGGCGCTTACCGCCGACCAATATAGCTTCAGCCTCAAGTAAATTATTTCCATTGATACCAAAACGCTGCTCCCCATAGTAGTTAGGGACACCTTGGGCGAGCACCACATCGATTTTTCTTCCCAGTGCGACTTGATCAGGCGTTTGCACAGCCCGTAAGCGAATAACGAAAAGGTTTTTACAATGATCACCGCGACGCAGTTTTTGATGGTGTCGCGCGCTGCGAATTACGTACAGGCTATCGCTATTTAATAACGACCAATCCGGTTCGGCACCTTTCGGCAGATACACACTAAACCATTGGGTTGTTACGGCGTGACGGTCTTTACGCCCAGCATAACCAACATCATTTGCTGCGACTTTTGCCAAATTAGCAATTTGGCCGGCAACCCATGCGGTATTTTCGCCGCGTTTCAAAACCTGCAAAAAAACATGCTCTCCCGAACCTGATGGCTCGAAGCCCAGATCCTCATCAACTTTAAAATCTTCTGGCTGGTCACGAAAAACAGCAGACGCGCTTAAATCGCCATAAGCGCGAGGAAAATCAAGTGAAAATTCAGTCAAAACAAATTCCGCAAAGAGTAAGTAAAAAATATCAAAGCCAGTGTTAATGGTTCTTTTTTTCGATCATCACAACTGCATAACAAGCAATGCCCTCTTCCCGCCCGGTAAACCCCAAGCGTTCAGTGGTAGTCGCTTTTACATTAATTTGTGAGATATCCGCATGTAGGTCTGCGGCAATTGCATCGACCATATGTGGAATATAATTAGCCATTCGCGGTGCTTGAGCCACTATAGTCATATCAGCATTCGCCAATTTCCAACCCAATTGATTTAGTTTTGCATACACAATACGCAACAAAGCACGGCTATCAATATTTCGGTACTGTATATCACTATCAGGAAAGTGCTTACCTATATCTCCCAAAGCTGCCGCACCCAATAGAGCATCACAAAGCGCATGCAAAAGTACATCGCCATCTGAATGAGCAACCAAACCATGATGATGGGGAATTACCACACCACCAATCACAATTTTATCGCCCTCACCAAAAGCGTGAACATCATAACCATGACCAATACGCATAGACATATTTAATTCCAGTTAACAAAAAATCATTTAGCAATTTCTTGTTGCAATAAAAAAGTAGCTATTGCCAAATCTTCAGGATAAGTAATCTTTAGATTAGTACTGCTGCCCTTCACCATTAATGGCTGATAGCCATATACCTCAAGTGCAGAAGCCTCATCGGTAATATTCTTACCTTCTATCAATGCCCGCTGTAGACAATCACGCAATAATGCCAGACGAAATAGTTGCGGCGTTTGTGCATGCCATAATTTACGGCGATCAGTAGTGGATACAATAATGTCATCGTTAACATTTTTTAAAGTATCGCTAACCGGTACACCAAGAATACCGCCAACAGAATGATCCGAAACTTGCTGAATCAGTTTTTCTATATCACGTCTTCTGATGCAGGGCCGAGCTGCATCATGCACCAAAACCCAATCATCGGACTTGGCAATTTCAGATAATACAACCAATGCATTCAAGACCGATCCAGCACGCTCTGCTGCACCATCGACGCGATGTATTGCAGCATGTGAAGCGATTGGCAGCTGGCACCAGCAATCATCCTCAGCGCCTATCGCGACATATATGCCTGCAATACTGGGCACGCTTAATAATTGCGTCAGGGTATGTTCAATTACTGTTTTATTCAGCAGCGTAAGATACTGCTTGGGAAGCTTGGCCCCCATGCGCGCGCCAACACCCGCTGCAGGCACCACCACCCAATAGGCAGGAGATTGTTGAATAGATACGGTCATGGATGAGATCTAAATTTGATGGAAGTTTCTAATTAGCGACAAACACTTATTGTTCTTCATCGAGGATGATAAAAAATGTTTCATCTTTTTTTATCAGGCCTATATCGTTACGCGCACGCTCTTCAATTGTATCCAAGCCGGTTTTCAGCTCTTCCACCTCAACATCTAGAATACGATTGCGCTCGCGCATACGATCGATTTCAGCTTGCTGCAGCTTAATATCTTTTTCCAAGCGGTGTGCGTGTGCAAGACTACCATCACCAATCCACAATCTATATTGCAGATAGCCCAGTAAAATTATTAGCACCAAAAGCAACCACTTCATATATAAAAATCTTGAGATTGGTAGTTTTACAATGGATTAAAAAAACAAAGGCCGAATCATCGGCCTTTGTTTTTCTGCAGATTAAGACTTGAATTCTGCACGGCCTCTGTAAGGTGCTGCTGCACCCAACTCAGCTTCAATACGCAATAAGCGGTTATATTTAGAAACACGGTCTGAACGACACAGAGAACCAGTCTTGATTTGGCCAGCCGCTGTAGCAACCGCCAGATCAGCAATAGTTGTGTCTTCAGTCTCACCTGAACGGTGCGAAATCACGGCAGTGTAACCTGCATCCTGCGCCATTTTGATGGCGTCCAGTGTTTCAGACAGCGAACCGATTTGATTGAACTTAATCAAAATAGAGTTAGCAATCTTCTTCTCAATACCTTCTTTCAAAATTTTGGTATTGGTAACAAACAGGTCATCACCGACCAGCTGAATTTTGTGACCAATTTTCTGAGTCAAATCAGCCCAGCCCGCCCAGTCGCTTTCATCTTTACCGTCTTCGATTGAGATGATCGGGTATTTAGCGGCCAAGTCAGCCAGGTAGTCAGAGAATTCGTTAGTGGTAAACACGCGGCCTTCACCAGCCAAATCGTATTTGCCATCTTTGTAGAATTCAGTAGACGCACAATCCAGTGCCAAAGTCACGTTATCACCCAGCTTGTAGCCCGCTTTTTCTACTGCTTCTGCAATTACTTTCAATGCATCTTCATTGGAAGGCAAGTTAGGTGCAAAACCACCTTCATCACCAACAGAAGTACTTAAGCCTTTATCGTGAAGGATTTTTTTCAAGTTGTGGAAAATTTCAGCACCCATACGCAGAGCTTCTGCGAAAGTCTTGGCACCCACTGGCTGAACCATAAATTCCTGAATATCAACGTTGTTATCAGCGTGCTCACCACCGTTGATGATGTTCATCATAGGCACAGGCATGGAATATTTACCTGGAGTGCCGTTTAAATCAGCGATGTGTGCATAGAGCGGAACTTTTTTAGAGATAGCAGCAGCTTTAGCATTTGCCAGTGACACAGCCAAAATGGCGTTAGCACCCAACACAGTTTTAAAGTCAGTGCCATCGGCTTCGATCATGGCGTTATCAATAGCGCGCTGATCCAATGAATCCATACCCACCACCAAATTCTTGATAGTGGTATTGATGTTATTAACAGCCTTCAAAACGCCCTTACCCATGTAACGGGATTTATCACCGTCACGCAATTCCAACGCTTCGCGCGAGCCTGTTGACGCACCTGATGGCGCAGTTGCGGAGCCAATAGAACCGTCATCCAGAATCACCTCTGCCATAACGGTAGGGTTGCCGCGGCTGTCTAGAATTTCAAAAGCTTTAATATCAACAATCTTAGTCATTCATCTTCTCCAGAGTAGATTTTCAATAAATTAGTTAATGTCGAGTGGCGGGAAATTTTTCACCACTTCATCGATTGCTTTCATCTGCTGTAAAAATGGTAAGAGTTTATTCAGTGGCAAAGCACTGGGGCCGTCGCACTTGGCTTTGTTGGGATCGGGATGAGCTTCAAGAAATAAACCCGCCAAACCAACGGCCATGCCTGCACGCGCTAACTCTGCTACTTGATGGCGGCGCCCACTTGAGGCAGCGCCCATAGGGTCGCGGCATTGTAACGAATGAGTCACATCAAAGATCACGGGCGCGTTGCCGCTAACCTCACGCATAGTGCGAAAACCGAGCATATCAACGACTAAATTGTCATAGCCAAAGTTGGTGCCGCGATCACACAAAATAATTTTGTCATTGCCGCATTCGCCGAACTTTTCAACGATGTTTTTCATTTGACCAGGGCTAAGAAATTGCGGTTTTTTGATATTAATCACCGCACCGGTTTTGGCCATAGCCACTACCAAATCGGTTTGGCGCGCCAGGAAAGCCGGCAGCTGAATAACATCACAGACTTCAGCTACTGGCTGGCACTGGTAGATCTCATGCACATCGGTAATTACGGGGACATTAAACGTCTGTTTGATTTCTTGAAAAATCTTCAGGCCTTCTTCCATACCGGGGCCGCGATAGGAATGTATGGAAGAACGATTGGCTTTATCAAACGATGCTTTGAAAACGTAAGGAATACCTAACTGATTGGTAGCCGATACGTAGGCTTCGGCTACCTGCATGGCCATATCGCGCGATTCAAGCACATTCATGCCACCGAACAGCACAAAAGGCAGGCAATTACCTACCTGCAAGCTACCAATGTTTACGATTTGTTGTGACACGTTGAATCCTTTAAGCAGAATTTATTGTTCTGTTCTCGAGCAAATACTCGGGAGCAGAACAAGAAGGGCGCAACTATTGCACCCTGGAGATTATTTCTTGTTAGCTAATGCTGCATTAACGAATGCAGAGAACAGCGGGTGTCCATCACGTGGAGTGGATGTAAATTCCGGATGGAACTGACAGGCCACAAACCAGGGATGATCGGGGATCTCCACCATTTCTACTAAAGTATCATCTGCCGACCAGCCGCCGATTTTTAGACCAGCCTTTTGTAATTGGTCGACATAATTGTTATTCACTTCATAACGATGGCGGTGACGCTCTACGATGACATCAGCACCGTATATTTCACGTGCTTTGGAGCCATTTACCAAACGGCATTCCTGTGCGCCCAAACGCATAGTTCCGCCCAGGTCAGAGGATTCATCGCGTTTTTCTACTTCGCCGTCAGAGGTAATCCATTCAGTGATCAAACCAATCACGGGGTGCGGAGAATTAGGATCGAACTCGGTAGAGTTTGCACCTTTCAAGCCCAATACATTGCGCGCGAATTCAATCACCACTGACTGCATTCCCAAACATATGCCGAGATATGGCACCTTGTTTTCGCGGGCATATTGCACAGCCATTAATTTACCTTCCACGCCGCGCTCGCCGAAACCACCGGGAACCAGAATTGCGTCCGCATCTTTAAGAATTCCCACGCCCTCATTTTCAACGCGCTCTGCGTCTATGTAGTTGATATTTACCTTAGTACTGCTGTGGATGCCCGCGTGGGTCAGGGCTTCGATTAATGATTTATAGGCATCCAACAATTCCATGTATTTGCCGACCATGGAAATAGTGACTGAGTTAACTGGTTTTAATTTACCTTCAACGACCTTATCCCACTCGCTCAAATCAGCTTCCGGGCACTGCAAGCCAAGCAGCTCAACGACGATTTGATCCAAACCAAAGCTCTGCAACAGGCGCGGGATTGAGTAGATAGTGTCGGCATCAGGAAGCGGCACTACGGCGCGCTCCGCAACGTTAGTAAACAGCGCGATTTTGCGGCGCGAATCCTCATCCACCAAACGTTCGGAACGGCACAGCAAAATATCTGGCTGTAAACCAATGGAGCGCAACTCTTTTACCGAGTGCTGGGTAGGTTTGGTTTTAGTTTCGCCGGCAGTGGCAATGTAGGGTACTAGTGTCAAATGCATCAACAAGGCGCGGGAGCCCATTTCCACTTTCAACTGACGTACAGCTTCCAGGAACGGCTGCGATTCGATATCCCCCACAGTACCGCCGATTTCTACCAGAGCAACATCTACGTCACGGCCACCTTCAAGAATACGGCGTTTGATTTCATCGGTAATGTGCGGAATAACTTGTACTGTCCCACCTAAATAATCACCACGACGCTCTTTACGCAATACGGTTTCGTATACACGACCGGTCGTAAAGTTATTGCGGCGCGTCATTTTGGTACGGATAAAGCGCTCGTAATGGCCTAGATCCAAGTCAGTTTCAGCGCCATCCTCGGTGACAAATACCTCACCATGCTGGAAAGGGCTCATGGTGCCGGGGTCTACGTTAATGTAGGGGTCCAGTTTCATGATGGTGACCTTAAGGCCACGAGCTTCAAGAATAGCCGCCAAAGAAGCTGAAGCTATGCCTTTGCCCAATGAAGAAACAACACCACCTGTTACGAATATATAGCGCGTCATGTAAAACCTGATTAACTGTGAAAATGCGGAGCGGAAAAGGAGATAAATGCCAATAACAGCACTCTTTGCGAGGCATGGGGATTTATCGTTCAGGACGGGGCGCCAGAGTAACAGAAACCCCCTTTCGGCTCAACGAAAAGCTCGGATCAGTCCAAGTTACAAAATTCGCTCAACTCCGGAACTTATGTAAAAACAGGGGCTATCCAATCAGATTCAGAACCGCTTGACACCAAGAACACGAACATCGGCTCAAGATGCCTTAAGAATAATCATCCACATCTGCCACAAAGGCTCGCTGTATGTGGCGACTAGAAAACCCCCTCGCCTGCAAAAAGCGCATTTGTTTGGCACGCTCACGCTGGTCACTGGGCAGGATATGACCAAAACGTTTGGTTCGTGCGGTACGCGCGAGTTCATTCCAGCAGGGATCAACCTCATCAAGACACTGGTTAATCAGCTCGCCCGCAACGCCGCGCTCACGCAATTCAAGGCGAATTAGCTGACTCCCCTTCCCCTGTCGCTGGCGCATGGCAATAAATGCCAAGGCAAAACGCTGATCGCATTGCAACCCCTCTGCAGCCAGTTGGGCAACAACAGAGTCAATTAGCTCCGGCCAAGTAGAATACTTTCGCGCTAACTTTTCCTTGAGCTCTTGTGCCGAGTGCTCACGCATGGCCAGGTAATTCATGGCAGCCAAACGCAACTCCGAGATTTTAGGTGCATCAGTTTCCATATATTAACTCAACAACAATAAAAATGGCCGCATAAGCGGCCATTGCTCTACTACAGACAGGGTTATTTAATCGGTGGGAATTGGGACAACACTTCTACCACGGCTTTACTCAATACTTCGCGCTGTTGTTGCGGCGCCATGCTGCGACTCAAGCGTTTCTCCGACACACCTCTCCAGATGGGCTTGTCAGTTTTTCCATCCACTATATCGATGATCAAACTACCCTGATTGTAAACCCGCAGACCGGTGTTAGTACCCAGGAAATAAGGACGTGGATAACGATAGCCTACACCGTAATAACCAAATCCATAGATGTCGTTGTAACTGCGTGGATCGATCTTTTCTTCCACGACCACATGATAACTAACGATAAAATCTGGCTTGGAGTTTTCAGCACCAGCCTGATAGCGCTTGGCCAATTCTGATTCCAATGCGGAATGAATGTGACTCAAGGTAAAGGGGGATATAAGAATATCCTCTTTAGAGTCCTGCTTGGTTTCAGCAACACTAAAGGTTTTTAGCGAAGCAAAATCGAAACCGGCTTGGTGATCGGTTTCAACATAGGGCTGGGAACTACAACCCACCAATAAAGTAATACCGAGCACTAAACACCAACGTATTAATTGCATAAATAACCCCCCTTGTTCTTGTCAGGCCAAGCAGCCTAAATCTCGGTTTATATCACTTGTACGCAGCTTATCCGCAATGAGACAACTCGCTTCAAGCTTATCCGTGTTGAGCTTAATAGAAACAAAATAATGCTTAAAGCTTCAATATAAGATCTATCCCCCAACCCATAGACAACAAAAACCCCCATGACATTCCTGCCAATGGGGGTTTGAGTACAGATTATTACAATTTACATTTCAACGTCATCTGTCATTTCTGCACCGCCTGCACTTAGCGATAGCGCCGAGGTGGCCAGCAGTTCAGTGCGCACACGTTGTTCGAGCTCTTGGGCAATCACTGGATTTTCCTGCAAAAACTTCATCACGTTGTTTTTGCCCTGGCCGATTTTGTTGCCTTGATAACTATACCAGGCACCGGCTTTATCGATCATGCCCAATTTGACACCATAATCGATTACCTCACCCAAGCGGTTAATACCTGAACCGTAAAGAATTTGGAATTCGGCTTGTTTAAACGGTGGAGCCACCTTGTTTTTAACCACTTTAACGCGGGTTTCAGAGCCGATAACCTCTTCACCTTCTTTAACGGCACCAATACGACGAATATCAAGGCGCACCGAAGCGTAAAACTTCAACGCGTTACCACCAGTAGTAGTTTCCGGGTTGCCGAACATAACGCCAATTTTCATACGGATCTGGTTAATAAAAATCACCAGACAGTTAGCGTTTTTGATATTACCGGTAATTTTACGCAGCGCTTGTGACATCAAACGCGCTTGCAAACCTACGTGGTGATCACCCATTTCACCTTCAATTTCGGCACGAGGTGTGAGTGCAGCCACGGAGTCAACGATTAATACATCTACCGCACCGGAACGCACCAGCATGTCGGTAACTTCAAGGGCCTGTTCACCGGTGTCAGGCTGGGAGACGATCAGATCTTCTACGTTTACGCCGAGTTTGGCAGCATAAATAGGGTCAAGCGCATGTTCGGCATCGATGAAGGCACAAGTGCCACCCTGACGCTGTGCTTCAGCAATTACTTGCAAGGTCAGCGTGGTTTTACCAGAAGATTCAGGCCCGTAGATTTCAATGATACGGCCTTTAGGCAAACCACCAATTCCCAAGGCAACATCCAGCCCCAAAGAACCTGTTGAAATAGCGGGTATGGCGACCTGCTCTTTGTCGCCCATACGCATCACAGTGCCTTTACCAAATTGACGCTCGATTTGACTTAATGCCGCCTGCAACGCCTTTTCTTTATTCGCATCCATCTGACACCTCAACCTGACTATAGAAATAGTGAAAAAATAAAACTGTTTGTAGGATTTTTTGTATCACCCTGCGAGTGCGCCGATTGGTTGGGCTACCGCTGACTGACTATGGAGATAGCATACAGGAAAAACCTGTATACGCAAACAGTACTAGTAATTTATACAGTATTTTTCCGGCAGATAGCCAAAGCCCCCTGCAGAGCGTAGATAACCGCGCCACACTGTACTTCTGCCCGGTCACCATCAATATGCTGGACGGCCGTATTCAGATCACCATTGGCGGTCGCCCAGGCAAACCAAACAGTACCTACCGGTTTACCCGGCGTGGCGCCTCCAGGGCCAGCAATACCACTGATGGCAACAGCCAAATCAGCGCCGGACAGCGCCAGCGCACCCAGCGCCATTTCAGCTACCACTGCTTCACTGACAGCACCTTCCGTATCAAGGGTTTCTGTTTTGACACCTAGAAGTTTTTGTTTGGCTGTATTGGCATAAGTGACCACCCCATATTCAAACCAGGCAGAACTGCCGGCGATGGCGGTTATGGCGGCCGCAACACCGCCGCCAGTACAGGATTCAGCCGTGGCGATGCGCCAACCTTTGCGACTGAGCTCATCACCAAGGGATTGCGCAAGCGCCGCCAAGGGATTATTCATCGTTGCACCCCAAAATACATTTATGGCTCACCAGAACCGATAAACCCCACCAAAACACAGAGCGAAGATCAGTATATCGGCCTAATAAGCAAAAGCAAAACAACAAATATTTATCGTTTTTCGATAAATATTTGTTGTTAATTATGTTTTAGCTGGTATTCTCTTCTCAACCCTGCCACCACCCAAGGATTTTTCCATGAATATTCAGCAGCACGAACGAATTGTACGGATTAAAAAATTAAGCCGGGGCTTGTACCTGGCATTAACCGGCACCGAGTATTTACTCTGGCTGGTTTGGCCGCTGGCACTGGCGTGGTTATGGCTGGGCACCAAAGGCAC
The DNA here is from genome assembly GCF_042646205.1 of Cellvibrio fontiphilus. Lineage (NCBI taxonomy): Bacteria > Pseudomonadati > Pseudomonadota > Gammaproteobacteria > Cellvibrionales > Cellvibrionaceae > Cellvibrio > Cellvibrio fontiphilus. The sequence continues at coordinate 222,242 of NZ_JBHRTF010000003.1, read as the reverse complement.
CATCACCCTGCTTGAGCACTCAATGGATGCGGCGAGTTTAGGTTTTTTGCAGCGCTGCCTGATCGTCGCGGTTATTTCTGTACTGCTATTGCTGCTGATAAAAGTCGCGCGGCATTTGCGCCAATTGATGCTGCACTTTGCCGAGGGCGATATTTTTAACCGCCAGGCCATAGGTCACGCACGCAAAGCGTTGCATCACGCACTGGGGATCTACGGTATTTACCTGCTCAGCTCGCTCACCATGGCGCTCTATATTTTTATCACCCATCAGTCTTTTGATTTTTCACTTAACGGGAATTTTATTCTGGGGCTTATTATTTTTGGCTCTATGTACATCCTTTTGTGGGCGCTGGAAATTGGCTGCGACCTTAACGAAGAATCCGAGCTGACGATTTAAGGAATTGCCGCCATGCCTATTATTGTTAATTTGGATGTTGTACTCGCCCAACGCAAAATGCGGTTGAATACCCTGGCAGAATTGGTGGATATAACACCGCAAAATCTCTCCGTACTCAAAACCGGCAAAGCCAAAGCCATACGCTTTGATACGCTGGAAAAAATTTGCGCCGTACTGGAATGTCAACCCGGCGACATACTGGCCTTTAGCAGCGATCCTTCACCCGACTCCTGACGATTTTTATTTTTTAACAGGGTATTTCAATGAACTGGTTGAACCATATTAAACCCGCGCTGCACTACATCATTTTGTGCGCAATTATTCTGTTGGGATTAGTTTCCTGTAAAAACCTAACGGAAATGACGGGCATTCAAATAATCTACGTGGACAATCGCCATGTTGAAAATTATGTAAATAAACAAACGCATCCTGACTACACACTGGTGTTTGAAAGCGATAACAGAACTGTATCCAAGGCGGATAACAAGTACTGCAACAACTACCAGTGAGTGTCAATTTCGCATCTTATTAACCCAATCAACGCGCAGCACTAGTCTTCCGCCGCCGCTGTTTTTACTGGCTCCATAGGCACCAGTTCCAAAGTCAGCCCGCTTTTGGTAATGGTTGGCGGTGGGCGATGGCCAGGAGCTTGAGTGCTGGGGGTTTTTACACTGGGCGGTTTTCTGGCTTGCAAACTGGCTTGGGCCGCCTGCGCTTCCGCTGCTTCCTGCTGTTTGCGTGCGGCGATTTTTTCCAGCTGCTGCGCCATTTGCCGGCATTTATCTGCTTGCGCTTGCATATTGGGCAGTTGCGCCAGAGTGTCGGCCAGCAGGAAATAAGCCTGCGGCAGTTCGGGGTAATCGGGGAATTGTTTGTGCATGCCGTTTAATAATTTAATCACCAACGCGTTGTCGCCCTGCTGTTTAAACAGGCCCGCCAATTGCAATCGCAGTGCGGGAACATCCGGTAAAAAATCCGGCGCTATCAACCGAATTTGTTTAAACGCGGGCGTGAGTTTATCGATGCGTTTTTTGCGATTGAGGAAATTCAAATAGAGGCTGCCAAAATCCGCCATGAGCGCGGCTTTTTTACACACGTACAACAATTCAAAAAACGATTCAAAAAAACGCGCATCGTTGGGGAATTGTTTAAACGCCTGGTAATAAAGCGTGACCACTCGCTCGTAGTCGCCCTCTTTTAAGAGCACCTGGATTTGCGCGGCGATGCGGTCTGCCTCTTCGCGTTTGGGCTGCTCTTCATCATCCTCGATGCGGGCGCTGTAACCCAATTGATCCTGATATTGGAACAACATGTAACCCATTAAATGGAATGCCACCAGTGTGTAATAACTGGATACCATGGACTGCAGCAGGTAGGACACCGCTGGAAATAATTGACCGATCCATTCCTGTAACAGGCCCACCGAGGTCATCATGATCAGGATAAACGCCATCAACAAACCGTAGGGCAAACCAATCGCGCCAATTAATGCCAGCGCCGCCACCGGGTTCATCGCCTCCAGCAGGCTTTCGGTTTGGGCAAAACGAATCAGGATCGCCGGGAAACACACCACTACCAAAAACCCCAGAATGCCGCCCACCGCTGGCCCCACATAATAGGCCACACCACCGACCAACAGCGTCAGCACCACAGAGATAACTATCAGCTTGAGCAACAAACCCAAGCCACCCTGGTAGGCGTCCATCACATCCGGTGCTTTCATTTCGCCGAGGGCGGTGTGCTCCAGGCAGGTGAGGCTGTATTTGAGTAAAGACCCGGCCGCAAATAAATACAGGAGGATGGAGAGCAGCCACAAAAATGGCATCAACACCGCCACTACCGAGGCGATGGAGGTGATCACAATCAAACTCATGGAGGAGGCATTGAGCGGATATTTAAAGGCCTCCGGCAACCGCCGCCAAAATGGCTGCACCAAATTGCCTGCACCTAAACTCTCCGCCACCGCGCCACACACAAAACAGCGCGACTGGGGTTGGGCATCGTCCACGCAGTGATCACACTGGTGTGCCTGACAGTTTTCACAATAATAAGTCGCACCATCCAGCGGGTGATATTTACAGTAATTCACGTGTGGCTCCCTGCGCGGTTAAGGCTGATGGCTGGCGTTAAATTGCAGCGCCAATTGTTCGTAATGGTTGCGTTTGCTGGTGTCGCGCAGGCGCGTAAACGCTGCGGCCAATTTAGTGGCCAACACACTCATCGCGGGGTTAGTGCAACCCTTGCGGCTGAGCTGGTTAAACAACTGCTCCGCCGGCTGCGGGTTTTCCAGTGCAGAAAATTGCATCGCTAATTTCAGCGCGGCCGATTCGCTCAGGGATTCATGCACCTCGGGGTTATCCAACCAGACTTTGCCCAGTTTTTTAATTTGCTCCGGTGTTAACAGCGGCAAGGTCAGCAGGCTTGTCACTGCCGGATTCAGCGCCGCACCGCGTTCAATTTTCAGCAGGTTATAACGCAGCATCGCCAAATCAAATTGATTACCCTTGTGGGCGATTTGTGCATCTACCAATTGCAGGGCGCGCTCAAACCGGAATTTTTCAATCGCCTCGTAAATATCGGCGAGTGGTTTTTGCTCCGGGTTTATCGCCTGATCGCTATTGATGTAATCATCATTAAACAGCGAGCGATTCATCACCCAGGCCAAACCAATTAACAGCGCACCCGCCACAAAACCACCGGCGTGGGCCATAAACGCCACGTTGGAATCCGGGTCGGTGTGATACAGGTAAATTTCCTTGCCGATATAAAACGGCAAAATCAGCAAAGCCGGCGCACGGAAGTAACCCACCAAAAAGAAAAACCAATAAAAGAATTCAATTTTCTTAAAACGAAATACGGCGAGGTACATGGCCATGACCCCGGAAATAGCGCCCGATGCCCCCACCAACGGCTGGCTGCTAGTCCAATCCGTAGCTGCCTGCGCCAAACCGGCGCCCACACCACTGAGCAAATAAAACAACAAAAACCGCCAGTGGCCTATGGCCGCTTCCACCGCAAAACCGCACACAATTAAAAAAAACATATTGCCCAGCAAATGCATAATGTCGCCGTGCAAAAACTGGTGGGTAATTAAACTCGCGGGACGCAATTGATTGGCTTGCAAACCATTGGCGATATAACTCACCGACTGCACCAATTTATGCAAACGCGCGCGCTCGGTCACCCACAAGTCAAAGCGATCCGGCGTCATATAAGAGCGCACATTGGTTTGCAGGTAGGAGTAAAAATCTTCGCGCATTAATAAATCGGCGATGATGTAATCGTACTGACCCTTGGCATAACTGCGGCGATACTCCGCCAACTGCGCATCGCCCTGCTCTTCCAGGTAATCCTCAAACACCGGCCATTCATCGTCAATAAAACCCTGGGCTTGATAGCTGGTCATCGCCTCCACCAGCTTGGTGGTATCGCCGCTTTGGTAGAGGAAAAACACCATCACATTAATAAACACCAAGGCGCAGAGCACCAAGGGCGCATGGCGCCAATCCAGGGATTTTTCAGTAGGGACTATGATCATTTGTTATCGTACATTCCTTTTGTGTGTGAACTGGCGCAAATATTAACCCCACCCACCCACAAAGTCGATGCAACCCCAACACCCGCACCAACCCCAACGCAATACGACAAACATCGGCCAATTATTAAGCGACCGCCACAAACAACTAAAATGAAAGCAGCATTAACGGTAGGTTTTTACAAAGGTTTTTTATATAATCCCGCCCGCCGTCCCTGTAGTTTAATCGGATAGAACGTATGCCTCCTAAGCGTATGATGTGGGTTCGATTCCCGCCGGGGACGCCATTTTTTCCTGCTGCTTTTTCTCTCTGCCTTATTTCCCACGCAACACAATTCAAAAATTAATTTCTCACTCGTAGCCTGTATGAAGGCTAGCGAAATACGGGAGTTTTATTTTTTGTTTTTTTGTTTTTTTTAAAAGATGGGAGATTTGATAAAAAATACCCAAGGGGTGCTTGGGTATTTTGGAGTGGCTGCTATCGGCCATTTGCGGACATTAGACTTTTTGTCCGGAAATTTCCATGCCATCATTTTCTTTCAGTATTCCGTTTTTAAGTCTTGAGCAATAATGAATTTTTCCATATACGGATCGCTTCGAAGATAACTCATGAGCGTCCAATAACAGTCTCGGGCATACTCAGATACTATTTGGTCAGGAATAGAAAAGCTATATTCATAATATAAGTCATTACTTTTTCTATAACTTCTCAAGAACTCAGGGCGTAAGTATCGATGAATGCCCCAGCGAATATTATTTAAAAACTCACATATATGGCTAGATAGATAAATTAAAATGTCATCTTGAAATCTCCCACAAAAATCTGGGAAAGCCAAAAGAGCTTGGTCAAGACTAACTTCAATTCCCGCTTCTTTTAATATCTCCTTCAACCTCAATGCCACACCTGACGCGCGAAGGTAGTTATGTTTTGCTATGTCGCCAGACATCTTTAACGCATCGAGCCTCGATATGGAAAGATCAACTTGCGTATCTAAAGACGGCATCCATATATCAATATTGCGTTTTTCATTGAGCCAATTTATGAAATTTTCAGTTACAAATAGAAGCTCTTGTTCATATCCTCGTGTTGAAAAGCTTGGATTTTTACAAATTTCAACTATACCTCTTAAGAAACTTGTTTTACCTATTGGGCCTCTATCGTCAGTGATCGACAAAAAATCAACCAATAAAATGAAAAATAGCTTTCGCTGGTTCATGTCCTTAAACATGATAATAGAGTCACCATTGAATCTCTGAATTTCAAATAGCGAAAAATTAACCATTTCACCAATATGGTCATAAATGTTTCTTAAGAGGATTACCTCTTTTTCCATCATGCGTTCTTTGTTCAATTAAACATCCTATGCAATACCGCTAAATGCAGCATTTTTTATACTTCACGCCACTACCGCAAGGGCATAAATCATTTCGGCCAACTTTTTCTCCATATCTTGTCTTGGTTTTGAAATTAATTTTTATTCCATCTTTTAAGTTCTGACCTGCAGGCATATTTTTTGTAAGTTCATCCATCTCATCTGATTTGGCCCAAATAAAATTAAGTTCTATACCAAACTTTATTTTTTTGTTTAGTGGATCAATACACAACCCAAACCATGTATTTGCTCTACTGGCATATTTACGTTTATTACAATGGTTTTGAAGTCTTGGCCCAGATAAGTTTCGGGTATCATTATTGCAGTGAATAGTTAATCCTGTTTTTCCTTCATCTATGCACAATGTGAGGTCATGGCTTCTGCCATCTTCCATATATAATCTGCATAAATGATCTATACCGTCGTTAATTTGCTCTATCGTATCTCCACTTAAAGAGAGGAGCATAAAGCCTAGATCAATGGTTGCAGCATCATCAAGGTTGCTAATTTCAGCTATTAAATGGCCATAGGTAGTATTTTTGTATTTTGTTAATATCCCTTCAGGAGTTGCTTTGCCTGGTGCACCATTTCTTCTTGTTAGCATTGCCAAATCTAAGTCTGCACAAATGTCATCTCCAAGTTGGATCATTGAAATATCATTATCAACCCAAAGATTCTGCTTTAAATGGTAGGAGAGAACAGTTAATTCATGATTAGATAAAATTCGTTCAGAGTACTCAACCCTTCTATTGATGTAGCTTAAAAAGTACAAAGGCGAATGCAGCATTTCTGACATTACATCTAGAAGAAATACATCCATTACAAAAGGAGGTTTGATTTCTTGTGTTATTTGATATTTTAAAAACTGTCTGGCTTGAAAACCAAGCGCCGGATAATGATCAGAAACCACACAAAATGGATATATTTCCTCAAAATCTCTATTAAAAACTAATTCTTCCCCGGACGAATCAACCAACCGACAATCACTATCATTCAAAAGCTTAGAGCAGATAAAAGCTTGATCATAGGCAGATTGCACTGCATTTTTGAAGTCATCTTGGAGACTATTGTCGTTCCCTTTTCTCGCAGCTATAGTCAATTTTTTTGATTTTGCTTGCAGAACAATTGCTCTGTTCGAAAAAACCACGAGAACGTCAATCTCGCCAGCTATATTTTTCCCTTTGTAGAGATTAACATTGGTAAAAACCCGGTCTTCGCCAAACACCAGTTTAAGTCTTTCTGCAGCAAAATCTTCGGTGAAAATCCCTCTGTTCTCTCTGGCTTTAACCTTATAGTTTTCATCAGCGTTGAACCAGAAAAAAGGGGTCTCGTACAAAGCCTCCATTAAACTATAATTTTGAAAAAGCAAATATTCACTTTCATTTACTCTTATTATTGGATAGGCATTCAATGGGTTGAAATCATCTAATGCAGAAAAATTATTTTTGTTAATACCACTCGGGCATACGAAGGATTCAACTAATTTTTTTGTGGTTTCAAAATCAACACCAGATTTATCCGTCAATTCTCCTATAGAGAAAATAAAAGCTGGAAGCATTGTCCATGCTTCAGGAGAAAGATTATCTAATTGAGATGGAATCAGATCACTTATCTTGTCGTTTTGCAAAAGTAGTAACCCGGAGACTATTTTTTCAGCCTGCTCAATAGAATACCCCTTATTTTCTACAAACCAAATATTGTCATTTTGATATTTCCTAATGGATAGATCTCTATACTGGAAATTGTATGCAGATTCTCCGCCATAAAAAATCGATTCCCTTAATAATTTTCCTCTGCTAAAAGGGTTATAGGTAGCCTCTCCTGTTTCGGGTCTATGAAAAATTTCATGCATTGGAGGCATCATAGATTTATGTAGGTCATCCAGAAGCGACTGTGTAAGGTCGATGTATTCTTGAATTTTTTTTGGCCCAGGATGGGTCATATCAAGATCACCTTTGCACGCCAACCCTATTAATGTTGATATTTCTGTGCGAACGAGTCTTTCCATAGAAAACTGCTGCATCACATCATCAACACCCATCTCTCCTTCTACATACTTTATTGTGTTATCCCTGAAACAAAAGTAAGCAATTACATGAAAGTAACCAGGCGATTTACACAACATCTCTAATTCATTAAATAGTTCTTGTTCCGTGCTCAATCCTTCACTCATTAGTTTTTCCTGCATTCAGTCTTGACTATTAATTTTAAGATCAATTAAACCCAAAAGTTGATAGCTATTTGTAGGACGACAACAAATTTCCGCTTTGGGCACAATTCCACCCCTCAATCTGTTGGGGTTCGTAAACTCACCACCAACCTACTCCGGCAATCCCCGAATCAACGGCTCTCTGTAATCCAAATCTTTTTCATTCCAAAACGCAAAGCCATTTGGTAAAGCCAAATTAAAAAATGATTCATAGTAGTTTTCATCTAAATCGGAATTCTGGTCTTTACCAAAAATTTTTATTTTTATTTCTTCAGAATCCATATGAATTTCGCCTTGATGCAAAACTGATGGGCAAACCTGTTTCACTTAACGCTATTTCCATGCTTATTCCTTTGAACGCTTTTCCGTTCGGTGTGTGGCACCGAAGGTGAAGGGATGGATGAACGCAATCGCGCGCACGAGGGAAGTAGAACAGCGGAGGGGTCACTACGTCATCCGATGAAATAGTTCCTGTGGGTGAGCCTGATGGCATGTCGTCCCGTTGGGTTTTTGGGAGCTTAGTCGATGGGAATGCAAATGTGAATAACGTCACATTACAAGCCAACCCCAAGGGTTAATGAAAAGACGATGAGATTATTCAGTCAATAAAAAACCATTAATAGATACTTAAATACCTTTTAAGCTGATATTTTCACTTAAAAGCACCTTATTTAACTATATTGCTTATATTAAATAATAGGTATAAATTTAACTTTAATGTTTTATAAAGGCGATTAAAGGGCAATAAAGTAACTTTTATGAACTACGAAGCCATGACTAATAAGGCGATTGCTGCCGCGCTGGGTGAGCGCCTTGAGCGTTTGCGGTTGGCGCGCAACTTTACCCAGCAAATGCTGGCGGATGAGATTGGTATTACTGCCAAGAGTTATCGCCAACTGGTGGCCGGCGGCGGTAAGTTGGAAAACCTGATTGCGGCGCTGCGCGCGTTGAATGCGTTGGATCAGCTGGATAACTTCCTGCCAGAGCCGGCGCCCAGCCCGCTTGAGCAGTTGAAGTTGCGTGGCAAACAGCGGCAGCGGGTGCGCCAGCCGCGCGGTGCGCAGGCGGCGACTGGTGCTGACGAACAAGGGTTGGATTGGTAATGCAGAACCTTGCTGAAGTCTGGCTGTGGGACAAGTTAGTGGGCGCGCTGGCCTGGTCGCCCGATACTGCCACTGCAACCTTTGAATACACACCTGAGTGGGCCAGTACCGGTGTGCAGATTGCGCCTTTGCACATGCCCAGCCTGCCCCAACCGGCAGCCAGCCGGATTTTTCATTTCCCCCAACTGAACCGCGATACTTACAAAGGCCTGCCGGCCTGTTTTGCCGATACCCTGCCCGACGATTTTGGCAACGCGGTCATTAATGCCTGGCTCGCCCGCAACGGGCGCGACCCGCACAGTTTTAACCCGCTGGAGCGTTTGCTTTACAGCGGCAAACGCGGCATGGGCGCACTGGAATATGCGCCCGCCCTGCGCCAAACCCGCCAGCCGAATAACAAACTGGAATTGGAATCGCTGATTGCCATGGCGCAACAGGTGCTGGACCAGCGCGCGGGTTTGGCCAGCGCGCTGCAACACAAAGGGCATGACGATTTAACCGCAATCCTGCAGGTGGGCACTTCTGCCGGCGGCGCGCGTGCCAAAGCGCTGGTGGCGATTAATGCACAGCGCAATGAAATTCGCTCCGGCCAGGTGGATGCGCCAGAGGGCTTTGAGCACTACTTATTAAAGTTTGATGGTGTAGTTGAACAAGGCAGCAACCGCGAAACTTTTGGCGACCCCCAGGGTTTTGGCCGCATGGAATACGCTTATTATTTAATGGCCAGCGCCGCCGGCATTGAGATGACAGACTGCGAATTATTAGTGGACGGTGAACGCGCCCACTTTCTAACGCGCCGTTTTGATCGCATTGGCAATCACAAAGTGCACTATCAATCGCTCTGCGCTATGGATCATGCCGATTTTAAAAAACCGGGCTTTTACAGTTACGAGCAATTATTTGCGGTAGCACGCCAATTGCGTTTAACGCGCGCGGAAGCAATAGAAATTTATCGTCGTATGGTGTTTAACATAGTGGCGCGCAACCATGACGACCACAGCAAGAATTTTGGTTTTATCCTGCCCGGCCCGCGCAGCTCATGGCAGTTAGCTCCCGCCTTTGATGTTGCCTACAGCTACAAACCGGGATCGCCCTGGGTGAATTCACACCAGCTGAACTTAAATGGCAAACGCGATAACTTTACACGGGACGATTTATTAAGCGCTGCCAGTTTAATTAGCAACTTCACCAAAGAAGCCAAACAAATTATTGCGCAGGTAGTAGACGTGGTAAGCCAGTGGCCGGATTACGCACGCAGGGCTGGCGTATCGGCCGCGTTTACCCAAGAAATACAGCGCAACCTGCGGCTTGAGTGGTAACAACTGGCGCCGCTTTTTAATTTATTTTCTGAATTTATTTTTTACTTTTATCGATAAAGAACCCGAATAAGGAAGCAACCATGCAAGTCACTACCCTGGTATTTTTTGCGCTACTGATTTTTTTCACCTGGCGCGGTTATCAAAAGGGATTTATCGGTTCCATTACCCGAATTTTAAGTTGGATTGTCGCCTACCCTGCTGCGATGATTTTTACTCCGGCCGTGGCAGCGCTGCTCATGCAACACACCCTGCTGACCGGTGTGATTGTGTATTTTGTTGCCGGCGCCGGTATTTTTTTGTTGGTCAGTTTTATTGTGGCGTTTGCACTGACACATATTGGCAAGCTAGTGCCTGAAAGCGATGCGGCAACAACCAGCTCAAAAATTGGCGGCGCTGGTGTAGGTGTTTTAGTGGGCGCACTGGCGGGTTTACTGGCGGTGTATTTGATGGGGCTGGTATTAACCCCCAAACCGCTGCCTGCCCAACACCTTGAAACTGATTCAATTGCCAGCGCAAACCCGACAAGTGCCACAACAAACGGGACCACTGCCCCGGGCGTCCCCACACTGCGGGATTTGGAGCGCAGCAGGGATTCATTTATTGAAGCCAGCGCAAAAAAATTAATGGGCGCAGCCGCGGCAACGGCGGTGGATTTGGCAGTGGAAGATAAAACCGCAAGCCAGGTTACCAAAGCGTTTGTGCAAGACCCGCAAATTATGCTTGCCCACGTGCAGGAGATGACTAACAGCGGGCAGATGCAAAGCCTGATGGCGGATGAAACGATTCAATCGCTGCTGACAACTGGCGATACCCAGGCGCTGATGCGCAACCCGGAATTTAAAGCCTTGATTGAAAACCCGAGCATGCAGGCATTAATGGCGCAGTCCGATGTGAATAGCGATGCGGGTGCCCAGGCTGCTGCAGAAAAAATGGTGCTCGCCTGGAACCGCGTACAACTGATTAAACACGACCCGCGCATTATCGCGATTGTGAATGACCCGGAGTTTCAGCAGCAATTAAATTCGCCCAATAAATTGCCGCTGATGCTAAACCCCAAACTGAATCAGCTCACGCAAATTATTTTTAATCAGGAGCCTATTCCCCTAAACGGAATGAGCAATTATGAAGTGATTGATATAGACACCCAGCAGCCGGCAACAGCGGGCGAATCCAACGCGGAGCAAAACCAAAAGCCCACTCAAATTTATCGCTGGACGGATGAAAACGGGCGCGTACATTATTCCGACCAACCGGCACCAGCCGGCCAAACCACCGCGCCCGAAACTACAAATCAATAAACTACAATTCAATAAAACAGATTAATAAACTTTTGCCGCGCCTTCCGGCCGTGTTTTAAAACGCGGCTGGGCCCACAAATACTGCTCTGGCGCTTTTAAAATTTCCTGTTCGACAAATTCATTGACGCGGCGCGCATCGGCTAATTCATCGCCGCTGGGGTAGTTTTCAAACGGTGGGTGAATCACCACGTCATAACCTGTGCCATCAGCGCGACGGTATTGGGAGAAGGGAATAATTTGGGCGCGCCCCATACGCGCAAATTGTGCAGTCGCGGTAACGGTTGCGGCAGGCACACCAAAAAAGGGAACAAATACCGAAACCTTTGGGCCTAAATCGCGGTCGGGTGCATACCAAATCATCCGGCCTTTGCGCAGCTGCGCCACCATCGCCCGCACATTGTCGCGGCTGATTGCTATGCCTTCTTTTACATAGGCTTCGCGGCGAACTTTTTGCACATAATCAAACACTTTATTTTTATGCGGACTGTACATGCCATCGTAATTCACGCAGACGCCAAGCATAGCGCTGCCGATGTCCAGTGTAGTGAAATGCAAGCTGAGCAAAAGCGCCCCCTGCCCTTCAGTTTTGGCCTGCTCTATATGCTCAAGGCCGGTGATGGAAAATAATTTGCGCAGCCGCGGCTTTGACCAGAAATAACCTATGCCCGTTTCAAATACTGCCATGGCGGTGGATTGCAAATTGGCTTCCAGTAACTGCTCAATTTCCGCTGCATTTTTTTGCGGAAAACACAGCTGCAAATTCGTGCGCGCCATTTTCACGCGTTTTTTATTCAGGTGCAGCAGGGGCGCTAACACTCTGGCCATTGCCATTTGCCAGCGGTAAGGCAGCTGGGCAATCACAAACCAAACACCAAAACCAATCCAGGTGGGCCAGTGACGGGGGTGAAGTAAAGCGCGATCAAATTGCGATGAAGCCATAGTCGTTAATATTTTGTTAAATGAGCAGGAGCCGCAACCGCGGCCATCAATGGATGAAATTATAAAACAACAAGGCAGATGCTGGCGTTTATTGCCAACATCTGCCTTGTTTACCCGGGCAATGCCGCTAACCGGGGTTCACTTAAAAGCTATACACCAGATTGATAAAGGTAGTGGTGTCAGTTTTTTCCTTGCCGGGCGCTACGTCGCTATCGTTAGCGACAGCGATACCCACTTTCATTTTCATACTTTTATTGATCGAAGTCGCCAGCGATGTCTCGCTTTGGGTGCGGGTATTGTCCGAACCGGATTCCACACTCACCAGCTGTTTGAAGGTTGCGTTGTCGCTGATCTTCCACTCCAGTGCCGTTGCCGCACGCAGCATTGCACCACTTTCTTCAGTGATAGTGTCAGGCACCAGCGGATCATCGCTCTCCGTCACCTTTTCACCTTCAAAATAACCCGGACCCGCTTCAATAAACCAATTAAAGGTGGGTGAGAAATACAGCCAATTACCGTAACCCAAGGCCAGGGTGCTGTAGGTTTTGTAGGCGCCAAATTTGTCATTAGTGTGCGAGCCAAAACCGAACAGATAGGATTCTTCTACCCCCAGCAAATAGGCAAATTTTGCTGAACCAAAATATTTTTCAGCGGTTTTTTCGCGCCGGGTGCTGTTGTCATCCTGTTTAACGCTGTCCTCTTTAAAGAGGGAATTAAATACGTATTGGTTCTCCCAGCGCTCCAGGTTTTGTTTTGCATCTACTTTGAATTGCAAACTGGTAGTGTCGGTATTGCCCGAGGTAGCTATAGCACCTATATCCACTTCTACTTCCCAAGGGCGCTTTTCGTCCTGGGCAAAACTACTGGTGGCAGAGGCGGCAAGAACCAGCGCAGCGGTCAATTTATACATAGTCGATCCTGTTACATCGGTTAAAAGAGGGGGAACCATAACATAGAAAAGCTGACTGCCAAATGAAAACGACCGGCAACTGGCCGGTCGTTTCAAGGCAGGAAATGCGGGTTTTTAATCGCGCAATAAACAATTAAGTTCATCCACTACCTCAGCCCAGGCAGAGTATTCCTGGCGGGCTTCGCGCAGAAAGGCCGCCTGCTCCGGTGTCCAAAAACTGGCACTGGCCAGAGGTTCCGCTTGGGGTAAAGGGCGATGTTTTTCAATAAACGCCTCAATCGCCGCCGGAGAGTTGGGCAGGCCTAACTTGGCAAACAAATCACTCAGGGTATAGAACATGCGGCCTCCTATAGATTTGCTGGAGAAAAACTATTCCACCACCAGCATAACCCCATAGCAAGCCCCTCACCCGGTTTAATTGTTACGCGCCTGCTCCTGCGCAATCATCGCCGCCAGCAGTTCATCCTTCTCCTGCCACAGCTGGTTGACCCACAACTGGAAACGCGCGCGAAACGCGGCATCCTCGCTGTAGTCGCCAATTAAATCGGCGGGAATGGGCAGCTGGCGAATGTGCACACGAATCCGCTTTACCCGCCCGCAGGCGTAGTCCCAATAGGTGGGAATGCCTTCAGGGTAATAGATAGTGACATCCAGCAGGCGGTGCAATTGGCCGCCCATAGCCGCCAGGGTAAACGCCAGACCGCCGGCTTTTGCTGGCAACAGGTGGCGATAAGGTGATTGCAACTGGCGGTGTTTGGCCGGGGTAAAACGAGTGCCTTCCAGAAAGTTAATAATCGTGACCGGGTGATGGCGAAAGCGCTCGCAGGCTTTGCGGGTCTGCTCAACATCCTTACCCTTTAGCTCCGGGTGACGCGCCAATTTTGCTTTGGAGTAGCGGCGCATGGAGGGGAAATCCAGCCCCCAGAGCGCCAACCCCAATACCGGCACCCAGAGCAGGCTGCGTTTGAAAAAAAACTTAACCCCCGGGATACGCGCATTAAACGCCCGCACCAATACCAGAATATCCGGCCAGGACTGGTGGTTGGCAATCAGCATGTACCACTCGTCGCGGCTCAGATTCCCCAGCCCTTCCACGTCTACCTTGGTGGGCAGGGTGTGCTCCTGCTGCCAGGTGTTAAAGGTAATCCAAACATTGGAGGCGGCATCCAACAGCCGATCAATCGCGCGCCGCAGCGCGGGGACTGGCACCAACAATTTCACCAGAGCACAAACGACTACCGGCACCGCAATCATGATGATGGTGATGGAGAAAATCGCCGTGACCAGCACCGCGCGCAGATGAGCAACAATAATCATCAGCAATACCCGTTATTTCAAAAAATACTTGCGCACTTCCAACCAATCATTCACGCGCACCGGCGCAACTTCATTGGCGTTATGCGGCGCGGAAAATAAAATGCCCTGCCCCACAAAACCTTCAAAATGACGCGAGCTGTCATCGATTAAATAATCTGCCTGCACCACATTTTTCTTGCCGCAAAAAATAAAATTCATGGGCGATAAAAACGGCAAGTATTGGGTGAGCCATTGGTATTTTGGCGCAAAGGATGTGGGGTGCTCCATCGCGGCGGTGGCAATTACCACTTCATACTGTTCGTGCAATTCGCGAATGACCTCAAGCGCATTAGCGTAGGGCGTTATATTTTCAAAAAACGCCGGCATATCCGGGTAGGCGCGCACTCGCGCCAGGTGTGCCTCCGGTACGGCTTGATAGATTTTTCTGCCGTGTAAATCCGCTTTGGTGAGGCTTTGGTTAAATTCCGTGTTGTACCAATCCAAATGTCGACTCAGGGTGTCGCAAATGGTTTCATCCATATCAATTGCAATACGTTTACGCATGTAAACTCCAAGGCGATGGCAATCTAACAGTCACTAAAAAAAATCCCCCGCCGGAGCGAGGGATTTACACACAATCACTCAACCCTCAAGGGATTAAAAATTGGTTTGCACCAAAGGCGTGGTTTCCGCATCGTAATCCACACCGGCAATACCAAAACCAAACAAACGCAGGAATTCGGTTTTATAACCTTCAAAATCAGTCAGTTCAAACAGATTTTCTTCAGTCACTTTTTCCCAGATCTCTTCTACCGGGCGCTGCACCGATGGGTCGAGTTCCAACTCGTCCACACGGTAGCGATTGGCATCATCCAAACGCGGATTATTGGAATACAAACACTCTTTGAACAAGCGTTGGATCTGCTCGATACAACCTTCGTGAGTGCCCTGCGCTTTCATCACTTTGAACAAAATCGCCAAATACAAAGGCATTACCGGAATGGCCGAACTGGCTTGGGTAACAACCGCTTTCAGTACCGCAACACGCGCGTTACCGCCGTGTTTTGCGCTCAGGGTTTTAGCGGCGCGATCCAAATCTTCTTTGGCTTTACCGATAGTCGCTTTGCCGTAAATTGGCCAGGTCAACTTGTCGCCAAGGTAGGTGTAGGCGACGGTTTTGAAGTTGTCGGCGAGCAGGTCGGCACCTTTGAGTGCATCGATCCACAATTCCCAGTCTTCACCGCCCATTACCTTAACGGTGTTGGCGATCTCTTCATCAGAGGCTGGCTCGATGGTCACGTCGGAAATTTTCAGGGTATCGGTATTCAGGTTTTTGGAGGTGTACTCCTTACCGATAGGCTTCAATACCGAGTTATAAACTTCACCGGTTTTCGGGTCGGTGCGGCGTGGGGATGCAAGGCTGTAAATCACCAAATCCACCTTACCTATGCTGTTTTTCAGCTCGGCAATCACTTTCTCTTTGCAAGCGTCAGAGAAGGCATCGCCATTAATGGTGTGTGCGTACAAGCCTTCTGCTTTTGCGGCATCGTGAAATGCAGAGGTGTTGTAGTAACCGGCGGTAGCGGTTTTGCTCTCACTCGGCTCTTTCTCAAAACATACACCCAAAGTATCGGCACCGCCGCCAAAGGCCGCAGTAATGCGTGAGGCCAAACCAAAACCGGTTGAGCAGCCCAGCACCAGCACTTTTTTAGGTGCGTCGGCAATGGGGCCTTTGGCTTTGGTGAAAGCGATTTGCTCTTGAACATTGGCAGCACAGCCTTGTGGATGCGCATTGGTACAAATAAAACCGCGGACTTTTGGCTTGATAATCATGAATCTACCTTGTGGTGATGTTTATGAATTAGCGATTGAATCAATAACGAGGGAGCAACCCGGGCTGCTCGCGAAGGCAGGCATTATAGTGCCAGAACACGCACTTGTCCCCTGCGCGGGTTTTAAGTCGCCATGGCACTGCTCACTGCCCGCCGCCTCAAACCCAACCCTGCCGCCGTGAGTTGACTTTTTGCGCCGTGGATTTGGACTATAGTTGGACAGTTCCCCCCCAATAAGACCGAGGAGTACCCCCATGATCTACCCCATGTTTGCCATGGTGTTACTGACATTTTTGGTGGCATTTCGCCTGTTGTTCCTGCGCCTCAAAGCGGTCAAAACCGGCAGTGTAAGGCTCAGCCAATTTCGCTTGAACACGGGCGATATGCCGGATGAGATCACCCAAACCGCGCGCAACTACAGCAATTTGTTTGAAATCCCTGTGCTCTTTTATGCCGCGGGAGCCACCGCCATCGCCATGGGTACTGACAGCAGTGCAATGATAGTAGCCGCCTGGATATTTGTGTTGGCGCGCCTGGCCCACAGCCTTATCCACTTAACAACTAATGATGTGATCAATCGTTTTCGCGCTTACACCCTGGGCAACCTCTGTGTGTTGGTTATCTGGGGGCTCTTGTTGATAGATCACGCCAATCACTATGTGGGGTAAATATCACCATTTATGGATTTATTTGTTGTAATTTGCGCCAGCCCACGGAATTCACACCCGTAACCGACTAGGCTAGACCCAGGTTTCAAGCAAACCACAACAAGAGCAACCAGAGGTATCCCACCATGAACAACAAGATTTTGCACAGCTGGCTACTTGCCTTGGGCGTATTGGCGACATCCACCGCAAACGCCGACGATTTGGGCATTAGCGTCATCCTGGAAAAAGAAGTTGCGCCGGGTGTTTATGGCCGTGTTGAAATTGGCAACGATTCACGCCCGAATGTTTATTACCGCGACCCTATGCTGATTGTCACCGACTCGCGTTATGCCCGCAGCCGCCCGGTGTACCTGCATGTACCCCCAGGTCACGCTAAAAATTGGGGCAAACACTGCAGCAAATACCACGCCTGTGACCGCCCGGTGTATTTTGTCCGCTCGGCCGAATATGACGAGCATTATCATGAAGATCAGGAGCGCCACCACGACCGGCATGACCACCCCAGCAAAGGTAAGGGGCAAGGCAATGGTAAAGGCAAGGGCCACAACCACTAATTCATTGCAACCACTGGCTGTATAAGCCCTGACCCTGTACACAAATCCCCGCTCGCTGCGGGGATTTTTTTACGCAGTGCCAATGCAGGTGGCTTTTCTTTACATTCCAATCTTTACACTCCAAGCGCACGCTTGACGCACCTTTCGAGTAAAATCGCCCGCCAATAACCACAAGAATCTTATCGATCCAACAACACTCTTCTCCGGCAGGAATAACATGATTACGCACGAGCCCAACCCGATTTACGTCGCCCACCCCGACCGTTACAAAACCATGAAGTATCAACGCTGTGGCAAAAGTGGCCTGCGCTTGTCACGCTTATCGCTGGGTTTGTGGCAAAACTTTGGCGCGGTAGATTCACAAGCCAACGCCCGCAATATGCTGCGCCGCGCGTTTGATTTAGGCATCACCCATTTTGATTTAGCCAACAACTACGGGCCCAACTTTGGCTCGGCAGAATCCACCTTTGGCAATATTTTCAAGCAGGATTTTGCGCATTATCGCGATGAATTAATTATTTCCAGTAAAGCGGGTTACGACATGTGGCCCGGCCCCTATGGGATTGGCGGCTCGCGTAAATATTTGGTGAGCAGTTGCGACCAAAGCTTGAAGCGCACTGGCCTTGAATATTTTGATATTTTTTATCACCACTGCATGGACCCGGAAACGCCGCTGGAAGAAACCATGCAGGCACTGGATTACATTGTGCGTTCGGGCCGTGCGCTCTATGTTGGTATTTCCAATTACCAACCGGAGCAAACCAAAGAAGCGGCGCGTATTTTGCGCGAACTGGGCACACCGCTGCTGATTCATCAACCGCGCTACAACCTGTTTGATCGCTGGATTGAAAACGGCCTGACCGATGTATTGAAACAAGAAGGGGTTGGCTCGATTGTGTTCTCGCCACTGGCACAGGGCGTATTGACCAACAAATATTTGAACGGCATTCCGGCCGATTCACGCGCAGCGCGCCCCGAGTTGATTTATTTAAACAACAAAGACATCACTCCGGAAAAACTGCAAAAGGTGCAAGCACTCAATGCATTGGCGGAAACACGCGGTCAATCGCTCGCGCAAATGGCCATTGCCTGGACGCTGAACAACGACGCCGTTACCACCTGTTTGATTGGCGCCAGTCGCCCGGCGCAAATTGATGACTCGGTGGCTGCATTAAACAACTTGGCATTTAGTGCAGATGAACTTGCAAAAATCGAAGCCATTTTAAAATAAACCACTGTAGGTTGGGTTAGAGGTGAGCAGCGCGAGCCTCGTAACCCAACAGCAGTACCATCGCACACAGAATATTGGGTTACGCGACTCGTTAAACTCGCCGCTAACCCAAGCTACGATTTAACAACCAACAGTCCACGCAGACAATCAACCAATTACCCGCGCATAATTCTCTTTCAATTGTTTCTGCGGATACTTCAACGCATAAACCTCTGAACCCATAAACAAAACCACAGCAGCCAATACTAACCTTCCCACCCAGCCCCTGCTCCATAAACAATAAGTAAACACCATGCCCAGGGCGAGCGGTAAACCAACAATCAGGCAGGATGCAATAAGCTCGATCACTTTATGACTCCTGCACTGCACGGCCAGATATTTTCTGTGCACCCACTGAATACCAATCCACTTTGCGGGTTAACAACATAAACAAACCCAAGACGGCAAACAGCAGCAAAGCTCCCATTAATAACGCATAATCTTCTGCGCTCAACAAGCCATAAAGCAGTAGGTATAAAAACCCCAAACCTGCGCTAAACCCAATACCGCGCCGCATACTTTGCAACACATGGGACACATAAAAACCAATCAACAACACACATGCAAATGCCGAAATAGCGTAAGCAACCACAAAGGCAATATGCTCCGATAACGCCAGTAACAGCAAATAAAAGAATGCCAAGGCCAAACCCACTAATGCATATTGAACCGGATGAACCTGCAAGCGTTTTAAAATTTCAAATAAAAAGAAACTGGCGAAAGTAAGTGCAATAAATAAAAGCGCATATTTAATGGCCCGATCACTTTTTACATAAAGGTTTATTGGCTCCAACAGACTTACGCCCAAGCGCCGCTGCTGGAATGGTTCGCATTGACCGCTCCCGGCACAGGCCATAAAGTATTCATAAAAATTGGTGGAGAAGTAGGACGTTTGCCAACGGGCGCTAAAGCCAGCATCACTAATGCTGCGTTCAACCGGCAAGAAATCGCCTAAAAAACGTGGATGTGGCCAGTCAGACTGCAGCTCTACATGGGTTTCCTTTCCTATCGGCGCCACATGAAACTGCTCTGTACCCTGCAGCATTAATTTAAATGAAAAAGGTATTATCTGGGGCTGGTTATATACCGCAGAAAGTAGCTGTTGCGGCAGGCGGGCATGAACCCCATCACCCAATATTTTTAACTGGCTACCCGGCTCAAACTCATAGGTTTGTTGATTCAACACCAACTGCAATGAATTTCTAATACCGCGAGTATCACTAATACCCACAGCGACAAATGGTGTATCAAAAGTGTAATCCGCTAAATTTACCCTGATGCCAAAATTCACTGGCAGAGAAAAATGGCCATCAAGAGTAGTATCGGCATGGTATAGCCGTGCGCTATAAATACCCAGCTGGCGCGACTCCCCTTTTAACGCCCCCTGCAAGCGAAAGCGCTCAGGAAAAAAATACAGCCGGTCTTCAACTACGCGCTCCTGAAATACTTTTTCTTTCGCATCGTTAAACGTCCAGTAGCGCTCCTTTTTACGGTAGGGAATCACCAATATCGGCCCAACCAGTGTTTGACTGTAGGCCGAACTGCGCGCTATATCCTGTACCACTTGCTCGCTATAAGCGCGCCGCTCGTCAATCGAATTACCAATCATTGCCAACGGAATGAGCAGCAACAGGATTAATACACCAATAGCCAAAAATTTATATAACAGTGAACGAGTCATACTAAGCTCCTTGAGGTTAATAAGGCTCAGTATTCGCTAGCAAAATGGATATTTGATGGGGGGAATATGGAGATTAGGTGAAGATTCTGTGCAACCGCGAGGGTTCTAAGCAGCACACAGCGAACCGGCTTTTCGCTGTGTGCCAAGTGGATCACTGACGTACAAATACGATTTCATCGCGGCGCGGAAATACCGTGCGATATTTTTTCATAAATTCATCGTTGAATTTGCGCAGGCGTTTGGACAACAACAAATTGCCAGCGGTGAAATTCTCTGAACAGGAGCTTGCTGCCTGTTTACACAGGGTTTTGGTATCTATGGGCGAGGCATAAAAATAATCGGCAAAATGTTTTTCAAATTTGTCCATTTGTGCCGGCGCAATTTGTAGATTTTCCTCATCCACTATGGCCCCCATCAATAAATACACAGGCATATCACTATTAATCACTGGCTTGTTATCGATACGTACTGTAGCCAGGTTGAGGTTGAACACCATGCGCTGTTTAAAATAGGAAACCACAAAACGGCCCTCGGTTTTCTTAGCGCCCTCCTGATAGCGGAACTGATACCAATCCTGCCCGCCACCTTTGGTAATACTCAAGCGTTTACTGCCATCTTCGCTCAGCCAATCACCCACCAGAGGTTTGGGTAAATCCGGCACAGTTGCACTGGCGAGAGGTTTTGACAGCAGGTCTTTACAGGCCGTCAAGGAAAAAAAGGCAAGGATAACCAACAACAATTTCAGCCGAATCAGCATAAGTAACTCCAGCAGGGTTAATTTTATACAGGCCATATTTTTACGTACAAATAAATAGCCATTTTTATAAAACCCGCACTCTATTTTTATCGGCTTGCCGGAGCTGTAAATAATTGTATTAGTTTGCGTTAAGTCACCCTGCGTTGAATTCCAAACATGCTTCCACAGCCGCAACACCTGTGTCTGTGACCGGAGTGTGATCAGACCGCGCAAGATCAAGCTGGACATTGCTAACCCGGAGCGAACCGCCGTGCAAATCCATCACCTCTTGCACAAAATTCAGCCCCAAACCCGTGCTTTTTTTGCCCGTACTTGGCCGTGGTAGGGAGAAGAAACGCTCCGTCAAACGTGCAACAGCAAAATCTGGAATAGGCTCACCTTGATTGGTGATCAACAACTGAAGTCTGGCGCCCTGCCGACGGGTCCGCACCAAAATGCAGCCACCCTGCGGTGTAAAATCCAGCGCATTTTCGAGCAGATTATTAATTGCCTGGCGCAACAGAAATGCCTCGCCCTTGAGTTTTGCATCGGCTGCAAAATCTTTTTGGAGTTGGATTGATTGACGCAGGATACGCGCACTGTGTGTATCGAGCAGTTGATTACATAACTCGTTCAAATCCAGAGTCTCCGGGTCATGCAAACTTTGTTGCTGCTCCACCAGAGCCAGATTTAACAAGCGCTCAATTAACTGCTGCAAGCGCAAACTTTCACTATCGATATTTGCAATAAAACGCTGGCGCTGCTGTTCCTGCCCCGGGGCATCCAACAGGGGTGACTGCAATAATTCAGCGCTGGCACGAATTGCTGCCAAGGGACTTTTTAACTCATGGGTAAGGGTTTGCACATAGCGTTCAATATAGGCTTTGCCATCCAATTCACTGCGCATGGATTCCAGCGCCTGCGCCAGTTGACGCAACTCCCCGCTGGCAATTTTGCCCTCGGGAATGGTTGCGCGCTCACCCTGGCTCACCGTCACCGCATATTCGCGCAACTTGCGCAGCTCTCGGCTCAACCACCAGGAAAATAACGCACCGCTCAGCAGCCCCAATAAAATTAATGCACCACCCAACATACCCAGGCGCCGCTGGGTGCGTTCAATAAAAGGTTGCACACTGCGATTGGGTTTAGCGACAGAAACAACACCAATAATTTCATCGCCATTTTTAATGGGTGCTGCTACATACATAATGCTCGCGCTTTCATCACCCTCCTGCTCCTGGGATGAACGCGCCCCGTATTTTCCCTGCAAGGTTAAATAGACATCATTCCAGCGCGAGTAATCTTGCCCGACCGCTATATTGCTGGAGTCCAATAAAACTATGCCTGTGCGATCAGTAACGTAAATACGGTGATTAACTGCAAACTTGTTGACACCCCAAATATTGGCATTGGGTGTGCGCTGGCCGTAAGCGCGAAAAATATCGGCATAAAAATGCTGGTCGATTTGATTTTTCAACATAGGCTCGCGTAAAAATTCAGCGAGTAAATTTGCCGTATCAACCAAGGTCTCTTCCGTCGTTTGCCGGACGCCCGGGCGAATTTCTTCCATCACTGTGCGCAGCACAAAATAACTGCACAGCGCCACAAAGAGCATGTAAATAATGAATATGCGTAAACTCAGCGACATTCGCGTGCGTCCGGTTGATAGCAATAACCAAAACCGCGCTGGGTTTTTATCGGCTCAGCAGCGGGATTGATTTGTCGCAATTTAGCGCGCAGGGATTTTATATGGCTGTCAATACTGCGGTCATATCCGGCATCCAGGGTTACACCGGCGGCACCGAGTAATTGCTCGCGGCTAAATACTCGCCCCGGCTGGGTGATTAGCATCTCTAGCAGACAATATTCAAAACGCGTGAGACTGAGTAACTGCTGCTGGTAATAAATGGATTTTCGCTCGATATCCAGGCTGAACTCGGCCACCGGATTTTTATCCCTATTCAATTCAGAACTGGCATTAACAACAGCAGATAAGTCTTGCCGTGGCAGGCTGCGTTTCAAAATCGCTTTAACACGCGCGGCTATTTCCCGCGGGCTAAAAGGTTTTACTACGTAATCATCTGCCCCAATTTCCAAACCTACCACCCGATCCAATTCATCGCCGCGCGCGGTTAAAAAAATCACCGGCAATTCTGAAAATTTACGCAATTGTTTGCAGGCTTCAAAGCCGGTCATATCCGGCAAGCCAACATCCATAATCATTAAATCGACTGATTGCGCTTTGACATAGGCCAATGCCTTGGTCGCCAGCATTTCCCAATGGGTGGTAAACCCCTCGGCTTGCAATACAAAGACTAGACTCTCGGCAATACTGGGTTCATCTTCCAAAATTACTATGTGCGGCATAAAGCAGATCCATAAAATAAATAGCTGACCGATTCTACAAGAAAGCCGTAATTTAACGTATTGCAATCACCCCAAAAGCGCCCTACCCTCGGTAATTATTTTCCTCTTGGTAGCTACCTATGTCCGCTTCAGATTCAACACCTGCCGAACCTATCAGTATTGTTGGAGGAGGCCCTAAAAAGGTCTTGTACACGCTGAAAACTGTTGCGCGCATTGGTTTACTGAACTCTGCCAAAGCCCTCAACAGTAAAAATACCTGCAAAGCCTGTGGGCTGGGCATGGGTGGCCAGCGCGGTGGCATGACCAACGAAAAAGACGAATTTCCGTCCGTCTGCAATAAAAGTATCCAGGCACAATCCACCGATATACAACCCGCCATTCCCGAAGATTTATTTGCCCACACGCTGGATGATTTCAAACAACTCAGCGCTTATGAAATTGAGCACCTGGGGCGATTAAATAACCCCTTATTTAAATCTGCCGAGAGCAATCGTTACACGCCGGTAAGCTGGGAATTTGCGCTGGACAAAATGACCCGTGCATTTTCTGCAACTGATGCATCCCGCAGTTTTTTTTATTCCTCCGGCCGCTCCTCCAACGAAGCCGGTTTTGTATTGCAACTACTGGCGCGTTTGTACGGCACCAACAACGTCAACAACTGTTCCTATTATTGCCATCAAGCCACCGGCGTAGGTTTACAGAATGTAATTGGTAGCGGCACTGCCACAGTATCGCTAGAGGATGTAGGCAACTGCGATTGTATTTTTGTGATAGGCGCCAACCCCTCCTCCAATCATCCGCGTTTTATTCATCAATTAAAAAATTGTCGCGAGCGCGGCGGACAAGTGATTGTGATTAACCCGGCCAAAGAACCGGGGCTGGTGCGTTTTGCGGTGCCCAAAAGTGCAAAATCCATGTTGAGTGGCGGCAGCTGGATTGCTTCAGATTATGTGCAACCCAAGATTGGCAGCGACTTGGCGCTGTTAAAAGGCATCGCCAAAGCACTTATTGAAAACGAAAAAATAGCCACTGATTTTATCGCCCGGCACACCCATAACTTTGCAGCCTTCAAAGAGGACATTGAAACAACACCCTGGCAAAAGCTCGTAGATTTTTGCGGTGTGAGCCAACAAAAAATAGAAGAACTTGCACACCACTACGCCAAAGCCGAGCGCGCTATTTTTGCTTGGGGCATGGGTGTTACCCATCACCTGCACGGTGTAGAAAATGTCGAGGCCATTGCCAACCTGGCCTTGCTGCGCGGCATGCTCGGCAAACCCGCGGCAGGTTTATTGCCACTGCGCGGTCACAGCAATGTTCAAGGCATAGGCACAGTGGGTGTTAAACCCATTTTGGCGGAGGATGTTTTACAACAGCTGGAGCAACACACAGGCGCAGCCCTGCCACGCACAGCGGGTATGGATACACTGGCCTGTTTGCGCGCAGCTCACGCCGGTGAAATAGATGCCGCATTGATTATGGGAGGCAATTTATTTGCCGCGACGCCCAACAGCGACTGGGCCAAAGCCGCGCTCGATAAGATCGGTTTTAAAGTGTATTTAACAACAACCCTGAACCTTGGGCATGTCACCGGCATGGAAACCAGTGAGGCGCTGATCCTACCCGTTACTGCCCGCGATGAGGAATGGCAACCCACCACACAAGAGTCCATGTTTAATTATGTACGCTTGAGTGATGGCGGCATTCATCGCCTGCACAACGTCAAACCAGAAGTGGAAATTTTGTGTGAATTGGGCAAACGCTTGCTGCCTGATTGCCCGCTGGATTTTCAACAATTAAAACAACATGACTCTATTCGCGCGGCTATAGCCGCCACCATTCCCGGCATGGGGGAATTAAAAGATATAGCGCAAACCAAACAAGAATTTACGATTCAAGATCGCCTCTTGGCATCGCCAAAGTTTCACACCCCGGGCGGCAAAGCACAATTTCAAGTTGGCGAATTGCCCGCTGCCGTTGCAAGCGCGGAGTATCCTTTTGTATTAGCCAGCATTCGCAGTGAAGGGCAATTTAATTCGATTATTTATGAAGAGAGCGATTCCTATCGCGGCACCGACACTCGCTGGTCGGTATTAATGAATCAAAAAGATATGGAAGATTTAGCTATTCGCACAGGGGATTTGGTTAACCTGAAATCTGCCCAAGGTGAAATGAAAGCTGTCAAAGTATTTGCTTTTGATGTGCCACGCGGCAATGTAATGGCCTATTACCCTGAAGCAAATGTACTGATTGCCACCCATCACGATCCGCGCAGCAAAACACCGGCATTTAAATCAGTGCCGGTGAAAATTATCTGTTGAACATCCCTGAGTATTTAAATGGAAATATTAACGCTAGTTGCCGGGGAATGACGACGATCGCGCCCGGCCCGTGTTTCCACAATAGTTTGATCTGACTTACTGCGACGATCCCCTTTGCGGCGCTCTACTCCCCCCGGGGGGCCTATAGCGCCCAAACCGGCAGAGGGTTGTTGCTGGTTCTCATTGGCATAAGGAGTCACTGCCGTGGTAGTCGTTGGGCGACTGGGCACTTTTACTGAAACTGGTCGGGGTTGGATGGGGCCTAGATAAACCATGAGTTCACCTGTATCTGCAAGTTACAGTCAATTTATCGGCTTTAATTGGCCTTACTTGAAGCCTAATTAATGCGACATCAAAAAAATGGCATTCTGATCACATTTTAGACAGCCATTATCAATAGTTTTTTCCTTGTTCAGCCTTAAAAAATCACGCCACACTTGACCCTAAGATAACAACTTTTATACTGGCCGAACGAAGGGGAGTAGTTCCCGCCGCGCATGTCGTCAATACGAGTCGTTTAGCTCCGGCCGCGCGGGCAAGGTAAGCAGTAGCACCTTGTGAACGAGACCTTTGTCGCAATGACAAAGGCTTCCTTTTATGTTCGTTTTCCTTCCGTCATTGCGTTTTCAATCCATTAATGACGGAGCTATCATGCGTAAACTAGTAACCCCACTCTTGCTTTTGCTACTTCCGGCAATTGCCTCTGCAGAAACCATCACCCCTGTCAGCCAAAACATCAGCGTTGGAACTCCACTGCTCTGGGCGATTTTTTTCGGGCTGGTGATTGTCGTTTTGTTAATTGATCTGGTGTTTGTGGGCGGCGGCAAACAACACCGGGTTTCACTCAAAGAGGCCGGCACCTGGTCGTTGATTTGGATAACGCTGGCCATGCTGTTTGGTGCCGGACTTTGGTGGTACCTGGATCATCACTACACGCGTGAATTGGCTAACACCAAAGTACTGGAATACCTGACGGGCTATTTGGTAGAAAAATCACTCGCCGTGGATAACGTTTTTGTCTGGCTGATGCTGTTTAATTTTTTTGCCATCCCATTTGAGCTGCAAAAACGTGTACTCACCTACGGTGTGCTGGGTGCGATTGTGATGCGCACTATTATGATTTTTGCGGGTGTGTGGCTGATTGAACAATTCCACTGGATGCTGTATTTGTTCGGTGCTTTTTTGTTATTCACCGGTATCAAAATGTGGTGGATGGCTGACAAAGAAGTACATTTGGAAAACAACCCTCTCATCAAGTGGATTAAAAACCACTACCCCGTTACTACCGAACTCAGAGGTGAGCGTTTCTTTGTTACGGAAAATGGCATACGCATGATGACCCCATTGTTTCTAGCCTTGGTGATGGTAGAAATATCGGATTTGATTTTTGCTGTAGACTCAATTCCCGCTATTTTTGCGATTACTTCTGACCCATTTATTATTTTAACGTCGAATATATTCGCTATTTTGGGTCTGCGTGCCATGTACTTTTTATTAGCGGATATGGCGGATAGATTCAGCTACCTGAAATATGGTTTAGCGCTGGTGCTGGTATTTATCGGTATTAAAATGATGATGATTGATATTTATAAAATTCCTGTTGGAATTTCATTGGCGGTAGTGGCTACATTAATAGGTAGTTCGGTACTCATCTCATTGGCAAAAACCAAAGAGAAATCGAACACTTAATGTTTAATGTTAAGAAAAAGAAAGTAAAAACGCCTGAGCAATCAGGCGTTTTTTATTTGTGGTGTAAACCAGCGCAAACTTTCATGCAACTGCACCACTTCACCGACAATAAATAATGTAGGGGCATGTACATCATTGGCCGCAACAACATCAGCGATAGATGTTAAATCCGATACAAGAACACGTTGCTGCTGCGTGGTGCCTTTTTCAATCAAAGCAACCGGAGTATTGGCCGCACGACCATGTGCAATCAGGGATTCACAAATTTCTTTTAACCCTACCAGCCCCATGTAAAACACCAGTGTCTGGGTTGGATTCGCCAACTCTGGCCACTGTAAATTAGTATCGTCTGATTTCAAATGACCAGTAACAAAACGCACAGACTGGGCATAATCGCGATGCGTTAATGGAATACCCGCATAAGCAGCACAGCCAGAGGCAGCGGTAATACCAGGCACCACTTGGAAAGGAATATTGTGTTGCGCCAGTAATTCAATTTCTTCACCGCCGCGACCAAAAATAAACGGGTCGCCGCCTTTTAAACGCAATACACGTTTGCCCTCTTTGGCCAAATCCACCAGCAACTGATTAATATTTTCCTGCTGCATGGCGTGTTCATTGCGGCGCTTGCCCACATAAATACGCTCGGCATCACGGCGCACTAATTCCATCACACCGTCTGATACTAAACGGTCATAGAGCACAACATCCGCCTGCTGCATTAAACGCAACGCGCGCAGGGTTAAGAGCTCCGGATCACCGGGGCCGCCGCCCACCAAATAGACTTCACCTTGAGTCAGCTGGGTTTGATCGCCCGCTAATTCACGCGCAATTAATTCATCCGCCGCTGCTTGTTGCCCGTTAAACGTTAATTCAGCAGCAGGGCCTTGCAGAATTTTTTCCCAAAATTTGCGGCGGCTATCGCCATCATCAAAACGCGCTTTCACAC
The DNA here is from genome assembly GCF_042646205.1 of Cellvibrio fontiphilus. NCBI lineage: Bacteria > Pseudomonadati > Pseudomonadota > Gammaproteobacteria > Cellvibrionales > Cellvibrionaceae > Cellvibrio > Cellvibrio fontiphilus. The sequence goes on along the minus strand of NZ_JBHRTF010000003.1, from coordinate 193,796 downwards.
GATCGCGCCATGAGCTGGCCAACTGCGCTAATTTTCCATAACTCGCTGGAATTAATGTCTCTAATTTTGCACGCACCAAGCGTGCGAGTACCGGCGCTTCACCGCCACTGGACACTGCAATCACCAGCGGCGAGCGGTCGATAATCGCAGGGGTAATGTAAGTGCAAAGCGCCGGTGTATCTACCACATTTACCGGTAAATTCAGGGCTTGGGCATCCGCAGAAATTTTTTCATTCAAGGCTTCAATATCGGTTGCCGCAATCGCCAACACACAGCCTTGCAAATCACCGGTGTGATATTCGCGCTCATGCAGCTCGCCATTATTCTGCGCCACCAAACTGCGCAGCTCGGCAGAAATCTCCGGCGCCACAATACGCAACCGCGCGCCCGCTTTAGCAAGCACACGCCCTTTGCGCGTTGCCACTTCACCTCCGCCCACCAACAGGCAGAGGCGGTTTTTTAAATCGAGAAAGACGGGGAAATAATCCATAAATTAATATCGCTTCTACAAACACAGATAACAGCGTGAAACTTACTCGCATCCAAAAACTGGTCAAAAAAAAGGTGGGCATTGCCCACCCTTTTTTATTTTTTTACAGGAGTCAGCACTTCCTGACCACCCATGTACGGGCGCAGCACTTCTGGAATAATTACGCTGCCATCCTCTTGTTGGTAGTTTTCCAGCACTGCCAACAAGGTGCGGCCAATGGCCAAGCCTGAGCCGTTCAAGGTGTGTAGCAATTCGGGTTTGCCGGTTTCTTTGTTACGGTAGCGCGCCATCATGCGGCGGGCCTGGAAGTCGCGGAAGCTGCTGCAAGAGGAAATTTCGCGGTATTTATCTTGCGATGGCACCCACACTTCGATGTCGTAAGTTTTGGCAGATGAGAAACCAATATCGCCGCCACACAAAATCACTGTGCGGTGTGGTAAGCCGAGTTTTTGCAAAATAGTTTCAGCATGACCAACCAGCGCTTCAAGTGCCGCATCTGATTCTTCCGGGCGTACAAATTTTACCAACTCGACTTTTTCAAATTGATGCTGGCGAATCATGCCGCGGGTATCGCGGCCATAGCTGCCTGCTTCGGAGCGGAAGCAAGGTGAATGGCACACTAATTTAATCGGCAGTTGGGTTTCATCGACAATTTCATCGCGATAAATATTGGTCACCGGTACTTCGGCAGTGGGGATCAAATAAAATTCGCGGTCGTCGGTTAATTTGAATAAATCTTCTTCAAATTTAGGTAGCTGGCCGGTGCCGAATAATGAATCGCGGTTCACGATAAAAGGCACGTTCACCTCTTCGTAACCGTGTTGGTTGATGTGGGTATCCAACATAAATTGTGCGAGCGCACGATGCAGGCGCGCTACACCGCCACGCAATACCGCAAAACGAGTGCCGGTGATTTTGGTGGCGACTTCAAAATCCAAACCGCCCAGTTCAGCACCCAGATCAACGTGATCTTTAATAGGGAAATGAAAGCTGCGTGGCATGCCCCAGCGGCGCACTTCTACGTTGTCTTCATCACTTTTACCTTCCGGTACTTCATTAGCAGGCACATTGGGGATTGCTTTTACAAACTCATCCCACTCGGCTTGAATTGCCGCAAGTTCTACTTCTGCACCGGTCAATTGCTGCTTGATGTTTTCCACCGCTTGCATCATGGGCGCAACATCTTCACCGGCTTGTTTGGCTTTGCCGATACCTTTGGAAATAGCGTTGCGCTCGGCTTGCAGGTTTTCAGTTTTTACCTGAATTTCTTTGCGTTTTTCTTCCAATGCTTGAATTTTGGCAACATCTAATTGATAACCGCGTTTTGCCAAACCCTGTGCTACTTCTTCGGTAGCGGTGCGAAGTAATTTTGAATCTAACATGATGAGTAATTATCTATATGAAGTTAAAAGTATTAAAAAAATTTTTGGGTTAACGCCATTCCAGAAAATGCCATTAACAATCCTACAATCACTGAGCTGCTTGCATAAATAAGCGCATTCAATACATAACCGGTCTGCCACAACTGCAATATTTCCAGCGAAAACGCGGAGAAGGTTGTGAAGCCACCCAAAACGCCGGTGATAAAAAACAACCGCCATTCAGCAGACAAGGTTGTTTTTTCAACCAGCAGCACATAAGCAACGCCGATTAAAAACGACCCGACAATATTCACGATAAACGTGCCTAGCGGAAAGCGAATGCCTAGCAGTGGTGTTAGGTAGCCTACCGCCGCGAATCTGAGTAGAGATCCGAGCGCGCCACCTAATGCGATTGCTAACCACTGCATAGATATTTTCCGTTAAAAGAAACCCCCTCCCTGCCTCCCCCTTCACAAGGGGGAGGAGCTTGGCCAACTCCGTTTTTATTACGGAGTGAATTCAAACTCCCGCCCCTTTTGAAGGGGAGTGTTGGGGAGGGGTTATTTTTTGTAGCGTTGCTGTTTACTTTGTTTATCCAGCTCGCGCAAATGCGCGAGCTTTTCCTGAATTTTTAATTCCAGCCCACGTTCCACCGGTTGATAGTAACGTGCCTGCGCAATCTCTTCCGGCAGATAATTTTCACCCGCCGCATAAGCGCCAGGCTCATCGTGGGCGTAGCGATATTCCGCACCGTAATCCATGTTTTTCATGAGTTTGGTGGGGGCATTGCGTAAATGCAGGGGAACATCGTAGGCCGGTTGGTTGCGCACATCAGCCATCACTTGGTTGAACGCATTATACACAGCATTGCTTTTGGGGGCGCAGGCCAAGTAAACAACGGCTTGGGCTATGGCCAGCTGCCCTTCCGGGCTACCCAAACGCTCCTGCACATCCCACGCAGATAAACACAATGGCAGTGCGCGCGGGTCGGCATTGCCTATGTCTTCACTGGCCATACGCACTACACGGCGGGCGATGTAAAGCGGATCGCAGCCGCCATCGAGCATTCTGGCAAGCCAATAGAGCGCCCCGTCTGGCGAGGAGCCGCGCACAGATTTATGCAGCGCAGAAATTTGCTCATAAAAAATATCGCCGCCTTTATCAAAGCGGCGCACATCGCTGGCGAGAACTTCGGCCAGGACGTGTTCATTGATAACTTTTTTATCGCCCTCGTCATCGGCCAGATCAGCGGCAATTTCCAACAAGTTGAGCGATTTGCGCGCATCGCCATCGGCAGCTTGCGCCAAGGTCATCAGCGTATCGTCGTCAATACTAATCTGCTGCGCGCCCAAGCCGCGCTCTTTGTCATTGAGCGCTTGCAGCAATACGTTTTTCAATTGCTCCGGCTGCAAACCGCGCAGTACATACACACGGCAGCGCGAGAGCAACGCATTATTTAATTCGAATGAAGGGTTTTCAGTGGTAGCACCGATAAAAATAAAGGTGCCGTCTTCCACGTAAGGCAGAAATGCATCCTGCTGGGATTTATTAAAGCGATGGACTTCATCCACAAACAAAATCGTTTTGCGACGAGTGGAAATGCGCTCCTGCTGCGCCGCCGCAACCGCCGCACGAATTTCTTTTACGCCGGATAACACCGCCGAAAGCGTTTCGAAACGGGCATCGGCCTGCTCGGCAAATAATTTGGCGAGCGAGGTTTTGCCCACACCGGGCGGCCCCCACAGGATCATGGAATGAAGCTGCCCACGGGTGATTGCTTCGCGCAGGGGTTTGCCCGCTGCTAGCAGATGCTCCTGACCTATGTAGTCATCCAAATTGCGCGGGCGCATACGCGCGGCAAGCGGTTGATAGGCGGGCGTACTGCTGGCAAAAAGATCCATGAATTAACTAAACACTCGCGATTAATCGTGCAAAATTTCAACGCCTTCCGGCGGCACAAAAAAGAAGTTTTCTTCCGGCAGGGGTTTATTGCGTTGCACATTGGAGAGTTGGCAACGGGTTAATTGACCGAGGCTGTCTTGAATCGCAAATTCGGTTAACTGGCCTGCTTTGAATACCAACACCAGCTGCTGGAACATACCTTCGGTGACTTTAGGAGTCAGGGTGTACTTTTCGGCGCTGGTATCTTTAGCATCTTTCGCGATGGAAAAATTCTTACGCAGCTGCTCAATATCGGCACTCAATAACAGCGCCGGTGTTTCGCGCAGGTCTTCGGTGAATTCACGGATATTCACCGTTTCCAGATCCGGATCGTAAAGCCAAATAGTTTTGTTATTGGAGACCAATAATTGCGGCATTGGGTCGAGGGTTTTCCAATAAAACTTGCCGGGGCGCATGAGCATAAAACTGCCGCTGCTGGACTCCTGCTCAACGCCGGTTTTGTCGTAGGTGGTTTGCACAAAATCGCCTTGCAGGCTGTTCATGGCATCCAGTAATTTGCGTAATTGCTGCGCGGCTTGGTCATCCGCTGCATTGGCAGCAACGGAAACAAGCAATAACAAACCGGTGAGGATTCGGGTAAATATAGTCATAGAAATTCCACTGATAATTGAGAGGCCGACACCCGAATCCTATCGGGTGTGGATGAACCTGAGATAAACCATTCGATTAATAAAAGGTTAATCGCGCCCGCTGCCAACCAACACTTCGCGATTGCCATTGTGACCGGCGGATGACACGACTCCCGCTGCTTCCATGGTTTCGATCAAACGCGCCGCGCGGTTATAACCAATACGCAACTTGCGCTGTACCGATGAAATAGAGGCCTTACGCGATTCAATCACAAACTGCACAGCTTCATCATAAAGCGCATCAGATTCGCCATCATCGCCTTCACCACCTTCACTCGGTAATCCCGGAACCGGAATGGAGTTGTTGTCATCGTCGGTGATGCCATCAATATACTGCGGTGCGCCGCGTTTTTTCCAATCCGCCACGACTTTGTGAACTTCGTGGTCATCTACAAACGCGCCGTGAACCCGGATGGGCACGCTGGTGCCAGAGGGCAAATAGAGCATGTCACCATGCCCCAAGAGCTGCTCTGCCCCACCCTGATCCAGAATGGTACGCGAGTCGATTTTGGAGGAAACCTGGAAGGCAATACGCGTAGGTACGTTGGCCTTGATAAGACCGGTGATGATATCCACCGAGGGGCGCTGGGTCGCCAAAATCAGGTGAATACCCGCCGCACGGGCTTTTTGCGCAATACGGGCGATAAGCTGCTCTACCTTCTTCTTGTCCACGATCATCATCATGTCGGCGAATTCGTCGATCACCACCACGATAAAGGGCAAGGCTTCCAAGTCGGGCGCGGTGGCGACTTCGGCGCCCGCCTCAAAATTGTCTTCGGGTTTGAACAGTGGATCTTTGATTGGCTCGCCGGCTTTGAGGGCATCCTCTACCTTGCGGTTAAAACCGGCGAGGTTGCGTACACCCAGCGCCGACATGAGCTTGTAGCGCCGTTCCATTTCACCCACGCACCAGCGCAGGCCGTTGGAGGCGTCTTTCATATCGGTAATTACCGGTGTCAGCAAATGGGGAATACCCTCGTAGACCGAGAGTTCCAGCATTTTTGGATCCACCAGAATCAGGCGCACTTCTTTGGGTGTGGACTTATACAGCAGGCTGAGCAACATCACGTTAACGCCCACCGATTTACCCGAACCGGTGGTACCCGCCACCAGCAAGTGCGGCATTTTGGCTAGGTCAGCTACTATGGGTTCGCCGGAAATATCGTGCCCCAGCGCCATGGTCAGCGGTGATTTGGCGTGATCGTAGGCTTCCGATGAAATCACCTCTGACAGGCGCACCATTTCGCGGTGGGCGTTGGGGATCTCTACGCCCATCACCGACTTACCCGGAATCACCTCCACTACCCGCACTGACACTACCGCGAGTGAACGCGCCAAGTCTTTGGCAAGGCCGGAAATACGACTGGCTTTAATGCCCGGCGCGGGCTGGATTTCAAAACGGGTCACCACCGGGCCGGGTTGTACCGAGACCACTTCAATATCAATGCCGAAATCTTTGAGTTTTAACTCCAACAGGCGCGACATGGCCTCCAGTGATTCTTTGGAGTAGCCCTTGTCGCTGCGCTTATCGGCTGGGTCCAACAGGTTCAAAGGTGGCAACTGGCCGACTGCAGGCTCAAGGGATTCAAACAGCGAGGGTTGCTTTTCTTTTTCAATACGCGGGCTGGGCGCCGGTTTCTTTTTGGGAGGCTCAGCAATAATCACCGGGGCTACACGCTTGGCTTCTTGTTTAACATGCTGCTCCACCACTTCACGGCGATGTTCCTGGGCTTTGACCGCGATTTGCTTTTCGGCGCGCTCACGCTGGTAAAGTTTCCACTTTTCCAGCCCACGGGCGATGCCAATGCTCACCCAACGGCCTATATCCTCTGCGAGTTTTAACCAGGAAAGGTCGGTAAAAATGGTCATACCCACTAAAAACATGCTGAGCATTAATAAGGTGCCGCCGGTGTAATTGAACGCATCAAAAATACCGTCAGACACCGCAGCGCCCAGTAAACCACCATTGGAATATGGCAGCACCGAAACACCATCGCTGTAATGCATAGCGGCAATACCAGTGCCCGCCACCATCACCAACACCAAACCCACAGCACGTAAACCAAAAAACAACCAGTCGATAGAATCCTGCCGGGTGCGATCTTTGAGCACCAACCAAGCGCGATAGGCGATCATCACGGGGAAAAGGTAGGCGAGATAACCAAACAGCGAGAAAAAGACATCGGCAATCCAGGCGCCAAAGGAACCGCCGGCATTTTGCACCAGTGTGTTTTCGCCAGTTTTGGACCAACCCGGGTCCATAGGGTCATAACTGACCATGGCAATTAACAGGTACAGGCAAATCGCGCCCAAACCGATAAGGGCGCCCTCTTTGATCAGGCGCACCAACAGGCTGGAAGCTTGTTCAGACGCAGGTGCACGGCGTTGCGGAGTTGCTGATTTCAATGGAAAGTCCCGATTGCGCTACAAAGGTACAAATCTATAAACGAGGGCTATTGTAATTACTGGCAGCAGATTTACCACCGGCAAGATCACTCTGCAGGGAAATGAATGAAAAAACCCGCATAAATGCGGGCCAAAGTGTTTAGTTAACAAGCAAATACTTGCACTGCTCTACCTTAATGTTGCGTCTCAGCAATCAGGCTTTCCATACCCGGCGCCCAGCGGGTGACCTGGTTGCGCCCGTGCTGCTTGGAGTAATACAGCGCTTCATCTGCTTGTTGGATTAACTGGTTCGCGCTGCTCGCGCCCATGCGGATGGAAGTCACACCAAAACTGCCAGTTACCCTGACACCGTTGGTCACTTGTGCGGCAATTTTTTCGCGACAGCGCTCGGCAATAAGCTGTGCCTGTTCTATGGGTGCACCGGGCAAAATGACACAAAACTCCTCGCCACCAAACCGCGCCACCATATCCATATCGCGCACCACCTCGCGCAGGCTATTGGCTGCCATTTTGATTACTTCATCGCCTACAGCGTGACCATAGGTATCGTTTACTTTTTTGAAGAAATCGATATCCGCCATGATGCAACTGAATTCCGTATCAGACGCACGCGCGCCATCAAACTTGCCATTTAAGTGTTCATAAAGTGCGCGGCGATTAAAACAATTGGTGAGCGGGTCACGTGTTGCCAAATAGGTTAATTCTTTGTTTTTAGTTTCAATGGCGGCACGGCTTGCCGCGAGCTGCTGCACCATATCCTCCAGCAAACGGTTTTTACCCTCAAGCTCGGTGATGTCTTCAAATACTGCGATAGTGCCCTGGGCCTGCCCTTTGGGGTCAAGAATGGGCACGGCATTCACGTGGAATATTTTTTCCCCCTCGCTCCCTGACGGCAACAATACACGCGCACCCGTTTGCTTAGCCCCCTCTGCAAGCGCACGAATCCAGGGGTACTGCACATCATCACTTTTCGGGTCCACAAACCAGCCCAGGTTGCTGGCTTTTTTCCCAAGCAAATTGTCCTCGGTGCGACGCAAATTTTCCAAGAGCGCGGTGTTTGCCAACACAATTTGTTCGCGCCTATCCAGAATAAGTACGCCCTCCGCCAAAATATTCAAGGCATTGCGTACCCGCGCAGGAACAACAGCACTAGGGTCCAAATGTTTAAGCGCGCGCTTTATATAAAACCAAAACCCCAGGAAGCCGCTGAGCGCAATAAAAATAAGCAATAACACAAAAGTAGGCACACCAAAAATAGGGTGGCGATCATGTAACAGCGGTTCAAAACTGATTTCAAAATCAGCGCGCTTGGCGCCGTTAATCATTACCGGAAAACGAATATGGGTTGGTGTCGATTCGTTGGCCTCTGCTCCTGCCCATTCTTTTTCGTGGGTTTTGGTTTTGGCGACGAGATTACCGTTGTTGTGGCGTACAGCAGCCGATAAGATTTCCGGGTTGCGCTCTACCGAAGACTCCAGCAAATATTGCAGTAACAATTCATCACCGCGGGTAATAGCCACACTCACTTGGGATGCCAAAGTTTCTGCGAGGCGTTTGCGCACATCCAATTGCTGGCGCTCAACACCGGGCGCCAAGCCCAGCGCCTGCGCAAGAATTAATAACGAGATGGTGAGGATGACTAAACCCACACTCAACCTCACCGCCGGTGTAATGCTCAACATGAAAATTCCTTAACTCAATTCAATAACTATTAGATGTCTTTGTTTTTTTGTTGGACGTGATCAAACAAATAACCCACTTCTTTAGCACTCTTATCTTCGTTTTTGCGATCTTTACGCTGTTGCTCCAATTCTCTTTTGCGTTTATTCACTTGCTCAAGAATAGGCAGCGGGTCCAACCCACGCCACAAGGGCAGCATAGAAACCATTGCCAATAACAAACTGCCGGCGCGCAACGACCAAATCAACAAACCAGTCGTCAATGAAAAACTAATGCCCGCAATCAATGCGCGACGATCCTGTTCCTCCTCAAGTGCATCATCCATTTGCGCGCGAATTCTGCGCACTTCATTATCAAAGTCAGCCGCTTCCCAAGGCGCAAAACCAGCATCAGGGACAATTAAACTAACCAAGGATGGTGAAGCTGTCAGGCTTGATACTGGCAATGCATTGCGATTAAGCAACTCCTCTGCCCGTTCATAATCACGCGCCGATTTATCATCAACAGGATTAAATGTGTTGTTATCCGTAGTTTCCACGACGAGTGGTCGATCAGGCGGCACAGTCGGTGACGTTGAATCCTCAGGCGCAGGATTTCCACCAAGATCATTTCCTCCATTCACCGGCGGAACAACATCAGGCGGGGAAGTCACCGGAGGTGTGACAACCGGAGGGATTACTGGCGGAATAATAGGGTCAGGCCTTGTTGGTGTACCAGTATCAGGATCTGTCGGCGTAATAACCGGCGGCGATACAGGCTCTGCCTCTGCAATCGTCACATTAAAAATTGCCGTTGCAGCACCACCATTGCCATCAGTGGCAGTCACAGCAATAACGATTACACCAACATCGCTATTAGTTGGTGTTCCACTAAACGTGCGAGTTGCGGAATCAAAAGTTAACCAAGCTGGTAAAGCACCGCCGCCATTTAATTGAGCGGAGTAAGTGAGTATTGCTCCGGCATCTGCATCTGCATCTGCAAAGGTGTTTGCGGCGAATTGGAAATTAAACGCGGAATCTTCAGTAGCGTTTTGATCAGCAATGGCGTTAGCTACAGTCGGCGCATCGTTGGTGTTAGCAACTGTGATGGCAAAAATATCGGTAATTGTACCGCCGTTGCCATCGTCGGCAATCACATCGATAGTGATTACACCTACATCAGTATTAGTAGGTGTACCGCTGAATGTGCGAGTCGCTGAATCGAAAGTTAACCAGGCCGGTAGCGCGCCACCACCGTTTAATTGTGCAGAATAAGTGAGTATTGCGCCGGCATCTGCATCAGTAAAAGTATTGGCTGCAAATTGGAAATTAAACGCTGAGTCTTCGGTAGCGTTTTGATCAGCAATGGCGTTAGCTACTGTCGGCGCGTCATTGGTATTGGCAACTGTGATAGCAAAAGTATCGGTAACTGTACCGCCGTTACCATCATCGGCAATCACATCGATAGTGATTACACCTACATCAGCATTAGTGGGTGTGCCGCTGAATGTACGAGTCGCCGAATCGAAAGCTAACCAAGTTGGTAACGCGCCGCCGCCATTTAATTGGGCAGAATAAGTGAGTATTGCGCCGGCATCTGCATCAGCGAAAGTATTGGCGGCGAATTGGAAATTAAATACAGAATCTTCAGTAGCGTTTTGATCAGCAATGGCATTCGCTAATGTAGGGGCGTTGTTTAGATTATTCACAGTGATAGTGAAAGTATCTGTCGCTGTTCCACCACTGCCATCATCCGCAATTACATCAATGGAAAGCGTCCCAACATCACTACTAACCGGAGTGCCGCTAAAGGTGCGAGTTGCGGAATCAAAAGTTAACCAAGCTGGTAAAGCACCGCCGCCATTTAATTGAGCGGAGTAAGTGAGTATTGCTCCGGCATCTGCATCAGCGAAAGTATTGGCGGCGAATTGGAAATTAAACTCCGAGTCTTCGGTAGCGTTTTGATCAGCAATGGCATTAGCTACAGTCGGTGCATCGTTGGTGTTAGCAACTGTGATAGCAAAAGTATCGGTAACTGTACCGCCATTACCATCGTCAGCAATCACGTCGATAGTGATTACACCTACATCAGCGTTAGTGGGCGTGCCGCTAAAGGTGCGAGTTGCAGAATCAAAAGTTAACCAAGCTGGTAACGCACCGCCACCATTTAATTGTGCAGAATAAGTGAGTATTGCACCGGCATCTGCATCCGCGAAGGTATTGGCGGCGAATTGGAAATTAAACGCTGAGTCTTCGGTAGCATTTTGATCAGCAATGGCGTTCGCTAATGTGGGAGGATTGTTTAGATTATTCACAGTGATAGTGAAAGTGTCTGTCACCGTTCCACCGTTACCATCATCTGCAATCAAATCAATTGAAAGTGCTCCAACATCAGCATTGGTGGGTGTGCCGCTGAATGTACGAGTTGCGGAATCAAAAGTTAACCAAGCTGGTAACGCACCACCACCGTTTAATTGGGCGGAGTAAGTGAGTATTGCGCCGGCATCTACATCCGCAAAGGTATTCGCGGCGAATTGGAAATTAAACGCCGAGTCTTCGGTAGCATTTTGATCAGCGATGGTGTTTGCTACAGTCGGCGCATCGTTGGTATTAGCAACAATAATTGCAAAAGTATCGGTAATTGTACCGCCGTTACCATCATCCGCAATCACATCAATGGAAAGTGTTCCCACATCAGCATTGGTGGGCGTTCCGCTAAAGGTGCGAGTTGCAGAATCAAAAATTAACCATGCGGGTAGCGCGCCGCCACCATTTAATTGGGCGGAGTAAGTCAGAATTGCGCCAGCGTCTGCATCAGCAAAAGTGTTTGCTGCAAATTGGAAATTAAACGCTGAGTCTTCGGTAGCATTTTGATCAGCAATGGCGTTCGCTAATGTGGGAGAATTGTTTAGATTATTCACAGTGATAGTGAAAGTGTCTGTCACCGTTCCACCGTTACCATCATCTGCAATCAAATCAATGGAAAGTGCTCCAACATCAGAATTGGTGGGTGTGCCGCTGAATGTACGAGTTGCGGAATCAAAAGTTAACCATGCTGGTAACGCGCCACCGCCATTTAATTGGGCGGAGTAAGTCAGAATTGCGCCGGCATCTGCATCAGTAAAAGTATTGGCTGCAAATTGGAAATTAAACGCTGAGTCTTCGGTAGCGTTTTGATCAGCAATGGCGTTAGCTACTGTCGGCGCGTCATTGGTATTGGCAACTGTGATGGAAAAAGTATCGGTAACTGTACCGCCATTGCCATCGTCCGCAATCACATCAATAGTGATTACACCAACATCAGCATTAGTAGGTGTGCCGCTGAATGTGCGAGTTGCGGAATCAAAAGTTAACCAGGCCGGTAGCGCGCCGCCGCCATTTAACTGGGCGGAGTAAGTGAGTATTGCGCCGGCATCTGCATCCGCAAAGGTATTGGCGGCGAATTGGAAATTAAAGGCGGAATCTTCGGTAGCATTTTGATCAGCAATGGCATTCGCTACAGTCGGTGCATCGTTGGCGTTAGCAACTGTGATGGCAAAAGTATCGGTAATTGTACCGCCATTACCATCGTCCGCAATCACATCGATAGTGATTACACCTACATCAGCGTTAGTAGGTGTTCCGCTAAAAGTGCGAGTCGCGGAATCGAAAGTTAACCAGGCCGGTAGCGCGCCACCACCGTTTAATTGTGCAGAATAAGTGAGTATTGCGCCGGCATCTGCATCTGCAAAGGTGTTTGCGGCGAATTGGAAATTAAACGCGGAATCTTCAGTAGCGTTTTGATCAGCGATAGCATTCGCTACCGTCGGTGCATCGTTGGTGTTAGCAACTGTGATGGCAAAAGTATCGGTAACTGTACCGCCGTTACCATCATCCGCAATCACATCAATGGAAAGTGTTCCAACATCAGCATTAGTAGGTGTACCGCTGAATGTGCGAGTTGCGGAATCAAAAGTTAACCAGGCCGGTAGCGCGCCGCCGCCATTTAATTGGGCGGAGTAAGTCAGAATTGCGCCAGCGTCTGCATCCGTAAAGGTGTCTGCGGCGAATTGGAAATTAAACGCGGAATCTTCGGTAGCGTTTTGATCGAAAATGGCATTCGCTACCGTCGGTGCATCGTTGGTATTAGCAACAATAATGGCAAAAGTGTCGGTAACTGTACCGCCGTTGCCATCGTCGGCAATCACATCAATGGAAAGTGTTCCAACATCAGCGTTAGTAGGTGTTCCGCTAAAGGTGCGAGTTGCGGAATCAAAAGTTAACCATGCTGGTAACGCGCCACCGCCATTTAATTGGGCGGAGTAAGTCAGAATTGCGCCAGCGTCTGCATCAGCAAAAGTATTGGCGGCGAACTGGAAATTATACGCGGAATCTTCAGTAGCGTTTTGATCAGCAATGGCGTTAGCTACAGTCGGCGCGTCGTTGGTATTGGCAACTGTGATAGCAAAAGTATCGGTAACTGTACCGCCGTTACCATCGTCGGCAATCACATCAATAGAAAGCGTTCCAACATCAGCGTTAGTAGGTGTTCCGCTAAAGGTGCGAGTCGCCGAATCGAAAGCTAACCAAGTTGGTAAAGCGCCACCACCGTTTAATTGTGCAGAATAAGTGAGTATTGCGCCGGCATCTGCATCTGCAAAGGTGTTTGCGGCGAACTGGAAATTAAACGCGGAATCTTCAGTAGCGTTTTGATCAGCGATAGCATTCGCTACCGTCGGTGCATCGTTGGTGTTGGCAACTGTAATAGCAAAAGTATCGGTAACTGTACCGCCGTTACCATCATCCGCAATCACATCAATGGAAAGTGTTCCAACATCAGCGTTAGTAGGTGTTCCGCTAAAGGTACGAGTTGCGGAATCAAAAGTTAACCACGCAGGTAACGCACCACCGCCGTTTAATTGGGCGGAGTAAGTGAGTATTGCGCCAGCGTCTGCATCGGAAAATGTATTCGCAGCGAAAGTAAAATTAAAAGCAAGATCTTCAGTCGCACTTTGATTGGGAATGAAGTTAGCTACTGTAGGCGCGTCGTTGGTATTACTGATTACCAAATCAAACGTATCTGATGAGGGGGTTCCACCATTTCCATCATCTGCCGTCACTTTGATAGAAATAGTACCAACATCGCCATTTGTGGGCGTACCGGAAAAGGTTCGGGTAGCCGCGTCAAAACTGAGCCATGCCGGCAATGAACTTCCGTCGGCCATAGTGGCAGTGTAAGTTAGCGTATCACCCACATCGGCATCATTGAATGTGTTCGCTGCAAATTGGAAATTAAATGCAGCATCTTCATTGGCAACTTGATTGGGAATAGGATTTTGCAATACAGGATCAATATTAATGCCGCTGGAAACCTGAAAGGCAACATCGCGATTTATATCAGCCGCACCGGTGCTGGAATGAAAGGAACCATTAGCGTAGACATCGGTGTTATGAATAGCCGCACTAACAAGGCCATCGTCACTGCTTGATTCAATTTTTATAAAATAAACTTGATTGTCAGTGAGGACAGTATTGGTAAAGTCGAACGCCTTCCACGCAAGCGTTGTGGATATATCAGCAGAAGATAGCGTGGCAGAATCAATCACCGTGCCATTGTGCGCGCCAGACAAAAGCGTAACCGTAATTGTTTGCGCGGATGCAGAAGGATCTTTTACTAACTGCAGCACTATGCTGTCGATGGTATAGGTTGCACCAACACTGTCGTGATAAAAACTTTGAAAAAATGGAGTAGATGCTGTGATGATTTGGGAATTGCCCGCAGGGCCAGAAGTTTCATACACCAAGTTAGATGAACCAACATTTTGAATCACCACATCGAAGGTATCATTAACACTGGCCTCACCATCATCGGCGGTTACTCGAACACTAATCGTCCCTACGTCACCATTAGAGGGCGTGCCACTGAAAGTGCGTGTTGCAGAATCAAAAGTTAACCAGGCTGGCAGGCCACTGCCATCCGCTAAAGTGGCGCTATAGGCCAGTGTATCTCCCGCATCAGGATCGCTAAAAGCGTTGATTGGAAAGGTGTAATTAAACAGATTATTTTCGGTCGCGGTTTGATCCGGAATACCTACACCAACCACTGGTGCATCGTTAGTATTGGCAACAACAATATCAAAAGTATCGCTGGCTGTTCCCCCTGCACCATCATCCACAATTAAACGAATGGACAAAGTTCCAACATCGCTGTTGGTTGGTGTACCACTAAAAGTTCGTGTTGCTGAATCAAAATTCAACCAAGCGGGTAAGACTCCACCACTCGCAAGTTCAGCGGTATAACTAAAGGTTGCGCCCACATCACCATCGCCGAATGTATTGGCAGCGAATGTAAACGTAAACGCTGAATCTTCTGTAGCGTTTTGGTTGGGAACTGCAGCATTAACAAAAGGATCATCATTCACCGGGGCAACAGTGAGATCGAACGTGTCCTCAACCGAGGCACCATTACCGTCATTGGCTGTCACCTTTATACTGATGGTTCCTACATCTGCATCGTCTGGCAAGCCACTAAAAGTTCGCGTTGCCGCATTAAAACTCAACCATGCAGGCAATGGATTGCCGTTACTGAGCGTTGCGCTGTAAGTGAGAGTATTACCATCCGGATCACTGAATGTATTTGCTGCAAAAGTAAAATTGAAAGACGCTTCTTCAGTTGCGTTTTGATCACTGATCGGGTTGTCCAGTGTGGGAGTATCGTTAACAGCCGTCACAGTGATGTCCACTGTATCTACGTCTTGCAAAGCAGCGCCTGACCCGGTATTTCCCTGATCATTTGTCGTAAGCGTTAACAGTGCCGGCCCTGAATAATTTGCTGTAGGAGCATAAGTAATTGTTGCAAGCGCAGCATTGATATTGGCAATGCTGCCGGAAAACACAAGAGTCGAATCGCCGGTACCATCGCCTGTATTGAAAGTTAAGCCCGTTGTTTGCGCGAGACTCAGGGTTCCATTGGTGATAGTTAAAACAACTTCAAGATTGCCCGCTGCGACATCCACATCTGCAATTTGTATTTGATTTCCATTGGCGGCACTGAAAACCAGCGATGTATCTTCATTGACAACTTGGGCAGCAGGTACTGTATTGACGGGGGCATCGTTCACCGCAATGATATTGATCGTTGCCGTGTCATTTGCAGACAAACTGCCATCACTGGCTGAAATCGTTAATGTTTCCGTTGCTGCAGGAGTATCGCTGTTGGCACGGTAAGTCAGGGTGCCACCGTTATTGCCAGCAAATAAATTATTTAATTGTGTAGATGTGCCCGTTAGTACCAGACTGTTAGAGCCATTGCCGGAAGAGATAATAACTCCGGTAGTGCCGACAACCGCGGTAATTTCGCTATACAGCAAAGGGGCCGAGATGGTTACCGAGAGTGTGTCGCCATCTGGATCATTAACAACAATACCGGTGGCATGCAAATTCAGTAATGTTTGTTCATCAACAGCATAATTGGTTTCGGCAATACTAACCGTGGGTGCATCGTTAACATTATTGATTGTGATGGCAATATTATCGGAATCTTGCTGGCCGCCATTCAACCCCAAATCTTTAGTGGTAATACTAAAGGTGTCACCACCGGTATAGTTAGTCACCGGTGTGTAAGTAATGGTTGCCAATGCAGCATTCACTTCACTGACTGAACCACGAAATACCATGTTAGAGTCGCTGGTGCCATCGCCATTAGTGAATGTAAGACCCGTGGTTTGCGCAAGGCTAAATGAACCCTGCCCTGCCGAAAGCGTTACTTCAATATCATTTGGAAATGCATCTGCATCGGCAACTTGAATCCTGTTGCCATAGAGATTACTAAAAATTAACGGCGTATTTTGATTGGTGGTTTGAGCACCCGGCACTGTGTTAACCGGCGCTTGATTACTACCGTTATTGTATGAAACCAAAATATTCAAATCATTGGCACTATTGCCTGTGCCGTTAACAATCATTTCAGAATTATTCCAGGCGTCACTTCGATAAGCGACTGAAACTTTTCCATCGGCATTGTTGGTGGTGACTTTAATAATGTAAGTCTGGCTTTGGTTGAGCGTAACATCGCCAAAATTTACCGTTTGCCAACCAAAACTGCTATCCAGCTGATTGGAATTAAATGTTTGGCTCGCCAGTGGAGTTGCATCGTTCCAACCACCATCCAAAAGCTGAATAGTAATATCCTGATTGGCAGCTCCCTGTTCAAGACGCATTTGCAAACTGATTTGATTGACTAAATAAGTTGCACCCGCGTTATCCACCAGAAACGATTGCCCTACTCCCGTTGTTGAGGAGACGGATTGGGCGCTAGTGCCACCTTGAATGTTGATGTAGTGATTACTCGCTAAAGTATCTACCCAGGATTCCTGAGCTGCTGCGCTCACCAGCGCAGAATTTTCTATCTCACCTACTGCAAATTCTAAATCCCAATCACCATTTAATGAACTGTGTCCAGTGGCATCATCGCTTGCCGCTACATCGGCACCGGTTAATTCAGCGATACGGGCCACAAATGCCTGCCCTTCTTGGGTGGCAGATACATCACAACCGTAAAGCAGAATATCCGCCGACTCGCTAAACGCGCTGCGCCAGGCAAGCAGTTCTTCTTCGTAGGTAAATAAATTATTGGCACTGAGCAACGTTGAACCCAGTGCAATAGTGCCGCTGGCACCGTGCGAAATAATATGCAGCGAATCCAGCTCGGAAAACTGTGTCAGTTGCTGGGTAATTTGGCTAAGGCCATCACTGGCTGCATCCAAATAAATAATTTGCAGATTATTGCCGGGGTATTGCTGGCGAATATCATCAACCAGCATTTCATAGTCCCTCACCGCTGTATCCACCACAACGAGGATATCAGGCGCTGAAGACGCCGCAGTGACTTCGGTTAATGGCGCGGCGCTGACCGGGTAGACTTCCGTTAAATCCAGCTGATCGGCAGCATTTGATAATTGCACGGCATCAGAACTGCCGTCATCAAATACGGCGATGTCAGCGGTAGCCGAAAACAACAGGCGGGGTTCGAGCGTTTCAATCAAGGGCCGCTTTGGGCGCAACAACTTGGACATGAGCGTATCTAGTTTTTGTTATTTGCACCTGCCTCTTGCGTGGGTACAAACAAGGTTTAAGGATTGGTTTTCACCAAACTGCATCCTTGTGGTAGACAGGCGGATTCCACACCATGGAAAACGGCCAGATCTACCCATGTAAAACTATCGTCAGCTCTTCTAGATGAATGGCGCTTTTCGCACCTTCTTATAATTTTTTCTTGCAATATTTTTTTATAATATTTTTTTAGGTTTGTAACAATTTTTATTGCTCTTTTTTGCCATCACAAAATATCAAAGGCACAAAGCAATATTCACACACCCGGTTGATCAAGGCAAACTCTGGGTATCTAACAAATCCAGAGTAACACCTTCAAAGGTAACACGGCATTTTAAACCGCTGGGCAAACGATTATCCGGGTTAGGAAAGGATAGGCGAATTCCAAAGGTATTGCTTGGGCCATCGATCACTTGGTCAACCAACTCCACGGTGGCTTGGTATTTTTTGCTTAAACCACCCAATTCCGGCGTCACCTTGGCTATATCACCCGCTTTCACTTTTCCATAAAGGCTCGCGGGAGCAAAAACCTCCACCCGCAAAGGATCCAACTGGGCAATTTTTAACACTGGCTCAAAATCTATGTGTTCGCCCGGCTGTTTGTAGCGTTCGATAACCACACCATCAATCGGGCTGGTGAGGGTGCGGCGTTTAAGGTCAGCCAGCGCGCGGTTGTGTTCCAATTCAGCCTGGCGTTTGCGATCCAATGCTTGCTGCAGTTGCTGCTGGGCGATGGCATATTCTGTTTTGAGTTTATCCAACTCAGAAAAGGATGCGGCTTTTTTCTCGTAGAGCCCGGTTACCCGATCCAAGGCTCGCTTGCTAAATTCAACCGCCAATTGCTGTGCTTGCACATCGCTATTCAAGTCTGCCTGAACACGGCGAAGCTCGGCTGTTGCCTGCTCAAGGCCAGCATCCAAACGGGCAACCACATCGCCTTTGTTAACTTGATCATTTTTATCAACCAATACTTCACTGATAACGCCCTCTACGGCGCTACTCATTTCCACCACAATCGAGGGTTCAATACGGCAGTTTAATTCGGCAGGCCCCGAAGTTTGTGCCAATGAATGGGTTGCCATCAAACTGGCGGCCAATAGCAGCGAACTGCGGGCAAGCGACAACCCAGAGGTCACGGATAAATGAGCGGATCCGATCAACGCGAAGCGGTTACAAAAAACTGAAGGCATAGTTGACTCTTTTTTTAAAATTATTTGTTAGCTAAGACTAGTTTAAAAATACTGAATAATCTGTTTATACGGGTAAATCATGCAAAATGACGAATAAATAATTGCTGCAAACCGGTGTACCACTGTACCAGCAGCGGCCGCGGTGGATGTATAAATTTCACTAAAGCGCGCTCACCGTAATGCCCTGCCCGCTCAGTAGCAGGCAATTGTAAATCCAATAAAAAAACCTGCTCGGTCACCTGTTTGCCACTGGGTTGTTTGGAGTCCACCGCCAAACGCCCCCCACCTTGCGTGCCCAATACCGGGCTGGGCAATTCAAACGTGGCGATGGGTTGCTGCTCAGGTAATTGCGCGTCAATGGTTCGCCAGGGTTCACTCGCCAAACGCACGGCAATGCGCCCGGTGGATTGGCGCACCAGACCAATTTCTTCCTGCCGCAATGCAGCGCGAACACGAAGGGCATCGGCGCGTTCAATAAGCGCTAATTCATCGCCCTGCTTAAAAAAACTTCCCGGCAAATGCTGTTGATGAACAATACGCACCACTCCCGGGGAAGGGCTGAGTATTTCAAGATTTTTCACCCGCTTTTGCAGTAACTCAAGCTCGGCGTTAATCGCGTTCACGTCCTGCTCCAATAGCTGTGCTTGTGCGCGATCATCAATCCAGGCCTGCTGGTAGCGAGCTTGATATTCGCGTAATTGCGCCCGCTTTTCCGCCACACTGGCAACCAGTACCGGGTTGTGCAAACGCGCCAGAAGCTGCCCTTGGGTTACCTGATCACCATTGTTGATCAATAGTTCTTTCACTTCGCCACTGGATTCAACTTTTACACGCGCCTCATCAGGCAACCACACAACTGCTTCGGCGGAGGTAGACTCTGGCACTGGCACCAACGCTAATCCCGCCACACTCAGAATGATAAAACTGCCGCAAATTACCAAGGCACGCTGGCGCACGGCACCCAGCTGTTTGTCGATTAATAAAAAGCGCACTGCTTTGATAAGCGGCCAAAACAATTGAAAGAAAATCAGCCAGGCACCAATAATCAACGCTGCCTTGGGAAAATAACTCGCCACCAGCAAAATAATAAAAAACAAAATAAATACGCGATAAATAAACGCCGCCATACCATAGCTCGCCAAAATAGCGGCTTCCGGTTTGGTTTGCGCGGGCGAAACAATATCGCCCACGCCAAAGGCATAGCGACGCAACAAGTAACTCAATTGCTGGTTGGCGCGAGTGGCAAGGTTAGGTAGATCAAAGGCATCGGTCAGCAGATGGTAACCATCAAAACGCATGAGCGGATTGCCATTAAAAAACAAGGTGGAAACACTGCCAATCACAATAATGTTGTATAGAAAATCGCGCGCAAAACCTGCTGGTAATTGAATCCACAGCAGCAGCGCCAAGGCTGCCAAAAATAGCTCCACAGCCATGCCCGCAGCACCCACCATTAACCGCTGGCGTTTGGAAGGAAATCCAGTCGCTGCACTGGCATCCACATAGGGCAAAGGCGTGCCCACAACGAATACCAGCCCACAATCATTGACTTGCCCACCCCATACTTTGGTAAATAAACCGTGCCCTAGCTCGTGCAATATTTTAAAAAGCGGATAAGTGAGCCATAACAACAGCAAATTGGTGGGCGATAACAAACGCTCCAACTGCCCCTGAGTGAGCTGACTCCAGTGATTGCCCGCCTGCAACAGTGCATAGCCCACCACCAATAACCACACCATGCCCATAGTTCGACTCGCCAGCAAACGCGCCACTGGCATTAGCTTGTCTAGCAGGCGATCAGGGTTGCCTAGCGGGATATTCCAGGTGAGCGGGTTCATCAACAAACGCAACCAGCGCTGTTGTTTTTTTTGCTCCTGACGGGCAAACAGTTCGCGGGTATTGGGCGGCAAATCGCACAACAACAAATCGGCAACATGCAAATATTGCAGCAGATGAATAAGATCATCACGGGTGGGAATATCTTCAGGCTGCTCATAAAACTCAGCGTGAGCAGCCGCCGCAAGAATTTGCGACAGATTGTTGCGTCCATCCATAGCGCCAATAAGCCGCCAGGCGGGTGGGCTCAAACGATGAAAGCGACCGTTACTTTTATCCTGCAATAAATACCAGCGCTCGCCCTTGTAATCGCGACGCTGGATATGGATATGGCGCGGCAGCGATGGCCTTAAGGACTCAAGGCGCTGCCACACGGCATTACTGGAAGAGTGGGTATTGTTCACAGCCATATCACCACAGGTTCAGCCGCAGCCAATACCAAAGATCGTGAAACCAAATCCATCCCAGTGCGCGTTTGCCGGTGTGAATTTTTCCCGAGCCTGTCATACCAGGGCGCAAAATTTCCAATGCGGTTTGTGCATCGCTGCCAACCAAGAGCAACTCAACACGAAAATAATTGCGCCCTTCACGCACTTCACTAATGGGGGTAATGGTTTTTACCTGGGCCGCAAACAGCTGATTCGGCAAACTGGTAAATTTCACGTGCGCTGATTGCCCTGCAGCAATAGCGGCGATATCGCGCTCATCCACAAACATTTGCACGCGATATTCATTAGCTGCCGCCAATTCAAATAACAGGTCACCTTGTTTGAGCGGCGCGCCCTGTTTTTGGGAGATGTCATCAGACACCAGAATGCCATCGATAGGCGCCAATAATTTGGTGCGCTGCAATTGCTGCTCAATTAAGCGCAATTGAATGCTGGCTTGATCCATCTGCGCGTTGGCGATGGCCGCTTCGACGCGATCAGCATTGGCCAGAGCCGCATCATAGGCTTGACGATAACGCTGCACTTGGCTGGCCAATTTGCGCCGCTCCAGCAGCAAGTCATCGTCTTTTAATGAAGCCAAGGGCGAGGATTTTTTTACGCTATCCCCCGGGCGCACCAGCACCTCCCCCAGATAACCGTCATGGGGAGCAACTACCAGATATTTTTCCGTAGCCTGCAATACAGCATCTGCAGTGACGCGATAGGTAGCAGGTATAAACATGGCAACCAACAGCAGTGCCAAACCCACCGCCACTGAGCGCCCCAGCCAATTTTCACCGCCCAACCAGCGCTGCACTCTTGCACCCAGCCACTGAGCAAAACGCTGCGAAACACCGGCACTTGCATCCTGCCACAGGGCAATAACTCCGCCACAAAGTGGCAAGGCAGTGTCAATAAAAGCCTGCTGCTCGGCACTGAGCTGGGCGTGTTTATCTAATTCGATAGTCAGCACGCCCAATAACCGATCATTTTTGCGCAACGGAAAACTACTCACGGCTTGCACTTGCTGCAGCTGCAAAAGTTGCTGATGTGCGCGAACCAACAAGCCTCCGGTTTGACTGTCAGCCTGAAGGGAATAAGTAACACTCATGCCCTGCTCCAGGGCTTCTTGCATGGCCTGATTCACCGCCTGCATTGCCTGAGTACGCGAGTCGAAGTTTGCAGAGTTGGACACTGCTTGCAATTTCAGATGTTGTTTGTGGATAAGCCCAAGGCTAACTCGCAGGGCGCCGAGCTGACTGGCAAGTGTATTGACCAGACTGATCGCCACTTCCTGCAAGGAGTTTTCCTTTAATAACTTGACCGCCAACTGCAGAGCAACAGAGAGTTGATCTGACGCTTGCGCTGCATGGGCAGAACTGGATAAGGCCTGGACAGGGGGCTGTTGCTCATTCGCTGGCGACTGTTGATGCAGCAAAAACTGCAACCAAAACTGCCCTAGCTTAATTTCCTTGAGTGCGGCGGTGAGGGCTTTTTTATCGGCAAGGCGAATCTCCAGGGCGATTACTCCCCAGAACACCCCATCGATCATTAGCGGCTGGGCAAAGCGGTAACTTTCTTCATTCAACTGTTCCAATTGCAGCCGCTGTTTGGCAATTGCCCGGGTTAATAGCAGCTGCAGCGGTTCGCCGGGAGCATCCGCGTTGGGCCACTTGGCAATGGTATGGGCTGTTCCTTCGTTTAGTTGAACCAATATGGCGGCACTGACATCGCCCAGCATTTGGCATTGTGTTGCCAGCCAGGCTTTGAGCCTATTGTTAAACGAGTGCATTGAACTGACTGCTTTGTCGGGGTCACTGTAGGCAGCGACTATATTTTTATTAAAGTATGGCCAAACCAGAGTGGTTGGCGCTAAAAATTACACACAACTAACCATAACAACAAAATAGTTTTTTGTCGTCAATTTCAACAAAAAACCTTTTTTGATTAATCGGCTGACCACTACAGCTTATACCAACAATAAAGAATGAAGCGGAAAATAATTAATGTTTGTTATTAGGTGACGGTTAAATTCTGATTTTTTATCACCAGTCAGTATAAAAAATTATAAATACTAATTATTTATTTATGCTCAACAACTTTGAGAGTATTTCTCATTGTCTGGACTAAACTCTTGTCGTGCGGTTGGCGATTTCATAGCAGGTCACTGCTTAAAAGCTGGATTAAATGCGCCAATGAAGGATTTTTTACACGGACTCAATTAACCATGCCTGAAAGATTTACTCCCTGGAGGGAGCACCCGGTCATTATGCTGGGCGCGGCAAGCCTGTTAATACTGGTGGGCCTGATAGTGCTCAGCGCTTGGCATGCGCCGCAGCTGCTAGAGGCGCTTTACCCCTTTGCGACGCTAATGGCTTACAACACCGCGCTGGGTTTTCTTGCCTGCGGGCTGGGTTTGATGGCCATACTCAAAAACCGTCAAACCTATTTATTGGGCAGCGTCGCGGTGCTCTGGGGTATTGGCTTGGTTACCCTGATTGATTTACTCACCGAACTGGAACTACACACCACTGATTGGTTTGAAATTTTGTTGAGCGAACCGCCCGCGCGCAGTCAGCCCATATCACCCGTTACCAGTAGCGCTTTTTTACTCGCCGGCGGCGCACTATTACTGGCGCGTCAGGAAACAGGCAATGCCTCTCTCGCGGCTTCACTCACCTGCATATTGATAATACTCATAACCACCGCTGCACTGCTGGGCCAAGGGTTTGGATTATTGCCGCATTATTTGTGGCTGGGAATTAAAATTGCCCCACAGACAGTGCTAGGTTTAGTTATTTTTGCCGTGGCGATTATTAGCCTGCGCGCCCAAGCTGCTATCGACGCGTTTAATCGACTTAACTTTTTCAACCGTTTGGTAACCGGTTTTGGTTTTATGAGCCTGCTGTTTTTAGCCATAGGCTCTATTGCCATGATGCAAATAAACAGCGTGGCGAATATTTCGCAAGAACTTTATTCCGGCCCGCTTCAAGTGACCAACGCAACACTACGCATTAAAGCTCATGTGGGGAAACTTAATCGCAGTGTGAAAGATATAGCCGTTGCACCGGAACTTATGCAAGAGCGAAACCTGCCGCAATTTATTCAGGCATCCGCAGAAAAAATTCTGACTGAAGTTGCTCATCTGGATAAGCAAACACAATTTAACGATACCACTCACAGACTACGAAGCACTTTAACCGAGTGGCAAAGCCTACTTCTGGATACTTACCAACAATTACAAGCAGGCAACATAGAACACTATCGCAACATAGCGCTTATCAATAGCCAGGAATACACACAACAACTGGAACAACTCTGCGACGAAATTATCGCCCAGTCGCAAACAGAAATGCAGTCGCTCAACGAGCAGGCGCTGCTCACGAAAAATCACGCAGGCAACCTGATGTTAACGGTAATGTTTGGCGTTTTATTGGCGGGTTTTTTAGTGGCCGCCTTGATTACACGCAGCTTAAGCTGGCAACTGCAACAACTGCGCATGACTATGATAGCGCTTGCGCAAGGAAATACCGCTACGCCGATTCCCTTTTTGGATCACCCAAAAGACGTTGGCGATATGGCGAAAACACTGAAGGTTTTTGCCCAGAATATTGATGAGAGGGATAAATCAACTGCCCTGCTCGCCAGCCATCAAACCAAACTGGAAAATATTAACCACCAGTTAGCACAAACCAATAAAGAGCTGGAAACCTTTGCTTATGTCGCCTCACACGATTTGAAATCACCACTGCGCGGTATTGCCCAGCTCTCAACCTGGATTGATGAAGATTTAGAAGAACAACAATTCTCCGAAGTTAATAAACACACCGCCATGCTGCGCAATCGCATCCAGCGGATGGAAAAACTGTTGGATGATTTATTGATTTTTTATCGCGCCGGAAAAACCGATGGCAATTTGGTTGAGATTGATGTCGCACACATGGCAAAAGAACTTTTTGAAATTCAAAACACCAAACCCGGTTTGCGCCTTGAGTTGGCTGACAACTTGCCACGTTTTACTACTCTCAGCACCCCGTTTGAACAGATCCTACGCAATTTCTTTTCCAATGCCATCAAGCACCATGACCTGGATCAAGGTGTTATTCGTGTCGCTTGCCAGCAACTACCCAATCATTTTTATGAATTTAGCATCTGTGATGATGGCCCGGGTATTCCGGAAAAATTCCAGCAGCGGGTTTTTGGCATGTTCCAAACCCTGAAACCACGCGACGAATTGGAAGGCAGCGGCATGGGCTTGGCCTTGATCAAAAAAATTGTCGCTAATTATGGTGGCCAAATTCGCTTGGAATCCGCAGGGCGTGGTTGCTGCTTTTACTTCAGTTGGCCAGAACACATTAGCAAGGGAAACAAAAATGAGTGATAAACCCTACCCCAATTTACACCTGAGCCAGTTTAAAACCGTGAGTTTGTTAATTATTGATGACGACGACATTGATGCTACCGCGCTGCGCCGTGCACTGCACAAGCTAAAACTACTCAACCCGCTTTACCGCGCCAAAGACGGTTTGGAAGCGCTTGAAATGTTGCGTAATGGCGATGTTCCTACCCCTTACATTATCCTGCTGGATATCAATATGCCGCGCATGAATGGCATAGAATTTTTGGAAGTGTTGCGCGCAGACCCGGAACTTACCCATGCGGTAGTGTTTGTACTGACCACATCCAAATCTGATGAAGATATTTTGGCGGCCTACCGTGAACATGTGGCGGGCTATTTACTTAAACAGCGCATGGATAGCGATTTTATGCAGGTGATTGGGCTGCTTGATCACTATTGGCGCGTGATCGAATTACCCGATAGCCAACAGTAACCCTGGCGTTAAAACCCGGAGATCTAATTTGCATGAAGCTACTATTAATTGATGACAATGAACTGGATCGACAGGCGATTGTTCGCACATTCAGAAAATCTGAATGGGACATCACTATTGCCCAGGCAAGTTCCGCTAAAGAAGGGCTGGAACAATTTGATAGCGAAGATTTTGATGCGGTACTACTCGACTATCGCCTGCCAGATATTGATGGGATGGAAGTGCTGCAATTACTGGCTAAACACCCCAATCACCATGCCGCCGTCATTATCCTTACCGGTGCCAGCGCCGATGAAGACCTGGAGCGCGAATTTATTGAAGCCGGTGCGCAGGATGTACTATTTAAATCGGAAATTGCCCACAAACATTTAACCCGCGCGATTACCCATGCCCGTGCGCGCCACGAACTGGAGCATCAGTTACAGGAAAGCCATCAGCGTCTGCGAGCCCTGGCTGAAAATGATTCGCTCACCGGGCTTGCCAATCGTTATTACTTTGATGAAAGTTTGCGCGCTGCAATCCAGCGCACCAAACGCCAACAAGATCAATTGGCATTACTTTTTTTGGATTTGGACAATTTTAAATTTATCAACGATGGCTTGGGTCATGTAATCGGCGATCAGGTGCTCAAAGAAGTTGCGCAGCGGCTGGTACATGTTGTGCGCGCGGGTGATGTGGTATGCAGGCTGGGCGGCGATGAATTTGCAATCCTCGCGCACAACTTTGAAAACCACGAGGCCATCTGCCAATTGGCGCAGCGCATTTTGGATGATTTGCGCAAGCCAATTATGGTGGGCAATAACGAACACAGTATTTCCAGCAGCATAGGCATAGCCACCTACCCCGAAGCCGGTGATAGCGCGAGCGATTTACTCAAAGCGGCCGATATGGCTATGTATCGTGCCAAACAAGATGGCCGTGACAATTACCAGTTTTTTTCACCGGCGATGCAAGCACAAATGGAAGAGCGGCTGCGCATGGAAAAAGAATTGCGCGCGCTCATTCCCACCGATCACTTTGTGCTTTTTTATCAGCCAATTGTGGATGCACAAACTTTGCAGGTCTGCGGTGCCGAAGGTTTAATCCGCTGGGATCACCCCGAGCGCGGCATACTGCCACCCAATGAATTTATCGCCCTGGCTGAAGAAATTGGCCTGATCAGCGAGATTGATTCGCGCAGCCGCTTGAATGCCTGCAAGCAGTTGTCCCAATGGCGACATCAAGGCTTGGTCAACGATGAGTTCAATATGAAATTTAATGTGTGCGCACAGTTACTGACGGATGAAGACCTGTACAGCGCCATCATTACTGACCTCAATCTATGTGGTTTACCGGGGCACTGTGTAAGCCTTGAGATTACTGAATCTATCCTGATCGAAAACCTCGGGCGCACGGCCCAGAAATTACAGATGATTCGCGATTATGGAATAGATATAGCCGTGGACGATTTTGGTACAGGTTATTCCTCTATTTCCTACCTCAAAGAGCTGCCCGCACGCACATTAAAAATCGACCGCAAATTTGTGCAAGGCGTACCTACCAACCCAGCCGATTGCCGGATATTGCGCGCCATGATTGTGTTTGCCAAAAGCCTGGATTTGATTGTGGTGGTGGAAGGCGTCGAAACCCGCGAACAAGCGCTTATTTGCCGCGACTATGGCGCAGACCTGCTGCAGGGCTATTTATTCTCCAAACCATTGCCGCCCGCCGCCTTTGAGCAATTCCTGCGCGATCACAACGCCAACGAATGGAGCAATCGCTTGTCCGTTTTAAATGCTCTCACGGGATGATTGTGCGCGAGGCAAATAGCCAAACCTAATACGGCAGATTGAGCCAGACAATTTTGCGCCGCTATTGCGATTCGCCTATCATGCCCCCACATTAAATGGCCATGCCCACATCATTAAAACCCCGTGGGGTTCCTTTTGGGTTTGTTTTTTCCTTCATTTTTTCTGTTTAACATCAAGGATTTACTATGAGTGACGTACAGCACCACCGTTTAATTATCCTCGGCTCCGGCCCCGCTGGTTACACCGCCGCCATATATGCAGCCCGCGCCAACCTTAAACCCGTGGTAATTACCGGCATGCAACAGGGTGGTCAGTTAACCACCACCACTGAAGTGGAAAACTGGCCCGGTGGTGTACATGACTTGCAAGGCCCTGACCTGATGGTGCAAATGCAACAACATGCCGAGCGTTTTGATACTCAAATCGTCTTCGACCACATTCATGAAACCATTCTGACCGAGCGCCCGTTTAAGCTGATAGGTTCCAACACCTACACCTGTGATGCGCTGATTATTTCTACCGGTGCCTCAGCCCAATATTTGGGTTTGCCTTCGGAAGAGGCTTTTATGGGTAAAGGTGTTAGCGCCTGTGCCACCTGTGATGGTTTCTTTTATCGCGGCCAGAAAGTTGCTGTAGTCGGCGGTGGTAATACTGCGGTTGAAGAAGCACTCTATCTGTCTAACATTGCCAGCGAAGTTACCCTGATTCATCGTCGCGACAAGCTGAAATCAGAGAAAATCCTGCAAGACAAACTCATGGCCAAGGTCGCTAACGGCAACATCAAAGTGATTTGGAACCATCAGTTAGAGGAAGTTCTGGGGAACGATTCCGGCGTGACCGGCCTGCGCCTGAAGAGCACACAGGATGGCGCCACCCAGGAAATTGATGTGGCCGGTGTGTTTATCGCCATTGGTCACAAACCTAACACCGACATTTTTGAAGGCCAGCTGGATATGCACAATGGCTACATCAAAGTGAAAAGCGGACTGGAAGGCAACGCTACTGCCACTAATATTCCCGGTGTATTTGCTGCGGGCGATGTTGCTGACCATATCTATCGTCAGGCTATCACCTCCTCCGGCGCCGGTTGTATGGCGGCATTGGACGCTGAAAAATATTTGGACGATCTGCAGTAATCGCCCAGCGCCAAACGCGCAAAAAAAGGGGAAGGTCAGCAATGACCTTCCCCTTTTTTATTGATAACAGCTTGTGAGACTGATGCAGTTTTAAAGCAGCGACCGCTGCATTTATTTAGCGGACAAACGATCCAACTCGGTACGCAAATTACGCAACCACTGATTAAAGGCCAGACGGATTTGGATATTGTTGGTGACCCGGTTGTTCTCCTCCCATATACGTCCCAAATCGCGACGGTCAGTAATAATCGCCAATAATTTACCCGTCGTGGAATCAATCAACGTAAGTTCCAACGTCATGGTTCCCATGCCTTCACTGTACACTTTCATCATCGTGGGGCGACCTTTGGAATCGTCTTTACTCGCCAAAGGAGCAATTTCCAGGACCTTGGCTTTTATTTGCAACACATCAGCACCGGCTTGTAATGACGTAGTGAAACGACCATCGGCAATCAGGTTATTCATGAGGGCTTCGCTATAGCGCTCCTGGTAATAACGACGATCAGCGTCGCTTAACTCCCAAGGTGTGTCATTAATTTTCTCCGGGGTTTGTTTGCGGATTTTCACTTCACTTAAATCCAACTGTTCCACAAGTAATGCCTTGTAATGGGCAAACTGCGCGTTAGGTGCCACAAAAGTGCCATCGAAACGGCTTTTTTCCACCGCGCTTAAACCCGCTTGATCCGCTTTGCGCGCTGCTTCTTGTTCGTGGGGCTTGGTTATGGAGCAACCACTGAGCAGGCTCGCTGTTAGAAATATCACTGAGAGTGTCACACCGGGATTATTGATTAATAGTTTCATCACACACCTACCTTTGATTCGGAACTTGAAGACGGGAGAGTAAACTTGCAACCATCAGGTACTGGGCTGCAGATGCATTTACAAAATTGTCACCTTCATGACACCGCCACGATACAGCCCTAAATATACGCGCGTTTTACCCTTTTCAACCACAGAAATCATACTGCGCACACCGCCAAAAAATGTTGGGTCAGAATAGCTATGTTGTTTCCAGGTCGCGCCGCCATCCTCGGATACTTCAAAAACCAGCAGCTGTGGACTGTCCCAATTTTTATCCCAACCACCGGTATATAGCCGGTTCGAATTCTGTGGATCTGTAGCCACATCAAAATAAAACCGGTAATCCACATCACCAATTAATGTTGTCCAATTTGCGCCGCGATCTTCACTGGCTAAAACCCCACCTTCACCCGACACCAATACCCAATCAGGGCGGGCGGGATCAAATTGAATACCGTAGATGACGCTGGGATTAGGCAATAAATCGCTGTAACCGCGAACCTCACCGGTATCCAGGGAGTAAACCCGCAGTACCAACTGTTCAAAGGCGTTTTGCCCACCAAACCAAATCTCGTTAGTCGCCGGGTTGCGTTTAACAATCGTCTTGCGCTGTCCAAACGCGTGCCACAAACCTTCCAACAAAACCCAGCTGCGCCCCTCGTCATAGGATGCCGCTAGCGATTCTATGCCGGTAGCATAAAGCGCGCGATTATCAGCATCGTAATGCAAACCATAAATAGCCTCCGGGCCTTCGTCGCCACCAAAGTTATGGTTAATTTCCTGCCAACTTTGACCTGCATTTAGCGTTTCAAACAGGCGATATTCAAACGCATCTTCATATTCCAATTCTGTCGTCGCAATATAGTGACCAGAAGCAATAACGGCGACATCCAAAATATCGCGCTCCTCCAAACCGGCCAATTGCCACGCTGTGCCTTGCTGCTTGCGATACAACCCTTTATCCGTCGCAGCCAGAAGAGTCTGCTCGTCACGGTATAGACGAGCGATAATACGGCCATGCAATCCCTCGTATTCCAGGGTCATGGAAGGTTTGGGTAAGTCGCTGCTGCCGCCGCAGGCGGACAGTAATAACACCAGAAAAATACTGATTGCCACGGCCAAACTTTTTGAAAAACGCATACCAGCTGCTCCTTTTATTGTTAACTATGCATGGTTTTTGATTAACCCAGTATGCAAAGGCAGCTTCGTCATAGCTGTAATAAATTGTGCCTCCTAAGCGCCAATAAACCTCAGAACCGATGATCAGCAGTCGATACGCCGGAATTGCACGCACAAAAAAAGAGGCCTAAGCCTCTTTTTTTGTGTGGTGTTTCAGGTGCAGAAATTACTGCACAAACACACGCGCATTGCGGAACAGGCGCAACCAGGCGCCATCGTCTTGCCAATTATCCGGTTTCCAGGAGTTGGTAACCGCGCGGAATACCCGCTCGGGGTGCGGCATCATAATGGTCACGCGGCCATCTTTACTGGCCACACTGGTGATACCCAAGGGCGAACCGTTGGGGTTAGCCGGATAGGTTTCGGTGGCGTTTAAGTGGTTGTCGATAAAACGCAATGCCACTGTGCCGCTTTGATTACAACGCTGCAGTGCATCGGCGTTAGCAAACTCGGCATAACCTTCACCGTGCGCCACAGCAACCGGCATATGCGAGCCAGCCATGCCCTTGAACAATACCGATGAAGATTCCTGCACCTGTACCAAACTGAAACGCGCCTCAAACTGCTCAGACAGGTTGCGCACAAAACGCGGCCAGTGATCAGCACCGGGGATAAGGTTTTTCAGGTTGGACATCATCTGGCAACCATTACACACGCCTAGGCTGAAGGTGTCATTGCGATGGAAGAAGCGCTCGAATTCATCGCGCACCTTGTTGTTGAACAGAATGGTTTTGGACCAGCCTTCACCCGCGCCCAACACATCGCCATAAGAGAAACCACCACAGGCCACCAGACCTTTGAACGCTTCCAGCGATACCCGACCGGAGAGCAAATCGCTCATGTGAACGTCCACAGCATTGAAGCCTGCGCGATCAAACGCGGCTGCCATTTCCACATGACCGTTCACACCCTGCTCACGCAGCACGGCAATGCTCGGGCGCACGCCGGTGTTGATGAAGGGTGCAGCAACATCTTCGTTTTGGTCAAAGCTGAGTTTGACACTCAAACCCGGGTCAGACTTGAGGATGCCATCAAACTCAGATTGCGCGCAGGCAGGGTTATCGCGCAGTGCTTGGATGCGATAGCTGGTTTCCGCCCAGAGACTCTGCAGTGCCGCGCGCGCCTGATCAAAAATCACCGCGCCACTCGCACTGATGCGCAGGGTGTCTTCGTCGTTTAACTGACCAATCACAGCTACATGGCTGATGCCGGCGGCGGTGAAACGCGCCTGTACCGCCGCGGATTTATCGCGCGCCACTTGCAGCACCGCACCCGCCTCTTCGCTGAACAGCACCGCCAGCGCATCTTCACCCAAACCATCGAGGTTGATATCAACACCGGTATGACCAGCAAAGGCCATTTCAGCGATAGTGGCAAACAACCCGCCGTCACTGCGGTCGTGGTAGGCGATGATGTCATTCGCCGCCAGGCTCGCCTGCATGGCATTAAAGAAACCCTTGAGTTGGGCGCCGGAATCCAAATCGGCTGCTGCATCGCCCATTTGGTTGTATACCTGCGCCAGAATCGAACCGCCCAAGCGATTTTTGCCGTTACCCAGGTCAACCAGAATCAGGTCAGTGGCGCCCTTATCGGTGCGCAATTGCGGGGTCAGGGTTTGGCGTACATCCACTACCGGCGCGAACGCGGAAATCACTAGCGAGAGAGGTGCAGTCACCGCCTTGTCTTTATCGCCGTCTTTCCAGGCGGTGCGCATGGACATGGAGTCCTTACCCACCGGAATAGTAATGCCCAGCTCCGGGCAGAGTTCCATACCCACTGCCTGCACGGTGCGATAGAGTTTTTCGTCTTCACCTTTGTGGCCAGCGGCGCACATCCAGTTAGCCGAGAGTTTTACATCAGAGAGTTTTTCAATGCGCGTCGCAGCAATGTTGGTGATGGCTTCAGCAATCGCCATGCGGCCGGAGGCGGGAGCATCCAGCAGCGCCAGCGGCGTGCGCTCACCCATGCTCATGGCTTCACCCTTGATGCTGTCGTAACTCACGGTAGTGACTGCGCAGTCCGCCACTGGCACCTGCCAGGGGCCGACCATTTGATCGCGTACCACCATGCCGGTCACCGAGCGGTCGCCAATGGTGATCAGGAAGTTTTTGCTCGCAACCGCCGGGTGTTTTAACACGCGCTCGGCAGCATCATTAATGTTGATATCTTCGGTAGAGAAAGGCACCAGCGCTGCCTTGTGCGCTTGCGCGGTGCGGTGCATTTTGGGCGGCTTGCCGAATAATACTGACATGGGCAGGTCAACCGGTTTAGCGTCGAAGTGCTTGTCGTTCACCAGCAAATGCTTCTCGTCCGTCGCCTCACCCACCACCGCATAAGGCGCGCGCTCACGCTGGCAGATAGCCTCAAAACGTGGCAGATCAGCCGGTTTAATCGCCAAAACATAGCGCTCCTGGGATTCGTTACACCAAATCGCCAGCGGGCTCATACCGGGTTCGTCGTTAGGCACATTGCGCAGCTCAAACTTGCCGCCAGTACCGCCGTCTTTCACCAATTCAGGGAAGGCGTTGGATAAACCGCCCGCGCCCACATCGTGGATAAAGGCGATAGGGTTTTGCTCACCCTGCTGCCAGCAGGCGTCGATAACTTCCTGACAGCGGCGTTCAATTTCCGGGTTTTGACGCTGCACCGAGGCAAAATCCAAATCCTCAGAGGACGAACCCGATGCCATAGAGGAGGCCGCACCGCCGCCCAAACCAATCAGCATCGCTGGGCCACCCAGCACGACCAACTTGGTGCCGGCATTAAAGGGCGGTTTTTCAATATGTTCGGCTTTGATGTTGCCGTAACCTCCAGCGAGCATAATCGGCTTGTGGTAACCGCGGCGCTCACCGTCAAAATCTTCTTCAAAGGTACGGAAATAACCGCAGATATTCGGGCGACCAAATTCGTTGTTAAACGCCGCACCACCCAGTGGGCCTTCAATCATGATGTCCAACGGCGTCACTATGCGACCTGGTTTGCCGTAGCCGCCTTTTCCTAAGGAAAGTTCCCAAGGTTGTTCAAAACCGGGGATTTGCAGGTTAGACACGGTAAAACCATTCAAACCCACTTTAGGTTTGGAGCCGCGCCCTACCGCACCTTCATCGCGAATCTCACCACCAGAACCTGTGCCCGCACCCGAGAAAGGCGAAATTGCGGTGGGGTGGTTGTGAGTCTCTACCTTCATTAATAGATGAATTGGCTCTTGATGATACTCGTAAGCTTTAGTTTCAGGATTTGGATAGAAGCGCCCTGCTTCGTGACCAACAACTACCGCCGCGTTATCGGCGTAGGCGGAAAGCACGTTATCGCCACCCAATTCGTTGGTGTTTTTGATCATCTTGAACAGGCTGCGCTCTTGCTCAACACCGTCGATAGTCCAGGAAGCATTAAAGATTTTATGGCGACAGTGTTCAGAGTTAGCCTGGGCAAACATCATCAATTCCACATCGACCGGATTGCGACCGAGGGTTTGGAAGGCGTCTACCAGATAATCTATTTCATCTTCTGCCAGAGCCAGACCCAGTGATTTGTTGGCTTCAACAAGTGCTGTGCGCCCGCCACCCAGAATGTCCACACTGGTTTGTGGCGCCGGCTCTTGGGCGGCGAAGATCTGCTCGGCAGCGCTTAGACTGTCAAATACGGTTTCCACCATACGGTCATGCAATATGGCAGTAATAGCCGCGCGATCAACAGCGGTAATAGCGCCCTGCACATAATAAGCAACACCACGCTCAACGCGTTTTACCGCTGCCAAGCCAGTGTTTTTGGCAATATCTGTGGCCTTGGATGCCCAGGGAGAGATAGTGCCCAAGCGTGGCACCACCAAAAATAACTCACCCTCGTGATTCACTTCGCCCTCGACTTTAGGGCCGTAGGTTAAAAGCTGTTGCAATACTTGCTCTTGCTCAGTGCTCAAGGGCGCAGACAAGTTGGCGAAATGTACAAATTCAGAGCTGACACCCATCACCGCCGGTACGCGCTGTTGGAGGGTAGCTAGGAGTTTTTGAGTACGGAAACTGGAAAGAGCGGGAGCGCCACGCAGAATCAGCATAGTGGGAAGAGCCTCAGCATCGGGGGAATTGAAAAAGGCGGCTATTGTACTGGATTTAACGAGGCTTCAGGCAGGTTTTTATCCGGCGCTGGCAGTGCATGCCCTGATCAGTGAGGCGGGACTTCTGAAATCACAAAAGAGCGGTAAAACACTAAATAGCGGTGAGCAGGCACCCGCCTTATGCCCATAAGTTCTTAAATTTGCTGGCTTTTTGTGCAGATTTTTAACAAAAATTTACGGCATGTACCGCTTTGGGGCAATGAGAACACCCCAAAACCAGCCAAAAAATAACATTTATTGGCATTTTTTTTACCGTTTGTCGGCCAAACAATACCGCCTGAAAAACGTCAAAAGCCTTGTCAGCAGTGACACCCAGGCAAAATAGGTCAAATAACAATCAATCCGCTAGCCTATATGTGATCAAAAAACAAGCTAGGCACGATAAAAAACTGCCTATACCATGGCTGGGTATTTGCACGGGTCATTAATGGATTTGGATTCGGCATGAATGCGCACACACGAAATAGAACACCCTTTCGGGCGATGCAGTTCAGAAACCGGAGTAACCCTTTATGGAAATTCGCAAACCTTTTTTGGTAGTGATTAAGTCCATCCTGAGCCTCATCATCGGCTCTTTACTTATTGCCAGCAGCCTAGTGCTGGTACGTAGCACCCCTCCAACCCAGCTGGAGCAGGTACTTGAAACAGGCGAATTGCGCGTGCTTTCAAGCAATGGCCCTACAACCTATTACGAAGGCCCTAATGGCCTTACCGGGTTTGAATACAATCTGGTAAAGGGTTTTGCTGATTCATTGGGTGTTCGCCTGATCCTGGAAGACGAATCCAATCTGGATTCAATGCTGTCTGCTGTTGAAAACAAAAAATACCATTTTGCTGCCGCCGGCTTGAGTTCATTAGAGAGCAAAAACAGGCAGCTCAGTTTTGCGACTCCCTTTATGGAAGTCACGCAACAACTCATCTACAACAATCGCAAAGGTCAACCTGGCGATGCAGAGGCGCTTAAAGGTAAAGAGGTGTTGATAGTTGATAGCGCGTCCCACAAAGAGCGCCTGACTGTATTGCGCGCCAACTTTCCGGAAATACACTGGCGCGAAGTCGATGCCGAAATGATTGACCTGCTTGAATTGGTAAATAAAGGCGAAGCTGATTATGCCGTCATAGATTCGAGCGCCTATGAATTAAATCGCTATTCCTACCCAAGAGCGCAACTAGCCTTTGACCTCAGCGATCCACAAGCCTTGGCTTGGGCTTTCCCACAAAGCCAGGATAATTCGCTATTTGCAGCCGCGCAGGACTACTTGAATAGCATCCGGGCAGACGGCACCCTCGCTAGAGTAACCGAAGAATTTTTTGACCGTCATATACAGGAAGTCACCACCGGTGAAGCTATGGCGCTCACCTACCGCTTGGAGCAACGCCTGCCTCAATGGTTAGACGATATGAAAGCGGCAGCAACAGAATTTGATCTGGATTGGCAGTTGCTCGCCGCCATCAGTTATCAGGAGTCCCATTGGAAAGCCGATGCGCGCTCCCATACTGGCGTTCGTGGCCTGATGATGCTGACCAAAAAAACGGCCAAGGCGATGGGAATTAAAGATCGCGAAAACCCACAACAAAGCATTTACGGCGGCGCCAAATACTTGCGATTGCTACTGGAACGCCTACCACAGCGAATTGAAGGTGAGGAGCGGCTTTACTTCGCTCTGGCTGCCTACAACCAAGGCTTAGGTCACCTGGAGGATGCCCGTGTACTCACCGAGCGCATGGGCGGCAACCCCAGCAAGTGGGAAGATGTACGCAAATATATGCCATTGTTATCCAAACATCAGTACTACAGCCGTGCCAAACACGGTTACATGCGCGGTTGGGAACCCGTCAAATTTGTGGACAACGTACTCAACTACCACAAAATTATTGCCTGGCATCAGCAGCAAGAAGAATTCCGCTTGGCCACCACAGGTGCAGGCAATCGGATATCGCTGAACAGTACATCCGATAACAAACCAACTGCGGATAACCAAGCCGAAGCCAACCCTGCACTTTCGCTGTTATAAGCATAGTCAAAAACACATCAAAAGATTGCACCGCCATCAGACTGGCTGTGCAATCAACATCAGCCTGTCAACCATCAATTCAGCTGCTATTGAGAGCTATTTTTACGCGCTCATCGTATCTTATACCTGCCCGATGGCGAGGACTTTACTCAGGCAAGGGAGTAGAATGCCGCCCCAAGATTAGCTGCTGATTGACTATCCCTATGATTCCACGCATAGCGCAAACATCGCCCGTTCAAACCCTGTACCTCAGCTTTATTGATGCCCTGCGCGGGCGGGGTTTTAGCGGTGACCTGAACCCTGACTATGCCAACCGCACGGTGTTGGCGACTGACAACTCTATCTATCAGGTATTGCCGCAAGGTGTGCTCTACCCGCGCGACACTGCCGACTTAGTGCGCATCGCAAAGCTCAGTCAGGAGCCGCAGTTCCAACACATAGTGCTCAGCCCGCGCGGTGGCGGCACCGGCACCAACGGCCAATCACTCACCGATGGTTTGGTGGTAGACACCTCCAAATACATGAACCAGATTCTGGAGATCAACGCCGAAGAGCGTTGGGTGCGGGTGCAGTGCGGTGTAGTGAAAGATCAATTAAATGCAGCCATCAAACCCTATGGGCTGTTCTTCGCGCCGGAACTCTCTACCAGCAACCGCGCCACTATTGGCGGC
Organism: Cellvibrio fontiphilus; assembly: GCF_042646205.1. Classification (NCBI taxonomy): domain Bacteria; kingdom Pseudomonadati; phylum Pseudomonadota; class Gammaproteobacteria; order Cellvibrionales; family Cellvibrionaceae; genus Cellvibrio; species Cellvibrio fontiphilus. The sequence continues at coordinate 156,208 of NZ_JBHRTF010000003.1, read as the reverse complement.
ATGATTAATACCGATGCCTCAGGCCAGGGCTCCTGTCGCTACGGCAAAACCCGCGATCATGTGCTGGAACTAACTACCGTATTGCTCGATGGCAGCCTGTGGACCTCGGCAGCTATCGATGAAAAAGAACTGGAAGACTTGTGGAAACGCGATGATCGCGTGGGCGATATCCATCGTGTGGTTGATGCTATTCAACGTGAACATCACACGCTGATCGAACAAAAATTCCCCAAACTGAACCGCTGCCTGACGGGTTATGACCTCGCACATATACGCGATGAACAAGGCCGTTTTAATCTCAATAATATTTTGTGCGGCAGTGAAGGTACGCTGGGTTTTATCACTGAAGCCAAAATTAATTTATTACCAATTCCCAAATGTAGCGCGCTGATCAATGTGAACTACCGCGACTTCAATGCCGCCCTGCGCGATGCAACACAGCTGATGACAGCAGAGCCAACATCAATTGAAACTGTTGATTCAAAAGTGCTGAATTTGGCGATGAACGATATTGTCTGGCACAGCGTGGCGGATTTTTTTCCTGCCCCCGAGACTGGGGAAAAGATTCAGGGCATAAACCTCGTTGAATACACCGCAAATTCAGATGAAGAATTAAAAGCCGACGTAAAAAAACTGACGGACTTATTGGATCAAGCCGCACAGGATCCAAATACTGGTCGCATTAGTTATTCCATCGCCTGGGGCAGCGATGCCGTAAATAAAATTTGGGGCATGCGCAAAAAAGCCGTGGGATTATTGGGCAATGTAGAGGGTGAAATCCGCCCAGTCCCCTTTGTTGAAGATACCGCCGTACCACCGGAAAACCTCGCCGATTTCATTGCAGAATTCCGCGCTGTGCTGGATGAACACAAACTCACTTATGGCATGTTTGGACATGTGGATGCCGGAGTGCTGCACGTGCGCCCGGCACTGGATATGAAAGATCCCGCACAGGAAAAAATGGTGCGCCTCATTACCGATAAAGTCGTTGCACTCACACAAAAATACAACGGCTTGCTCTGGGGCGAACATGGCAAAGGCGTGCGCTCGGAATATGCACCGGCATTTTTTGGCGAGTTATATCCGCAGATCCAACGTATCAAAGCCGTATTTGACCCGCGCAACCAACTAAACCCGGGGAAAATAGCCACGCCGGCGGCGGGCATCGAATTATTAAAAATTGATGGTGTAACAACACGCGGCCAACACGACCGCAAAATTCCTGTGCAAGTCTGGGAGGGTTATAGCGAAGGTATGCACTGCAACGGCAACGGATTGTGTTACAGCTGGAACCCAAACGATGCCATGTGCCCCAGCTGGAAAGGCACACGTGAACGCAAGCACTCGCCCAAGGGGCGTGCATCACTAATGCGCGAATGGCTCAAGCAGATGAGCGAGCGCGGCGTCAACGCCGTGGAAGAAAGTAAAAAATTAAAACGCGCAAGTTTTTTATTCAACTTGACAAGCCGTGCAATGAATACCTGGGGCAAACGCAAGGGCGATTACGATTTCTCCCACGAAGTGCATGAGTCAATGGTGGGCTGCCTTGCTTGTAAATCCTGCGTGGGGCAATGCCCCATCAAAGTGGATGTGCCTGAGTTTCGGGCAAAATTTTTAGAGCTCTATTACAGCCGCTACCTGCGTCCATTAAAAGATTATTTTATTGGTGGCTTGGAATACATGGTACCTACCCTGGCCAAAATGCCTTGGGCTTACAACCTTGTTATGAAGCCTAAATTCATGCAAAAGTTTATGGCTCGCTTTATTGGCATGGTAGACAGCCCTCTGCTCACTGGCATTAGCCTGCACAAAGCAGCGGAAAAATTGGGCGTTAACTACGCTACGCTGGAAAATATTGCCCAACTTAGTGCTAGCGAAAAAACCAGAGCAGTAATATTGGTACAGGATGCCTTCACTAGTTACTTTGAAACACCACTGGTGATAGACACGTTAACCCTGTTGAAAAAACTTGGGTTTGTACCGCTTTTGGCACCGTTTAAACCCAACGGCAAACCGCTGCAAGTACACGGATTTTTAAAGGCATTCGCCAAAGCTGCCGATGCCAACGCAACCCAGCTAAATGGCATTGCCTCCTCGGGTATTCCATTAGTGGGCATTGAACCAGCAATGACGCTCGCCTACCGCGCAGAATACAAAAAGGTACTGGGCGATAACGCACCCAAAGTACAACTGCTGCAGGAGTGGCTGGCAAAACAATCCGATGTATTGACAAATAGTCACAGCCAATTCAAAGCAGCTGATTATTCTTTACTGGCTCACTGCACTGAAAAAACCAATGCAGTGAGTTCAGTGAAAGATTGGCAGACCGTATTTTCGCAGCTGGGCCAACAATTAAAAATCATCGAAACAGGTTGCTGCGGCATGGCCGGCACTTACGGCCATGAAACCGACAATCTGGAAACATCCAAAAAAATCTACTCGCTCTCTTGGGCGCAAATAGTGAACAACCCGGCTAATGCTGGAAAACTGACTGCGACAGGTTATTCATGCCGCAGCCAAGCCAAACGGATCGACAATGTTAAGTTGCCGCATCCGGTTCAAGTTTTGTTGCAGCAATTGATTTGATTGTTGCGCAATAAAACCCAACGCAGCGGCCTTGAGCCGCTGCAACATAACCTGCCTACTCACTGACTGACGAAATCACGACTATGAAATTATTACGCAAACTATTTGGTGCAAAAAATAAAGTAGAACCCATCAAGGCAGCTCCTATTGTGGTCGCCGAGGTAAAACCACCCAAGCCCGTTATTAGTGTGGATATTGTTGAACAAACCCATGACGAGCTGGAGCTATTAAAACTAGCCAGTGAAGGTGCCACCAGCCCGTTGCGCCAGGCTGCAGCCGAAAAAATCCATAGCCGTGAATTACTTGAACAACTGGCAAAAACCGCCAAAAGCAAAGATAAAAATGTTTTTAAAATCGTTAAAGGCAAACTTGACCTGTTCAAAGCAGAAGACGCCAAACTCGCCGAGCTGGAATTAAGCGCAGCGCGTATTTGTGAAAAACTGGAACGCCATGTCCATCAGGAGGCTGATGCTTTATTTAAAGCAAAATTGACAGCACTGGAAAATGAGTGGCAATCCTTGGGGCAGGTTTCAGCAGCTATCCAAACCCGCTACCAAAGCGCATTATCCGCCTGCGAAAACAAAATGGCTGCACGCGCGCAAGCGATTGCTGACGAAGAAGAAAAAATCGCGCTTGACGCGCAAGCACTGCAACTTGCACAAGAAGCGCTGCAAAATTTAAAAGCCATGGCGCAGGACATTTATCGCGCAACTCATATTGATGAATTAGTAAACGCCAACTACGAAGTCAAAATCCAGGAACTGGGTAATGCAGTTCGCCTTGCGGCGAATCGCCAGCTGCCACTGGAAAAGCTCACCAAAGAATTTGAACAACGCAAACAGCAAACACTGAACTTAATCGACCAAATCAAAACCTCCGGCACAGCTCAACAGATTGCCGGGATGTTGCAACAAGCAGAAGACAGCGAAACACTGAAAGCGGCGCAACATAAACTGCAACAGTTTGCTAAAACTGCGCGCGATTTGGGTGAAGAGTTGCCAGAAGCATTACAGGAAGCCAAAGCCAAACTGGATGCCATTTGGGCAGAGCGCAAACAGGCAGAACAAGCAGTAAAAAATAGCTTGCGTGAATTTGGTGAATTGGCACGCAAAGGGCTTTGGGCTGCAGAACAGGGTTTTGTGCGCAAAGCGCGCGCGATTCAAAAAGAATTGGAAGAGAAACGCGCAGAGCTGACAACTGCAGCACAGGAAATCCCCAAAGGCATTCAGGCTAAACTGGAAGACTTTGAAGCTCAACTCGCCAAGCTGGGTGACTGGCATGAATTTGCAGTAACGCCGAAAAAAGAAGCGCTTATCAGTCAAATGCAAGCACTGGCAGCAAGCGATCTCAACCCCGAAGCGCGCGCCACCAAAATTCATGAATTACAAGACAGCTGGAAAGAAGTCAGCAAAGGCGCGCAACAACAAGACGACGATTTGTGGCAACAATTCCAGCAAGCTTCTGCTGTCGCCTACGCACCCTGCAAGGAATTTTTTGAAGCCCAAAGCGCTGCGCGTGAAGCCAACTTAAATAAACGCCGCGGATTAGTAAGCCAACTTAATCAATATCTATCAGGCTATGATTTCACTAATGCTGTTTGGAAAGATGTAGAGCAAACACTGAAAACCGCGCGTAGTGAATGGCAAACCTATTGGCCGGTGCCACGCAAAGCAGGTAATGATTTGCAAAAAGAATTTGAATCCCTGATGGAGCAGCTATTTAGCAAAATCACCCAGGAATACGAAAACAATAAAGCGGCCAAGCAACAACTCATCGAACAGGCAGAATCATTATTAGCCGCTAGCGATGCGCTTGAGAGCACCGAACTGCGCAACGCTGCAGAGACTGCCAAACAGCTGCAGGCAGAATGGAAAACCATCGGCAAAAGCTGGCACAAAGAGGATCAACAACTCTGGCAAGAATTCCGTAAACACTGTGACGCTATTTTTGCCCGCCGCAGCCAGGCATTTGAAAACGCCAAAGCAGCGCGCGATGCCATTGCACAAAAAGCAGAGGAGCTGATTGCACAACTTCACACTATTGCCGCTCGCTCAGCCGAGGAAATCAAAGCTGCCAAGATAGACATAGAAGCAATCCAGGCCGATTTTTCTGCACTGGAACTCCCCAAGGAAGCCATAAAATCCCTGCAGCAAAAATTTTCTGCCGCTATGACGGCCATTGCTACCAAACGCGATAGTGCTCGCGCTCAGGCTGAACAGCAAAGTTGGCAGGATTTGTTCACCGCACTGGATGCGCTGCGTGAATATGAGTTGGCCGTCATAGCGCAAAAACCTGCTACAGAATTAGCCAAGCAAAAATCAGCATTGGAAACCTTGATCGCCAATACCCAACGCTGGCCAAGTGGCTGCCTGAGTCTGGTTCAACAACGTTTGGCAAAAGCCGAGTCAGTTGGCGCCGCAGAGCAAACCGCTAATACACAAGCTTTGCGCACCCTCACCATTCGCGCTGAGATATTAGCGGGCAAAGAGAGCCCTGCTAGCGATAAACAAACGCGCATGGAATATCAAGTCCAGCAAATGCAGCAAGGTTTTGGCCAGCGCGATACTCACTTTGAGCCATTGATGAGCGAATGGATTTTATTATCTGCCGTTGCTACAACAGACTACGCACCCTTGTTTGCACGGTTCAATGAATGCCGCCTGCAGTTGGCAGGGTAAAATCCAGTCAAATATATTCTTGGCAATAAACGATAAGGGCAGATTTTTCTGCCCTTTTTTATGCCTAAATTTTAGGCATAAAAAAAGCAGCAGCTTGTTTAGGCTACCGCTAAGGAGAGAGGTCAAAAATTCGGAACAATAAAGCTCAATCGGTTGTGAAAAAACTGGCAGACGCAGCTTGCATCTGCCAGAAAAGGTCAAACACAACCCCTGTTCAATATCTCCCGACGAGAAAACATTGAACATTGGTGCTATCCTAACCCTTGCATACTAGTCGGTCAACCTTTTTGTCATTTTGACTTTATGATACCGTTTTCATTTCATATTTGCATAAAATTTCATCCTTAACGTACACTTCGGCCTTCAATTTATTTGAGGAGAATACCGTGGCTAAACAGCCTGTAATCAGCATGCGCACCGATGCCAAAGAGCTTTCGTATGATCGCCCTGCTGCCAGTCAGATCTTTGGTTTTATTCGCGATGCGATTATTGGAATGGAGTTGCTGCCCGGCCAAATGATTTCCGAAACTGCACTGGCGCAGCAGTTTGGCGTGAGCCGGACACCGGTACGCGAAGCGCTGATCCAGTTATCCAACATTGGGTTTGTGGAAGTGTTGCCGCAACGCGGTACTTATGTTTCCAAGTTCAGCATGGATAAAATCCTGGAAGCGCGTTTTATCCGCGAAGCGCTGGAAGTTGCAGTAGTAGGCCACTTGGCGATAAATACGGATGAGGCGACAAGACTGGAGGTAGTTGCTGCCTGCGACAAAATTATTGCTGACCAAAAAATTGCCGCAGCCGATGATGACGCGCTCGCCTTCCAAAATCTGGACGATAACTTTCACCAAACTCTGGCCGGTTTTACCCACTACGCACGTGTAGCATCGCTTATAGAAGCCGAGAAGGCGCACATGGATAGAGTGCGTAGTTTGAGCTTACACGTAAGCGGGCAATACAAGCGCATTCTGAGTCAGCATGCCGGTATTATCAAAGCCATTAAATCTGGTTCAGCAGAAAAAGCAGCGGCGGCGATGAGCGTTCACTTAAAAGACGTTTACAACATTCTGGAGGTTATCCCCCAGGAACATCCGGAATATTTTGAATAGGGTTGACTAGAAATCGCAACCAACAAAAAAGCAGCCTCGGCTGCTTTTTTGTTGTGCTGTGGAAATTTATCGCCTTAGTGGGATCGTTTTAAAACAGCAACAAGCCCTTGGGGAGCACCCATAAAAATAGCAGGGCAAATACTCACCAGTTCCCACCCTTCCCGCCCCAAGGCATTCAGCTCCTGATTTAATTCATCGATATCCAATGAGCCTGAAAAAAAACTGCGCTTTTTGTATTTGATTGTTTTGTATTCCCAACGCATTTCAATTAATCCTCTTGTTGATCATCCGGTTGAAGTGGCTCCAAATCTGTCACCACTTTCTGGATAAGTTTTACCCGCCCACTTTTTACCAAGGCATCGCGCAATACAAATTCAATTTGTGCGTTCAGGCTGCGCAAATCATCATCCGCCCAGCGCTGCATGGCAGCGATCACCTGTTCGTTGATTCGCAGCGGAAAAGATTTTTTGCTCACGGTGAATGCCTGCTTTGTTAAGGTCGCTTAGGAATAGATGGTTCCAGTATTAATGACCGGCTTGGCTTGCTGATCGCCGCAAAGCACTACCAATAAATTGCTCACCATGGATGCCTTGCGCTCGCCATCCAATTCAACAACACCCTGTGCTTTTAACTGCTCAAGCGCATCTGCAACCATACCCACAGCACCTTGCACAATAATTTTACGCGCTGCCAATACTGCACTCGCCTGCTGCCGCTGGAGCATGGCTTGGGCAATTTCCGGCGAGTATGCCAGGTGGCTCAAGCGCGCTTCCATCACCTCTACTCCCGCTTTTTGCAAACGATCCTGCACTTCACTTTTTAGTTTCAGGGCGATGGAGTTGGCATCGCTACGCAGGGATAAACGCGAATCTTCCTGATCGTGCTCGTAGGGGTAAGTGGTTGCCAAATTGCGCAACGCGGCCTCACTTTGAATGGTTACATAATTTTCATAGTCATCTACTTCAAACACTGCTTCGGCAGTATCCACTACTCGCCAGACAATCACTGCCGCAATTTCAATGGGATTACCGTTGGCGTCATTTACTTTTAAACGCCCGGATTCAAAGTTGCGCACCCGCAGGCTGACCGACTTCTTGCTGTAAAAGGGGTTCGCCCAGCGCAGCCCGGTAGCACGGTCAGTACCGGCGTACTGGCCGAACAACTGCAATACCTTGCCCTGGTTAGGGTGCACCATATAAAAACCAAACCAACCGATAAACACCAACAGCGCCGCTGTACCCAAGGCTAGTTTCAACAGCGGAGCCAGATAAACCACGCCCGCTACAGTTGCCAACTGCAGCACCAATAAAATCACCAGCAGTGAATAACCCGAACTGCTGCGCCCTTCCACTTCTTGAACCATGACAAACTCCTTAATGAATGGATGCTCAATAATTTTGATATCAAAACGATATCAAAATAATACATTAGCAATTTCCTGTAAAGCGTCCGTTATTACTCGCCGCAAACAAGCACCATTAAATAGCGTCACTGACAATTGTCACAAAGCTTCGGTGACTTTCACGGCTGGCGTAAAATGCAGGTGATACGCAAACTGGCGTAAGACTTTTGGGAGGTGACGCTTTAAGCTTTATCTCTCCATCCGGAAGGCAGCTTATTCATGTACAAATCCACTCACGCTTTACATAAATCCGCGGATGATTGCAGCAGCTCCATCTACTCGGCCAAATCCTGGGTGTGGCTGTTTTTTAGCCTTTATTACTTTGTCCCGCTCTACTATCTGCCGTTTTCCGGCTTTCAGCTGCCAGTGCTGGTCGGTGTTTATTGTCTGTTCGTGGGCCTTTATCTCTGGGCAATTACCCTGAGTGCCAACCGCGTATGGAAAGCGATACTCGCACTCAGCCTGCTTTCTATTGCCACTTCAGCCTACACACCCGGTGCCAGCACCTTTTTTTCCTACGTGGGTTTTCTGATTGGATTCTCCTACCGCACTCGTATCTGGTTGAACCTACTGGTATTGCATCTGCTGGTGATTGTGGGCCTGCACTACACCTTTAATTACCCGATTCCCTTCTTTGCACTGCCTGCCATATCGGGGTTAATTACCATCAGCATCATCGGCTATGTGGAGCGGGTGCGCCTGGAAGCCCGTATCAGCCAGCAAAAGAGCCATGAGGAAATCGAACAATTGGCAATCATTGCCGAGCGCGAACGTATCGCCCGCGACCTGCACGACATTTTGGGGCACACCCTCTCCAGTATCGCGCTCAAAGCGGAGTTAGCAGAAAAACTCCTGGCCCAGGACAAACAGGAAATTGCTCGCGAACATGTCTCCGAGTTACACCACATCGCGCGCAACACCCTGAGTTTGGTGCGGCAGACGGTATCCGGCTACAAACACCGGGGTCTATCGGGCGAGGTGATGGAACTCTGCGAAAAATTGCGCCAAAACGGTTTTGTGGTAGAGCTATTAGGCGAGATACCGCAGCTGAGTGCACGCGCAGAAACGGCAGTGATTCTCGCACTTACCGAACTGACCACTAACGTGCTACGCCACAGCAATGGCAATCACTGCCAGATCGAATTTCGCCACAGTTGCGACAAGATTCTGGTGAGCATGCGCGATAACGGTAAAGTCAGCGCACTCACGCCCGGCAATGGTTTACAGGGCATTCAGGAACGTATTCAGGCATTGGCGGGCGAGTTGCAATCGTCCATCAGCAAAGGTTGTGAATTTGTCATTTCACTGCCACGCCACGAATTGCACCACTAATTCGACAACCCAGGGGGAAACCTTTTCAATGAAAATTTTGTTGGCAGAAGATCAATCCATGGTGCGCGGCGCTTTGGCCGCACTGCTGGGAATGGAGCCGGGATTTGATGTTACCCAGGCGGAGGATGGTGATCGCGCCTGGCTGCTAATGAAGCAAAATAGCTACGATATTTTACTCACAGATATTGAGATGCCCGGCCGTTCAGGTCTGGAGTTGGCACAGTGGGTACTGAATCAAAAACTCCCCACCAAAACGATCATCATCACCACCTTTGGTCGCGCCGGTTATATTCGCCGCGCGATTGATATGGGTGTTGCCGGCTTTTTGCTGAAAGATGCCCCTTCCGAGCAGCTTATCGAATCCATTTATAAAGTGATGGATGGCAAACGAGTTATTGACGGTGAATTGGCAATGATGGCCCTGGGCGAAGCCGATCCGCTCAACGACAAAGAGCGCCGCGCTTTGCGTCTGGCAGCAGAGGGCAAAACTACCGCTGAGATAGCCACAGTGCTCTGCCTGTCGGAAGGTACTGTGCGCAATTATTTGTCCGAAGCGATTGCTAAATTGCATGCAGCCAACCGTGTAGATGCAGCACGTATCGCCCGCCAAAAGGGTTGGATTTAACCAACCCAGGAACTCCATCAAGTTTGGTAATTAAACCCCACCAAGTATTTCTGAATGGTCAGAATGACTGTTAGAATCCTGTCACGCCTATGCACCACAATGATATAGGCGCAAGTTATTACAACAATTATTAATGCGTTTTACTTTCAACATCGCTCGCTAATAACCAACAAGAAACAGGGATTCAACTCATGCATACCGACTCCATCCGGCAGTTGCCGGAGTACGCGGCCCTGACCCGCGCACGCAAAAAAATTATGTGGCCTTTATCTGTCGCGACCATCATCGCCTACTTCGCTCTTATCCTTACCATTGCCTTTAACCCTACCGCGCTGGGCGAACCTATAGGCGATGGCGTCACCTCCGTTGGTATGCTGCTGGGCTTGGGCGTCATCCTGTTTTGTATGCTGATCACCGGGATTTATGTCTATTACGCCAATCGCGTTTTGGAACCGCTGACTCGCGCCATAGTGCAAAAAGCGGGGGCGCAATCATGAAACTGCATCAACCACTATTCGCTGTACCTCTTGCTCTTATTATTTCTGCCATGGCTACCTGCGCGTGGGCGCAAGCAACCAGTACCAATGCCAGCGGTATTAACGTCACTGCCGTGGCGATGTTTTTGGCCTTTGTGTGTGTAACATTGGGCATAACCTATTGGGCCGCCGGCCGCACCAAAACCGCGAGTGATTTCTACGCTGCCGGTGGCGGCATTAGCGGCTTTCAAAACGGTTTGGCAATTGCGGGCGATTACATGTCTGCCGCGTCTTTTCTCGGCATAGCCGGTTTGGTTTACACCTCGGGCTTTGACGGTTTGATTTATGCGATTGGTTTTTTGGTGGGCTGGCCGATTGTTTTGGTGCTCATCGCGGAACCCCTGCGCAACCTGGGCAAATATACTTTTGCCGATGTAGCTTCATTTCGTTTGCAACAAAAACCCATTCGTATTCTTGCCGCCAGCGGCTCACTGGTTACCGTGGTTTTTTATTTGATTGCGCAAATGGTCGGCGCCGGCAAATTAATTGAATTGTTATTTGGCCTGCCCTACGAAGTCGCGGTAATTATTGTCGGTGTACTAATGACGTTGTACGTTACCTTCGGCGGTATGATCGCCACTACCTGGGTGCAACTGATTAAAGCAGTGCTATTACTGTCCGGGGCATCGCTCATGGCATTTTTAGTGATGCTGCAATTCGGTTTTAGTTTTGAAAATTTATTTGCCGAAGCCGTCAAAGTTCACACTAAAGCCAACGCCATTATGGCGCCCGGCACTTTAGTCAGCGACCCTATTTCCGCCATTTCCCTCGGCATTGCACTCATGTTTGGCACCGCTGGTTTACCGCATATTTTGATGCGTTTCTTCACGGTGAAGGACGCCGTGCAAGCGCGCCGCTCAGTGTTTTACGCCACCGGGTTTATCGGCTACTTCTACATACTCACCTTTATTATTGGTTTTGGTGCAATTATTTTGCTGCTGAAAAACCCGGCCTATTTTACCGATGGTGCATTAATTGGTGGCGCCAATATGGCAGCTATTCATTTATCGCAAGCCTTGGGCGGAGATGTACTCTTGGGCTTTATTTCAGCCGTTGCATTCGCCACTATTTTGGCGGTGGTATCGGGCCTGACTCTCGCTGGTTCCAGCGCCATTTCCCATGACCTTTACGCCACCCTGATATTAAAAGGCCAACGCGACGAGAAAAAAGAAATTCGCGCATCGCGCATCGCCACTGTGTGTTTGGGGGTAATTGCAGTATTGCTCGGCATAGTATTTGAAAAACAAAACGTCGCCTTTATGGTGGGCCTCGCGTTTTGTGTGGCAGCCAGTGCGAACTTCCCGATTTTGTTGCTCAGCATGTACTGGCGCAAACTCACTACGCGCGGCGCGGTGATCGGTGGCGGTTTGGGTTTATTTACGGCGGTAGTCTTGGTGTTATTAGGCCCAACCGTTTGGGTGGATGCCTTCGGCTTTGAGCAGGCGATTTTCCCCTACAAATACCCGGCCATTTTCTCAGTAAGCATCGCCTTTATCGGCATTTGGTTTTTCTCCATCACCGATAAATCCGCCAACGCCGCCATTGAGCAGAGTGCATTTGATGCACAATTTGTTCGCTCACAAACTGGTATCGGTGCGGCAGAAGCGGCAAAACACTAAATTAATGTTCAACCTCAAAAAGGCCGCGCAGATTGTTGCGCGGCCTTTTGCATTTTGAGCACAGCAATAAATTTTGCTTATAAACCACAGGGGGATGGCAAAAGTGGATTTTGCTCTTGCACATCATCGACATAATCGATTCCGGTGGTTTGTAAATGCACAACTTGCGCGGCAAGTTCCTCTGGATTCAAAGCTACACCTTCCTGAAAAAATACCCAGTCGATGTCCTGCTGGTATTCGCGTAACTCTGGCGATTCCACCGGGCCAATAGAGCCGTCAGCGCCCTTGGGCATAAACCAGAGATTAAAATTAATCGACATAAAATCTTCCGGGTACACCGCGCTGCTGTGTACGGAAAACACTTTGCCATCCACATAGTAAGTCAGTTTATTGTCAGTAATGGTGAGCATCAGTGTGCGCCAACCCGCGTAACTACCCTCCACACGCGTGTTTTCATTGACCTTCGTCCATGGCTCTAACTGGAAAGTATCCCAACTGGTTGTCCACATCGCCGGCTTTTCGTTGGCGCCCCAACCGCCGTTGGGCAGATACTCAAAATCCGCCTCGCTGTAATTCTTGTCCATGGGCGCCTTCAAGGGGCTGATGGTGTAGAAAGTTTGAATAACTTCATCACCGTCCGGCCCGAAGCTAGGCTCATCGCGAAAAAATACGCGCGCCGCGTAGGTGCCTTCGCGATATTTGCGTGCATGACAGAACTGGGTATGGCGAGTATTTTCCCCCTGCCCCGCGGTGACAGAACTCATGCGCACTGCACCGGCATGAGTAGCGGGAATATCTTGATGAAAACTGATTCCCTCGGCCGACCAGGTCGCATTCTTAATACCTGGATGCCCGGTTTCCGTTCGCACACGCCAGCCATTGCGATTAAAAGCTTCCATCGATTGATAATTAAAATCGTCAAAAAAAACTGCCGCCGAAGTTTTTTCAGCAACAGACGATTGAACTTGCGAAGCAACTTCTGAAGCTGCAGATGTTTGCTGCAAAGGCGCGCCGGTTTTTGTATCGCACCCGATTAATGCGATGGAAGCAGAGAGAATACTGGTGAAGAAAATCTGTTGATGACCCATATCGTTATCCTTTGTGGTTGATTTACCGGGCTAATGTCATCGACCACAGACAACGTTGTCAAACATTTTAATTATTTCCCACTCAGACTTAACGGGGTTTTACATTCATTGATAAAAAATGAAATTGTCTGTTTAACTTTTAGCGCAAAACACTCGCGTACCTTCAACCATGTTTAAAACCCGGGCGCAACCTCAACAAATACCACCTCACCGGTTGATGGATGGACAAAACCCAAGTCGGTGGCGTGGAGCAACAAACGTTCGGCAGCATTGGCGTGCTCACCACCATAAAACTCGCAGCCAAGAATCGGGTGGCCTATGGCTTGCAGGTGCAAGCGCAATTGGTGAGAGCGGCCGGTAATGGGGTGCAGCCATACACGTGTGGTGCCGGCTTGGGTATCGCGTGACAGCACGGTGTATTCGGTGACCGAAGGTTTGCCGGTTTGCAGGCAAATTTTGTACTTGGGGCCTTCGCCCGCAGCGATGGGTAAATCGATTAGCCCCTCGTCTTGCGCAATAAGGCCTGCAACAACAGCGGTGTAATGTTTGCTTACACTGCGCGCCTGAAATTGTTTGCTGATATGGGACAAGGCGGCCTTGGTAAGCGGTACCACCATTACACCGGAGGTATCGAAATCCAGCCGGTGAACAATGGTCGCACCGGGGTAATCCGCTTGCAGGCGGCTGATTACTGAATCGCGGTTTTGCGGGTGTCGCCCCGGCACGCTGAGCAGACGGGTAGGTTTATTGACCAGCAGAAAGTCTTTGTCGCGCACAAGAATCTGCAAGTCTTCATTGCACGCGGGCAGGATAAATAAATCATCAACAGACGCAGACATAAAAGTAAACGGGCTCATGTGGTAAGGGCGCCATCATAACCAGATGGAACAAGCTTAGCGATAAACAGTCGTTCACTTCCCTGCCCCCGGCTGCTAAGGTGCTGGCGCCCATTTGGCTAGCAGCAGCGCTAGTTGGATGCCCGAAAGGATCTCACACCGAGGTCGCCGAAAAGCTGCTTTTCCTGTATCCTGCGCGCCTCGATTTTTCGCCTCAATGCCATTTTTTATGGCCTTTATCTTTGTGATAGGTATCTAGCTCCATGTATATCTACGATGAGTACGACCACAGCATCCTGCGTCAGCGTATCGCCCAGTTTCGCGACCAGACCGCGCGCTTCCTCGCCGGTGACCTGAAACCCGAGCAGTTCCTGCCACTGCGCCTGCAAAATGGCCTTTATGTGCAGCGCCTTGCGCCCATGCTGCGCATTAATGTGCCCTACGGCATGGTGAACTCCACGCAATTGCGCAAACTGGCCCATATTGCCCGTCACTACGATAAAGGCTACTGCCACGTCAGTACCCGTCAGAACATCCAGTACAACTGGCCAGACCTGACTGAAGTGCCTGATATTTTGGCCGAGTTGGCAGAAGTGGGCATGCACGGCACCCAATCCAGCGGTAACTGCATTCGCAATACCACCTCTGACCAGTTTGCCGGTATAGCGCCGGATGAAATTATCGACCCACGCCCCTACTGTGAAATTATTCGCCAGTGGTCCAGCTTTCACCCTGAATTTGCGTTTTTGCCGCGTAAATTCAAAATCGCTGTCACCGGTTCGACGCAAGATCGCGCCGCCGTTCAAGTGCACGATATAGGCTTGCAACTGGTGTTAAACGACAAGGGCGAAGTCGGCTTTAAAGTTTACGTTGGTGGTGGTTTAGGCCGTACACCAGTGATTGGCGTTGCTATCCGCGAGTTCCTGCCCGAGGAAGATCTGCTGTCTTACCTTGAAGCAATTCTGCGCGTGTACAACCTCTATGGCCGTCGCGACAACAAATACAAGGCGCGTATTAAAATTCTGGTGCGCGCCCTGACGCCGGAAGTTTTTGCGCAAAAAGTGGAAGATGAATGGCAGCACCTGAAAGACGGCTACAACAAGCTGACTCAGGAAGAGATCAACCGCGCTAAAGGTTTCTTCACCGCGCCAGCTTACGAAACTATCGACAATACCGCTGCCCAAGCGGCACTGGATGCCCAAGCCGCCGAGAGCATCGCCTTTGGCAAATGGCTGCAGCGCAACGTGCGCGAACACAAGGTTGCCGGCTACGCTGCAGTGACGCTCTCGCTGAAACCGACCGGTGTTGCACCTGGTGATATCACCGACAGCCAACTGGAAGTGATTGCCAACCTCGCTGACAAATACAGTTTTGGCGAAGCGCGCACCACCCATGAGCAAAATATCGTATTGGCCGATGTGAAAAAAGCCGATCTGTTTGCGCTCTGGCAGGAATGTAAAGCCGCCGGTTTTGCCACGCCGAATATTGGCACCATCACCGATATCATCTGCTGCCCAGGTGGCGATTTCTGCTCACTGGCCAACGCCAAATCTATTCCTATCGCGGAAGCTATCCAGCGTCAGTTTGAGGATTTGGATTATGTTTATGACCTGGGCGATATCGACCTGAACATTTCAGGCTGTATGAATGCCTGCGGTCACCACCATGTGGGCCACATTGGTATTTTGGGTGTGGATAAATCCGGAAAAGAGTTCTATCAGGTGCAACTTGGCGGCAACGCCGGCAATGACGCCTCTCTCGGCGATGTGCTTGGCCCATCGTTTGGCGCGGAAGACATGCCTGCCGTGATCCAGAAGATCGTAGATGTTTACCTGGCAAACCGCACCGAAGAAGAATTGTTTATCGACACCTATCGCCGCATTGGCGCCGCTCCCTTTAAGGAGAAAGTTTATGCAAAAGCTCATTAAAGACGGTCAGATCATCGCCAACACCTGGGCTCTGCTCGCCAAAGCCGAAGGTGATGCCGCTGCCGTGGAAGTGCCTGCTGGTCAGGTGATTGTGCCCTTCGCGGTGTGGAATGCGCAGCAAGACAAGCTACAAAGCCGCAGTGATGTGGGTGTGTGGCTGGACAGCGATGAAGGTGCCGAATTGATCGGCGCCCACGCCAACCAATTTCCGGTGATTGGCCTTAACTTCCCGCTGTTTATGGATGGCCGCGCGTTTTCCACCGCACGCTTGTTGCGTGAACGCTACGGCTTTACTGGCGAACTGCGCGCGGTTGGTAATTTCATGCGCGATCAGCTGTGCTACCTGCGCCGCTGCGGTGTGAATGCCTTTGCGTTTGCCGATCCTGAAGCCAATTTGGAAGAAGCGGTGAAATCATTAAGCGACTTGCAGGAATACTATCAAGCCGCGGTTGACCAACCCCTGCCCCTGTTCCGCCGCCGCCGCCGCGCCTAATTAATCATTAATTAAACGCTTGCGAATAAAAAACGCCGTCGAAGCCAGGCTTGACGGCGTTTTTTTATTCAGGCGAAAACAATCTGACCGCAGGAACTTAGCGTAAATATAACCAGAGACTTAATAATTTTTGCATTCTAGGCTTTACGAATATAAAAAATATAATTTGCCTCACTTTGCTGTTGTTCTACCAACTCATGGCCTAAAAACAAGCAAAATTTAGGGATATCCCTCAGGGTGGATGGATCTGTAGCCACCACTTCTATCAACTCGCCCGAATTGGTTTCGCGCATTATTTTATGCAGCATCATCACTGGCTCCGGGCATAACAGACCACAGGTATTCAAAGTTTTATCAATTTTTAAATTCATAGTTTTAAATCGTCTATAAATAAACAAACCAATATTAATGGAGTTGCTATTCTATCGGTAATGGAAAAATGTGTAGGAGAAGCATTCACTACCGAGGAACCCAGTTCGATGTCTCGGAAACCAGCAGTCGATTATATGCCCACAGACTTTTTTAGCCGCCAAGCGCTTGAGCTTACATTCCGCTTACTGCGCAATAACCACATGCATCTGGCGCAAGCCGTTAAACACGCAATAGATACTATCCCCAACGTTTCTTACGAAGATCTGCAGTCTGCATACACTGGCGAAATGCTGTTGAACTCGCAGGTTCTTGACTCACTCAAAGCTCACACTATTGGCAAAATAGTAGCGGTGCTGACTGACATTGGCGAGACCGCTCTGCGCGACAAAGATCTTCCGCCCAGCCATATGACGCTATTGCGCACCTTGATTGAAGACTGGGTGCAGCTCACCGAATGGGTTTTACTGCACACAGCAGCCGATGTAAATGACCGGACTTCTTATCACTGAAAGGCTAATTCTTTTTCGTCAGCAAGCCAGCTAGTGCCGCTAAAAAATTCTCCGTTCATCGCCTGGTTCTTTATGAAAGAACGCGCAGATATCCCGTCACCTCTTCGCGGTCGTGGTAAAGCTGTTTGAACTGGATATCTAATTTAAAGCCGGCTTTTTCCAACTCGTTGCGAATTCGCTCTTCGCATTTTTTAACTTCGCTGTAGCGCTGTTTCATCGGCAACTTCAAATTAAAAATGGCATCGCGGCAATATTTTTTGGTGAACCAGCGAATAATCATACTGGTTACCCGCGCCGGTTTATCCACTATGTCGCATACCAACCACTGCACCGGTTTTTTAGGTTCATACAAAAAACCATCCGTTAAAATATGCAATACCTGCCCGGTTTCTAACAGGTTTTTATCCATTGGGCCGTTGTCCACGGCTTCTACATACATGCCGCGCTGCACCAATTGCCAAGTCCAACCACCCGGTGCTGCGCCCAGATCTACCGCACGCATCCCAGAGGCCAGGCGAGTATCCCACTCCTCTGCCGGAATAAAATGATGCCACGCCTCTTCTAATTTCAATGTCGCGCGGCTGGGTGCCTCTTTGGGCAAACGCAAACGCGCAATACCCATTGGCCAGGGCGATGAATTAGCCACAGGGCTAACACCTAAAAATGCCTGGGTTCCAGTGATAAAAACCAAATGTAAACGCAATGTACTTTTCGCTAAAAAAGCTTGCTGGGCACGCAGGGCCTTTTCCATAGGCGCGACAATTTTTTTACTCAAGCCGGATAATTCCTTACCCTCATTGGTATCTACCGTTTCAATCAATAGCTCGCGGGTTTTTGGTAATTCTGCCGCCGCTTCACACAAGCGAGAGACGCGATCTGTGACCGGTAAATCCTCGATCAGACCATTGCACGCAAACCACTGGCGCGCAAAAATTAAACGACGAAAATCCAACAACCGAATAATTTGCTCAGCACCGTCAGGTTCATGACAAATAAACAACACATAAGCGCTGTTATCCTTGGTTTTGCTGTATCCGTAAATACCCAAACCTGCTGCCAAATCGGAAATTTCAGCAGCGCATTCTTTTTCAAATCCAGCGCGGCAATGTAAAAATAAGTGATTCACAATAATCTCAATATAAAAATATTAATCGGGCTCAGTGTTTTGCTGGATGGCTTCTGCGTCGCGGCGCGTCAGCAAGCTGGCGGTTTCGGTGGCAAAATCAAATACCACTACAACATCACGCCGCCGCAATAGTTGTCTGACTTGTTCAACTTTAGTGGCGAGTGATACTTCCTCTACACCGTAATCGGTGCCCTCACGGGTAATAAATTCTTCTATCAATCCTTGCAGCGCATCACTCGATAATTGTTCGTAGGGAATAATCATGAGTTTCTCTGGATATTAAAAAGGTCAATCATCAAGGTTAATTCAACGCTTGTTCGCTATTGCCAAGCGGAGTAACCTTAAACCTAACAATCGACACACATGAATAATAACTTGTGCACCACACACCCAATAACCATTAAGGATTTGCCGTGAATACACAACTTGTTTTAACCGTGCTTTGTGATGATCGCCCCGGTGTAGTTGAGCTACTGGCACAAACCATTAGTCACCACCATGGCAACTGGCTGGAAAGCCGTATGGCGCATTTGGCTGGCAAGTTCGCCGGTATATTGCAAGTGGCAGTTGCCGAACAACATCAAGCCGAACTGCGCGCTGCACTTACCCAGCTAGCTGACAAAGGCCTAAAAATTGTCATCGAAGACGCCGTCACCATTAGCAAGCCAGACTGCCGTGAGTTTAACTTCAGTGTGGTGGGCAATGACCGGCCCGGCATAGTACGCGAAATTGCCCAAGCCTTTGCTGCCCGTCATATTAACATGGGCGAGCTGGAAACGGCGTGCTCCAGCATGCCCTGGTCGGGCGAGCCACTCTTTGAGGCGACCGGTATAATTGAAGTACCTAAAACGGTAGATATGAACGAACTTTATGATTACCTGGATAAAATTGCCGATGAATTAGCGGTAGACATTCGCCTGGAGTCCTCTACCGAGCGCTAGATAACCGCGTATTTCACTTCATAAAAAGGCAGCCTCGCTGCCTTTTTGCATTTATAAGGATTAGTTTTTGACGTTGTGATTAATGCTGATCCTTGCCATGTTTTTTCATTACCGCATCAAACTTCTCCAACTCAATATTAATCGCCTTGGTAGAAATATTAACTTCGTAAAATGAAAACAATAAAGACACAACCAGGAGCAACAAACTTGCAGCAAACAAATACATACCCGCTACTTGAAATGCCAACAACAACGAAAACATAGACAGGGTACAAAATACAAATGATAAAACGCCAAACGCCTGCATCAAACGAATAACGGTCATGCGTATACGCAGGTTATCAATTTGGCGAATAACAATATCGCGCGTAGGTGCGTTTTCCATATTGCTCAACTGGCGAATCACATTCGCCAGAGTGACAAAACGATTGGTGTAAGCCAACATCAGCAGCGAAATTGCTGGAAATAATAGGCTGGGTGTGGTGATAGTCATGTCCATAGTTTTTACTATTTAAAACCTCTGTTAATCAAAACGTTCACGCCAATAAATAATGCGGTCGTGACCGCGATATTGGCCAAAACCAAATTCTGCTGTTGGCAGTGACGTATCGGTGTGCGCACCATCGCCATTCCAATCAAAACGCAACCAGGGATAACTGGTCAAATCCACATTCACAGGAAATGTACCTGTGGCATTTGCGCCCGGCGCAGAAAAGCTGTGCCCGGCATCGCCATCGGAAAATATAATGTCTGTTGCCGACATGGAATCATAGATTCCAGTAGTGGAGCCGTCAGTAAGCACTACCGTTAAATTCGAGGCAGTTAAAATACTTCCTGCGGGATAAGTAATTGCACTGCGCAAAATCTGGGTGCAACTATCATCCAGGTTTTGAATAAAACGATTTCCAAACCAATATTCGGTAATGAAATTCACCGGCAAGTCAGCAGTACCCGGGCCGAAGGCATCATCCAAACGCAGGCGACCAAAACGGAGGTTCAGTGGCGTGGCATTGAGCTGACGTGCATTACAGGAAGCACCCGTGCAGACACCAACAGCTCCCGCATTCATATCTTTATTTGCCAGTTCACGTGCATCAAAAGTATCGGTAAGCGTTAAACCAATATTTAATTCCGGGTAAGGGCCATCGGGTGTTGCAGCGCGATTAAACGTTGCATTAGTACCCACTGTTAAGACCCCCTCACTCCAAATTTTTGCGCTGGTTTCACTCACGCGCGAACTCAGCGATGCACCATTCCCAGCATTAGCATTTTCTGCTACGTATGTAAGGCTCGGCAGAGTACCGTAGGTAGCGCCGTAATTGGAAAGCACAGCGCCTGTTTCAGACAAAGCCTTTATTTCATAATTCAGCGGTAATTGCTGCTGCGACATATAGGAAAAAGTATCACAGCTGTTATTGAGTGATTGAGAAACCATTTCAAAACGGTGAGGATAAAAACGCCCTACCGTATTACTGACAATATAGTCGGGTGCTCCCGCGCCAAGATAATTATTATCTGCGAGTTCAGGGCGCAAGGTTAAACTGCCCACCTGGTTCCAGCGTAGATTGGAATTTTCAAAGCTGCCTGCCGTTGTTGCGGCAAAATTACCTCCTGTGCCGTTACTCAAAGCCGTGAGCGTAGCGCCGACCGGATGCACAAGTGCAAATTCTTTTAGCAAAATATTATTTTCACTTTGAATTTCACGGCCAAAATTTGGTGTGGGTTGCTGGTTGGCATTCTGCGCCTGCACTACCACTTTAAATGCTTCGCCTGCTGCCACAAAACCAGCAGCGGTTCCTGCTGCAGTAGTGCCACCGGGGTTATTAGAGCCGTTAGATCGCTGTACAGCGGTTACAGCCAATCGCTCGGGTCGCACCACAAACTCGCCGCTTGTTCCTGCCAAGGTAATAGCGGGATTATTACCCGAAGCCGTAAGCGGTAATGAAGCATGAAGACGAACGCGCCCCACATCGCTGTAGGTAAAAGGGATTGGTGCTTCACCGCTGGCATTAAAGGTGAGCGAAACCGGTGTGCGATTTGCGCTGCCGTTTAAATTATTAGCCGCAATGCCAGTTCCTTGTAAGGTAAATGTTTGCCCGGCAATACAAGTTGTCGGGTTTACGCACTCATAACCAAGATTAACCGTGTGAGTGCCAGTAACTCGCGCTTCGCATGCTCCTGTATCGCTATCGGTACGAACGGCGCGCAGTACGGGGGTTGTCGCTGTTACACCAGCACGCTGGTTAACAATTGCCGCATTAGAGCCTGTTGAGTTATAAAACTTTAAACCTGTATCTAAAAAGGTAATTGAAGGGTCGAGCGTTTGGCTTTCTGAATAAGTACCGTCAGTCACATTAATATTAAGGGTGGCTGGAGTGGGTTGGCGTAAATAGGCAACAAAAGTATTTTCAGTTCCCAAAAAAGTATGCGTACTTTCTACCCAACTACCCGTTGCAGGCGATGTAGAAAGTGTAACCTGTGTTCCAGCATTCGGCGCAACCAATGCGCCATTTGCATCGTATGCACTAATAGTTATAGGTTCTGCCGTGCAGGTTAATCCTGGACCGCTGTGATCTATTCCGTAATAACTGACCTGTGACGGGCAACCAGAGATGGGTAAAAAGGTTGAGTCACCCGGGCGCCGCCAGCGCAGCGACATCACGGCATAACCGCCCCGCTCATAAAATTCCAAACGAACCGGATAGGTTTGCCCCGCCACCAAATTTATCGAAGTACTTGTATCAGTAGTAACTGGATGATCAGTCCAATTATTAATAATAAGTTGGTTATTCACCCAGAGGCGAACGCCATCATCCGACAGGGTTTGGAATTGATAGCTTCCCGTTGTATTCACTTTTAAGGTTGCATTCCAACGCACGGAAAAATTATCGGCATTTACACCGGTGACACCAGGTGCACCCGTTCCCCAATCAAAATCTATCGTGAGATCCTGACGAGTTGCTGTGGCAGTACCAGATAAATTGTTGTTATTAAAATATTGCCCAAGAGCAGCACCAACAAAACCGTTATCACAACTGGCAACCGGCACTTCACAATAATTTGCCGTGCTTTGATTAGGATCGCCCGCGGTTCCCAAAGTTGAAAAAGTAGCTGTTCCTGGCGGATTCCATAACAACCGAATTACCGCCTGACCACCATTTTCATAATATTCCAGGCGAACGTCGTAAGCGTATCCAGCTTCCAAGGTAATAGTTGCACTGGTATTTGTTGTCGCTGAATGGTCATTCCAATTATTAATAATTAATTGGTTATTAACCCACAGCCTTACACCATCATCAGACACGGTTTGAAAACGATAATTGCCCGTTGTAGGCGCACGCAACTTACCTGTCCAAACAACACCAAACTGATTGCTATTAACATTGGCAACACCGGGCGGGCCTGCGCCCCAATCAAAATTAACATTGGTATCCAGCCGTGTGCCTGCAGGGTTTCCGGATAAATTGGTATTGTTGTAATAGTTCCCCAACAATCCGCCTATTAGCCCTGTGGTACAAACAGGCGGCGTAAAGTTACAAGCATTGGCAGGCGTAGAGTTAGGCAAACAAGAACCATATACCGCCCCATTGTTGGTCACATTTACGGTTGAATAATTAGGTGCCGTTAAATTTCCATAAACCGTAGAATTATTTACCGTAATTGCCCCACTCGTACTGGAAATACTAATCGACGATGACGAGGAACCAAGCACACTCCCGTTTTGAATGGTGACGGTACTAGCCCCCGAAATACTGCCCGAGGTCATGGTTACACCTGAAAAAGTAACCGGGTTATTAGAGGTCATTACAAAACTACCGGCCAGGGTTCCGCCAGTAAAACTCATACCCGAGCGAGCTTGAGCACCACCATATAAATTGGTTCCATTGGTGGTAATAGTATTGCTACTGCTCGTGACTTTCCCACCAACACTGCCACCGGTTAAATTGATATTACCGCCTGTAGTAATAGTGCCGGTTACCGATGTATTTATCAGCGTGATATTGCCACTACCACTCGTGATAGAGCCGTAAATAGTATTGGTATTTCCCGATTGAATAGCGCCGTAACTGGATATCAAATTAATATTATTGGTCACTGAACCTATAACGTTATTGCTCAGCACAAACCCGTCATTGGCTGAAATCGTAATAGTTGTGTTGGAAGTCAACACATCACCACTTGCAAGAGTGACACGCCCATTGCCATTACAGGTGTAAGTGGTGCCAGAAACGCTCCAGCTGGTATTACAGGGTGGATATTGGCCACTAGTTAAATTGTAAGTCGCGGCATAACTGCTATTGGCAACACAAAAACCAATGACAACCCATAAAAATGTTAAGCGGAAAAGCCGGATAAAGTTTCCTGTTTTTTTCAAACAACTGTCTGCGTAAGCAATAAAAAATTTCATTGCTACTGCTCCAAAAATGCGCTGGCCTGAATACTACGCTCAGCGCGGTATTCGCGCTCCCCGCAGCGGCCCACACTGTTAATGGTATAAAAACTTTTTAAAAGATCAGCGCTGGCATCGGGCGCATAATTCGCCGCATTGCCAGCAACACAGGTATTTCCATTCTGATAACGACAACTACAAGTCACAGTAACTGTACAGGCGTTTAAGCCATCCACACTGCTGTAATCGGGGTTTAGATTCATAACGGAGCAAGCGTTATCAGCCGCTTGGCGGCCGGCCACATCAAAAAATATTGCTTTCATTCCGCGCTGGGCGCCACTCTCTGCCGCATAAAAACTTTGTAAGCTCATCAACTCTTGCACCACTGCCGTTTGTGATTGGATGGATGTACGGGAAATTGTGAGCACCAAAACACCCATGACCACAATAATAAAGAGCGCGAGCGGCAACAGAAAACCGCGCTGGGCATTGATAGTAAATGCGCCTTGGCTGCTAGGGAACATTGCGGATAAATACTCGGTGGGTGTAGTTGATGGTTTCATTGCCGCTAGTAAAATCCAACGAAATATTAACCAGTGTGTTGCGATTTTCAGAGCCATTCGCCAATTCAAATGCTGTATTCGTCGTAACACCACGGGCAATAATGTCGAAGCTTGCCGTCAGATCAACGCTTTGATTCTGTGGATCTATGCCGCTATAAAAACGCAATTCATTACCCGCCAGGCAAAATGCCTGGGCGTTATCCAGCAAATAAAAACGCCGATTAATGGAATTACGCTGCCAGCGCTGGTTGGCGGATAATTGCAAAGCACCGGCGCTATAACCGGAATAAGCACTCAGCGATGTGGGTGATGAGCCGTAAATTTCAGCGGCATTCATAGCGCCAATTGCAACATACTCAGCCGAGCCAAAATCGATAGACACCGGAGAGGCTGGAATGCTTGCAGTAGGCGGTGCAAGATTTTGTTGATCCGGCACTGCATTAAAATAATTCCCACCTCCGGCAATGGGCATAAATTGCAGGCACTGGTCATTGTTGGTAATTCGCACCGAATAAGGCAAAGCGCCGCGCAACTGGCGGGTCATGCGTTCAACGGCTTGCCGCGCCGTGTTCACCAAAAGCGCACGGGTTTGGGTAGATTGATAGGACTCAGTAGCGCGCACGACAAAACCTACACCTATAGCTGCAATGATCGACAAAATAACCATCACAGCCACCAATTCCACCAAGGTAAATGCGCGCTGCGAGCGATAACGCACAGCTAGTGTTCGGCTAGCGGCTTGTTCGCATTTAACAATGGGCAGTAAAGCGCACATTAAAAATTCGCTCGCTCTGCCGTTAGCAAAAAAGTTTCATTGGTGGGTGTAGTTACCCTCACCGTAATTCGTTTGATGTTATTTGCGGTAGTCACCTGAACACTGCGCTGATAGCCGGGAGCACCGGGATAAGGTAGATCGCTGAAATTATGGTAATCATCCACATCGTTCATATTATTTTCGGGTGCATTGGTACAGTTTGGAGCGCCGGCTGTTGAGCAAGCGGGTATACCGCCCGTGGGTGTGGATTCGTCATATTTGAGCGCGATAATTTCATCGAGCAAGGATTGGGCGGCTTCCAGTGCGCGCATACGGATTAGCGGATCAGCATTATTAATGGTGGCATTGCGATACACACCAACTAATACCAGCAAGGCGATGCTTACCACCACAATAAAAACAATTAATTCAATCAGCGATACACCGCGCTGAAATACTTTAGTTGGCGTAGGCATAACCACTTGCCTCCACGCGAATAACCGCCGAAGTACCTGCGGTATTACCTGAACCGGTGAGTGTAATAGTGCCTGATTGGGTGCGGCCTAATTTATCGAAAATAAATTTGTCATCATCAACAGGATCATCAGTTTCAGCTGACACCGAAACGCCTTGAGGCAAAGTGAGTGGATAACGATCAGCTGTAACCGGGTTGCCATTTTCCATCACACTCACCGTGTTACTGGTGAACTCAATCTGGATATTGCCACCACTACTGCGCATCATCGCGGTTTGTTGCGCAAAAAATAAGGCCGCGATGATGTCATCGCGGCCTGATTGTACAGCGGCCGTATTTACTGGCCCCAAGCGGGAAAAAAGCACAACTGAGAGTATACCGATCAATAACATAACGGTAATCAATTCAATGAGTGAAAACCCCCAGGTGTGTTTTTTCATTGTGAGCAAAAGGCATATCTGTTACGGAGTGACTGTAACCCCGTGCGCAATGAAAACAGGTAAGGTTGTAGGGTTAAGATTCGTATCCGTATAACCAACGGTACATTCTTCAGTATCACCGTCTGCAATGGTAGTTGTACTTATAGCCATGGTTGACGGAATTCCTCCGTCAATCAATGCTCCAATATCATCACAGGAATTCACCGTTATCGGAGTCACATTTGTTGTCAGCTGCGCTTTCACCGCAATACTGTTTGCATAGTTAAGTGCAGACGCACTGCCCAACGCGCCAGCAACACCTTGCAGTGCTGATTCGCGAGCCGCATCAGACAAGTCTACAAAACGCGGCAATGCCGTAGCAGCCAAAATACCCAAAATAACGATAACCGCAATTAATTCAATTAAGGTAAAACCGGATTGTTGTTTCATAAAGAGACTCCCACGACAGTAAAAAGATAAGTTAAAAAAAGTTGATTGACTACATCCCTGCTGCCGTGAACCACAAGAGCCCACGCACACATTTAATAATTCAGTAACCCTACTATAGCCAATGAGTTCGGAAATTCCAGTTATTAAACGATTAACTATTATAAGTTTCCGCTTATTGAACCCCGGCTAAATATAACCCGCCCTTCAAGCGGATAATAATCAAAAAATGTTGCCGCCTCATGCAGTTGAAAGCGGCACACTGAATCGCCCACCGATAATACATATTCAGCCTTATGCTCAGGCCGGGATTCAAGGCCAAGTGGCGGCGGGTTCTGCAACAGCAAATTCCACAGCGCCACGCAATCCGCTTCCTGCAGCCGGAAGCCTTCCGTTACCGGTGCTGTTACCGCCACTGGCCAGCCTTGGGATGAAAAATAAACCGGCTGGCCCGCAATCGGTAAACTGCGAGTCTGGCTTTGGGATAACCCTTTCACCAAAAATTCGGCGCGCGCATTGGCAGCGGCAGTCACCAAACGGTGCGATAAAATTTCCAGGCGCAGGTTTTGGGCATCGTCCGCCATGGCGAGGTAACGGCCCAGCGCAACCGCGGAAATAATCGCTATTACTGTGGCGACCACAAACCATTCAAAACGTCCGCTGTGATAGCTATTCATGCTGCGCCGGCTGGCCTCATTTTTGGATGTTATACATATCCCACAAGGGCAGAAAAATACCCAGCGCCAGCACTGTCACAAACGCAGCCATAATCACAATCATGATGGGTTCAATGCGGTCGCTCAGCTGTTTTACATCGTATTCCACTTCGCTTTCATAAAAGGCAGCCACTTCCGCCAGCAGGGCATCCACCTGCCCGCTCTCCTCCCCCACGGAAATCATTTGCAGTACCAGCGGGGTAAACATGCCGCTCACCAAATGGGTTTGGAATAAACCTTCGCCGCGCTCTACGCCCGCGCGAATACCGCGAATTTTATCGCCCAAGTAGGGGTTATCCACGGCGCGTGCACTTAATTCCAAGGCGTTTGAAAGTGGTAAACCAGCGTTTAACATCAAACCAAAAGAGCGGGCATAACGTGCAAGCGAGGCGCGCTCGATAATGTCGCCAATAATTATCAGGCGTAATTTTTTGCGGCCCCACACACGGCTGCCTTCGGGTGTTTTTATGTAGTGATAAACCCAGGCTACCAACGCGCCAATAACCACTGCCAGATACAACCAATAATTTACAAAAAAATCGGATATGCCGATCAGTATTCTGGTGGGCAGTGGAAGCTGGGCACCAAAGGAGGAGAAAAGATTGGCAAACGCCGGAATCACTTTTACGTTGATAACCACTATGGCGATGGAAATAGCAATCAACACAAATGATGGATAGCGCAGCGCTGTTTTAATACTTTTTACCGTGGCCAGATCGCGTTCCATGTATTCGCTGAGCTGTTTAAATACCAAATCAAGGCGCCCTGAGTTTTCCCCCACACTCACCAGGCTGACAAATAAATTATCAAAAATTTTGGGGTGCGCACGCATGGCCGACGACAACTCAACACCTGCTTCAAGCCGCTCCACCACATCATTAAGTGCCTGCTGAAAAGCATAGTTGCGTAGCGAGGCCGATAAACCGCGCAGGCCTTTTACCAGCGGGATACCGGCGCGGCTAATGGTGTGCATTTGCCGGCAGAACATAATCAGTTCCACTTTTTCCACACGGCCGCGATTGGTGGCGCGCGCAAAACGTTCAGAAAAACTCAAGCGCTCGACAAACTCGCTGATGTCCACCGGGGTTATGCCGCGGCCGAGCAATTGATTTACCGCCGCATCTTTTGAGGAAGCATCCAACTGGCCGGTAATGAGCCGCCCTTCTGTATTGCGCCCTTTAAAATCGTAAACAGCCATCAGCAGTTACTCATGCGCTTGTTGGTAGCGAAATTGTTGGTGACGAGATTGTTGGTGACGAGATTGTTCATGGTTAAATTCCATCACTTAGATTTCATTCACCTGTGCCGAAATAGACATCACTTCGTCCAGCGTAGTTAACCCCTCAAGGGCATAGCCCAAAGCAGCCTCACTCAAACTGACAAAATCAGGAAGGTTGTGTGCAGCTTGCATAAAGGCATTCAGGTCATTCACGCGCAGGGCTTCCGCCATGGTTTGGTTAAGTTCCAGCATTTCAAAAATACCTATGCGCCCGCGATAACCGGTGTTGTGGCAATGGGGGCAACCTGTACCTTTTTTAAAGGTCGCCGTCGAATAATCACGGCCCTTGCCAATAACAGCGAGCAATTGCAACTCGTTAGCATCGGGTGTGTGCGGTTGAATACAACTGGTACAAATACGCCGCACCAACCGCTGGGCCACAATCGCTTTCAGCGCGGTCGCCACCAAATAACCATCCACGCCCATATCCATTAAACGCATGGCCGAGGTAAACGCATCATTGGTGTGCAGGGTCGATAACACCATGTGGCCGGTCATGGATGCGCGCATGGCAATTTCTGCCGATTCCGCATCGCGGATCTCACCTACTAATAAAATATCCGGGTCTTGGCGCAGGGTTGCGCGCAACACACTGGCAAAGGTTAAACCGATTTTTTCATGCAGCTGTACCTGACTAATACGCGGCAGGCGATATTCCACCGGATCTTCCACGGTGATAATTTTTTTCTCGGGTTTATTTAATTCAGACAAAGCGCCGTACAGTGTGGTGGTTTTACCGCTCCCGGTTGGCCCAGTCACCAACACCAATCCATGCGGGCGGGTAATGGCGCGGCGGAATCGCTCCATTAAATGTTTGGGCATGCCCACGGCATCCAGTGGCCTCACGCCGTCGGTTTGATCCAGCAGACGCATCACCACAGACTCACCAAACTGCACCGGCATAGTGGAAATACGCACATCAATATTGTGATGTTTTACTTTGAGGTTAAAACGACCGTCTTGTGGCAAACGCTTTTCAGAAATATCCATGCCGGACATAAGTTTCAAACGCACTACCAGCGCCGAGGCGATGCGCTTTTCATTCATCACTTGCTCAAGCAGCACGCCATCGATACGGGTGCGGATACGCAATACTTTTTCGTCCGGCTCTATGTGTATATCCGAGGCTTTGGTGTTAATCGCCTCTTCAAATATTTTTTGCAGCAGCTTTACTACCGGCGCTTCACTGTCGGCGGCACCTACTGCAAATTCAGCGAGGTCAACGGCCGACTCCTGCAGCTCCTCGTCCAATTCACCGGCAAGGGTGGCAATTTCATTGGCGCGGGTGTATGCGATATCCAAAATATCCAGCAACTCGGACTCGCGCACTACCGCCGGTTTAATATTTTTTTGCAGCAGCCGCTGCAATTCATCCAGACAAAAAATATCGGTGGGGTCGGCCATGCCCAACAGCAAGCCGTCAAAATCTTCACGCAATAACATCACGCGGTAGCGGCGCGCGCTGGTTTCTGGCAAGCGCTGCACCAAAGTGCGATCAAAGCGGAATTGTTTTAATTCCACAAAGGGAATATCCAGCTGCGCCGATAACAAGTTGAGCAAAGCGTTTTCATCGACATAACCCAACTCAACCAGCGTTGCACCCAATTTACGGCCGGTGAGCTTTTGCTCTTGCAGTGCATGCTGCAATTGGGTTTCCGAAATCATATTCTTTTCAACGAGCAGATCGCCGATACGAATACGTTTTTGCGAAGCGAGATTCATCATAGTGGACTAATACCTGTTATTGCCCGGTCATTGACTCAAGGCGACCAAGCGTTGCTCGACATACTCGCGCACTGGCGGCTGTAAATCGGAATATTGATTAACACGTTGATAAGCGTGCAGCGCTAACTGGGTTTGATTGAGCGCATCCTGCGCCAGAGCAAAACCCAACCAGTAGGCAGGCTTTTCGCCGAAGCTGGTTAACAGCCGGCGATAATGACTGGCCGCCTGTTCATTCATACCACTGCGCTGATACAAGCCGGCAAGCAGAGCGCGATAATTTTCATGCTGCTCCGCCTGCGCAAGCGAACCTTCAAGGAGTGCGAGCGCTTCATCGGGCTTGTTGTTTAGCAGGGCAATTTTTGCAGAATAATAGGTGTTTATTTCCGGTGCCAAATAATCTGCGCGCGCCAACAATTGCGCTGCCGCCTGGTTATTTTCCTGCTCGCAATAAATATCCAGTAATAACTCGGTAGAACGCGCGGCACCGGGATTATTAGCAATAAAATCCTGCAGCCGCGCTATGCCCTGCTCTAACTGACCTGCATTAAATTCTGCCCGCGCTTGGGCCGCGGTTTGCTCATCCTGCCAGGCGCGATTAGGGGCGATAAACAATGCAGGATCGGCCGTTTCCGTGGCCGCTTGTTCAGACACTTGCGCTTCAAGTTCTGCGGCTGCTTGCTGGTCGGCAACAAAAGGCTCGCGAATACTGACAGATTGCTCAGGCACAGTTGTTGATGAATGTTCATCATCAATAGCGACAAATTTTTCAGCGGGGTCAGTTGTTGGTGAAGGCAGCGATTGGCTGTTGGCAACAACTGCTGTCAGATGGGTAATTGCCGATTCCAGAGAGGCCAAACGCTCGGTCAGTTGCTCCGCTTCAATAACCTCAGTCGCATTATTTTCCGGATTTTTTTTTGATTCAGCCGCCTCCAGGTTTGGTGCAGCGACAGCAGAGTCTGTGGAAGGAACAGAATCTGTAGAAGCATCAGAATGGATGGAAGCTGCAGAAATAGAAGATGCAGAAGAAGTCGCTAGCGATATTGTTTGTTGCTGTGCAATTTGTTGATGCTGGTAACCATAGCGCCAACCGAGAATCGCCAACAACACCAGCACAAAAACAATCACACTCGGCAAAATATTGCGCGGTGCTGCTTTGGCAACACTGGATTGGGAAAATAAATCCTGCTGGCTCGCTGTGGAGTCGGCATGTGCATCACTCGCCGGGACACCGGGCGGGCGGCGCGCTATATCCTGCGAGAGATCGCGCAACATGTCGTTTAGCAAACTCATAAAAAACCACCCACTGTGCTGGGCGCCAGCGCGATTACCGCCGCTGCACTCGCCGCTAATGCGGGCCACAACCAATAGTCGCGCCGCGCCAACCAGCGACCAAAACGGCGGCTCTCTGCGGTATCCATAATTGCGCGCACCATATGCTGGCGGCTCACTCGCGCAGCGCCCTGACCGTAAGCCGCAAGCATGGCCTTGTGGGCGATCACATTAATTAACCGCGGCACACCACCCGATGCTTTATAAAGTAATTTAACGGCGCTGGCGGAAAATAACCCGGCGCCTTTATAACCTGCAGAGGCGAGCCGATAAGCCAAATAATCCGGCAGGCTTTGGGGCGAAATAGTTTGTAAATATTCTGAAAATACAATGCGCTGTTTAAGCTGGCGCAAATCCGGCCTGTCCAACAATTCATCCAATTCCGGCTGGCCGAATAATACCACTTGCAAGAGTTTGCTTTTCTCGGTTTCCAAATTAGTTAACAAGCGCAGGGCTTCTATGGTTTCGCGCGGCATAGCCTGGGCTTCATCTACAACCAGCACTACCTGACGTTTTTGCTGCGCTAACTCCACCAAACGCAAATTAATTTCTTTCAGCAATTGGTAAGTCGGCATATCCGGTGAGTAGGCAATACCAATCTCCTCTGCCAAAAACCATTTGAGTTCATCGGGCGTGAGGTAAGGGTTGGGAATATAGGCGGTGATAAACGTATCGCCCAAACTGGCCAAGAGTTTCCGGCTCAACAGGGTTTTGCCTGTACCTACTTCACCAACAATTTTAATAAACCCTTCGCTGTGGCGCAGCGCAAGCAACAGTGTGCTTAACACCTCGCGGTGGCTCTGGTTATTAAAATAAAATTGGGTGTCTGGCGTGAGCGAAAAGGGATGCTCAGCTAACCCAAAATGTTGACGGTACATGCGAAACCTCTTGGCTACAAACCCCTTGGCTACAAACCTCTTAGCCACAAAATCAGCTTATTGCTACTGCTTTCTGTAGCTGTCACCAATGTTGCGCATGGAGTTTTGCGCTTCGGTTAATTGTTCGTCCCAGGTTTTATCATCCACCACAATCGGGCGCAGCAAAATAACCAATTCCGTTTTGCTTTTGGATTTGTTTTTGGTTTTAAACAAACTATTCACTAGGGGAATGTCACCCAACAGCGGGCGTTTGCCGTCTTGATTATTGCTGGACTCAGTCATTAAACCGCCCAATACAATGACTTGGCCATTAGCTGCTTTTACAATACTGTCGGATTCACGCACACCGCGCAGCGCCAATGGCAAGGCAAATTGTTCGTTGCCCACAGTGAATACTTTTTGCTGGTCAGTGACTTCACTCACCACCGGATGAATGTGCAATATCACCTCACCGCGCTCAGAGATTTGTGGTGTTACATCCAGCGAGATACCGCTAAAAAACGATGACAGTTCAATATTGGGTGTTGAGGTAGTAGTGGCTGCGTTGGAAGTTTGGTTACTGGAAATTCCGGTAACAAAATATTCATCTGAACCGACACGGATCATGGCTTTTTGATTGTTTACCGTAGATACGCGCGGGCTGGACAATACCTGCACCGCACCCTGGGTTTCCAGGAGCGATAACAATTTAGTGATGTCGCCAACCTGAATTAAACCGGCAATAGTGCCACCCACTCGCTCGCGCACAGGAATTTCCAGATTTTGCAAATTACCTTCGTTATCCACGTAGGGGTAGTTGCGAATAATTTCCCTGAACTCCCCCACGGGTGATGAACCATCTGTATTTAACGGAAAGCCATCCTCCAGATTTTTTGCAGCGGAAATTTGGCCGCTGATGGCATTCCAATTAACGCCCGCTTCAAAGCCCTCGCTTAAACGCACTTCAATAATTTTTGCTTCCAGGATTACCTGACGCTTAACACTTAATTCAGAGCGCTCCAGAAAATCCCGTACTGCACTCAGCTCGTGGGGCATAGCCGTCACGACAATCATGCCCGCTTGGGGAGTGACCATGACTTTGCGATTTTCTGTTTGACCGCCAATAATGGAAGTCACGGTTTTTTCCAGCGACGACCAAAAATCTGTGCGATTCATAGTTTGTACACGCGAACCCGGCGACAACCCCGTCGAACCACGAGCGCTGCGCTGCTGCTGTGCACTTTGCACCATACCCAACAAATCAGCCGCCTCACTGCCGCCCGCAGAATTATTGCCGCTGTTATTGGCGTTATTGCCTGAACTTTGCGCGCGGCCAATCATCACACTGGTGTCCGAAACCCCCACGCGCTGCACATCCAAATAATTAATTTGAAACACTTCGGTGCGCAGTGCATTGGCATAAATAGTGTAAATACCGCGGTCTTTACGGTATTCGTAACCGTAAATATCGCGTGTCACCCTGAGCACATCATCGACGGTGACATTTTTAAGATCCAAAGTGACACTGCCGGTGACTTCAGGATGAACTACCACATTCACGCCTGTGCCATTGACTAAACCCAGGAAAAAATCCCGCGCACTCACGTTGCGTACCGACACATCAAACCGGTCGTAATTTGCTTTGCTATTGGAATTATTCAGCGATTGATTTGCCAGCAGGGCTTTATTAACGTCTGCCGGCACTTGCCGGGGCTGGTTGGCTGCCGCAGTTTGTTCAGCACGGGTTTGATCCAGCACTTCCTCGCCCAACAAACGTTTATCCGCATTTTTATTGTTAGAGCAAGCCGCTAATACCACCGCCAAAGACAGCAGCGATGTTTTCAAAAGCGATGTTTTCAAAAAATGTTTAGTTAGAACTGGGTGGGTGAACATTGTCACTGCCTCAAATTTGCAATCAATTAGTGTCTTATAACAACGCTGGGAGCAAGCTTAAGCGCCCAGGTTTTGGCGCCCTGTTGCAACACCACGGTTTGGGGCGAAATACGTTTTACCAGCACGCCGCCGGAATCGGGAATGACCTGCCCTTCACGCAGCGTCACACCATTAATAACGGCCTGTTTGCGCTGCGCGCTGATCAGCACGGAATTCAGGTTGTACGCAGAATTGTGTTGGCCTTGGGGGACTGTTCTGTGCCCCAAGGGTTTGGTTGGGTCGCGCAGGGTTTCACTTGGCGCCGCTGCAGCCAAGTTATCATCGGCCTGCACTAGTGCCGTGCAAGCCACTAATAGCAGCGCAGAAAATAGTGAGCTCCGCAAAACCGGAGCGGATGGCAATAAAACTGTGCCCGGGGCTTTTGCTAACAATCTACACACCAAACAAGCCCTCCTCTGAACTCAGCGTAAATACCTCAATATCAATTTCCGCATTCGGATAATTTTTAACAGTGTAATCCAGCGACTCCCAATAAAATTTCCACTCCAAGGCTTCAATCGCGCGCAACAGATTAAGCAGTTCCAGATAACTGCCGCTCACCCGAATAATCACACTGTGTTTGTAAACGCCGGTGCCTGCCACCGGTGTTTGGTTAGTAGCAGAACTGGCGGATTGCGCGCCGGCTTTGTTGGTTTGCCCCGCAACCGTTTGTGGATCTAACTGCAACTCCATGACTGGCAGGGTGCGCACTTCCCTGAGTTGAATATTGGCGGTGCGCGCGAGTACATCCTGCAGGACTTTGGGCAATTGCTCGGCACTGATTAAGCCTTGCGATAATCCCGCAAGGCGCCCTTCTACGTCGCTAATGTCTGCGCGCAACTTGTCTATATCTTTGCGTTTTGCGATTGCGGGGTCGCTCGCCATAGCCATGCTGAGCGTAGTGATTTTTGTTTCCAGGTCTTGCTGCTCTTTGGTGATTTTCGCGCGCTCGGCTTCCAGTGATTTACTGGTTTTATCAATCGCGGATTGCACCAACAATTGCCAGATTAAAAACACCACCGCCAGCAGGGTGAGAAAAATCAGCACACGCTCGCGCAGCACACGAGCATCAATCTGCTCCATTAATTTTTGTAGCGCCGCTGGCATTAGTTGTTCCCCCTTGCGGTGGATGTCGCTGCTTGCTCATTGAGCTGCAGCAGCATTTGCACCGCTGTTTTTCCTACAGCGGCAGAGTTGCGCGGGTTATCCCTGGCGACAAAAAAATCAAAAGCTCCACCAGACGCTGCAGGTGTAATGCGCAACACCCCAAAGGACGCTTCGGCAAACGCAGGTTGGGTGCGCAACCGTTGGATGTAAAAAGGAACCTGATCTGCCGCCAGGGTTTTGCCGGCAAACTCAACATAAGCACCGCCCTGCAGCAAGGAAAATGCTTGCAAGCTGATGCTGTCCAACGCTTGCTCACCCAGAGCGTATAAATGGGCAGAGTAGCCGGTGTTGTTGCCTAATTTTTTATCGGCAATCACCCCCAGAATTTGTTGGCGCCGCTGCAACTCGTTTTGCAAACGAACAATGTCAGTATCAAGCTGTGCCAGATTTTGTTGGGGCCGCTGCTGCTCCAATTGTGTTAAACGGGATTTGGTTGCCTCCAACTGTTGCCGACTAGTTTCCAGCATCAATGTTTTTTGTTTATTGGTATTAACTGTGTAAAAGCTAAACACTACCAATAACACCAAAAATAACACCAAGCCCCAGAGCATATGAATACTGCGCATAGGCTCACGATTGGGTTGAAATTCAGGCAGGTATAAATTGATCTGTTGCATATCAGCCCTGCCCTACTTGATCTTGACGCAAGGCAGCACCTATAGCGTTTAAACAAAGCGCGAGATTGTGTTCGGCAATTGCGCTGGAAATTTGCAAACCGTTATGCAGATCCAACAAATGAATGGAAACGGCCATGGAATTTTGAATGGCGGGGGTGAGTTTGTCGGCAGTGACATTTTCTCCACACAAATAAATGTGGCTGGGCGGTACTTGGCGCATTTGCCGCTCAAAATAATCCAGCGAGCGCTGCAGCTCCAATACCAGAGCCTCTGCCGGTAAGTCGTCCAATAAACCGGCGTTATAAGCCAGGGAAAATTGACGGGAGAGATACAAATTTCCCTCGCGAAAAATATGCAAACTGCCTCCACCTTGCTGCAGTTTTACCAGCGCTATACCGCGTTTGGTATCGCAACAAGTCTCCGCCAGATTGCGCAACACTAATTCGGGGATATCGATATTTTTTAAATTCAAACCGGCGATTTTTGCGTTGGCCACTTGCTGCTCAATAATTGAGCGCTGTGCAATGACCGCATACGCCATACGGCTGGTGCCGCGCGCGCTGTCTTCGGGCAGTAAAAAACCATCCACGACAGCATCGGCCATGGGGAACTGCACCAAATCTTTTACCCGCCAGCGCAAGGCTTCAGCCAATTCTTCAGCGGGCACTTTAGGGGCTTCGCCCAAAATCAGTTGATAGCTGCCGGCACTCATCACCAGGTTGGCTGGCACTGTTTGCGCACCCAATTTAAATAAACGCGCACGCAACTGTTCTGCCGGGTTTACACCGGGTTCCGCGGGAATAAATTCGCAGTGGGTTAATAAAGGCTGTTGTGAAGCGTGGCGCTGAACTTGCGCTATAGCGACACCCTCGGTGCTGAACTCAACACCCAGCGTTTGATTGGCACGCTT
Organism: Cellvibrio fontiphilus; assembly: GCF_042646205.1. Classification (NCBI taxonomy): domain Bacteria; kingdom Pseudomonadati; phylum Pseudomonadota; class Gammaproteobacteria; order Cellvibrionales; family Cellvibrionaceae; genus Cellvibrio; species Cellvibrio fontiphilus. Next base: position 119,451 of record NZ_JBHRTF010000003.1, on the reverse strand, counting down.
GCCGCCGGGCAACAAGGTGTTTATTTTTTCTACAATCGACTTCAAATCGGAGTTCTCGATGCCAGATTTTTCACTCTGACGCTTTTGTAGCGCCAGTTCACTGATGCTAAAAAATCCTTTTGAAACCGCACTTTCATTACAATGTCGGCTGTCACGCAGGCTGTTAACAACAAAGCCAAACGCTGGTAGTTAATAACTCTTGTTTATAATCAGCGCCAAAAACATAACGTTTAACAGAGAACATAGACTATAAAGGTAGAAAACGCCAAATGCTGCACATAGTTCTTTTTGAGCCAGAAATTCCCCCCAATACCGGCAACATTATTCGCCTTGCAGCTAACACTGGTTGCCAGCTGCATTTAATCGAACCCTTGGGCTTTAAATTGGATGAAAAAAGCGTAACCCGTGCAGGTATGGACTACGCCGAAACCCAGGATGTGCAGATCCATAAACACTGGCAAGCCTTTCTCGATCAACAACAACCCACACGCATTTTTGCCCTGAGCACCAAGGGCACCCACTGCCACAGTGATGCACAATTCCAGGCGGGTGACTATTTATTGTTCGGCCCTGAATCGCGCGGTTTACCAGCGGAAATTCGCGAATCGCTGCCGAGCGCTCAGGTATTGCGCATTCCGATGGCCGCTAATAGTAGAAGCATGAACTTATCCAACGCGGTAGCCGTAATGGTTTATGAAGCCTGGCGGCAGTTAGGTTATGCTGGCGCGCAATAATTTTTAATGATCAATTAATAGTCGCGAGGATTCGATGAGCAAAATCCAGATATTTATTGGCAGCGTTTACGGCGGTGCTGAACAAGTGGGCGAATTAGTGGCCGATGAACTGCGCGCACTGGGCCATGAGGTCAGCCTTAATACCTATGCCCGCGCCGAAGATTTAGCGCGCGACCCCAGCGAAATTATTTTGTTATGCCATTCCAATACTGGCTCTGGCGAACTGCCGGACAATATCCAACCACTCTATTTACATCTGACCCGCGACTATCCGCGTATCAGTGGCCGCCGCTTTGGTGTGATTAACCTCGCCGATAGCTGTTACACCACATTTAATGAAGCGGGGGTGATGTTGGCTGCTGCGTTTGAGGATTTAGGGGCGCAGCGTATTGGCGAACCACTGGTGTTGGATGCCAGCAGCGGCGATGATGCGGCTACACTCGCACGCGCCTGGGTCAAACACTGGGCCAGCCTGCTTTAATTGTTATTGGAATTTGTTGTTTGAAACTGTCACGTGCGATTCCGCCGGTAAAGAATTTTTATGAGTGAACCCAAAACCATCGGCCTGTTTTACGGCAGCTCCACCTGCTACACCGAAATGGCAGGCGAAAAAATCCGCAAGGTTTTGCAACAATTGCAAGCGGAAGACTGCGTGGATTTTTTTAACATCGCCGACACCCCCATAGTGCAAACCCAATTTTACGATTACCTGATTTTTGGTATTCCCACCTGGGACTACGGCGAATTGCAGGAGCATTGGGAAGAAATTTGGGACGAGCTGGATGAGCTGGATTTTTCCGGGAAAAAAATTGCCATCTACGGCTTGGGCGATCAGGTGGGTTACCCCGAATGGTTTTTGGATGCCATGGGTTATTTGCACAGCAAACTAGTGCATCGCGGTGCAACACCCTGCGGTTATTGGCCGCGCGCCGGTTACGAATTTGAAGGCTCCAAAGCGCTCACGCCCGACGGCAATTATTTTGTGGGCCTGGCGCTGGATGAGGAAAATGAATTTCATTTGAGTGAAGCGCGCATCAACGCTTGGTGCAACCAAATAGTGCGCGAGTTTGGCCTGTGAGTGAACCCATCCATCACGCCCAACTGGAGTGGGATGAACAAGGCCAGCCACTGTCCAGCGAATTCGGCGATGTGTATTTCTCGCGCGCCAATGGCCTTGAAGAAACCCGCCACGTATTCCTGCAACACAACCACCTACCAGAGCGCTGGCAAACACTGGCAGCAGATGACAAATTCACCATTGCCGAAACCGGTTTTGGCTCTGGCTTGAATTTTTTAGCAGCCTGGGAATTGTGGCTGCAAACCGCACCGGAAACGGCGCAATTGCATTTTGTGACGGTGGAAAAATTCCCCCTTAATAAACAGGATTTGCAGCGCGCACTTGCACTCTGGCCAAGCCTTGCAGATCTGGCGGCGCAACTTATCGCCGCGTACCCGGTATTTGTTGGCACCGGCATTCATCGCCTGAAGTTTATGGGCGGGCGCATTAACCTCACCCTGGTGATTAACGATGCTGCCCTTGGTTTTAAACAATTACTCGCCAGCACCCACCCACTATTTGCCGACCGGAGCGCCAAAGTAGACGCCTGGTTTCTGGATGGTTTTGCCCCCAGTAAAAATCCACAAATGTGGAGCGATGAGTTATTTATCGCCATCGCCCAACTCAGCAAACCGGGTACAACCGCCGCTACCTTCAGCGCCGCGGGCATAGTGAAACAAGGTTTAAAACTCGCCGGCTTTACCATCCAAAAAGTACCGGGGTTTGGGCGCAAGCGGGAGATGCTAAAAGCCGAGCAAACCCAGGCATTTGTTACACCCGTTTCCGAATTGGCGCTGATGCGCAGTTACTCGCCTTTTCCGGTGCCCTGGACGATTTACGAATACCAAATACCTGCGCGCAAAACCGCAGTGATTATCGGCGGTGGTTTGGCCGGCTGTACCAGCGCCCGCGCACTGGCTGAACGCGGTTGGCAAGTCACACTGGTTGAGCGACACACACAGCTCGCGCAGGAAGCGTCTGGCAACCCGCAGGGTGTGCTCTACGCCAAGCTCTCGCACAAACAGGAAGCCCAAGCCGAATTTAATTTAAGTGCACTGCAATTTGCGCAGGGGTTTTATCAATTGCGCTGGCCAACCATTGGCGCGCGCTGCGGTGTGCTGCAGCTCGCACACACGGAATCTGAACAGCAATTGCATGAGCACTTGCGCGCACGTTTTGTGCACGCCAGCCCGCTGGTGGAGTTCGTGTCCGCTGAGCAAGCGAGTGAGATTGCGCGTGTACCGCTGCAACACGCCGGTTTGTATTTCCCCCAAGCCGGCTGGATTAATCCGCGCCGTTTGTGCGAGCAACTGGTGGATCACCCTGCTATCCAGGTAATCAATCACACACAGGTCATGCAACTGGAGCGCGAGCAAGACCAGTGGCAAGTTTGCACTGCCGAAGGTGAGCTAATCGCCCAAGCCGCCATTGCCATTATCGCCAATGCGCGCGATGCCAGGGTGTTTGCGCAAACGCAGGATTTGCCGATTAAATCCATTCGCGGGCAAATCACTTACCTGCCTGCCACCACGGCAAGCCAAGCACTGGCGACAGTTATTTGCAGCGAAGGATATATAGCCCCCGCAGAGCAAAACCTGCACTGCACAGGCGCCACGTTTAATTTGCACGATGAAGACACCCGGTTGCGCGCGGCAGACCATCAAACCAATCTGGATAACCTGCACAGGCCGTTGGCGAGTATTTACGGGGATTGGCAACCATTGGCGGCAGATCAGTTACAGGGTCGCGTCGCCTTTCGCTGCAGCCTGCCGGATTATTTACCGCTGGTTGGCCCGGTGGCTGACGCTAATGCCATGCAGGAAAGGTTTGCCGCCCTGCGCAAAAATGCGCGTGCTCCGGTGCATTTGCCGGGTTGTTATCACCCCGGGTTATTCATCAACATCGGCCATGGTTCACGCGGTTTGGCCTATACACCACTGTGTGCAGAACTCCTTGCCGCGCACATCAATAACGAAATCCCACCCATGCCGCGCGACCTGGCGAATGCCCTGAATCCGGCGCGCTTCCTGATTCGGAAACTGATTAAGAATAAGTGAGTCAGGCGCCCGCTGGATCAGAGTCTATACTCTCAAACATCCCAACAAGAGAGGTAACACCATGCTAACCAGCCGCCCTTATATTTTGGAAGATGAAGTGGATTTCCTGCACAACTACTACGAGCGTTTAGTGGTGCAGGAGGTATACGACCAGAGTGAGCGGGTTCAGCAAGGCGACCGGGATTTTCTGGCAGATGTTGCCTGTGTTGCTTTAAACCGTTTACCGCCGCGCTACATTCGCCACGATGTGGATATGACCTTTTTTATGTCCCCACAAGACATGGTAGAAATTGCCAACAAGGTTTCCCAAGCAGTGAAAGATGCGCTGCATTATGTAGAGAGCCGCGAGCGCGGCGAAGAAGTGCGTTTGCCCTCGGTGGATGTCTCCCTGATTTCCACCCGCGGCGATAAACCCGCTAAAGCCAGCAAAACCGCCGCGCCAGAAAAAAGCGAATCCCCCAAACCTGCCAAGGCACCTGCAAAAACAAAAACACCGAAGAAAAAGACCTAACTGCAATCAGCGATATGATTACGTAGGACTGTTAACGGTTTGGCGGGATTTCGGAAATGATGTGGGAGCCGCTACCGCAGGCAATCACCGTGCGCATGGCGGCCTCCACGCTCACATGCGGCAGCAAATCCACACAGTCACTGGATAGGTGATACACAAACCCCGAGGTAGGAATGGGAGCGGTGGGCGCATAAACCGTGACATCACCATTGGCGTGTTTGGCGGTGATAATAGCGGTCACTGATACACCCGCAGCGCGCCCCATAATATAGGCGCGGCAGACATCCCCCTTGAGCAGCGAGGTATTGCCCTCCCCACCCAATAATTGCGACACCACCTCGCGGATAGTTTTATAACCAGGGGCAAGGCGTGTCAGCCATTCATCCATCACATCATGCAGCCAACCACCCACATTGGTTTTGATAAATAAACCAATCACAAAACAACCGCTGAGCAGCAATAACACCCCCAGCACATCGGCTGCATAATTGGTAAATGCGGTTTGCTCCACCAGCCAATGACTGAGTGGTTGAATTAAATCGCGCACCGCGCCTAACAGCCATTCCACCAACCAAATAAAAATGGCGATAGGCAGTATCACCATAAAACCACCCAGCAGCGTAATACTGACAAACGAGCGCAAACGCTTCATGATTGAAACCCTTGTAAACAGCCAGCGATAATTAAACGTGAACACACTGATTTTAAAAAAACTGATCTTAAAAAAAATGTTCTGCGCACTATTGTGCACCAGCCTGCTCTGCATAGCGACCAGCAGCCTTGCTGCGCCCAGCCTGGAATTTGAAGTAATTGCCGAGCGCAGCCACAAAACCAGCTTATTTACCCAAGGCCTGTTGGTGGATGGCAACCAGTTTTATGAAAGCAGCGGGCTTTACGGTAAATCGCTACTGGTGAGCTACCCTGTTGCTGAACCCCAAGGCAGTACCTGGGCCAAAATCTCTGCGCCCTTTACGCGCAAAACTGCCCTTCCCCCCCAGTATTTTGCCGAGGGTTTGACACTGCTAAACAACCAGCTCTACCTGCTCACCTGGAAGGAGCAAACCCTGCTGGTGTATGACAAAACAAACTTCACCCTGCAGCAGCAATTTAGTTATCAAGGCGAAGGCTGGGGGTTGACGACAGATGGTAAACAACTGATCCGCAGCGATGGCAGCGACCGGCTGTTTTTCCACCGCGCCGAGGACTTTTCCATCGCCCGCGAATTACACATTACTGACGATGGCAAACCGGTCAACCAACTCAATGAACTCGAATACGCGCAGGGATTTATTTGGGCTAACGTCTGGTATCAGGATCGCGTCCTGAAAATCGATCCCGCCAACGGCAAAGTGCTGGGCGAGCTTAACCTGCAAGCACTCAAACAATCACTGGCACTGACCAACAGCGAACAGGTACTCAACGGCATAGCTTGGGACGAACAGCAACAGGGCTTTTGGATAACCGGCAAACTCTGGCCAAGACTGTTTTTGCTGCGTATCGCCCAGTAACCCCTCGCGCCACTCCAACCAATACCACTCGCAACACCCGCCCCAACCCGGCGGGTGTTGTCGTTTCTGGCCGGCAATAAATGTCACTGAATCTATTAAATTTTGACTTTCCTCACATTAATTTCCATAATTGGTAAATAATATACCAAATATGGAAATTAACTGATCCAACAGGCATCTATTAACGAGGTATCAACCATGAAATACACAAAACTCTCTCCCTTGATGATCAGCCTATTGCTCGCTGCCTGCGGTGGCGGCGGTGGTGGTGATAGCAGCACGCCCGCAGCGAACAACGGCAGCAGCAGCGCACCGGCAGCCGCTAAAACAGAAGTTACCCAAGGTATGGTGACTGGCTTTGGCAGTGTGATTGTTAACGGCGTGCACTACGACGTGGGCAGCGCCGCTATCGATGTGGACGGTAAATCGCTGGTTGAGTCAGACCTGAAAGTGGGCCAGATAGTGCGTATCACCGGCACCCTCAATGCCGATGGCAAAACCGGCAAGGCGACCAAACTGGAAGGTGAAACCCAATTGGTTGGCCCAATCACCAGCATCGACCTGGACGCGGGTGTACTGGTAGCCCTCGGCCAAACCATACTGCTGACAGCAGATACTTTCTATGACGACGACATGACCGCAAGCCAACTCAAGGTGGGCGATATCATTGAAGTCAGCAGCTACCTGAATAGCGAAGGTGTGATGGTCGCTACCCGCATCGATTGGGAAGATGACGACGACAGCTTCCAACTCTCCGGGGTTATCAGCGCGCTGGACACGCTGAACAAAACCTTTGTTATCAACGGCACCCTGGTGGATTACAGCAATGCCACCCTCGCCGCCCTGCGCGGTGCCGTTTTGGAGGATGGACTTAAACTGCGTGTTACCGGCGATTACAACGGCGATGTGTTTACCGCCCGCGGCAACCTGCACCCCAGCCATCTGGGCTTTAAACGCAGCGATGATTTTGATGACGATGACGACCTTGAGATCAAACTGAGTGGCCCGGTTGCTGATTTGATCCCGGGGGTGAGCTTTACCATTAACGGTGTTCTGGTGCTGATCAACGGCAATACCGACTTTGAGGATGGCACTGCCGCAGATTTGGTTGACGGTGTAATGGTAGAAATTGAAGCCCAACTGGATGCCAACCAAAATCTGGTTGCAGAAGAAATTGAACTCAACTACCGCGCCAAAATCAGTAGCAAAGGTTTGTTAGAGTCTGTGGATTTGACTGCCAACACCCTGGTCGTCAACGGTATGGTGTTTGAGGTAACGGAAGACACCAGCTTTAATGATCGCAGCCGTGAAAAAGTGCGCTTCTTTGATATTCAGGATTTGCGCACTGGCGACACCCTGCACCTGCGCGGGTACACCATTGCCGCTACTGCCACCACAGCGGAGCGTCACATCGCCAGCCGCATCGAGCGCCACAATCCACACGCTTTTGGCAACGATGACTGGAAGCTGGAAATTGAAGGCCTGGTGGAAGCCGTGGGTTTGAACTCCATCACCGTAGAAGGGCAAGTTATCCAAATTTCGCCGCTGACCCGCATTGAGGGTTTTAGAAATATGGATCTGTTCCTGGCTGCCGCCCTGGGTCGCGAAGTAGAAGTGCGCGCACTGACCCAAAACGGTGTAGCAACGGCAATCAGAATCGAGTTGGAAGACGAAGATGATGATGATGATGGCAATGACGACGACAATCACGATGACAATGAAACTAGCAGCTCGAGCAGCAGTTCATCGAGCAGCCAAGCCTCTTCCAGCAGTGAAGCCAGTGAAAGCGAAAGCAGTAGTTCCAGTAGCCAGGCATCTGAAAGCAGTGAGAACAGTGAGAGCAGTGAGAGCAGCAGCGGGGACGACGATGGTGAAACATCCAGTTCCAGCAGCTTAAGTAATTAATTCAGATACTTAACGGCTACACCTTTCCCTCTGCGTTTGCACCTGCGGCGCAGAGGGTTTTTTCCATCTGATTCTGGTAGATTTCGCAGCCCTGATGTTACACACCATCAACACCTAAACATTTATTCGCGATCAGATTATGACTACACCGAAAGACACAGCCCTCTCCGCGTGTCGGCAACTGATGGAGCCGATCATCGGGATACTGCTGCGCAACGGTGTGACTCACAAAGATCTGGCGCTCATCTGCAAACAACTCTACGTACAAGTTGCCACCGATGAATTTGGTATTCGCGGGCGCGACACCAACCTCTCCCGCGTTGCCATGCTCACCGGCATCGACCGCAAGGAAGTCGCGCGCATTAAAGAGGCCATGCAAGACAATCAAGAAAGCGAACAGAGCCAGCAGCATCAGGATCGCCTGACAAGGCTGCTCTCCGCCTGGCATCAGGACCCGGAATTTTGTACCCCGGAACAACAGCCCAAAGCATTGGCCATCGACGGCGAACAGCAGAGTTTTTCGCAATTGGTACGCCGCTACGGAGGCGATTTTCCAGCCAGCGCCCTACTCAAAGAATTAAAACGCGTGGGTGTGGTCGAAACCCTGGCCGATGACAAAGTGATGGCAACCAAACGCTACTTTGTGCCCGATCAATCTGACCCTGCAGCGCTACTGCGCGCAGGCAGCGTGCTGCAGGATATTGGCAATACCCTGCATCACAACATTTACAAAGCGAACCCGCAAAAAACAACAGCGCGCACGCCGGCACCACTGCGTGCGCAGCAGGCGTTGCGATTTGAGCGGCGCGCCAGCAACAGCCGTATGCCGCTGGCTACAGCAGCAGAATTTCAACAGTTTGTAGAGCAAGAGGGCCAAGCCTTTTTAGAGCGCATCGACGCCTGGCTTAGCCAACACGAACAAGCCGACCTGACCGATGCAACGCCGCACTGGCGCTTGGGGGTTGGCACCTATTTATTTAGCAATCTCATTGAACCGGAAGCACCCAACCCTGGCCCCAACCCGGGCGAAGCCAGCCAAGGTGACACCGGCGATGACGGAGAGCAGCAATGATCATTGGTTTTTTGAATTTACCGCGCCCACTCATCCCCTTGGCGGTCGCTTTATTGCTGGCCAGCTGTGGCGGCTCGGGTGGCTCACAAACAGCCGGAATAGATGGCAGCGGTGCACCGGTTGCCAGTAATACCAGCGGCACCATTGATGGTTTTGGCAGCGTGATTGTGAACGGCGTGAAATACGAATCCAACACCGCAGAAATTTTGGTCAACGGCCAGCGTGCCAGTGAAAATGACTTGCGTGTTGGCTATCAAGTCAGTGTTACCGGCAATAACAACAATGGCCGCAGCATCGCCCAAAAAATTGAATTTATCCCCAGTGTGGTGGGTGAAATCACCGCGTTATTAACGGCGGAAAAACAAATACTTGTGTTGGGCAAAACGATTCAGGTAACGAATAACACTGTGTTTGATGCCAGCATCAAACCCGCTTCCCTTGCCGGGCTAAGTGTGGGGCAAACTATTTTAGTCAGCGGTGCCATTGCGCCAGACGGCAGCATCAGCGCTACCCGCATTGAACGCTCAAACAGCACCAACCTGCAAATCAGCGGGCAAGTTGCCAATCTCACCAGTAGCAGTTTCAGTGTCAATGGCACCACAGTGGTTTATACCAATGCCCAATTAATTAACCTGAACCGCGAGCGTTTGATCAATGGCGCGCGTGTGGCTGCCATTGGCATCATGCAAGACAACCAGTTACAGGCATCCACAGTGATTGGTTTGAATAAAAACCTCGCCCGCGATTTTGCATCTGCCGACATCGAAGGTTTTATCACCCGCTTTGTTTCTGCCACCGACTTTGATGTGGACGGCGTCAGCGCAACGACTACCAATCAAACCCGCTATGAAAAAGGCAGCCCGGCTGATTTACGCCTGGGAGTAAAAATAGAAGTGGAAGGTAGCATCAATGCCAGCGGCGTGTTGGTTGCCAGCGAAGTGGAATTTGAACAGACGAGCAACAACAAAATCAGCGGCACAGTGACCGCCATTACGCTCGGCAATAACACTGGCATTATCAGCGGCGCACTGGAGGTGGATGGCACCCGCGTTATTACCACCAAACAAACCCGCTATGAGGACAAACAATTTAACCTGCGCCCATTCAATTTGAGCAGCCTCACTCGCGGTGATCTGGTAGAAGTTAGCGGTTATTCAACTGCAGAAGGTTTTATCGCCACCAAAATTGAGCGCCGTGAAGTGGAGGATGAAGAGGCCGAAACACGCGAGCTGGAAGGCACTGTAAGCGCACTGGGTGCGGATTATCTTGTGCTCTTTGGCCGCCGTATTTATCTCACAGAAAATACCCGCATCACTGGCGACAGTGGTGAAACCATTAGCCTCAGCAATTTCCTGTTACTGGCACTCAACCAACAAATTGAATTAGAGGTTGAATCACGTGATGGCGAATTTTACGCACTGGAAATTGAACTGGAGTTGGAAGACAGCGATGAGGCGCAGACCGCTAACAATAATGCCAAGCAGGATTAATGAATCGCGGCCGATCACTCCCAAACTTCTATCCTCCAAACACCTGTGATCACATCCAAACATCGCTAAAGCCCCCTCACCGCGTGGGAGATTTTTAGCCACTGTTATCCGCTATCCACTCCCACCAAGGCACTTCAAACCAAGTGCCTTTTTTGTAACATTTTGTTATCCAGTTAGCTGCGTCAACTATCGTGCCTTGCAGCACACCCTTGGGTTCCCGATAATCGCGCCGCCGCCAAAACCCTCGGTTTTTGGCTATTTATCAGGAAGTGTTTAAAAGGAATCCACTCATGAAAGTTTCAACCCTGACCATCGCGCTCTTCTCCAGCGCACTACTCCTCGCCTGTGGTGGCGGTAGTGGTGGCAGCAGTAAACCCTCAAGCTCATCCAGTTCTGTTGCAAGCAGCATAAGTTCATCCAGCTCATCATCCTCCGCGGTGACCACCTATTCACTCAGCGGAAGTGTGAGCGGTTTGGATGGCAGCCTGAAGTTGCAAGCAGGTAATCAACAAAGCCTGACCATTTCGCAAAATGGTACCTTCAGTTTTACCAACCCTATTGCTGCCGGAACTCAAATTAGCCTCAGCCTGAGCGATACCCCCTTTCGCCAACAATGCGCCATCAACAGTGCAACTTCATTCACCCTGCAAAACAATGTCACCAATATCAGTGTGAGTTGTACACCGCTGGGTGTATTGACCGGAAATGTCAGTAGTTACCACACGGGCTCGCCCATTAATCAAGCTTACGTGACAGTCACCGCGGTAAATGCTGAAGGCGAAACCCTGATGAGTGCCAGCGCGAGAACCAATGAAACAGGTGCTTTCCGCATCGAGGGATTGGGCATTGCGGAGCGTTTTGTGCTCAACGCATGGGGCGAAGGTTTTGCGACGCGCAGCGAGGTTTTTGCTAACTCCGCTGAGCAGCCCAATGTGGATCGCTCTGCGCTGGTGTTGCAAGCCAACTACAGCACCGGTTTTTCCGCCAGCTCGGCAGCCAATCTGGCTGTAGACGGGCAGACTCTGGTGGAATTGCCAGCCAATGCCTTTGTCACTGCCAACGGTAGCCCTGCCAGCGGCACCATTACACCGGCGCTGACAATTATTGACCCCTCAGGGGATGCCGGGGTGATGCCAGGCAACTATGAAGTGCGCAACCCGGAAACCGGTGCGATTAGTTTGATGGAATCCTTTGGCGCTATAGATGCCAGCTTCCGCGATGCGAATGGCAATTTATTGCAGTTGGCGCCGGGTGTGAGTGCGACTATTTCCATCCCGGTTGCCAGCCGCATTAATGAGGCCACCGCGCCAAACTCCGTGCCCCTGTTTTATTTTGATGAAACCAGCGGCTATTGGGTGCAGGAAGGTGAAGCCACCTTGGTAGAAGTGGATGGCCAATACGTCTATCGCGGTACAGTCACCCATTTCACCACCTGGAACGCAGACCGTATTTATGAAACGGTAAACCTGCGCGGCTGTGTGCGCGATGCTGCCAACAGCCCCCTGGCTAACGTGCGAATTGTGGCGAGTGGTCGCGACTACATCGGCCAAAGTACTGCCTATAGCGATGCCAATGGCACCTTTGTGATTCCGGTGCGCCGTTCATCTTCGCTGTTGCTTACGTCTATTTCCGGCTCGCAAAGTGACACCATCGCCACCCTGTCCGGCACTCAGGACAGCGAAGTAACCAACTGCCTGCAGCTCGCTGAAAGTTCGGCAACCATTACCCTGACCTGGGGTGAAAACCCGGAAGATCTGGATTCACACTGGTTTGTGCCACACCCCACCACCGCTGATGAATACGAAATTTACTTTGGCAATAAAACTGAAGAAGTGAATGGCGTGGTGTTTGATCTGGATGTTGATGACATCACCAGCTTTGGCCCCGAGGTAGTGACCGTGCCTGACTTTCCCCATGCGGGCACTTATCGCTATGTGGTTAAGTTGTACAGCGGCTCGGGCACCATCGCCAGTTCACCGGCACGGGTGGAGTTAAACCTGCGCGGCAATATTCACGTCTTCTCGCCAGCACAAGCCAGCGGCGACCAAAGCGACAGACACTGGCATGTGTTTAATATTCAAGTAGATGCCCAAGGCAACACCAGCCTGGTAACCGTTCAGGAATTTACCGACAGTGAAGAACCTGCAGCGGCGCTCCTCAGGTCTTCGCGCCTGCCGAGCCTGAAAACGGGCAGTGACGACGGCCTGAACACAACACCAGCCAGCAAGCGCAAAGAAACCAAGCACTACACCCACTAAAAACGCGAACCACTCCCCGGCAACCTTCTGCTGCTGTTGCTAACAGCAGCTCCTCACAAGGTTAGTCCGGGGATTTTTTTAACAGCTCTGCCAAGCCCGCACCCACCATAGCCGCCCCGCCTTGCGCCCAGCCGCCGTCCACCGGAATCACTGCACCACTAATGTAGCTGGCAAAATCCGAGGCCAAAAATAAACAGGCGTGAGCTATATCATCGGTACTACCCATGCGCTGCAAGGGTACGGACTTCACCACCGCCGCGCGGATTTTTTCAGTGGGCGCCAAGCGCTTCATGCCCTCGGTGTTATCAATAGGGCCGGGAATAATCGAGTTAATCCGCACGCCTTCAGCACCCCACTCCAAACACAGGGTGCGGGTGATCATATCCACCCCTGCTTTGGCTGCGCACACATGGCTCTGCCCCGCCATAGGCAGTTCGGCCTGGGGCGCAGAGATGTTGATAATGGATGCACCCGGTTTTTTCAGGTGCGGGTAAATCGCCTGCATCACATGGAATGTGCCGAGCAAATCAATCTCAATGACCGAGCGAAAACCATTGGGCGACATACCCATCGCCAGCGCCGGGAAATTGCCCGCCGCGCCGGAGACCACCACATCCAATTTGCCCCAGTCGGCGGCGATGGCATCAATACCGGTTTTTATCGCCTCCACCTCGCGCACGTCCGCCGCAAAACCGCGTGCGTCGGCCGCACCACAGGCCTTTAGCGACTGCACCGTATCATCGACTTTTTCTGGCGAGCGGCTCACCACCGCAACCTTGGCGCCGGCTTTGGCAAAAGTCTCGGCAATGCCGCGATTAATACCGCTGGTGCCGCCCACTACCAATACATTTTTGTTGCTGAAATCAAAGCTGAAGTTCATAGCAAATCCTGTTTAACAAGGTGATGGGCGATTAAAAGCGTGAAAAATCCGGTGCGCGTTTTTCAAAAAAAGCAGTAACCGATTCTTTGCACTCGTCAGACGCCAAACCCTCGGCAAAGCCGGCGTATTCCGCCGTTAGGCAGGCCTCTATCGCCGCTTGGGTGCCGGCGCGCAACAACGCTTTACTGCGCTGCACCGCACCCGGTGGCTGCTGCGCCAAACGGGTAATTTTGTTGCGCGCATATTCACTCAACTCATCCCAGGGCACGGCTTTGGTGACTATGCCCATGGCCTCGGCCTCGGCGCCGCTAAAGGCCTCGCCCAACAGAAAAATCTCCGCCGCTTTTTGTTGCCCCACCAAACGCGGCACCAAATAACTGCTGGCGTATTCAGGGCATAAACCCAAATTCACAAAGGGCATTTGCAGGCGCGCATCATCGGCGGCATAGACCAAATCACAATGCAGCAACAAGGTGGTGCCAATACCGACTGCATGGCCGCGCACTACCGCCACCACGGGCTTTTTGCACTGGCGCAGCGCATCAATAAAACGCACCACTGGATGATTCGGGTGAATCTCCGGCTCGTTCATAAAATCCATCAAATCGTTGCCGGCAGTAAAAAATTCGTCAGTGCCGGTCAATACAATCACCCGCACCTGCGGCGCAGCATCGGCGCGGCGAATTAAATCCGCCAAGGCCGAATACATGGCCAGTGTCAGTGCATTTTTACGTTCAGGGCGATTGAGGCTCAGGGTGTAAACCCGCTCATCCAAACGAGCAACTACCTGCGGACAGGGGCTATTAAGAAGATTATCGTTAGTCATTGTGGCGTCCTGTAAAAACCGAAAGGGAGCGATTAACGCGCGCGATTACTAGGTTAAAAATGAGTATAGCCAAGGGTGCCTGTGCCGCCTGCAAAAGCCACAAAAGATGGCAAGCCCTCCGGCTGGCGAGTACAATTCCCGCCCTTCATTCTTTAGCCTCTAGCGACTGCCCAACTTTATGAATATCCGCGAATTTCTGAACCAAAAAGTCCTTTCTGCCATGGCCGCTGTGGGTGTGCCAGCTGACCTGCCCGCCTTGATTGCCCCCGGTAAAAAAGCCGGTTTTGGCGATTACCAAGCCAACTGCGCCATGGGCGCCGCCAAAGCCATGGGCACCAACCCGCGCGAGCTAGCGGCCAAGATTGTGGCGGCTCTGGAATTGGATAGCATTGCTGAGAAAGTGGAAATCGCCGGCCCAGGTTTTATCAATATCGACTTAAATCCGGTCTGGTTGGGTGAACAAATCGCCAAGGCGCAGAGCGATGCTCGCCTGCAGGTTGAGCAGGTTGCCGAGGCGCAGAATATTGTGATCGACTATTCCGGCCCCAACCTCGCCAAAGAAATGCACGTGGGCCATTTGCGTTCCACCATTATTGGCGACTCACTCGCCCGTCTGCTGGAATTCCAGGGCCACAATGTAATCCGCCAAAACCACGTGGGCGATTGGGGCACACAATTTGGAATGCTGATCGCGGAGCTGGAAGAACAACTCGGCGCCAAAGGCGACGAGGCTATGGCACTTAAGGATTTGGAAGTCTTCTACCAGCAAGCCAAAAAACATTTTGATGATGACGAAGCCTTCGCCAACAAAGCGCGCGACTATGTAGTGCGCCTGCAAGGTGGCGATGAAAAAATGCTGAAGCTGTGGCAGCAATTCAAAGATATTTCCCTGCACCACTCCACCGAAATTTACCAGCAACTCAATGTCACCTTAAAAGACAGCGACGTGCGCGGTGAAAGCTTTTACAACAATGACCTGGCACCGCTGGTAAAAGAATTACAGAAGCAAGGCCTCGCCGTAGAAAGCGATGGCGCCCAGGTGGTGTTCCTGCAAGAACTGGCCGACAAAGAAGGCAATCCATCGCCCGTTATCATTCAAAAACAAGGCGGTGGTTTTTTGTATGCCACCACCGATTTGGCCGCGCTGCGCTATCGCGTAAATACTCTTAATGCCAAACGCATTATGTATTTTATTGATGCGCGCCAATCGCTGCACATGCAACAAGTATTCACACTTTCTCGCAAAGCAAAGTTTGTGGATGAATCCGTAAGCCTTGAGCATTTGGCCTTTGGCACCATGATGGGCAGCGATGGCAAACCCTTTAAAACCCGCACCGGCGGCACCGTAAAACTCGCCGAGTTATTGACTGAAGCCGTTGAGCGCGCAACAGCCTTGGTGAGCGAAAAGAACCCGGAATTAACCGCTGACGAGGTTGCGGAAATTGGCCGCAAGGTGGGCATTGGCTCGGTGAAATACGCCGACTTGTGTAAAACCCGCACTAACGATTATGTATTTAGCTGGGAGTCCATGCTCAGCTTTGAAGGCAATACCGCGCCCTATTTGCAATACGCCTACACCCGTGTGCAAAGTATTTTCCGCAAAGCTGGCGTATCGCCCGAGTCACTCAGCGCGGCGATTTTAATTGGCACTGAGCAAGAAAAAACTCTCGCCATTAAATTACTGCAATTTAGCGAAGTGCTGGATCAAGTCGCGCGTGAAGCCATGCCACATTTGCTCTGCACTTATTTGTATGAAATTGCCAGTTTGTACATGAGCTTCTACGAAGCCTGCCCGATTCTTAAAGACGGCATTGCCCCTGAACTGCGCGACAGCCGTTTGCGTTTGTGCCATTTGGTTGCAAAAACTATCGCACAAGGTTTGGATTTGTTGGGCATTGAGGTGATGGAGCGGATGTGATCTTTTGGAGTGCGCTAACAAGCACTTTGTCACCGTTTACCAACAGGATTTTCGTTTCGAAAACGCATAAATACATCCCTGTAGCTCCGTCAAGTCGTCCCTGACTTGACGGTTTCGAAACGAAAATCCTGTCGGAAAACTAACTGTATCGCTAGTATGAAAATCTAAAAAATTAAAAAAACGTAGTGTTATTCGGTCAGATTTACCTCGTTATTAATAACGATAACGAATCCACGCAACTGGAGGTAAAGATGAACACAACAAAATCCCTGCTATTGGTTTCACTGTTAAGTAGCAGTTTGCTATTGGCAGCCTGCCAATCTCTGTCATCCGGCAGCCAAATAAGTGGCATCGCCTTTGATAAAAAGCCACTCGCTAACGCCCAAATAACGCTTATAGATTCACGCGGCACCCAACTGCATACACTTACCGACGCCGAAGGCAAATACAGTTTTTTGCGCACTGATTTACACGCGCCGCTGCTGGTGTCAGTGGTGAGCGGTGGCGAGGCAAAAGACTGCAGTCAAAACGCCAAGTTGCGCCCGATTTGTATGGCCGCAGTGATTGAAAAAACCGCCCCTAAACAAATCGCCAATATCAACCCACTTACAGATCGCATCGCTTCCGACATCGCTGTTGCGCAGGGTTTTATTGGCCCGCAGCAATGGGTGGATACAGCAAAGATTACCGCGCTTGACCCAGCGCTTATGGCTCAGGCGCGCCGTGAAATGCAACAGGGTTTTGCGCAGGCATTGCAATTAGCGGGCGTAAAAAACACTGCGGACTTTGACCCGGCCACCTACCCTATTCAGCGCAATGCACAGTTGGTAGAGATGCTCAGCCTGCTTAACCACAACCGCAATTACGATAACAACAGCGGGCAAACCGGCCATACCACCTTGAGTGATGTAGGTTTTCGCCCGCTGGTAGGTTTAATGAACACTGGCGCCTATGAGCCTTTTGATTTTGCTCGCGCACGCGCTGAACACAAAGCAATTCAAAGCGCAGCAGTGCGGATTTTTGTGGTGGGCGATTCCACCTCGGCGGTGTATGAGCAATTGCGCTTTCCGCGCATGGGTTGGGCGCAAATGTTGGAGCGGGAATTTAACACTGATGCCAAAGTAAAAGTGATTGTGGGTTCGCGCGCTGGCCGCAGCTCGCGGGATTTTTATAACGGCCGCTGGTTTGCACAAATGGAACCCCTGATCCAACCGGGTGATTACGTTTTTATAAACCATGGTCACAACGATCAAAGTTGCGATGCAGCCCGCGCCGAGCGCGGCCTTGCCGATGTAAAAAACCTTTGCACTTACCCCAATGACGGCGAAGGAAATGTGCAACACCCTGCGGGTAAACCCGAATTATCTTTATATAACTCACTGGCGAGATATATCAATATTGCGCGCGCCCGCGGCGCAAACCCGATTATTTTCACCCCCACGGCGCGCATAAAAAACGCAAAGGGTGAGCAGACAACACCGGTCGTCAATAGCCATGTCACCCAACATAAACCCGGCAGCAATTACGCCTTTGTGGGCGACTACAAACAAACCATTAAGGATTTGGCGCGCGCAGAAAATTTGCCGTTAATCGATCTGGCAAGCGCAAGCGAAGCATTTGCCAATCAAGTGGGCGACCCGGGCTGGAAAAGTTATTGGCTGGTGGTAGATAAAAGCATCAACCCTTATTACACCGATACTATGGGTGGCAGCACCCAGTTGCCGGACGGCACCCACTTTCAACAAAAAGGTGCCGAGGCAATGACCAGGTTGGTCGTCAACGCCATTCGCGAGCAACCGGAACTTGGCGACTTGGCCCGGTTGCTAGGCGGTAATTAAAAAAATATAAAAATCACAAACCGGCAAACTCAAACGGCTCAGACGGTTTGAACTGGGCCAGAGCATTGCCGGTGTAAATTTCATGGTTGGCCATGCTTAATTTTTTTACCGCCGCGCCCGCGCGAAAATCTGCTTGTTTGATATCCACCCAAAAAGTATTGGGGGTAAGCGCGTTTTCAAAGTAATAAACGCGATTTTTATGATCGGCCACTGTGCGCCAACGGGTGGATGAAATATTGGGCTCCTGCGGCGAGGAAATACCAAAAGGCACTGAGGCATTGCGGATAACACTGAACATGCTGGCCAGCGCCAAGCGCGAATCGCTGGTTTGGGGAATTGCGTTCACATAAAAAGAGGCGCGCACAAAACGGTCGGCGGCGCGATTGGTGCCCGGCAGCATCACGGTGCCACCAATGTCGCGCCAATATTCGTTGAGCGCCAATTGTTTTTCAAAAATCGGCGAGTTGGTCATCACCTGGTAAGACATGTCGTGATGGATCACCAATTTACCTTCGATATATTCCAGGATGGCATTGTCGCCTTTGGCATCCGACAGCGATAAGTGCAAGGTTGCAAAACGATCGGTGCCGGGAATATTGGCCGAAACCACCACAAACGGCTCTTTGCGCAGGGCTTTTACCGCTTCCTCCACCGTGGCGTAATTATCCAACACATACTGGACCCAGGCCGCCACGGTTAACCCTTTTTTGCGCCCATCGAACTCCGGGTATTGGGATTCCGCTAACCACAACAGGTTGGCAACCAAACCCTGTTCATTCATACCGTCAGAACTGCCAACCCCAAAAGAGCTGGTGACTATGCTGCCGTAGCGCGATGTCCAGCGAATGGAGTTTTCGCCCACCATGCCGTTGCGCTGCATCCCTTTGGGAAAGAGCCATAAGTCAGCGGGGATCTCATCGCGCCAGTCCATAGAGCGGGCGGTAATAATGGTTTGCTCTGGCCCCTGATATACCACCCGGGTACAGGCCATCACACTGGATACCTGTAAACCCAGAATGGTAACGGCTACCACTGCAATGCGATAAAACAACTTCATAGCTACTCCTTTGCGCCACGCGCATTAATCATCAGATAAAAATTATCTATATCAATACCTGCACCAAAAATGCTCACTATTATTTTTTGTGCACCATAAAAAACATCAAACAGCACTTAATTGGTGCTCACAGCTGGAATTAGCCTGCGAAAAAATGATTTTTGCGCCACTGGCGTAGTTTTCGCATTGTCCAACCAAAACGAATTACGTTTTCAAGATCAAAGCGGATTTCTATTAATCCAGTACCACTACCTAATTCAGTGCCAACAAAAATGCCAATACCACTCCTACAGCAGCAGACGATGAACTTGACCACACAACACTCACGCGGCGCCTATTTCGGCCTACAAAGTCAACTTATGCCACTCTCGCCCGCTGAACGCAGCTGGCTGCCCTGGTTTGGCAAAACCGGCAAACTCGCTATGGGTTGGGCCTGCTGGGTGAACAGGCATCGCTACCCGGTGATGGAGCAGGCATTTGAGAGTATCGCCAACACCCGGATGAAGTTGTTACAGCAATGGGTGAAACGCCAGTGGGCGCAGCTGGAATCCTGCCGCAGCCAGTTGCAGGCGCTTGATGATGACTATAGTCAAATCCTGAGCAAAAACTATACAAGCATGGCGGATGTGACCGAGCTGTTTGTGGTTAATGCCGCAGGCAAAACCTTGGACTCCACCTGCAAAGCGCGCATCGGCCTGCAGGATCTGGACAACAAAGCGCTGAATCTGGGCCTGCAACAAGCCTTTTTGCATGGCCCCTACAAAGACCCACAAACCCTGGCAATTGGTAAACGCAGCTCGGCCTTCCACGATCAAGTCACTTTGATGTTTTACCTGCCGCTCAGCCTGAGCGATGGCAGCAAGGGCTGTTTGTGCGCGCGCATTCCCAACGATGTACTGGGCGATTTGATCCAGCGCGAGGCGGGGCACATTTTTAATGAATCCGGCGATAACTATCTGTTTATGGTGAAACCGGTGTTTGACCCTTCCATAAAGCCGGGCACTGCACTCTCCCGCTCGCGGTTTGAAGACAGCACCTTCTCCCACGGTGAAAACCTCAGCTCGGGGGTTCATACCAATTGGGGCACGGTAAAAATCCAGCAGCACACCGAATTTGAAATTCGTTTTACCGACCCGGCCACGAATCAACTACACCCCGGTGTGCGCGAAACCATTCGCAAAGGCAGCAATTTGTTTGTGACCTACCCCGGTTATTCCGACTATCGCCATATTCCGGTGGTGGGCAAAGGCGTGACCTTCAGCCTGCAGGGTTCACCGGATACCTGGGGCATGATGTGTGAAGCGGATCTGGAAGAAACCTATCGCCACCGCTCGCTCGGTTTTAAATTGATGAGTATTTACAGCGCCTGTGTCGGCACCGGGGTTGCGGCTCATCTGGCACTGAGTGCTTTCACCAGTCTGCCCTACCTGCTTATTAATCTGTTGACGCTGCTGGTATTCACCCTGGGTGGCGTTGTTTTTTACCAGCGTGGACCGCGCAAGTTGGCGCGTCGCCTGGGCAAAATGACTGAGGTAATCCACGCCATTGCCGAGGGCGGCGGCAATTTGCAGCAGCGTCTGGACACCCAAAAACTGGCCTATGACGAGACTGGCGATTTGGGGCGCTGGACCAATAGTTTTATCGATAATCTGGATCATATTGTCGGTGAAGTTATTCGCGCGGCAGATGAAGTGATGAAAAACAGTGACCGCCTGTTAAACCACAACAGTCAGGCCAATGATTCATCCAGCTCAGTATCTCTCTCGATGGATAAGATGCTGGTATTGGTGAGCGAGCAATTGCAGGAAATCAGCAATGCATCGGGCACCGCCACAGAAATGAAGCAAATGATGGAGCAAGTGGTAGAACAGGCGCGCAGCCAGTTTGAATCTGTGCGCACTGGCACCCAAGGCATTCGCGACGTGGTGGATAACTCGGCGCGGACTATTCACACCCTGAACGCACGCACCGCTGAAATTGGCAACATGATCTCGCTAATCAGCGATATCACCAGCCAAACCAACCTGCTTGCACTGAATGCCGCGATTGAAGCCGCGCGCGCCGGGGAACATGGCCGCGGTTTTTCGGTGGTGGCCGATGAAGTGCGCAGTTTGGCAGCGAGAACGGCAGGTGTGGCGCAGGAAATTGGCGAGAAGATTGAGGCTATTCGCAGCGAATCCCAACGCGCGGCGGCCTATATGGAAACCAGTGTCGCCGAAGTGGATCGCAGTTTGCGCTTGGCGGAAGAAGCTTCTACCGACAACAAGCCATTGCACGACATAGTGGAGCGTATGTTCGACATCATTCATCACATAGACCACAACAGCCAGCAGCACGGCGAGCAGGTGCATGAGCTAAGTAGTGCCAACAACACCATGAGTAAAGTCGTGCGCGCTTTGCAAACCAGCTCTGATCGCCTGAAGAATACAGCAACCAAGTTGCACCAGCTGGCAGGCGAATTTCAGGTTAGCTCCCGCTAAATATGGCGAGCTGCATGTGTAGAAAGCTTTATGGTCTTACTCGATTAGCAAATCACCTTGCATAAAATGATTGACCAGATCGGCGTAGATTTTTTCGATAATGTCCGGGTTAACGCCCTCGGCGTTAGCCCACTCACGCCGCTGTTGCAGCATGGTTTTGATTTGCTCGGGTGAGCGAACATTTATCTCGGCAGTTTTAAATTGGTCGGCCGCCTCCAGATATTTGGCACGCTGGCCAATCAAACTGATTATGCCCCGGTCGAGCAGATCAATCTCTGTGCGGATATCGCTCATGGAGGTGCATTCTTCGGGGCTTAATTCGTTAGTAATTTCCATCGGGTAGATCCGCTCATCAAGTTTATTGTTACTGTTTGATCTTAAAAAAACCAAATAGTCAGATGCAAACTTACCTAGGCCGGAATGACAAATCGTCCCACTTTGTCATTTTTGTTAATCATTGATGCAAAAGTGATGAAGTGGGAATTCGGCGCCATCGATGACCACCTAAACTGACACTTCACACTGGGTTTTCGCTCCACTTTTTTTCATCCATAAAAAAACGGCACTGACTAATCGTCAGTGCCGTTGATAACTCTCGTACTTTTTTGTTGTTAGTCGAACTACCAATTAGTCAGCGGATGCGTATTCAATTGGTAGATCCTCACCCAATCGTACTGGGTGACCATGGGGTAAACGTTGCCGTACTTGTTGCCGCCGAATACGTCCTGGATGCCATCGTTAGGAATCCAGAAATTCATCATAAGTTCGGTTAAATCATTGGGCACCGGGGTGTAGCTAACCTGGGGTGGAACACAGGAAGGGTTGCAGTCCAGCCAGTCCTGGTTGAGGGTTTTTAATAGAACGCCATCCACAAACCACTTGATACCGGTGGGTGTCCACTCGATGGCATATACACGCCATTGGTCAGCCGGCGCTATATCGATCTTATGCTCCCAGGCACCCCACTGGCGAGTACCATTCCAATCTACAACGTTTACGCCATAAATCAGGTTGGCCTGGAATTTATCCGGACGACCGCCCTCCAATTCCACATCGATCTCTTCCCACTCACGCGGAGAGCCCTCGTGTTTATAGGTGAAGAGCGATGAAATATAACCCGTTGCCACTGAGCGTGCCGGCGCTTTGATACGCGCTTCAATCCGACCATATTTGATGCGTTTATTGGGTTGGGTGCGCAGTTCACCGCAAGAGAAGTTATAGGGGCCTTTTTCTGATTTGTGATCATAGGAATAACTGCCGGGCACATATTCGCGGCGTACCACCAATTCCAGATTACCGTTCACCACTTGCACACCCTGGGGCTGGAAGCGGCAGATGGATTCATTACCCACGGCACCATCACCCTTTGCCCAGATAGCGGTATTGAGACTGTTGAAACGTTCGTCCAATTTGAGCGTGTAGCCAGAGTAAACGCCGGTGTAGCCGGGGTAGGCAGTTGGCAAATTGGTGTTATTCGTGGTATCGGCGACAATTTCAATCCAGTTGAAATTCCAGTTCGCCGTTTGCGCAAACACACCCAGGCTGTAATTGCCTGCATTTAAATTCACTGTGCGGGTCACCGTTGTCCAATTCTGCCAGCCACCAGTTGCCGGAATCGCAAAATTGCCCAACTGGATCGCACCGCCATTTAAATCCACTGAAGCAGTGGCGCCCGATGCCGATGCAACGCGCATACGCACTACATAACTGCCACTGGTTGGGATATTCAGGCCGTTAAACGCCAACCACTCGCCTTGGGCAATCCAACCCACATTGTAACCACCGCCACTATCGCCGGTGGCTTCTACATCCACCGCATCGCTGCGGTAAACACCGCCGGTATTGCCCGGTGTAGTGTCGTAAAACGAATTGTAATTCTCGGCCTGAAATACCACCGCGCTCGCTGGGGTAGATAGCCCAAGACAGGCTAGCGCTACCCAGGCGCTTCTTTTCACTAGAGTTAACTTATTCATGATTATTATGACTCGTTAGTAGGAGGGAATTTATGATTCAGTCGCTGCAGCGAAGGCCAGTATATAAATCGTTAGGGCAATTACAATTGGGAGATTGGCGCCTGAAAAAGCTCAAAGTGCGGGTAACTTCGATGAAAAAATATTCGAACTTTCACCAATAAAAAATCCCACTTTTTGAAGTAACAAAAAAACCAAGTGCAACTCCGTTTGATAAGAAGGGTGACAGCAAAACGCGACTTGGCTCACGCTGTAACACAAGGTGTGCAACATAGAAACAATAGGGAAATACCACACCCAAGTGCACCTTTCATAAATTACTCTGAGTGCCAGCTTAAGGATGGCTTACATCGGGACTCATCACCGCGCCAACCAATCAAGCTGCAGGCAGATAACAAAGAACCGGTCAGCCAGAAAATAAAAAAGGGTGCCCGTCTGGGCACCCTTTTGTGAGGTAAAACGAGAGTGGCTAACGCTGCAATTAATGCAGTACAACCACTTCGTTCTGGGAGAGGTTAAAAGTGCCCGTACCGCTGGTTACGTTCACAATGTCACTACCCACTTTACTGGTGTAGGCAGCGTTCCCCAAACACAGGTTAGGTACAGTGATGCTGGTAGCCGCGCCACGGTTTACCGCAACTACCGCACAATCACTGCCTTCCTGACGCTGGAACACCAATACATCCGCATTCACCCAACGCTCGGCATAGGTGCCACGTTGGATAGCTGGGCTGTTTTTACGCAGCTCGGCCAGGGCACTGATCATGGTGTACGCCGCCGTGGTTTGGCTGAACGAAGGCATTTGCTCACGGTTGTATGGGTCGTGCCCCACTTGACCATCGCCATTCGCGGTAAACCAGGTGGAGTTTTGCTCGGTGCCGTAATAAATAGTAGGGATACCAGGCAAAGTCATCACCAGCGCCATACCCAGGTTTTGACGTGCATCGGCAAAGGCTTTAGCCATACCTTTACCTGGGCGGTTACTGTTAACCAGACCGCTGGTTTGCAGATAAACACTGGTGCGGGTGGCATCGTGGTTGTCCAGGAAAATCGCCTGCAGATCTTCAAAGCCATTCATCGCTGCCGCACGGGAGCTGATGTGAGTGCTCAGGTTGATCATGGTGCTATTGCCGGCAATCGCATTTTCAATCGCATCGCGCAGTTTGAAATCCAGCAGTTCAGAACCGCGACGCTCGTTGAGGAAGGTCATGGAAACTGAATCACCCGCACCGGCGTTGTACCACTCACCGAAGATGTAAGTGTCCGCTTTTTTGGCACGTACAGCTGCACTGAAACGGTTGATGAAGCTTGGCTCAATGTGTTTGATCGCGTCGATACGGAAGGCGTCCACACCGTGATCCATCCACTTGAGTGCCGCGTCAATCAAATACTGATCCGCCAGTGAATTGCTGGTGGTGCCGTGTTTGAAATCGGTCAGGTTGAACAGGCTCTTGTTGCGGAACGACCAGGGATCATCCCATTCACCGTTACAGGTAGTGGCCGGGTTGGTATCACCACAGTCTGAAATAGCGCCATTAGCGTTGTACCAGGTGTTTTTGCCACTGGCGAAATCAGTGATAAATGCACCCTCTTTGTAAAGTGCACCGAATTCGTACTGGTCATCCTGGTTGGAGTGGTTAAGGGCTATATCCAACACCAGTTTCATACCGCGAGCTTCCATTTGGGCATCCAGCTCATCCACTAACGCCCAGTCGCCCAGATGTTCATCGACAGAGTAGAAATCGCGCGCCCAGTAGCCGTGGTAGCCACCTTCGTTGCCCACATTGATGTTATCCACCAGCGGCGTTACCCAGATCGCGGTCACACCCAGTGATTGCAGGTAGTCGAGTTTGGAGATCAAACCCTGGATATCGCCACCCCAGTACTTCTTCCACTCACTTTGAGCACCGGCGCCCTTCACAGTGGAAGTCGCGACAGGGTTGGTGCCGTTGTCGTTGCTGGTGTTGCCGTTGGCGAAGCGATCCACAAACACAAAGTACATAGTGCGTGCACGGAAATCGTCGGCCACTGGCGCGCTGCTGCTTGAGCTGCTGGATGAAGATGACGACACCGAGCTTGAACTGCTTGAACCGCAGTTAGATGCCAGGTTAGTGGTAACGCTAACAAGGCTGTTGCTGCTGGTATTGATCACAATACGTGTCCAGCCACTTGCGGCCTGATCGACGGATGGGAATGCATCTGTACCCCAGGCACCGTTGCGATCAACCTTGAAGCGCGGCCCGCCGTTGGCATCGCCCGCAGTGAAGTTACGGCAGGCTTCCAGTTGATTGGTGCCCGCTGGCGTTGTGAAGAGGTCACCTTCAGCCCAGCCGTTGTGAGTGCCGCGCAAATGGAAAGTTACCGCCGGCGCACTGGATGAACTCCTTGCACTGGAGGTTGTCGGTGCTGAGGTAGATACATAAGAACTGGTTGACGACGACGATTGTGAAGAGCTAGAGATGTTAGTGCTACCACAATTGGCCGCAAGATTTTGCTGGGTGGTGATTGCCTTTGAACTCGCATTAAAAGTGATTTTTACCCAACCAGCGGCAACTGTGTAATCCGCTGCGGGCACTGCATCGCTGCCCCAACCGCCATACGGGTCCACCTTAAAACGTGGGCCGCCAGTGGCGTCGCCACTTACAAATTGCTGGCAACTTTCGTACACATCGCTAGTGCCAACGCGGGTTAACAAGGTGCCTTCTGCCCAACCATTGAACGTGCCGCGCAAGTGATACGCCGCCGGAGGCGTTACCGCACTGATATTCCAGTTTTTGGTGTCGGTATAAAATTTGATATTCCAGGTGCCCTGCGCCACGGCAATGTTAGCACCGTTGCGACCACCTACCCCGTAGTTCTCTGACCAGTCACCGTAGCGATCAAACTTGATGCTGCCAGCACTGCTGAAAACCACATTGGTTAATTCCATGGTGTTGGTGCCAGCGGGATTCATTTGGGCGGCTGCCCAATTGTTATGAGTTCCGCGCAGAAACCATTCCGCTTGGGCGCTGGCAGAAGTTGCCAGCAAGATGGAAAGTAAGACGAGTTTGTGTTTCATAATTGACCTATCCGTTATTAAAATTATTGGAAAGGCCATTTGAAGAGATAAACCTCAGTGAGGCAAATCGCTGCATACGTATTCACGCATAAGGATTTCACTGAATACGTATGCAAGTTTGCATAAATTTCATGCAACTGAATTATCAATTCACTGTTAGTTAAATGGAAACGTTTACACATCGCCGCTGTTTTTTCTGAAAATATTCCCTGCAAGCTGACTATACTAGTGGCAACTTGTGCCAATTAGCCAACCGCCATGCCCGTTCACTGCGCTCTTCAAACACCCGAATTTTCCACTGTCAAAGGTTCGCGCCTTGGCGCTCATCGCTGAGCAGCCCTCCTCTTTTTTATCAGGTTCCCGGCGATGGTTTGGCCGGGTGATTGGCTGTTGGCTGTTATTTTTTACCTTATTTACTGCCGCTTTTTTTGTCGCGGCAGAGCGCCAATCACAAAAAATGCAGCAGGTGATGCACAGCCGTTACGGTGAGGATGGCGCCGGTCTGTTGCGTGCATGGAACCAGATGCTGGACACCAGCCAAACCTTGGATGATGTACAAAAAATTACCCGGGTAAATGATTTTTTTAATCGTCATATTCGCTATAGCGATGACGTGACCCTTTGGCAAAAAAGTGATTACTGGGCAACTCCCCTGGAAACCATGGGCATGCGTGCTGGCGACTGTGAGGACTTCACCATTGCCAAATATTTGAGCCTGTTGGAACTGGGGTTTGCCAATGACCAATTGCGTTTGATTTACGTGCGCGCGCAAATCGGCGGCCAGCAAAGTAAACGCTTTCAGGCACATATGGTGCTGGGTTATTACCAGAGTCCAACTGCAGAACCCTTGATTCTGGATAATTTAATCGGGCGTATAGAACCGGCCAGTAAAAGGCCCGACTTACGCCCCGTGTTCAGTTTTAACAGTGAAGGATTATGGGTGGGCAACAGTGTGCAGTCCCAAGCGGACCCGACTGCACGGTTATCGCGCTGGCGGGATTTATTAGCGCGGATACGCGAGCAAGGATTTTAATGCTACAGCGCAAGTCAGCTACTAACGTTTTTAAAAATCCTTGAATATGAAAGGCATAGGCATGTCATTAATTAAACAACTCTGGATCGGCATTTTATCCCTGCTGTTATTGGCGCTGGGTGGTAATTTTGTCATCAGCACCCTCACCGCCAAAACCTATCTGCAAGAGCAATTGCGCCTGAAAAATATCGACAATGCCAATTCATTGGCCCTGTCTATTTCGCAAATGCCTGATAAAGATCCGGTAACGCTTGAGCTGCTGATTAGCGCCCAATTTGATTCGGGGCATTACGAATACATTATTTTTCAAAACACTGATAAACAAGCAGTGGTTGCGCGCCGCTACGACAACGACAACGACAATCAAACCCAGCAACCAACAGAAAAAGTACCTGCATGGTTTGCCAAGCGTGTGAATTTTGATGCTGCACCGGGCATTGCGCAAATTCAGGACGGCTGGCAGCAAGCCGGTACGCTGGTAGTGAAAAGTCATTCAGGTTATGCACTGGAAGCACTGTGGAAAAACACCCGCGATTTACTGGAGTGGTTTTTGTTTGCAACTCTACTGAGCGGCCTGATTGGCAGTATCGTTTTGAAATATATTTCACGCCCGCTGGATGTAGTAGTCAGTCAGGCAGAAGCGATTGGCGAACGGCGCTTTATTGTTTCAGAAGAACCTAAAACCAAAGAGTTTCAACGCTTGGTACGTGCGATGAATCGTTTGTCCAACAGCGTAAAACAGATGTTGGAAAAAGAGGCGCGACAACTTGAATTGCTCAGGCGCGAATCGCAAACTGACCCGCTTACCGGTATTGCCAATCGCACACATTTTTTACATTTGTTTGACGCGCAGTTAACCAATGAGGACGCACAAGACAGAGGTGTGCTGGTAATTGCGCGCTTAATGAACCTTCAGCAATTAAATAATCAACTGGGGCATCACCAAGTCGATCAGCTGTTGTGTGCGATTGCCAGCGTATTCAGGGACATTAACCAACGCTATCCAGGCAGCCATGCAGGCCGGTTAAATGGCAGCGATTTTTGTTTGCTGATTCCTACTGATATCGCAATTGATATTGTGGGTGCCGAAATATCCCAACAATTAAATTTTCAACTAATTGCCACAGGCTATACCCAAATTGGTTTGCCTATGGCACTCAGCTATTTCCAGCAGGGAGATCTGCGTACCGATTTATTGCATACATTAGATGGCGCCCTTGCTGAAGCAGAAGTAAAGGGCAATCGCGCGGTAATTATTCGCCCCGAGGGGCACCCACATTCCACTCCCAGGAATCTGGGGCAATGGCGCGACTCTATCGAATATGCCTTAACACATCAGCATATCGCGCTGGTTAAGTTCCCGGTGCGCAACCAACAGGGCGAGCTGATTCACGATGAAACCGCCGTGCGCTTGCAATTGGATGAGGAGCAAAAAACAGCGGGCTATTTTATTCCCTGGGCGGTGCGGCTGGGCATTATGTCCAACATCGATTTAGCTGTATTGCGCTTGGCACTTAACCAATTAAGCATCACCGCCACGCAGCTACCACAACCCATGGCGATTAATGTATCAAGCGCCGCGTTATGCAGCGCAAGCTTCCGCGAACAAGCCTTGGAATTAATTGCCCAACACCCGGCAGTTGCTCGCTTTTTATGGTTGGAGTTTTCCGAGAGCTGCGTGTTGCGCCACCCTGAGGAACTACGGATTTTTATCACCCAGTTGCGCAAATTTGGCTGTTTAATTGGCCTGGAACACGTTGGTTTGGAATTCACTCGCTTTGATCAACTGCAAGAAATGGGCTTGGCATTTTTGAAAATTGATAGCGCCATTATTCGCGATATAAATACCACCAACAGTAACCAAGCATTTGTGCAAAGCCTGTGTTTATTAGGGCACTCCATTGGCTTGACGATGATTGCAGAGGGAGTGCAAACCGCTGCTGAACAACAGACCCTGTTCGGCTTGGGAATAGATGCTGTCACAGGGCCTTTTGTACAGTAATTTTAAAAAAGATAATTTTTAAGATAAAAATAATTTTAGAATGAAAATAGTTTGCAGGATAAACACTACAGCGGCAAATGGTCGCCATCGTCCAGCAGATCTATACCCTGGCGTTTGCCACGCAACTCACGTCGTGCAAGCAATTTGTCTTGCGCGGCCGTGGGTAAATCAGTAAATCGAATCACGCCCTGCTCTACCAACAAACCCACCACGTCCTCTAGTACCCGTGCCATGGCCGTGTCGGTTTGCTCCAGCGCCAACTGCTCTGCGGATTTACTGCTGTGCAAAAACGCCAGCAGTTGCCCATCGTCATCAGGTAATTGCTCGGTAAATTCGGCGCTGGCAGTTTTACTGAGCGCAATAATCACACCTTGCTCATCGCGTTTTATAAACATACAAACTCCACACAAAATAACGACAGGCGACATCACACAATAAAAAATCCCGCCAGTGAGTGGCGGGATTTTTTATGTTTAGCGCTTAATCTGTTATCAACTTATTGTTGTTGAGCATCTGGGTAATGATCTGCTGATCAGTAGTTGCACCGCTGTACAGCGATTGCAAATTTACACCCTCCAGTACTATTTGCTGAGTCGTGGCACTGCTGGTAAAACTTGAGCCTACCGAGTGCGAATCGCCATTAAAACCACCGGTGTGACTGATATGAATTACCGTATTGCTACCACTGATTTCAAAATGCAAATAATCGGCAAGGTTGCCCGCACTATTTGATGCACCCACTGATTCGCCTTGCAACAAATCGCGCAGATCCAATACATCCCCGCCAGTACCATTGTTGCCCGGTGCTGAGGTGGAAAAGTTCTGGATGGTATCCACTGCGGGTGAACCTGCAGTACCTTGATCGCCCAGACTCCAGGCAAACACATCCACAAAGTTCTCGCCCGAACTACCTCCACTCATGGTGTCGTTGCCAGCGCCGCCAATCAGACGGTCATTACCACTACCGCCATTGATCACATCGTTGCCGCTGCCGCCGTAGATGATGTCTGTGCCGGAACCTGCGCTCAGGTTGTCATCACCCCCACCGCCACGCACAATATTATTGCCGTTATTGGCGTTAATCGTATTGTTGCCCGCGCCACCCTGAATATTTTCACTGGCTGAAGAGCCGGTGTAATTACCGGACTCGGTGGTGGTCAAATCTACGGTGGTGTAGGCCGCCTTGAGATTAACCACTGTCGATGTCGAGGCGGTGAATCCACCATTTGCTTCGGTCGCAGTGACTTGTACGGTCAGATTGGTTGAGTTGGTGGTGTAGCTGCCCGGCAAATTCAACATCAGGTTGGGCAGGTCGGCCGCTGTAAATTGCCACACACCACCCCCCAGGTTAGTGCCGGCATTAAAGCTTAAACCCGTGGGCACACCACTGACCTTAATGGACAGTGTTTCTGAACCATCGGTATCCACCAGCTTGGTGATAATGGGGAACTTCACACTGGTTCCACCGGTGCCCTGTGCAACGGCGACCAGCGACTTGCTCACCACTACCGATGGCGCGCTCGCACTACCTACCGCTAGGTTAACTGTCGCGGTAGTGGTGATGCCGCCATCGTCGCGTGCGGTGTAAGTAAAGCTCGCGCTGCCTTCGTAACCGCTTGTCGGAGTGAATAAGATATTGCCACTGCTGTTGATGCTCACTGTACCGTTCACTGCATTATTCACAGCGATGATCTGAAGAACATCGCCATCCACATCGACATCATTGCCCACCAGGGTTGACGGCGCGATAGTCAGGGTCTGGT
The DNA here is from genome assembly GCF_042646205.1 of Cellvibrio fontiphilus. Lineage (NCBI taxonomy): Bacteria > Pseudomonadati > Pseudomonadota > Gammaproteobacteria > Cellvibrionales > Cellvibrionaceae > Cellvibrio > Cellvibrio fontiphilus. The sequence continues at coordinate 88,034 of NZ_JBHRTF010000003.1, read as the reverse complement.
TGGATGCCGCAATCAAATTATCGTTTGCTGCCACCGGTGCATCGTTCACTGGCGATACCATCAGGTTCACTGTCGCGGTATCGAAGCCGCCTTTTCCGTCCGTAATGGTATAGGTAAAGGATGCTGGCCCCGCATAGTTGGCTGCGGGTGTAAACACCACGTTACCTCCCACCAGAGCAACCGAACCATTTACCGCCCCCTGCACACTCACAATACTTAAGGTGTCACTGTTGGCATCGGTGTCATTGGCAAGTAATGTCGCCGCACTGATGGTAAATGGCGTGTCCTCCACGGCTACCAGACTGGCCGTTTTGTAGCTGTTAAAGGCATTAAATGGCTGATAACTCAGACCACCATCATTGCTCAATTCAGCCGTAAACTGGGCGTAGTAACCCTGATCCCAGTACACAATTTCAATCGTATGCAGGCCACTGATGGAAAGGGTAAATGAAGGGTGAATACGGGTAGCCGCACTTTGATTGCTGGCTACTTCGGCAACAGTAACGCCATCAATTTTGATTTGATAACCATCATCACTTAATACCCGGAAGTTGTAAGTTCCGGCAGCAAGCTCCACAAAACCACTCATGCGGATAATCGCATCACTGGTTGTCGCCGGGTCATTACTCAAACTGGCAGCATCCGAGCCCAGGAAGGTTTGCAGGTTAGTGCCAAAACCCAAGTTGTTATTAAACCCATTGCCCATGTTGTAATTGAGCGTGGTGGCGGTAAATGTCGCACTGGCTGAGTTTGTCGCGATAAAGTTTTTTACCTGGTCAAGGGAGGCCAGGTTAAGCCCATCTGTACCTTGGCGATAACCGAAGTATTCTGCATGCAGGCCAGTAGCCGTGGCATTGCCCACAGGGTTATCGTTAATGGCATCCGGTGGAGTGTTTACCGCAGTCACGTTGATGTTAACCGTGGCTGTCGCTGTTCCGCCCTGCCCATCGCTCACGCTGTAGGTAAACGAAGCTGGGCCGCTGTAACCGGCAGTCGGGGTAAACACTGCATTCCCACCTACAATGCTCACACTCCCGTTTACCGGATCTTGCACTGACAAAATACTCAGGGTATCTCCGTCAGGGTCAGTGTCATTTGCCAGCAGCTGGAGCGGCGTCAGGGTAAGTACCTGGCCTTGCGCTACCGTGGCTGAATCTGCATTTGCCGTCGGCGCATCGTTGGTGCCCCTGACTGTAATGACAACGCTGGTTGTGGCGCCATCAATACTACTGACGGTGAAGGTTTCCGTCTTAGTCTCACCTTCTTTCAGCTGCTGCACGGCGCTCAGGCTGTTATTGATGTTGTAAGTCCAAACCCCGGCGGCATTGATGGAGAAATTGCCGTAGGTTCCGGCGGTATTGGTTTGTGGCTGGAAGCTCGCCTCACCCGCGTCAGGGTCAGTGATGCTCAGGGTGCCACCCGCGCTGGACTGCGCTGGCGTGTCCTCTTTTACCGAGCCAGCGCCAGTGCCCAGTACCGCAGCGTCAGCGACCGGGTTTACCGTAATGCTGGCCGTTGCGGCTGTTGCATCCTCAAGGCCTAAGTTGTCGCGCGCGACATAATCAAATTGGGTAGAGCCATTCCAGTTGGCATTCGGCATGAAATAAACCGGCCCGGTTACCAGATCGCCCACTCCAATGGCAGTGGTCATAGTTGCGTCAGAGTAAAGCACGCCGTTGACCGGCAGGGATTTGATGACATAGCCCGCAACGGTACCATCGCTATCACTGCCAGTCAGATTGATGGTGATGAGTGTGTCCTCATTGCCCGATGCGGCAACGGAATTCGTCTCAGGTGCAACATTAGGTGCTGCGGTGACGCTGATATTCACCGTTGCAGAACTGGTACCACCGTGGCCATCGGTGATGCTGTAGGTAAACGAAGCGGGGCCTGTGTAGTTGTTGGCAGGAATGAAGTGCAACTTGCCATCAATATAAGCCAGGGAACCGTTAGTTACTGCACCGGCGGCGAACACTGTCAAAGTGTGGCCATCGATATCGGTGTCGTTTGCCGTCAGGCTTGCAAGGTTAATTTCCAAAGCCACGTTTTGGGTGGTGGCCAGGGAGTCATTATTAGCCACCGGCGCATCATTAACCGGGTCAATGGTGATGTCGAGTGTGCTACTAAAACCCGTATTGGTAGTGTAAGTGATCTGGGGCACCGGGCCGTTGTAGTTGGCCACTGGTGTAAAGGTAAAGGCACCACTTGCCTGTAATGTCAGGCTGCCGATGCCCGGTACACTGACCAGATCACCAGCGCTATAGCCGGTGCCATTCATAACGAATGCGACGACTTGCAGTGGGCTATCAACGTCGGTGTCATTGGACAACACATTGCCACTGGCCTCTGTATCTTCACTGGCATTAACAACATCGGCCAGCAGGACACTTGGATCATCCACGTTAGTCACATTGATGTGAACCGTCGCTGTGGCGGTGTTGCCGTGACCATCGTGAATGCTGTAATTGAATGACGCTGGGCCACTGTATTCAGCGTTAGGGATAAAGGTCAGTTGGCCGCCCACATAGGACAAGGTGCCATTGACTACAGCACTCGCACTGAATACCGAGATGGTATCGCCGTCCGGGTCTGAATCGTTAAGCAGCCAATCAGCCAAGTCGAAGACAATCGGGGTATCTTCTGCCGTGGTGTAAAAATCATCAACTGCGATTGGTCTTTCATTTACCGGCGTTATATTGATGTTCACGGTCACGGTATTGCCATCTACAGTACCGTCATTCACTTTGTAGGTGAAACTATCTACAGTAGTCTCACTACCGTCGTGGATATAGCTGAAGGTTCCATCGGCATTGAGCGTCAGGGTCCCGTGAGCCGGGCCTGTCACCAGGATGGCCGTTAATGGATTGCCTTCCGCATCTGTGTCGTTCGCCAGTAGGCTGGTAGCACCACCATTTAGGCTAGTGGCAACACCCCCTTCGAATAAGGTAATTGAATCAGCCACAGCAACGGGTGCTGTGTTGGCAGTCACCGTGACCGTCACACTGGCGGTGTCAGTGCCACCATTGCCATCGCTGATGGTGTAGGTAAAGGTGTCAGTGCCGACATAACCGGCATCAGGTGTGTAGATAGGATTGCCGGTTACCGCATCAATCACCACCGAACCATGCACACCTTGGGTAACGCCAGTTACTGTTAGGCTGTCGTTTTCCGGATCGGTATCGTTTGCCTTCACAGCTACCGTTACCGAGGTATCCTGACGCACTGACACAGCATCATCCACGGCGTCTGGAGTGCCGTTGACGGGCAAGACACCGATGGTAATCGTGCTGAGCGCATTGCCGCCATTACCATCCGTCACCCGCACGACAAAACTGTCTGTACCGGTAAAGCCAGCGCCGGGGTTATAGATAAATTGGCCGGTCAATATATCGAGCGACAAAGAGCCAGACCCGGGCGGAGTTTGCAGCAAGAACCGCAGGGAATCACCATCCGGATCAGAACCACTGACAGTGCCGGGAATGGCTTGGTTCTCGTTGGTAGTCAGGTTTTGGTCCGCGGTCACGGGCGCATCGTTAATTGGATTTACATCAATAGTGACCGTGCTCGTAGTAACACCGCCTTTACCATCACTAATACTTACGACAAAACTGTCACTGCCGTGGTAATTGGTGTTGGGGGTATAGGTAAACGTACCAGTAACAGGGTTGAGAATGACGCTGCCATGGGTGGGATTAGCTGAAACCAAGAAACTCAGCGGGTCACTATCCGGGTCGCTGGCAAGCACAGCACCATTGACGGGAATATCTTCATCTGTTGTTAGATTCAGGTTACTGGCAACAGGGGCATCATTAGTGGAATTCACACCAATCGTGACCGTACTGGTAGTGGTACCGCCATTGCCATCGCTGATGGTCACCACGAAGCTGTCGCCACCGGTGTAACCGGTATTCGGGGTATAGGTAAATGTGCCCGTTGCGGCGTTCAGCACAACGGTGCCACTCGCCGGACTACCCGTAACGGAGTAAGACAAGGTATCGCCATCCGGGTCATTCGCGCTGATAGCGCCATTCACCGGTACGTCTTCATCGGTGGTCAGATTCAGATCGCCAGCCGTGGGCGCAACGTTTACCGGTGTCACACCAATAGACACGAGGCTAGTGGTAGTGCCGCCATTGCCATCGCTAATGGTGACGGTAAAGCTGTCGCTGCCGTTGTAACCGGTATTTGGGGTATAGGTGAAACTGCCGGTGGCCGGATTCAAAACGACAGTACCATTAACCGGCGCGCTGTTGAGACTGTAGCCCAGGCTATCGCCATCGATATCACTGGCACTTATTTGGCCATTAACTGGTATGTTTTCCGGCGTAACCAGGTTGAGGTTACTGGCTACCGGTGCATCGTTTACCGGAGTGACACCAATATTGATGCGGCTGGTTGTGGTGCCGCCATTGCCATCGCTAATGGTGACCACAAATGAATCGCTGCCGTTGTAATTAGCAGCTGGAGTGTAAGTGAAGGTGCCGGTAGCCGCATTCAGGGTCACACTACCGTTTGCAGGCTGACCAGAAACCACATAGCTCAAGCTGTCGCCATCGACATCGCTGGCGCTGACTTGGCCACTGATGGGGGTATCTTCCGGTGTTGTCAGGTTTTGGTCGCTGCTTACCGGTGCATCGTTTACTGGTGTCACGCCTATGTTGATGCGGCTGGTGGTAGTACCGCCATTGCCATCGCTGATGGTGACGATAAAGAAATCACTGCCATTAAAATTGGCATTTGGGGTGTAGGTAAATGCACCGGTTGCCGGATCAAGTGTGACTGTGCCACTCGCCGCTGGTGCGGAAACCAAATAACTCAGGCTGTCGCCATCCACATCGCCTGCCACTACCTGACCATCGATAGGTGTATCTTCCGGTGTTGTCAGGTTTTGGTCGCTGCTCACCGGGGCATCGTTTACGGGTGTCACACCTATGTTGATACGGCTGGTGGTAGTACCGCCATTGCCATCGCTGATGGTGACGATAAAGAAATCACTGCCATTAAAATTAGCATTTGGGGTATAGGTAAATGCGCCGGTTGTTGGATCAAGCGAGACTGTGCCACTCGCCGCCGGTGCAGAAACCAGATAATTCAGGCTGTCGCCATCCACATCGCTTGCCACTACCTGACCATCGATGGGTGTATCTTCGGGGGTGATCAGGTTTTGGTCGCTGCTTACCGGCAGGTCGTTTACGGGTAAGACACCGATAGTGACGGTGCTGGTGGTGCTGCCACCGTTGCCATCGCTAATGGTGACGATAAACAAATCACTGCCATTAAAGTTGGCGTTTGGTGTGTAGGTAAATCCGCCAGTAACCGGATCCAATACCAGTTGGCCATTTGCTGGCGCGCCCGTCAGGCTGTAACTGAGGGTGTCATTTTCGACATCGCTGGCGACTATTTGCCCGCTTACCGGCGTGTCTTCATCAGTGACCAGATTTTGGTCGGCAGACACGGGAATATCATTCACCGGTGTAACGTTTAAGGTAATAGTGGCGGTGCTGCTATTGCCGCGGCTGTCGGTGACTGTCACCACAAAACTGTCGGGGCCGTTGTAATTCGCATTAGGGGTAAATACAAACTGACCTGTGGCCGGGTTCAGCTGCAAACTGCCATTTGCAGGGCCACCCGCGAGTGCATAGGTTAATAGGTCGCCTTCTATATCTGTGGCGATAATTTGGCCAGTCAATGGCGTATCTTCATCGGTGCCGAATACTTGATCGGCTAATTCAGGTGCGCGATTGACATAATCGCCATCGCTTGCGGCCTGCCCAGCCTGTGCCTCTGGACTGCTGTTGTAAGAAAAATCCTGATCCTCGGTCGACTCGGCAATACGATCCAAGCGGACAAAATTGCTACTGCCATCCGATCCACCGCCGGCGTTATCGCCTGCGGCAGTTTCCTCCAACTCCTCTAACAAATCGCCTTCTTGTTCAAGAATCGTCAAGGCTTGATCCACACTGGCATCGTCCAGCAACGCCTCATCGGCGGAGGTCGCGGTTTGCGGGTTCATATCGCGGCTCATTGCCACTTCCTGACCACCGTAAATAATCAGGGGTTCCACTCCGCCAATATCCAGCTCAACGCGCGCGCCCTCTGCCGTCACAATAATTTCATTGTCGTTAAGCACCGCCCCCACCGTTAGCGGGCGCAGGCTGCCATCAGGCGCTTTCGCCCAGGCTTGACCTTGAAGAAACGCAACAGTAGCTACGGCATTGCTCATACTTGACTCCGATGTAAAAAGTGAACCAGCGCACAATTGGGGATGTTAGGTGGAGTCTAGTGACAGTTGAAATTAACGCCATTGGACTAAAGGACAATAAGCAGGATTTTTTTATAGACGAAGGTGTTCTAAAAAGCGCAAAAAAGAATGCTTTAAGCGACAGAACGAATCAGAAGGGGTGTGGGGCGTGTGATATGTAGCAACAGATAATCAGCCAGACAAAGCCAGCGCAAGTTGCAGGCGATCACGCACTCCCAACTTTTCAAAACTGGCGCCCAAATGGGCTTTAACAGTGCGTTCAGTGATATCCAGAGCGCGAGCCACTTCTTTGTTAGTTTTGCCGGCTGCAACCAACTCTGCCACGGCACGCTCGCGGCTGGTCAGGCGATTCAGATCAGCTTTAGGGCTAGAACCTGCAGGTGCTGCCAAGCGCTGGGCACCCAGAATCAGCTCACGCATTAACTCAGCGCCCAACCAAACCCCACCAAGAGCCACTGACTGGGCAATCTGCTCCAGCACCGAGGGCACCGCCAGATAATGCACATAACCGCTGGCCCCCGCCTCCAATACCTGCCGGGCTTCGCTGGTTTGTTCTATTGCCGTCATGGCAACCACTTTAATGCCGGCATCGGCCAGATTTTTTATCTGGGCGATGCTTTGCGCTCCGGTCAGTAACAGCCACACCAGATCAGATGAATTCAAATAGCCAAATTCCCGCACCAGATGCGCATCCGGAAAGGCTTGCAACCAATGGGGTGATTGCACAGTGACAGGGGCAACAAACAGGTGCGGCATTATCGTTCCGTCATAGCATTTTGTTGGGCGCGCAAAACCGGCTTTAGCAAATAGGCCAAAACCGTTTTCTTGCCAGTGAGAATATCTACCTGGGTCATCATGCCCGGCATGATAGGCAGCGTAGGGTCAAAACCAGCGCGCTCGGTGCGCACCCGCACTATATAAAAAGTGCGCTCTTTTTCATCGGTAATGGTATCGGGGCTAATGTGTTCCACCTTGCCGCGCAAACCGCCGTAAACCACAAAATCGTAAGCGGTAAATTTCACAATCGCCTCTTGCCCCGGGTGTAAAAAGGCAATGTCTTTGGGTGACACCTTGGCCTCGACAATTAACTGGTCGTCCAGCGGCACCATTTCAATCACTTCGCGCCCCGGTTGTACTACGCCGCCCACGGTATTGGTAAACACCCGTTGTACAGTGCCGCGCACTGGCGAGCGTATTTCTGCGTATTTTATTTTGTCGGCAAGGCCGGTACTGGATTCGCTTAACGCCGCTATTTTTGCCAACACATCCGATAATTCATTGCGCCATTTGTTGTTGGCCATCAGTTCCGTTTCGCGCAACTTCCCCTCGGCCTCTTCCACTGCCAGCAATAAACGGGACTCCTGCGACAAGGCCTGCTCACGGTCGCCGCGCGCGCGCGCCACCTCGCCTTCCAAACGCAAAATTTCCACTTCTGAAATCGCACCACTGGCAAGCAGCGGTTTAGTAACCCCTAACTCCTGCGTGGCCAATTCCAAGGCGCGTGTCGCCTGGGTTAATTTTGCGCGCACTTCATTTAATTCTTCGGCGCGCTGATCCAATTGACTGCGCGCAATCGCAAGCTGCTCATCCAATTCCTTGCGATTGGATTCATACAAATTGCGCTCGTGATTCACAATGTCCGGCGCATCTGCCATTAAATCCTGCGGCCACACCAGTTGGGTATTGGTGGTTAACGCTTGTAAGCGTGCAGCGCGGGCCTGCAGTGATAAATATTCCGCGCGGTTTTCGCGAAAAGTGGAAATAAAGCGCGTGGGATCTATGCGCAATAATAAATCGCCTTTGTTAACCGTTTGCCCTTCGCGCACCAGCACTTCTTGTACTACACCACCATCAAAAGATTGAATAACCTGCAGCTGCGATGAGGGAATTACCTTGCCTTCGCCGCGCGCCACTTCATCCAAGGGTGCAAAGGCGGCCCACAGCAGCAACAACAACACAATCAGTGCAATAACCCGCAGCAGGGCGCGCGCTTTTATCGGTTCCTGTTGCAACCTGGCCCAGTCTGAATCTGTCACCCAATCTTTTGGTTGCTCATGAATAGGGTCGAGCCAGCGCGCATAAAGTTTGTCGATAAAACGGCTGGCCGGCAGGCCTAGTTTATCCAGCGCGCGGCCCAGCTTTTCAAACCAGATTTTGTCGCGGGATTTTTTTAGCGGTGCAGTTGAATGCATCAGGAAGCCCTCCCGATACGCCCTTGACGCAGCGCTTCCACTACCTGCTCTTTCGGGCCATCGGCGACAATTTTGCCGCTATCAATCACAATAATTCGCTCCGCCAATTCCAACAGCGAGGTGCGATGGGTAATCACAATCAGGGTTTTGTGTGCAGCAAATTGCAACAGGTTGCGTTTGAATTCCTCTTCACTGGTGTGATCCATGGAGCCTGTGGGTTCATCCATTAATATGATCGGCGCATCGTTTAATAAAGCGCGTGCAATACTGACCGCCTGGCGCTGGCCACCGGACAACAACTGTCCATGCTCACCCACCGGCATAGCCAGCCCCATAGGGTGCTGGTTTACAAATTCGGTCAAGCCACTCAAACGCACTGCTTCCAAAATCGCTTCATCGGTCGCATGGGGCGAGCCTAGTGCAATGTTGTCGCGCAGACTGCCAAAAAATAAATTTACATCCTGGGATACGTAACCAATATTGCGCCGCAATTCGGCGGGGTCCAGTTGGCGAATATCAATACCATCAATCAGCAAAGTACCGGCACTGGGTTCATACAAGCCGGCGATTAATTTCTCCAGCGTGGTTTTACCCGAACCGTTGCGCCCCAGAATAGCCAAATGTTCACCCGCGTTAATTTTGAATGAAACATCACGCAACACTTCGCGTTCATCCTGCGGATATTTAAACGCAACTTTTTTAAATTCAATCGCACCCTGCAAACGCGGGCGACTAATCCACTGGGCATCCAGCGGGCGCTCTACCGGTTTAGCCATCACTTCATTAAGCGCTGTTAATGCCGTGGCAGCACTGTGATATTGCATTAACAACCCGGCGGTTTGCCCTACCGGAGCCATAATACGCGAAGCAAGCATATAGGCAGCGATTAGCCCGCCTTGGGACAAATTGCCGTCAATAATTTGGTAGACACCAACGATAATAATAACCACCGACACCGCTTGCTGAACCCACAAAGTACTGCTGCCCACCGAGCCGGACAACAACCGCATTTTTACTCCTACACGCGACAGCACCAGGGTGGCTTTTTCCCAAATCACTTGCATGCGCCCTTCCGCGCCCAGGGTTTTTATTGTCTCCAAACCAGCGACGCTCTCTACCAATGTCGCGTTGCGTTGTGCCGAGGCTTGCATGGAGTTTTCCGCAAGGATTTGCATTTTTTTCTGCACCGCAGCGGTGTAAATAATGACTACACCCACACCGACAATAATGGGCAAAATCAGCGGCCAGGAAATTAACAGCACCACCAATAAAAAGAGCAGCACAAAAGGTAAATCTACCAGCGCCAGAATGGTGGCAGAAGAAATGAAATGGCGAATGGATTCAAAGGATTGCAAGCCGGCAGTGAATGAACCAACCGAGGCCGGACGCTCCGACAACTTCATGCCCAGTACCCGTTCCATAATAACGGCCGACAAGGTGACATCCACCCTGCTTGCAGCCAGATCAACAAACCAGGCGCGCATCATGCGCAGTACAAAATCAGCACTGATTGCAATCAGCATGCCAAAGGATAAAACCCAAAGCGTATCCGTCGCATGGTTTGGCACTACGCGGTCATACACATTCATCACAAACAGTGGCGAAATCAACGCAAAAAAATTGATCAATAGTGCCGTTAGTAGCACATCGCGATAGAGGTATTTGTATTCACCAATCACACCCCAAAACCAGTGGGATTCGCGCTGTTTTTGCGCAATGTTTTTGGCTATATCAGTGGCGCGCGCATCAAATTTTTCTTGTGGACGCACATAAATGGCATGACCGGTATAACTGGCGACCAGATCATCCAATGTCACCTCCACCACGGCATCGCCCAATTCCGGATAAACAACGCGCGCACCACTGCTGCTCGACTCCAGCAATAGGCAGGCTTGATTATTGTTGAGCAGAAGTACTACCGGAAATAGTGCGGGGTTTAATTCAGCAAGCGGACGCACCACCAATTTGCTGGTCATACCGGCACGTTTGGCTGCACGTGCGAACAGCGAGGGAGTAAGGCCGGTGCTTTCAAGCGGTAAGCCTGCTAACACACTCTCACGGGTAGTCGTAATCTGATGCGCACGCGCCACCAACAATAAACATTCAAGCAAAGGGCCAGCAGCTACAGCCTGGGAATCCACTAGAGGTTGGACGTTGGGGGTCATTCTGGCTCCGGGGCGGGTCTGTCGAACAAGGCGGGGCTGTCGAGCAATAGGGGTTCATCGAACAATAAAAAGCGGCCAGCTGCAGCCGCTCTATTCGCTCAAGCCTAGCAAATCATTTTGCAACTGCTGCACATTTACTGTTTGCGTATTACTGTGACATCAACACGACGATTGGCTGCTTTGCCAGCATCGGTAGCATTATTCGCCACCGGGCGCGCGGCCCCAAAACCATCTACCGTCATGGGGATAGTTTCCAAGCCGTTTAAGACAAAATAATCGCGCACGCTTTGTGCTCGCGCTTTGGAAAGCGGCACATTGAGTGCATCAGTGCCGCTGCTGTCGGAGTGCCCCTCAATGGTAATTTGCACCACACCCTGAGTTGCCTTGATAGAGCTGATCAAACGATCCAATGTGGCCGCAGCCGTTGGTTTTAATTCAGAACTACCCGAGTCAAACAATGCATCACCATTTAACGGAGTCAACTCACTGATCAGATCCTGACGGCCCATAGCAACAGGCGCATCGGCCGGACAAGCTGATTCAGAAATTTTCAGCGAATCCTCCACTTTAGTGTCATGCAATATTCCCAAGCCATCGCGCACTATACCGAGTGCGGGCAAGAGGCTACCCATGGCAGCAAGCGCGCGCGCATGGGCAAGTTCAAGATCGCCCTGCGCAATCACCAAGGCACGGCTGGCTTGAAAGTATTCATTTTCAGCATCCAGCACATCCAACAAGGTGCGCTGGCCAATATTAAATTGCTCGGCATAGGCAGTGCGCACCTTGTCGCTTGAAAGACGATGCTGCTCCAATGCAATTAATTGTTCACTTAAGCGGAAGGCATCGTTGTAGGCAATTTGAGTGTTCTGACGCAAATCGATACAAGCTTGATCGCGCAAATCTTTAGCCTGATTCACTAATTCCAGTGAGCGACGAATAGCTGCGCGATTGGAGCCGCCGCTGTATAGGTTATAGGTAATCGCCAGTTCGACCGCACTTTCATCGCCGTAACTGCTGGGATCAACACGATTATCAAAACCATTTTGGTTGCGGCTGGTCACCTGACGCGCGCGCAACTCGGCTTTGGGGTAATGACCAGCGCGATCTACTTTTACTGCAGCTTGGGCAACACTGATGTTTTTAATCGCAGCGTGGAAACCGGGGTTGCCTTGGTAAGCCAGGCTCAACGCAGCGCGTATAGACTCAGGCAATTGCTGTTCAGCAAGACGCGTGGGCTGCAGGTCATCCGCAGGTAATTGCCCAACAACACGCAAATAGCGCGCGGTTACATCATGCAAATTGGTCGCTTCCGTCAGCAAGTTGGATTCAGCCAGCGCCAAACGGCCAGCAACCTGCTCAAGATCTACCCGACGGCCAACACCAGAGAGAGTCCTCTCTTCGATCTGTGCAAATACATCGCGATGTTTAGCGTAATTCGCACGCGCCAACTCCACCAGCTCGCGGTTGCGTTTTACATCTTCATAAGCGCGCACTGCTTCCAGCGCAGTCAGCTCAACCGTATTCAGTAATTCGTAGTAACGAACCAAGCGCACACTGTCAAAACGCTCCACCTCTCCTGAGGTGCGGAAACCGTCAAACAGCATTTGACTCAGGGTAATTTGCCCCTGTGTAGTGTTGTAGACACCGCGACCATCGTAGTCACGATTGGTTTTGCCTGCGGAGGCGCCTATATCCACCGTCGGCAAATAACCACCACGGGCAACACCCACATCTTGCGCCGCCGCTTTAAACTCGTGCCAGGCTGCCTGTACTTCCGGATTCGCTTCCAGTGTTTGTTGAGTGACTTCTTTAATAGTACTGGGCGAGGCTTGCGCAAAAACGGGAATAGACAAAACCAGTACAGAGGCTGTAAACCAGCCGGGCAACACACGAAACAGAGGTTGGATAGAGAGGCACGCCATGAAGAGTTTCCATAGGTTATCGCACGGAGCGATTCTTATTAATCTGCGCTCATATTTGAGAAATCCGGGCTGCAAAAGTGAGCATTAGGTCACAAAAAGATCAAGAAACCAAAGGTAATGCTATTGAAATTAAAAATCTAATCATATTTTGTTATATATCAGTATAGAAAAATCCAACCGATCCTCAAACAGATTATCGATTAAATCAGCTTTTAATTGTTGATTGATACGCCAGACAAAAGGCGTCATCGCCAATAGCGCAGCACGCATGGCTGGCTGCTCAATAACTAGATCAGCGGTCACCCGCTGCTCATCCGCCAAACGAAAACCCTCAGGCACGGGCGTCTGTTGATGTGGTCGCACTTCGCGGTAAATTCGACGCCGCAACCCCAATAGGTGCTGCTCACCTGGCGCTACTATAACCAAGAGGCCGGCAGTTCCCATTACACGACATAACTCGGCATCCTTGCTGGGTGCATAAATACGGGTAATAACATCAATGCTGCCGTCTGCCAGAGGCAAATCAAAACTGGAGGCAACCGCGTAGGTCAGATGGCCACCTAAGCCTTTTGCACCTGCCGCCTTTGCTGCCAACCTCACTCCCGGCTTGGCAATATCCACACCGTAGATATGTGCTTCCGGTAAGGCCTCAGCAAATGAATTAGTGAAATAACCCTCGCCGCAACCTATGTCCAACAAGTTTTTAGCTGTGTCGGGTAACAGTTTCTGCAACTGGCTTTTCAGCGGCGCAAAAAATCCTGCCTGCAAAAACTGGCGGCGCGCATCCAATTGTTGTTTAGCATCACCCGGCTGCAACGAATGCTTATATTGAACGGGCAATAAATTGAAGTAGCCCTCTTTGGCGCGGTCAAATTGATGCCCTCTCTCACAAGCCACGCCCTGAGTATTTAATGTTAATGGTAGGCGGCACAAAGGGCAGGACAATGCATTCATAAAAACAATTCAGTATCAAAGTTAACAGCGCCAGCTGTTCCACGGACGCGATTGCGCAAACTGGGTAGAAAGGAATTAACACAGGAAAAACACAAGCGCAGGATGCCGGCTCATTTTGCAATAAGCAAGTCAAGCAGAATGGTTAAGCTGCACCTTATTTTATGCGGACATGGATATATGCCATCGCCGCTCACAACAAAGTGCAGCACAGTGATGATTAAATTTCGTCAGGCACCTCGTAACGGTCGATAATGTCGCGCACCAAACCGCTGCGCACAATGTCATCGCGTTCGAACTCATGCAGATAGACATTGGGTAAACCGCGCAAACGCTCCACGGCATCAGCAAGCCCATTAGGGCCGCGAATATCGCTCTGCTGAATATCACCATTTATAACAACCTTACAGTCCTCACCTATGCGCGTTAGAAACATTTTCATCTGCGCAGGCGTAGTATTTTGGGCCTCATCCAAAATCACAAAGGTTTTGCTGTTAAAGGTTTTACCGCGCATAAATGCCAGAGGCGCCGCCACAATACGACCATGGCGCAAGCAATAATCTACAGTACCTGCACCTAAACGCTCATTCAAAATATCGCGAAAGGCATCGATATAGACAGAAAACTTTTGATCCAGATCACCCGGTAAAAAACCCAGGTTTTCACCGGACTCTACCGCAGGGCGAGTAAGGATAATACGCTCAATTCTGCCAGATTCCAGTGCCTCTGCCGCTAGTGCACCGGCACAATAACTTTTACCTGTACCTGCAGGCCCAATACCAAAAGTGAGCATATGCGTATTAATAGCCTGTATGTACTGCTGCTGGGATTTTGTCTTGGCGCGGAGAGGTTGCGGAGAGCGAGGAGGAGAGTAAGCGGTTTCGACTTGCTGGGAGCGGGACTTTATTTCGACAATGTTGTCATCAGTTCGCTGGTTTCTTCGCGATTTATGCCGCGAGCTAGAGAAGCTGGTATCGTCATAGGAATGGTGGTTCGCACTACGTCTGGCATGCGTTTTTTTCGCCATATAAAAATCCCCTTCAAGCCTGTGAGTAACACAAAAACATATAAAGTTTTGTGTTGATTTTACCCTGGAAGTGAAACTTGCTGCGGAATTATGTCTATTACCCCCTTTATTTACTGATTTACCACTATCGACTTACAACCAACAAAAATCGCTAGATCAAAACAAGAAAACAAACCGAGTAAAACAAAAACGTGTGACAGAAAGACTACGCTGGCAAAGCCAGTAATGTGCGAACTTTCAAATTGATGCAAAAGCCACAAGAGTTACTTGTTTTTTCACCCTTGTGACTTTGATATTAATCTTATTCAGGAAAAGATCAATCACTTATTTAAAATAAAATTGAACGTCTACCCGCTTATTAAGCGCACAGCCAACAAGAGCTGCAATTGTTTATTCGCCACCATCATCCAGCTGCTTGCTGATTTTCTTTTTAGGCGGCGCAAAGCCATCCACTGCAGGCGCCTCGGTGAGCGCTTTGGGAACGCGTCGATTACCAATATTTTTCTTATCGCGCTCGCGCACTTTCACCTTGGGTTTAGCTTCTGCTTTTTTATCTTTCACAGCAGTTTTCTTTTTAGTACCTACTGACTTGCCAGAGGATTTAATTTTATCCGGCCCTTGATACTTCCCTTTCAGCCCCGGCATAGCAATCACTTCAAAGGTCACCCCCAGGTAGCGCTCGATACTTTTGGTGAGATTCCACTCTTTGGCATCCACCATAGAAACCGCCCTTCCCTCTGCATCGGCGCGGCCCGTCCGACCCACGCGATGCAGATATTCATCGCCGGAATAGGCCATATCGATATTCACCACCAGCTCAACACCGGGAATATCCAAGCCGCGCGCGGCCACATCAGTGGCTACCAAAATACTGGTGCGCCCCTGACGAAAGTGATCCAGAGTAACCTTGCGCTGATCCTGGGTGATATCACCATGCAACGCCCCAACTCGAAACTTGTTGTAACGCAAAAAATTATCCAACTGGGTGGCACGTACTTTGGTGTTGGTGAAAATAATTGCCTTCTGAAAATCCGCTTTTTGCAACAACGCCAAGAGCAACTTTTCTTTGTGCTTAAAATCGTCGGCAATCAGCATTTGCTGCACAATTGCATTGGGTTTATCGTCAATATAAATTTCTTCCGCTTCACCCAGGATGACTTGCTTGATTAAATGGCGCAGACCTTTCTGCTCCATGGTGGCAGAGAACAACAATGTCTGGCGCTCGTTGCGGCAGGTGTTGGCGATTTTGAGTACGTCCTCACTCAACCCCATGTCCAGCATGCGATCTGCCTCATCCAACACCAAAAACTCCAATCCGGAAAACTCGGTAGATTTGTGGCTCACATGTTCCGCCAAACGCCCGGGTGTCCCGACGATAACTTCCGGATTCTTGCGCAACATAGCTTTTTGGTATTTCAATTCCTCGCCACCGCATACCATGCCCACTTTAAAACTGGTGAATTTCAACAGCTGTTCAGCGTTTTTGACTATCTGACGCGCCAACTCACGGGTGGGAGTCAAAATCAGCATGCGGGTTGACTCAGGATTCACACTGGCACGGGCCAGCATTGCTTGAATCGCCGGCAATAAAAAAGCGGCGGTTTTACCACTGCCGGTTTTAGAACTCACGATAAGATTTTTGCCCTGGCTTGCCGCAGGAATAGCTGCCAGCTGAACGGGCGTCGGCGCTTCATAGCCAAGCGCATCTATGGCTTTGCGCAACTGAACATCGCTAATCAAATCGTGGAAACCGGGCTGAGTCATCAAGAACCTCGACATTCTTTTCATATAGAGCGGGTTTTACCCGCAAAAGGCCGCGCAATCTACGCAGGGTGGCGCCAATTATCAACCAAAACCGCTAAAATGCCGACCTTTATCGCCAGCCAGAGTTGATCATGCGAATTATGTTAGCCCCAATGGAGGGCGTAGTTGAACACCATGTACGCGACATACTGACACGCATTGGTGGATTGGATGGTTGCGTGACGGAGTTTATCCGTGTCACCGATCAAAAATTACCTTACAAGGTCTTTTATAAGTATGCGCAGGAACTCGAGAGTAACTGCAAAACACCCAACGGCACCCCGGTGCGGGTGCAATTACTGGGCAGCAAACCCGAGCCCATGGCGGTCAACGCACTGGAGCTGGTGCACTACGGCGCTAAAGCCATCGATCTGAATTTTGGTTGCCCCGCCAAAACTGTCAACTCTCATGAAGGTGGCGCTTGTTTGCTACGCACCCCGGATCGCGTTTACTCCATTATTAAAGCTGTACGTGATGCTGTACCGCACGATATCCCCGTGACTGCAAAAATTCGCCTGGGTTTTGAAGATCGCAGCAGCTATCTGGATAATGCCAGAGCAGTAGAGGCAGCAGGTGCCAACGAACTCACCGTTCATGCACGCTCCAAAGTAGATGGCTATAAGCCCCCCGCATACTGGAGTTACATCGCCAAGATACGTGCCGAATTAAAAATTCCCGTGGTGGGTAATGGAGAAATTTGGTCAGTTACCGATTACCTGCGCTACCGCGATGAATCTGCTGGTGCCGATGCCATGCTCGGGCGCGGGCTACTTGCCTGCCCCGATCTTGCTCGACAAATCAAAGCTCATGTCCAAGGCGATGAATACACACCACTCACTTGGCGAGAAATTTGTGAAATGCTCTACGACTACTACAAACTCACGACGCCCCTTTACTGCGAGCGCAATTGTGGTAACCGTGTTAAGCAATGGTTGATGTATCTCAGCCGTCAATATCCGCAAGCACAAATATTTTTTGAGGCCATTAAACGTAAAACCACACCACCAGAAATAGACGCATGCTTTCAAGAAGCATTGCTTGCGAGCCAATAATGGCTCGCTAACATCAGAAACTAAAAATTAGAAAGAGCCGCCAGTAACATCACAACTCGCGGCTTTATTTTTTACTGTTTAGTGGAGCAACTCATCAAAACCACCGATTAATTCTTTCGTCTCATCAATCCGCTCAAGCAACTTTTCAATATTAATACCCAGTTGCATCGCCAATTCACTCGGGAAGTTCGCCAACAAATAATCTGGAGCCTCTTTTTCATTCGCATGAACTATATAATCTGCAATGTACACTAACGCAGCAAGGCGGGAAAATTTCGGTGCAGCCTGTGGCTCTAATTGATAGCGAATACTTTCTACTATCGATTCAGGAAACTTCCAGCGATTAGCCAACTCAGCCCCAGCTTCAGGGAAATTAAAACCAAGCACGGTCTTTTCAATATCAGAATTGCGCGCACCGCGATCAACTAATTTTTGTATTTCTATACACTCCTCAGGCAATAGCACATGAATAAGTAATTCGCCGATGTTGTGAATCATGCCGCAAGTGAATGCGGTTTCTGCATCATCTCTGGAAAATTTAGCAAGCCATTTACAGGTGCTAGCTACGGCAAAACTGTTGTGCCAAAAAGCAGGGAGATCAAACCCCTCTGGTGCCTTAAAAACACCAACCATACCCGATGCCAAAACCAAGGTACGAACCGCATTAAAACCCAAAATCAGCACTGCATCATTCACAGAACCTACTTTGCGATTTCCACCATAGTGAGCCGTATTAGCCGCTCGCAATACTTTGGCTGTAAGAACTTGATCTGAACTAATTTTTTTGGCGATTTCATCGCCACTGATGTTTTCATCGCCAAAGCTTTCTATTAATTCCTGCACAACCTTGGGAATATTAGGCAATTTTTGTGCGCTATCAATTAACTCTTTTAGATCCACGATACCCTCGCTTATGTCCAACCCTTGATAAAAAACAGTAACAACAGAGACGCCACCTATTTCGGTATAGCAAAACTTTTCTGGTTAGCAATAACAACTCTAGGGAATAAGAAAATTTGAAGCGTAAAATTGAGGTAATAAAAAAGCCCGTCATTTCCATGACGGGCTTTTTACATATGGCGCACTCGGGAGGATTCGAACCTCCGACCGCTCGGTTCGTAGCCGAGTACTCTATCCAGCTGAGCTACGAGTGCGTTGTGATGGCGCGCATTTTATTGGCAGGCTTTTATTTCGTCAAGCATTTTTTAATTTTTCTTTTGTGAAATTTTAAAATAATGCTTTAAAAATCAACGATGTATGAAAACCAATCAACTTGAGTGTATATCGAACCACATCCAAGACTGCGACTTAATTTTTTGATTTGTCGTTTAAAAATGGCGGTGAGAGAGGGAGTCGAACCCTCGATACCTTGCGGTATACACACTTTCCAGGCGTGCTCCTTCGGCCACTCGGACATCTCACCGTATTTTACCGCCGACAAAACACTGCGGTTACTTGCTCGATCAACTTCCGTTGTCGCTCCAGCGAAGGCGCGCTAATTTACACAAGCAAACTCACAAACGCAATCTTATTCGCCAGTCCATGTGCTAAAAAAATCTTTCGGATTTATTTGGCGAGCCGGACGCGCATCAGCATCAGGGGTACCAATATATATGAAGCCTAAAATCTGTTCCTTAAGTGACTCATTATTACTCAACCCCATGGCCTGCCTAACTGTATCGTCATAAGCCATTTCACCGGAGCGCCAAATAGCTCCCAAGCCAAGCGCAAAACTGGCAGTGAGAATGTTTTGAGTCGCGGCTCCTGCAGCTATAACTTGTTCAATTTCAGGAACCTTGGGGTGTGGCTGACATTTGGCTATGGCGACAATAATCATTGGGGCACGCAGTGGCATAGCGGTAAACCTATCCAACTCCGCCTGGGTAATATCAGGCTTTTTGGCTGCTGCCACACGAGCAAAAAGCTGCCCGAGCCTTATCAAACCTTCTCCCTCGATAATAAGAAAACGCCAAGGCTGAAGATTTCCATGATCTGCCGCACGTGCGGCAGATCGCATCAACAAATCCAACTGGATTGAATCAGGCGCTGGGGCAGTTAAACGAGACTGCGAAACACGCTGGTGTAATGCAACAATTGCATCCATAGTTTTACCTCAAGCAAATACAGGGATTATCATTGATAGCCGATGACTCAGCCTTAACTCTAAGCGCTCACTATATGCCATTCGAATATTGAGCAAAGATGTACCATACTTTCAATTGATTCCTACCTATGGCAACAGGTAGTTTTTATTGAAGCCCCACAAAAAACGCAACTAAACACTTACAACAAGCCTTACTATCGGCGAATCTATGCAACAAACTACATTAATAATTGCCATATCCACACCATTTCTACTACTGCTTGCAGCCTCTGTAGCGCTGCTGATGAATGTACTCAAGCAAAAAAAAATAATGCGCTTACAACAGCAAAAATTGCGCGAGTTTATGGACGTCATCCAAAATAGTAGCCCGATTTCTAATTCTGAAGCAAAACCGTACAAACAATTTATCTATGAACAACTTGAGCTAACCCAAGACAGGTTCAACCTTTTAGCGCCGCGCAGTGATATTGCGGGTATACAACCAAGTGACGTTCCCTTGAACCAACGAATCGTTGCTTTACGTTACGCCTTTTTACGCGCAGAAGAATTAGGTACAACCGCAGTTCAAGGCAGCGAAGGTTATTGGGATATTTTTCAACAAACCCTGGAGCCACTCTTACAAACAGCATCGTCAGTCACTGAATCGGTAGATAGCGATGAACTGGAAACCTATAAAAAACGCATCGAAAACCTGGAAAAATTCAAAAAACTGTTTTTTGATCTTGAAAAGCGCTGGAATGAGGCACAAGCAAACGCACAACAGTATTACAACGAACTTTCCTCTATGGCAGACGGCATCACAGATAGAGAGCACTACGAGTATTTATTGGGGCAATACAACGATAGCTATCAGAACATGAACCAGTATATACACTCTACAAGCAATGCTATTACCGGCCAACCCACTGAAAACAAAACCATCAATATTATTAGACAAGATCCTCGCGCAGCAGAAGAGATCATGAAGCTACGCAATGTCGCTGCCGATCAGTACAGGGTTATTAGTAACTTGCAACGTAAACTTGAAGAGGCAGTTACTGCGGAAGAAAAAGATTTAGTAATAAAAGAACTGGAACAACAGCTCCAGCGTCAAATACGTTTTGTTCAGGAGTCAGATACCTGCGTACAGTTACTAGAGGAAGAACTCAGCAAGGCCAATGAAAAAATCGCCATGCAAGAAGACATGATTGACAATGAGCATCACTTGGAAGAAGAGAATCTACGCATAAAGGAAACACTGCATAACTTTACTCAGGAAAGCAAAGACCTACTGGAAAATATCGAAGACCTGGAAAAAGAAAATGATCAACTCAAAAATGCCAGCGTCAATCAGGCAACAAGCAAGGACGGGCCAAGCGAACAGATGCACACCGAGCTTGCCGAATTACGTAAAGAATATGCGGAGTTAGAGGCAAAATATCTGGAACTGAAATTCAAATAATATGACAATTCATAGGCAACATAAGAGCGGTAGACTTTTTTGCCAAAAACCCGTTTAATTCCCGCCTATTGCAGGAAGTAATCAATTACAAGGAGGAACTTACTGCACAAAACAATAAGGCTTAATCCAATGACCAGTAAGATCGAATCACAGCCTCTGCAAACGGAAACGCCCGTACAACAATATTATTTCCGTGCACTCATATGTTTTGCTGCCTCGGGCACCCTTGCATCATTTGTCAATTGGCATAAACCCAGCATCATCTATATTGGGGTAATTGTATTACTACTTACCTATGCTTACGGGACTTATTTTTTCACCCGTAAACAAGTCCCTGAACTAGCCGCACGCAATAACCGCATCCTTTCTTACGTGGATGCCGCTCTTATCGGTATTGTCCTCAGCCTGACTGACTTCAGCATATTACCCTGCGTCATGTTTTTAACCATGATCCAATTTAATGCTCTGATTAGTGGTGGCGTACGCAAGCTGCTGGAAGACAATACCGCCTTCGCCGCCGGTGTGCTTATCAGCCTTTTCATTCACAAGCCCCAACTGATTTTATCCAGCAATATCCAAATTAGCGCTGCCAGCTTAATTGGTGTAGCTACTTATTTTCTGGTTTATGCCATTTATATGCATCAACGTTTGCACAAAATGATGCTCAGCCAAAAACAACTGGAAAATGAGCAAAAATGGCACAAGATACGCGCCTACAAACTATCGCGCTACCTTCCACCAACCGTATGGCAAGCCATTAACCGCGGCGATGACAAACACCTCCAAGCCGAGCGCAAACGTATCAGCGTCTTCTTTTCCGATATAAAAGATTTCAGTCAACTGTCTGAAGAAATTGAAGCCGAAGCACTTACCGAGCTACTCAATCATTACCTTACAGAAATGTCCAAAATTGTCGCGCACTATGGAGGCACCATCGATAAATTCATGGGCGATGGCATTATGGTTTTGTTTGGTGATAGCGGCAGCAAAGGAGTAAAAGACGATGCTACACGTTGCGTTGCCATGGCAATCGCAATGAAGAAGCGCATCAAAGCCATGCAGGTTGAATGGTTTAACCAAGGCATTAAGAAACCCCTGCAAGTGCGTATGGGCATCAACACCGGCTACTGCACAGTTGGAACTTTTGGCACCTCCAATCACTTGGATTACACAGTCTTAGGCACTCAAGTAAACTTGGCCAGTCGCTTGGAGTCCGCGGCAGAACCAGAC
This sequence comes from Cellvibrio fontiphilus, assembly GCF_042646205.1. Classification (NCBI taxonomy): domain Bacteria; kingdom Pseudomonadati; phylum Pseudomonadota; class Gammaproteobacteria; order Cellvibrionales; family Cellvibrionaceae; genus Cellvibrio; species Cellvibrio fontiphilus. The sequence continues at coordinate 65,885 of NZ_JBHRTF010000003.1, read as the reverse complement.
GAAATACTCATCTCCCATGAAACCTGGTCACTGGTAAAAGATACCGTTATGTGTCGCGATAAAGGTGAGATAACCGTAAAAGGTTTTTCTATGCCTGTGAAAGTTTATCAGGTAGCCGACTTGCGCAAGGAAATGGGGAAAAACCAAAGTTATTTTGAAGACCGCGCTGAAGGATTTTCCATGTATCTTGATATGGATAAGGTGCGCAACTACGATAAGCAAAAAGTAATTGAAACCTTGGAAAAAGCTGCCAGTCGCTTAAAAGATAAAGTCATCGTATAAGCAAAACTTATTTTTATTGAATCAAAAATCGGGCGCTCTTTTGCGCCCTATTCTATACAAGCACGCGAACACCTACTGTCTCACCAAACGCAACAAGGCTGGTATTGCCTCGGGATTGCTCGAACGAAACGGATTAATATCCAAACCCCCACGCCGGGTATAGCGCGCATAGACAGTAAGTGACTCAGGCTTGCAGTGATCAGCGATATCATTAAATATCCGCTCTACGCAATGCTCATGAAAGTCCTGATGCTCACGGAAAGAAATAATGTAGCGCAACAGATTTTCATGGTCGATTTTACACCCCGTATAGCTCACACAAATACTCGCCCAGTCTGGCTGACCAGTGACAGGACAATTTGTTTTGAGCAAGTGACTCACTAAAGACTCGCTTACTTCTTCGCTAGCAGTGCTAAGCAACTCAGGTGCTGGGTGGTAGGTGTCCACACTAATCGGTAATTCATCCAACAAAATACCATTTAAGCTAACCGCATTTAACAAGTGCGCCGGTTGTGCCCGCCAATGCGAAGCTTGGGCAGGCAGCAATGGGTACAAGCGAACACGTACCATAGCACAAGCAACTGCCGACAAATCCTTCACCAATAAATCTTCCACCTCAGCCACACTCTGATAGCGCGTCTGATTTAAGGAATTCAGGTATAACTTAAAGGATTTCGATTCGATCATAAATTCGCTGTCACAGGGAATAAAAAATTCCGCCACTGCAACAACCGGTTTTCCTTTTGGGTCCAACCAGGACAACTCATAAGCAGTCCAGATATCTTCTCCAAAAAAAGGCAAAGTAGTACCGATTCCCAATAGTTTACGAGATTCGGCTCGCGAAATAGGAAACAGCAAATGCGGCGAATAAACCGAAATATACTCCGTCTGCTGACCAAGTGGATTGAGATTCATAGTGTACCCCGCATATTAATTTAAGCGCGCAGGCGCTTGCCTGTCTTTAAAAGATGTAAAGCCACAACAAAGAGTAGGATCACACACAGGGTTATACCAGCAAATGCCGCGCCAATATGCACATCTGTTATACCCAGCATGCCATAACGGAATGCATTCACCATGTGCAATATTGGATTTAAAATAGATACCTGCTGCCAAAAACCAGGCAACAAACTAATGGAATAAAACACCCCACCAAAGTAAGTTAACGGCGTTAATACAAAGGTCGGAATGATAGAAATATCATCGAAGCTATTGGCGTACACAGCATTAATAAAACCTGCCAAAGAAAACAAAACTGATGTCATCAAAACAATAAACAGGGTGATAAACCAATGAGCTACTTTTAAGTCGGTAAAAAAGAGGGCCATCAGTGTGACGATAACACCTACTGCCATCCCACGTGCCACGCCTCCCATGACAAAGCCTAACAGGATTATATAGTTGGGCGTGGGTGACACCAAAATTTCTTCAACACTGCGCTGGAATTTGGCACTAAAAAATGACGAAGATACATTTGCGTAAGAGTTGGTAATAATCGCCATCATAATCAGACCTGGAGCAACAAAGTCGATATAACTAAAACCTGCCATATCGCCTATGCGACTACCAATCAACTTTCCAAAAATCACAAAATACAAAATCATCGTAATGGCGGGAGGCAGCAAAGTTTGTATCCAAATACGGGTAAAACGCTTGATTTCCTTACGCAGGATTGTCATGAACGCAATCCACTGCTCACTAATCGACATAATTAGACCTCACTACCAACTTGGGAGGAATCCTTATTGGCATTCACCAGGGATACGAACAACTCCTCCAACCGATTTGCTTTATTACGCATACTGATAATGCGAAATTGCTGCACTGTTAACTGTTCAAAAACCGTGTTTAGCGACTGCCCTTTTTCAATATCCACTTCAAAAGAATGATCATCAATCCGGGCGACCCTGTGCCCCTCAATTACCGGCAGAGATGACAAGGTTTCTTGCACATCAAAAATAAATACTTCTTTATTGAGCTGCTGTAATAAATTTTTCACACTGGTGTTTTGTACTATTAAACCCTGATCAATAATCGCCACATTACGGCATAGACTTTCCGCCTCTTCCAAGTAATGAGTGGTCAAAATAATGGTAGTGCCGGCAGTATTGATCTCGCGTAAAAAATCCCACATTGAACGACGCAACTCTATATCCACACCAGCAGTTGGCTCATCCAAAATCAGTAATTGAGGGCCATGCACTAATGCACGAGCAATCATCAAACGGCGCTTCATGCCGCCAGACAACATACGGGCAGGAGTATTCCGTTTGTCCCATAAACTCAATTGTTTTAAGTAACGCTCAGTTTGGGATTGAGCCTCTGCTGGCTTCATTCCGTAATAACCTGCCTGCTGCAATACTATGTCTTGCACCTTCTCAAACATGCTGAAGTTAAACTCCTGAGGCACCACACCCAGAAATTTTTTTGCTGCAGAAAAATCGGTATCAATATTTTTTCCAAACACCTCTACCGTACCACTTGTTTTACGAACCAATGAACTAATGATACCGATAGTGGTTGATTTGCCAGCGCCATTTGGCCCCAATACTGCAAAAAAATCACCCGGCATAACATCCAGCGAAATACCTTTTAGTGCTTCAAACTTTTCGTTGTAAACTTTACGCAGATTTCTGAGTGAAAGTGCCGGAGTCATAATTCCTCGCGGAAATAGTGAATACAAAAAAATCAAACCCAATTAAAGGCGAAGTATGTCGATTTCAAGTATTGAAGAGAACCCATACGACAAAGAATATTACTTTTATCATCTGGAATTGCTGCAGGCATTTGTTACCCAGATCAAAGAACTACCACCATTTAGCCTGGAAAACCCGGATGAAACGAATAGTGAGTTTTTAACCGCACTGAATAAGCTGACTACCCATACACAAGCAGCTGATTGGTTAGATCAAGGTCAGGCTTTACTTTGTCGAGTTGTAAGCAACTACCCGCATCTTATGCCCCTACTCTACCGTGACCTACTCTGGTTTTTTGGCGGCGACTGCCTACATTACATGCCGGATGATGAAATTAATTTATTTCAACAGCTAGATGAACAGCGCGAACAGGCCAAACAGGGCCAGCAAGCTTTTAGCTATGCGGAAGCACGAGCAAAAATAATGCGAATGCACTAACCACAACCATTGAACAAGAAAATACAAGCGAATGCACAAGGATGTGTGCAGCAGATATATTGGTAGTAAAACGACAAGACTCTGGTTTAAACAATGAATCTAGCTAGACAATAAAAAATGGAATCATACATGAGGAAATCGATAAACTATTAGGAATTGGAGCGGGAAACGAGACTCGAACTCGCGACCCTAACCTTGGCAAGGTTATGCTCTACCAACTGAGCTATTCCCGCAAAATGTGGCGTCCCCTAGGGGACTCGAACCCCTGTTACCGCCGTGAAAGGGCGGTGTCCTAGGCCACTAGACGAAGGGGACATTTTGATCGTCATCTGGCGACAACAATAAAATTCACTTCACTAACAGTTTACAAATTTTTAACTTCCTTAAGGAAGTTGGAGCGGGAAACGAGACTCGAACTCGCGACCCTAACCTTGGCAAGGTTATGCTCTACCAACTGAGCTATTCCCGCTATGTGGCGTCCCCTAGGGGACTCGAACCCCTGTTACCGCCGTGAAAGGGCGGTGTCCTAGGCCACTAGACGAAGGGGACCCCGGACCATCCAACTCAGCTGCTTACTTTTTCAAGTTAACGTCTGCGTCAGAAGTGGGGCGCATTCTAGGGACGGAAGGTTCAGGTGTCAACACTTTTAATTCTTTTTTTATCATTTAGGAAACAAGCACTTAGCGGTCAGGAGTTTATTCCACTCATTCAAATTCTGGCGCCATTTTATCGGTGCTATACTTGGAGCATAAGTTCGCCCAGCAATTAATCAATAAGGTTCTTAAACCATCATGTCTGCCTATGTAATAGCCGGAGTTTTCCTTTTGCTGATTTTATTGGCGGGCTACCTGTTTATCTCTCATTCCATCGAAAAAAAACGCATACAACGTCAAAGGCTGATTACTGCCCTGCGCGCACGACGCAACGCATTCAGGGATTTAGCCACAGGTTTTCCTCCAGGTTTTCTGTCCAACGACTTGACCGGGCTACTTTATCGCGCGCTGATCGATTGCTGCGAGCAATTGTCTCGCCTTGAGCCGGGTGACCCTAGCCACGCGGAAAACCTCAGCCTCTACACCAACTTACTAGCCGCACAAAAGGAAAACTCCAGTACAGTTAAAGTCAGATTAGACAATCCGCAACAAATTAAAGAGGCTAATCACCTACTGCAGGAACTACAGAAATTTGTCGCTCAACAGGCCGCGCTCAACAATATTAATCAGGTTCAAACCGAAGCATATACCGATCAAATTAACCGTCTGGTACTGCAGATTTCTGTAGATGGCCATGTATTTAATGCCCGCCAGGCACAACAACTTGGCAAAATCCGTCTGGCAGTGCACCACTATGGTTTAGCTCGCAAGGCGCTGACATCCGGCAATGGCAAGCAGCTGTTTGATAAACAGATAACTCAACTGGACGCCGTAATTGCGAAGCTTCAAGAAAAAGCAGACGCCAGCGGTGAGCCCACCGCCGGTACCCCTTCAGTTACTCCTGCCACTAAAACCTCTCCGGATGATGCATCCACTAGCAAAGAGTGGAAGCAATTTGAAGAGGAGAATGCCAAATGGAAAAAGAAATCTATCTACGATTGAACTGCTCTTGCCTCAGTTTCCCTCTGTTCCGCGGAGCGATTAGTTAGGTAAAAAGCAATCTTATTGTCATTAAAACCATAAAAATCTAGAATATTCACCTTTACCCCCCTCCTTTTGTGTTTTCCCTTCTCAGGTTATTAATAGATGTTAGAAGTAAGTTCTAGCGAGGCTTCGCTCGCTGTAGAACCACCGCAGAATCGCATTGATGTGGCGCGCCCTTTAATTGCTATGGGGGTTGGTAGTTTTGCTGTAGGCACCAGTGAATTTGTGATTATGGGATTATTGCCTGAGGTATCTACCGATCTCGCTATTAGCATCCCTCAAGCCGGTCACACCATAAGCGCTTACGCCCTGGGCGTGGTTGTGGGTGCCCCCATCCTCGCGCTACTCGGAGCCGGAATTTCGCGCCGCTTGATGCTTATGATACTCATGGGGCTATTTACTTTAGGCAATCTCGCCAGCGCATTTGCGGCAGATTACTACTGGATGATGGCCATGCGCTTTGTGAGCGGTTTGCCCCACGGTACCTACTTCGGAATAGCGGCACTGGTTGCGGCATCACTTGTACCGGTACACAAGCGCGCGCAAGCGGTAGCTATGGCGATGTTCGGGTTATCGCTTGCAACATTAGCGGGGGTGCCACTTGCCGCTGCTTTGGGGCAATGGTTAGGCTGGCGTTTTGCATTTATCTTCGTTGCGCTAATAGCGTTTTTATCCGCCGCGATGATTTTTTATTGGCTGCCAGATACGCCAGGCGATAAATCTGCCAGCCCTCGCAGTGAGCTGGCAGCTTTAGCCAACAAACAGGTTTGGTTGACCCTTGGTATTGGCGCCATAGGTTTTGGCGGGATGTTTGCGGTATTCAGTTATGTCAAACCCAGCTTGATGGCGCTTGCCGGACTCACTGAACAGGGGGTGCCATTTATTCTGGCCCTCTTTGGTGCAGGCATGGTGGTCGGCAACATAGTCGGCGCCAAGATGGCGGACAAAAACCTCATGGGATCAGTACGCATTACGCTGATTTGGTCAGCGCTGGTGCTCGGCGCCTTTGTCGCCAGCGCCCATGTATTGTGGATCGCCTGTATTAATGTATTTCTTGTGGGCACGGTTGTGGCCATAGGCCCTGCCCTGCAAATCCGCTTAATGGATGTTGCAGGCAAAGCCCAAACCCTGGCAGCAGCGCTTAATCACTCCGCCTTTAATTTTGCCAATGCGATTGGCGCCCTCCTGGGCGGCTGGGCGATTGATCTGGGACTGGGCTGGTCATCCACCGGTTGGGTTGGCCTGGTGCTTTCCATCGCGGGTCTGGGTATTTATGTATTAGCCAAAAAAGACGCACTTAAAAACGGTTGAATGCAATTCAGGGTTAATGCTTCTCCGAATCAAACCCCAGCGCCTCCAACAATGCCAAGGGCACAGGAATCACTGTGCCATGTCGCATACGTAGTGCTGTCCCTTCATCGGGGAAATGCATTTGTGCTGATACGTCCTCCCAATTAACCAAATCGGTCGAACGCAGCGCACCAAAGCGATGGGTGGTATAGGCATCGTAATAAATAAATGCCGCATCACCAATTTGTACGCCTGTCGGCCCCTCCACCCATAAACCTTGCTCGGTGATAGGTTGGCTTAATTGTCCAAAGGGGCCAGCCATGCTCTTGGCACTGGCTATCTGCAAATACTTTTTGGGTGGAAAGCGGGTTTCGTCTTTAACAATAAAATGCAGCTTGCCATTGAAACGTAAAAAAGTTGCATCGATAACACTAAAGCCGGGGTCGTAAAATAATTCCGTTGGGGTGAAGGTAATAAAATCCTTCGTAGTAGTGCTATAGAGACGATGATTGTATTTATCTTCGGAGGCATTTTCAGTTTCCGGAAATTTTCCGGGAATAGTCGATGACCAGAAAATCATAAATTGCTGGTTGATATTATCGTATACGAGTTCGGGAGCCCATGAATTACGCACCTGCGGCTCATGCGCCATGACAGGTATTTCCTTCTGTGGCGACCAGTTTATAAAATCCTTTGTAGATGCATAACCAATATTGTTTTCGTTCCAGCCAGATGTCCACACCATATGATAAGTTCCGTCCGGCCCTTGGACGACACTGGGATCACGCATTAATTTGGAGTTCCCTATCGCAGGCCGCCAATGATTTTCACTACGCGGAATTTTTTGCCATTGAAATCCATCGAGGCTCGCAGCAAGATGCAAACCGTCCTCGCCATTTTTTACAAAATAAGTAAACAAATAGCCGGTTCTATCTCTGTGATTAGCGCGACCATTATCAGCAAATTGTGCACAACTTAATAATGCAGTCAGCAATGCCACGAGAATAAGGAAACATAAACCAGTTCGTCTGTGAAAGCAGATACGCATCTTGATTAACCTTATAAATGCCCAATAAAAAACGCCGGCAATTAAGCCGGCGAAGCGACGACGACAACTTGGATGAGCAACACCCAAGGCCTAACAAAACCTTATAACTACGCGATGCATTTCTCCGCAGCGGACAAAGCAGTAAAACATTCACTAACGAATGTCTTATCACCCAAAATAACAGGGGTGCGCTGATGCAATTCATTTAGCGATGCCGCAAGAATTCGCCCCTGTTCGGTATAGGCACAACCGCCAGCAGCTTCAATTAATAACGCCATAGGAAAAGCTTCATACAGCAAGCGCAATTTGGCCGGCTGCTTGATATCCCGCGAATCGCCCGGATAAATAAATAATCCACCACGTGTCAGTATGCGATGCACATCGCCCACCATCGCACCCTGCCAGCGCATAGTAAAACGTGTACTAGCCGACTGCGGAGCAATCATACCGAGGATATGATTCTGAAACTTTTTCGGCCAATAAAAAAGATTGGCCATATTGGCAGAAAATTCACGCATCCCCGCATGAAAAACCATTGCTAGTTTGGATGCGTAAAACTCGCCTCGCATTTTATTCAGTGTAAATTCATGCACGGCGGTGCCAGTGGATATCACCAGCGTTGTATAGGGGCCATAAAGCACATAACCCGCACAAATCTGTTTGCTGCCCGCTTGAAAAAATTGTTCTTCGCTGTGATCAGGCACATCATCACGGGCATTAAACACAGTAAAAATTGTGCCTATTTGACCGTTCACATCAATATTGCTACTACCGTCGAGTGGATCAAATGCAACAATGTAGGGTGCACCGTGGGTTGCTACACGCGCATGCTCTTCTTCTTCCGAGGCAATCGTTCTTACTGAACCCTGTGCAACCAGAGCAGCTACCAACAAATCATTGGCGATGATGTCCAGTTTTTTCTGCACCTCACCTTGTACATTTTCCGCCTCGGTTGCGCCAAGCGTTTCACCCAAGGCGCCATGGCCGACTTGCTCGGCAATTTGACAGCAGCAATTGGCAATACAAGCCACCACATCAATAAGAGCCTGAGGCGTATTGTCCTGTGTTAATACTTCATTTAATAAAGTCATTATTTTGCCTTGTAGCGACCCACACAATTTAATTGCACAAAGGATTCTGTAAGACGCGCGACCATAGATTCCTCGGCGCTACGCAGCCAAACCCGTGGATCATAAAATTTTTTGTTGGGTGCATCCGGCCCTTTATCATTGCCTAATTGACTGTGCAGGCAGTGCGTATTATTGCGATAAAAATTCAACACACCTTGCCAGAATGACCATTGAGTGTCGGTATCTATATTCATTTTTACCACACCGTAATGAATCGCCTCGGTAATATCACGCGGGTCAGATCCCGATCCACCGTGAAAGACAAAATCCAAGGCATTTTTTGTCAGGCCAAATTCCTTACTCACAAAAGTTTGGGAGTCGCGCAAAATAGCGGGCTTTAATTGCACGTTGCCAGGGTTATAAACACCGTGCACATTGCCGAACGAAGCTGCAATGGTAAATTTTTTGCTGATGGGTGCTAATTGTTGATAAGCATAAGCAACATCAGCAGGCTGGGTGTAGAGCGCCGATTTATCCATGTGACTGTTATCGACACCATCTTCTTCGCCGCCCGTACAACCCAATTCAATTTCCAGGCCCATACCCATGGGTGCCATTTTTTGCAAATACTGCGCACTGATGGCGATATTCTCGGCGAGTGGCTCCTCGGATAAATCAATCATGTGTGAGCTGAATAGCGGTTTACCGGTGCGCTCAAGGTGTGCCCTGCCCGCTTCCAACAAGCCATCAATCCAGGGCAGTAATTTTTTCGCCGCATGGTCGGTATGCAAAATTACCGGCACCTCGTAATAGGCAGCAACCTGATGCACATAATTAGCCGCCGCAACTGCCCCCAAGACAGCAGATTCCTGACCGGGAAGTTTGAGCCCTTTGCCGGCAAAAAAACTGGCGCCGCCCTGTGAGAGCTGAATGATCACCGGCGAACCAATATTGCGTGCTGTTTCCAGCACAGCATTAATCGAATTGGTTCCAATCACATTCACTGCCGGGATTGCATAGTTATTTGCCTTGGCGTCGGCGTACACGGCGTCCAGGTCACTGCCGGTCACAACGCCGGGCCGGACCAGATTGCATAAGCTACTCATGGTTTTTGCTCGCTGCTTTTATTGCGGAAATAGTCAGGGCTGCCGGCCGAATACATCACAATCATTTAGCCAAGCGCCATTCGATCATATTAATTCCTTTTCGATTATTTTCAATCATATTTAAGCGAGAAAATTCTTTTATCAGTCAGATAAAGTCAAATTGCAGTTACCCGGATTATTTCAGGTGGCGCTTGCACCAACACTGTCGAGAAAATTTCCCAATAACTTGCTATAAACCACTAAACAGCTAAGGTCAGACATTGATTAATCTACGCAGAGGGAAGCCCATGAAAGCGGTCAGAATCCACACCTACGGTGGACAAGAAGTATTAACAGTTGAAGACGCGCCAATGCCCGAAATAGGCGAGCGGGACTTGCTGGTGCGAGTAGTTGCCAGTGCCATTAATCCGGTGGACTGGAAAATTCGCGCCGGTTATTTGAAAGACATGCTGCCCTACCAATTCCCTATTATTTTGGGTTGGGATGTCTCTGGCGTGGTGGAAGCCGTGGGCAGCGGCGTGACCAAATTCAAACCGGGCGATGCTATTTATTCGCGCCCCAATATTTTGCGCAATGGCAGTTACGCTGAATTTATTGCCATCGATGAAAATGAAGCCGCTTTCAAACCTAAAACGATTTCCCATGCCTGCGCTGCATCACTGCCACTGGCTGGTATTACCGCATGGGATGTGCTGATAAAAACCGCCAATATTCAGGCCGGTCAGCGAGTATTGATTCATGCAGGTTCCGGCGGTGTTGGCTCGCTGGCGATTCAATTGGCAAAAGCCCATGGCGCACATGTAGTGGCAACAACCTCTGGCAAAAATATTCCCTTGGTGAAATCACTCGGCGCCGATCAGTTAGTGGATTATCGCAGTCAGCAGTTTGATCATGTAGTGCATGAAATGGATGTAGTGTTCGATACCATCGGCGGTGAGGTACAGGAAAAATCCTGGGCATCACTCAAAGCAGGAGGCATTCTGGTGTCGATTGTAAGCCCACCCTCGGCAGAACTTGCGGCAGCTCATTCGGCACGCGCAGGTTTTGTATTTATCCAACCCGATGCCGAGGTACTAGCTCAATTAGCTGCACTGGTAGACGCCGGAAAAATGCGACCAATCATTGCCGCTGAATTTGCATTGGAAGATATAGTAAAAGCTCATGCACTGAGCGAGTCGGGCCGCGCTGATGGAAAAATTGTGTTGTATGTAGGCAAACCTTAATTTCACTAACCAATAAATAAAAAGAGCGCCACATTGGCGCTCTTTTTGTATCAGTTAATGGCTTAGATAATACCCGAGCCAGTCGCTTTAGGATCGCGCGGACGAACCGGCGCCATGGATTGGCGATACTTAGCCGCACGGTAAGTTTTGAGCGGATTAATTGCGGCGCCTTTGCGATAGCGTGCCATCGCCAGAATCGGCGCCACATCAAAATTAAACGCGCGTTTTAATTCGCCCGAGGCCATGATTGCATCGTTAGCTTCTTGATAACCGTAAAGCGCATCGCGATTTACCAAGAGTGCTTTGATGTACGAGCGCTGCACTTCAATCGCCGAGGTGACCAAACTCTCAATCGGGTCAGTCACATTGTGTGATTGATCGAGCATATAGGCTGGATTAAATTCGGCTTCTTTGCGGTGCTCCGCATCCACCAATTCATTAAAAATTAAAAATTGTTGGTAGGGTTGCAGCGAGCCTGAATCCAGATCGTCATCGCCGTATTTACTGTCATTAAAGTGGAAGCCACCCAATTTTTTAAATTGGATCAAACGCGCCACAATCATTTCAATATTGGTGTTGGGCGCGTGGTGCCCCAAGTCCACCAGCGATTTACATTTTGGCCCCAAGTGCATAGCTGCCAGAATGCTGCTGCCCCAATCCTGAATCACGGTGGAGTAAAATGCTGGCTCAAACATTTTGTGTTCCAGATGCATTTCCCAATCCGCCGGCAGGCCTTTGTAAATTTGTTCGGCGCTGGCCAAATAGCGTTCAAAGGCGCGCTGGAAATGTTGTTGGCCGGGGTGGTTGGAACCATCGCCTACCCATACGGTTAAACTTTTGGCACCGAGTTGTTGGCCGTAGCTGATGCAATCCAGATTGTGCTGAATCGCTAAATCGCGTGAGGCTTTTTCGGTATTGCTCAAGCTGCCGTATTTGTAAGAAACCGCTTGGCCGGGTTGATCCTGAAAGGTATTGGAGTTAACCGATACCCATTTCAAACCAAAGGCAGCCGCGTGCTGTTTTAATTCTGAAAAATCATCCACCTTATCCCAGGGAAAATGCGGCGAAATACTGTCGGTACAACCTGACAATTCGTTAATCACCGCGCAGTCTTCTACTTTTTCAAAAATATTACGCGGCTCGCCCTGGCCGGGGAAACGCGCAAAGCGTGTGCCGCCGGTGCCAGTTCCCCAGGAGGGCACGGCGATTTGAAAAGCTTCTGCCGCTTTGGTGATGGCTTCTATATCGATACCATCGCGGCTGAGTTTTTCACCCAGCGCATTAAAATCGGTTTGCAGAAATTTAAATTCTTGTTCGTTTTGCTCGTGTACTACCGCTGAATCTATGCGTCTCATGATTATTGTCTCTTAACGTAAGAAGGCTTCGTGTAAACCACCATCCACACTGATGACCTGGCCAGTGGTTTTACTGAGTTGTCCGGAAATTAACAGGAAAGCGGCTTCGGCTTGATCGTCCGGGGTGATTGGTTTTTTGGTGAGTGTGCGCTGCGCATAAAACTCTGCCAACTTACTGCGCAGGGCTTCAGTGCTTTCACTTTCATCAAACGGAATATCGTATTTGGCGAGCGATGAAATCACGCGGTCGCGCGGGAACATATTGCTGCCCTGCACTACGGTGGCTGGAGCCAATGCGTTTACATTAATCAGTGGTGCCAAGGTAACCGCCAACTCGCGCACCAAGTGATTGGCTGCCGCTTTGCTGGTGTCGTAAGCCAGTGAACCTTTTTTGGAAACCGCTGCGTTTACGCTGGTGGTTAATACCAGTGAGCCGGGCAATTTTTGTTTAGCCCAAATGCTCTGCGCTTCTGATGCAACCACATAACCGCCTTTCACATTCACACCAAAACTCAGATCAAAAATCTTGTCGTTTTGGTTCATGTCGACACCCTCGGCGATAAACACACCAGCAGTGACAATCACATTATCGATACCGCCATAGGCAAGAATCACTTGGGTAAACATATCGCGCACGGTTTCGCGTTTGGTGATATCCACCGCGAGTGCAATGGCCGGGCCGCAGCTGGAAATACCAGTACCGGCAACACCAATACCCTGGCCGTAAATTTTGGTGAGTTCTGCAGCAGTTTGTTCAGCGGCTTCCAAACGTAAATCCGCACAGACAACATGCGCGCCTTCTTTTGCAACACGGTGTGCAACCGCTTTACCGATACCATCACCGGCACCAATCACCACCACGACATTGCGCGCTTGATTGGCCTCTTTGGGCATACGTTGCAATTTCGCTTCTTCCAGCGCCCAGTATTCAATATCAAAGGCTTCTTGCACCGGCAGTGCGGTGTATTCTGAAATCGCTTCCGCACCACGCATCACTTCAATAGCGCAGTTATAAAACTCAGCAGTCACGCGCGATTCAGATTTATTTTTGCCCCAGGCAATCATGCCCACACCGGGAATTAACACCACGGTCGGGCTTGGGTCGCGCATCGCCGGAGAATCGGCGCGTTTGCAGGCTTCATAATAAGCCGCGTAATCCGCGCGGTATTTTTCCAAACCGGTTTTGAAGCGGCTGATCAAGGTTTCCAAACTGTCGCTCTGCGGATCAAACTCAACATAAAGTGGTTTGATTTTGGTGCGCAGGAAATGATCCGGGCAGGAGGTGCCCAATTCCGCAAGGCGCGGGGCATCCACACTGTTTACAAAACGCAGCGTGGTTTCATCGGTTTGCACAGTGCCGATAAATTTCACTTTGTCAGAAATTAATCCACGTGCGACGGGTAAAAATTCGCGCAGCAATTCAGTGCGCGCTGCATCGCTCAGGCTTTGGTATTTCTGACCACCAAAAGTGTTAGCGCCTTTATCGCGCTGTTCAATATAACGCGCGGCGGTTTCAATCACCCAAAGCGAGGTTTCGTAACAGGTTTTGCTTTCGGAAGCCCAGTTTGTGTGACCGTGTTGGCCGAGCAAAATACCCCAGATATCCGGATTTTTTGCATAGGTTTCTTCACACACTTTGGCAGCTTCCCAACCCGGGCGCATCCAGGGTACATAGGCCAATTTTCCGCCCCAAATTTCCTGAGTGAGTTTTTCCTGGTCTTTACAGGAGGCGACGGAAATCACCGCGTTGGGGTGCAAATGGTCTACGTGTTTTTCCGCGATCATGGAGTGCAGGGGTGTATCAATAGATGACGCGCGCGGATTCAAACAAAAATTACAGTGGGTAAACATGCCCACCATGCGGTCTTCACCGGCAGATTTATAACCCTTGTCCGGGTAGTTCTGGTAAACCTTATCCAGCGCTTGCAACTTGCCGCTATACAACGAAGAAAAATTTTCTTTTTTGGAGGTGCGTAAATCCCCACCGGAACCCTTAACCCACAGAACCTCTACCTTCTCGCCAGTGAGCGGGTCTTTTTCAATCAGTTTTGCCGAGGTATTGCCGCCGCCAGTGTTAGTGATGCGCTGGTCTTCTCCCAATTTGTTGGAGCGATACACCAGGTTCTCTACCGGATCGAGTTTGTCGGCAACTGCATCATCCCAGAGGTAATTGACGTGTTTATATTCATCTGGCTGGTAAGACATGGATGATTCCTATGATTATAGTGGATACAACTTGATTGTTTCATTTAACTAGCATTAGCAATGTAGTCAATATAGCCACATACGGAAGCATTTACAATCATTTTCAATCATTATTAATCCTGAAAGCCTGATTTCGATCACATTCAATGTGCGTGTTGCCACAGCTGGCAACCAGGCGAGAGCCACTCATCAGTGTAGAAGAGCCGGCATCAAACTCGGGCTAAAAAAAGCCTGACACTGGGTCAGGCTTTACGCGGAGTTTAATAACCGGAGATGGTGTGTAACAGGTTGACCGCGACGTTGTTATGCAAACCGGCAGCTATTAGATAAGCCGGCAACAATTAGGGATTAATCGCAGGCATCCACCACAATTACTTCAATACCCTGCCGCTCAAAATGCGCCAGGGTCGCTTTATCGGCATTGCTGTCGGTGATCACCATATCTACCGCTGACAGCGGACTAAAAATTAAATTGCCTTTAACACCAATTTTGCTGCTGTCTGCCAACACAATTAATTTATCGGCGCGCTTGCGCAATTTTTGTTCCGCCAGAATCAGCAGCGGGTCAGTTTCCATTACACCGACTTCACTAATACCGGGGCACCCCATAAACATTTTGCTGCCGTGGTAGTTTTGCGTGGTGTCGTTTTCAAAAGAGCTGAGAATAATGCTCTGTTTACGGTAAACCTCACCCCCTGGCAGGGTGATTTGGTTTTGGCTGGACTCCAATAACTCCTGCGCTAACACGAAGGAGTTAGTGAGGATATTCATGCGGCGCTCTTGTAAAAACTCCGCCATCATAAAAGTGGAAGAACCACCATTAATAATCACTGATTCGCCATCCTCACAGAGTTCTACTGCGCGTTTGGCAATCATGCGTTTGGTATCCACATTTTTTTCTTTGTCGACCCAAAAAGATTTACCGGAAATTTTTGCCGTGGGCGCCACTTTGGATTGGATAACCTCGGCACCGCCACGGATTTTTTTAATTTTTCCTGATGCCGCTAATTTATTCAGGTCGCGTCGAATAGTGGCTTCCGATGAATTCAGTTGATCACACAGGGCACGCACGCTGGCAAATTGCGCTTCTTCCAAAAAATCCAAAATCAATTGCTGACGCTGTTTTTCCAACATGCTGGTTATGCTCCGATCTATAAGTAGAAAGATGACCAAACTGAAGCGAACCGGCAGATTCACCGGTTACATTGGCACTGATCATACTGGGATAACCAATCACAATCAATCAAATAACATACCATTTGATTGATTGCGGGGGGAATTGGTGATTATTGGCCGATTAATGCATACCAGCGCTGCCGGTATTGCTCCAAACCCTGGAATTGGGAGGCTTTACAGGGGACAAGGTCAATCCTGGCGTGTGGGCGGGTTTGTTCGGTGAGAGGCGCGCGACTTGCTTGGGCAAATGGGGTAACTTGAGGAAATTGGGTAAGTAGCAAAGCCCCTTGCACTGTGCCGGTATCGTCATTTGACAAATAGACCGGCTGGCCGCTGCGCAGTTGGGCAAGGAGTGCACAGAGCAGCGGGTTTTTCAAAAAGGCGCCCTCTATATAAATCGCCCCGCTCGCCTGTAAGTCGCTCAAGCGCTGGTCGATCATCAAAGCGGAATAAAGCGTTGCAATGGCGCCGGCCGATGGCGCTGGCAGCGGGCACTGGAGCTTGGGCGCCAAGCCGCCAAAAGGGCCATTACCGCTGCTGAAATCCGGAGTCACCATCCATAAATTGTCCAGCGCGGTTTGCAGCTGTTGTGCACTTACCGGGGTGTTTACATCGCCACCCAAACGCTGGCAAATCTCTTCGTATTCGCGCCCGCCCATAAAACGGGCGCAGGCAATAGGGTCGCCAAATACATCGCAGTTGGCGAGTGTATCGCGGCGCAGGTGCAAGTCCCGCAGCCTGCCCTGAGCCTGCATCAAAATAGTCCAGGTGCCGGTGGAGACCACGGTAAAACTCGCCGTTTGCGTTTGTTCATTACACAGGTAGCGCAGGTAGCTGGCATTACTGTCATGCAGGCCAACATGTACTTCACACGCGGGCGACAAACCCGTCGCATTCGCAATTTCCGGGCGGATTACCCCAAGGGATTGCCATGCAGGCTGCAGGGGCGGCATAAGCGCCTGCCAGTGGCACTGTTCCACCAGCGAGGAATAGCGCTGGGTAAGTGGCGCCCATAAATCGGTGTGGCAACCGAGGGATGTCACCTCGCCCACCAGCTGCCCGGTAAGGCGCCAGGCCCAATATTGCGGGTACATCAGCAACTGTGTGGCCTGCGCAAATTGCGCGGGGAATTGTTGCTGCAGCCAAAAAATCTGCCGCCCCAGGTTCAGGCCGGCGGGCAAATCCGGCGAGAGGGTTTCACTAAACCCCGGACGCACTGCCTGGTAGGCCTGATCACAGCTGTTGATACCGGCAAATTCATAGTCCAACACCGGCAATACCAGCGCGTCTGCCGCCGGTACATTGCTATTAATCAGCGCCGCCGTGGCGCCATGGGTGGTCACTATTAGCGCCGTGATTTCAGCAGCAGCCGGATAACTGGCCAGAGTTTCCAGCAGCCACTGCCAAATCGCGTCCACGTCTGCATGGGGGTAAAGCCCGCTCTCCAGAGGTGTATTTTTGCGCGAATAACTATGGCTCAGCCTGCCTTCGGCATCCACCAGCTGCAGCTTGACGTTGGTTTTACCTATATCGAGAACGGCTTTCATCATCCGGTGCTACTTCCACTGACTGGTTAGGGTTATTTGAATCAATCATAACGATAAAACAATCCATTGCAAGCATAATTATTCACTTCCAATCATTTGCAATCACCTATAGACTAAAAAACCTGGTGGCGAATAAGTCATAACAACAATTCTATCCAGGGCGTTTTCACGCTAATCAACTTTTTACCTTCGGCATGGTCACAACGGGAGCCAGGTCTATGAATCGCAGAGGCAAAACCATCATCGGCAATTGGAAACTCAATGGCAGCAAACAATTAATGCAAGACACGCTGCTGGAACTGGGTAGCCAGATACAACAATCCCCTAGTGCAAACCAGTGCCGGCTGGCTATTTGCTCCCCCGGTATTTACGTTAGCGAGATGATACAAATCGCCCGGCCGCTGGGCGATAAATTGTTAGTGGGCTGCAAAAATATTAATACCGATCCACATACTTTTACTGGCGATCTCTCTGCACACACAGCCCAAAAACTGGGTTGTAAAATTTGCCTGATAGGTCACGCCGAACGGCGCGCTGCACTCAATGAAGGCAATTACAGCTATCACATTAAAGTGAAACAATTAGTTGCTGCCGGTGTTGCACCCTTGTTGTGTATTGGTGAAACCCTGGAAGAAAAACTGGCCGGTAAAACTCGTGAAATATTACAACAACAATTACACCAGGCATTGGCGGGCATATCCTTTGGCGATACCGACTTATATGTAGTGTACGAACCTGCCTACGCACTGAGCAGCAGCCAGGGTTTAACACCTATTTTTGCGCAGGCCGTGCATGTGGATATTCGCGCTTTGCTCACCGAAATTCTAGGTCAAACGCAAGCGGAAAAAACCGCCATTATTTACGGCGGTAGCGTTAACTGCGACAACGCGTTGAGCTTGATTGCACAACCGGATGTAGATGGTTTATTAATTGGCTGCGCCAATTCCAACCTGCAATATTTTCGCAGTATCTGTAACAATATTTTTTCCCTTGCGCCGGTTTTTAATTACGCCACCGAGCGCAAGGATTATGAAAATTATATGGATGCCAGTTAATGCTGGCGTGCCGGCAAGCCCAAATAACTTGCCGGCAAACCATCAACATCCACCACAATTTTATCCACTAACACACCGGCATCCACGCCATAAATATTCAGCGTTTGTTTGTCACTGTGCTTCACTTGACCCGGGTGTTTCACTTGACCCGTATGCTTCACTTGAATAGTCGCATCCAAAATTCGAACGGAATTGAGCACTCCCTGCGCCCAATCGGCGCTGCCATCTTTTACGTCAAGCTCTAACAGTTCTGGCGGTTCGTCATTCAGGCCTATGCCAAGGCGCAGTGAAGTTCCGTGTAGCGGGTGGGTTGGAATAAGGTGGATTTGTACTTTCAACTTGCCAGTAACGGGAAAATCAACCGCGTATTCCAAACGCGGTGCCTGCTGGCGCAAGGTGTAAATATTAATTGCCGGTGCATTAATGGGGTAAAGCCCAACCGCCCCTGCCCCACTGCGGCCCAACCCTTGAATAATTTGCCAGGAGGCGCTGGGGCGATCTATTTTGCGGGTAAAGTTTTCAGCATCTACTGCAAAAGACTGCACTGCGGGATTGGTCGTTTTTGCTGCTTGGCTAAGCGTAACCTGGGGAGGAACCCAGGGCGCCAAACGGTATTTATCCCATTCGCTGCTAGCGGGTTCCACTGTCATAAAATGCCGCCACTTACCGTCCATTAACCAATCATTCCAGAGTGCGGTTTCCTCATTCAGTTGTGCATCGGCCGCTTTAGCAGCGGTGATATTGCCGCGCTCACCTTCCAAAAAACGAATATTGGCCAGCGCCGAGCCGTTAATGGGGTAAGCCACCAATTGAAAAAATGCATACTGCTGCGCATCGCCTATTTTTTTGCGCAGCTGTTCTGTGCGCACACGCAATTGTTGAAAAGCCTGCAACCGCTCGCTCACCTCTTGCGCATTCAAATCACTCAAGCGTGGAGCTGTGCGCGGCAACCACCACTGCAAATGTTCGGGTTTGCGCTGATAGTTGAGTTGATAATAATCGCGCATTAAGCCGGCGATAGCCTCGGCATGTTCATCGCCAAATTCGCGCGCTGCCCATGTGCGCAAAAAATCTTGCTGGTTGTGCAACTGCCAGCGCTTGATATCCCAAGCCATTTGAAAAAATAATTCTGTGCCGATTTCCGCGGGTTTTATATCGCCCACATTCACTATCCACAGTCGATCTGCGCCCATGTCATAGGACTTGGATAACTCCTGCCAAATTAATGCCGGTGGCGTAGTATTTAACCAGAGGTAAGCCATAGGCGCGCCCAGGTAAGACAAGTGATAATAAATACCAAAACCACCGCTGCGTTTGCGCTCTGCTGCATTTGCAAAATTGCGCATGTAACCAAAGTTATCGTCGGGCCAGACGATGGTGACATCATCGGGTACAGCTAAACCCTGGCGATATAACCCCAACACTTCTTTGTAAGCGCAAAACATTTGTGGCACTTGCTCAACCGTTTGCCGGGTATATTTTTTAATTAAGCCGCGCTGCTCAGTGAATATGTTTTGTAATAACTGGATGCGCTGTGCATCCGTAGTTGGCCCCTGCATATAGGAATCGTGGATTCCGCGCATGCCCAGTGTGTAAATATTTTCAAATTGGCCATTGGATTCCATGCGCGTTTGCCAATAGGCCTTAACAGTTTCCGGGTGCGATACATAATTGTATTGCTCGTGCGGTAACTGCCACTCACCGACGTTATTGCGCAGCATAGGTTCAGCATGGGAGGAGCCCATCACAATGCCGTAGCTGTCCGCCAGCCTGGCATTTTCCGGAAAATGATTGAAGGGTTTGGTGACCGGGTGCATGGCCGGCCAAAGAGTATTGGCTTTTAAACGAAGCAATAATTCAAATACTTTTTGATAGGTTTTTGGGCCTATACCGGCGTGTTCCGGCTCAAAGGTTTTTGCGGCCCACTGGTGAATTCCCCAGCCTTCATCGTTAATAAAAATGCCGCGATATTTCACCGAAGGCGGCCCAAAACGGCGGCTGGCGGCTGCCACATACAGCGACGCTTTTTTCTCAGGAACTAGATCTGCCCACCAATGCCAGGGCGAAACACCCATCGCCTGGGACAACTCGTAAACACCATAAGCGGTGCCGCGTTTATCGCTGCCTACAATAACTAATGCCTGCTCCATACCGGCGTGGGGCTGCTCGACAACAGCAATTAAAAAACTCTCCCACTGCCCGCGCAGATCACCAATATTCAATTTACCGCTGGCGACTAAATTATCGATTACCGGATTTTTTCCCAAGGTGCCAATAATAACTGCCGGCGTTTTTAAATCGGTGAACGCAGTGGTTTTGGGTTTTAACAGCGAGGGTTTGCGCCCGGTCACTTGCGCAATATCGTTTACCAAATCGCGCGCCGCCAGTGTGACCAGTTTGTGATCGCCCGGTGCAATCACAATAGGCGCAGCTTGCTTTTTTGCGACTAATGGAAAATCGCCGTGGTGTTTGCGGCTGTCCACCCAATCTGCCGCGATGCTGTGCGCAGTAAAAAAACTGCACCAGAGCAACACAACAGATTGCATTATTTTTGCTGCACCCATGAACAATTCCTGTAGCGCATTTATGCCTTATTGGCGGTGAGAACCCGGCAGTAATTTGACATAGCTGGGCGCATTGCGATCTGCAACTAACCAGCCATTGTGGAATTGCAACTCCACCACTTGAATGGAGCTGCGTTTAACATCCAGCGCCGGAGTTTGATCATAGACTGTCTCGGCATTGACACCGGGGTGAACAAAATAATAAAGAAATGCACGGCCGCCACTGACAATCACTTCGGGGTGATGACCAGCATTTTGATCATCCACACCGGTGCCGGCTATTGCTAATAAATCGCTTGGCTGGCGCTGCCAATGTAGGGCATCGGTAGATTTATAAACACCCAGCCCGTTATTGCCGAGCAAATCATTAATCAACCAATAATGGCCTTGCCAAAAAAATACCAGCGGCGCTTCACCGCGCTCATTGGGTAAATTGGCTGAACCTTGATCCTGCCAGTGATACAAATCATTGCTGTCGGCATAAAACGTTTTTTTACCGGCCAATTCATTGTTATACCAAAGGCGCCAACGGCCATCGGCTAACCGCAATACACTTGCATCGATGACTTTGTTATTTACCAAAGGCAAGGTGCTTTGGTATTCCCATGCGATTAAATCGCGGCTGGTTAAATGCACGATGGTGCGCGGGTGATTCCAATTGTCAAAAATACCAGGAACTATGGTGAGGTACATGTGGTAAATGCCCTCGTGCTCCAACACTGCCGGCGCCCAATAAGTGGCGGTTTCAACATTCGCGGCACCGGGAATGTTGTCGGGAAAATTAACTGTGCCGCGATAATTCCAGGTAACACCATCTACCGATTCAGCAACACCAATGGGTGTGCCGTGCACCCAGGTAACATTGGTTAAACCCGGCACATTGGCGCGGCGATTGGTGTAAAACATCCACCACTTTTTTTCGGCTGCATTAAAAATAATAGAAGGGTCTGCGGCACCATCAAACACGGGATCGCGATACAAAGGTTTAGCGGCAAGCACGCCTGCTGGTTGGTGATGGGTGCGCGATGCAAGATCCGCACAGCCAATAAAAAAGCAGGAAATCACAATCAATAAATAGCGCATTATTGTTATTGGCCTTTGTAAAAATTATTAACAGTTCACCCCCTGGCATCATTCTGATGCAGAGAATACTCTCACCGCCTAGCCCATTCTGATAGGGGGAATATTCCCCCTCCCTTATCAAGGGAGGGGTGAATTTATTCGAAGTGAAATACCTGTGTCAGCGGTTCCACTACCGGGCTGTTATCGGGATTGGTTTCCATAATATCGGCCATAAAAGCCCACCATTTTTTTACCGCCGCCGTTGCGGGTAAATTATCCATGGTGTGATTATCGGTGCGTTTTAACACCGCAAATAATTGCAGTGTTTGCGGATGCAAATAAATCGAGTAATCCGATATGCCCGCATTTTTTAATTCAACGGCCAACTCGGGCCATAATTCATCGTGACGTTTTTTATACTCGGCTTCATAACCGGGTTTTAGTGTCATCACAAAAGCAATTTTTTCCATGTTGATTTTCTCTTATTGAATTGATGGTTTTACCCCCCCTACCCCCCCCTTGATAAGGGCGGGATGGGGGGGTAAAAGCTAAATGCTCACTACTCGCCAGTCATAACCACCCAAAGTTAACTCTGTGGTTGCAATAAGCTGCCCGGTAATTGCATCGCGAGTATTGGAAGGAATATTTACCCTACCCCCTACACCATCCATATTAATAATTACCCACAATGATTTTCCCTGTTTATCAATACGCGGGCAGACCACTGTGCCTGGGCTTGCCACAAACGGCGTAATATTTAATTCGCGCGCGTAGCCCTGAATTAATTGTTGGATAAATTGTTTGCCATCAGTCCCCGTGGGGTGCGCCGATAGCAGCACAATTTTACCTTTACCCAAGATTCGCTCGGTTAAAAAAGCGGTGCCGGGCACTAAAGGCGAATTGAGTGTTCCCAGCACTTTGGTATCGGGGCCGGTAGTGGTCACCGCGCTGCACCAACCGGTGAAATTAAGAGTTTTATCACCAACACTACCCTTAATACCGGTGGCGGTAAGTGGAAAAACATATTCGGTTTGTACACCAGCAACAGCATCCAAAATTCCCATGCCACTGTCGGTAGGCACTGTGTGTTCGCGGGTGCGTGTGCCAGTGCCGGGGGCAATCAGCCAAGTGCCGCCCGCTTTTACAAACTCAATCACGCGCTGTAAGAACTCTTCACTCACGTAGGGCATGGCCGGCGTGATTAATAATTTCAAACCCTCAAGGCTTGCACCTTCAAAACGCACATCGCGATGATAGCCTTGCTCGAACAACAAGCCGTGCCACAACTGCACCACACCGCCGTAGGTTTCCGGAAAGCCCGGCTCTTTATCCATAGGTTCGGTTTCAATCATGGCGCGTGCATGGTCAGACCAGGTGACGGCAATTTCCGGCACCAGTGGTTTGCTTGCAATCATTAAAGGTTCTAATTGTTTGCGCGCCGCTTCCACTTGTTTCACTTGCGCATAACCCGTGGTGGGTTTGAACCAACTGCTCATTACCGCACTGTGATTTATTTCGGCACCGCTGCGCTGCTGGCGCCACAGCCAATAATTCACACCTTCCGCGCCCAAACCGTAAACCAATACCGCTTCTGCTTTTAAAAAACCGTCCGGGTGCATGGGGCTGTGATTGCCCAGCCAACCATTGTGGCTCACGCTGGTTTCCATTAACCAAAAGGGGCGGCCGGGTTTTGCAGCGCGATACATATCGCTGCGAAATACCAAGGCTTGCCACTCTTTACTGGAGGGATAGGCATCGTAAGCGGCAAAATCCAGATGTTTAAACAAACGTTCGTGATTGACTGAAAATGCCGGATTAGTGTTGTGGGTAATAGGCGCGTTGGAATATTGGCGAATAATCTCGCATTGCATATCGGAAAATTCCGCGATGCTTTCGCGATTAAATAAACGATACGCCGTACTCAAGGAAGCGTTATGCAGGAAGGGTGTTTTTAAGGGCGCAGGCACTTGTTCAAAAGATTGGTAATGTGTGCTCCACATATGGGTATTCCAATCTTCATTTAAACGCTCAATAGTCACGTAGCGTTTTTTTAACCACTTATGCCATGCCGCAATCGCCGCTGGGCTGAAATCCTCCGCAACGTGACACTTCAATTCATTGTCAATTTGCCAGGCGATAATGGCTGGGTGATCACCCAAGGTTTTGGCAATCGCCTCCACAATTCGAAAACAAGCTTTGCGCACTGCCGGGTGTTCATAACTCACATGTTGGCGCGCGCCGTGAATTAAACGCTCACCGTCTGCGTTTACAAATAAACGATCCGGGTGGCCGTGGGTTAACCATACCGGCGGCGTGGGCGTGGGTGTGCAAAACACCACTGCAATACCCGCCGCGTGAAATTTATCCATTACCTCGCGCAGGAAACGCGTGGAAATTTTTCCTTCACTCGGCTCCAGCGTCGACCAGGTAAATTCACCAATGCGAATCATATTAATGCCGAGGGATTTCATTTCGGCAATGTCTCGCTCTATATCTTCCACTGGCCAAAGCTCAGGGTAGTAACAGACTCCGTGCCATAACTTTTGCATGGTGTAGTCCAGCGGCGCTTGGGCGCCTGAGCCTGCACCTCCACTGGCGGAAGCAGCATTCAAGTAAGGGGCGGCAGCACCAAGGCTGGCGGCAGAGGCCATGAATTTCATGGCCTCGCGACGGGTAGTATTCATTGTTATCCCTCGGAGATCACATTTATATTATCTGTTTTATCCCATATTACTTGAAAACCAATCATTTCCGAGAAGTTTTCTTTAAATAAATGCAAAGAATTGATTGATTATGACTATTTTATATCGAATTTTATTGACTGGTGCGCTTGCCCGGTTGTTATGATTTGCCCCAATAAGGTTACAAATAACGTCAGCAATAACATAAGAGATAACACCCATGCCGCACCTATCGCCCCTTGTTTCAGTGTTTTTTATCGCCCTTGCCGCCACGGCGAGCCTGGGTTGTAACAGCGCATCCAGCGCTCCCGACAACAGCGCAACAGCGACCACCGCCAGACTCAATTCGAGCGCCATCAATACAAGTGCGAACACCACCAACACAGGTACAAACACCTTGGATTTCACTCGCCCCCAGGTTTTTTATTTTACAAATACCCCAACCGCAGACGGCCATCGGGTGACAACCGGGCAGCCCTACTCTGACAGCACCGGATTTGGATTTGATTTACAAACACAACCAACGGCAGAGCATCAGCCGTTTTATTTTTCGGTAAAAGTGCCTGAGGGAAATTACCGCGTCAGCCTGGAATTTGGTCACGCCGGGATGCCAAGCAACAACACGCTGCGCGCGGAATTGCGGCGTTTATATGTGAAAGATTTAAATACACGCGCCGGTGAATTTATTACCAAAGATATTCTGGTGAATGTACGCAATAACTCACTGCAAACACCCGAACAAAATGCGCCGGGAATTAACAAGGTAAGTTTAAAAACATTGGAGCAACACCGCCTGCATTGGGACAATAAATTAACCCTGGAATTTAACGGCACCGCGCCACACGTACAGCGCGTTACCATTCAAAAAGTGGATGTTCCAACCCTGTATTTAGTAGGTGATTCAACAGTTACAGACCAGCCTTATGAGCCAGCTGCCAGCTGGGGGCAAATGCTGCCCTACTTTTTTACCGCCCCGTTATTTAGCGGTGATATTGCAGTCGCCAATCACGCTGAATCGGGCGAGACAATGAAGTCTTTTATTATGGCGGGGCGTTTTGCCAAGGTACTTGAGCGAATGAAACCGGGTGACTATTTGCTCATTCAATTCGGTCACAACGATCAAAA
This sequence comes from Cellvibrio fontiphilus, assembly GCF_042646205.1. Taxonomy (NCBI): domain Bacteria; kingdom Pseudomonadati; phylum Pseudomonadota; class Gammaproteobacteria; order Cellvibrionales; family Cellvibrionaceae; genus Cellvibrio; species Cellvibrio fontiphilus. Next base: position 40,325 of record NZ_JBHRTF010000003.1, on the reverse strand, counting down.
AAAACAATGGCCACAAACCTATGTTGAAGCCATGACAACCTACAAAGAATATCTGCGTGTTTTTATCGCCGAGGCGCGCTTGCGCGGTGCAACTCCGGTATTAATTACTTCCATGCAACGACGCACCTCTGATCAACAGGGAAAAATTGTGAATAGCCATGGTCTGTATCCACAAGCGGTGCGCGAAGTAGCACAAGAAAAAAATCTAGCCTTGATTGATCTGGATAAAATGAGTGTGCAACTTTATGAAACCCTGGGCACAGATAAAGCTCCCCTCGCCTTTAACGACGGCGGCAAAGACGCCACTCACCACAACAATTATGGCGCCTACCAATTAGCGCAAGCCGTGGTGACAGGGCTGCGCCAATCCCGCCTAGCCTTAGCCCGGCATTTCACTGACAGCAGTAGCTACAACCCCAGCCGGCCAGACCCGGTAGAAAGCTTTGTATTGGCACCTAGCCCGGCGTTTTCTAGCACCCGCCCTGATGGTAATTGAGGCGCCAAACTGTTACTGATACCAAAATACTCAAATTGCGTCACCGGTAACGACTAATCCTGACACACAATGACCCATTAAGACTGCATATGACTGATTATGATTGTTTTGCTCAAATGCCTGTATTAGGATGCAAAAAACACAGGGGGACTCCTTAGTGCTTTGTTTATCCACGCTAATTCTAAGAATGGAGAAGTAAATGAAACACACCAGCTTTGCAATCAACCCATTGGCCGCAGCCGTTATTACGCTCAGCCTCGCTGGCGCCGCCCAGGCGCAAAACAGCAACGATCAACTCGAAGAAGTGACCGTTACCGGTTTCCGTGCTTCGTTGAATACTGCCCTGATGCAAAAACGCGAAAGCGCTGCTGCGGTTGACAGTATTGTTTCTGAAGATATTGGTAAGTTCCCCGACTCAAACCTCGCTGAATCCATGCAGCGTATTCCTGGTGTTGCCTTGTCCCGTGGTGACGGTGGCGAAGGTAAAAATATTTCGGTGCGCGGCCTGGGTGCTGAATTTACCCGCGTGCGTATCAATGGTATGGAAGGCACATCGCAAACCGGTTCATCGGATATTTATGGTGCCGGTAACGCAGGTCGCAGCTTTGACTTTAACGTTTTCCCCTCAGAAATTTTCTCTGAATTGACCGTGCGCAAAACCCCAAGTGCCGATGTAGAAGAAGGCTCACTGGGTGCAACCGTTGATTTGCGTGCGCCAAAACCACTTTCATTCCGCGATGAATTTACCGCAACCGGCACAGTGCGCGGTGTGTATAACGAAGTGAGCGAATCCACTGACCCGCGTGTATCCGGCTTGCTGTCCAAAAAATTTGCCGATGACACTTTTGGTGTATTGGTTTCCTTCGCACACTCCGAACGCAACATTCGCGAAGTGGGTTACTCCGCGGTAAATATTTTGCCCGGTTATGTAAACGGCGGTTTCTGTTCACCCCTGGGTTACACCGGCACCCAAGTTCCCGCGACGAATGCGGCTAAAGGCACCGATGCACTTAACTGCAGCACTGGCAACCCGCGTACCGGCAGTATTGAAGCCTATGAATTAATGACTGACACCACCGGTGTTTCCGGGCGCTTTGGTGGCGGCGTATTTATGCCGCGTATTCCACGCTACCTGAACTCCGAGCAGGATGCCGAACGCACTGGCGGTTCTATTACCCTTGAGTGGGAACCCAACGAAAACACCAACATCTCGTTGGATAACCTGCATTCCAAATACGATGTAGTGCGCCGCGATAATTATATCGATGCCCTCTCCTTTGCACGTAACGCCAACAACAATGGCCAGCCCATGGTGTCGGTAAAAGAATTGGAAATCGATGCCAATGGTTCTTTGGTTTACGGTTTGTTTGATGGCGTAGATTTGCGCTCAGAGAGCTTGGTGGATCGCTTCACGTCTACCTTCCGTCAAACCAACCTGAATTTGACGCACAGTTTTACCGATAATTTTGAAATGAATATTTTGCTCGGCAATTCTATGTCCGAGTTTGATAACCCTGAGCGTTTAACCGTTAACCTGGATGCAATTGATACCGATAACTACGCTATCGATTTCCGTAACGGCGGCAATATTCCGCTGTTGCAATACGGTGTTGATGTAAATGATCCGTCGCTTTTCCAATACGCTGCCGGCTTGGCCGATGGCACAGTGTTGGGCAACTGGAATACCCGCGATTTAACACGCACCACGGAAAATACCACTGCTGAAGCAAATTTCAGCTGGCAAATTAACGATACCTACAAACTCAAATTTGGTGCACAAAGCCGCGAGAGCGATTACCAAACCCGCAGCCGTATTGTTGCGCCAGCATTTACTGCAACACGTAATTTGCCCGCCGGTGTCAGCGTGTCTGATTTCACTCGCACCGTAAACGGCGTGAATGATGTATTAGGTTCAGGCACCCTGGGTGATTACGTAGGTGTTGACCACGAGAAGTGGAAAGAGGCTGTTGGTTATGATGATTTTGTGTGGTGTGGTGCCGAGTGCGGTGCGCAATCGCCTGAAGTGAATGAAAAAATCAACAGCGCTTATGTAATGACCGAGTTTAACTTCGACACCCTCGCTATGCCGGTGCGCGGCGACCTGGGTGTGCGCTATGTAGAAACCGATCAACACAGCTTGGGCTTTGTACCTACCGCAGCGCCAGCGGGTTCTACTTACCCCACTGTGGCTAACCCGGTAACTGTAGATCGCAAATACGACGATTTATTACCCTCCGCTAATGTTGTAGTTGAAATTAATCCATCACTGCTTGCACGTTTTGCTTATGCAGAAGTGATGTCGCGCCCTGAGTTGGGATTGTTGATTCCGAGTGGTTCTATGAACCCAACCACCCGCACTGCCTCTGTGGGCAACCCATTCCTTGAGCCGATTCGTGCAAAAACCTATGACGCTGGTTTGGAGTGGTATTTCGATGAAGGTGCATTGGCTTCGGTTGCTTATTTCGAGAAAGATATTGATACCTATATCCAATCTATTTCCAGCCTGGTGCCTTACACAGAGCTTGGTTTACCAACAACTTTGTTAGAGGGTTCAGCAGCAACAGCAACGGATTTGTTTACCGTAAACCGCTCCACCAATACACCTGGTGGCCCACTGAAAGGTTATGAATTAAACCTGCAGTTACCACTCACCTTCCTGCCTTCTTTCTGGCAAGACTTTGGTGTGTTGGCTAACTACACCCACGTAACGTCTGATATTAACTATGTACTGCAAAGTGCGAACGGTGTGCCCACCTTAACCACAACCAATGATTTGATTGGTTTGTCTAAAGATGCCGCCAGCGGAACCATTTACTACGAAAATGAATCCTTCAGCATTCGTACTACTGGTAGCTACCGTTCCGGTTATTTGCGTGCAATTCCCTCTGGCGGTAACGACAGTGACGTATTGGGCAACCAATCTACTTTCTTTGTAGATGCCTCAGCCTCTTACAACCTGACCGACACAGTGAAGTTGATTGTGGAAGCACAAAACCTCACCGACGAACGCAACACCCTGTACATCGACAGCGTGCGTCAGGACACACTGTTTGAAACTGCAATCGGCCGCACCTTTACTGTTGGTGTCAGTGCCAAGTTCTAATTATCCATAGCTAGGCCTGTTGGCTGCCGGAATTTTTCCGGCAGCCTTTTTTTTACCTGATTTTTATTAAGCCCTACTCGCGCCAGCGAGTACGCATAAAAATAAATGGAGCTGATGCCATGAAACCTTTTCACTTTGCCCCCTATATTGTTTTACTCCTAAGCCTCATCACTATTCCCGCACAGGCAGAACTAAAACACGCTGATTTCACAGTCGCCGCACCCAAAAATATTAATAGCCTGGAAATTAACGCCAGCGACTTTGGTGCAAAAGGTGATGGCGTCACCGACGATACGCTGGCCTTGCAAAAAGCCATTGATGCCGCTGCTGCAAAAAAAGCAACCCTGGTATTAAAACCCGGCACCTACCTTACCGGCTCGCTGTTTTTAAAATCCAATATGGCAGTGCGAATTGATAAAGGCGTAACACTCACGGGAAAACAGGATATTCAATCCTACCCACGGCAAAAAACCCGCATCGCCGGTGTAGAAATTGTGTGGCCTTCGGCGCTCATTAATGTGTATGAACAAAAGGATGTACGCATTTATGGTGAGGGAATTATCGATGGCAATGGCATGGTGTTTTGGCAAACTTTTTGGGACAAGCGCAATGCCTATGAAGGCAAAGGTTTACGCTGGGCTGCAGACTATGACGCAGAACGCCCGCGTTTAATTCAGGTTTACAATTCAGAGCGCGTTGAATTAGGCGGAGGCTTGCAGCTCACCCGCGCCGGTTTTTGGACACTGCAAATTGTTTACTCCAATAATGTAAAAGTATCCGGTGTGTTTATTCGCAATAATTCCGATGGCAAAGGCCCTTCCACCGACGGTATCGATGTGGATTCCTCCCACCATGTATTAGTGGAAAAAGCCGATATCGATGTCAACGACGATGCACTCTGTTTAAAAGCCGGGCGCGATGCCGATGGCTTGCGTGTTAATCGCCCTACCGAACACGTGATCATTCGCGATTCCATTATTCGCCATGCCGAAGCGGGCGTAACCTTTGGCAGTGAAACCTCCGGCAGTATTCGTCATATCGATGTATACAATTTGGATGTACAAGGCCCGGTGTATAGCGGTGTATTTTTTAAATCAGCCCATGTGCGCGGCGGTACAGTATCTGACATTCGCATCAGCAATATGCAGGTAAAAAATGCGGAGGCTGCAGTGCGGGTGGATTTAAATTGGCTGCCCGTTTATTCCTACCCGGTTATTCCCGCAGGCTTAAAAAATGTTCCTGAACATTGGAAAATTCTGGCTACGCCTGTGCCTAAAGAAAAAGGGATGCCCAAGCTGCGCGATATTTACATCAGCGATATAAAAGCCGAAGCCAACGCTGCCTTTTTAATGCAGGGTTATGCCGAGGCGCCGCTGCAAAATGTGCATTTCACCAACCTGCATATTAAAACACCGGCCGCTGGTGCTATCACCCATGCGCGCGGGTTTAGTTTTAATAAAGTCACCCTGGAGACAAGCGACCCTGAACCCGTGGTGTTTGACAATGTGGAAAATACCCAGGGGGAAATCACCTACCTAAAAACAGCGGCGCACTAATTATGGGAAATCCATTACTCGGGGTTTTATTTCATTGGCTGGGCGGATTAGCCTCCGCCAGTTTTTATGTGCCCTTTCGCAAAGTGCGCGGTTGGTCCTGGGAAATTTACTGGTTAATTGGCGGATTTTTTTCGTGGATTTTTGCCCCCTGGATTTTTGCCTATTTTCGCACTGAAGATTTATTCGGTGTGATTGCCGCTGCCGATAGCAACACATTAATGCAATGTATTGTCTATGGCCTGCTCTGGGGTCTGGGTGGATTAACCTTTGGGTTAACCATGCGCTATTTGGGTTTGTCCTTAGGGATGGCAGTTGCACTGGGGCTTTGTGCGTTTTTTGGCACCATTATTCCGCCCATGCTCAAAGGCGTATTTTTTACCGAGGTACTACCCAGCACCCACGGTAAAATTGTCTTGCTCGGTTTGGCGCTGTGTTTAATCGGCATTGCAATTGTGGGCCTGGGTGGCATTCACAAAGAAAAAGAAAGTGCACCGGAAGAGCGACAAAAAAATATTGCCGAATTCGATTTAAAAAAGGGTTTATTGGTTGCGCTTTTTTGCGGGCTTATGTCCTCTTGTTTTGCCTTTGGTATTGCTGCCGGTGAACCGCTCGCCGAATTATCTGCCGCAGCGGGCACCAACCCGCTGTTTAAAGGCTTACCGGTCATTTGTATTGTGTTGATTGGCGGTGCCACTACTAATTTTCTGTGGTGCGCTTATTTAATCGCAAAAAATAAAACCGCCGCGGAAATACTCCAGCCCAAATTGCGCTCAGCCAATGAGCGCCCCGCTACTAGCGGTATTAATTTACTCTGGTGCGCATTGGCAGGGGTGCTCTGGTATTTCCAATTTTTCTTTTATGTCATGGGCGAAAGTCAAATGGGTGAATACGGGTTTTCCTCCTGGACCTTGCATATGGCCTCCATCATTATTTTTTCATCGCTCTGGGGCTTTGCCCTAAAAGAATGGAAAGGCTCCAGCAAAACAACACTTACCTATGTATTCCTCGGCCTGGGTTGTCTTATTGGTTCAACCATGGTGATTGGCTATGGCAATTCACTTGTATAACCAGCCGTGGCAGTTTTTTAGAGGTGGTTTATGAAACGCAGAGACTTATTAATAAATTCCGCATTGGGTAGTGCGCTATTGCTGCTCAGCAAACAACCCTTTAGCCAAACAAATCAAATACACACGGCAGCAAGCGCTAACTCGATACACACAGACATTCCACGCGAATGGATGGACCCGATTAGCAATAAAAAAATCCGCAGGCTCTCCAGCATCGATAATTCCAAATCCCTGTATTTTCACGACAACGCTTTTACCCATGACAGCCGTTACATGGTGATGAATACACCCAGCGGTATAGGTTTGTACGATTTTAAAGATCATAGTCACTCACTCTTGGCTGAGGGCCAGTTTGAAGTGATTATGGTGTCCTATACCAAACCCATTTGTTATGCGCGTAAATATAGCGGCGAATTCAAAGGTAAAGACAACGCTAACCTGTTTGATAATGTTGAGTATTACGCGATTGATATTCCCAGTGGCAAACAGCATTTTATTGGTGTTTTCCCCCAAGGTTTTATCACCTCCATCAATGCCGATGACAGCTTAATGGCCGGTGCCTACGCCACTGAATTTGTGGAGTTGCAGCCCGGCCCTAAAGTCGCCAATACCGATGGGGGTTATAACGCGCTGGGTGCAGATGGTAAGCCACTGAGTTTTGCCGAGGCCAAAGAGCTGCGCATGGCAGAACGACTGGCGAAAAATATCCCCATGGAAATTTTTACCATCGATATTAAAACCGGAAAACGCAAAGTGGTTACCCGCTCACGCGATTGGCTCAACCATGTGCAGTTCTCCCCTGCCGACCCGCGCAAAATCATGTACTGCCACGAAGGCCCCTGGCATATGGTAGACAGGGTGTGGACTATAGACATCAATGGCAAGAACAAACAAAAAGTTCACATGCGCAGCATGAATATGGAAATTGCCGGCCATGAATTTTTTTCCTTTGATGGCAAAACCATTTATTACGATTTGCAAACCCCGCGCGGCGAAGTCTTTTGGTTGGCCACTTACCATATGGAAACCCAACAGCGCCACTGGTATCACCTGGAGCGCAACGAATGGTCTGTGCATTACCAAATTTCGCGCGATGGAAAAATGCTGGCCGGTGATGGCAGCGATCACGAGATGGTCGCGCGCGCCGAAGACGGCAAATATATTTATTTGTTTGAACCGGAAATTATTCAAGACATAGCGGTAAGCGCCCCCAATGCCGCGCAATTAATTCGCCCCGGCAAATTAAAAAGCACCAAGCTCGTGGACATGCACAAACACGACTACCGCGTAGAACCCAACCTGCAGTTTTCGCCAGACGGAAAATATTTGGTGTTCCGCTCCAATATGCACGGGCCTATTCACGCTTACGCGGTAGAGCTTTAACGCAAGGCTCGCCCAACCGAGCATTCATCACCTGAGTTCCATCCCAGTCGCAATATTACTGCCCGAACTATTTAAACGGCCTCATCCTGGATGAGGCCGCTTTTTTATTGTTTGCATTTAGCTTTTGTTGTTTGCATGGAATGCCCGCGCAGCAACAACAATAAAAACAACAACGACAACCATCAGCTCAATAAAAATGATTGAGACGCCATGGCGCAAACCCCTCTCTGTTCAGGGTTACAGGTGATGTTACCTATGACCACACATGATTGCTATTGACCATATATGTGATTATTTATGATTGACCATGAATAAATCAGATATTAATATCCAAATCGCAGTAAAAATAACCGCTAATAATATAAAAGAGAGGGAATAATGATTAATTTCAATCACGTTAAATCATCACGTAAAACAGCCGACAATCTCCCGTTTTCACGCAAGTTGCTCGCCAGTGGTATTGCATCCCTGCTGGTTGCCGGTACAGGTTTAGTTAGCTTGACCCCCAGTGCCCTTGCGCAACAAGCGGCAAGCGTCACCAACAATGCCGACAAAGAAATCATTGAAGAAGTTGAGGTATCCGGCATTCGTTTTAGTCAGCGCAGCGCACTCGACCGCAAAAAAGCGGCGGTGACCATGACTGACTCTCTGGTCGCCGAAGATATTGGCGCCTTCCCCGATAAAAATATCGCCGAAGCATTACAGCGTATTCCCGGTGTACAAATTGGTCGCGACAACGGTGAAGGTTCATCGGTGAGCGTGCGCGGTGTAGACCCGGATTTGCTGCGCGTGGAATTAAACAGCGTAGGTGCCATGGGCATGGGCGGCAGCCGCGGCGTGGACTTCCGCGATATGGCTTCCGAGTTAGTTAAATCACTGGACGTTATTAAAGGTTCAGAAGCGCGTTTAACTGAAGGTGGTATTGGCGGCACGATTCAAGTGAACACGCGCAAACCCAATGAATTTGAAAATAACTTTTTTTCGGCCAATGGCGAAGTGCAATACAACGATTTGATTGGCGATGCCATGCCCAAAACCAATTTAATTGGTGTATACAAATTTAATGAAAAACTCGGTGTACTGGTAAACGTTACTGCTGCCGATAAAGACACAGTACTACACGGTATTCGCAACACAGAATGGGCACGTTTTGCTGACTACGATGGCGATGCCGCAAAAACATCGGTTAACCCCAAATACGAAAATATTACCGAACAATCCGGTTGCTCCAGCATTTCAGTTGTCGCTGACCGCAATGTGTGTTTGGCGCAATGGCAGGAATTTGTGCCCTACTTACCGCGTTATGGAATTTGGGCGCGCAAGGAAGACCGTTTAAGTGCAAACACCATGGTGCAATACGCCTTTACCGATAGCCTCTCCGCTTATGTAGGTTACACCTATAACGAGCGGGATAAGTCGGCCTACGACATTAATATGCAGTTTGAAACCAACTCTGCAGCGCGCTTAAAACCAGAGTCGGTTGTTGTGGATGACAGAAAAAATGTCGTTGGTTTTAAAACCCGCGATGCAACCGTGAGCAACCGTGTACTGGATATAGATTGGTATCAAGAAACCAGTATGCTCGAAACCGGTTTTGAATACAGTCAGGATAAATTCCAGGCCTCGGGTGTTATTGCCCGTTCAACCTCGGAGCAGGATATTGATTCACGCGGCACCACCGTATGGGCGGGCGGTATTGTCGATATGGAGGTCACATTAAACCGCGAAGGTTTACCAAATATTGATTTAAGTAATGCCTATATCCGCAACGCCAGTGATTTAACCGATACCTCCAACAAGTTCGATCTGAATAATCCTGCCAGTTATTCCGGTGGTGCCGCCTATAACTATCGCCCCATGGAAGATGAAACCCAGGAAGATATGGCAAAACTGGATTTTGCCTACTCACCTGATGCCGGTTTCTTTACCAAATTCCAAACCGGTTACCAATTCAACACCCAGGAATTTACCAACGCAAACTATGCCTACAACATAGTTCGCAACGTTGGCGCTAACTATAACGGCCAAGTCTGGAGTATGGCTGATCAAATTGCGCTGATTGAAGGTCGTACCAAAAGCACGCCTGATTTCTTTAAAAATTTCAGCCTCAGTACTTACGCCCCAAGTTCATGGCAAGCAATAGATTCCAAAGCCATTTTGGAAGAGCTGAGAGCCATTAGTGCCGATAACACTACCCGTAACGATTTGAATGTGAATCGCGGCAATTTTGATGTGGATGTATCAACCAATGCGTTTTATGGCCAAGCCAATTTTGAAATGCAAATTGGCAGCATGCCGTTAAAAGGTAACTTTGGTGTGCGGGTAGTGGACACTAAAACCACGGCGAATGGCGATGTCACTATCCGTGTGATGGTGGATCAGTTAGATGCTAATGGTAACCCCGTAGTTAACCCGGTTACCGGTGCTTATGCAGCGCCTATTGAAGCTATAGATCACCCGGATGCATTTAACGGTCGCAAATCCATTAAGGAAGGCTACACAGAAACCTTGCCGAGCCTGAACCTGACGCTGGGTTTAATTCCGGATGAATTGGAATTATTTTTTGGTGCCGCAAAAGTGATGGCACACCCGCGCATTGCAGACATTAACGTGAACGCCACCTGTGTAATTAACGACTACACCCAAGCCGAAATTGATGATCTTCCCAATACCTGTACGGCGGGAAATCCGGCCTTGAATCCTTATGTGGCTAACCAGTTGGATCTGGCATTAACCTGGTATCCGAATGAAGATTCAATTGTGTCTGCCGCTTTCTTTTCCAAAAAAATGGATAACTGGATTTTTGATCCGGACACCCAGTACGACGTGGACTTTTTTAACGATGGCCGCGTGTGGGATGTGCGTCAGCGATACAACAATACCGGTGCAACTACCAAAGGTGTTGAACTCCAGGCCAGCACCATGTTCACCATGTTGCCTGCACCCTTTGACGGTTTAGGTGGTAGCGTTAACTACACCTATATGAAAGCGGAGGATGTAGGTTTATTTGATGGCATTACCGGCGAGGAATTGCCCTTCCCCCAACAATCACAAGACAGCTACAACATCAGTGCGTTTTACGAAACCGATGTGTGGGGTGTGCGCCTTGCTTACAACTTCCGCGGCGAATATTTATGGCGGGCATCTGATCGCTCAGGCAACCCACTGTACGTCGATGATGGCGGTTATTTGGATGCAAAATTCAATTACAACCTGACCGAAAAACTTAAATTTTACATCGATGGTCGCAACCTGACCAAAGAGGTATTGGTATATAACTCAGGCGAAGGTCGTATGGCGCAATACGATTATTCCGGCAGAGAATTTGCCATTGGCCTCACCTACAAAATGTAATTATTGTTCGCTAAACCCCGACTAATCCTCGGGGTTTTTTATTATCAACCCTAAGGAGAATAACCAATAATGAAACTCTCTTACATCAACACATCCCTTAACAGCCTGAAGCGGCCTTGGTTGCGCAAGGCGGTTATTTCCGTTTGCGCACTCACCGCTTTATCAGCGCCGCTGAGCCAGGCGCATCAGCAGCATGACAACAAAACGCAGGATTGTGCTGAATCACAAGCCTGTAAAATTAAAAAATCAGTGGAGGATCTGGATCGCGGTTTAGTTGTAATTCCCACTGCAAGCGGCAATGCCATCAGCTGGCGCTTACTGCAAAAAGATCCAGCCAACAAAGGCTTTCACGTATTTCGCAACGGTAAAAAGTTAACCAAAAAGCCGCTCGAATCCGCGACTTTTTTTATGGATAGCCAAGGCAAAGCAGGCGATAAATATCAAGTGATGATTGAAGGTGAACATCACCTGCAAGATAAAAAAGCGAATAACGCAACGGCATGGAACAAGGCTTATTTAAGTATTCCACTTAATAAACCCAAGAGTGATTCCATTTTAGGTGTGGTGCATGACTACAGCGCTAACGATGCGAGTGTTGCCGATTTGGATGGCGATGGCGACTACGAAGTGATTGTGAAATGGAATCCATCCAACGCCAAAGACAACTCCCAAAGCGGTTACACCGGCAATGTATTTATCGATGCCTATACATTAGAAGGTGAACAACTTTGGCGAATTAATTTGGGCAAAAATATTCGCGCCGGTGCGCACTACACCCAATTTATCGCCTACGACTTTGACGGAGATGGCCGCGCCGAAATTGCCATGAAAACAGCAGATGGCACAGTCGATGGTCGCGGCACAGTGATTGGCAATGCCAGTGCGGATTATCGCAACAGCGGCGGTTATATTTTAAATGGGCCAGAATATTTAACCATGTTTGATGGTTTATCGGGCGAAGCACTGGATACCATCGATTATGTTCCCCAGCGCGGCAACGTAGGCAGCTGGGGCGATACCTACGGCAATCGTGTGGATCGTTTCCTTGCCGGTGTTGCTTATTTAAATGGCGAAACACCGAGCCTGTTAATGGCGCGGGGTTATTACACTCGCGCGGTAGTTTCCGCCTTTGATTGGGTGGATGGAAAATTCACTAGTCGCTGGGTATTTGATACCAATAATGGCAACGGTGATGAAATTGTTTACGGCCAGGGTGCACACAGTTTGTCCATCGCTGATGTTGATAATGATGGCCGCGATGAAATTATTTACGGCGCTGCCACCATCGACGACAACGGCCATGCGCTCTACAGCACAGGTTTAGGTCACGGCGATGCACTGCATGTTTCCGATATAGACCCTACTCGTCCCGGTAAAGAAATTTTTATGGTGCATGAATGCCCCGCTTGCTACACCAAAGACGGTATGGAATATGGAGTTGAATTGCACGATGCCGCCACCGGGCAAATTATTTGGAGCCGCCCAACTAACGGCGGCGATATTGGTCGCGGTGTCAGTATTGATATAGACCCGCGTTTTCCCGGCAACGAAAACTGGAGTTCTTCTGCTGTCGCCGGGCTAGTGGCTGCTAATGGTCAGTTGATTGGCGATGTTCGCCCGCCGCAAGTGAACTTTGCACTCTGGTGGGACGGCGATTTATCCCGTGAAATTCTGGACGGCAATAAAATCTATAAATGGGATTACGAAAATAATCTTTCCAACGTGATTTTGAATGGCGATTTATACAGCGCCGTTTCTGCCAACGGCACTAAAGCAACACCGGCATTATCGGCCGATATTTTTGGTGACTGGCGCGAGGAAGTGATCTGGGCCAAAGCAGACAGCAGCGAGCTAATGATTTTCTCCAGCCCTATTCCAACACAGCAACGTATTCCAACACTCATGCAAAACCCGCAGTACCGCACGGCAATTGCCTGGCAAAACGTAGGTTACAACCAACCGCCGCACCCGAGTTTTTATTTAGGCAGCGATATGCAAACTGTGCCTGATTATCAAGTCACCGAAGCGGATGCTGCACCCTGGGCAAAACTGGTAGCGCGTGGTGATGCCACTAAAATCACCGTGCAACTGCACAGCCACAACGCAAAATTTCAGGGCGCACTTATATTCCGTGAAATTGAAAATGATCCAAATAGCCGCATTAGCCTGGGGCGAATTATTGGCGAACAAGGCCAACTCATCGACACCCAGGTAGTACCTGATGTGAATTACATTTATTCAGCGGAACTGCGCGGTGGTAAACCACATACCCAACTGGCGGTGGGCACATCCAAAACCCAATTAACTGTCAGTTTAATTCCACAACTTGAGTTTAGTATTTTAAACAACAAGGTTCCGGTACAGCTGGCGTGGCGCACAGCCAATATGGATATTCGTGCAATTAGTATTTACCGCGCAGAAGTAACAAATAACAGCATTCCCGCCGATTTTAGTACTAGCCAATTAGTAGGCAGCGCGGCAACTGATGCTATTGCCTGGCAAGATTCAACAGCAACACCGAGTAAAAATTATTATTACTGGGTGGAATTTGATAATGCCGTGAGTAATTCACTGGTGCGTTCAGAGCCGGTTTATGTCGCTACTATATTGCAACCAAAAACCAATTTAGTGAGCAGCAAAGTAGCCAACGGAATCAGCCTCAGTTGGCAACTGCAGGACTTCCCTGCCATACGCACGGTAGAGATTTACCGCAATACGCGCGCGCAGGCCAGCGGCAGAACCCGGGTAATTGCCAGCGCGCCACAAAGCGGCACACTGGTAGATACAGGTGTGGTTGCCGGCACCACTTACTGGTACATGTTTAAACTCACCATGACTGATGGCACAACCGTAAATACTGACCCTGAAGCCAGCATTACTTATTAACCTTGCAAAAAATGCCGATCTTATATTTAAGGTCGGCATTTTTTATTGCCTAATTATTTATATAAGCCACAACAACCAGCACGGGGATTTATCGTGAAGTTCACCCAAATATTCGCCATAGCACTGACGATTAGCAGCAGCTTGATGTTTATGTCATCTCAGGCAGAACCCATCAACAACAAAATTCCTGAGCCTGACAAAACGATTAACATTGTTAAAAAACTGGCCTCAGCGGAAGTGGCGCGGCTAAAAGAAATAGAAACCAAACCCGAATTAAAGCGGCGTCACATTAACACCAACTGGATCTCCGCTACGTTTTTTGTCGGCACAGCCAAATTAGTGGATGTTGCCGATGTACCGGACGTGCTCGCCTTTAATATGGACACTGCACAGCATTTTAATTACGCCCACCAGGGCCACGGCGCACCGGTACATTTAATTAATGCCGACGACCAAGCGATTGGCGATTTATACCAGGCCATTTATTTACGCACCGGTTTGCCCGGTGTACTTATGCCGCTGCAGCAGCGGCTGGATTACACCCTGCCCTATTTGGCAATTACGCCGGCACCGCAAAAATTAGTCTGGTGGTGGTGCGATTCTTTATTTATGGCACCGCCAGTATTAACACGCATGTCAGCCATTACTGGCGACAGCAAATATATTAATGCGATGAATGTGCAATTCTGGCGAGTGCACCAGCGGCTGTACGATACCAAAGAACATTTATTTGCCCGCGACGAACGTTTTATTGAGCGCCGCTCCGCCAATGGTAAAAAAATATTCTGGTCGCGCGGCCAAGGCTGGGTAGTGGCAGGCATTGCTCGTATTTTAGAAACCATGCCAGAGAATTATCCGAGCCGGCCGCAATACGTAACATTATTTCAAGAGATGGTGGCCAGCATCGCTAAACACCAACAGCCCGATGGACTCTGGCGCGCGAGTTTATTGGACCTGGAAGCCCACCCTGAACCGGAAACCTCCGGCACCGCATTTTTTACCTACGCCATGGCATTTGGCATTAACCACGGTTTATTGGAACGCGATATTTATTTACCAAAAGTACTAAATGGCTGGGCTGGTTTAAATAATTATATTTTGCCGAGCGGAATACTGGGCCAGGTGCAATCGGCCGGCGACCAACCAGTGCCCACCAAACGCGAAACTACCGCGCTCTATGCCTCGGGCGCATTTATTTTAGCGGGCTTGGAAGTGGCAAAATTACATCAGCCAATCACTAAGCTGCCTGTATCGCTCCCCAAATCTCCCAAACCGGAATACCACGCCAGCGATATTCCCCCAAGCCCCTTGCCCGCCAACCCAACCCCCGAGCAAGTGCGCGAAGACAAGCGCCGCAATGCCGAAAAACAAGCAGTGAAAGATTTGATGTTTGATCCTTGGGTGGATTATTCACAACAATAATATTCAAATTTTTATTTTCACTCGACGCTAAAAGTGGATGCCCGCAAATGCGGGTGTCCCTAGGGCGATTTAAAATTACCGTCGCCGAAATAAGGGTTGGGGTTCAATAACCGAGCGGCCATATAAAACGCTAATCCCCGATAAACCTTTTAGCGCATCCACTGCGGATTTATCCTCGCGAATGGCAAAACTGGTAAATCCGCAGTGACGCATATGGCTTAACTGATCGCGCAATACATCACCTACTGCGCGCAATTCACCGGTCCACCCCAAACGGCGGCGTAATACATAGGCTTGGGTGTAGGCGCGGCCATCGCGAAAGCTTGGAAATTGCAGCGCAATTAGTGGCACTACTGCTAACCATTGTTTTACCGCCTCTTCCTCTTCATCGGGCGCCAACCAAAAGCCTTGCTCACTCTTCTGTTCTCCATGCAATACGGTATCCGGCTGATATTTTTGCCACAGCGAAAAGGGCAGAATCAGTTTTTGGTGCGCAGAAAACTCAACCAATTCGGTTTCAGAATTAATTAAAATCCACGGATCTTGCTCCACAATGTGCGCACCGCTTTGCGCAAGTGCAATAACATTATTCATGGCAAAACCTCCGCTGGTTGCTGCTGCGGTGATGCTGAATTTTGGTAGAGGCTTTCTTTAAAGGGGTCAATACCAATTCGCTGCACCAGATCGATAAACGGCTCATCCATTTCGCGATAATTTTTATAAGTGGTGATTATTTTTTCAATCACATCCGGCATTTCTGCAGCAGAAAATGCCGGGCCAATTACCTTACCCAAACAACTCTCATTGCCCTGAGCGCCACCCAAGGTGACCTGATAAAACTCGCTGCCATTTTTATCCACACCCAATATGCCGATATTGCCAATGTGATGATGACCACAGGCATTCATGCAGCCGGAAATATTTAGGCTGAGTTCACCAATGCCCTGCAAATAATCCAGATCATCAAAACGCTGTTGAATCGCTTGGGCAATCGGGATGGATTTGGCGTTAGCAAGCGAGCAGTAATCACCACCGGGGCAAGCAATAATATCGGTGAGCAAACCGGCGTTGGGTGTTGCCATGCCGATTAAATCCAGCGCTTGCCATAAGGCAAATAAATCCGCTTTGCGCACATCCGGAAGTACCAGATTTTGTTCGTGGGCGACACGCACTTCACCAAAACCAAATTGTTCGGCAAGTGCAGCAATTACCTCCATTTGTTCAGCGGTAACATCACCCGGCGGCGCGCTTATGCCAGGTTTGGTGGAAATAATAACAGCCGCATAACCCGCCGTTTTATGCGTAACTACACTGCGTGTAACCCAACGGGAAAAATCAGGGTTATTAGATAATTGGGTGCTGTATTCAAAATCCGGCGCGGGCAATAACGCATAGTCTGGTGGTGTAAATGACGCCGCTATACGCTGGTATTCCTGCTCAGTAATTTCCGCCGGGCCATTATTAATTGCCTGCCACTCGCGCTCTACTTCCTCTGCAAAGGCGGCAATACCCAGCGCTTTTACCAGAATTTTAATACGCGCTTTGTATTTGTTATCGCGCCGGCCGTGGCGATTGTATACGCGCAAAATAGCTTCTACATAAGAGAGCAAATGGCGCCAGGGCAAATCGTTTTTAATTGCTAAACCGATAATCGGCGTGCGCCCTAAGCCACCGCCCACATAAACACGCAGCAGCATTTCTCCGCTGTTATCGCGATACAGATGCAAGCCAATGTCGTGCACTTTTATCGCGGCACGATCTTGTTCGGCCGAGGAAATCGCAATTTTAAATTTGCGTGGTAAAAATAAAAATTCCGGGTTGATGGTTGACCACTGACGCAACAATTCAGCCAAGGGGCGCGGGTCGATAATTTCATCGGCCGCGACACCGGCAAAAGCTTCAGTGGTGACATTGCGCACACAGTTGCCCGAGGTCTGAATCGCATGCATTTGCGCCGCCGCCAGGCAATCCAGAATATCCGGCGCCTGTTCTAATTGAATCCAATTAAACTGAATATTCTGGCGCGTGGTGAAATGGCCGTAACCTTTATCGTAGGTGCGTGCAATGTGCGCCAGGGTGCGCAGCTGATGGCTGGATAAGACGCCGTAAGGAATCGCCACGCGCAACATATAAGCGTGTTTTTGTAGATACAAACCGTTTTGCAAACGCAACGGCAAAAATTCCTCTTCTGTTAGCTCACCATTCAAACGGCGCGCCACTTGATCCCTGAATTGTTCCACCCGCTCACGCACCAGCGCGTAATCATAATCATCGTAGTTATACATAACAGAGCACCACACACATAACAGAGCACCGGATTGGCAGCCAAGGTTGATCGCTTACCTTAGCCCTGCTCTGTACTGCAAAACAGTTGCAGATAAGCAGAATTACTACAGATCAGATACGCGTCCTGCAGTCATAACCAGATCATCTGCTACGGTGTTTTTCGCTGAAACTGAATCTGTTACCGGTACAGATGGAATCCCATACTGACGGCACGCATTCCATTAGCCATCAAGCATTCCTATTGACCAGGTGATGGCTGAGCACGGGATGACCGACCACATAGAGAGAAGCCCGTCATGAGCGAACATATTCCGGTACAGCAGCTGCCCGTCTCGCGCAAACTCACCCCCGCTGAACGCGGCGGAAAAATTCATACGCGCAGTTTTAGTGGCGTTTTTCGCCGCCTGCGCATCAGTATCGCCGGTGTGCTGGCGCTATTATTTTTTGGCACAGCCTGGATTAATTGGGACGGCCACCAAGCAGTGTTGTGGGATTTAAGTGAACGGAAATTCTATGTGTTTGGCACTACTTTTTTACCCGAGGATTTTTTGCTACTCGCGTTTGCAATGAGCATAAGCGCATTTCTATTACTCGCGGTAACGGTAATCGCCGGGCGAGTCTGGTGCGGTTACGCCTGCCCACAAAGCACCTGGACCTGGGCATTTATGTGGATGGAAAAAATCACCGAAGGCGATAGCTATCAACGTGTAAAACTGGATGCGGCGCCCTGGTCCCTGAATAAATTGTTGCGCCGAAGCAGCAAACACATTTTGTGGCTAGCAGCTTCACTCGCCACCGGCATCGCCTTTATGGGTTATTTTATGCCGGTGCGTGATTTGGTGAGCGATTTAGTCACTGTGCAGCTGGAGGGCAATTATGCATTTTGGGTATTTTTTATCGCCGGCATGACCTATTTAAATGGCGGCTGGCTGCGCGAAAAAGTCTGCACCCACATGTGCCCTTACGCGCGCTTTCAAAGTGTGATGTTTGATAAAGACACATTAATTATTGGTTACGATGCACAGCGCGGCGAGAGCCGTGGAGCCCGCAGAAAAGAGGAAGATCATCGCGCAAAAAATTTGGGTGATTGCATCGACTGCCATATGTGTGTGCAGGTTTGCCCAACCGGTATTGATATTCGCAATGGCTTGCAAATGGATTGCATAGGTTGTGCGGCTTGTGTGGATGCCTGCGATTCGGTGATGGATAAAATGGGTTACGCGCGCGGTTTGGTGAGCTATACCAGTGAGCGCTTATTGGAATTGCCGTCCGCACAACGCAGCGCAATAAAACCCGGCATTCGCTGGCGCACCAGTCTGGTGGCCTATCTAGTTGCTATTGCGGTACTACTGGCAATTCTTGCACTGGGTTTACAGGCGCGCGAGCAAATGGCGTTAAGTGCATACCGCGACCGCAATGTATTGCGCACTAATTCATTGGGTGAACAAGTGAATGTGTATCGCCTGAAATTAACCAACAAAACCCAGCAAATACAAACTTATCAACTCACCTTGGCAAGCGATAAGCCACTGTATTTGACCAAAGCCTACCAGCTGACACTGGCTGCCGGTGAACGCCTGGAGTTGCCCGTTGCGGTAGCACTCAAACACCATGATCCCATCCACAACAGGGGTGGTCATATCAATTTTAATTTCCAGATGAACAATGTGAATCAGCCGGAACAGACCATTGAGCAGTCCGCCAGTTTTATCTACCAAACAAAATAGGCAAATAATCCATGACTGGCTTATGATTCCTTTATGAAACTCTATGAACAATTTGCAGAAAATATCGCCGAACTGATTCGTACCGGCACCTTAAAACCGGGCGAAAAAATTCCCTCGGTACGTACCGCCAGCCGCACCCACAACATCAGTGCTGCCACCGTGTTTCAGGCCTATTACCTACTGGAGCGGCGCGGGCTTATTGAGGCCCGTGCACGCTCCGGTTATGTGGTGCGCAACAATGCTGGCAGCCTGCTCGCTGCACCACAATTAAATGACAACGCACAAGCGCGGCATGAAATTGCGGCGACCGAAGTGGATGTCAGCGAATTGGTTTTTTCCGTGCTGGATTCCATTAAAGACCCCAATACCATTCCCTTGGGTTCGGCTTTTCCCAGCCCGGATTTATTTCCCCTGCCACGGCTGGCGCGCTCCATGAATAAAGCACTGCGCGATATAACGCCGCAAGCCATAGTGACCGACATGACCAGCGGCAATGCCAATTTGCGCCGCCAAATTTTGTTGCGTGCGATGACTGCTGGCAATAAATACACTGCCGACGAATTGATTATTACCAGCGGCGCGCTGGAAGCGCTGAGTTTATCGCTACAAACTGTGACCAGCCCCGGTGATCTGGTGGCCATTGAATCGCCCGCTTTTTATGCCTGCTTGCAAGTGCTGGAGCGGTTGAAATTAAAAGCGGTAGAAATTCCGGTTCACCCAAGCGAAGGCATGGATCTGGATACTTTGGCCGATACACTCACTCGTTTACCAATTAAAGCGATTTGGGTCATGAGCAGTTACCACAATCCACTCGGCGCCAGCATGAGTGATGACAAGAAAAAAGCCTTTTGTGAATTAATCGCCAAGCACCAAATTCCCGCGATTGAAGACGATGTTTACGCCGAACTCTATTTTGGCAACCAGCAGGCCAAACCCTTAAAAAGTTTTGATCAGCATAATTTAATTATGTATTGCAGTTCATTTTCCAAAAGCCTGGCACCGGGTTACAGAGTCGGCTGGGTAGCCGGTGGAAAGTTCGCCGAAAAAATTTATCGCCTGCAACTCATGAGCACCATCTCCCCCTCGGTGCCTGCACAAGCGGCGATTGCCGATTATTTACAGCACGGCGGTTTTGATCGCCACCTGCGCAAACTGCGCGAAACGCTGGAGGCTCAACAGCGACAGATGCTGCTCGCCATTGAAAAGTTTTTCCCCAGCGGTACCCGTGTAACCCAACCAAAAGGCGGTTATTTTCTGTGGGTGGAATTACCCACGCAGGTAGATTCACTACAACTCTTTAAACTCGCCCTGGCACAAGGCATCAGCATCGCACCCGGCCCAATCTTCTCCGCCTCCCGCCGCTTCCGCCACTGCATCCGCCTGAACTATGGCAATAGCTGGACGCCACAAATAGAAGAAGCAATGAAAGTGTTAGGGCGATTGATGGCTTCTTTTTAATGAACTTTAATAAACCTTATGGCGCGCTGACTCACGCAAGGGTTAAACAAACCACCCTATTTGTGCAGGTTTAATTAAACTTAAAATTCACCACATTCTCAGTGGCAAGCGCTTTACCTGACACAGAATTCACTTTGATATTTTCAAGTGTAAGATTGCGCACCGGCAGCTCCGCAGTTGCATTTACACTGCAAACATAGCTGGCGCTTTTTGCGCGCACATTGGAAACCACTATATTTTCAATAGGAGTTAATTTGCGCTCCAAGGTTGGAGTCAGGTTGCGCCATTGGTAGAGCACATCGGTATCTATAGCGACTACACCACCTTGCAAATTATCGGCAGTAATATCTTCCATATAGATATTCTTAACAAAACCACCACGGCGCTCATTGGTTTTAATAAAAAGTAAGTTGGTCAGCGGGGGAATTTTGGTGTTGGTAATTGGCTCTACCACACAGGAGTGCATGTATACATTTTCGATACCACCCGCAATTTCGCTGCCAATGGCTAATAATTGATGGCCATTTTTTACAACGCAATTTCTGATAACTATATTGCGACAGGGCGTGCTCAATCGCCAGGCATCAAACTCGCGGCCGGATTTCACCGATATCGCATCATCGCCCTGATCAAAAATACAATTTTCAATCAGTACATTGGTGCACATTTCCGGGTCGGCGCCATCGTTATTGTGCCCGTGGGCATTCACCTTCACACCGCGAATAGTCACGTTGTTGCACAGATAAGGATGGATAACCCAGAAAGGGCTGTTGTTAATGGACACGTCTTCAATCAATACATTGTTGCAACGATTGAATTGAATAAATTGCGGCCGCAGGTTGGCACTGCCTTGGGTCATGTCACGCTGTTGCACCGGAACATTTTTATGGGCCATGTAATAGAGTTCAACCAATGCATCCATATGGGGTTTAGGGCGGGCATACCATTCGCGCCAAATATCCAGCTTGGCAATTAATTTTCCTTTACCACTGAGCCCGACATTTTCGCACTCGTAGGCGTAAATCAACGGCGAATAGTTGTAACACTCCAATCCCTCCCAGGTTGAGTGCACCGCGGGCAGATAATCCTGCGGGTTGCTGGAGAAAACTAATTCTGCACCTTCGGCGATATGTAAATTCACATGACTTTTTAAATGGATTTTTCCGCTAGGCCACACACCCGGCGGCACAATAACCACACCACCAAATTCAGCAGCGGCAGCAATAGCCGCATGAATTGCTGCTGAGGTTTTTTGTTGACTCGCCGGGTCTGCGCCAAAATCGATAATGTTAAATAATTTTAATCCCGCAAATGAAGGTGCAGTCACACGCATAGCACCGAAGGGTGTTTCCAATTGTGTTGTGTTCATTTTTTTGTCGCGACTGGAGTAAACACAGGATGGTAAAAACGGCATTACCGCTATGGTTTTGAGCAGGGTGCGTTTTGTTGTTAATGGCATAATTTCAACACCTAGTAGAATAAACTTTATTCAGCGTTCGCTGTTTGCGGCAGTGAAAAACCGGGGTGTGGCGGCTGGTTGTAGGCCGTGTTTTGCCATGCAAGGGCAACGCGGTATTGCGAGTCCTGCAGCAGTGTTGTCATACCAATATCCGTGGGAATACTGGTGGAATATATGCGCAGTGATTGATTATCCTGTGCGCGCAGTATTAATTCCTCGCGCCAATCACCCAATATATCGCCCGACAACGCCGGGTTAGCTTTGGTGCCGTTATTGGAACTAGTGCCTTGGGTAACTAATAGCGGCACACTGGCATTATGTTGCCAATCCCATTTGTAAATGCTGGTTCCATCCAAAAGTTCGCGCTGTGTATCGCCGTCCCACCAGATGGCAAAATTCACTTGCTGTGGTCGCACCGGGGCAATGGTTTCACCTTTTGCATTAAATAATTCCGCTGCATTAAGTGCCCAATTTTCTGCACCCGGGTGACGCGGATCTATATCGGCCGCGAGGCCTCTGCCGTTGTCTTTTTCGGCGGATTTTTTCCACAATACCTTGCCACTGGCAAGATCAATTAACGCTGAACCCACTCCGCCATTAGCGCGTACACCTTCATACACATTAAAAGATTCCAAACCGGGATTTTCCAAATCCAAATCGGAAACATGTAGCGCATCACCATGACCAAAACCAGTAGTCCATTTGGGCGAGCCGTCGTGATCAATGGCCATAGCGCCGTAAATAATTTCGTCTTTACCATCAGCATCTATATCGGCAACCGATAATTGATGATTGCCCTGCCCGCTAAAACCCTGGGGAACATCCTTGGCTTCGGAATCAAACACCCAGCGGGTAGAAATTTTCCCTGCGCGAAAATCGTAAGCGGCAATTACACTGCGGGCGTAATAACCGCGCGCCATAATTACGCTGGGACGCACACCATCCAAATAGGCAACACCGGCCAGATAACGCTCGGAGCGATTGCCGTAACCATCCCCCCACACCGCTTTCATTTGTTCGGCGGTTGGATTATCGTTACCCGGTGCACGCTGGGGGATGTAGGGAACCGTGTCCAATACTTTTCCCGTTGCCCCCTCAAAAACGGAAAAATATTCCGGCCCGGTTAGTACGCGGCCAGTTAATTGGCCCATTAGTTTTCCGTCGGTTGTTACTACTGAACCCGTGCGATCGCGCACTTCCAACTCACCGCCGTGACTCACCCAATCCGCCTTGGCGTCACCGATGATTGCTCCCTCGCCATCGATTGTGCCATCTGCGGTTTTCATAGCAATTTCTGCGCGCCCGTCACCGTCAAAGTCGTACACCATAAATTGGGTGTAATGCGCGCCTGAACGAATATTTTTGCCAAGATTAATTCGCCATAATTGTTCGCCTTCCAGCGTATATGCATCGAGATAAGTAACGCCGGTATAACCGCCAAAGGCGTTATCTTTGGAATTACTCGGGTCCCACTTCAATACAATTTCGTAGCGGCCATCGCCATCCAAATCACCCACGCTCGCATCATTGGCGCTGTAGGAATAAACCTGGCCATCCGGGGTTTTGTCATCGGCCGGTGGGGTGATTGGAATATTTAGAAAGGGTTGATCCCAGGCCTGTGTTGTTGCAATCACTTGTTCACCCACACGCAACTCGTAATTTGCACCGGCCTTGCCCTTGGTATCTAAAAAATTGCTGCGACTGCTGACTGCAGTTTCGGTAATTTTTTTACCATCGCGATAAATATCTACTGCAAAGCCCGCTGCGTCCTGCTGCAATTTTCGCCAACTCACCAACACACCTTCCGCACCGGGCACGGCGATTAAACCGCGATCCAGCAGCTCTATTTGCCGCGCTATTTTTTCAGTAGTAGCAGGCTTATCGCTACTGCTTAACGAGGCACCAGTCGCGGGATTTTTCTCCCGTGCTTTTTCCGAGCAGGCAGATAGACCCAGCACTAGACATAGCACCATGATCAGGAATGTGTATTGCTTGTTTACAGTAAATACTCGCATGACATACCTCGCCGATTAATACATCACAAACCCAAGAGCGGTTTTAATTGTGCCGCAACTACAGCGGCATTTAATTCCGCCCCGGCTTTACTGGTATGGGTGTGTTTATCCGCAAATAGTTGATCTACTTTTTTTGCACCCAAGTGTTCATATTCAGCGGCAACAAGATTATTTAAATCGATAAATGCACTACCACTTTGCAGTGCAACTTGACGCGCCCAATCGGGGTAGGAATCTGGTGTGCGGGCGATTTTTTTACCATCCCATATTTTGCGCGGCACCGGTGAACAAATCACAGTGGTAATACCGCGAGCGTGGGCTTCGCCGATAAATTTGCGCAAATAACCACCGTAGCTATAAACCCTTTCCGGCTTTCCGGTCAGTTGGTTTTCAATTTGCTCGTAATTATCGGCTACACCTTTGAGCGTACCGCGCGCACGGCTGTTGTCGTTAATGGGCGCGTTGTCGTTGTGGCCAAACTGCATCACCAATACATCGCCGGGGCGCATCATATTTAGCGTGCGCTGCCAGTAACCGCCGGTGTAAAAAGTGCGACTGCTTAAACCACCCACTGCGCGATTAACGACATTGATTTTTTTATTATTCAAATGCGGCTGCAAAAAATCGCCCCAACCCCATTCGCCATTAGCTCCAATGCCGCCGCCGTTGCGTACTGTTGAGTCGCCAATTAAAAAAACTGAACGCAAATTGTTATTGGCAGGTATGGGCAAACGCAGCCAGGTCATTTCATCAGCAGCTATAGCTGTGCCTTTTTCATTAAGCAAGCCGCCAAGTAGATCAGGACGCAAACCCTTCAAGGCCGCAAGTGCAATCTCTGCATGCAGCTGCGCGCCCTGCGGATTAAAGTGAGTGTGATCTTTTGGGTAGAGTGCAGCGGTTTTTTCTTCACCCAGTGCTTCGAGTTGATCCGCCGCCAGATTATTTAAATCCACAAAATGGGTATTCAGCTCCAGTGCCAATTCATAGGCCCAGCGCCCGTAGCTGCCGTGGCGTTCCAATTTTCCGGCTTGCCATACATTGCGCTGGGTGAGCGACATTAAAATCGGCGTGGCATTTTTTGCGCGCACATCATTCACCATCTTGCGCATGTAGTGGCCGAAGCTATAAACCGTTTCCTGTTGTTGGGTGAGCAGGTTATTGATGGTGATGGCTTCTGTGCCTATGCCCGGCAAGGTACCGCGCGCGCGGGTTGCATCATTTACCGGGCTGGCATCGTTGTGGCCAAATTGAATAAGAACGATATCGCCCGCCGATACTTCATCGATTAGCGCTTGCCACAAACCCTCACTGATAAAAGTGCGGGAACTGCGACCACCACGCGCGCGATTAATCACCTCGGCTTTATCGGTATTAATATAGTCACCCAGTAGCGCACCCCAGCCTTGTTGGTCAGGCAGATTGTAGGTAGCAGCCGTGGAGTCACCCGCGATAAAAATCTTGGTTTTACCGGTTTTGTGAGGCGCTGTGTCATCCGCACTGGCGGCAGCGCTGATTAACAATAAAAAGAACCACAGCGCGCGCTGTAAAATACAGCGCGTTAGATTATTTATTTTCATTATTAGCCTCGTGTTAGCCGGTAGCTTTATTTCACCAAAATCTCTGGGGTAATGTCTTTAAGCGATGGGCAGCCGGCCAGTGCCATGGCCACACGCAATTCATTCCCCAGAATATCCAGCACATTGCTGACGCCTTGTTTCTTTTGCGCGGCCAAACCATAAACCCAGGCGCGGCCAATCACTACAGCGTCTGCACCTAATGCGATTGCGCGCACTATATCCAGCCCCGTGCGAATACCACTGTCGAGCAAAATTTTGATATCGCCCTGCACCGCATCGGCAATCGGTGGCAGTGCGCGAATCGATGAGAGTGCACCATCCAATTGTCGGCCACCGTGATTGGACACAATCAAACCATCGGCACCGAGTTTTTTTGCTTCCAGCGCATCTTCCGGGTCCAAAATGCCTTTAATAATTAAATCGCCTTTCCATTTTTCGCGAATTTGCTCAAGGGTTTTCCAGGTCACACTCGCATCAAAATTTTTGCTCATCCAGCTCCAGAATTCATCGATGCCTGCGCCCTTACCCAATACGTGCGCCACATTGCCGAGTGAATGCGGGCGACCACAAATACCCACGTCCCAGGCCCAACGCGGGCTCATCAAGGATTGCATAATGCGCGCACTTTGACGGCGCAACATACTGCCGCCCGACAAGCCCGAACGAATATCGCGGTAGCGCGATGAAGGCACCGGCATATCCACAGTGAACATGAGTGTTTTAGTGCCCGCCTCAACGGCGCGATCCAACATCGCATTTAAAAAGCCGCGATCTTTAATCATGTACAACTGGAACCAGAGTGGTTCCTGCGTTTGCGAACGCACTTCTTCAATCGAACAGGCCGATACCGTGGACAAACAAAAGGGCACACCCTTTTCCTGCGCGGCCTGCGCCGCCAATACTTCACCGCGCCGCGCATTTAACCCGGCAATACCCACTGGCCCGAGAATAATCGGCAGTTTTAAATGCTGACCAAATAATTCGGTTTCGGTGTTGATGTTGGAAATATCGCGCAATACTCGCTGACGCAAACCAATGGTTTGTAAATCGGCACAGTTATTCCGCAATGTAGTTTCACTAAACGAACCACCATCGATATATTCAAATAAAAATTTTGGTAAACGGCGTTTAGCCAATAAACGATAGTCTTCAACGTTTGCAGCGATCAAAGTATTCACCTCGGTAAAAAATATTGTTAATTAAATTATTTTTTCAGCGCATTACCAATAAGCGCCAAATTCTGAATTGCCGCCAGCCCCCATTGCGCGCTGTCATTAGTGGAAACCCATGCGGCCTCATCCACTGGATTCAACACCAGCGGCCCTTCCACCCGCTTAACCTCAGGTACATGATTCGCTTCGCGGAAAAATTCACTCCATGCACGTTTTGCCAACTCAGCATCGCCGGTTTGCTGCGCGACATAAGCGGTTAAACGCGAGTGGGCATTGGTGAGATTATTACCGGTTAAACTCACGCCAAATTCAGCCGTTTGCTGCGCAGCCGGTGCACTGTAAAAACGCCCGTAGCGCAACCAGGCCGCTTTAAATTCCGGCACATCGATTAATTGAATTAACTCAGCACAGATTTCAATTAATCCAAACACCGCATTCAAATGCGACACACGTTTTGGTTCGCCGGATGTTAGTGGATCGGCAGGAATAACCCTCATGGTTTTACTTTTAATATCAAAATGGTAGCCCTTGGCAAAAAATCCTAGGTCATTGCTGCCAATTACCCGCATGGCATTTTCCAACCAGGTTTTATAGCGCACATCACCGCTGCGCTCCCAAGCAGTTAACCAATTGGCGGCGGCAGAACCCCAATCTGTGCCTATGCCAATATGGGTATTTTTATCGGCAGCAGCACTCGGGTTTACTTTGCGGGTGGGCAATAAATTCACTAATTGTTTATCCGCCTCGGCCACTTCCCAGAGCACATCGCCGGTGCGTTCATCGGCGGTTAAAAAATAATGGAAGCGGCGATAAGCCGCGGTGCTAATGCGCAATTGTTTGGCACTGCAACCCCAGTGCTGCACATTGTGGCGAGTACCCAAACCGGCAAAGCGCCCCAGATGATAAATATCCACATCGCGATTGTGGCGAGTCATGGCCTCTGCCAAACGAAAGGCGCGCGCATCACCGCTGCGTAAAAATGAATACCAGAGCCACAAATCCGGCGAGAGTTCGGAATTGTCCCAGGCAAAACCACCCACGTCATAGCGCCACACATGGCGATCCGCATCGTAGGTGTGCATGACATCACCGTAATTCCAAAAGCCATACCAGTGGCGTTGATCAACTTGCTGCTGGTAAAAATTTATCGACCAATCCAAACGGTCTTCCAGAATTTTTTTAATCGGTGTTGAGCGATCCGGCAGGCTCCACAGGCCGCCAAAAATCCCGGCATCCAAATAGGTTTGCGGCGCAGCAATAATTTGTGCCGGCGCGCGAATGGAATCAGCCAGCTCAATGCAGCGCTCGCGCGATGGTGTTGCATCCAGGGCATAAAGCGTGAAGTCGCTACTGCGTGCTATGCCTTGCGGCGAACCAAAACCTGGCTCGTAATCCTCGTAGGTGATTTCCAAACCTTCCAGTTGTTTGGCGTAGCTGTCCATGCCCATGCCGTCGTGATAAAAACGCAAATCCATTGGCGCGGCATCGGGCGACCAGATCCACAGGGTCGCTTGTGCGGTTGCGGTGCCCGCGTTGCGAATATCAATTTGAGTGGGATGCAATTGCCAAAAATCGCGCATGCCAAACAACACACCGCCACTTGCACCGCCTATATAAGCGACACCACTGGCGCGCCCGCCTTGATCGGCATCAATCCAGGCGTGACCGGCTTTAGTGCGTTTTTTAATACTGAAACCCTTGGCATTTAATTGTGCGAGCGAATAATCATTCCACACCGGAATAAATTGCAATCGCTCACTCACACGTTTATCCCAGGTATTTAATGCAGGTGTGGCGATGCCATTTATTTGCGCCTCGCGCACCGCTTGGCCCGGGTCGCGCCGCAAACCGGTAATGCCTTGCGGCGACTCTGCCCAAAGGCCACTGCCCTCGCCCACAAAACGCACATGGCGGTTGTAGGTTTCATCGCGCTGCGGAACATCAAAACGCAAACCCAGTGCGCGAATAAAATCGCGCTGTTCATCGCCATCAAAAATAAAATTGTGACTGATGCGCACAGCATCGCCACCGGCATAAAAATACAAGCGCAATGAAAATGGCAGCCACTCACGGCCGTTTTCTGTGCGATGGATTCCCGATAATTTCACCACCGCGCGCAGCGGTCCGCGCTGTTCTATGTCAGCCTGTTTTATCTGCGCGGAAAAATGTTCTATCTGCAGTGGCTGCTCGCCATCCGTTTCCGCTTGATTTTGTCGCTGGCCAATAAAGCGCGCGTTTTGTAGCAGTGTTTTTTTGGCGCGGGTGATTTCATCGATAATCACCTCACCTTGGGTATTCACCACGCAGCGAATCACGCCGGTATCAATCACTATTTTTTTATCGGATTCGGTAATTTTTATCGCGTGTTTGGCTTTAGGAGCACGATTTTTTGGGTCGATTTTTTCGACTTGGAATTTCTGCCCCAGCGCTTGCCCGGCGGCTGTCGCGTGACCAGTCCACTTTACCGAGCCATCTGGCCAGGTCGCCGTTACCCAGGTTTGCAATGGCAGCGGCTGACCTGCTTCACTCACTAACTGCAGTCTGTCGTCGGCATTGAGCGAGCCTTGCGACCAAGGCTGACCCCAGGTGTAACCGCAAGCTGCGCGCGGTTCGGTGGTATCCAGCCAGCCCAGCTGATTGGATTGGCTAAGCAGAGGGTTGCGGCTACTGGATTGCGCCGCCTTCAGGCGGGTGCCCGCCATTAACGGCAAGCTGGCGGCCAGAGCGCTGTAGCGGAAAAGGTCTCGGCGGTTCATGGACTCTACTCACTGCATACACCCCAAGGGGCGTTCTTTTATCGTTTATTAAGACTAAGCTGCACATGAAGCATGGCCTATTTGTATCACACTTGAATCATATTGACTATATATGATCGAATATGATCGACACATTGAAAGATCACTGTTATGATCCTTTAAACATTCCCGAGTCCGGTTTTTGCCGGCAATTTCTGCCAACGTTTTTGCCAACAATAATGTGTGAGTATTTTATGGTTGCTACAGTAGAAGGTATCGCGCGCAACGAGTTGACGCGCACCATTGATAAGCTGATTGATAATCTGGTTAACATCAAAGACACCAGCGGTGAATTCCTGCTGCGTTTGGATGATGGACGCGTAATTGATACCAAAGGCTGGAATGACTGGGAGTGGACTCACGGTGTTGGCCTTTACGGTTTGCTCAAGCTGTGGGATATCACCGGTGACGAGAAGCCGCTGCAAATCATGCAGGACTGGTTTAAAAACCGTTTTGAAGCCGGCACCCCCACCAAAAACGTGAATACCGTTTCGCCTTTCCTCACCCTCGCCTATTTAGCAGAGCGTTTGGGCACGCGCAGCTACCTACCCTATTTGGATGTGTGGGCTGAGTGGGTCATGAATGAAATGCCGCGCACTGAAGAAGGCGGCTTGCAGCACATAGTGTTTAACTCGGTGAACTACCAACAAATTTGGGATGACACCTTAATGATGTGTGTGCTGCCACTCGCCAAAATTGGTTTGTTAATGAACCGCCCGGCCTATGTGGAAGAAGCCAAACGCCAATTTATGTTGCACACCAAATATTTGGCAGATCGCAAAACCGGTTTGTGGTTCCACGGTTGGACCTTTGATGGTCGCCATAACTTTGCCGATGCACTCTGGGCCCGTGGCAACTGCTGGGTGACTATTGCGATCCCGGAATTTATTGAACTGCTGGATTTGCCACCGCACGACAGCACGCGTTTATTTTTGATTGAAACCCTGGAAGCGCAAGTAAAAGCGCTGGAAGGCTATCAAGATGAAAGCGGTTTGTGGCATACGCTGATTAACGACAAAACCTCTTACCTGGAAGCTTCTGCCGCGGCCGGTTTTGCCTACGGTATTTTAAAAGCTGTGCGCAAAGGTTATTTGGATTCCAAATACGAAGCCATGGCAGTGAAAGCGATTAAAGCAGTGCTCGCTAACATTAGCGACGACGGTGAATTGCAACAGGTTTCGTTTGGTACACCAGTATTTAACGATTTGCAGGGCTATCGCGATATTCCATTGACCTCTATGCCCTATGGCCAATCCATGGCGATTCTGGCGCTGGTGGAATATATGAATCGTTATATTTAATTGCACACCTCCTTCCCCGCTGTTGCCACTCGCAGCGCGGGGCTTTTTATCACCACTTTTTTATAAAACCTTCACAACAATTCATAACAATAAGAGCGGTAACAATTATGGCTGTACGCGAAATAAAAACCCGCAATTATGTGGCCTATGGCCTCACCGATGTCTTGGGCGCAGGCTCAATGGCGGTTATCAGTGGTTGGCTGATTTTTTTCTACACGACTTTTTGTGGTCTATCGGCAATACAAGCCGCTTCTATTTTTGCGATTGCACGCATTATCGATGCCGTTGCCAGCCCTTTGATTGGCCATATTTCCGACAATTTAAATAAAACCAAAATCGGCCGCCGCTTCGGTCGTCGCCGGATATTTTTACTCGCTGCCATTCCCTTATTGCCCAGTTTCGCCCTTATGTGGGTTGCAGACCAACACTACTGGTATTACCTGCTGACCTTTGTATTTTTTGAATTGGTTTATGCCTCGGTATTAATTCCTTACGAAACACTCGCCGCGGAAATGACCGACGACTACACCAAAAAAGCCAAGTTCGCCGGCGCGCGTATTTTAACCGGGCAAGTGTCTGCTATTTTCGCGGGCATACTGCCCAACTGGATTGTTAATTACGTCGGCGGCAAAGAAAATTCCGAAACCTTTTTGATTATGGGAATTATTTTTGCCTTGGCCTTTATGCTGGTAATTGGCGTTACCTATTTATTTACCTGGGAAAGAGAACATAAAGACGAACCTAAACCGGGAGCGGAATTACCCGACAAACCACAGGGTTCAGCCTTCACCGCACTAAAAATGGTGTTTGTAAATTTGTCATCCACCTTGCGCATTCGCGCCTTCCGTTTGCACTTGGGAATGTATTTGGGCGGTTACATCAGCCAGGATATTTTTAACGCGGCCTTCACCTATTTTATTGTGTTTGCCTTGGGCGGCTCGGTGGCAATTGCCTCATCGCTTATTGCCAATACCTACATCGCACAACTTGCTGCTGTTGCTTTGGCGATTGCACTGGTGATTCGTATTGGCCCCTCTTATACCTATCGCCTGGCGGTGTCTTTTTATATCGCCGGTATTCTTGCCTTACTGTGTTTATTTTTAACCTTTAGTGAATTACCGCCGCTGTATTTGTTACTCGGTGCGGTAGTGCTGGCGGGTTTAGGGCGCGGTGCACTGAATTATATTCCCTGGAATGTGTACAACTATATTGCCGATGTGGATGAAATAGTGACCGCCAAACGCCGCGAAGGTAGTTTTGCGGGAGTGATGACTTTTATCCGTAAAGCAGCGCAAGCCGTTGCGGTGATGTTTGTCGGTATTGTGATTGAATGGGGCGGTTTTATGTCGGGCAGTGAAACCCAAACTACCGAGGCGATTAATACCATCGTACTGGTCATGGTGATTGGCCCGATCCTGTTACTACTGTTCGGCTTTTTTGTGGCGAGTCGCTTTAAATTAAATAAAAGTACCCACGCTTTATTGATGAGTGAAATCGCGCATTTAAAATCCGGCGCGACTGAACCTTCCAGCGACCAGAGCCGCGCAATAGTTGAAGATTTATCCGGCTGGCCCTACGAAAAATTGTGGGGTAAAAATAACGTGGGTAAATAACCCCGCGTTTTTAGCGCAATAAAAACCCCCGGTATGAGCACAGAAACCGCGCTCAATACCAGGGGTTAATTTTTACAGCCGTATTATTTTGCCAATAATAACGCTTCATCCCAAGCGCGCTGTAAATACGCAAATGAATCTAACGCGTGTGCAGGGCTGGTGTCCTCCAGCAAAATCGGCACCTGGTGTTTACCTGCGGCGATCAGCCGTTTAAATACCCCTACCCAATCCATCACACCGGTTGTACCTACAGGTAAATCGCCGAGTTTTACCAAGCCTTTTTCGCTGGGCACCATTTGGTAATCTTTGGCATGAATCGCCACTATGCGCTCGCCAAAGGTGGCAAAACATTCATCCAGAAATGCATCCATATCGCTCACACCGGCGAGCGGAATTAAATTCACCGGATCAAAAATAATCCCCAGCGCTGGCGAATTAAATTCCGCAATCATGGTGCGAATATGCTCGATGGTTGAGAGCGCGTGATATTCCGCCACCGCCTCCACTCCCACGCGAATGCCCTTTTGTTCCGCCGCTTTTACCAAGCGATGCAGCCCTTGCAGTGCAACACGAAAAGCAGTTTCGCGGCCATCGGGCTGATCAAGGTATGGAATTGGTGAACCGGTTTCGGTGCCAATAACATTGCAACCCAGTGCAGCGGCGGCATCGATATGCGCCTCAAACCGTTTAAAGGAAAATTCGCGCGCGTTTTCATCCAGCGCAACGGTATCTATGTAACAGCCAATCACCGCGACGCTAATGCCATTCGCCGCAAACGCAGTGCGAATCTCCGCCAACCCGGCATCGCCAAATTCTGCTGGCATTAAATGCCCACCGGGAAATGCCTTGGCCAAGGCCAGTTGCACGCAGGTGGCGCCGGAACTGGCAATACGCGCGGCCAGTTCTTGAGGGGGAAAAGTGCCAAAATCATGGGCCCGCAGGCCAAAAAAAGGTTTCATTCAGAAATACCGCTCAGCTGGTTGTTTGATTAACTCATTGATTGATTGTGATATTAACTGATTGAATTTGACTGATCAAACCTTGGGCGGCAATCAGTGGTGGAGTTTCCGCTGATGGGTGAAACAATCGAGGGAGATAGAGGTATTTATTGAAAGCGAATCGCTTAATAAACCGTTTTATAAATCGCGTTATAAAAATAGTTTTGCAAGAAGACTTAAATGCCAAAAGGCAAAACTGCACTTTTTTGGCGCATCAGTCCTCCAAGGCAAATGGTCAATGAGACACAGTCAACAGATGTAACGCGATGATTACCGTATAAATGTGAGTTGTCCTACACAGCGGCCATAAGTATCAATAAAGAGTACCGCTACTTTCCCGATAGTTTGTGTTCAACCAACGGATTACAGCATCGGGCAAGCCATTATCAATACAACAATGTGGTGACTTCGGAGAACGTGAGAAGAGTTTTGGATGCAGGTGACGAGGAGTCTATTGCGTCCAGAAACGGTGATCGCATTCATTTTGCGATCTTTTCTCGGCTGTTTTACGCAGGTTAGCAAGTGCTAGCGGCGGACTGACAGTCACCATAATAATTGAGGCTTGAATAATGGGACATGTGACTTCTCCCTCCAACCGCTTTGCTGCTCCGTTAAAACGGGCGGTGAGCCTGATCGGCGTCAGCTTCGCGCTGGCTTCGTTCTCGAATGTCGCCGCTGCCGGTTGTGAGTATGTAGTAACCAATAGCTGGGGTTCTGGTTTTACTGCAGCCGTTCGTATTTCTAATACCGGCACCACGGCCATCAATGGCTGGAATGTTAGCTGGCAGTACAACACTAACCGCGTGACCAATTTGTGGAACGCCAACCTGACTGGTAACAACCCCTACGCTGCCACGAATCTGGGCTGGAATGGCAATATACAACCCGGTCAAACCGTGGAATTCGGTTTCCAGGGCGTTACCAACGGTGGCGCTGTTGAGCGTCCTACCGTAAATGGTGCAGCCTGTAGTGGCGGCAATACTTCATCCACCCCTTCCAGTGTTGCCAGTTCAGTACCACCATCAAGCAGCTCGGTACCCGCGTCCAGCCGCGCCAGCTCATCGGCTATTACCAATGCGGCGCAATGTAACTGGTATGGCACCCTCTACCCACTGTGTACCAGCACTACCTCTGGCTGGGGTTATGAAAACAATCGCAGCTGTATTTCCTACTCAACTTGCGATGGCCAGCCAGATCCGTGGGGCCCGGTGAACCCTGGCTCATCGAGCAGCCCATCATCCATACCGGCAAGTTCCTCCAGCAGTCTGCTGACCAGCTCTTCATCCAGCATAAGAAGCAGCTCTTCGTTCAGCACTTCATCCCTAAGCTGTCCACAGGGTAATAGCTGGCCGGATTGCCCACCCAGCACCTGGAGCGATGAATACTGCGCCATGCATCCGCAGATTTGCGTAAGAAGCTCTTCCAGTAGCTCAATGAGTTCACTCAGCAGCTCCTCGCTGTCATCTTCCAGCGTTTCTTCAGTAACACCACCGGGTAGCGGTGTATTCCGCGTCAATACCCAGGGCAACCTGACCAAAGACGGTACCCTGCTGCCAGCGCGTTGCGGCAACTGGTTCGGCCTTGAAGGTCGCCATGAACCATCAAACGATGCCAACAACCCCAGCGGTGCACCTATGGAGTTGTATGTGGGCAATATGTGGTGGGTGAATAACAGCCAGGGTTCAGGCCGCACCATCCAGCAGACTATGACCGAGCTGAAACAGCAGGGCATTACCATGCTGCGTTTACCAATTGCGCCGCAAACCCTGGAAGCAAACAACCCGCAAGGTATGGACCCCAACCTGAAAAACCATCCATCTGTACGTCAAACTACCGCGCGTCAGGCACTGGAGGATTTCATCAAGTTGGCTGACCAGAACGACATCCAACTGTTTGTGGATATCCACTCCTGCTCCAACTTCGTCGGCTGGCGCGCCGGCCGTTTGGATGCCCGCCCACCCTATGTGGATGCCACCCGCGTCGGTTATGACTTTACCCGCGAAGAGTACTCCTGCTCGGCTACCGGCAACCCGGCTTCAGTCACCAAGATCCATGCTTACGACAAGCAAAAATGGCTGGCCAACCTGAAAGAAATTGCAGGCCTGCCGGCGCTATTGGGTGTAGATAACATCATCGGTATCGATGTGTTCAACGAGCCCTATGACTACACCTGGGCAGAGTGGAAAGGCCTGGTTGAGGATGCTTACCAAGCGATTAACGAAGTGAACCCCAACATGATCATTATTGTTGAAGGTATTTCCGGTAACGCTAACACCCAGGACGGAACCCCGGACACCAAGGTTCCAGTTCCACACGGCAACCCTGACCTGAACCCCAACTGGGGCGAAAACCTCTACGAAGCTGGCACTAACCCGCTGAACATTCCTAAAGATCGCCTGTTGTTCTCACCACACACCTATGGCCCTTCAGTGTTTGTACAAAAACACTTTATGGACCCAACCCAAACCGAGTGTGAAGGCCTGGAAGGTGATGAAGCAGGTCATGCCGATTGCCGCATAGTGATCAACCCAGAAATTCTTGAGCAAGGCTGGGAAGAGCACTTTGGTTACCTGCGTGAGCTGGGCTACGGCATTTTGATTGGTGAATTTGGCGGCAACATGGACTGGCCAGCTGCAAAATCCAGCCCGGCTGATCGCGCCCTGTGGAGCCACATCACCACCAACGTGGACCAACAATGGCAGCAAACCGCGGCTAATTACTTCAAGAAAAAGGGTATCAATGCCTGTTACTGGTCGATCAACCCAGAGTCAGCCGACACCATGGGCTGGTATCTGACTCCCTGGGACCCAGTCTCTGCCAACACCAGTTGGGGCCAGTGGACCGGGTTTGACCCACGCAAAACCCAGCTGTTGAATGACCTCTGGGGGCAATAATGTCCTGCCCACAGGAGTAACAACAGTCTCCACTTTGTAAAAGCGAAAACCCGGGGTCGTGAGGCCCCGGGTTTTTGTTTTCTATTCACCCCTGTTTCAGCGGGTACTTACTTCACAATTTTTCACTTTCAGGCCACCAGGCACTCACCATCTATGCGTTTTGACGCCGATGAATAGCCTAACTCCCCATTTTTATTAGTATTTGGCGCTATCCGGTCGCGAAGCTGGCATGAATTCAACCGGATAAGTAACCGATTGCATAAAAAATCACATAAATAATGTAATCATTTTCACAACAGGGAGTGGCATAGCAAAACCTGACGCCCGTGCACCTCCACATCAACCATAACAATAATTTCTAGAGGTATTTATGCATAAGCAATTTGCAAAGTGGCTGCCCGCCTCTGTGCTTGCGCTGAGTCTCTGTTCTCCTGCTGCGATGGCCGGGTTCAGTGTTCAGGGTGGCAAGCTGGTGGAAGGCAACGGTGTACCCTTCGTGATGCGCGGTGTGAACCACGCCCATGTTTGGTACAAAGACACAACGCCCCAAGCCTTGCGGGATATTGCCAGTACTGGCGCCAATACAGTGCGTATCGTACTCGCCAACGGCACGGGTGGATTGGGTGGTCGCGTGGGTGGCGCTGAACTTGCCCAGGTCATCCAATGGTGCAAGGACAATAAGCTCATCGCCGTGCTTGAAGTGCACGATGCCACCGGCTATGGCGATTCCGGCAGCGCGCAAAACCCGCTTGATACCGTCAACTACTGGTTAAGTGCGGATATCCGCAGCGCACTCAATAACCAGGAAGACTACGTCATCATCAATATTGCCAACGAACCCTTGGGCAATAACCGGGCGAGTGAGTGGACCTCGCTACAAACCCAATCCATCCAGAGGATGCGTCAGGCCGGCATCAAACACAGCATCATGGTCGATGCCCCCAACTGGGGTCAGGACTGGTCCAACACCATGCGCAACAACGCCGCAACCGTGTTTAATGCCGACCCCGAGCGCAACACGGTGTTTTCCGTGCATATGTATGAGAGTTACGGCAATTTCTCGGCTGTTCAAAGTTATGTGCAGGATTTTAGAAACCGGAACTTACCCTTGGTGATTGGCGAGTTTGGCGCCGACCACAAGGGCGCCAATGTCGATGAAGACGCGATTATGTCGGTGAGCCAGCAACAGCAAATCGGTTATTTGGGCTGGTCCTGGTCTGGCAACAATGCCGAGACGCAATCGCTGGACATAGTGAATAATTTTAACGTTAACAGCCTGAGCTCCTGGGGCAATCGCTTAATCAACGGCGCTAACGGGATTCGCCAAACCTCCACATTGGCCACGATTTTTGGTGGTCAATCCAGCTCCAGCACAGCCTCCTCGGCGGCATCCAACATAGCGCTGGGTAAAGTCGCTGTCGCCTCTTCCACCGAAGGTGCGGGCTATGAGCCCGCCAGAGCATTTGATAACAATGGCACCACTCGTTGGGCATCCGCATTAACCGCCGGCAGCGCGAGCTTATCGGTTGACCTTGGCGCTTATTACAACCTCACCGGGATTCGCCTGAGCTGGGAAGCAGCCTATGCCAGCGGTTACAACATTCAGGTATCCAGCGACAACATCAACTGGAGCAACCTGTATACCAAGTCCAATGGCACCGGGGGTGTGGAAAATATCGGCGTGACCGGTCAGGGGCGCTACCTGCGCATCAACATGACCAGTAAAGCCAACCCGGCTTGGGGTTATTCGCTCTGGGATGTCGCGGTATACGGCACCACTACCGCCGCCAGCTCCAGTGCACTTAGCTCCAGCACGCCGTCAAGCAGCTCAAGCACTTCCAGCCTGAGTAATGCAACCGGGCGTTTGGTCAGCCAAAACGGTCGCCTGCGCACAGCGAATGGCCGCTTGGTAAACGAGCGCGGTGAGGCATTCCAGCTGCGCGGCATGAGCACCCATGGTTTGCATTGGTTCCCGCAGTATGTGAACAGCAGCAGCTTCAAATGGTTGCGCGATGACTGGAACTCCAACGTCGTGCGCCTCGCGATGTACACCAAAGAAGGCGGCTATCTGGATAATCCGGCAGTGCTGGATACCCTCTGGCGCGGTATAGATGCAGCCATCGCCAATGACCTGTATGTGATTGTGGACTGGCACATTCTGAGTGACGGTAACCCCCTCACCTACAAAGAACAGGCCAAAGCCTTCTTCCGCCTTGTCACCGCCCGCTACGGCAATAGCCCTAATATTATTTATGAGATCGCCAACGAGCCTAACGGGGTGGATTGGGATTCAGCCATCAAACCCTACGCCAATGAAGTGATTCCGGTGATTCGTGCCGGTGCGCCAGACGCCTTTGTGATTGTGGGTACAGCGGTGTGGAGCCAGCGTTTGGATCAGGTAGTCGCCAGCCCGCTGAACTTCAACAATGTCGCCTATGCCCTGCACTTCTACGCCTGTTCACCTGAACACCAGGAACCTCTGCGCGCCATCGTAAGAGCGGCTGCCGATGCAAAACTGCCCATCTTTTCAACCGAATGGGGCAACAGTGAGTACACCGGCAATGGCAGTATCTGCCCGGATCAAACCACTAACTGGCTGAACTTACTGGATTCCTATGGCATCAGCTGGGTTAACTGGTCGCTCTCGGACAAAACTGAAACCTCGGCTGCCTTGAAGCCGGGCGCTAGCGGCACCGGCGGTTGGAGCACAGCCCAGCTGAGCGATTCAGGCAACTTTGTACGCAACCGTTTGCGTGCCTATGGCAGCAATGTCTCCTCCTCAAGCATTCCTGCGTCTTCCAGCTCAGCGGCGCCAAGCAGCCTACCCATAGTGTCATCCAGTTCGATCAGCTCGATTATGCCCCCCAACCCACTCACCTGTGTGGTCACCCAAACGGGCAGCTGGAATGGCGGTTATCAGTTGGATGTACGTGTGACCAATAACGGCGCTGCAGTGCAAAACTGGACGGTCTATTTGAACTTTGCGCAACCAGCGGCGATTTCCAGCATCTGGAACGCCAGCATGAGTGGCAACGGCACTAACCGCGTGACCGCGACCAATGTGAGTTACAACGGCAGTTTGGGCGCCGGCGCTTCCACCAGTTTTGGTCTTACCGGCAACAGTTCCGGCAGCTTCACCCTGCCCAGCTGCTCCGGCCAACCGGTGGCTGTGAGTTCATCCTCTACGCCCAGCAGCTCATCACTCATTAGCAGCTCATCACTCATTAGCAGCTCAACGACCAGCAGCTCCTCCTCGGTTGTTAGCAGTTCAATCGCCAGCAGCTCAGCCGTCAGCATGAGCAGCTCCAGTGTTGGCAGTGTTGGCCCGCGTTTGGATAACCCCTTTGTCGGTGCACAGTGGTACATAGACCCTATCTGGTCGGCCAAAGCACAAGCAGAAACCGGCGGTTCGAAGATTGCAGGTTACAACACAGCGGTGTGGATGGATCGTATCGGTGCCATTGCCCCTACCGATGGTAGCTGGGGTTTGCGTGACCATTTGGATGCCGCTCTCGACCAAAAAGCCAATGTCATCCAGGTGGTGGTCTATGACCTGCCCAACCGCGATTGCCATGCGCTGGCATCCAACGGCGAGTTGAAACAAGGCGTGGAAGGCACTACCCGCTATCGCACCGAGTACATCGATGTGTTGGCGTCTATCTTTGCCGATCCGAAATACCGTGAATTGCGCATTATTGCGATCATCGAGCCGGATTCACTGCCTAACCTGGTGACTAACCTGAGCACTCCAGCCTGTCAGCAA